>NZ_VFVY01000009.1 GCF_006442315.1 Mesorhizobium sp. B2-3-4 | reverse complement strand
TGGTCGCCGGCGCCGATGGTGATCGCATTGGCGGCGGCCGCGCCGTCGGCGCCGTAATGGTCGTTGGCCAGGATGCCTGCGACCGTGCCGATGGTCAGGCCCGCCACGTTCTCGGCATGGCTGGCCAGCACGCCGTCATTGACGGCCACGGGCCCATCATCGTTGATGGCGATCGACAGTGTCGAGTTGGATGAACTGCCATCCTCGTCGGTGACGGTGACGCCATAATTGGCGAAAAGCTGGTCAGCCGCGCCGGTGCTCCCGGCGGTCGGATGCGCAATGTTGTCGGTCAGCGTGAAGCTGTAGGTGACCGTGCCGCCGGCGTTTGTCCCGCTGAAGCCAGTGATCGTCAGTGTGCCGTAGGCCGGGCCGCCGGCAATGACAATCGGAACCGAACCGGAATTCGCCAGGGCGGCGTAGGTGATGCTGGTCGTGCCGACCTGCAGCGTCCCCAGCCCGTCGGGCGAGCTGAAGGCGAAGGTGCCGCCGGCGGTTTCCGAATGGTCGGAATTGTTGTTGGGATTGCTGTCGGCGAGTTCACCGGAGCCTGCCGGCTCGGATCCGCGAGGCGCCAGGCCCTTTTCGTCGACCGTCGCGTCGCCGCCTTCGGATTGTGCCGTCAGCCCCGAAATGGTGGTGATGTCATCGGCGCCGTTGACGGTAATGGTCAGTGACGCCGGCGCGGTGTCGCCATCGCCGTCCGACACGGTGTAGCCGAAATTTTCACTCAGGCTCTGACCCGCGGAGAGACCCTGGACCGCAGCATAGGCGGCCGGATTCTGGGCCTGCGTGTAGAGCACGTAACTGTAGCTGCCGTCGGTGCCAACCGTGAGCTGGCCGTAGATCCCGTTGACATGGTTGGCGACCGCGCCGTCCCAGGCGATCGCGCCGAATCCGTCGCTGCCGAGATGGTCGGCTTGGCCGTCGGTGATATTGGCGTCGCTTCCGCCCGTGCCGGTAACAACGTTGCCGTCAGCTGTCAGCGGCCCGTCCTCGGTGACCGAATCCTGATCATCCACAGCCACCGGGCCGTCATCCTGGAATTCGATGCTCAGGGCGACATGGGAAACGGCGGTGCTCGAATCGCCGTCGAAATCGGTGATTGTCGCCTTCACGTGCAGATCGGCGGCGACGGTCGCGATGTCGTCGAAGGCCGCCGCGCTGCCGCCGGCGACACCATGCGCGATCGGCTGGTACTGGCCGATCCAGACCGCGCCGGTCGGGTCGACATAAACCTTGAAAACGTCGACGCCATTGGCCGAGCCGACAAGCACGCCGTCGGCATTGGTCGAAAGCAGGATCGTCGAACCGTCAAGCGTCTTCAGCCCGGAATTGACATTGACCAGCGCATTGCCGTTCGCATCGGTCACGGCGAAGGAGAAGCTGGCGTTTTCATCGGCGCCGACCGAGGCGGTGAAGAGGCCGAGCGCACTTGCCGAGGACTTCGCATAGCCGATGGCGTCCGCCTCCTGGACCAGGGCCGGCGGGGGCAGGGCCGTATCATCGGCAGGATTGGGATCGGCAGCATTGTTGACGCCGGCGGATTCGTCGTGGCTGACATGGAAGACTTCGGTCTGCGTCGTGACCGTCGTGATCTTCGCTTCGATGCCGAAGATCTTGAACGGATTTCCCCCGCTCAAGGTGGCATCGGTGCCGCCCGCGTTGGAATCGAACGTGAAGTTGTTGTAGTTGCCCACCTTGAGCTGGTCGAATGGCGTGCTGCCGATAACGTCCACGGTAGCGCCGTCCGGCACGCCGGCAAAGGCGTAGCCGACCTGCACGCCGCCTTCGAAGACGGCGGTGCCTGATGTCAGCACGCCATTGACGTTCACCGTGAACGGCTCGAACACGCCGCCGTCCTTCGCGCCGATGAACAGGACCGCGCTCTCGATGCCTTTGGCTTCCGCGACGTCTATGGTGAAGCTGACGGACGAGACGTCATAGGAGCCGCTGTCGGTAACGGTCGGCGGATTGGGATTATGGGGCGTGACCACGAGATTGTTGACGAAATCCAGGGTCAGGATTTCAGGTCCGGTCACACCTGGATGGGTCTCATAGCCATCGATGATCTGGCCGTCGCCGATGCCGATCTTGGTGCCGGTCGTGTTGACGGAATTGTCGCCCTCATTGACGTCGACGCCGGTCAGCTTGATGTCGTGGTTGCCGGCGCCGTCCATGCCACGCACGTCGGTGTTGCCGGCCTGCAACGTGTAGACGATCGTTTCCGTCGTTGTGGTCGTTGTGGTGTTGGCGTCCCGCGCGGTGATCTGCGGAACATCGTCGAGCACCTGGACCTTGAACGTGCCGTCCGCCAATGCGACGGTGTCGCCGTCGCCGTCCTTGGCAACGATGAATGACGAAAAATCGATCCCGCCATTAGCCAGCGTGTTTTCCGTATTGTCACCCGCGACGCCGTTCAGCGTCGGATGGTCGATCTGGTCGATGAGCGTGAAGACATAGGAGCCATTGGCGCCGACCGTCAGCGTGAACACCGGCCTGTCCGTGCCAGCCTGATAGCCCGTGCCGCCACCGACATCGACATAGCCGGTGAGCGTCGTGCCGTCGGAGACGATGAGCACGTCCGCGCCCTTCGAATCGACGCCCGAGTCGGAGGGAGCCGCTTGCGTGATCAGCCCGAAGGCCGACGTCGGATGCGGGCCGTCCGCGCCGAAATCGACGAGCAGGTTCAAGGCGCCGGCGGCGCCGGTGGCAATGGCCGAATTTGTGCCGGCGACTTCGCCGTCGGGCTGGGGATTGTCGACATTGCCGGTCGACTGCGCATTGTGGAGACCGTCCTCATCGACATTTGCCGTGAGCTGGGCCGTCCCGATGGCTTTCGGCACGTCGTCGATGATGTTGACGGTGATGGTGCCGGTGGTGGAATTGCCGACGCTGTCGGTGACCGTATAGGTGAAGTTTTCCAGGCCTGAGATGGTCTGGACGCCGTCATTGGCCTCGGCGTTGAGGTGGTTGCTGGTCAGCGTGTAGACGTAGCTGCCGTCGGTGTTGATGTGGATGGTGCCATAGGTGCCGGCCGTGGTCTGTTCCGTATAGGTGAGCGCGCCGACACCGCCCGAGGCGTTGAGCTGGTTGGTCGCGTCGGTCTCGGCGGGGGAGCCCGGCAGCGAGCCGGTGACGGTGCCGTGGGTGAGGTCCGCGCCGGTGGTCGAGGTATCGAGGGCCGCTTCGTCGACGGTGACGTCGCTGTCGGCCGGGGCGACCAGCCCGGAATCGCTGAGATGGATGGTCAGCGTCGTGGTCGACAGGTCGCCGTCGCCATCCTTGATGGTGTAGACGAACACGTCCGTCGTTGCCGAGCTGATGTTGTTGGCGGTCGCCTGGTAGGTGTAGGAGCCGTCGGCGTTGAGATGCAGCGTGCCGTGCAGGCCGGCAATGTCGGTGCCGACTCCGCCCGACACGGCGGCGGTGGTGTTGCCGCCTGCGGCGCGCACGCCGTCGATGGTGGCGCCGTCGGCGCCGGAGACGTCATTGACCAGCACGCCGGCGGCGGCCGCGACGGTGAGCAGCGCGCCCTCGGTCACGTCGTTGCTGTCGGCATGGGCTGTCGGCACGTCGTCGACGATGTTGACGGTGATGGTGCCGGTGGTGGAATTGCCGACGCTGTCGGTGACCGTATAGGTGAAATTTTCCAGGCCCGAGATGGTCTGAACGCCGTCATTGGCCTCGGCGTTGAGGTGGTTGCTGGTCAGCGTGTAGACGTAGCTGCCATCGGTGTTGATGTGGATGGTGCCATAGGTGCCGGCCGTGGTCTGTTCCGTATAGGTGAGCGCGCCGACACCGCCCGAGGCGTTGAGCTGGTTGGTCGCGTCGGTCTCGGCCGGCGAGCCCGGCAGCGAGCCAGTGACGGTGCCGTGCGTGAGGTCTGCGCCGGTGGTCGAGGTGTCGAGGGCCGCTTCGTCGACGGTGACGTCGCTGTCGGCCGGTGCGACCAGCCCGGAATCGCTGAGATGGATGGTCAGCGTCGTGGTCGACAGGTCGCCGTCGCCATCCTTGATGGTGTAGACGAACACGTCCGTCGTTGCCGAGGTGATGTTGTTGGCGGTCGACTGGTAGGTGTAGGAGCCGTCGGCGTTGAGGTGCAGCGTGCCGTGCAGGCCGGCAATGTCGGTGCCGACTCCACCCGATACGGCGGCGGTGGTGTTGCCGCCTGCGGCGCGCACGCCGTCGATGGTGGCGCCGTCGGCGCCGGAGACGTCATTGACCAGCACGCCGGCGGCGGCCGCGACGGTGAGCAGCGCGCCCTCGGTCACGTCGTTGCTGTCGGCATGGGCTGTCGGCACGTCGTCGACGATGTTGATGATTAGGTTGCCGGGAGGGGCCGGGTCGCCATTGCCGTCCGTCACCCCAATCGGAAAATTCACGCTCGTATTGTCGCCCGACGTGTTGTCGGCCAGCGTATAGGAGTAGCTGATCGTGCCGGTGCCCGTGGCGGCATCGAACACATAGCTTGCCGTCAGTGAGCCGGTCGCATCGCTGAAGATCTGCGGGATACCGGTCAGCACATGGCCGCCCAGCGTCACTTCCGACACGCCGTCCGGCGAGGTGAAGCCGATCGTGCCTGACGTCGTCTCGGAGTCCGATGCTGAATCCGAGCCGGCCGGCTCGCCGCCACGGGAGGGAAGGCCGGCCTCATGGACGGTGGCCTCCCCCGTGAGATCGATGGATGGCGTGGCGTTCTTTTCCGCTACGCCCAGAAAGAGCTCACGGCGGTCGAGTGTACCGAACTGCAGATCGGTGGGTGGCAGCAATGCCGACAGGCCGAAGCCGTCGCCGATACCGCCGGCGGGCTGCTCGAAATTGCCGCCGGCGCTCGAGGTCGAACCCCCCGGCCCTGCCGACATCGAGCCGTCCGCGCCGAAGGCGACATCGACATGGCTTCCTTCCAGCGCCGCGATCAAGGCCACGCGCGGTACTTCGACGTCGCCGATGATGAAGGTCGGCACGTTCAGGGCGCCGTCCTTGATGACGATGACGGAACCGTCCGCCTGCTGGAGCAGAAGGTTGTGGCCATCGACCTTGATGTTGTCGATCGAGACGTTGGCAGGCAGCCTCACCACGTTGCTCGCGTCGGCGACGTATTCGTGCGGGGCGTTCGCTGCCGGCGGCGTGGCCGCGGGGGCGCCGGCACCGACATCGACCGGCACAGGTTCGGACGAGGCCGGAGTGGTTTGAGCCGCGGCGGGCGCTTGCTCGGCCGGAGCAGCTTGCGCCACCACTTGGCTCGGCACAGTCAGGTCGTGGTGATCGTTGGAAACGGAATGCTCTTCCCACGAGCCCGAAAGATTGTCCAACTCTATACTGGTCGCCATAGCTCAAACCCCTCCGGCATTTCCCGGAAAGAGACAGGCGGCGCCTTGACTTTGCAACGGTCCGTCAATCCATTCTATATATTTGGATATGCCGATAATGACATTTTTTACGCTTGGTAAACTGTGAACATATAGCCGGTTATATACTGGCTTCGATGCGGAGCGCTCGCGCGCGAAAGGCGCGACAAATTTGGTAAATACAAGTATAAATATATATAAAATTTTACACAAAATCGCTGAAGCGTTTTGCAGGAAAGTTATCCACCTTCCTTTCCAGTAATTTGAGACAAGATTGGTAGCGTCCACAGTCAAAGGTGGGCGCCATGAAAAAACAAAAGACTGCTCCGGGGAAGATCAAACTCAAGTCGCTTCTGCTGGCCGTCGGCATCGCCGGGCTGGCACAGAACGCTCTCGCCAAGCCCTTCGCCGGCGATGTCGCGGCCGAAACCGCAATGCCAGGCGCGGTGCAGGCGCCACCTTGTCTCGGCGGTGTTTCGCTGCAACGATACCAGCCTTGGCAGCCCGCTGCCCCTTACCGGATCAGCATTGCGCTGAACGGCTACAGCCCTGTTTCGGCGGCAGACGTGGCCAGCCCGTCTCTGGCGCGGGACGACCATGGCATCGACCCCATCCAGACGGCGGCGATCATTCCGGGTGTGTTCGGGTCGGTTGCGCTGTCCATGCGCAATTTTCCTGTTTCGGCGCGCTGGGCGCCGGTCTACCAGGCCATTGAGGGTTGCACCGCGGGCAGTGCCTGCGACCACAAGAGCCGGGCCTTCGCGGCGATGATCTCGGCTGCTCAGGACAAGGGGTTCGTCGAAAAACTGTCGTTCATCAACAGCGGCATCAATCGCCTGATCGCCTACAGGAAGGACAGCGTCGTCTACGGCAAGCTCGACTACTGGGCGAAGCCTTCGGAGATCCTCGCCAACCGCGCCGGCGACTGCGAGGATTTCGCAATCCTCAAGATGACGGCGCTCTTGCGGGCGGGCATTCCGGCGCGCAGCATGTCGTTGGTCGTTCTCCAGGACCGCAAGCGTGGGTTCTTCCACGCCGTGCTTTCGGTGAGCACTGCGAGCGGCGCTTACATTCTCGACAGTCTCAACAACACGGTCCTCAGGGATAGCGCGCTTCCAGACTATCAGCCGCTCTACTCGTTCAGCACCGACCGGGCATGGATACACGGTTCCAAGCCGGGGGGCGCGCAGGTGGCCGGCCTCAAGGGTGGCTTCGAGACGGTCGCGCCTGGCGAAGGTGTCGAGGCGGGCGTCAGGTAGACGCAGGCCGATCGCCCTAGCCGTTGAAGACGAAAGCCATCAGCAGTTCCAGGTCCAGAACCGGCGCCCGCACCACGTTCAACTGGCCCCGGTAACGGCGCTCGCCGGCGCCAATCACAAATCCGCTCGCGACGGCAACGTCGCCATTGGTGTCAAGGCGCGCGAATATATCCGCCACGTTGAGATCCAGCGCCAGCTTCAGATCCTGCCGCGTGTCTTCGTCGAATGCCGTCGGGAGCTGCCGTTTGACCAGATGCTGGAACGGTGCGTTGAACGTCACGATCTTCTTCGTCGATGCCAGGGCGAAAGCCGGCGACGGACAGGCGAGCAGAATGGCGCTTACCGTCCTGATCGACGCAAGCCTGCGCAAATTCAGGTTCTCCTTGCCCAACTCGCGTATGCAGGCCACCCGAATTGCCGAGGTGAGGTTTCCGTTCTCCGCATGACTTTCGGCGATCTCGTCGATCAGCATGCCGATCGTGCATTTCCGGTTCTCGGCCATCTGCTTCAGCGACAGCCAGAAAGCCCGCTCCAGGCGAATGCCGCGCCGTACCCCGCCACGCGCCACGACGCGGAACTCGAGCCCGAAATCCTCTGCCGGAAGCGGCACGAGCAGACGATCGTTCGGGGCAGACGGAGAGATGGCGCTACCGCTCACTCATTGCCTCCTGGCGTGCCTTGTTGATCGGCTTCAGCAGGTAGCTCAGGATCGTCTTGCGCCCGGTCTTGATATCCACCGAACAGATCATGCCGGGGATGATCGAATATGCCTTTCCGTCTCGCTCGAGTGTCGATTTCTCGGTCGCGACACGCACCTGGTAATAGGGTTCGCCGGTCTTCTGATCGACCAGGCTGTCCGCGGTTATGTTGGAAACCTTGCCCTCGATGCCGCCAAAGATCGAGAAGTCGTATGCGGTGACTTTTATCAGGGCATCCTGATCGGGGCGTATGAAGGCGACATCGCGAGGCGAAACACGCGCTTCGACCAGCAATGTTTCGGAGGTGGGCACGATGCCGGCCACGACAGAGCCCGGCTGGACGAAGGCGCCGACGGTGTTCAGTTCCATCGTGTTGACGATGCCGTCCACCGGAGAGCGGATGTCGGTTCGCGCGACCTTGTCCGTGGCGCCGCGAATGGTTTCGTCCACCACCGAAAGATCGGCCAATGCCTGCGTCAGATCGTCGAGGGCTTCCTGCTTCAATTGTAGCCCGAGTTCTTCGACCTGGAGCTGCGCCTCGGTGATTGCCGACTTGGCCTTCTTTATTGTCTCTCCGGCCAGGTTCAATTGGCCGTTGAGTTCGGTCTGCTCCTGCTCGACCTTGAGCTGTTCGGTCTTTGCCATCAGCCCTTTCTTGACCATCGACTCGACCAGCTTCGCCTGCTGGTCGCTCACGGCCAGGTTCTTCGTCAGCCGGTCGAAATTGGCGTTCGCCTCGTCAAGTTCCTTTTCGCGCTGGTCGAGGCGCGATTTGAGCACCGACAGCTTGTTGTCGAAGTTCTCGCGCCGGGCGACGAGGAGGTTCTGCTCGTTGTCGCAGATTTGCGGCGCCACCGACTGAATGTCCTGCGGACACGGAAATGATCCGGTGATGCTGCCGCTCTGTTCGTATTTGAGCCTGGCGATGCGCGCCTGCAATGCCCGCGCCTTGGCCTGCTGTTCGCCCAGGCTGGACGTGTTCAACGTGTTGTCGAGACGAATGATGAGGTCGTTCTTCCTGACGACCTGGCCCACCTTCACCGCGATTTCCTGGACGACGCCCGGTTCGCTGGCCTGGATGACCTGGGTCTTGGAGGCCGGGATGACCTTGCCGTCGCCGCGCGCGATCTCGTCGACTTCGGCGAACGATGCCCAGGCGACAAAGGCGACGAAGAGCGCCGCTATGATAAATATGGACGCCGTCGCAAAAAGCGGCGGGCGGTCTTCCCTGGCAAGCATTTCTTACGCCCCATTATTATATCGGCCTCAATCCGATATAATTTCCTCACTCAGGCACTCGATTTCTGCAGTGCCTGGATGACTTGTTGTTTAGGCCCATCAGCAACTATCCTTCCTTGTTCGACAACAATAAGGCGATCAGCCAGTTCGAGCATGCTGAAGCGATGCGTCGATACGATCAGCGTCGTGTTGTGGTCGAAAGCTGTCTTGAGTTGCTTGATCAACTGCCGTTCCGAGGCCAGGTCCATCGAGCCGGACGGTTCATCCAGAAAGACGATCTTCGGCTTGGTCAAAAGCAGTCGGGCAATCGCCACCGTCTGTCTCTGACCGCCGGAGAGATTGGTGCCGCGCTCGCCGACATTCATGTCGTAGCCGCGCGGATGGCGAGAGACGAATTCGTCGACGCCGGCGGCCTTCGCGGCTTCGATGATCTGCTCGTCCGTTGCCTCCGGAGAGGCCATGAGCAGGTTCTCCTTCACGGTGCCCGAAAACAGATCGCCAGCTTGCGCGACGATGCCGACGGCGGCTCGCACTTCGGACGGGTGATACTGGCGTATGTCGATGCCATCCAGCAGCAGTTCGCCGGAGCTCGGCAGGAAAAGCCTGCCGATCAGGCGCCCCATCGTCGTTTTGCCGGACCCGATGCGGCCGATGATGCCTATGCGCTCCCCTGGCCTCACCGAGAAGTTCAGGCCGGACAGAACCTCGTTTTCCGATCCGGGGTAGACGAAGCCGACATTCTTGAACGTCATCGCGCCGTTGCGGATCGGTCGATTGACGAAACCCACCGTGTCCGGCCGGTCCTCCGGCTGGGCCATGATGGAATTCACCATTCGCAGGGAAAGCATGGCCTGGCGGAACCTCGACAAGGTGATCGCGATCTGGCCGAGCGGCGCCACGGCCCGGCTCGCCAGCATCACCGTTCCGATGATGGCCCCGGTCGAAACATGCCCTTCCGAAAAGGCATAGGCGCCGGCCACGACCAGGGCGACCGTCACCAGTTGCTGGATGGCTTGGGTCAGGTTGCCGGCCGCCGCCGAGAGCTGCTTGATCTTTTCGGAGGTATTGGCGGCATTTTTCGAATGCTCGCTCCATTTCCTCAGCAGATAGGCTTCGGCGCGCAGCGACTTGATCGTCTCCAGCGTGGAAATAGACTCGACCAGCAGGGCCTGACGCTGCGACGCTTCATTCAGCGAGGCGGCGACCCGCTTGCCGATGCGGCGCTGCGTGACGAGGCCGACGATGACCGACGCCACGAACGCCAAAGCCGGTATGATGACCAGCCAGCCGCCGATCGCGTAGATGACGAGCAGGAAAATGAAGACGAAGGCCGTGTCGATGAAGACGCTGATGGTATTGGAGGTGAAGAACTCCCTGACGAATTCATACTGCGTGACGCGGTTGGCATATTCTCCGGTCGAGCCCGGTCGCGCGGACAACGATGAATTCAGCACTTTCTCGAACAGCAGATACGATATCCGCAGGTCCGCCCTGCGTCCGGCATAGTCGATGAGCGAGGCCCGGGCGGTCTTCAAAAGCAGGTCGAAGAGAATGACGGCACCGATGCCGATCGCCAGCACCCAGAGCGTCGATATCGCCTTGTTCGGCAAAATGCGGTCATAGACGTTCATGGTGAAGATCGGTGAGGCGATGGCGAGCAGATTGATGAAGATCGCCGACAGCACGACCTTCGAATAGGTGCGCCAGAAAGCCCCCATCGTTCCCGTAAGCCAATGGCGCCGCTCGATCTGTTGCGCGGATCCGACCTTCATGCCTTCGGTGGCATTGGCATAGGTGATCGAGAAGGACACGCCGCCACTGATGTAGCTCGCGGCCAGCTCGGATTTGCCGATCGCGGTCCGTCCGTCTTCCTGTGGGGCGGTGAGATAGGCTTCGCCCTCGGCCTCCGCCAGCAGGGCGATCGGCAACTGGCTGACACGAAAGACAATGGCCGGAAGATCGACACGACCGCGCAAGAAGTCGCGATGGTTGAATTCGCGGGTTTCGAGGCCGATGCGCTCGGCAAGATGCCTGATCTCGGCGATCTCGATGCGCGTGTCCGAAATCGGCACCCCGGCAAACAGCACTGTCTCCGCGCTCGGCCTGCCGAGATAAGCCGCGACCGCCGAAAAACAGGCCTTGAACGCCTCCTTGGGCGACAGGATGTAAGGCTGCTGATTCACGACCCGCCCGCCAGAACCTTCAACGCTCCTTACACCGGCTCACTTCTTCCTGACCGGGGCAAGGATGTCGAAGGGCAGGTCGTTCTTCTGTTCCGACGGGGTCCGCGCATAGGTTTCGGTGTCCGGTGTCGGCGGCACCGCAAACTCGCCCTCGGCGTAGGCCGTGGCCTGTTTGGCGGGTTGCAGATCCATGGTCTTCAGCAATTGTCCGGTCGCCGCCAGCAGGCGATATTCCGCGAACAGCGATGCGTAGGAGGCGGTGTCGGCCAGCGTCGCGGTGTTGAAGCGCGTGTTCTGCGCGTCAAGGACATCGAGCAGCGAGCGCTGTCCGACTTTGAACTGCTCCCGATAGGACGCCACCAGCCGTTCATTCGCGGCAGCCTGCTGCTTCAGCGTCTTTGCCAGGTCGGCCTGGCGGAAGCGGCGGTCCCACGAGGTGCGCACGGCCTCCTCGATTTCCCGCAGAACCTGGTGCATCGCAAGCCGCTGCTCGCTGTTGCGGCGGATCTGCTCTTGCTCGTTGGCCTTGTCGATGCCGCCTCGATAGAGGTTCCAGCGCAACACGACGCGGGCCTGCAGGTCGGACGCATCGCCATTGTCGCCATCAATGTCATAGCCGCCCCTGGCGCGGCCCTCGGCAATGATTTCAGGGCCGTATTTGGCCCGGGCGGCGTCGACCTGGGCCGCGGAAGCATTGAGATCGCTGTTGGCCATGTGGACGCGAGGGTTGTTTGTCCGTGCCAGGCCAAGCGCCTCGTCGAGCGACCTCGGCAGAGCCTTGGCCACGGAACCCGGCCGCGAAGCATTGGTCAGCGGCTTTCCGACGGTCTTGAAGAAGCGTATCCTGGACGCTTCCAGTTCTTCGGAAGCTTCCTGGACCCGAGCCTTGGCCGCGAACAGCCGTTCCTCGGCCTGCTGGCGGTCGGCTTCGTTCAAGCCGCCGCCTTCGATACCGGCCCGGATGTCGCTCAGGATGGCCTGATGGAAGCCGAGGTTCTTTTTCGCCTCCGCCACGATGGACGTCTGCAGCATGTATTCGAGGTAGTCCTGAACCACCGAGAGGCCAATGAACTCGGAGCGCTCGAGAACGCGGAACGATGCGCCATCGACGCGCGACGCCTGGCGGCTCATCTCGGCGCGACGGGCGCCGCTGTCCCAAAGTTTCTGGGTGACCACGAGGTCGGCTTCGGCCGGATAGAGCGAATCATCTTCGATGGAAAGCGCGCGCCGCGATGAATTGTCGAGGCGACGAACGCCGGCTGATGCTTCGACATCGACACTTGGAAGATAGAGCCCCTTTGCCTGTCGCAGCTCGAACTCGATTGCCTCGCGGTTTTCGATGGCCTGGCCGATTTCCGGGTTGGATTCGACCGCAACGGCCATGGCCTCCTTGAGCGTCAGCGCTTGAGCGCTCCAGCAACTCAGCATGGTAGCAGTCATCAAGAGACCAACGCCCATGACCTTGGTCGACAGACCTTTCGTCATCATTTTCCCACCCACGTTTCCCCGCGCTCGTCTAGGAGCGCCCCGGCCGAGCTTGGCGCCTGGCCTTGCTCACCATCCTTACAAATTAACGTGAGCGTTTCATTATTAAGCTAAGGCTAAACCAAAGATTTTAGACAGAAGCCCGAATAATGTAACAAAAATAGCACACATTTGAGGGGTGCAGGTCAGACCAAATGCTGACATGGAAAACTTGAAGCAACGAGACAAGATATGCGGAAGGAAAACGAACGCCTGTCCTGACGGCATGCTGTGGACCGGGCATGTCGGCAAATGACGTTGCTACAGCGGATGCGACATGAGGGGCGGGCACTTCGCCTTTGGGGCGGTTTCGGTGCGTGCTCGGACACAAGTGAAATTTGTGCTTGGCTGGGGCGCCAGGATTCGAACCTGGGAATGTCGGTACCAAAAACCGATGCCTTACCACTTGGCGACGCCCCAATAGCCGTCAGAGTCGCTCGTGCGGCGCGTTATTAGCAGAGCAGCCGAAAAGCACAATGCTTATGAGCGGGGGCCGGAAAGGCGGCCACGACGGCGCGGCGAATGGTAAGCGGGCTATTCGCTCCAGACCGCCAGCTCGTTGCCGGCCGGATCGACAAAGTGGAATCGCCGGCCGCCGGGAAACGAGAAGATCGGCTTGACGATCGTGCCGCCGGCGCTTTCGACCGCGCGCAGGGTTTGTTCCAGTTCGCGGCTGTAGAGCACGGGCAAAGGCTTGGCCGGCGCTTCCGCGGCATCGGCTTGAAATCCGCCGTCCAGCCCCTCGGCGAAGGCTGAATAGGTCGGCCCGTAATCGGTGAAAGACCAGGCAAAGGCGGTGCTGTAGAAGGCTTTCAACCGATCCAGTGTCCCACCGGTCGCAGGCATTTCCAGGTAGTCTAGTCTTCCGGACAGTTTCATCTGACGCCTCTTTGTTCCCTTTATGTTCTATATCCGGACGCCGCTATCTGGCAAGTCTTTTTGACGCATCCCGGGATCGGGCTTTTTCTTAATCGATTGTAGCGGCCCAAGGACTTTGTCCGGTGCTTGCCTTTCGCACTGCAGCATCCTATCGCTCCGGTGTCGGACACGGGCGGAACTTTCCGTTTCGCCAATCTTTCCAATCTCCTGCAACCGGAGAGCAAAGCATGACCAAATGGGTTTTCACCTTTGGCGATGGTGCGGCGGAAGGCCGTGCCGGCGACAGGAATCTGCTGGGGGGCAAGGGCGCCAATCTTGCCGAGATGTGCAGCCTCGGCCTGCCGGTGCCGCCGGGTTTCACCATCACCACCGAGGTCTGCAATGCCTACTACGCCAACGGCCGGACATATCCGACCGGGCTGGAGACTGATGTCGCCACCGCACTCGACCATATCGGCCGGCTGACCGGCCGCCGGTTTGGCGATCCCTCGAAGCTGCTTCTGGTGTCCGTGCGTTCAGGCGCCCGCGCCTCGATGCCGGGCATGATGGACACCGTGCTCAATCTCGGCCTCAACGACGAGACGGTTGAAGCGTTGGCCCGCGATTCCGGCGATGCGCGCTTCGCCTATGACAGCTACCGCCGCTTCATCCAGATGTATTCCGATGTCGTCATGGGCCTCGACCACGAAGTCTTCGAGGAAATCCTGGAAGACCAGAAGGCGAGCCTGGGACATGAACTCGACACCGAACTGACATCAGAGGAATGGCAAGGCGTCATCGCGCTCTACAAGGCCAAGGTCGAGGAGGAACTCGGCAAGCCGTTCCCGCAGGACCCGCACGAGCAGCTTTGGGGCGCTATTGGCGCGGTGTTTTCGAGCTGGATGAACAACCGCGCCATCACCTACCGGCGCCTGCACGATATTCCCGAAAGCTGGGGCACGGCGGTCAACGTCCAGGCCATGGTCTTCGGCAATATGGGCGAGACGTCGGCCACCGGTGTCGCCTTCACCCGCAACCCGTCGACCGGCGAAAGGCAGCTCTACGGCGAGTTCCTGGTCAACGCGCAGGGCGAGGACGTCGTTGCCGGCATCCGCACGCCGCAGAACATCACCGAGGCCGCGCGCATCGCGGCGGGTTCGGACAAGCCGTCGCTGCAGAAGCTGATGCCGGACGCCTTCCAGTCCTTCGTCACCATCTCCGACAGCCTGGAAAAGCATTACCGCGACATGCAGGATCTCGAATTCACCATCGAGCGCGGCAAATTGTGGATGCTGCAGACGAGGTCCGGCAAGCGCACCGCCAAGGCGGCGCTCAGGATTGCCGTCGAGATGGCCCGGGACGGCCTGATCTCGAAAGAGGAGGCTGTCAGCCGCATCGATCCGGCCTCGCTCGACCAACTGCTGCACCCGACCATCGACCCGAAGGCAGCGCGCGATGTTATCGGTGTGGGCCTGCCGGCGTCTCCCGGCGCCGCCACCGGCGAGATCGTCTTTTCCTCCGGCGATGCCGAGGATCTTAAGGCGCAGGGCCGCAAGGCGATCCTGGTGCGCATCGAGACCAGCCCGGAAGACATTCACGGCATGCATGCGGCCGAAGGCATCCTGACCACGCGCGGCGGCATGACCAGCCACGCCGCTGTGGTCGCGCGCGGCATGGGCAAGCCCTGCGTCTCGGGCGCCGGCTCGCTGCGGGTCGACTACAAGGCGGGCACGCTGCTTTCGATGGGGCAGACCTTCCGCAAGGGCGACATCATCACCATCGACGGCGGCAACGGCCAGGTGCTCAAGGGCGCCGTGGCGATGCTGCAGCCGGAATTGTCGGGCGATTTCGCCGCCATCATGGAGTGGGCGGACGCGGTGCGCCGCATGAAGGTGCGCACCAATGCCGAAACGCCGCTCGATGCCCGCATGGCGCGCTCCTTCGGCGCCGAAGGCATCGGTCTGTGCCGCACCGAGCACATGTTCTTCGACGGCGCCCGCATCGTCGCCATGCGCGAGATGATCCTGGCCGACACCGAGAAGGACCGCCGCGCCGCGCTGGCCAAGCTTCTGCCGATGCAGCGCTCGGATTTCCTGGAACTGTTCGAGATCATGGCCGGACTGCCGGTGACGATCCGCCTTCTCGACCCGCCGCTGCACGAATTCCTGCCCAAGACCGAAGCGGAACTCGCCGAAGTCGCGAGCGCCATGAACGTGCCGGCCGACAAGCTCAGGCAGCGCACCGAGGCGCTGCATGAATTCAACCCGATGCTCGGCCATCGCGGCTGCCGGCTCGCCGTTTCCTACCCGGAGATCGCCGAGATGCAGGCACGCGCCATTTTCGAGGCGGCCGTCGAGGCCGGCAAGAAAGCCGGCGCGCTGGTGGTGCCCGAGATCATGGTGCCGCTGGTCGGCCTGGTGAAGGAACTCGATTATGTGAAGGCGCGCATCGATGCGGTCGCCAAGAGCGTGATGGAGGAGAGCGGCGTCAAGATCGATTACCTCACCGGGACCATGATTGAGCTCCCGCGCGCGGCGATCCGCGCCCATGTCATCGCCGCTACGGCCGAATTCTTCTCCTTCGGCACCAACGACCTCACCCAGACCACCTTCGGCATCTCGCGCGACGATGCTGCCTCGTTCCTGGAGACCTACCGCCAGAAGGGCATTATCGAGCAGGATCCGTTCGTCTCGCTCGATATCGACGGCGTCGGTGAACTGGTGCGCATGGCCGCGCAAAAGGGCAGGGCGACGCGCCCCGACATCAAACTCGGCATTTGCGGCGAGCACGGCGGCGATCCCTCGTCGATCCGCTTCTGCGAGGAGGTCGGGCTGGACTATGTGTCGTGCTCGCCCTACCGCGTGCCGATCGCCAGGCTGGCGGCAGCGCAGGCCGCCGTGCAGGCGGCGAAGGCGGGCCGCCGATAGACCAGTTTAGGAAAGGCACGGGCGGTTTTTCCGTCCTTGCCTTTCCAAGACAAGCCACTGGATCGGTTCGGCGATCTGCCGGCCGCTGAGCTGTTCGGCCCGTCCGGACGGAAGCTTACGGTTTTGTATGAAACCTCACGCGAACGTGCTGGTGGCGTCGCGCAATCTCGACATTGTTTCTGCCCAATTTGCGGGTGATCCGCCAATTGCCCTGGAAACAGACATTGCAGATATCACCCGCGCCGTTCCGCTCGATCCTGATCATCCAGACGAAATTCATTGGCGATATCGTCCTCGCCTCGGCACTTGCCAGGAACCTGCGGCTCGAATTCCCCAGTGCCAGGATCGTGTTCCTGTGCGAAGCGCATTTCGAGCGCTTCGTGGTCGCCCATGGCATCGCTTCCGAGGTGGTTTCCTTCAGGCGGCCCCGCATGCGGGGCACCACGCTTGAGCGCGCAAAAGAACTCTACGCCATGGTGCGGGCGCTGCGCCGGTTCCATTTCGACCTGACGATCGATCTGACCGACTCCAAGACGTCCCGCATCGTCAACGGATTCGTCAACGCCGGGACACGTGTCGGCTACAACCCTCCCGAAAGGCCACTGAAACTCCTTGAGCGGCAGCCCGCCAACGTATTTGCCAAACCATACGGGTTTGGTGGCCAGCATTTTGTCTATCGCTATCTCTCTCCCCTTGAAGCGCTCGGCGTCGATCTGCGCGTGACGGTACCGAGCATCCAGCCGCTGCCATTCGAGACCGCCAAGGCGCTCGCACTTCTGGGCAGACACCATATCCACCCCAACGCCTTTGTCGCCGTCCATGCGGGCGCGAGCTTCAAGGGCCGGCAATGGCAGCCGGAGCGCTTCGCCGAGGCGATTGACGAGATTGCAACCGAAACCGGACTGGGCGTCGCCCTCGTGGGCGGGCCGGGCGAACGCGAGACCGCCGCGCGCATCGTCGCCGGGACGGCGACACCGGTGGTCAACCTGGTCGGAACCCTGTCGCTGGAGAGCCTTCTGGCGGTCCTGGAACAGGCTCGGCTGTTTCTTGGAAATGAAAGTGGCCCAATGCACATGGCCGCTGCCGCGGGCACCCCGGTTGTCGGCCTTTTCGGCCTGACGCATCCGTCACGCTGGGGACCTGTCGGCGTGCCCTGCATTGCGCTTCGGCCGTCAATGCCGTGCGATTGCGTGGCCAGGGATTTGTGTCGCTGGCCCGACCCCAGCAAGGCTTGCTGCGTCTGGCGCCTGGAGGTGAAGCCGGTCGTCGATGCGGCGCGCGAGATCATGGCGCGCACCGGGCTGCAAAAGGAACGCGCGGTGTGAGGCCGATGGATCGGCAAGGCTGTCGCATGATGGTCGTTCACCAGGCGTAAGGTCAAATTGCCGCGCCAGGTGGTTTTCTGCTATCCATTGTCCCGATTTTGCCTTCATGCGGGTTTTGGGATGCCGGCTTGAACTCGTCGGTCGGGAATTTGGTTAGATGCGTCTGCTGCAAAAACATCTCTGCATGATCGCCATGTCGGTGGCGCTGATATCGAGCGCCCAGGCTTTCTCCGCCCAGGCCGCGCCGCTGGTCGAGCCGACGCTGCACATCAAGCCGGCGGCAAGCGGAACCGGTCGCGTTGCGCTTACGCTCGATGCGTGCGGCGGCAAGACAGATACGCGGATTCTCTCGGCGCTGGTGGAAAACAAGATACCGGCCACCATTTTCGTCACCGGCATCTGGCTGAAGCGAAACGCCGAGGCCGTTGCGATCATGCAGGCGCATCCCGACCTGTTCGAACTTGAAAATCACGGCGGCCGCCATGTGCCCGCGGTCGACACGCCCCAGAAGATCTACGGCATAAAGAGCGCCGGCAGCCCGGAAGCGGTGCTCGCCGAGGTCGAATCGGGCGTCGCGGCGCTTGCCAGGACCGGCGAGCCGGCGCCGAAATGGTTCCGCGGCGCGACGGCCGAGTACAGCCCCTCGGCCATCGCCATGATCCGCAAGCTCGGCTTCAAGATCGCCGGCTTCTCGATCAATGGCGACGGCGGTTCGCTGCTGGGTGCAAAGGAGACGGCCAGACGCATCGCCGCGGCCAAGGACGGCGACGTCATCATCTCACACATCAACCAGCCGACCCACGCCGCCGGCGAGGGCGTGGTCCAGGGCCTGCTGGAACTCAAGGCCAAAGGCATGACCTTTGTGCGGCTCGACGATGTCGATGGTTTCGGCAATCACGGCACCACCGACTGACCTTGCAGGGGGCAGCGATGCTGGAGCCGGCCTTGCTCAGCCTGGCTTGGCTTCGATGGTGACCTTGCTGGCGTAGAATGCGCCGTGATCGCGGATGGCGATCATTTCGTCGAAAGGCTGCCGATAGGCCCACATCGCGTCCTTGCCCGCTTCGCCCGCCGGCAGCACGCTCCAATAGCTGGCGTCACCCTTGTAGGGGCAGTGGGTCGCATGGTCGGTCCGGCTGAGCTTGTCGAAATCGATGTCGGCGAACGGAATGTAGAAGGCGGCGGGGTAGGGGGCCTCCGTCAGCACCTTGGCGTTCGCCGACGAGGCGATGACCGTATCGCCGGCACGGACCGTGACGGTGCCCGAATAGGGCTCTATCGTGATGATCTTGTCTGGATTGCGCTGGAAGCCGGGTGCCGGGTTCGCGATCTTGTCCATGCTGGTCTCTCCTTGCCCCGACCTTAAGTGTGGTGGGCGGCCGGGCTGCGCAAGACCCCGCCGTCACAGACAGACGGACGCGATGCGCATGTGCGTGGCGCAACGCTCACTTGGCGTGGTGGCACAAACTCAAGCGGCGGTCTTGAAGGCGTCGATCAACCCGGCATAGGCGGCCGCGATGCCGGCCACCGGGTTGCTGCTTCTCGAGACGGTCTCGACCTTCAGTGCTCCGCCGCCGGTTGGCAAGGTCAGCAGCAGGAACTGGCGGTTGCCGCCATCGCCGACGGATGCCGCCGCGACATGCTGGCCTTCGCCTTCGTTCTGGACGCACATTTTGAACAGCAGCGTGCCTCCGACAGCTTCGAGCGCGCCGCCGACGACTTCGACGAACTCGTCTTCGGAAACCGTCTTTTCGTCCGGCACCAGATCGGCCAGGCTTTCGGCAAGCGTACTCTCGAGATCCTTATCGTCGAGCGCGTCCATGCGAACCTCTTTCAGTCGCCAATCGCACCCCTTTGCCCATTAACGAAACTTAACACCGACGATGGCCGGATTGTGGCACTTTCTGCGACCGCTTCGATCACGAGAGTTTGCATCGATGTAATGCATTTGAAGCCACTGCCATTCCAATGGCAGCAGGGCCGCCCAGGCGAAATCAAAAAGCCTCCGGATTCAACCGTTTGCCAGTCCAGGCTTACTGCGCCTTTCGCGCGTTGCGCTTGCGAGTGGCTGGACAATTCCCCGGTTCGCTTCACAATGCGCCCAAAAGCGAAACGCGAAAAGCGTGAGGGAGAGGAACCGGCATGCTGGGACTGATGCAGGAATGGCCGCTGCTATGCCATAAGCTGATCGACAACGCCGAGCGGCAGCATGGTGCGCGCGAGATCGTGTCGCGTTCGATCGAGGGACCGATCGTGCGCACCACCTACGCCGACATCCATCGCCGTTCCCTCAAGGTCGCGCAGCGCCTGGAGCGCGACGGTTTTGCCTTGGGCGACCGCATCGCGACGCTGGCCTGGAACACCGCCCGCCATATCGAGGCCTGGTACGGCATCATGGGCATCGGTGCCATCTACCACACCCTCAATCCGCGCCTGTTTCCCGAGCAGATCGTCTGGATCATGAACCACGCCGAGGACAAGGCGGTCTTCGTCGACCTCACCTTCATCCCTTTGCTCGAGAAGATCGCCGGCGCCGTCAAATCGCTGAAGAAGGTGATCGTGCTCACCGACAAGGCGCACCTGCCGCCGACGACCCTGCCCGGTGCCGTCGCCTATGAGGAGTGGCTTGACGAGGCCGACGGCGACTTCGCCTGGAAGACCTTCCCCGAAGGCACCGCCGCCGGCATGTGTTATACGTCGGGCACGACGGGTGATCCCAAGGGCGTCGTCTACAGCCATCGTTCGAACGTGCTTCACGCCATGATCGCGGCCATGCCCGACGCCATGGGCCTGTCGGCGCGCGACACGATCCTGCCGGTGGTGCCGATGTTTCACGCCAACGCCTGGGGACTTGGCCAGAGCGGTCCCATGATCGGCGCCAAACTGGTCATGCCTGGCTGCAAGATGGACGGGGCCTCGATCTACGAATTGCTCGATCAGGAGAAGGTGACCTTCAGCGCCGCCGTGCCGACCGTATGGATGATGCTGCTGCAATATCTGGAGGAAACCGGCAAGACGCTTGCGCATCTGAACAAGGTCGTCATCGGCGGCTCGTCCTGCCCGCGCGCCATCATGACGAAGTTCCAGAACAATTACGGTGTCCAGGTCATCCATGCCTGGGGCATGACCGAAATGTCGCCGCTCGGCACGCTGTGCACGATGAAGCCGGACTATGCCGCGCTCGAGGGCGAGGCCCGTCTCGATATCCAGAGCAAGCAGGGTTACCCGCCCTTCGGCGTCGAAATGAAAGTCACCGACGACGAGGACAACGATCAGCCCTGGGACGGCAAGACATTTGGCCGGCTGAAGGTACGCGGTCCGGCGGTCGCCCGCGCCTATTACGGCGGCGCCGGCGCGGAGCAGTTCGACGAGGACGGCTGGTTCGACACCGGAGACGTCGCCCATATCGATGCCGGCGGCTACATGCAGATCACCGACCGCGCCAAGGACGTCATCAAGTCGGGCGGCGAATGGATTTCGACCATCGACCTGGAGAATCTGGCGGTCGGCCACCCCGACGTGGCAGAAGCGGCGGCCATTGGCGTCCAGCATTCGAAATGGGGTGAGCGGCCCTTGCTGGTTGTCGTGGCCAAGCCGGGCAAGCAACCGACCAAGGCGCAGATTCTCGATTTCATGGATGGCAAGGTGGCCAAATGGTGGATGCCCGACGACGTCGCTTTCGTCGGTGAGATACCGCACACCGCCACCGGCAAGATCCAGAAGATCACCTTGCGTCAGCAGTTCAGGGACTATCGTTTGCCGACGGATTGAGGAATGTCGCGAGTTTCGGCTTCAAGCCGCCGCAAAAAGGCACTAAACCTCCGTCCGGGTTGGGGCAGCGCAGAGAATAATGGTTAGCATTCCCGAACGGCAAACGTCGAAGGCTGCCGGCTGGTCGCGGCGCACGGCCGCCTTTTCGGCGGTGCTTCTGCTGACGAACTTTGTCGGCCACCGCTTCGGCCTCGTCCAGACGCCGGTGTTCCTGTGGGTGCTGGGCGTTGTCGCCCTGCTGGCGGCGCTGGCCCTGCTGTTTGCCGGCCTGGCCTTTGCCAGGCTGTGGAATTTTGGCGACCGTGGCGGCCGCGATCTGACCGTCGGCGCCTTGCTGGCACTGCTGGTGCTCACTCCCTACGGCGTTGCCGCCTACTGGGCGTCGATCTATCCGCCGTTGCGCGACATCTCGACCGATTTTGAAGAGCCGCCGGCGCTCGACGTCGGTGACCGGACCGCGGACATGAACGTGCTGTCCCCGTCGACGCCGGGCGAGCAGACGTTGCAGACCGACAGTTATCCACTGGTCACCGCTCGCAGCTACGACCTGCCATTCGAGACCATCGTCAATGCCGTTGAAACCGTGCTCGACCGGCGCGGCTGGGACCTTTCGGAACCTTATCCCGAAGTCGCCGGTCAGACGGAGGTGACCATCACCGCCACTGCCTCGAGTTTCGTTCTTGGTCTTCCCGCCGATGTCGCCATTCGTGTGACCGATGACGGCGACACTGTCATCGTCGACATGCGGTCCGCCTCGCGTTACGGCCGCCACGACCTTGGCGACAATGCCGCGCGCATCACCGCGTTCCTGGCGGAGCTGGACCAGGAAGTCGCCGGCCAGGTCGGGGCGGCGCCGGCCGAGTAGTTGTCTTCCGGACGCAGTGCACCGGCGGGTCGGCGCGCGTGATGGCTTCGCCTATCGGCCTGGCTTGAAAACGCCGTCGATGGCGGGAGCGGCATCCGTCGTCACCACGCCGCGCGCCACCAGGTCTTCCAGATGGGCAAGCACCGACAGGCCGGCGGCGCCGTGCAGCCGGGGATCGGTGTCCCTGTAGATCGCCTTGACCATGTCGGGAATCGTCCTGTCGCCGGCCCTGACCCGCTCGACTATGGCCCGCTCGCGCATCTTGCGATGGGTCTTCAGTCCGCGCATGAAAGCGCGCGGTGCCGTCACCGGCCCGCCGTGGCCGGGCAACAGCAGGCGGTCGTCGCGCTCGATCAGTTTGTCGAGGGATGCCATGTAATCGGCCATTGCCCCATCGGGCGGGGCGACGATCGAGGTTGCCCAGCCCATGACATGATCGGCTGAAAACAGGATGCCGGTGCCTTCCAGCGCGAACGCTGCGTGATTGGCCGTGTGGCCGGGCGTCAGCACCGTGCGGATCGCCCAGCCGTCGCCATTGACCAACGCGCCATCCGGCAATGCGGTGTCGGGAACGAAAGCGGTGTCGGCGCTGGCGTCGAGCGCATTGGTTTCCCCGATATGCAGCGGCCTTGCCGGCCGGTGCGGCCCTTCCGCCAGCACCTGGGCGCCGGTGCGCTCCTTCAGCCTGGCCGCCAGCGGAGAGTGGTCGCGATGCGTGTGGCTGACGAAGATATGGCTGACCGGCCGGCCGGCGATCAAGTCGAGCAAGGTCTTGAGATGCGTTTCGTCGTCCGGGCCGGGATCGATCACGGCCAGCGTGTCGTGCCCCACGACATAGCTGTTGGTGCCGTGAAAGGTGAAGGGGCTGGGGTTGCGGGCCGTGACGCGTTGCACGCCGGGAGCCACGCCTACGCCTTGGCCATAGGCGGGTTCGAAACTGGTATCGAATTTGACAGCCATGTCGGCACATTGTTCCCGGAACGGCAAAACCGATTGCCGCATAGCACGCAAGCCAATATAGGAAAACGCAAGACCGCGATGGTTGGTTCGCGGCTAAATTGGATTGGGGAAGACCATGACGACCGCAACTACGACGCGCCCGCTTGTTTTTCTGGCCATGCCGCAGGACGGCGCGGCGCGGCTGGCAACGCAGTTCATCCTGGCGATTGCCGGAACGCTGCTGCTCACCCTTTCGGCCAAGACCAGGGTCGTGCTTGGGCCTGTCGACATCTCCATGCAGACGCTCGCCGTCTTCCTGATCGCCGCCGCCTTCGGCATGCGGCTCGGCGTCGCCACCTTGCTGCTCTACATGGCGGAAGGCGCGATGGGCTTCCCGGTCTTCCAGGGCACGCCGGAAAAGGGCATCGGCCTTGCTTATATGGTCGGCTCGACCGGCGGCTATCTCGCTGGCTTCGTGGTCATGGCGGCCATTGTCGGCTGGGCTGCCGACCGCGGCTGGGACCGTCATCCGATCAAGCTTTTCAACGCCATGCTGGTTGGCGAAGTCGTCATGATGGCGATGGGGTTTGCCTGGCTGGCAATGTTGATCGGCCCGGAAAAGTCCTGGCAGTTCGGCGTCGTGCCGTTCATCGTCGGCGACCTGATCAAGGTTGCGCTCGCGGCAAGCCTGGTACCGGCCGTCTGGTCGTTGCTGAAGCGCGCCTGAAATTTGCGAGCATCGGGTCCGGAACATTCCGGACCCGCAGACTACTTCCGATCGCGATCTCGCCAGGCGGTCCGGCGGATTTGGCGTGAGACCCGATCGGCGCCAAGGATATCGCGTCTATATCGGCCGGGACACCGGCTGTATTTTTCCAGCTCGAAGAGTAAGTCGTCGCATTAGCAGCGGCTTGTAGATTGCACGCAGCAATGCTGCTGATGAAAATTCCCGCCTAATGTTGCTGTCAAATAGATGCTTGCTGGCGCGGCCGCGCTGGCGTAGCTCTTGATCTTCGACTGAGTCGAATCGCCCATGGCGAGAGGTCCGATTCGCTTTGCGGATGAGTGGCCTGCCAAGTGTAGTGGCGATTGCCGACACGGGGCACCTTCGGGGAAGGGAAGGGGGAAGAAGTTGAATGTCGCCACATCAACGATTGTCGGAAGCCGTCATTTCCTCTTCAGAATTCGTTTCCAGCTCGTCGGCGGACTGACATTCGCAATCATCGCGCCGGCATTGATCCGGATAGCCTCCTATCCGGACGCGTTCTACTCGGCCAATCTGCAGATAACCGTCGCGGCCGCCATCATTGCGCATGTCACGGGCTTTCTCGCCTATCGCCGGATCGGCAATTTTCCCGGTGTGGCCGCGGCAAGTTATATCCTGCCGACATTCGTCCTATCCTATGGCCTTGTTTTCCTGACCATTTTCTTTTTCCGCTTCGAGTATAGCCGGTTTCAGGCTGCGGCTAGCTTCACGCAGTCCACGCTTTGGTATTTCGGCCTGAGCCTCATGACCCGGCGCCTGGAGCCGTACCGGCTGGCCGTCATCCCCGGTGGCGACGTCGAGCGCCTGAAAGCCTTGCCGGGGGTGCACTGGTTCTGGCTCAGGTCGCCCGGCACCGTCATCGAAAGGGCGAGCGGCGTGGTTGTCGATTTGCGTGCCAATCTCGGCGCCGAATGGGAGCGTTACATCGCCGACCGGGCGCTGTCGGGCACGCCCGTCTACCACGTCAAGCAGGTCAGCGAGTCGTTGACGGGCCGTGTCGAGATCGAGCATCTGTCGGAAAACACGCTCGGCTCGCTCAATCCGAATCAGGCCTATCTGAAGATCAAGCAGGCAGTCGACTGGATTTCCGCGCTTGTCCTGGTCATCGTCCTTTCTCCCGTTCTGCTGCTTGTAGCGCTGCTGATCAGGCTGGATTCGGAAGGGCCGGTGCTGTTTTGCCAGCCGCGCATCGGCTACAGGGGCAGGATCTGCACCGTCTACAAATTTCGCTCGATGCGCCAGCAAGCAGGCTCCGGCAGCGACAAGGACAGGGCGATCACCAAACGCGACGACGACCGCATCACGCGGGTGGGGCATTTTCTGCGCAAATACAGGATCGACGAACTGCCGCAGGCCATCAACATCCTGCGCGGCGAAATGAGCTGGATCGGACCGCGGCCGGAGGCCGTCGTGCTGTCGCAGTGGTATGAGGCGGAGCTGCCTTTTTATCGGTATCGACACATCGTCAGACCGGGCGTCAGCGGATGGGCGCAAGTGAATCAGGGCCATGTCGCGGCGGTCGGGGATGTCATGGAAAAATTGCACTACGATTTCTACTACATAAAGAACTTCTCGCCTTGGCTGGACGTGTTGATCGTTCTCAGAACCATAAAAACGATGTCTACCGGTTTTGGTGCGCGATAGCCAAATCGGCGACGAAAACCAATCGTGCCTGCAGGAAGCAATGGATCTCGCCGCGCGGAAAATAGCTATCATCGGACTTGGCTATGTCGGTCTTCCTCTGGCGGTGGCCTTCGGGGCGACCAGGGACGTGGTCGGCTTCGACATCAACCCGTCGCGGGTGGAGGCGTTGCAGCGCGGCGAGGATCATACGCTCGAAGCCAGCAAGGAGGAAATCGCCGCCGCCACAGGGCTGAAATTCACCGGCGACAAGGCCGATCTGCGCGACTGCGGGATTTTCATCGTTACAGTGCCCACGCCGATCGACAGGGCCAACAGACCGGACCTGAGGCCGCTCGTCATGGCGTCGATGACGGTCGGGAAGGCCATATCGCCCGGCGCAGTGGTGATCTTCGAATCCACCGTGTATCCCGGCTGCACGCAAGAGGTCTGCGCACCTTTGATCGAGAGACATTCGGGGCTGCGCTACAACAGCGATTTCTTCCTCGGATACAGCCCCGAACGCATCAATCCCGGCGATCGCGAGCACCGGCTGCAAACGATCGTGAAGGTCACCAGCGGTTCCACGCCGGAGGCGGCGCAGGCCATCGATGCACTCTATGCCTCGATCGTGCCGGCCGGCACGCATCGTGCGTCAAGCATTGCGGTGGCCGAGGCAGCCAAGGTCATCGAGAACACGCAGCGCGACTTGAACATCGCCCTTATGAACGAGCTGTCGCTGATCTTCGGCAAACTCGGCATCGACACGTCGGAGGTGCTGGAGGCGGCAGGCACGAAGTGGAATTTCCTGCGCTTCACGCCCGGTCTCGTCGGCGGGCACTGCATCGGCGTCGACCCTTATTATCTCACCCACAAGGCCCAGGAACTCGGCTATCATCCCGAGGTGATTCTTGCCGGCCGCCGCATCAACGACGGCATGGGCCAGCATGCGGCGGACCAGACGGCCCGCCTGATGATGCGCAAGGGCATACCCGTCGTCGGCAGCCGGATACTGGTCATGGGCGCCGCCTTCAAGGAAAACTGCCCGGACCTGAGGAATTCGAAGGTGGCCGATATCGTCACGCAACTCGGGCAATACAATGCCGGCATCGATATCTGGGATCCCTGGGTCGACACGCAGGAGTGCGCGCGCGCCTTTGGCATTGCCAGTGTGAAGGAAATGCCGTCCCGGCGCTATGACGGCGTCATCGTTGCTGTCGGACACCAGCAGTTCCGCAGCCTGGGTGTTGCCGGGCTGAAGGCGCTCTGCGGGGATCCCAGTGTCGTCTACGACATCAAGGGTCTGTTCCCAAGGGATGTTACGGACGGGCGCTTCTGATGAAGGTTCTGGTCACCGGCACGGCCGGCTTCATAGGCTATCATGTCGCCAGGCGGCTCCTGGAGCGCGGCGACGAGGTCGTCGGCATCGACAGCATCAACGACTATTACGATCCCGCGATCAAGCAGGCGCGGCTGCGGCTGCTTGCCGAGGCGAGCCGCGGCACCAATGCCGGCTATCATTTCATCCACGGCAATCTCGCCGACCGTAGCGTGGTCGACGGCTGCTTCGCCGATCACGGCTTCGACCGGGTGATCCATCTCGCCGCGCAGGCAGGCGTCCGCTACAGCCTGGAAAATCCGCGCGCCTATGTCGAGAGCAACATCATTGCCTTCACCAACATGCTCGAGGCCTGCCGCGCCAGCCGTGTCGGGCACCTGACCTATGCCAGTACGTCGAGCGTCTATGGCGCCAACACCGACATGCCGTTTTCCGAGCATCGTCCGGCCGACCATCCGCTGCAGTTCTATGCCGCCACCAAGCGTGCCAATGAGCTGATGGCGCACAGCTACAGCCATCTGTTCGGCCTGCCCACCACGGGCCTGCGTTTCTTCACCGTATACGGCCCCTGGGGGCGCCCGGACATGGCGCTGTTCCTGTTTACCCGCAGCATCCTGGCCGGCGAGCCGATCAAGCTGTTCAACAACGGCAATCACTCGCGCGACTTCACCTATGTCGAGGACATCGCCGAGGGTGTGATCCGCGCCAGCGACAGCCCGGCCGCGGCCAACCCGGACTGGGACTCCAGCCATCCGGATCCGGCGACCAGCAGCGCGCCCTGGCGCATTTTCAACATCGGCAACAACAATCCGGTGAAACTGACCGCCTATGTCGAGGCGTTGGAAACCGCGCTCGGCCGCAAGGCCGTGATCGAACTCCTGCCGCTGCAGGCCGGCGATGTGCCCGACACGTTTGCGGACAGTTCCGCGCTGGAAGCGGCCGTCGGCTACCGCCCCCGCACCTCGGTCACCGAAGGCGTCGGACGGTTCGTCGAGTGGTACCAGGGTTATTTTGGGCAGGGGTAGCGCGAAACGATAAGGAGACGGCGTCGTTGCTGAGGGGGTTTGTGCGCGCGAACGTCGCGGTCTCTGAATATCTCGACAGAGCCTTGCCGCCACGCCTTCGCGCTGACGGCAATCGCACATTCGCGACCGAAATAGCGCCGGCACTGCTGTCGCCGGACGCACTGGTCTACGACCTCGGCGGCGGGGCAAGGCCGCTCGTCAGCCTGCCGCAGAAGCGTCGCTTGCGGCTCGTCGTGGTCGGGCTGGACCTTGCCGCCGAGGAACTGTCGAAGGCTCCCGATGGAATCTATGACGAGGAGATCGAGGCGGACCTTACCGTGTTCACGGGACGCCAGGATGCCGATCTGGTGATATGCCAGGCGACCCTGGAACATGTCCGCGATGGCGAGGGCGCGCTTCGCGGCATCGCCAGTTGCGCGAGGCCGGGCGGTCTGGTTGCCATTTTCTCGCCTTCGCGCAACGCTGTTTTCGCCAGTTTGAACCGGATATTGCCGGAGCGCGTCAAGCAGCGCCTGTTGTTCGCCATCTATCCGGACAAGGGCAGGGGCCATGACGGATTCCCCGCCTTCTATGACAAATGCCTGCCAAGCGAAGTGGAAAGGATCGCGGCCCAGAATGGGCTGGAACTGATCCAGCGGCGCCTGTTCTGGAGGAGTTCCTACTTTTACGCCTTCGTGCCGGCCTTCCTCGCCTGGCGCCTCTGGCTTGGCGTCACGGCTCTCGTGCTCGGCAAGGACGCGGCCGAAACCTATGCCTATGTCTTTCGGCGAAGACAGTGATCCATCCAGGATGCCCCCCATCGCTGGAGGTCGGCTGTCGGCGTTTGCTTTCCGATGGGCGCGCGACGCGCGGTGCCGGACAAGGCAACAGCGCGCCGATCGGACTGCCAACCCGATGAAGCGCATGCGGCAAGACGCGAAGGCGCCGGTCGATCCAAAGGCCCGGATCGCCGTCTTCATTCCCTCGCTCCGGGCAGGTGGCACCGAGCGGGCAATGCTTACCCTGGCGCGGGAATTCGACCGGCGCGGGCTGGTGACCGATCTCGTGCTCGGGCGTGCTGTCGGCGACTATCTTTCCCTGGTCCCCGGCAGCATCGATATCGTGGACCTGAGGGCGTCTCGCATGCTGTTTTCGCTGCCCGGCCTGATCCGCTACCTCAGGGCGGAGCGGCCGCGGGTGATGCTGTCGGCCCTGCCTCACGCCAATATCCTGGCAATAGTGTCGTCTTTCCTGTCAAGGCAACGAGTGCGCACGGTCATCTCCGAGAGAAGCAACCTGTCCCGGACGCTTGCCGACACGAAGCTGATCCGCGAGAGATTCCTGCCGTTCCTCATGCGGATGACATACGGCCACGCCGACAGGATAATAGCGGTCTCGCATGGCGTCGCCGACGATCTCGTCAGGAGCATCGGGCTCGACCCGAATTCCGTCGACGCGATCCACAATCCGTTGGATATCGAATACATCCAGGCACAGGCTGGCGCGCCCATCGATCATCCGTTCGCGCACGAGGATGGCAGGCTGCTGCTGGTCGCCGTCGGCCGGCTCGATTTCGCCAAGGACCACGCCACTCTGATTAGCAGCTTTTCGCAGGTCGCCAGGACGCGACCGGTCAAACTGGCGATTGTCGGGGAAGGGGCGCTGCGCACCTCGCTCCAGGCCATGATCGATGACCTCGAACTGCAGTCCTCGGTCGCCCTGGTCGGGTTTTCGAAGAATCCATATCCGTGGATGCGTCGCGCCGCGCTGTTTGTCCATTCGTCGCGAAGGGAGGGATTTCCCAATACGATCATCGAGGCAATGGCCTGCGGTGCGCCGGTGGTGAGCACGAACTGTGAAAGCGGACCGGCGGAAATCCTGGAGGACGGCAGATGGGGGCGCCTTGTCGCCGTGGGCGACGTGCAAGCCCTTGCGGCCGCGATAGTGGCCGGCCTCGACGATGCCAATCCGCCCGACGTCAGACATCGGGCGCGCGATTTCAGTGTCGAGAAAGTGGCCGACGCGTATCTGCTCGCGATGGGATTAGGTCCGGCGAGAACCACTGGAGAGGAGCGTCCGGATTAAAATCCTGCATGTCATCACCGGGTTGCAGAATGGCGGCGCCGAGGCGGCTTTGTTCCGCCTCTGCACGGCCGAGCACACCCATTCGCATGCCGTGGTCTCGCTTTCCGACGAGGGAAAATACGGACCGCTGCTTCGCGAGGCGGGGGTGCCGCTGACCTGCCTGTCGATGCCGAGGGGAAGGCTGAGCTTGAGCGGGCTTGCGGCATTTCGGCGTGTCCTCTCGACCTGTCGGCCCGATGTCGTCCAGTGCTGGATGTATCACGCAAATCTGGTCGGAGGCGTCCTGGCGCGGCTTGCTGGTATCAGGCTGGTTGTTTGGGGAATGCACAATTCCGGTCTGGATCCTCGCGCCGCCCCCTTGGCCACGAGGGCGGTGGACAGGGGCTGCGCGCTCATATCCAGGATGGTTCCGACCCGCATTGTGAGTTGTTCGCAACAGGCCTCACAGCGCCATATCGACGCCGGCTACTCGGCGTCGAACTGGACGATAATACCGAACGGCTATGATCTGGCCGTGTTCGAGCCGGATGACAAGGCACGCGAGCGGCTGCGTCGGGCCTGGTCGATGGAGGAAGACCGGTTCGTCATAGGATGCGTCGCTCGCTGGCATCCCGACAAGGACCACAGGAACCTTGTTGCCGCCTTGGCCAAGCTGTCGGTGCGCGCCGAGTTCCCTTCCAACTGCGTTCTGGCTGGGCCTGGAATGACGGCCGAGAACACCGAGCTTACCGGATTGCTGGATCGGTACGGGGTTCGCGACAAGGTGCTGCTGCTTGGTCCGAGCGACGAAGTCGCTGCTCTCATGAATGCATTCGACATCCATGTGCTTGCCTCCAGCCGCGAGGCGTTCCCCAACGTCGTCGCCGAAGCCATGGCGTGTGGCACGCCCTGCGTGGCAACGGATGTCGGCGACATCGGCATGCTTGTCGGCAATACCGGATTTGTTGTTCCGAGCCAGGATCCCGAAGCGCTTTCCCGCTCCATCACCCGCATGGCTCTGGAAATGCGCGAGTCCGGATCCTGGGCGGCCAGACGTCAGGCATGCCGCGACCGCGTCGCATCTGATTTTTCGCTGGAGCGGATGGCAAGATCCTACAGCGCGCTGTGGGAGACATTGCCCCTCGATGGCTAGTGCGCGGAAAACGGTCGGGAACAGGCAAAAATATGCTAGTCTCACGAGTCATCGGGCAGACGGTGGGGATTGCCATGTTGGAAACGGACAAGCTGTTCACGGGCTCGATTCCCGAAAACTATGACCGCTACATGGTGCCTTTGATTTTCGAGCCGTACGCTGCGGACATCGCGCGACGGGCCGCGGCTCTGTCGCCGGGCGCAGTCCTGGAAATCGCCGCCGGCACCGGGGTTGTGACCCGCGCATTGGCGCCGGGATTGTCCGCTGGCGCGCGCTACACGGTGACGGACCTCAACCAGCCGATGCTCGACTATGCCGCCTCGCGGCAAACTGCTGACGGTCGCATCAGTTGGCGCCAGGCGGACGCGATGGCGCTGCCGTTTGAGGATGCGGCCTTCGATCTCGTCTGTTGTCAGTTCGGTGCGATGTTCTTTCCAAACCGCACCTCAGCCTACCGCGAAGCCAGGCGAGTCCTGAAACCTGGAGGGCGGTTTTTGTTCAACGTATGGGACCGCATCGAGGACAACGTGTTTGCCGATGACGTGACGAACGCACTGGCGCGGATGTTTCCCGGCGATCCACCGCGTTTCCTGGCCCGCACGCCGCACGGCTATCACGACAAGGCGTTGATCCGTAGGGACGTCGAGGAGGCGGGTTTCTCCCATGTCGTGATCGAGACCAGGGCCGAACAAAGCCGCGCCTCCTCGGCGCGCGTTCCTGCCGTTGCCTACTGTCAGGGGACTGTTCTTCGCAGCGAGATCGAGGCCAGGGAAGCAGGAAAACTGGAGGCTGCGACAGACTACGCGGCATCGGCAATCGCGGACAGACATGGCAGCGGCGAAGTTGCCGCCAAGATTCAGGCACATGTAATCATGGCCGAGGTCTAGGTGTCGTCCGCCTTGCGCCCCAGATGCGCTCTATCGGGCGTGAAATCGCATATTTCGAGCAAGGCAGCAGGCTGAAAGTGCAGGATTTCAGAAGAGACTATTTGGTTTCGCCGTTTGCGCTCACTCCGCAAATGCTTCTGCTGATATCGAGTCTGGTTTATTTCGTTCCATTTGTTGCCGGCGGCTTTCAGTACGTTGATATCGGTGGGCGGAAATATGATTTCGCATATGACTTGGGCACGGGGTACGCCATCGCCATTGCCATCGCTTGTGTCGTCGCGGCGATGGTTATTTTCGTCCCAAGACGCCAGAATTTCCAAATCGACAACGATGGCCAAGGCGAGTCGCTGATAATAATTGCGATGATCGCTATTTTTGGCGGGATTTCGATTGCAAATCCGGCCCTTTTTTCCGCTTCGAAAGCTGACGTTTTGTCATCTACTGGGCGGTTTCAATATATATTCTACAACACGTGCATTATCGGTGTCGTCTTTGGGGTTCTGTCGGGTTGGAAGCAGTCCAAATTTGTTATGGCCCTTAGCTGTCTGGGGCTGCTTTTTACGCTCTATATCGGTCACAGATCGTCGATCGCAATAACGATTCTGTCTTTGCTTTACATAAGATACAGAAACGTTCCATTGATGATGATGAAGAAGAGGTACGTTATCGGCGGGCTGTCCGCCTTCTTTTTCCTGGCAGTGTACAAAGCAGTTTACTCGGCGGTGAAGGCGGGAAATTTCGAGCTCGTTGGCCAGAAAATTAAGTTCGACCAGCTGTCGGATTCCACCCTTGTCGGGCTGGAGCAGTTCGTGACACTGGCGCATTTGGACCTTATCGTGAAATACGGCTACACACTGCCTTGTTCCAATCTCTGGCTGGTGCCGCTTTCGTTCATTCCATTTTCGGACGCGGTCTTCGGCAAGGATGGCTGCACCTACAACGAGCAGGTCCAACCGCTGCTCTTTCCGGGTTACAGTGGTGGTGTCGCGGCCAATATCTGGGCCGAATTCTACGCGAATTTCGGCTACGCAGGATTTCCGCTGCTCGTCGTCATCCTGTCCCTGGCTTGCGTCGCTATCGAAGCGATCATCCGCAATGTCCGCAGCGCGGCGCTCAAGGCCGGTCTGATCGTCGCGATCATTCACCTGACATTCTACATTCAGCGCAAGGAACTGCTCGGCGCGTTCATCTCCGCCAAGCGGGTCATCCTTGTGGCGCTTTTCATATTCGGACTGGTGTACGTGCACCGAATGTGCTTCCCGCAAGTCCCCGCGGGGGTGATGGGGCCAGGCGGCTTGCGTCGGGACCATGGCTGAGGAGATGACGGCGATAGCCAAGCCTTCCGGATGGATGCGCGCGCGGCGGGTCGCACGGGACGTTACCGTGACGACATCCTCGAGTGGCGTGGCGGCCTTGTGCTCCATCATTGCGCTGGCTCTCAACGCACGCTCGCTCGGTCCGGCGGATTTTGGTACGCTCGCCGTGATCCAGGCTTATGTTGCTTTCATTTCCGGCCTCGCCACGTTCGAGAGCTGGCAGCCCGTCATCAGGCTGTCCGCCAAGTCGCGCTCACGCCTCGGCCCGGCGGCATCCTGCGGCATCGCGCTGGATGTTTCGGCCGCCTTTGTCGCCACCGCGGTGGCGATGGGGGGGATCCTGCTGTTTGGCGAGACGATCGGCGTATCGCATCAGAACAGGCTCTTGGCACTGATCTACAGTCTTGCCTTGCTGGCCAGCCTTGCCGGTACTCCCAAGGGGGTGCTTCGCCTGAAGGGGCGATACGATGTCATTGCCGGCAATCAGCTCGCGCAAGGGATTGCCGTGGTTCTCGCCTCGCTCGTCCTGTGGGCGGTAACGGCTCCTTTGGTCGCCTACGTGGTTGTGCTGGCGGCGATCGGTGCGCTCTACAATCTGACGCTGTTCGTCCGGTTGCTTGTCCATGCCCGACGCGAGAATATCAAACTGTTCAATCCGCTTCGTTCCCATTCCGGGCGGCGTTTCTTTTGGATATTCCTCGTCATGGCCACCGGCACCAGCCTGCTGTCGACGCTGGTGAATGCGAGGCGCCATGTAGCCTTGTTCCTTGTCGCAGGCCTGTTGGGAGATGTGGCCGCGGGCTCCTATTCCGTGGCGTCGCGTCTGGCGACGATGATGTCCCGGCTGACCGGTCCTTTGAACCAGGTGGTCTTTCCCGAAATCGCGAAGCTGTCCAACGAGGAATCTCCGGCCCGCCTGAACAGGCTGAATGCCCGCATCACGTTGGTTTCGGCGTGCGTCGCCGCCTGCATGGCTGCAGGTGGCATCGTGCTGCAAAAGCTCGTCGTCGTTCTTGCCGCCGGTTCGGCCTATGCCGAAGCCTCGCTGCTTTTTGCCATCTTGTTCGCGGCCGAGTGCCTCGGCCTGGCCGGAATGCATTTCAACCCCTTGATCCAGGTTCTGGCCGGTACAAAACCGCTTCTCAAGATCATGGCGTCCGCGATTGTCGTCTATCTGCCGCTTTCATTCGCCCTCTCGGGCTGGGGCGGGATTGCGGGTATCGCCTGGGCCGGCCTGATCGTATCCGCGCTGGTCTATGCGGCAATGATGGCGGTGTCGCAATTATTGCTGAAACGGCGGATCCGCGCCGCCGAACTTTTCCTGGGCTGATACTTTGAGATACCTGTTCTGCCTGCCGAGATATCACACCAACGCCGTGCCTTGGGTGCGCATACTGACCTCGGCCGGCCATCATGTTTCGGTTGATGTCGTCGAGACAGGATCCACGGAGAACCATGTACTTCTTACCCCCAGCGTAATGGCACCGTCGGCGTTGTCGCGCCGGCTTATGCCCCGATGTCCCGGCAATATCCCGAATTCGCCGCGTTCTTTTCCGGGTCTCGTTTCGTACTGGAGGCGTCTCCGGGCCTTGGATCCCGATGTGGTGATCGTGCGCGGCGTGACGCGATGGTTCTGCAGGATCGCCGCCTTGTGCGCGATTTTGCAGGGGCGCAAGCTGGTCATCTACGATCAGGAGGACGCCAAGCCTAGGCCGTGGAGCGGTACATGGATGCGAAGAGCAGTCTTCGGATGGCTCGGTATTCCGCATTTCACGTCACGGCTTCCGTCCAATCCGGGCACTGCCGGTGCGGGGAATGCCATGCCGCTGCCATTCGGAAGTCCCTTCGCGCCGATCCAGATCGCAAAGCTGCATGGCAGGCCATTGCACTGGCCGCCTCGAATCCTGATGGTGGCGAAATACCGGGAGCGAAAGGGGCACAGTCTGCTTCTGCGGGCGCTGGCGAGCCTGTCGGCGTCAAGACCATTCTCCTTGACGTTCTGCGGCGAGGAGGCAACGCAATCCGACACGGCTTTCTGTCAGGCCTTGGGCAAGGAGGCGCAGGCGCTGGGACTGGCGGACAGGCTTCGTTTTCAAAACAACATGGCTCATGACGGGATGATCTCGGTCTATGCCGACCATGATATCTTGATATTGCCCTCGCGCACCGAACCGGCCGCGGTTTCTCCCATCGAGGCGGCCTGGGCGGGATGTGCCGTATTGATGTCGCGCGACAGCGGCACTAGGCACTACCTCCCGGCGGGACCGGAGTTCGACTTCGACCCCGATGATCCGCAGGACATTGCACGCGCGGTCGCTGGTCTCATCGCCCGGCCCGAGGATCTGCAACTTGCAAGAGACGCCTGCTTCGCGCGCATTTCTTCCGTAGCCAATGACGGTGCGATCTTGCGGCTGTTCGAGACTTTTGGGCCGGACGCTGTGCGACCGCGTGAGGTGATGGGTTGACGGGCATCCGGAGGAGCGGGGAGTGGGGTCTGAAGTCGGAAAGAAGATCGTCATCTCGATCAACACATCCTGGAACGTCGTCAATTTCCGCAAGGGTCTGATCGAGACATTGCTGGGGCGCGGCTATGATGTCGTCGTCGTCGCGCCCAAGGACGAATATTCGTCGTTGATCCCGCGCATGGGGTGCCGTTATGTCGAGATCGAAATCGACAATTCCGGCACGTCGCCATTTCGCGACTTCGCGCTTTTGTGGCGCTACTGGCGCATTCTGCGTCGCGAGAAACCGCTGGCGTTCGTGGGCTTCACCATCAAGCCCAACGTGTTCGGCTCGATGGCCGCGAACCTGAACGGCATTGCGGTCATAAACAATATTTCGGGGCTCGGCACTGTCTTCGTCCGTGGCGGCCTGCTCCAGCGAATTGCCAAGGCCCTGTATCGCCTGGCGCTGGCCCGCTCGAGGGTGGTTTTCTTTCAGAACGACGATGACCGGATGCTTTTCGTCGAGGCTCGTATCGTGCGCAAGGAGCGAACCGCGTTGCTGCCCGGCTCCGGCGTCGACCTCTTGCGCTTCTCGCCGTCACCTCGCGAGCGCGCGCCGTCCAGCCCCATCGTCTTCCTCATGGTGGCGCGGCTGCTGTGGGACAAGGGCGTCGGGGAGTTTGTCGAAGCTGCCCGCCTCGTCCGCCGGCAAGCGCCGACCGCGCGCTTCCAGCTCCTCGGCTTTCTCGATGTCGAGAACCGCACGGCCGTCAGTCGCGCGCAAGTCGAGCAATGGGTTGAAGAGGGATTGGTCGAGTATCTCGGTGCCACCGACGACGTTCGCCCCTTTCTGGCCGCAGCCGATTGCGTCGTCCTGCCCTCGTACAGGGAGGGCACGCCGCGCTCGCTGCTCGAGGCAGCCGCCATGGCTAAGGCCTTGATCGCCACCGACGTGCCTGGCTGCAAGGAGGTGGTGGATCATGCCGTCAACGGCTTCCTTTGCCAGGTGAGGGACGCCGGCGACCTGGCGAAGAAGATGACCGAATTCACCGTCATGGACGGCGCTTCCAGGGATGCGATGGGAATTGAGAGCAGGAGGAAGGTCGAACGGCAGTTTTCGGAAACGATCGTGGTCGAGAGGTACATGCACCAGATAGAGAAGCTCGGGGGGGGCCGCGGCGCGATGGCGGGAGCGCCTTCCGCTTTTTGATCCCGGCCGATATTGGCGCTGTTTCTATCTTTGAGCTGATCGCTCCTGATCCATGACCAACTTCCAAGTCCGGGCTGTCGATCGGGCCCAAAGCCTGTCCTGGCTGCATCTCCGATCGTGAATCATCTTCCGGCCCTGTCGAATCGCTGATCAGTCGCGCTCGGGCGCAGTCACGGTTCAAAGGAAATCTCGGTTTTTTCCCGGATAATCAGACATTGGGCGACGATAATCAGAATTGTTAATGAGTGGTTGCTAAAATGATGTGCTCTAAAGGGCGCGCCGCAAGTCAAAAATCTCTCGCGCGTGCGAAACGGGTTGGAATTATGGCAAAAAACTGTTACGCGCTGATATCATCGTCTTTTGATTTGGCGGGCCCGAGGAGCCGCTTCGAGGGAAGGACAAAACGAATGAAGCTCATCGTTAGAACCACAGTGGTTGGGTTTGTCGTTTCAGTCGGTTTTGGTTCGGTTTCCGCGTTTGCCCAGGATGCATCGTGCAGTTGCGCCACCGCCTATCACGGTCCGCAAAATCCGGTTGGCTCCATTGTTTCCACGAATGGCGATGTGATGGTGTCGCAGGCCGCCGGATACGGTCCGGCCAAGGCGGGAAACACGCTTGATTTCGGCAGCCGTGTGGTGGTCGGTCCGAAGGGGACGGCATCCGTGGCCGTGGGCGGCTGCAATCTCGATGTACCGGCGAATTCGAGCCTGGATGTCTCTCGTGTCGAGGGCAACATCTGCCTCAAACTGGTGGGCTCGGAACAGACCGCGGCCGTCCAGCAATCCAGCGGTGCGCCTGGCGGTTTCGGCCCACCCGAGGGGATTTTCGCCGGCGCGCTTCTTGCCACCGGCGTGCTTGCCGCGACGCAGAACGACGACAACGCTGTCAGCCGCTGAAGGCGGTGGTCGGCGGCGGTAGGCCGGATACGACGCAGGTATGTTTGGACGAGTTCGTTAACCATATTGGATTATTGCTGGGTGAAATAGTGTGTGAGCCGTTCCTGGCGGGGGAATAGCTGGTTCGAAGGGGTGGAAATGTCGGGTCGGGTAGGGGTTGTTTTTGCTTTTGTGACGCTCGCAGCTGGAAGCGTCCTGTTTGCCGGATCGGCAGCGTTCGCACAGGCCACGCAGTGTTCCTGCCTTGCCGCCATGCCGGTTTCGGGAAGTGTTGTCGGTCAACTGACCCAGGTCCGCGGTGATGTCCAGATGTCGCAGGCTGGCGGCTATGCCGGCGTCAATGCAGAAGCGCCGGTCTATTCGGGCGCACGCATCATGACCGGGGCGCAGGCTTCCGCCTCACTGGTCGTCGGTACCAATTGTGCATTCGACGTTCCACCGAATGTGACCGTCAAGGTCGATCCCGTCGAGGGTGGGATGTGCGTATCGTTCGAGGCGCCGCAGGCCGCCGTCGTCCCGACCGGCTCCGAACCTGGCGTTTTGCCGGTTCTTTTGGGTGCCGGTGCGGTTGGCGGCGGTGCGGCACTTATTCTCGGCCTTCAGGATGACGATGACGCCGTCAGCCGCTAGTCGGCCCCAGCGTTCCTGTACCGCGTGATTGTGAAATGCGTCATTCGCCGCAATGCGGGTGACGCATTTGTATTTTGTCGAGGCAACGGTCTGGCTTTGCCTCCATGCAGACAGAAACGCCAATGATCGACCTGCATTCCCATATCCTGCCTGGTCTCGACGATGGCTCTTCCAGTCTGGCTGAATCGCTTGAGATGGCGCGGCTGGCGGTGGCTGATGGGACAACACACATGGTGTGCACGCCGCATGTCATGCCCGGTGTCTATGAGAACGGCACGGCAAATATTGCCGAGGCAGTCGAACTATTGGTCCGGGAACTTGCCCGCGCCAGCATCCCGCTTACCCTGTATGTCGGAGCCGACGTTCATGTCTCGCCCGATCTTCCCGACCGGCTGAGGCTCGGCAAGGTGCCGACCTTGAACCGGTCGCGATATTTCCTTTTCGAACCGCCGCACCACATCTTGCCGCCGCGCCTGGAGAATCTCGCCTCCCGACTGATTGGCGCCGGCTATGTTCCGATCCTTACCCATCCTGAACGGCTGACGTGGATCAAATCGAACTATGACGTGGTCGAGCGGTTGAACGCATTGGGATGCCTTATCCAGCTCACGGCGGATTCGGTCACGGGAGCCTTTGGCCGAACCGCACTGTACTACTCGGAAAAGCTGCTCGACGAGGGCAGGGTGGACATCATCGCATCCGACGCCCACAGCCCGTCCAGACGCAGGCCAGGGCTTTCCCAGGCCGTTGTCGCCATCGCAAATCGGTGCGGCGAAGATGAAGCCTACAATATGGCGGTGAAACGCCCGGGTGCGATATTGCAGAATCAGCCGCTGGCGCCCATTGGAAAAGTGAGCACCAAGAAATTGGGTGCCAACAGCGCGGGCCGTTTCGGCGGATTGGGCCGGCTGTTCAAGAGCGGGTCTCTGTGATGGGCATTTTCGATCTTGCGAGGAGCAATGCAGGCATTTCGGTGCTGGTCGCATTGCTTGCGCTCTCAGGCTGCGCGAATTCGTCTTCGACATCATCGACGAGTCCCGTCGAAGCGTTGCATCCGACATCGTCTTCAACCGCCCTTGCCGGCGGCGGCGCCTTGCAGGTGGTGAAGGACTTGCCGGCACCTCAAAACACGCAAAATGGCAGCGAGCAGCCGCTGTCGGCCAACGACGTGCTTGAAGTGAGCGTCTTCCAGGTCGATAATTTGAACAGGACCGTCCAGGTCGACGCCGGCGGACAGATTTCCCTTCCGCTCATCGGCACGCTGACCGCTGCAGGCAAGACCGTCCGCCAGCTCGAGAAGGAAATCGAGACCGCGTACGGCGCAAAATACCTGCAATCGCCCGACGTGACGATTTTCGTGAAAGAGTCGGTCGGCCAACGCATTACGGTCGACGGCGAAGTCAACAGGGCTGGTATCTATCCGGTGTCCAGCAATGCGTCCCTGCTGGATGCGATCGCGCTTGCCGGTGGCTTCAATGCCGTCGGCGATGCCGGCAAGGTCTTCGTCTACCGCAATCTCGGTCAGAACAAGCTGGTCGCGAACTACAACGTCGAGGACATACGCGCCGGCAAGAATCGCAACCCGCGCATTTACGGCGGTGATGTGATCGTCGTGTTCGCTTCGAAGTCGAAAATCGCGATGAACAATCTGAAGGATGCCCTGGGTCTCGCCTCGAGCGCGGCCCGCATTGCGGTCATTCCGTAAGGCAGGCACGGCCGGCCGCGGACAAACCCAGGATCACCTTGCGCCATGCTCGATCGCAACAGGCAGTACCAGATTGCCGGCCCCGGACAAGCTCAAGCCCTGTCCGCGGACCTCTATTACGACGGGGCTCAGAACTATAGCCCGTATGGCCGTGACTATGCCGCCCAGGACGAGCGCTTCAATCCGCTTCGTTTGCTCTTCTATGTCGTCCAGTATCGCTGGCTGATCGTCATGATGGCCGTGGCGGGCCTTGTCGCCGGCGTCATCGTGACGATGATGCAGACACCGAAATATCAGGCCACGACGCAGCTGGAAGTCCTGGTCCCTTCGGCAAAGGTCTTCCAGGACATCGAGGTGGTCTCCGAAAACAGCGACGTGCGGGCTTTCCTGACAGCCCGCGAGAAGTTGAAGAGCAGGGCTCTGGCGCAGCGTGTCGTGTTTCAGCTGGGGCTCGCCGAGAAGCCTGACTTCCTGTTTCCGACCCCGAGTTTCTCGGTCAGTAACATCTTCTACCGTGCCTTCGGGATTTCCAAATCGCCGTCGATCCAGGAAAAGACGCCTGAAGAGCGCGAAGCCATGGCGATCAAGCGCGTTCTGGATGACCTGACGGTCAATCTGGTGACGAACACCAGCCTGTTGTCGATCACCTTCGCCGACCAGAAGCCCAGATATGCGAGCGATGTCGCCAATCAGGTCGCGCAGAGCTTCATCGATCAGCGTCTCGACCAGACCAGCGAGACATCGGATCTGGCAAGGCAGTTCATTCAGGAACAGGTCCTGCAGGTCAAACAGAAGCTGCAGAAGTCGGAGGAGGAACTGGTCGCCTATGCCAAGGATGCCGGCATCACCGTCACCGGTGGCGACAAGTCGCTGATCGGATCGAACATCGAGGCTCTCAACACGGCACTCGCTACCGCGATCCAGGACCGTCTCGATGCCGGGCGCATGGTCGACCAGATAGACAAGGGACGTGGCGCCAGCCTCGGTCCGGTCCTGGAGAGCGAAGGCCTGCAGAAGCTCAGCGAGAAGCTGGCGGACCTCACAGGCCAATACCAGCAGAAATTGGGCATTCTGAAACCCGGCTTTCCGGAAATGCAGCAGCTGCAGTCGCAGATCAAGGAACTGCAACGGGTCTACAACAATGGCGTGCTGGCGATAACCGATTCGCTGCGGTTGAAATATCAGGAGGCACAAGACAAGGAAGCCGATCTCAAGGCCAAGCTCGCGGAGCTGGAAAAGCAGCAGATCGTCTTCAACGACAAGAACATCAAATACACGATCCTCAAGCGCGAGGTCGATTCCAACCGGTCGCAATATGACGGCCTGATCGCCAAACTGAATGAAGTCGGCGTGAGTTCGGAGCTCAAGACCCAAACCGCCGCCGTAGTCGATTTCGCGACCCAGCCCGTGAGCCCTTATTCTCCTCGCCTCAGCATCAATCTTGCGATCGCGCTTGCGCTTTTCATGGCCTTGAGCGCATCGATCATCTACCTCGTCGAATTGCTGAACAACACCTTCACCAATCCCGAGCAGGTCGAGAAAGAGCTCGGACTGGCTATGCTCGGCATCTTGCCGCTCGTCGACGACCGCGAACTGGTAGCCAGCATAGCCGATCAGAAATCGGGACTTTCGGAGGCCTATCGTTCGCTGCGGACGTCGCTGCAATTTTCCGGAGCGGAAGGGGCGCCGCGTTCGCTGCTGGTAACCAGCTCCGAGCCTTCGGAGGGCAAATCAACCACCTCGCTCAAGCTTGGCCAGGATTTCGCCGCCCTCGGCGCCAAGGTTTTGCTTGTCGACGGTGATCTGCGCAAACCGAACCTGCATCGGCTGTTCGGCCTCGACAACGCGATCGGCCTGAGCAATCTCCTGACGAACACCGTTCGCAAGGAGGATCTGCCTGGCATCTTCAGAGCAACGAAATACCCCAACGTGACTGTTCTGACATCGGGGACCATACCGCCGAACCCGGCGGACCTGCTCTCTTCGCCCAAAATGGCCCTGATCATCACGAATCTCGGCAAGCGTTTCGATCTGGTCATCATCGACGCGCCGCCGGTCGTCGGGCTTTCGGATGCACCGATCCTCAGCCGGCTTGCCGAAGGTACGCTGATGGTCATTTCCACCAACCAGGTAACCCGCAAATCCGCCAAAACGGCCCTGAAGCGTCTGCGCGCAGCCGGAGCCAATGTCATCGGGGCTGCGATGTCGAAATTCTCGGTGAACAAGTTCGACTACAACTACGCCTACAAATACATGAACTACCAGTACTACGAGTACGGCACGAGCACCCCGAAAATTGAGGGCAAAGTCGATGGTGGAGCAGACCAGCCCGCGCATGCAAAGTCTCCTGCGTTCAAGCGTTTGGTTCGTCGCCTCCGTTCTGGTGTTGATGGCTTCGTCGACCGGGCTAAGTCGTCTTCTTGAGACTGGAGCGCCGAGCGTCTCTCTCGCGCTCGATCCGTTGAACGTGGATGCCTTGATCGGAGACATTACGGCCGAGCTGAACCAGACTAACGGGGGGGCCGATCTCGACGGGTTGGCCGTGAAGGCTGGAAATGCGCTCCGCTTCAATGTCGCGGATGCGCGCCTTTACAGCCTGATCGGCGAGATCAGGTATCGCCAGGGGGAGAAGGATCAGGCGTTCGAGCTCTTTGACCAGGCTCGAATGCTGTCCAAGACCGAAATACACGCGTTGCAGAGATCCATCGACCGCTCCGTCGAGACGGGCGACCTGGTGAGGGCAGTGGCCGAGATCGATATCTTGTTGCGCCGGTGGCCCGATCAGTTTTCAGCCGTGGCAACCGGCTGGCCGGCCATTCTCTCAAATCCCCTGGGGTATGGGGCCGTGCTCGCCGCTATCAGCGCGGAAGCGCCATGGCGTGGCAAGCTCTTTTCCACTCTTGGCCAGAATCCCCAAGGGCTGGCGGCCGCAAACCGGTTGCTGCTTGATCTCGCCAGGTCTCCGGCGCCTCCGACGTCCAACGAATTGTCGGCCGTGATCGATGGCTATATCAGGCAGAAACAGTATGGCTCGGCCTATCGGCTCTTTCTTTTCAGCCTGTCTGATGCGGAGCGCAAACTGGGCGGCTACATTTTCAATGGTGGCTTCGAGCCGGTTCACAGCGGCAAACCATTCGACTGGGTGGTACATGAGCGGTCCGGCCTGGAGATCACTTTCGCCGGGTCGCAGGACGCGGGTGAAGGCGACCGCGGAGCGACGATCCGGTTTCTGAACACGCCGGTCAAGAACGCGGCACTCCAGCAATTCATCGAACTGCCCCCTGGTTCCTACAGGATGTCCCTGAACGCTTCGGCCACGAACCTCAAACTGCCAAAGGATTTGTTCTGGTCCCTCAGATGCGCCGACCCTTCACGCGAAATAGCGCGCTTCAACATACCGGAAGGCACCTTCAACAGGCGCAGCCTGAGCCTCGACTTCACGATTGAGCCGGCCGCATGCCCAATCCAGTTGCTGAGGTTGGAAACGGCAGCGATCGCCGAGAGTTGGCGGTTCCGATATGTAGGAACGTTGGTCATGCACAAATTGAGCATCGAAAGGGTCTCGTCGTGAGAGAACGGTCGCGACGGCCTGCGGAGTGGGACAAATATGCGCTTGGATCAGTCCTCTTTCTGTCCCTGCTGATCGGCGGCGGCACAGCCAGCGGCCTCTACACCGAGACGCTGATCGAGGTTGCGGCGATTGTCTGCGCCGCGGCCATTCTCTCGAGACCGTCCCGGCAGCCCATTCCCCGCGTCATCTTGTGGTTGCTTGTTCTTGCCCTTGCGGTGTTCTGTTTTCAGCTCGTGCCGCTGCCCGCGACCCTGTTCGAGGGGTTGCGGCCCGCGGTGTTGCTTGCAGATCCGTGGCTGGATGGCGCAACCCGTTTGCGCTTTGGCAGCGTCGGCGTCGGGCGCACGGTCGAGTGCATGCTCTATTTCGTTGCCGCCGCCGCATTCTTTCTCGGCGTCCTGCGCCTGCGTGCCGAGCAGGTCCACGGTCTTCTCCCGTTCTTTTTCATGGGCGTGATCTGCAATGGCCTGGCGGCGGCGATCCAGTATTCGCTTTCCGATACCGTCGCCATCGAGGGGTTGCTGCCGTTTACGATCAATGCGGGCCTCTTTGCCAATCAGAACCATTTCTCGGCCTTGCTGTTCGTCTCCATCCCCTTCGTGGTTTATTACGGCCTGTTCCGCGGCCACCTTCTGTCCGGGGCGCTCGGGCTGATAACACTCCTGCTGCTTCTCCTGGCCGCCGGTTCGCGGGCAGGCATCCTGATCGGACTGGCGATCACCGCAATTTCCATTGTCTTCCTGTCTGCCCGCTCCAGGCTTGGGGGTTATGGCATTCTGGCCGTTTTCATCGGCCTTTCGATCTACACGATCGGGGCGTGGGCAAAGATCGATGCCAAGGTGGTCGACCCGGCCTTCGGAAGAGCCGAATTCGCGCGGACCACGATTGCGGGAATTGAACAGAACTGGACCATCGGTGTGGGATTTGGTGCCTTTCAGAAGGTTTATCAGATCTATGAAAAAGGCAGCATGATCTTCAAATCCTATGTGAACCATGCGCACAACGACTATTTGGAATTGGCGCTGGAGGGAGGCGCGCCGGTGGTTTTGCTGCTGGTTGCCTATGCGGTGCTTCTGTCCATATCGTCCGTGGGAATTCGCAGAGAACCGTTGCAGAAAGCCGCCTTTCTTTCGATATCGTTCCTTCTCGTCCACTCTCTCGTCGATTATCCGTTGCGGACCGCGGCTCTCGCGATGACGTTCGCCTATTTGAACGGGATCGTCTTTCACAGTGGATTTGCCAATCGGCTCGACCAGAGGAACGAAGCGGCCAGGGCCGGCCGGCGTGACGAGGACAATCTGCTCGTCCCGGCCAGGGCCTCGGCCTTGCCGAGATAGGATCGGACAGGTTCAGCCGGTGGGGAGGGGGCGCACAAAGGCGGGTATCAATCATGGCCAATGGGTTTGTCGTGTGCCGCATTGACAAGCCAATGCATGAAACCTAAGCACAGGCACTTAGGGCCGGGGGGCTTTGGCATGTCGAGGAGAGCTTCTTGAAAGGAATTATCCTTGCTGGAGGCAGTGGAACGCGTCTTTATCCGCTAACATTAGCAGTCTCTAAGCAAATTCTTCCCATATACGACAAGCCGATGATTTATTATCCGCTGAGCGTGCTGATGCTCGCCGGAATTCGAGAGATTCTGATCATTTCGACGCCGCGTGATCTGCCGGCTTTCCACGGGTTGCTGGGCGATGGGTCGGATTTCGGGCTCTCACTATCCTACGCCGAGCAACCGCAGCCCAATGGTCTTGCCGAAGCCTTCATCATCGGCCGCGAGTTCATCGGCAAGGACAGCGTGTCGATGATCCTGGGCGACAACATCTATTTCGGCGACGGGCTGTCGCAGCTTTGCCGCGCCGCGGCTTCGCGCGAGACCGGCGCGTCGGTGTTTGCCTATCACGTCGAGGATCCCGAACGCTACGGCGTGGTGTCCTTCGACAAGGCGACCGGAACCGCGCTGACGATCGAGGAAAAGCCGCAAAAGCCGAAGTCCAACTGGGCCGTTACCGGCCTCTATTTCTACGACAACGACGTCGTCGACATCGCGCCTACCATCCGTCCATCGGCGCGAGGCGAGATCGAGATCACCGCGGTCAACAACGTCTATCTCGAACGCGGCCAATTGCATGTGCACCGGCTGGGCCGCGGCTACGCCTGGCTCGACACCGGCACGCATGACAGCCTGCACGAGGCCTCCTCCTTCGTGCGCACCATCGAGCATCGCCAGGGCATCAAGGTCGCCTGCCCGGAGGAAATCGCCTTCGAGCAGGGTTGGCTGACGGCCGACAAGGTGTTGGATCGCGCCAGCCGCCTGGGCAAGAACGAATATGCCGCCTATCTGCGCCGGCGCGTCGCCGACCTGTCGGAGGGCTAGATGCTGGAGGTCAGGTCCCTTGGCATCGACGGCGTGCTGGAAATCACTCCCAAGCGCCATGGCGACGCCCGCGGTTTCTTCATGGAAACCTACAATGCCGAACGCTTTTCGCAGGCCGGCATCGACCTGGTCTTCGTGCAGGACAACCACTCCTATTCCGCCGCCGCCGGCGTTTTGCGCGGGCTTCACTACCAGCTCGCGCCGCGCGCCCAGGACAAGCTGCTGCGGGTCGTCAGAGGCAGCATTCTCGATGTCGCGGTCGATATCCGATGCGCTTCGAAAACCTTCGGAAAATGGGTCGGCCTCGAAGTGTCGGCCGACAAGGGCAACCAGATCCTGGTGCCAAAAGGCTTCGCGCATGGCTTCGTCACGCTCGTGCCCGACACCGAGGTGCTGTACAAGGTGACCGACACCTATTCACCCGAACATGACCGGTCGATCCGTTTCGACGATCCCGCCATCGGCATCGAATGGCCGTCGCTGGCCGGCGGGTTCCAGCTTTCGGACAAGGATCTCAAGGCGCCGGCGCTGGCCATGGCCGAGATGTTCGCCTGATAGGAGCTGGTGGTGCATGAGGACAGGGGCATGAATTTTCTGGTGACGGGCGGTGCCGGCTTCATCGGTTCGGCGGTATGCCGGCATCTGTGCGCCAATCCGGCCTACCGGGTGACCAATCTGGACAAGCTGACCTATGCGGGCAATCTGGCCTCGCTGCGACCGATCGAGAATGCCCACAATTACAGCTTCGCCCAGGCCGACATCTGCGACGAGCGCGCGGTGCTCGATCTCCTGCGCCGCGACGATATCGATATCGTCATGAACCTTGCCGCCGAAAGTCATGTCGACCGCTCCATCGATGGACCGGGCGCCTTCATCGAGACCAACATCGTCGGCACCTACAAGATCCTCAACGCCGCGCTGGAATACTGGCGTGGCCTTTCCGACGACAGGAAAAGCCGCTTCCGCTTCCATCACGTTTCCACCGACGAGGTGTTCGGCGACCTGCCTTTCGACGGCGGCATGTTCGTCGAGGAGACGCCCTACGCGCCGTCCTCGCCCTATTCCGCCTCGAAGGCGGCCTCGGACCATCTGGTGCGCGCCTGGCATGAGACCTACGGCCTGCCGGTCGTGCTTTCCAACTGTTCGAACAATTACGGTCCCTATCATTTCCCCGAGAAGCTGATCCCGCTCGTCATCCTCAACGCGCTCGACGAAAAGCCGCTGCCGGTCTATGGCGCCGGCGCCAATGTGCGCGACTGGCTGTTTGTCGAGGATCACGCGCGAGCCCTGGAACTCGTCGCCACCAAGGGTGCGCCGGGCGAGAGCTACAATGTCGGCGGCAATTCGGAGCGCACCAACCTTGCCGTCGTCGAGACGATCTGCGACCTGCTCGACACCAGGCGCCCGCGCGCCGGCGGCAGGCGCTATCGTGAGCTGATCTCGTTCGTCACCGACCGCCCCGGCCACGACCGCCGCTACGCCATCGACGCCACCAAGATAGGCCGCGAGCTCGGCTGGTCGCCCCGAGAGAATTTCGACAGCGGCCTGGCGCGGACCGTGGACTGGTTCCTCGACAACAAATGGTGGTGGGGCCCGATCCGCGAACAGCGCTATGCCGGCGAAAGATTGGGCGAAGCCCGCAAGGTGGGCGCGTGAGGCTCCTCGTCACCGGACGCGACGGCCAGGTCGCGACAAGCCTGCTGGAGGCCGGCCAGGCGCGCGCGGACGCGCAGATCGTCCCCGTCGGCCGGCCGCAGATCGATCTGGCAAGGCCCGACACCATCATCGACGTCATCGCCGCCGCCAGCCCCGACATCGTCGTGTCCGCTGCCGCCTATACCGCCGTGGACCAGGCCGAGGACGAACCCGATCTGGCCTTCGCGGTGAATGCGACCGGCGCGGGAAAGGTCGCCGAGGCCGCCGCGCGCCTGGGCGTACCGGTGATCCATCTGTCGACTGATTATGTCTTCGATGGAACCAAGGCCGACGCCTATGTCGAAACCGACCCGACGGCGCCGCTCGGCGTCTACGGCGCGTCCAAGCTTGCCGGCGAACAAGCGGTGGCGGCCGCCAACCCGCGCCACCTGATCCTGCGCACCGCCTGGGTCTACAGCCCGTTCGGCAAGAATTTCGTCAAAACCATGCTGCGGCTGGCCGCCGACCGCAACGAGATTTCGGTGGTATCGGATCAATGGGGAAATCCCACATCCGCGCTTGATATCGCCGACGCGATCCTGCATGCGGCGGCGATGCTGCATCGCAACAAGGATTTCGCCGCCTTCGGTACATATCACCTGGCCGGCACGGGCGACACCAACTGGAGCGGCTTTGCCCGTCATATCCTCGACACAAGCCTGAAGTTTGGTGGTTCCTGGGCGCGGGTACGGGATATCGAGACGATGGACTACCCAACCAAGGCGCGCCGCCCCGCCAACTCACAGCTATCGAGCGCGAAATTCGCCGATGTGTTCGCATGGAATGCGCCGGACTGGCGAGAGTCGGCGCAGGCGGTGGTGCGGCGACTGGTGATAGGCGAGACCCAACAGGCGCGAACCGCATGAACAAGCACCCTTCAGGGGAAAATCTGCAGGATGCGGTCCCTGCGCCCGAAAACGCCCAAAAGCGGCCCGCGAAGGCGCGGGCAGAGACGACGCCGGCTGACGCTAAGAAATCGACCGCTAGGCGCACCTGCATCATGGTGCTTGGCATGCACCGCTCGGGCACCAGCGCGCTGACAAGGGCGATCAGCCTGCTTGGCGCGGAACTGCCAAAGAATATGTTGGGCGCCAATCCGACGAATCCGGCAGGGCATTGGGAGCCGGTTAGGCTCATGGAGCTTCATGACCGGATGCTGGGCGAGGCTGGTAGCAGTTGGGACGATTGGCGGTCATTCGACCCGAATGACCTTGGTGCCGCACGCTTGCGCTTCTACAAAGCTGAAATCGCACGGCTGATTGACGAGGAATACGGCAGCGCTCCCCTGTTTGTGATGAAGGAGCCGCGCATCTCGCGGTTTGTGCCTCTGTATGCGGAGATTCTGGAAAGCATGCGGGTCGACGTTCGATACGTCTTGACTGAGCGCAATCCGCTTGCGGTGATCGCGTCGCTCGAAAAGCGAGGTAGCTTTACCTATGCGTTTAGCGCGCTTCTGTGGTTGCGTCATGAGTTGGAGGCTGAGTGCGCGACACGCGGCAAGCCGCGCGTCTTCTTGTCATACGAGAATATGATCGATGGTTGGCGGTCGGGAGTGGAAAGAATGACCGAGACGCTTCAAATAGAATGGCCCCGGCCGATCAACGATGCGCAGACGGCACTTTCAACGCATTTTTCTGCCGCGCATCAGCATCATGTGGCCAGCAGAGCACGGCTAGAAGCTGATCAGCGCATGACCAAATGGGTCAAGGATACCTATAGCGCCTTGATGGCACTGGAGAGAAATCCCAACGACGCTACCGCAACGGCGCAACTCGATGCAGTGAGAGATGCCTTCGATTGCGCCAGCCCGGTCTTCGGCGAGGCGTTTTTTCCTGAGATGCGCGTTCGCTCGGTCATGGATGCAGAAAAGCGCGCTCAACTTCAGCACCTTGTAGCGATACAGGCCCCAGAAATTGATAGACAAACCGCGGAACTCGAGCGTCTTCGACGGGAAATCGAGAACAGAGATGCCGACATCGCGAAGTTGCGGGACTCGCGCCTGACCGAAGCCGAGGCGCTGAACGCGGATTGGGATAGGAAGGAGAGGGCTACGAAGGCTCGTGAGGCGGAGTTGATCGCGGAAGCTGGTCGATCAACGCGGTTAGCCAGCGAAGCAGAAAGCCAAGCTCAATTGCTGAAGAAGGAATTAGAGGCACTCACCGCGGATCAAAGAAGGCTGATACTGGAGCGGGATCAGGCTCTGAGTGAAAAGCAGAGAGCACTGGAGGATCTGAACGTCGTCCATAGAAGTTATATGTGGCGGCTGACGTCGCTGTTCCGCACGAAGACGAAGGTGTGAGAGATTAGAATACATGCGCATTGCCAGCTTTACCATGTTTAAGAACGAAGAGGCCATTCTTGGGCCTTTTTGTGATCAACTTGACGAATTTTTCGACGTTTCTTTCTTCGTGGATCACGCATCTGTTGATGGTTCCGCTCTTTTTGTAGAAGACAGACTGAAAGGGGCTCAGGTATTCAAGTTAGTTGCGGATGGATATCCTCAAGCCGAGTTGGCAAATATATTTTCTAAGTTGGCGTTCGAAATATTTGAAGTTGATTTTCTATTTTTCTTGGATTGTGACGAATATCTCCCGTTTGCAAGTAGGAGTGAATTCGAGAAGGAGATCGTGAAAGGCAAAGGCTATTTGAATATGAATTGGAGGAATGTCGTTCCTATTAATCTGGACGGGGTTGACAGTTTTACAGAGGGTTTTGTTACGCTTCCGAAGCCATCAAAGTACACAAAGGTCGGGATCTCTAGAAAATTTTATCGCTCATATCCTGAGATGACCATCACGCAGGGGTATCATACAGTAATTGGTATTCCAAGCAACGTGCACCCCTACAACATATCCTCTATCGGGTTGCTTCATATGCCAATTCCGTTCCGAGAGAAATACCTAAATAAGATGGGGGCTTCTGCAAAAGTTGTCCGAGACAGCAAATTTCTTCACGAGAACCGTCTCGGTGTTCACTGGGTAGAGCATGATGATCTTATAAAGCGGCGGAACCTGACGGATGGCGATCTCAATAATATCGGGCTCCTATATCCAGAGATAGATCTTAAAGCGAAAACAAAACCGACTCGACTCGACTTCAATTTCCCGTACGTTCGAAGTCGATTTGACCCAGGAAAATTGATAGAGATTTCGTCGGAGATTGCGGATAGTAAGTCTGTGTCCGGCAGAAATAGAAGAGAGTTAACTTTGCTCGACAGATCTGGGAATGCAGTTCTGGTTTCGGACGGTGGTGTTATTTCTAAGATATCTGTAGAAAATCTAGGAAAGAACGTAATGGGACGTGAGAGTAAATCTGAACAAGCCGCGGTGAATCGAACCAAAGTTGATTCTTTCGACCCTGATGAGATTCAGGATAGATATATTGCCCCTCTTTTCTCCTTGCCGCGAAAACTACCGCTTACGGCGTGGGGAGGGCATATCCCTTTTCTGTTTGTGCTGTTTCGAAATTTGAAACCTGCATGTTATGTCGATCTCGGCGTTCATTTTGGCGCCAGCCTGATTGCTGCCGCAACGGCAGCCCAGAGTTATGATTTGAAAGCCGATTTATGGGGGGTGGATACTTGGGAAGGGGATGATCATGCTGGGCGCTACGAGGGCGATAAGATTCATGATGACCTCCAGGCGTTCTTAGATCGCAGTTTCTCTGGTGTGCATTTGATCCGGTCGACCTTTGACGAAGCAAGAGCTCAGTTTGAAGGGCGCCCTGTGGATTTGCTCCATATCGATGGATTGCACACATACGAGGCCGTAAAGCATGACTACGAACATTGGCTGCCCGTTTTGAGTGACAAGGGCGTGGTCATGTTTCATGACATCAGTGTTCGTGAACGTGACTTTGGCGTATGGCGGCTTTGGGACGAACTCAAGCAAAAGTTTCCGTCGCTGGAGTTTACGCATTCGCACGGCCTGGGTGTGCTCTTTGTCGGATCTAACAGCCTGAGCGATCCGTATCTCAGGTTGATGGTAGAGGATGCGCGCTTGTTCAGTGCGTATCGTGCGACTGTGTCTCAGATTGCTGAGTTACTGCCTCTTCGCTCTGCCTATCTTGCCACCGAAGTGCCGGTTGAGCAGGACGTCGCTAGCCCGGTTGGGCGAACGGGCGAAGGAGATGCCCAGGATGTCAGAAGGCAGTTGACCGACGCCCAGTGGGCGTTGCAGCACTACAAGAATCAGCTTCAAACAATCCGGCAGCACTATGAGGGTTCGACGAGCTGGAGGGTTTCCGCGCCGCTTCGGTATCTCAAGAGGCTGATGGGTAAATAGGTGTGCCGAAATGCGGATAGGATTTGTTGGGCCGTTTACCTATTTCGAGAATCATTTCCCCGAGAAATGGAGGACTAGGAGTAATATTCTTTGCCTGGATGTGGATGAATGGGACTATTCGTTTCTGACTAGGATGATTAATTTCAGACCTGATTTGACGGTATTTTATAGGCCGGAACTTTACCCGAAGAAATATTTGAAATCGATACCGGGAAAGAGGGTGGCATTTCTCAGTGAGCCGGTACAGTTAGTAGGGCATTCCGAGACTCTGGAAAGCTCACTTCGCAGTAGTGTTTATGAAAGAATGAGCTGGGATAGCTATCATCATAGTATATACTATGATGGGACCAAAAGATCGTCGATAGAGAGGCGAGGTTGGCCGATCAATGCTTATCGACCCTTGCCAATTGATACGTCTGCCTTCCGCTCAAGCGCCGGACGCCGGCCGATTGACGTAGCTTTCATTGGAAAGCCGACGCCTCATAGAGTGGCGGAAATGGATTTTCTGCGTTCGACGGATTTGAAATTTGCGTGGGTGGCCCATGGTTTGTCGGGGCGAGCTTTGGCTGCCCTGTTTAGAAGGTCGAAGGTTGTCCTTAATATTCACGCCGATGAGATGCCCTCGTTTGAGCCCAGAATTTATCTCGGGGCCGCGTGTGGCTGTGTGGTTCTGTCTGAGCCAATGGGGCAGCGGCCAGAGGTTATGAGGGAATCCATAATCGAATATTCGGGCTCGCTGGACTACGCGGGTGTCAAGAGCGCGTTGAGGTTATTCAATACAGGTGAGCCGCAGAGGGCCTCCGAGTTGGAGTCTTCTAAGCTGGGTGTGGATCGATTTTTACTGGATCTGGAAAGCGCGATTTTGGATCAGATATGACAACTATTTCGATAATTACGTGTACAAATAATGTAAAAAAGTATGACTCCATGAAGGAGAGTTTTTCTCTGATATCGGAGCGTGGGTACGATTTGGAATTCATTCCAATTTTTGACGCGAGGTCTATGACATCGGGATACAATCTCGGTATTGATCGATCCGGCGGTGAATGGTTGTTTTTCTGCCATGACGACATAAAGGTACTCAAGCTTTACGAACGTTTTTTCTCTGTGGCTTTCGAGGAATTCGACGTCTTTGGTGTATGTGGGACGCGGCGCTGCCAATCATCAAATTGGTATTACTCCGATCCGGGTGAACTGCTTGGAAGGGTTGTGATTCCCGGTGGCCGTTCTCAGCAAGCAGATAAGATGGAGGTTTTCTCTCGCGCTGAGGGCAATTGGAGAGCTCAGGCTCTAGATGGAGTATTTATTGCTTCAAAAGCCAGCATAGCAAGAGAGCTACGCTTCTCGGAAGAGATACAAGGATTTACATGCTACGATATAGACTATTCTTATAGATGTCACATACACGGATATAACGTTGGTGTCACTGATGGGATGCTATTAAAGCATGATAGTAAGGTGGAGAATTTTGATGAAAGAAAAATGCGAGACTGGCGGTCAAATCAGAAGATGATTTCAACAAAGTTTAACTTCTATCGTAAATTTGAAGACGGTGTTCGACACTTTACAGTGCCGTTTGTTGAAGGGTGCTGAGTATTTGACGATGGAAGAGAGTAGGCACGAATTGTTTTTTCTTTCCTCCGGTGACGATTCGCGACAGGATAAGATTGTAGGTGACGTTCGCGGCTACGTTCGAAATCTTGTTGGAAAGCGGTCCTCAGTTTTGGAAATTGGTCCGAGCTACATGCCGCTTTTCCCCAAGCGGGATGGCTTCAATGTGTCAATCGTTGACCATCTCGATCAATCGGGGCTCATCGAGAAGTATCAGGCTCTGAATGTCGACTCATCATTGATCGAACCTGTAGACTATGTCTGGCGCGGGGGGCCAATTTCGGCATTGTTGAATGAACGCCAATTCGATTTCATCTATGCTTCGCACGTCATCGAGCATACGACTGATCTCGTGCGTTTTATAGCCGACTGTGAGAAAATGCTTACCGAGCGTGGGCGTGTGGTCCTCGTCGTTCCAGACAAGAGATACTGTTTCGACATTTTTCAACCAGCTACAGACACTGCAAAAGTACTTGGAGATTACATACGCGGTTCGAAATCTCACGGCTTCGAGGCCTTATACCGAGAGGAATCTCAGGTGTCGGTTGAATATGATGGCAGAAACGTTCTGGCCTGGTGGCAAGGGCGCGTCTCGGCACTACATCTTATGCGCCGAGATCCGAGAGGGCGGATGAACAGCGCGTTAGCTGGGCACCGGAGTAAAGACTACGTCGACGCCCATGAGTACTTTTTTACACCGTCGGTTTTCCTGCTCATTTTGGAAGAGTTATACTTTCACGAATTGGTGAACGTCCGAGTCCGACTTTTAACTCGATCGCGGGGGTGTGAATTTTTGGCAATTCTCGACCGCCCCACTGTCTCGGAACGGCTCCCGACCGAGAGGTTCTGTGCGTTGAAGCGCGAGTTATCATTGAATTCTATCCGCGAGCAGGTTGAAGCATGGAGCAAGCTTTCACCTTTGGACGATCCACTGGACGTGAGTGGTCTGCTTTCAGATTGAATGAATTTGTTGGCCCTGTGATGAAGAGTTTCTGTTCGCCGCCACTTCTAGGTCGACAGTCCAGGGCTTGCTACGCGCCGACGAACGCGGGTCGGGAACTAGCCCGGTTTAGCTGATCTGTCGAGGCTCGACCTCAATATCAAAGATCGCTGGCTTTTAAGTCAGCGATTCTACCCGGCCGGCTCGAAGTGTGAGTTTCTTGGTGCAAACGCGGCGGATAAGCGCGTCATCATGGCTGGCCAGCACGATGATGCCGGCCTTTTCCGCCAGCTCGTCCATCCGTTGTTTGGCTTTTTCCTGGAATGACGCGTCGCCGGCGCCAATCCATTCATCCATCAGCAGGATTTCAGGTTCGAGCGCGGTCGCGATTGCGAATGCCAGACGTGCCGCCATGCCTTGACTGTACGCCTTGAACGGCAGGTCGATGAAGTCGCCCAGTTCGCTGAAATCGATTATTTCTTCCATCTTCTCTTCGATCTCGGCCATAGTCCAGCCGCTGATCAACCCCCTCAGCACGATGTTCCTGCGCCCGGTGGCCTCAGGGCGAAACCCTATGCTGATGTTGAACAGGGCATCGACCTTGCCCGTGATCGATACCCTTCCGCCCGATGGCTGGTAGATGCCGTACAGGACCTTGAGCAGGGTGGTCTTGCCAGCGCCATTCGGACCGACAAGACCCAACCGGTCGCCTGCCTTGAGTTCGAAGCTGACATCGTCGAGCGCCTGCACGACCTGTTTGGTGCCGGACTTTGCTATGTTTCCACCAAGATTGCTACGGCGTCGACCGGGCGCCGAAAGCGTCAACTTTTCAAACAGCCGATAGACGAGGCTGACATTGTTCAGTTCGATGGAGGTCATGAGGCTCAGATCAGGAAAACGATGCGCTTGCGATAACGGCCCAGCAGAAGCAGCGCAAGCACCCAGGTGCCGAGACAGATATACCCTGTCACCACCAGGGCATGGGTCGGGAATATACCCGCAGTGATCGGCTCGCGCACGCCCTCCAGGAAATAGGTGAACGGGTTCCAATGATAGGCATATTTTTGAATGCCTTCTTGCCCGCTATAGACCCAGAAGACCGGTGTCAGGAACATGCCCACCCGCATCAAGTTCCCCACAATGAACTCGCTATCGGGAAAGAAAGCGCCCAGGAATGCGAAGACCATGATAAATGCAGGGGTTGCCAAGACGATGAGCAACAGACCCAGCAATGATCGCAGCCAGTTCGTGTCGATGCCCTGACCGCTCAGCAGCAGGATAAGAACGCAACCCGCCAGCGAATAGCCAGCCCGGATGATGCTTTGCATCGTCAAGCGCATCACATAGACAAACAATGGCAGGGTCGTGCCTTGAATGAAGCTCGCTTCGCGCTGGAAGAGTGACACGCTCATGGTAATGATTTCGCTGAGATAGAACCATACCAGCATGCCGATGGCCACATAGGCTGGATAGCTTGGGTTGCTGGCGTCCTTGGTTACGAAAACAAACACGAATGTGCTGACGAAGGCAAAATAATTGACCAGCATCCAGAGTGGGCCGAGCGTCGTACGCCTATGCTGGTCGCCGATGTCCTCATGGGCAAGCGCAATCCAGACCCGGTACAACCTCACGGCCTTGGAGATATCGTCAAAAGCGCCGTTTAGTACTGCAATCATAGTTGGTAGTATCGCAATCCGTTGTTCCGACGCGTTATCCTTCGCTATTCGTAGCGAACCACCAAGCCCATCTCTAATAGACATTTCGACGGGCATATGGCAACGCATTGCGTCGTAACGAGGTCCAGCGCGGAGTCAACTGCGGCAAAACTGGGCACACATCGTGATGGGCTGCGGCTGTTTATGAGCAATTTCTAATTCTGACTCGCGACAATTTTCCGCGAACCGGGCTTCGTGTTCCTGTTGACCGCCGTTCTTCCCAAAAAAACATCTGGCTATGCCTCGCACCCCGCAGTATGCGATACAGCACGGCGGGGGCCGGAAATGCTACTTGGAATTGTGACGGCCACGGATGATTTCGTGTTCGCATTTTGCTGGTGGCCATGCCGAAAAGCCTGGAGTCTAGTCCCGTCCAATGAATTCCTATCTGGAAGCCGTCTTCGGATTGAGGCCGCAGGTGCGGCGCGCCGTCATCATGGTCCAGGACGTGGCCATGGTCCTGGTCGCCGTGGCGCTCAGCCTTGTCCTGTCGCGGTCGGATCTGTCGTTCGAGGCGCTCTCCAGGCAGGGCCTTGTCACCTGGGCCAGCATCGTGCTCATCAGCCATCTGCTGTTCCGGTATTGCGGCCTCTACACCACGGTCTGGCGCTTCGCCTCGACGCCTGATTTCTTCAACATCTTGAAGAGCTGCGCGATCCTGACATTTGTGCTCTACGCGGTTTCGATGGTCGTGCGTTCCTTCCAGCCGGTCGCGGGCCTCAACGAGCGCCAGTTCATCGTCTTCTTCCTCGTCTCCTTCACCATCATCTCGGCGCCCCGGCTGTTCTACCGCTTCCTGCGTGACGGCGCGAGCTGGGGTGTGCTGAACGGCAGGGATGACAGGGCGCGGGCCAAGCAGGCACTGTTCGTCGGGCGGCTCGGCGAGGCCGACCTGATCATCCGTTTCACGCGCACGGCGCAACCCGCCGACTATACCATCGCCGGCATCATGGCGACCGAGCGTGGCGCGCCGCTTGGCACGCGCATTCAGGGCGTTCCGGTGGTGGCGACCCGGCCGCGACTGGTCGATGTCCTGGAGGACTATGCGACCGGCACCAAGAGCCTCGACCTGCTGATCTTCGGCAGCGGCGCCGAGCATGAGATCGAAGAGTATTCCGAACTTGTTCGCGTCGCGCGTCACGGCGACATCGCGGTCGTGCAATTCTCGGGGCTTTCGCAGCTCGGCCAGGAGGGAAAGCTCGTTCTCGATGCCGTCGAGATGGAAACGATCCTGCGCCGCCCGACCGTGCCGTCAGACATCGAGCGTATCGGTGCCTTCGTCGGCGGCAAGCGCGTCCTGGTCACCGGAGGCGCCGGCTCCATCGGGCGAACGCTGGTCAAGCGGTCGGTGGAGCTTGGCGCCGAGGCTGTGCTGGTCGCCGACAATTCCGAATTCGGCATCTTCCAGTTGAGCCAGTATGTCAACGAGAAGGACCATGACCGCCTCAAGGTCCGCATCGTCGATGTCGCGGACCGCCGCCAGATGACGCGCGTCGTCACGGAATTCAAACCCGACATCATCTTCCATGCCGCGGCGCTGAAGCATGTTCCGCTGCTGGAGGAGAACTGGGAATCGGCCATCCAGACCAATGTCTTCGGCACGCTCGTTTGCGCCGAGGTCGCCGCCAGGTGCGGCGTGGCGCAGTTCGTCATGGTCTCGAGCGACAAGGCCGTCGATCCGACGTCGGTCCTCGGCATGACCAAACGCGCCGCCGAACAGATCGTCAGCGCCTTGCATGGCACGCCGGCCGGCGAGCCGGGCGGACGCCGCCCGGCCACCAAGTTCATCGCGGTCCGCTTCGGCAATGTCTTCGGCAGCAATGGCTCAGTGGCGACCATATTCCAGGCCCAGATCGAGGCCGGCGGGCCAGTCACCATAACGGACCGGCGCATGACGCGCTATTTCATGACTGTCGCCGAAGCGGTCGATCTCGTCATCATGTCGGCGGCCGATGCCGCGTCGCGGCCGGCCGACCAGGACTACGCGGTCTATATGCTCGACATGGGCAAGCCCGTGCCGATCCTCGAAGTGGCCGAAACGATGATCCGCATGTCGGGAAAAAGCCCCTATACGGACATTCCAATCCGCTTCACGGGCATCAGGCCGGGTGAGAAGCTCCACGAGACCCTTCACGGCGAAGACGAGGAGCTGGTCGAACTCAGCATTGAGAAGATTTTTGGCCTGAGCACCGATGTCGCGCAGTGGTCGGACGTCCAGGCAGCACTGGCGGCGCTGCAGCAATCGATGAAGAGTCAGGACAAGGCTGCCTCTCTCGCCATCCTGGCCGATCTCGACCGCGCAACCAAGACAAGAGCGAACGCGCGGCAGGATGCGGTCCCGAAGACGGTAGGGCAGGCGAGCTAGAGCAATTCCAGGAAAAGTGCGCAGCGGTTTTCCGTCCGGAACTGCGTGAAAACAAGAGACAGGCAATTCCAGGAAAAGTGTGCAGCGGTTTTCCGTCCGGAATTGCATGAAAGCAAGAGACAGGCAATTCCAGGAAAAGTGCGCAGCGGTTTTCCGTCCGGAATTGCGTGAAAGCAAGAGACAGGCAATTCCAGGAAAAGTGCGGTTCGTGGCTCGCAAAAACCTCGTGCGACAAGGCGTTTGACATCAGTGGGTAAGACGGATCTGCGCATTGCGGTGCTGATGGGTACGAAGGACGGCGCCGCCTTCATCGACGAGCAGATGCAATCGTTGCTCGCGCAATCCCATCCCCTGGTCGATCTCTGGATATCCGACGACGGCTCCGCCGATGGCACGACTGCAATCGTCGAAGCCTGGAAGCCCCGCTGGACGAAAGGCCGGATCACATTGGTGGAGGGACCGCGGCAAGGCTTTGCCGCCAACTTCCGGTCGATGATCCTCGATCCGCGCATCGAAGCGGATTGCTACGCCTTCAGCGACCAGGACGACGTCTGGGAGCCGGACAGGCTCGCAAGCGCCCTTGGCTGGATGCAGGCATTTGACGCTGACATTCCGCTGATGGCCTGCTCGCGAACCGCGACTATGACCGAAACCGGAAGCCTGGTCGGCCATTCGCCGCTGTTTGGCCGTCCGCCATCCTTCCGCAACGCGCTGGTGCAGAGCATTGCCGGCGGCAACACCATGCTGCTCAACCGCGCCGCGCGCGACCTGTTGGCCAGGGCCTGCGCGCGCACCGGCTTCGTCAGTCACGATTGGTGGACTTATCTGGTCGTTACCGGCGCCGGTGGAGTCGTCCGCTACGATCCGCGGCCATTGGTGCGTTACCGCCAGCATGCGGCAAACCTGGTCGGCGCCAATGCTTCGTGGCCGGCGCGGCTCTCGCGGCTCGGCCGCCTGTTCAAGGGCCAGTTCGCGGACTGGACCGATCTCAATCTTGCCGGTCTTGCCGTCAATCGCGATCTCCTGACCCTGGATGCGTTGGCATGCCTCGACCTGTTCGCCAACGGTCGGCAAGGTACCCTTTTCCAACGTTTGGGCGCCTTGCGCCAAAGCGGGGTTTACCGGCAGACCCTTGCCGGCACCCTTGGGCTCTATCTCGCCTTTGTGCTCGGTCGGATCTGAATATCGGGCAACCGCGCGGTGCGCTTGGTCAGGAGGCGGCCGCATGCTACGCCGGCCGATGGACGGGCTTCGCTCGCGATGCCGCGTGAAGTCCTGGCAGGGAGCCCGATCGGCCACTTCATGAACATAGCCAAGAAAATCTTCGATCGTGCCGGTGCGGCCGTGCTGCTGGTGGCAACCTCTCCCATCCTGTTGCTGTCCGTCCTTGCCGTGCGGGCATCGTCGCCAGGTCCGGTGATTTTTTCACAAACGCGGATTGGCCGTGAAGGCGCGCTTTTCCGCTGCCATAAATTGAGGACGATGTACCAGGGAACGCCGTCCTTACCTTCGCATGAGACCCCGGTGAGTGCCGTGACATCGGCTGGAAAGACCTTGCGGAAATTCAAGCTCGACGAACTGCCGCAACTCTGGAATGTCCTGCGCGGCGAAATGAGCCTGGTCGGGCCGCGTCCCTGCCTGCCGACCCAGACCGAACTGATCGAATGCCGCAGGCGTCTGGGGGTTTTACAGGCGCTGCCGGGGATGACGGGTCTCGCCCAGATCAGGGGTATCGACATGTCGGACCCGCAGCGTCTGGCCGAAACCGATGCCGTCTATCTCAGGACGGCGTCGTTCTGGCTCGACCTCCGGATTCTGGTTGGCACACTCTATCGCGGCTGAGCATCCGAAGGCGGAAGCCGGTCTTTGGGCCGCTCAAACGGGAGGTCGGGTCCCAGAGAGCCGCGCTATCTCGGTCAGCCGCTGCAGCGTGCCGGTTTCCGGTCGCCAGCCTTCTGAGGCAAGCAGGGAAGGGTCGCATATCTGTGTCGCGGTCAGACTCTCCCAGAACGTCCGCTTGCCAATCAGCATCGCAGCCGCCCGCATCGGCCCGGCCGGCATGGCCATCAGGCGCGCCGGCCTCCCGAGACCGCTGCGGAAGGCCGCGATGATGGCGGCGACCGAAACCGGCGGTACGTCGCTCGCGGTATAGATTGGGTGCAGCGGCTCGGGATGGCAAAGCAGGTGCCAGACCGCCTGTGCCGCCGATTGCGACGACAGCAGCGAGCGGCTGGCCGTCAGTGCGCCCGTCGGGATCGGCAGGGCCGTATCGGCAAGCCGCATCAGCGTCGCCAGGTTTCCTTTCATGCCGATCCCGTAGACCGGAGGCAGCCGCAATATGGCGGCGTCGGACCGGCCGTGGGAGGCATAGGCATCCAGAACGGCGATTTCCGCTTCACGTTTGGAGCGCCCGTAGGCGTCCTGCGGGGCAGGGACCGTGTCTTCGTCGACCTTGGCGCTGGCTCGTGCGCCGATCACGGCCCGGATCGAGGATAACAGGATGAACCGTCCGCTCGCCTGCGCGGCGGCGGCATGCGCCAGCTTCGCGCTCAATTGCACGTTGGCTGCGCGGAAATCGGCTTCGGTGGCATTTCCCTGATCATTGTTCAAAGCCGCGCAATGGACGACCGCGGTAACATCCCTGGTCAGTGCCAGGAAGGCCGAAGCCGGCGCATCGAAATCCGGCATCGGCACAATGTCGGACTCCGGCCCAAGTCTATCCGGCTCAAGTCTCTGCGGCGCAAGTCTCTCCGGCCGGCGGGAGGCGAGGCGAAGCTCGACACCGGCCTCACGAAGCCTATGGACCACCTGGCGGCCGATTAAGCCCGTCGCGCCCGTCACCAGAACTTTCATGCCTCGCCCGGACCGGCTATCGGGTGGTGGCCGGCGGAGGTGTCAAAGCCTCCGTCTTTGATGGGGCCTCCGTCATTGATGGGACGGCTTGGCCGTTTGCCGGCAATGTGGTCTCGGCTTCCACCAAGGCGGCCTGGCGCCCGCTGGCGAGATATGTTCCCGACACCAGGAAGACCATGAAGACCGAATCCAGAATGTCATGGCCGATCAGGATGCCCGTCATTCCGGCGGTCAGATAGGTGATCACGAGGACGACAATCATCGTGGCGCCGAAGCGCTCGATCGGATCGGCGCTGTCGCGAAGGACCAGGGCGGCATTCCTGGCGGCAACCACAAAGATCGCCGCCAGCGTCAGCGCCCCCAGGATCCCCGCTTGCACCAGGGTGGTCAGGAAGCCGTTGTGGAAATGGCTGAAGCCCTCGTCCATCCCGAACTGCTCCTGAAAGCCCTGCTTGATCAAGGAACTGGTGGCGCCCACCCCATGGCCGAACAAGGGCCTCTCCCGAAATGCCTTCAGGCCGATATCCCAAAGGGCGACGCGCGAGCCCAAAGCCGTCGTGTGGTCGCCATGGGCCGCCAGCGCATCCCAGTCGGAATGTAGAAATTCGATACGCCCCGCTATCGTCTGGAAGCCTAAGATGGCGATCGCGACCGCAATCGCGGCCAGCAGCAAAAGGATGCGAGCGGCATTTCTGCCTTTCAGCCTCTGCTGGTTGATCAGCAGAATGGCGATGCCGGCAATCAACAGTGCCAGCCACACGATACGCGTACCGGAATAGATGATGGCGATCGTTCCGCCGAGCGCGGCGCAGATGAGGGCGATCCTGTATTTCTCCAGTCCGGAGACGGCACCCGCACCGCACATCAGCACCGCAAGGCAGAGCACCTCCGCGAACACGATCGCGTTGCCGGCTCCGCCCTCGGCGCGCATGTCAAACCGGTATTGCTGGTAGACCGCCAGCAGCAGGGCGCCGAAACAGGCTGCCATGCTGGCCAGCACGATGATGCGCACGAGCATTGTCTTTTGCGAAATGCTCCAGGTCGAATAGGAGATGGGGAAAAACAGGAAGGTGACCAGCGGGACAAGATGCCGGGCGTCGTTGACGATCGCGCCGTTGGCGATGGATGCCAGGACATTGCTTGCGCAGTAGGCATAGATCGCGATCGTCAGTGCCATCATCGCCCGGTCGACATTGAAGCGTCTTTTCCCGGAGGCGATCAACAGCACGGACCACAAGCCGCCGCCATTGAACACGAAGCTGACCACCGATCCCAACACCGGCGGAGAAAAGAAGCAGGCAACCGAAAAGTAGATATTGATCCGCGAAGGCGTGAATTGTTGCCTTATGGACGAAAGCCGGTTCAATTTTCGGACCCGCTGTTCTCGAGAGATTTGGTGCGGCACACCCTGGTCAGGGAAACCGAATGTGCCCGCCTCGAAATTGCCTCTGCTTCTTCGCCTGCCTTGCCCGCTCTGAAAAAGCGTATAGCGGCTGGGCTGCCGTTTCGATAGTGCGCCTGGATCGACTGCCGCCGAAAACCCGGGGGCGGGAGCAGTTGACCTGCCGCGGTGCTCTCTCAGGCAATATTTTTCCCGCCTTTTCCGGGCTGAAAGCTCTGTAAGCAGAAATTTCCGGGTTTTGCCACAGTCGTGGAAAATTCATTCTCGAACCGACCGTTGCCGGGCTCGTCTTGCATTGTTCTGGGCTGCGACGATCTGCTAGAACGCCCGCACGAAACAAGTTTGTCCAGAAGCGAAGCGTGAACCGGGCGTGGAAATGCTCGACGATTTGACGCAGGGTCTTCTGTTGCAAGACACGAGAGAACACTCACGGTCCATGACATCAGCGCTTACGCATCTGCAGCGGCTTGAAGCCGAGTCCATCCACATATTCCGCGAGGTCGCGGCAGCCTTCACCAAGCCGGTCATGCTTTATTCCGTCGGCAAGGATTCATCGGTGCTGATGCATCTGGCGATGAAGGCATTCTATCCGGCCAAGCCGCCATTCCCCTTTCTTCACGTCGACACCACCTGGAAATTTCGTGAGATGATCGCATTTCGCGATCAGATGGCGCAGAAGCTCGGCTTTGACCTTCTGGTTCACGTCAACGAAGACGGCGTGCGCGACAACATCAATCCGTTCGACCATGGTTCAAACACGCATACCCACGTCATGAAGACCGTGGCACTGCGCCAGGCGCTCGACAAATACGGCTTCGATGCCGCCTTTGGCGGTGCCCGTCGCGACGAGGAAAAGTCACGCGCCAAGGAGCGCATCTTCTCCTTCCGCAATGCCCAGCATGTGTGGGACCCCAAGAATCAGCGACCGGAAATGTGGAAGATTTTCAACACGCGCATCGCGCAAGGTGAATCGATCCGCGTCTTTCCCCTGTCGAACTGGACCGAACTCGACATCTGGCAGTACATTCTGCAGGAAAACATTCCGATCGTGCCGCTCTATTTCGCCAAGCGGCGGCCGGTGGTCGAGCGCGACGGCATGTTGATCCTCAAGGATGATGATCGCATGAAGCTGCGCCCCGGCGAAGTTGTGGAGGATCGGCTGGTGCGGTTCCGCACGCTTGGCTGCTATCCGCTGACCGGGGCCATCGAATCCGATGCCGACACGCTCGAAGCCATTGTCGGCGAGATGCTGACGGCGCGCACTTCCGAACGGCAGGGCCGCCTGATCGACCGCGATGAAGCCGGTTCGATGGAAAAGAAGAAGCGCGAGGGGTATTTCTGACCATGCGCCACATCATGGCAAAGAGCCTCGCTCCCACGGACGGCGTCCGCGATTATCTGGCCGCGCAGGAGAAGAAGTCGCTGCTGCGCTTCCTGACCTGCGGATCGGTGGACGACGGCAAGTCGACATTGATCGGACGCCTGCTGTCCGACACCAAGCAGATTTTCGAGGACCAGCTCGCCGCGCTGGAGCGCGACTCGCGCAAGCACGGCACGACGGGCGACGATATCGATTTCGCCTTGCTGGTTGACGGCCTCGAGGCCGAGCGCGAGCAAGGCATCACCATCGATGTCGCCTACCGCTTCTTCGCCACGCCCAAGCGTAAATTCATCGTCGCCGACACGCCCGGCCACGAGCAGTACACCCGCAACATGGCAACCGGCGCCTCGACCGCGGATCTGGCGATCGTGCTGATCGATGCGCGTCAGGGCGTGCTGCGCCAGACCCGGCGGCATTCGATCATCGCCTCGCTGCTCGGCATCCGCCACATCGTGCTGGCGGTCAACAAGATCGATCTCGTCGATTTCGACCAGGCGGTCTTCGACAGGATCGTCGAGGAGTACCGGCAGTTCTCACGCGATCTCGGCTTCCAGACCATCGCGCCGATCCCGATGTCTGCCCGCTACGGCGACAACGTCAGCAGCCGCTCCGAAAAGACGCAATGGTACGCCGGCCCGACTCTGATCGAGCATCTCGAAACCGTTTCGGTCGACGAAGCCATGGCCGAGCTGCCGTTTCGCTTTCCGGTGCAGTACGTCAATCGGCCCAATCTCGATTTTCGCGGTTTTGCCGGTACAATCGCCTCCGGTACCATCGCGCAAGGCGACGAGGTGGTCGTCGCCAAGTCGGGCAAGTCCTCGCATGTGAAGCGCATCGTGGCTCATGGCGGCGATCTCGCGCAGGCGGTCGCCGGCCAGGCCATAACGCTCGTCCTTGACGACGAGGTCGAGGTTTCCAGGGGCAATATGCTGGTTTCTCCGGCCGCGCGGCCGCAGGTCGCCGACCAGTTCGCCGCCAACATCGTCTGGTTCGACGAGCATGCGCTCCTGCCGGGCCGCTCCTACATCCTGCGCACCGAGACGGATCAGACCAGTGCCACCGTCACCGACTTGAAATACCGCATCAATGTCAACGACTTTGCCCATGAAGCGGCCAAGTCGCTTGAGATGAATGAAGTTGGCATCTGCAACATCTCGACGCGTGCGCCGATCGCCTTCGATCCGTTTGGCGAGAACCGCACCACCGGCGCCTTTATCCTGGTCGACCGCATCAGCAATGCCACGGTTGGCGCCGGCATGATCGTGCACTCGCTGCGCCGGGCCGAGAACATCCATTGGCAATCGCTCGACGTTGGCAAGCGCGTGCGCGCCGACATGAAGAACCAGCGGCCCGCCGTGTTCTGGTTCACCGGACTTTCCGGTTCGGGCAAGTCGACCATCGCCAACCTGTTCGAGAAGAAGCTGTTCGCCACCGGCCGGCACACCTATATCCTGGACGGTGACAATGTCCGCCATGGTCTCAACCGCGACCTCGGATTCACCGACGCCGATCGCGTCGAGAACATTCGCCGCGTCGCCGAAGTCGCCAAGCTGATGGCCGATGCCGGGCTGATCGTGATCGTCTCTTTCATTTCGCCGTTCAGCGCGGAACGGCGCATGGCCAGGGAGTTGATGGCCGATGGCGAGTTCATCGAGGTGTTTGTCGACACGCCTTTCGAGGAATGCGCCAGGCGCGATCCCAAGGGCCTCTATGCCCGTGCCCTGAATGGCGAGATCAAGAATTTCACCGGTGTCGATTCCCCTTACGAAGCGCCCGAAAAACCCGAAATCCATCTGAAGACCCTCGGCAGATCGGCCGAAGAGATGGTAGACGCCCTGGAACACTGGCTGAACGAGCGCGACATTGCCGAGGACCAATACGACGATGGCGGCGGTATCTGACGATCAGGCGATGCTTGGCGTCTTCGAAGGGCTCGCCCTTGCGGCGGGCCGCGAGGTCATGCGCGTGTTCCACACCGGCTGCGCGGTCGACAGCAAGGCGGATGCATCGCCGGTCACCGAAGCCGATCGTGAGAGCGAGAAGATCATTCTCGAAGGGTTGCGTTCGGCCTATCCCGACATTCCCTGCGTGGCCGAGGAAGAGGCGGCGGCCGGCGTCATGCCGTCCGATCTCGGCAATGCCTTCTTCCTGATCGATCCGCTCGACGGGACTAAGGAATTCGTCAACCGGCGGACCGATTTCACCGTCAACATAGCCCTTGTCCGCCATGGTGTGCCGGAAGTCGGCGTCGTGTTCGCGCCGTGCACGGGCCGGTTCTTCTCCGGCCGGCCGGGCAGGGCGGAATCGATCGAGGTCGACAGTGATTACCGCATTGTCGCTCGCCGGCCGATTTCGGCGCGAGCGGCCACGACGCCGCTCGCGGTCGTCGCCAGTCGCTCGCACAACACGCCGGAAACGGATGCCTTCATCCGCGATCTCGGTGCCGCCGAAATCGTCTCGGTCGGCTCGTCGCTGAAATTCTGCCTCCTCGCCGCGGCCGAGGCTGACGTCTATCCGCGCTTCGGCCGCACCATGGAATGGGACACGGCGGCCGGCGATGCGGTTCTGCGTGCCGCCGGTGGCGTGACGCGTACGCTGGACGGCAAGCCGTTGACCTATGGCAAGCGCGACCAGGCCGATGACGAGGATTTCGCCAATCCGCATTTCATTGCCAGCGGCAGGGCTGCAACCGGGGGACGTATCGAGCGTTGAGGTGAAAACCTTTCGTCGATGACCTATCCTGTATCGACGTTCCCTGAGTCGGTAAGTGAATGCCTTTTTTTCAGAAATGCCATGCAGTCGTTTCGGGCGGACTTCCGTTATGGACCAGCGATCTCGATGAACTGATCCTCAGGGTGTGGATGGGCCTCTATGTGCTTGCTCCAGCCCTTTTCATCTTTGTCGAAATGTCGCCGACCGTCCTGGCGCTTGTCGCGGGGCTCATAGGCGCTCTCACGATTTTGACGACGCGTCAGCGCTTCGGCAGAGGGACGATGGGCGTCGCCGTCGCGCTTGCCCTCCTGTCCGCTTTTGTCCTTTCGAGCGCGCTCTGGTCTGTCGACGCGGGCCGCTCAATAGGCACCGCGAAGGACGTGTTTGGCTACTCGATCGCCGCCCTCCTGCTGTTTCAGGGCATCCTCGCGCTTTCGAATGCGCGACGCGACCGGCTCGCATGGGTTTCATTGGTCGGCTTGTTGATCGGCCTGGTGTCGGTGATGGGGCGGGAACTGTATTTCGCGTTCTTGACCGAGGATCCGCGATTTGTGGAAAATGTCTTCACCCTCCATAAGATCACCGTCTACGGGGCGTTCTTTTCCGTCATCCTTGTTGCCCAGCCGGGGCTGGCCTGGAAGGGCCTTGCGGGGCTCTTTGCCGTGCTGACTTTGCTCTATGGTCAATCGACCGGCGTCAATCTGGCAATTGTCTTTGTGGCGGTCATGTTTGTCGTTCCCGAGAAATACCGGCAACAGGTCTTGGTCGGTTTCTTCGCCGTCTATCTGTCCTTGGCAATAATCGGCCCCTTCGTCGTTTCGCCGCTGTTCGCCTTTCTCAAGACGACGGGATCGCTGGCTTTCTATCCAGGAACCTTCGCCGCACGGCTTGATCTTTGGCAGATGATCTCGCCCCATATCTCGGACCGGCCGGTTCTCGGCCACGGCGTCAATACGATGCGAAACGCGGTCGGGGTTGTCGTCAGTCCTACATATTATGCGCAGACGGATCTCCCGAGCGCGCACAATATCGTATTCGATCTCTGGTACGAGCTGGGAGCGGTGGGCATCATCGTATACGGGATGCTTTTGGCGGCGATCATAAGAATGATCCGCAGGTTGACCGGCTCCTGCCACTTCATAGCCAGCAACTGCCTGATCATAGCCGTCATCGAACTTTCCGTCGACCACCGGGTCTGGTTGTCATGGGTGCTGGGAACTTTGGTCTTCATCGCCGGCATTTGCCTGCTGCACTGCCGTTCCACGGCGCGGCCCGAATAGACGGCTGGACCGTAAACGGCGCGGCGGCGTCGCCGGAATAACGGGCACGCGCAGCACCACGCCGGCGCAATATCACCGGCGACGGTGCATCGATCGTTATGGCGGTTGCCTCCGGCCCCTATTCGGCCGCGGCCTGCGCCGAGTTCGAGCCGATATAGTTGCGGATCGTTTCGATGATCCGGTCCTGGTCGGCCTCGCTGAGATAGGGATGCATCGGCAGGCACAGGATGCGTTTGGGCAGGTCTTCCGAAACAGCAAGACCTGTCGGCGTGCGCGGGTAGTCGCGATAGGCGACCTGCTCGTGCAGCGGCTTGACGTAATAGATGACGGAAGGGATGCCCTTTTCGCTCAGATGCGCCCTGAGGCCGTCGCGTTTCGGCGTCTCGATCGCGTATTGCGCCCAGGCCGAACGGCTTCCGTCAAGGTTGCGGGCAGCGGTGACGATGTCGCCGAGGCCCTCGGCGTAGCGCTGGGCCACCACCTGCCGCGCTACCATTTCTTCCTCGAGGATGGCGAGCTTCTCGATCAGGATCGCCGCCTGTAGCGTGTCGAGCCGTGAATTGATGCCGACGCGGATGTTGTCGTACTGCGTCTCGCCCTTGCCGTGGAAGGCGAAGGATCTGAGCTGGTCGGCCAGTGCGTCGTCGTTGGTGAACATCGCGCCGCCATCGCCATAGCAACCGAGCGGCTTGGCCGGATAGAAGCTGGTCGAGCCGACATGGCCGAAGGCGCCGCACATCTTGCCTTCGAGCGACCCGCCCATCGACTGGGCGGCGTCCTCGATCACCAACAACCCCTCGCGATTGGCGATAGCCATGATCGCCTCATAGTCCGCGGCGAGCCCGAACAGGTCGACGGGGATGATCGCTTTCGGCTTCAGCCGGCCTTCCTTCTTGATGGCCGCAATCGCTGCCTCGAGGCTGGCAATGTCGATGTTGTAGGTCTTTGGATCGACATCGACAAAAACCGGCTCGGCCTTGGCCAGCGCCACCACTTCCGCCGTGGCAGCGAAGGTGAAGCTCGGCACGAACACCGCGTCACCCGGGCCGATGCCGGCGGCAAACAGTGGCAAGAGCAGCGCATCGGTGCCGTTGGCGCAGGCAACCACATGTTTGACGCCGACATAGGCGGCGAGCTTTTTCTCGAATTCGGCGACCTGCGGGCCAAGGATATAGCGGCCATCCTCGACGACGTGGTCGATCGCGGCTTTCAGCCGGTCGCGGATTCGTTCGCGCTGCGCGCCAAGATCGATGAATTGCATGTCGGCCTCGATACTGCCAGTAAACCGGCCCGCTGGTAACAGACTTGGCACGGCTGAAAAAGCCGGCGGGAGGCAGGGCGATTTGCGCTGATGTCGCAGCCCGTTACCGTCTTTTGCCGGCATAAGGCCTTGAAAAGCCGGAAAACCGGCCTTCAAGGCACATCTCTCGCCTTATCTATCGCGCTTTACCGGCGGATGGAAACATAAAGTGATCGCGCTGGAGGGCCGCTCAGCCGATCTCGTGCCGCCAGGGAGGATTGGCGCCGGCTCGTGACACCGTCACCGCCGCCGCCTTGGCGCCGAGCGCCAGCGCTTTGTGGATAGCGTCTTCGGACAGGCTGGAAATCGCCGTCTTCGTCAGCAGGCCCTGCTCGTGCAGGGAGGCAAGGATGCCGGCATTGAACGTGTCGCCGGCGCCGACGGTGTCCACCACCTTCACTTTCTCCGGCATGACGGTGACACGGTGCTGCTTGCTGTAGCCGACGGCTCCTTCGCTGCCATGCGTGACGACGATCAGCTTCGGGCCGCGGTCGAGCCAATTGCGCACGACATCCTCATGCGAGCCGGCCTCGCCGAACCAGTCGAGGTCTTCGTCCGACAGCTTGACGATGTCGGCCATGGCCATCATGGCGCGGATGCGCCTGAGGTGCTTGGCCTTGTCGGGGATGAAATTCGGCCGGATGTTGGGGTCGAGCATCATGACGCGGGACTGATGCTCGCGCCGCATGAATTCCTCATAGGCCGAGCCCGCCGGCTCCGAGATCAGGCTGATGGCGCCGAACAGCATCGCCTCGATCTCGCCGCCGAGTTGCGGCAGGTCCTCGACGGTCAGCAGGCGCCCGGCCGTGTTCTCGTCATAGAAGGTGTAGGTCGCCTGGCCGTTGTTCAGCCGCACGAAGGCCAGCGTCGTCGGCCGGGGCGAGGTGTGCGCGTAGGTTGAGCTGACCTTGCTTGCGCCAAGCGCATCGCGGAACTGTCCGCCGAAAAGGTCCGACGACAAACCAGAGAAGAAGCCGGCCGGCGCACCGAGGCGGCCAAGCGCGATCGCGCTGTTGAAGACAGCGCCGCCGACATAGGGAGCAAAGGCGGACTCTCCCTGCGTGGTGGTGCGCGGCAGCATGTCGATGAGGGCTTCGCCGCAGCAAAGGATCATTTGTTTGTACTCTCCGGCGGATGGACCACGCCCTTGCGGATGATGATATTGGCGTAGAGTCTAGGCTCACTGGTCGCCACGATTGCATACGCGGCCTTGGCGCGTGCATAGAAGTCGGTGCCGGCCAGCGCAACCACCTTGCGGCTGGGCGCGCGCTTTGCGCACAGCGCTTCAATCTCGCGGTGTACGGGGTCGGCAAGCGAAGGATCGCCTTTGACCGAGGCGCGAAACAGTGCCTCCGGCACGACATCGTCGACCGGGAGCAGCGTCAGTATGGCATCAAGCACCGGCATCAGGTGGTGGCCGTCGGCTCGCACCAGCCGCCTGGCGTGCTCCTGCGCCGGATAATTTCCGTCGACCAGGGCAATCTCGTCACCATGGCCCATGGCGCGCAATGTCGCCAGAAGCTCCGGACCAAGCAGCGCCGGAATCCCGATCAGCATTCAGGCGCTCCTGGAGATCGTCGTCGAGCCGATGAGGAAGCGTTCGGAAAGCGGCAGGCTGGCGCCTCCGAGCGCGCGGGCATGGATGCCGACGCTTCCCTCGCGGACGGCCGGAAGTTTCAGGCCTTCGCCGTCGATCGCGCCTATTGCCGTCACGACCGCCTCGACCAACCTGTGGCGCACGGCCTTCGGCATCCAGCCGTCGATCACCGCGGCCTCGAAGTCGATGACCGAGGACGCTGCCACGATGGCATAGGCGAGTGCCCGCGAGGCGCTGGCGATCCATTCGTCGAGTTCGGTGCCGATCTCCCCCCAATCCTCGGGCGAGGTCCACAGATACGAGGCCTCGACGCCGCGTGCGTTGAGCGCTTTTTCGAGCATGGCGATCGAAGCGACGTCGATGAGCTGGGTCGGTTTTCCATCCGGCCCCGGCACGGGCATGGAGCCGAGCGCACCGGCATTGCCGGTCGGACCGCCGAACAACCGGCCGTTGAGCACGATGCCGCCGCCGGCAAAGGCGCCGATGTAGAAATACACGAAGTCCCGCGCCGCGCCCGTCTGCCCGAAGACCAGTTCGGCGCCGCAGGCGGAGGTGGCATCGTTCTGCAGATAGACCGGAAAATCGCACTGCGACTGGATGTCGGCCCTGATGTCGCGATGGCGCCATTCGTCCATGACATGGCGCGGCGCGCCGGCGGTGTCGGCCCAGTTCCAGAGCTCGAACGGCATGGCGATGCCAAGGCCGGCAATGCGCTTGTCCTGTGCCGGTGTCAGTTCGCCGCGCATCGTCTTCATGCCTGCCGTGACGAACTCGACCGTCTCGCGTGGGGCAGGGTAGCGATAGGAATGTTGCAGCATCGCGCGCACGTTCCCGAGGAAATCGATCAATACGAGTTCGGCGCTGCGGCGGCCGATCTTGAGGCCTATGAAGAAGGCGCCTTCGGGGTTGAGTGCCATGGGAATGGAGGGTTGGCCGATTTTGCCGCGCAACGGCGCCTGGCGCACGAGCAGGCTTTCCTCCTCCAGTTCGCGCATGATGACGGAAACCGTCTGCGCCGAAAGTCCGGTCATGCGGGCGATGTCGGACTTGGCCAGACTGCCATGCTGGCGCACCAGCGAAAGCACCAGGCGCTCATTGTGGTCGCGCATGCCGCTCTGATTGGTGCCGCGGTGAATAAGGCTCTCATTCGCTTCGGGCGAACCATGCCTCGCAGTGGCGGTCTCCACCCTTTTCCTCCCGTTGTTTCCCCTCAATGCTTTTGGGCCAGAATGAGTGAACGGCGCAAGGCTGTCAATAATAAATAAGAGTGATTTAATTATTGACAGACGCGTTGGTCTGGTGTTTTTTGATCGGGCATCCGCGCTGGGAGAAGTCGCCTGGATGCCATGCGGGTGCCGGTTGGCCGGCATTCGGAAAATGTTCCACTGGGAGGATATCGTGACCAATACGAAACTGCTGAAGTCCACCGTTTTCGCGGCGGCCGCGCTGGGCCTGATGGCGTTCGCTTCATCCGCGTCCGCCGCCGGCGTCGGCGCCTGCCTGATCACCAAGACCGACACCAATCCGTTCTTCGTCAAGATGAAGGAGGGCGCGACCGCCAAGGCCAAGGAGCTCGGCGTCGATCTCAAGACCTATGCGGGCAAGATCGACGGTGACAGCGAGAGCCAGGTGGCCGCGATCGAGAGCTGCATTGCCGACGGCGCCAAGGGCATTCTGATCACCGCGTCCGATACCAAGGGCATCGTGCCGACGGTGAAGAAGGCGCGCGACGCGGGCCTGCTGGTGATTGCGCTCGACACGCCGCTCGATCCGATCGACGCCGCCGACGCGACCTTCGCCACCGACAATCTTGAAGCCGGCAAGCTGATCGGCGCCTGGGCCGCCGCCACGCTCGGCGACAAGGCCAAGGACGCCAAGATCGGCTTCCTCGACCTGACCCCGTCGCAGCCGACGGTCGACGTTCTGCGCGACCAGGGCTTCATGATGGGCTACGGCATCGACGTGAAGGACCCCAACAAGATCGGCGACGAGACCGATCCCCGCATCGTCGGCCATGACGTGACGAACGGCAACGAGGAAGGCGGCCGCAAGGCGATGGAAAACCTTCTGCAGAAGGACAACACCATCAACGTCATCCACACCATCAACGAGCCGGCAGCGGTCGGTGCCTATCAGGCGCTCAAGGCCGTCGGCCTTGAAAAGCAGGTGCTGATCGTTTCGGTCGACGGCGGTTGCCCCGGCGTCAAGTCGGTCGCCGAAGGCGTCATCGGCGCCACCTCGCAGCAATACCCGCTGCAGATGGCCGCTCTCGGCATCGAGGCGATCGCGGCTTTCGCCAAGGACGGCACCAAGCCGAAGCCGACCGAAGGCAAGAACTTCTTCGATACCGGCGTCAACCTCGTGACCGACAAGCCGGCCAACGGCGTCAAGTCCATCGACACCAAGGAAGGCCTCGCCAAGTGCTGGGGCTGATGCCGGCCTGACCGGCAAGGACGAAACCTGGGCGGTCGGGGCTTGATCCCCGACCGCTTCGGGTGGACGATGGGTCGCGTGACCGCGAACAATCCCGGCGACAGACCGGAAAGGCGTGGACGGGCGTCGGCGACTGGCTGACACCCTACGGGGAGGAAACATGTCTCAGGCTCAGGAATTCGAGAAGGTTCTCTCGAGCAGCGACACAAGCGTTGCCGCTTTCGACGAGCACAAATCGGCAGTCAGGCGCATCCAGCATTTCCTGCATTCGACGCCGGCGGCGGTGCCGCTGATCGTCCTGCTTCTGTCCATCGTCATTTTTGGCGTCACCATCGGCGGGCGGTTCTTCTCGTCCTACACGCTGACGCTGATCCTGCAGCAGATCGCCATTGTCGGTATTCTGGGGGCCGCGCAGACGCTGGTCATCCTGACCGCCGGCATCGACCTGTCGATCGGGGTCATCATGGTGATCTCGGCCGTGATCATGGGCAATTGCGCCGTCAGCTACGGCCTGCCGAGCGTGCTTGCCGTGGCGATCGGGCTCGCGGCCGGCGCCGCCTGCGGGCTGCTCAACGGGGTGCTGGTCGCCTACATGAAGCTGCCGCCCTTCATTGTGACGCTGGGCACCTGGAATATCGTCATGGCCACGAATTTCATCTATTCGGCCAATGAGACGATCCGCGACACCGATGTCGACGTGCAGGCGCCTTTGCTGCATCTGTTCGCCTTGAGCTTCAAGGTCGGCACCGCGGTTCTGACGGCGGGCGTGATCGCCATGGTCGCGCTGGTTCTGCTCCTCTGGTACGTGCTCAATCACACGGCATGGGGCCGCCATGTCTACGCCGTCGGCGATGACCAGGAAGCGGCCAAACTGTCCGGCATCCAGACCAAGAAGGTGCTGGTGACGGTCTACACTCTTGCCGGGCTGATTGCTGCCTTCGCGGCCTGGGTCTCCATCGGCCGCAACGGTTCGATCTCGCCGTCGGCCGCCGTCACCGACTATAATCTGCAGGCGATCACAGCGACGGTGATCGGCGGTATTTCTCTCTTCGGCGGGCGTGGCTCGATCCTGGGCACGCTGTTTGGCGCCATGATCGTCGGCGTCGTCTCTATGGGCCTCAACATGCTGGGTGCCGATCCGCAATGGAAAGTGCTGCTCACCGGGGTGCTGATCATCGGCGCCGTGGCGGTCGATCAATGGATCAGAAAGGTTTCGGCTTAGTCATGACCCAGGAGCCCATCCTCACCGCGCGTGGCCTGGTCAAGCGTTACGGTCGCGTCACCGCCCTCGACAATGCCGACTTCGACCTTTACCCCGGCGAAATCCTTGCCGTCATCGGCGACAACGGTGCCGGCAAGTCGTCGCTCATCAAGGCGATTTCAGGCGCCGTGGTGCCAGACGAGGGCGAAATCCGGCTCGAAGGCAAGACCGTCGCCTTCAAGTCGCCGATGGAAGCCCGCGAAGCCGGCATCGAAACCGTCTACCAGAACCTGGCGCTGTCGCCGGCACTGTCGATCGCCGACAACATGTTCCTTGGCCGCGAGATCCGCAAACCGGGCTTCCTCGGCCAATGGCTGCGCATGCTCGACCGCCCGGCGATGGAAAAGCGTGCCCGCGACAAACTCACCGAGCTTGGCCTGATGACCATCCAGAACATCGGCCAGGCCGTGGAGACGCTCTCGGGCGGCCAGCGCCAGGGCGTGGCGGTGGCGCGCGCCGCCGCCTTCGGCAGTCGCGTGGTGATCATGGACGAGCCGACGGCAGCACTTGGTGTCAAGGAAAGCCGCCGCGTGCTCGAACTGATCCTCGACGTCAAGAAGCGCGGCCTGCCGATCGTGCTCATCTCGCACAACATGCCGCATGTCTTCGAGGTGGCCGACCGCGTCCACATCCACCGTCTCGGCCGTCGCCTCGCCGTCATCGATCCCAAGCAATATACGATGTCCGACGCCGTTGCCTTCATGACCGGGGCAAAAGCGCCGCCGGAGGCAGCATTGGCGGCTTGAACCGCGAGCTTGCCGCAGGGGTAGCTGGCAGGGATCTTCTCTAAATCGATTGAAAACATGCTGCAATGCACTAGGATAGGCTGGGCGAAACGGTGAAAGCCGGTATGATCAGGCAAAACGAACGAGAGGCGATATGACATCCGCCATGACGATCGAAGCCCCCGCTCTCGACAATCCCGACCCCAAGACGCTCGCCGAAGAGGTCTTGATGTCGCTCAAATACCGGGTCGGCAAGGACACCACCGTTGCCACGCCCCACGACTGGCTGACCGCCTCGATCAAGGTGGTGCGCGACCGCGTCGTCGACCATTGGATGCAGGCGACGAAAGAGGCCTACGACCAGCAGGAAAAGCGCGTCTATTACCTGTCGCTCGAGTTCCTGATCGGCCGCCTGATGCGCGACGCCTTTTCCAATCTCGGCCTGATGGACAATATGCGCGAGGCGCTGTCGTCGCTCGGCGTCGATCTCGACATCATCGCGGCGCTTGAACCGGATGCGGCCCTTGGCAATGGCGGCCTTGGCCGGCTTGCCGCCTGCTTCATGGAAAGCATGGCCACCGTCGACATTCCCGCGCATGGCTACGGCATACGCTATGCCAACGGCATGTTCCGCCAGGAAATCCATGACGGCTGGCAGGTCGAACTGCCCGAAACCTGGCTGGACCACGGCAACCCCTGGGAGTTCGAGCGGCGCGAACGCTCCTTCGACGTCGGCTTCGGCGGTTCGGTGGAATCGGTGACGTCCAGGGACGGTCGCCTCGAACGGCATGTCTGGAAACCGACCGAGCATGTGCTTGCCGTCGCCTATGACACGCCTGTGGCCGGCTGGCGCGCCAAGCGCGTCAACACGCTGCGGCTGTGGTCCGGCATGCCTGTCGATCCGATCCTGCTCGACAAGTTCAACGCCGGCGACCACATCGGGGCGCTGGCCGAAAGCAACAAGGCCGATGCGCTGTCGCGCGTGCTCTATCCCGCCGATTCCCATATGGCCGGGCAGGAGCTCAGGCTCAGGCAGGAGTATTTTTTCTCCACCGCTTCGCTGCAGGACATCCTCCAGCGGCATCTGAGCCAGTACGGTGATCTCAAGTCGCTGCCAGACAAGGCTGCGATCCATCTCAACGACACTCATCCGGCGATCGCCGTGCCCGAACTGATGCGGCTCCTGATGGACGTCCACGGCATGGATTTCGATCTCGCCTGGGACATCACCAAGCGCACTTTCGGCTACACCAACCACACGCTGCTGCCCGAAGCCCTGGAGAGCTGGCCGGTGCCGCTGTTCGAGCGGCTGCTGCCGCGTCACATGCAGATCGTCTACGCCATCAACGCCCAGGTGCTTCTGGAGGCACGCGCCACCAACCAGTTTTCGGGTGAGCAGATCAGCCGCATCTCGCTGATCCAGGAAAATGGCGACCGCCGGGTCCGCATGGGCAATCTGGCCTTTGTCGGGTCGCATTCGATCAACGGCGTGTCGGCGCTGCACACCGAGCTGATGAAAGAGACGGTCTTTGCCGACCTGCACAGGCTCTATCCCGATCGCATCAACAACAAGACCAACGGCATCACGCCGCGCCGCTGGCTCATCCAGTGCAATCCGGGGCTCACCGCGCTTGCCCGGGAGGCGATCGGCGAACGCTTCATGGACGACATCGAGGCGATCAAGGGGCTCGATCCCCTGGCCGATGACGCCGCCTTCCGCGAAAAATTCGCCGCTGTGAAGCGCCAGAACAAGGCGAGGCTCGCCAATCTGGTCGCCGACCGTCTCGGCATCAAGCTCGACCCTTCGGCGCTCTTCGACATCCAGGTCAAGCGTATCCACGAATACAAGCGCCAGCTGCTCAACATCCTCGAGGCGGTCGCGCTCTATGACCAGATCCGCTCGCATCCCGAGCGCGACTGGATGCCGCGCGTGAAATTCTTCGGCGGCAAGGCCGCGCCCAGCTACCACAATGCCAAGCTGATCATCAAACTCGCCAATGACGTCGCCAGGGTCATCAATGGCGATCCATCGGTGCGCGGCCTGCTGAAGGTGGTGTTCGTGCCGAACTACAATGTCAGCCTGGCCGAGGTGCTGATGCCGGCCGCCGATCTCTCCGAGCAGATATCGACCGCCGGCATGGAGGCGTCGGGCACCGGCAACATGAAGTTCGCGCTGAACGGCGCGGTCACCATAGGCACGCTCGACGGTGCCAATGTCGAGATCAAGGAACATGTCGGAGACGACAACATCTTCATCTTCGGCCTCACCACCGAACAGGTCGCCCAACGTCGCCAGAACGGCTACAATCCGCGTGGTGTCATCGAGGCATCTCCTGAACTGGCGCAGGCCGTGGCGGCGGTTTCGTCTGGCGTCTTCTCGCCGGATGATCCCAATCGCTACCGCGACCTCATCAATGGTCTCTACAACAGCGACTGGTTCATGGTCGCGGCGGATTTCGATGCCTATGCCGCCTGCCAGCGCGATGTCGACGCCGTCTGGCGCAACAGCCCGGACTGGTACGCGCGCGCCATCCGCAACGTCGCGCGCGTCGGCTGGTTCTCCTCCGATCGCACGATCCGCCAATACGCGAAAGAAATCTGGAACGTGCCCGCCTGATATGATTGCATGAGCCATGAGCAATATGGCTCAAACCAAAAGACTTAGGGCATGATCCTGGTTTTCGGAAAAGATCATGCTCAAACAAGGAGATAGCCCGGGGAGGGCGACCGCCTGATGAGGAAGCCGCGCGCGACCGCTGCGACAAGCGGGCCTGACGGACTGGCGCCAGCCAGCGATGTCGAGGCGATTGTCGCCGGTACGCACGGCAATCCCTTTGCGGTTCTGGGTGTCCAGGAGGCCGGCAAGAGCCTGTTCGCGCGCTGCTTTGTTCCGCACGCGCAGTCCGTCACCGCTTATACGTTGACCGGCGTCGAGACAGGCGAATTGACCAGGCGCGACGACGCCGGTTTCTTCGAGGGTAAGCTGTCGATCAAGAAGCGGCAGCCGCTACGCTACCACGCGCGCAATGCCGGCGGCGACTGGTGGCTGACAGATCCCTATTCGTTCGGTCCGGTGCTAGGGCCGATGGACGACTATTATATCGCTCAGGGGTCTCACCTCAGGCTGTTCGACAAGCTTGGCGCGCATGTCATCGAGCATGAGGGTGCCACCGGCGTGCATTTCGCCGTCTGGGCTCCCAATGCAAGGCGTGTCTCGGTGGTCGGCGATTTCAACGACTGGGACGGCCGCCGGCATCCGATGCGCGACCGTCGCGACACCGGCATCTGGGAACTGTTCATTCCCGACATTGGCGCCGGCCGGCCTTACAAATACGAGATCATCGGCCCTGATGGCGTCAGGTTGCCGCTGAAGGCCGATCCGTTCGCCTTCAAGTCGGAGCTGCGCCCGGCCACGGCCTCGGTCACCGCTGAGCCGCCAGCGCATGCATGGGGTGACGAAGCGCATCGCACCTTCTGGCGCAATGCCGATCCCCGGCGCGAAGCCATTTCGATCTACGAGGTTCACGCCGGCTCCTGGCAGCTTCGTGACGACGGCACCTTCCTGTCATGGGACGAGCTTGCCGACAGGTTGATCCCCTATGTGGTCGAGACCGGCTTCACCCACATCGAGTTCCTGCCGATCTCCGAGCATCCCTACGATCCGTCCTGGGGCTACCAGACCACCGGCCTCTACGCGCCGTCGGCGCGCTTTGGCGACCCGGACGGCTTTGCCCGCTTCGTCGACGGCGCCCACCGCGCCGGCATCGGCGTCATCCTCGACTGGGTGCCGGCGCATTTCCCGGTCGACGAGCATGGCCTGGTCCATTTCGACGGCACCGCGCTCTACGAGCATGCCGATCCGCGCCAGGGTTTCCATCCCGACTGGAACACGGCGATCTACAATTTCGGCCGTAGCGAGGTGGTGTCGTTCCTGGTCAACAACGCACTGTTTTGGGCCGAGAAATATCATGTCGACGGTCTTCGCGTCGATGCGGTCGCCTCGATGCTCTACCTCGACTATTCGCGCAAGCAGGGCGAATGGATTCCCAACAAGAAGGGCGGGCGCGAAAACCTCGAGGCTGTCAGCTTCCTGCAGAAGATGAACAAGGAGCTTTACGGGCACCATCCCGGCGTCATGACCATCGCCGAGGAATCGACCTCATGGCCGAAGGTCTCGGCACCAGTCCATGAAGGCGGGCTCGGCTTCGGCTTCAAGTGGAACATGGGCTTCATGCACGACACGCTGGAGTATTTTTCCAAGGAGCCGATATTCCGCAAGCACCATCACAACGAGCTGACCTTCGGCCTGACCTACGCCTTCTCGGAGAATTTCGTACTGCCGCTCTCGCATGACGAGGTCGTGCACGGCAAAGGCACCTTGCTCGGCAAGATGGCCGGTGACGACTGGCAGAAATTCGCGACCTTGCGCGCCTACTACGGCTTCATGTGGGGCTATCCCGGCAAGAAGCTGCTGTTCATGGGCCAGGAATTCGCCCAGCGCCGCGAATGGAGCGAGGCGCGCGCGCTCGACTGGAACCTGCTCGATTTCCGCCCGCATCGCGGTGTCTGGCAGACGGTGCGCGACCTCAATTACCTCTACCGCTCGCGCCCGGCGCTGCATGGCCGCGACTGCGAACCGGAAGGGTTCTCCTGGCTGATCGTCGACGACAGTCAAAATTCGGTTTTTGCCTGGGTGCGCAACGCTCCCGGCGGCAATCCGGTCGCCGTCATCTCGAATTTCACGCCGGTGCCGCGCGACAATTATCGTGTGCCGCTGCCGAAAGCCGGCACGTGGCGCGAGATCATCAACACCGACGCTTCCGAATATGGCGGCTCCGGCATGGGCAATGGCGGTACGGTCGAGGCGAGGTCGCAGGGCAAGAGCATCTCGGCAACGATGCTTCTGCCGCCGCTATCGACGATCATGCTCGAGTGCGTCGCCGATTGAGCCGCGCAATGGACATGGCGAGACAGAGTAACTTGGGAGGGTATACATGGCAGACTTGAAAAGAACCCAGCCGCTGGCCCGCGACGCCATGGCCTATGTGCTGGCCGGCGGGCGCGGCAGCCGCCTCAAGGAATTGACGGACCGGCGCGCCAAGCCGGCGGTCTATTTCGGCGGCAAGACGCGCATCATCGACTTCGCGCTCTCCAACGCTTTGAACTCCGGCATTCGCCGCCTCGGCGTCGCCACCCAGTACAAGGCGCACTCGCTGATCCGCCACCTGCAGCGCGGCTGGAACTTCCTGCGTCCCGAGCGAAACGAGAGCTTCGACATCCTGCCGGCCAGCCAGCGCGTCTCGGAAACGCAATGGTATGAAGGCACGGCGGACGCCGTCTACCAGAACATCGACATCATCGAGGCCTATGGCCCGGAATACATGGTGATCCTGGCCGGCGACCACATCTACAAGATGGATTACGAGCTGATGCTGCGCCAGCATGTCGATGCCGGCGCCGACGTCACGGTCGGCTGCCTCGAAGTGCCGCGCATGGAAGCGACCGGCTTCGGCGTCATGCATGTCGATGCCAAGGACAACATCATCGCCTTCGTCGAAAAGCCCGCCGATCCGCCCGGCATTCCGGGCAACCCGGAATTCGCCCTGGCCTCGATGGGCATCTACGTCTTCAGGACCAAGTTCCTGATGGAGCAGTTGCGCCGCGATGCCGCCGATCCGAACTCCAGCCGCGACTTCGGCAAGGACATCATCCCCTATATCGTCACGCACGGTAAGGCGATCGCGCACCGCTTCACCAAATCCTGCGTGCGTTCCACCGCCGAGAACGAGGCCTACTGGCGTGACGTCGGCACGGTCGATGCGTATTGGGAGGCCAATATCGACCTGACGGACGTGACCCCGGAGCTCGACCTCTACGACCGCGACTGGCCGATCTGGACCTATGCCGAACTGAAGCCGCCGGCAAAATTCGTCCATGACGAGGATGGCAGGCGCGGTTCGGCCGTGTCCTCACTGGTCTCGGGCGATTGCATCGTCTCGGGCGCGACCTTGAAGAAGAGCCTGATCTTCACCGGCGCGCGCATCAATTCCTATTCGACGCTGGAAGAGGTCGTCATGCTGCCCGACGTTCATGTCGGCCGGAATGCAAAGTTGAAGCGCGTCGTCATCGACCACGGCGTCAGGATACCGGAAGGGTTGGTGGTCGGCGAGGATGCCGCTCTCGACGCCAAGCGCTTCCGCGTTTCTGAAAAGGGTATCTGCCTGATCACGCAGGACATGATCAACAAGTTGTCAACCTGACCGGCTTGGTCGACAAGCTGTCACTTTAGGGTGTTTTGTGCATGTCCTGTCCCTGAACCGTTATACGGTTGGGGCGACATGGACCAGAAGCGGATCGTCAAGCGCATGCAGGTTCTATCGATCACGCCCGAAATCTTCCCGCTGGTCAAGACCGGCGGGCTGGCCGACGTAACCGGCGCACTGCCCATTGCGCTGTCGGCCAAGGGCGTAACCATGCGTACGCTCATTCCGGGTTTTCCGGTGGTGATGGACGCCTTCAAGAAAAAGAAGGCGGTCTATCAGTACCCCTTGTTGCAGGGCGGCAAGGCCTCGATCCATGCTGTCGAACTGGCCGGGCTCGACCTGTTCGTGCTTGACGCGCCGCATCTGTTCGACCGTCCCGGCGGCCCCTATGGCAACGCCTCGGGCGCGGACTGGCCTGACAATTGGCGGCGCTTCGCGGCGCTGAGCCAGGCTGGCGCCGATATCGCCGGCGGCGCCATTTCGGGTTACCTGCCCGATATCGTGCACGCCCATGACTGGCAGTCGGCGATGACGCTGGCCTATATGCGCTACGGCAAGGCGGTCGGCACGCCGTCGATGATGACCGTCCACAACCTCGCCTTCCAGGGCCAGTTCGGCGCCGGCATCTTCGGCGAGCTCGGCCTGCCGGCCGCGGCGATGGCGCTTGACGGCGTTGAATATTATGGCGGTGTCGGCTTCCTCAAGGCCGGCCTGCAGGCCGCCTGGGCGATCACCACGGTGAGCCCGACCTATGCGCAGGAGATCCGCTCGCCCGAATTCGGCATGGGCCTCGACGGCCTCATCAACATGCGTTCAAGCGATCTCCATGGCATCGTCAACGGCATCGACACCGCCATCTGGGATCCGCAAGCCGACAAGCATCTGGTATCGACCTATACGGCCGAAACGTTGAAGGCGCGCGCGCCCAACAGGTCCGCGGTCGAGGACCGTTTCGGCCTCGACCGCGACGACAGCCCGATCGTCTGCGTCATCAGCCGGCTGACCTGGCAGAAGGGCATGGACATATTGGCGACGGTGGTCGACGGCATCGTCGCGACAGGCGCGCGGCTGGCCATACTGGGCTCCGGCGACGCCGGCCTCGAAGGCGCGCTGCTGGCCGCTGCCGCGCGCCATCGTGGCCGCATCGGCGTGGTCGTGGGCTATGATGAGGGGCTATCGCACATCATGCAGGGCGGCTGCGACGCGATCGTCATTCCCTCGCGCTTCGAACCCTGCGGGCTGACGCAGCTTTACGGCCTGCGCTATGGCTGCGTGCCGGTGGTCGCCCGCACCGGCGGCCTCGCCGACACCATCATCGATGCCAATGAGGCGGCTATGGCCGCCGGTGTGGCGACCGGGTTCCAGTTCGCGCCCAACAATGGCGGCGCGATGCTTCACGCCATCCGCCGCCTGGCCGACGCCCATGCCAGTCCCGCCACCTTCGAAACCATTCAACGCCAGGGCATGAAGACCGATGTGTCGTGGGATCGAAGCGCCGAAAAATACGTTGACCTCTATCGCCTTCTGCTTTCGAAAAGGGTTGCCTGAAGCATGATACGCACCGTCCCCACCAAGCCCTATCCCGACCAGAAGCCCGGCACCTCGGGGCTACGCAAGAAGGTGCCGGTTTTCCAGCAGGAGCACTATGCCGAGAATTTCATCCAGTCGATCTTCGACGCGCTCGACGGATTTGCCGGCAAGACACTGGTGATCGGCGGCGACGGCCGTTACTACAACCGCGAGGTCATCCAGAAGGCCATCGCCATGGCCGCCGCCAACGGTTTCGGCAAGGTGATGGTCGGGCAGGGCGGCATATTGTCGACGCCGGCCGCCTCGCACGTCATCCGCAAATACAAGACCTTCGGCGGCATCATCCTGTCGGCCAGCCACAATCCTGGCGGCCCGCACGAGGATTTCGGCATCAAGTACAATGCCGGCAATGGCGGCCCGGCCCCGGAAAAGCTGACCGACGCCATCTTTGCCAAGACCAAGGCGATTTCGAGCTTCAAGATCGCCGACATCGATCCGATCGACATCGATACGGTCGGTACCGTCAAGGCCGGCGGCATGACCGTCGAGATCATCGATCCGGTCGCCGACTACGCCGAGCTGATGGAGAGCCTGTTCGATTTCGATGCGCTGCGCAAACTGTTCAAGTCGGGATTCCGCATGCGCTTCGACGCCATGCATGCGGTGACCGGGCCTTACGCCAAGGAGATCCTCGAACACCGCCTCGGCGCGCCCAACGGCACCTGCCGCAATTTCAAGCCGTTGCCGGATTTCGGCGGCCATCACCCCGACCCTAACCTCGTCCACGCCAAGCACCTCTATGACGAGATGATGGGACCGGACGCGCCGGATTTCGGCGCTGCATCCGATGGCGACGGCGACCGCAATCTGATCATCGGCAAGGGCATTTTCGTCACCCCGTCGGATTCGGTCGCGATGCTCGCCGCCAACGCCCGCCTGGCGCCGGGCTACAAGGAAGGGCTGAAGGGCATTGCCCGCTCGATGCCGACCAGCGGTGCCGCCGACCGCGTCGCCCACAAGCTCGGCATCGGCATTTACGAAACGCCGACCGGCTGGAAATTCTTCGGCAATCTGCTCGATGCCGGCATGGCGACGATCTGCGGCGAGGAAAGTGCCGGTACCGGCTCCAACCATGTCCGCGAAAAGGACGGCCTGTGGGCCGTACTTTTGTGGCTCAACATCCTTGCCGCGCGCGGTGAGAGCTGCAAGCAGATCGTCACCGAGCACTGGGCGACCTACGGACGCAATTACTATTCGCGCCATGACTACGAGGAAGTCGAGAGCGAGCGCGCCAATGCTCTGGTCGACGAACTCAGGGCCAAGCTCGGCTCGCTGCCCGGCACCAGCGTGCGCGGCCTGAAGATCGCCAATGCCGACGATTTTGCCTATCACGACCCGGTCGACGGCTCGACCAGCGAGCACCAGGGCATCAGGATCCTGTTCGAAGGCGGCTCGCGCGTCGTCTTCCGCCTCTCCGGCACGGGCACGTCAGGCGCGACCCTGCGTGTCTATATCGAGCGCTATGAGCCCGACAAGGCGAGGCACGATCTCGACACGCAGGAGGCGCTCGCCGACCTGATTTCGGCCGCCGATGACATAGCCGGGATCAAGAGCCACACCGGGCGTAACAAGCCGAGCGTGATCACTTGAGGGTGGCGGAGCGCCCATGACGCAGCTCGGCGCCACCATCACCCAAGAAGGCATCCGTTTCGCAGCATGGTCCTCGTCGGCCCGACGTGTCTGGGTCTCGATTTTCGACGACCAGGGAAACCGCGAACGCGACCGGCTGGAACTCCAGCCAGAAGGTGAGGGCTTGCATGCGCTCTTGGTCGCGGGATTGGCGCCAGGCACGCGCTACGGCCTGCGCGCCGATGGCGACTATGCGCCCGAGCGTGGGCTATGGTTCGACCCCGACAAGCTGCTCGTCGATCCCTACGCCGTGGAAATCGACCGGCCCTATGCCTATCACTGGCGGCTTGCCGCGCGGCGCAACGAGGGCGCCGACACCGCGTCGCTGATGCCCAAGACGGTGGCCAAGGGCCTGCCCACGGCCCTTGCCATCCCGCCGCCGTTGTTTCGTCCGGGTGGCCTGATCTACGAACTGAACGTGCGCGCCTTCACCAGGCTGCATCCGGATGTCCCGGAAGAACAGCGCGGTACCATCGCCGCGCTCGCCCATCCGGCGATCATCGAGCATCTGAGAAAACTCGGCGTCTCCGCTGTCGAATTGATGCCCGTGACGGCGTCGATCGATGAGCGGCATCTGCCGCCGCTCGGCCTGAGCAATGCCTGGGGATACAATCCCGTCACGTTCATGGCGCTCGATCCGCGCCTGGCGCCTGGGGGCCTGGCGGAGTTGCGGGCCACGGTCGCCGCGCTGCGCGAGGCCGGTATCGGAACGATCCTCGACCTCGTCTTCAACCACACCGGCGAAAGCGACAGGCTCGGGCCGACGCTCTCGCTGCGCGGGCTCGACAACCAGACCTACTATCGGCAGCGGCCGGATGGCGGGCTGGTCAATGACACCGGCACCGGCAATACGATCGCCTGCGACCATCCGGCGGTGCGCGAAATGGTGCTCGACACGCTCCGTCATTTCGTGCGCCAGGTCGGCGTCGATGGTTTCCGCTTCGATCTGGCGCCGGTGCTGGGCCGCGTCGATGGTGCGTTCGATCCGCAGGCGCCGCTGCTCCAGGCCATCACCCATGACCCTGTGCTTGCCGACCGCGTGCTGATCGCCGAGCCTTGGGACATCGGAGCAAACGGCTATCAGCTGGGAAATTTCCAGCCGCCATATCTGGAATGGAACGACCGCTACCGCGACGATGTCAGGCGGTTCTGGCGCGGCGATGCCGGCATGGTCGGCTCCCTTGCCACGCGCCTTGCCGGTTCGTCCGACGTGTTCAACAGGGTAGCGGAGCCCGCAAGCCGCAGCGTGAATTTCATCGCCGCTCATGACGGCATGACGCTGGCCGACATCGTCGCCTATGAGCGTAAGCACAATGCGGCCAATGGCGAGCAGAACCGCGACGGCCACAACGACAATCTGTCCTGGAACAATGGCGTCGAGGGCGAGGTGGACGATGCAGCGATCGCCAAGGCGCGGTTCGAGGATCAGCGGTCGCTGCTCGCCACGCTGTTCGCCTCGCGCGGCACCATCATGCTGACTGCAGGCGACGAGTTCGGCAGGACACAGCAAGGCAACAACAACGCCTATGCGCAGGACAATGCTCTGACGTGGCTCGACTGGGCAGGCCGCGATCAGGCTTTGGAGCGTTACGCATCGGCGCTGGCGGCGCTTCGCCGGGCCGTGCCGGCGCTGTCGGAGACGCGTTTCCTGACGGGCCAGCCGGTTGATGGGGCCGGCATCCCCGATGTCTCATGGCTGACCGAGACCGGCGCGCTGCTTGGCGAGGCTGACTGGAACGATCCGGCGCGGCATCGCCTGGTCATGCTGCTTGGCAACGCGGGCAGCCGTCTGGCCGTCATGTTCAACGGCGACAGGCGCCATTGCCTCTTCACCTTGCCGGCGCGGGAAGGTTCTGCCTGGCATGCCGCGATCGGGATACAGGCCGTTGACCTCATGCGTCCTTTGCCTGGCCGCAGCGTCAATTTCATGATCGAGCGCAAGGCCGCAAAGGCTCGTGCCGGGAAGGGGGCGTGATGACCGAGGACAATGCGGCGCGAGACTGGTGGCGCGGCTGCGTCATCTATCAAGTCTACCCCCGGTCCTACCAGGACACGACAGGCGACGGCAGCGGCGACCTCAAGGGCATCACGTCAAGGCTGGCTCATATCGCCTCCCTCGGCGTCGACGCCGTCTGGCTGTCGCCCTTCTTCAAGTCGCCGATGGCCGACATGGGCTACGACGTATCGGACTATCGCGATGTCGACCCGATGTTCGGCACATTGGCGGACTTCGATGCACTGGTCGCGCAGGCGCACAGGCTCGGCCTGAAAATCATCATCGATCAGGTGCTGTCGCATTCGTCGGACAAGCACGAATGGTTCATCGAAAGCCGCGCCAGCCGCGACAATGCCAAGGCCGATTGGTACGTCTGGGCCGATGCCAGGCCCGATGGCGGCGCACCCAACAATTGGCTGTCGGTTTTCGGGGGGCCTTCCTGGGAATGGGACGCGACCCGCCGGCAATATTACATGCACAATTTCCTCGCCTTGCAGCCGGATCTGAATTTCCACAATCTTGAGGTCCAGGACGCTTTGCTGGATACGGTGCGGTTCTGGCTTGAGCGCGGTGTCGACGGTTTTCGGCTGGATACGGTCAACTATTACGTCCACGACCGTTGGCTGCGCAGCAATCCGCCCTTGGCGTCGAGCGTCGCCGGCACCAACACGGAGACCAACACCTACCTTTACCAGGAACACCTGTTCGACAAGACGCAGCCTGAGAACCTGGCCTTTCTCAGGCGATTCCGGGCGCTGCTCGATGAATATGGCGACCGCGCCGCCGTCGGCGAGATCGGCGATGAAGGCCGCTCCTTGCAGACGCTTGCCGCCTATACGTCCGGCGGCGAGAAGCTTCAGATGAGCTACACCTTCGATTTGCTCGGCTCGCAATTCTCGGCCGCGCATGTGCGTGGCTGCGTCGAGGCTTTCGAAAGCGCGGTTGCCGACGGCTGGGTCTGCTGGGCGTTTTCCAACCATGACGTCGTGCGCCATGTCAGCCGCTGGACGCGGCCGGACGGCGATCACGACCTTGTCGCCAAATTCTCGATCCTGTTGCTGTCTTGCCTGCGCGGTTCGATCTGCCTCTATCAGGGCGAGGAACTCGGCCTCGAGGAGGCGGAGCTTGCCTATGAGGATCTGCGCGATCCGGTCGGCATCCGCTTCTGGCCGGGCGTGAAGGGCAGGGATGGTTGCCGCACGCCGATGGCATGGGAGGCGGGGAGCGACAATGCGGGCTTCTCGACGGCCAGGCCCTGGCTGCCCGTTCCGGCAAGCCATCGCGCCCGCGCGGTCGACGTGCAGAACGGCCAAGAACACTCTGTATTGTCCGCCTACCGCTCGGCACTCGCCTTGCGCAAGCAACATCCGGCGCTGGTCGGCGGCTCGATCCGTTTTCTCGATGCCGAAGGCGATGTGCTCGCCTTCATCCGCGAAGGCAGCGGCGAGCGGCTGCTTTGCGTCTTCAATTTCGCCGGGGAGCCGGCGCGTTGGCGCGTGCCGGTGGAGATCGGAAGCGTCACCACAGCCATCGCCGGCGCCGCAGTCGAGGACAAGGAGATATCGCTGACGGCGCTCGGCTGCTTCCTTGGTCAGGTCGGCTGACGGCTTCAACAGCTTCTATTGGACGAGTACCGCCCGGCCGCAGGTCGCACCGGTGACGCGCACATCGGCCTGGCCAACGCCGACACCCAGAGCCGAAAGCACGTTGTAGAGTAAATCGTCGAGAGGTGCCGTTACGCCATTGAGCAATGCCACGACCGCCGGCTTGACCGTTCCAAGCAGGGCAGTCACATCGATGCCCAAGCCAAGCAGATTGGCCGAAAGCGACAGGTTGCTCACCAGCGACGTGGTGAGCGACTGCGAGATATTTCGCGTCGAAACGGTCTTCACCGTCTTGTTGGCGATGTCGGTCGCGTTGAAGGTCAGGGTCTGCGCACTGTTGTTGGTGATCGCGGTCGCCGCCGAACCCATCACCTGGATCAGCGGGATTCTGAGCAGCAGCAACTGCAGGCTGACATCGGCGATATCCGCATCCGTGAAGGTTTGCGGCTGGCTGAAATCGGCGAAGCCTGAAGGATTGTTGCTGTTGGCCAGGTTCAACTGGGCAACACCCGGACGCGCGGCGATGGAAACGCTGATGCTGGAGGGTCCCGTCGGACAGGTGATGTCGGTCAATCTGGCCTCGGCATAGGCGACTTCCACATTGAGTGGCAGATTGACGGCCAGCAGGCTTATGCCGCCGGAGAGGCCGGGTGTGCCGACCGTGACGGATGCCGTTAGCTTGATGCGCGTCTGCGCGGTGCGCACCACGGTGCCGATGCCATCGATCGCGAGCCATGGCGACGATTGCGCCGGTTCGCCGATGGCAACATTGAGCTTGGCGGAGACGAGCCCGGGAATGGTGGTTCCGAGATCGATGGCGGCCTGGTTGGTCCCGTTCGCCAGAACCGCGGCCGCGGTCAGCATCCCCATGGCGCTGGCGTCGACGCCAAGGCCGGTGGGCTGCTGTCCGAGGCCCAGGCTGCCGACCGAACCAAGATCGACAAGACTGCTGAGCGGGATTTTGACGGTGCTGGTCGACTTGGAGGCGATGGTCTGCAGGGCAAGCTTTGCCGTGTTGCCGAGGCCCGGAACATTGGCCATTGCGGTGGCAATCTGGCCGACCGTCGCCTTCGAGGCCAGAACGTCGGAATAGGTGCCGGCCGTGATGTTCAATTGTGTGCCAAGGGCACTGATGAAGGACAGCACGCTGACATCGGCCGATACCAGCCCGTTATAGTCCATGACGCTGAGCGAGATATTGCCGCCCAGTAGCCCGCTCAGGAGAGCGTTGAGGATGCCGCCATTGACGCTGAGCAGCCTCGATCCGACCGAGAAGGTCGCCTGCGGCGTCATGCTGGCCGTGGCCTGGGTGCCGATGACGGGAGTGGGGATCAAGGAACTCGCGAAATAGCGGTTCGGGATCTTGGCCAGCGTCACCCGGACCGCATTGTAAGGGGTAACACCCGCCTGGAAGCGCTGGCTGACATTGGCGGTCGATGCGGCATATCGGCCCTGAGTGACCGTTACCACCGTTTTCCCGACGGCCGGGGCGATGGTCTGGCCGGAAGCCTGAACGACGACGCCCGGCATGCCGTTGTCGGTAAGCGTGGTGACGACCGCGGTGTCGACGTTGTTGATGTTCGAGGCGGCGGTGATCGCCGCCAGGTCGACCATCGCCTGGGCCTCCCGGCGCTCGGTGTAGATGGAGGCCTCGTCTATGGCCACCGCTGCCAGCGCCAGTGCCACCGGGGCGCTGAGCGCGGTCATGACAGCGAAGTTCGCTCTCCTGTCTCCCATCATGGACCGGGCAAGCCGGCCGATGCGTCCGCGCGGCAGCATTCAGATACCCCCGACCCTGATCGTGGACTGACGTGTGATCGTCGTCCCCGGCATGGCTATGCCCGGAAATAGGTTCCAGATCGGCAGGTTGCGCGCATCGTACTGGATCGCTACCACGAATTGGCTGCCGTCGGCGGTGCTGTCATTGGCCCGGTAGGTCAGCTTGCTGGCATCGACGAAGGGATAGCCGCCCGCATTGTTGGCGATATAGCTGGCCACCAGCGTCTGGCGCTCGGTCTGGTTGACCCCGGCAATGGCCGTCCGGGCGGCGTCTGCCGCAATTTGCTGGATCGAGTTGGCGGCCCCGAAATAGATGCCGTATGCAACCATTCCGAGCAGAAGGAGAATGAAGAGCGGCGACAACAGGGCGAATTCGACCGCCGACGTTCCCGAATTGTCTGTTCGGAACGCACGCCTTCGTACCATGAAAATGAGGTTTTGAACCATGGTGCCGAGCATGCCAAATTTCGCATGCAAAAGGGAAAACTCTGGGTGCAACCTTAAGGTGTGTCCAATTGAAAAAGCCGCTCTAAATTAGCCGTTGCTTCTTCGATTGCGACGATTGACTTAGGGTCAATCAGTACTCGGTTGAAAAGAGCTTACCGCCTGTCTAGTCTCCTGCCACCAGCCCCCGGAGGGAACCGGCGGCGCGCTCAAAGGAGCCAGATAATCGGCTTCGGGGCGTCAACACGAAAAGGCGCGCCAACCGGCAGCGCCGACAGGGAGAACTTCATGCTGAAAAACATGCTGAAGGCGACGGTATTCGCCACCACCATGGCCGTAGCCGCCGGCGCATTCTACACGCCGGCTTTCGCGGAGAGTGTCTACAACCGGGGCACCGCCGCTGAATCGGAGTCGGTCGATCCGCACAAGACCTCGACGGTCTATGAGGCCAATGTGCTGCGTGATCTGTTCCAGGGACTGGTCATGCAGGACGAGAAGGCGAACCTCATTCCGGGCGCCGCCGAAAGCTGGACGGTATCGGATGACGGCACCGTCTACACCTTCAAGCTGCGCAAGGACGGCATGTGGTCTGACGGCAGCCCGGTGACGGCGGACGACTTCGTCTATGCCTTCCACCGGCTGGAAGATCCGGCGACCGGCGCCGAATATGCCTCGATGCTCTATCCGGTGAAGGGCGCGGAGGACGTCAACACCAAGAAGGGCAAGCCCGAGGACATGGGTGTCAAGGCGATAGACGCCGGCACCCTGGAGGTGACGCTGAAGGCGCCGACACCTTACTTCCTGGAGATGCTAACGCACCAGGCGACCTATCCGGTCAGCAAGGCTTCCATCGAGAAGCTCGGCGCCGACTGGATCAAGCCCGGCAATCTTGTCTCGAACGGCGCCTATACGCTGGCCGAATGGGTTCCCAACGACCACATGAAACTGGTCAAGAATCCAAAATTCTGGGACGCAGCGACGGTCAAGTTCGACGTCGTCAACTACATCCCGACCGAAGACCGCTCATCGGCGATGAAACGCTTCGAGGCTGGTGAACTCGACAGCTATGACGACCTGCCGACCGAACAGCTCGCCGACCTCAAGACCAAGTTTGGCGACCAGATCCATGTCGGGCCATATCTGGGCACCTATTACTATGCGATCAAGACGGACAAGGCGCCGTGGAACAATCCCGAGCTGCGCAACGCCATTTCCATGGCGATTGACCGCGACTTCATCGCCGAGAAGGTCTGGCAGAATTCGATGCTGCCCGGCTATTCGATGGTGCCTCCGGGCATCGAGGGCTACACGCCCGCAATGGCCAAATACGCCGACATGCCGCAGATCGACCGTGAGGATGCGGCCAAGAAGATCCTGGAGAAGCTTGGCTACACGCCCGAACATCCGCTGAAGATGGAAATCCGCTACAACACGTCGGAGAACCACAAGAACACCGCGGTCGCCATCCAGGAACAGCTGAAGCCGCTGGGCGTCGACGTCACGCTGCTCAACACCGACACCAAGACGCACTACTCCTTCCTCGAGCAGAAGGGCGACTATGACGTGGCGCGTGCCGCCTGGATCGCCGACTACAAGGATCCGGAGACCTTCCTCGGCATCACCCGCAAGGCCAGCGGCAACAACTATTCGAACTACGACAGCGCCGCCTACGAAGCGGCAATGGACAAGGCCGCGGCCGCCGGCGGCAAGCCCGAAGAGCGCATGAAGGACCTCGCAGCGGCCGAACGCATCCTCATCGACGACGTCGGCCAGATCCCGCTTCTCTACTACAGCTACCACGACATCGTGTCCTCGAAGCTGCATGGCTTCGTCGACAATGTGATGGACGTGCATCCGTCGCGTTTCGTCAGCAAGGACTGATCCCTGGCCAAGCCGCCGCGCTCCTGAAAGGCGCGGCGGCGCTGGTTTGCCGTCGCATCGGCCCGGGAAGCGAAACTCGATTTTCGAAACATCCGGTGCGAAGATTGAAGGCTGGAGTGCAATCGTCCAACGGGACGGGCGTGCTCCGGATCAAGCGGGGCACCGATGCTGCGATATGTATTCCGGCGGCTTTTGACCGCCATCCCGACGCTGTTCGTCATCGTGACGATGGCGTTCTTCCTGATGCGCGTCGCGCCAGGCGGTCCATTCAACCAGGAGCGCGGGCTCAGCCCCGAGATCAAGGCCAACCTCGAGGCCCAGTTCGGCCTCAACGATCCGCTCTGGCTGCAATATGTCCACTATCTCGGCAATCTCCTGCGCGGCAATTTCGGCCCGAGCTACAACATGCCGGATTTCACCGTCACTGAACTGTTCGCCAAGGGCCTGCCCATATCAGTCCAGCTCGGCGCCTCGGCGCTGATCCTGGCGCTGCTGCTCGGCAGCGTGCTCGGCACCATTGCCGCGCTCAACCAGAACAAGCTTGGCGACTATACGGTGATCGCCTTGGCGACGGCCGGCAGCACCATCCCGACCTTCGTCATCGCGCCAGTGATCCAGCTCCTGTTCGGGCTCACCTGGAAGCTGCTGCCGATCGGCGGCTGGGGCGACGGCGCCTTCATCAACAAGGTCGGTCCGGTGCTGACGCTTGCCTTGCCGCAGATCGCCATCGTTGCCCGTCTGATGCGCGGCTCGATGATCGAATCGCTGCGCTCCCATCATATCCGCACCGCCCGCGCGCTCGGCCTCTCCGACTGGTCGGTGGTGGTCAAGCACGCCTTGCGCGGCGCCATCCTGCCGATCGTCTCTTTCACCGGTCCGGCAGCGGCGGCCCTGCTGACGGGCTCGGTCATCGTCGAGACAATCTTCTCCATTCCCGGCGTCGGCCGCTATTTCGTCGATGCCGCGCTCAACCGGGACTACACGCTGGTGATGGGTACGGTGGTGGTGATCGCCATCTTCACCATCGTCTTCAACCTGATCGTCGACGTCATGTATGCGGTCGTCGATCCGAGGGTGCGCTATGACTGACATCGCCGCCACAGCTCCGGTAATCGTCGGTCGTTCGCTCTGGGGTGACGCATGGGCGCGCCTCAAGGCCAACCGCGCCGCCATGCTCAGCCTTTACTATCTCGTCTTTATCGCGCTCATCAGCGTCTTTGGCCCCTGGTTCGTGCCGCATCAATACACGACCATCTATGCCGACTATGTGCGCATGCCGCCAAGCCTCTCGGCCTACCCGAAGCCGGACATGATCCAAGGTGCCCTCACGGACGCTATCAAGCGTATGCGGGTCGACCTCAAGGAGTGGCATCAGGAAGGCAGTCGCGTCACGGTCACGGTCACCTCGACCAAACCGATCGATGATCGCAACGTTCGCTATCTCGACCGCTCGGACGCCTTTGACGACACCAAGATCGAGAGCAAGTCTCCCGACGGGCTAGAAGTGACGATGAGCACCTCGGTCAAGCAGCAATATTTCCTGTTCGGCACCGACAATACCGGCCGCGATCTGCTCTCGCGCACGCTGATGGCCGGGCGCATCTCGCTTGCCATCGGCCTGCTCGCCGGTGTCGTGGCGGTGGTGATCGGCGTCATCTATGGCGCCGCCGCCGGCTTCTCCGGAGGCAAGGTCGACGAGGTGATGATGCGCATCGTCGACGTGCTCTACTCCTTGCCGTTCATCTTCTTCGTCATCATGCTGGTGGTGTTCTTCGGCCGTAATTTCGTGCTGATGTTCCTGGCGGTCGGGGCGGTGCTATGGCTCGACATGGCCCGCATCGTGCGCGGCCAGGCGCTCTCGATCCGCCGCCAGGAATATGTTCAGGCAGCCGAAGCGATGGGCGTCGGCCAGCGCGGGATCCTGTTGCGTCACGTCATCCCCAACCTGCTCGGCCCGGTGGTGATCTACATGACGCTGCTGGTGCCGCAGGTCATCATCCTGGAGAGTTTTCTGTCGTTCCTCGGTCTCGGCGTGCAGGAACCGATGACCAGCTGGGGCGTGCTGATCTCGGTCGGCGCCAAGAACATCGGTACCGCCAACTGGCTGCTCTTGTTTCCTGCTTTCTTCCTCGTCTCGACGCTGTTTGCCCTGAATTTCGTCGGCGACGGCCTGCGCGACGCACTCGACCCGAGAGACCGATAAGATGGGGATCGCTGACATGGCCACTCCCGAAACGATCCTCAGCGTCAAGGACCTGCGTGTGCGCTTCCGCACTCTCGACGGGGCGGTCGAGGCGGTGAAGGGCATCAACATCCATGTCAACGCGGGCGAGACCGTTGCCGTGGTTGGCGAATCCGGCTCCGGCAAGAGCCAGACGATGATGGCGGCGATGAGCCTGCTGGCCTCCAATGGTGAAGCGTCGGGACACGTCGACTATCGTGGCCGCAACCTGCTCACATTGAGCAAATCCGAGCTCAACAAGGTGCGCGGCCGCAAGATCAGCATGATCTTCCAGGAGCCGATGACTTCGCTCGATCCGCTCTATTCGATCGGCAACCAGCTGATCGAGCCGATCCGCCGCCATCGAGGCTTGAGCGCTGCCGCGGCGCATGAGGAAGCGCTAAAACTGCTGCGGCTCGTCCATATTCCGGATCCCGAACGGCGGATGAAATCCTATCCGCACGAGATGTCCGGCGGCCAGCGCCAGCGCGTGATGATAGCCATGGCGCTCGCCAACGATCCCGACATCCTGATCGCCGACGAACCGACAACGGCGCTCGACGTGACCATCCAGGCGCAGATCCTGATGCTGCTGGCCGAGCTGCAGCGCAAGCTCGGCATGGCGATCGTCTTCATCACCCATGATCTCGGCATCGTCCGGCGCTTCGCCGACCGCGTCTATGTCATGCGACGGGGCGAGGTCGTCGAGGAAGGTGAAGCCGAGGCAATCTTCGCCAACCCACAGCACGCCTATACAAAGATGCTGCTGGCGGCCGAGCCGACGGGAACCAAGGCGCCTCCGCCCGCCAATGCGCCCGTCGTGCTCGAGGGCAGGGATGTCGAAGTCACGTTCAGGATCGGCGGCGGGTTCTTGGCCGGCGAACCGCTGATGCTGCGGGCCGTCGACCACATCTCGATCCGGTTGCAGCGCAACCAGACCATCGGCATCGTCGGCGAATCCGGCTCCGGCAAATCGACGCTCGGCCGGGCCTTGCTGCGGCTATTGCCGAGCGACGGGCTCATTCGTTTCGGCGATCGCGATATCTCGACCGCCGACCGGCAGGAGATGCGGCCGCTGCGGCGCCAGATACAGCTTGTCTTCCAGGATCCGTTCGGCTCGCTGTCGCCACGCATGACCGTCGGCCAGGTCATCACCGAGGGGCTGCTGGTGCATGAGCCGAACCTCTCCGGCAAGCAACGCGACCAGCGCGCGGTGGAGGCCCTGAACGAAGTCGGTCTCGACCCAAACGCGCGCAACCGCTACCCGCATGAATTCTCGGGTGGACAACGGCAGCGCATCGCCATTGCCCGCGCCATGATCCTGAAGCCCAAGATGGTCGTTCTGGACGAGCCGACCTCGGCGCTCGACCGCTCGGTGCAGAAACAGATCGTCGAACTCCTGCGCAAGCTCCAGGCCGACCACGAACTGTCCTACCTGTTCATCAGCCACGACCTTGCGGTGGTGCGCGCCATGGCCGACTACATCATCGTCATGAAACAGGGCAAGATCGTCGAGGAGGGGCCGACCGAGGCGATCTTCAGCAACCCGCAGGCGCCCTACACGCAGACGCTGATGAATGCCGCGATCGACGTCACCCGGTTCCGGTTGAGCGCGTGACAGGCCGCCACGGGTGCGGCAAATGCCGCTCTAACTCTTTGTCTTTGCGCAATTCCGGAAGGAAAACCGTTACACACTTTTCCTGGAATTGCTCTATCCCGCTGAAGCCGGGCACTTGCGCGCGCGCACGGCGACAAGTGCATCCTGTTGTTGCTTCAACCGGTCGATCCTGGCCGTTTCACGGTTGGCGACCGCGGTCTTCACGCGCGATCCGCCAAGCAGCCAGCGCGGCACGCTGGTGTTGGCGACCTTGCCGCGGGTGATCGCAGTTCGCGAGATGTCGCTGGCACTGCTTCCCAACGCACTGTTGAGCTCGGTGCAGCTCATGCTCTCGTATTTGGCCGGGTCGGCCGCCCCGCCGATCGACGAACATCCGGCAGCGAGAAACATCGCGGCCAGAAGAATCGATGCCGACCCTGTGGTTGAGATCAAGTTCATGTTCGCGTCCGGTCTCCCGTTGCCGGCCCCTCCCATCCATCGACCAACCTAGCGCTGATGCCCGTATCGTCAAAGTATGAGTGACCGCCGATGTTCGGCGGATCGGCCTGTCTCACTATCGTCGAGGGTTTATGCTGCCTCGGCAGCCAGTCCGGGCATGGAGGCATAGCCGCCGATCACCGTTCGGGCAATGTCGGTCGCGTTTTCATCGACATGCGCCGTCACCAGCACAATCCCCTCGCCAATATTTCGACGCTCGGGCCTGTTGGCGACCGCGACCAAGGCGCCGAGCAGCCCGCCGAGGAGACAGCCGCAGAACGCGCCGACCAGGGCTGTTGCCCACGGTCCGGCGGAGAAAGGATTGATGCCGTAAGTCGCAAAAACGCCCACCGACGCCAACAGCCCGGCGAAAGCGCCAGACATGGCGGCCGGAGACGTCAGGACGCCTATCTCGTCCTGGTAGGGTCCGATAATCGCGATCTGGACGCGAGGAACGCCGGCCGCCAAAAGGTCGCCGGCGATCCGGGCCGCCTCGGCATGGGATTCAAAAAGCCTGCTGATGGTTGGCATGGTCATTCGGGACGTGTCGGGTCCGTCAGCGCGTCGGTAACAAAGGATGCGGCAATCAGATCGTCGCCATCAATCCGGCCTTGACCGTCTTCCATCACGGCCGCGACTTTCTGGAAGGTCTTGATTTCGCCGTCGGTGATGCGCGCCTCGCGCATCCTGCTCCTGAGGTGAGCCACGCGCAGCCGCAAGGCATGGGACACTGCATCGTCACGATTCGAGATTGTGATGCTCATTATTTCCGCTTTGTTCGGTGATCTCAGCCCCAATCAACTGAACCTGGAGCGCGGACAAACGTTCCAGGGCTGGGCTTCGGTCGGGTGAGATGCAGGACCTAAGTCTGACAGGGAACCGCAATGGTCCTGCCTTGCACGGAGCCCGGAACAGCGGCTGTTCGGTATGGTTTGCCCGCTACGAGATCGCGGAAGGAAGCCGATGGAGAAGAGTGTTGGCCAGGCGCGCTGGTTGCTCGCACCGATCTTCGCCATCGCCATCACCTTCATGGTGGCCGGCATAGTCCTCGGTTGATCTCCAGCCTTGCAGATTGGCGCAGCCCAGTCCCTTCCTGCGCCGATAGGGTTCGCCCGCCGCTTCCAGGTGGCGGGCGAACCCTGAATCTGTTTTTGGCACGAACTTGTCCCCGGCCTTGGCCAAGACAAACTCATGAGCCGGGGAATGCTCGCGCCAACTTTCTTCCAATTGTGATGGTACGAATGGCACCCCTTTGCCTCGCCGGGCATATGTCCGCCTCGAGAACGCCAAGGCATTCGCATGAACTGAAAAACTACCTGGCGGCCAGGCACGATGGACAGCCCAGCCACCAGATGGCAATCAGTAGCCGCCGTTTTCGATTACGACCGGGTGATGATGGTGACGATGGGTGGAAACCGTGCCGGTGACGACCACGGCATCCCGATGATGCCAATGATGGTGCCGGCGCCCATGATCATAGAAGACGACCGTTCCATGGTGACGGCGATGGAGGCGCTGACCGTCCTCATTGATGACCTTGACGTAGTTGTGATGACGATGATGGGTCCGGATGACAACGTCCGCCTCGGCGGCTGAAGCCAACGCAGGCAATCCCATCGAAAGCGCCAATGCGCACATGATCATTGTTTTCACTGCAATATCTCCATTGCCTTTATTAGCCCTTCGTTGGGTACAACTGTCGCTGTTCTCTTTGGTTCCGGCCCTTTCGCGGACAGCAAAGGTCGAAGGTTGACTGTGGCGTGGCGTCGGGGGGCGGAAAGAAAACCCCACCATTTGGCCACTGCCTCTTGCGGTTCCTCTCGCCAGGGATGGTCGCGCTCACATGGCGGAACATTAGGAATGCCTAATAGTTCTACCTCTGCGGCAGGCACACAATGGACGTCTGCCGAACATCGGCCGGAAAAGGCCTATCGGCCCAGTGTTCTCTGTCGAGAGTGCGGGTTCGCAGGCAATAGGAGAGAGATCATGAACAATATTATTTGGCTCGTGGGCGCGGTGGTCATCGTCATAGCGATATTGAGCTTCTTCGGCCTCCGATAGGGCAAGATGCGCCTTGAGAGCCCGCAGAGCAGATAGGTAAGGATCTGACAGCTGCCTGACGTCGCGCTCGACTTCCTGCCGCGCGGCGGAACTCGCGGCCGGTCATTGACTGTCATCGCCAGCATGCACCCTTGGCGGTAGACCGCTCGACCTCTAGCCGGGTCGCTCTCATGCACCAGAATCGGCGTGCCCTCCAGCAACTCGGCCATCCGTCGTTTGGCCACGCGGGCTTCCCTGTCATCCCAGGGAACGCGGCCACAATCGCGCGGTTTTAAGTTCGGATAACCCAGCAACGCCGGCCGCAGAGGGGACACGGCGAAGCCACGCCTTTGGAGACAAGGAAAATGGAAGACCAGGACCAGAACACCAACGCCATCGAGCTCTATCTCTGCGGAACCGAAGACGTCATCGATCTGCTGATCTTCATTCACCAGGAGGGCGAGCCGGCCGAGCGCGCCAGGCTCAACAGTGCGATTCTCACCTTGCTTCACGCGGCGACGCACCGCCTGAAGACGATCGACCAAAGGCTGCATGGAACGGCGGCCTGAACATCGCGGGAACAGCAAAAGCCCCACATGAGGCGTGAGGCGCGCCTCACGTTCCGCAATTGTTCCGCTGGCCAAAACGGCGCAAAGCCTTGCGGCACAAGGGATAGAAGCGGATTTGCGGGAAGCTTTAGGCTGGTCGGAGTGGCAGGATTTGAACCTGCGACCCCCTCGTCCCGAACGAGGTGCGCTACCAGGCTGCGCTACACTCCGTGACCAGACGGCGGGCTTATAGCCGCCACACCTCATTCCTGCAAGCGGCAATGGCAGCACTTCTGTCGCATTTCGTCCGCTTTCGTCGGGCATTCCCGCAAAGCTTGGATTTCCAACCTGGATAAACGCGGCCTAAAGCCTTGTGTGCTAAGCCGCTGCCTCCATTGATCGTCTTCGTGCCGCCTGGAGCTCTCACGTCTTGCCCCCAAAAATCGTTGGCGAAGCCTTGCCCAACAGCTTCGAATTTGAGACCGCTGCGCTGATCAAGGCCTCCGGTTTTCGTGAATATGATGCGCGCTGGTGGTTCGGTCATCCCGGATCGGCTGTTCCGCCGGAACTCAATCTGATCGGCGTCCAGGCGCTTGGCATGGGCCTCGGCACGCTGATCCGCCGCCTCGGCGCCGGCCCCGACATCGTCACCGGGCATGATTTCCGGTCCTATTCGCTTGGCATCAAGCTGGCGCTGGTCTCCGGACTGATGGCGGCCGGCGCACGGGTGAAGGACATCGGCCTGGCGCTGTCGCCGATGGCCTACTTCGCCCAGTTCGCGCTGGACACGCAGTCGGTCGCCATGGTCACCGCTTCCCACAACGAGAACGGCTGGACCGGCGTCAAGATGGGAGCGGCGCGACCGCTGACCTTTGGGCCGGAGGAAATGAGCGCGCTGAAGGCGATCGTACTCGCCGGCGATTTCGACCTTGCCGGCGGTGGCTCCTATGATCTTGTCAGCGATTTTCGCGCCATCTATCTCGACGACCTGACCGCGGACAAGCGCATCACGCGAAAGCTGAAAGTGGTTGCCGCCTGCGGCAACGGCACGGCTGGTGCCTTTGCTCCGCAAGCCTTGCAGCGCATAGGCTGCGAGGTGGTCCCGCTCGATGTCAAACTCGATCATACCTTTCCGCGCTACAACCCGAACCCGGAGGACATGCAGATGCTGCATGCCATCCGGGACAAGGTGCTGGAGACCGGGGCCGATGTCGGTCTCGGCTTCGATGGCGACGGCGACCGCTGCGGTGTCGTCGACAATGAAGGCAACGAAATCTTTGCCGACAAGGTCGGTGTGATGCTCGCGCGCGACATCTCCGGCCAATATCCAGGTTCGACCTTCGTGGTCGACGTCAAGTCGACCGGACTGTTCCACACCGACGCGGTGCTGCGCGCCAACGGCGCCGCCACCGACTATTGGAAGACCGGCCATTCCTATATCAAGCGCCGCGTTGCCGAACTCGGTGCCGTGGCCGGCTTCGAAAAGTCGGGTCATTTCTTCTTCAACCCGCCGATCGGGCGCGGCTATGACGACGGCCTGGTCACGGCAATCGCCATCTGCCGGATGCTGGACCGCAACCCGGCCAGTTCGATGGCCGATCTCTATCGCGCGCTGCCGCTGACGTTCGGAACGCCGACCATGTCGCCGCATTGCGCCGACGATGTGAAATACGGCGTGGTCGAGCGTGTGGTTTCCGATTTCCAGGCCATGCAGCGCGAAGGTGCCAGCTTCGCGGGCCAGAAGATTGTCGACCTCATCACCGTCAATGGCGTGCGCGTCGTCGCCGAGGACGGTACCTGGGGGCTAGTGCGTGCCTCGTCGAACAAGCCTGAGCTTGTCGTTGTCGTCGAAAGCCCGGTATCGTCCGACCGTCGCCGGCAGATGTTCGAGGCCGTCGACGCGGTGCTGCGCCGCAGTCCCGAAGTCGGCGCCTACAACCAGACTTTTTGATGGGATATCCATGACCGAGCGGATCGTCAGTTTTGTCATGAGCGGCGGCGTCGGCTCCCGGCTATGGCCGCTGTCACGCGAAGACAATCCCAAACAGTTCCACGATCTGTCGGGCGACGGCTCGATGCTCGCCAAGACCTTGCGCCGCCTGACGGCGAGGCCGGCCGGCGAGGCGCCGATCTTCCTGATCGCTTCGGAGCGTCACGCCGAGCGCGTCCATGCCGACTTGGCCGGTCTCGATCTTGCCGGCGGCGGCCCATTGTTCGAGCCCGCCGGACGCAACACCGCGGCCGCCGTCGCACTGGCGACGCTGCGCACCCTGTCTGAATTCGGCGACAGCCTGGTGCTGGTGGTGCCCTCGGACCATGAAATATCGACGGCAGGGCAATTCTGGCAAAGTATCGAAGCGGGATCGCAGGCGGCGCGCGCCGGCCGCCTGGTGGTGTTCGGCATCAAGCCGACCCAGCCCGAAACCGGCTATGGCTATATCGAGGTCTCGGTTGAGAAGGGCGGGGTATCGGACGTTTCGCGCTTCGTCGAAAAACCCGACCTCGAGACCGCCAATGATTATCTCAAGGCGGGAAATTTCTATTGGAACACCGGCATCTTCCTGTTTCGGGCCGGTGTCATGCGCGACGCTTTCGAAGCATTCCAGCCCGACATCTGGCACGCCACCGAAGCGGCCTACAAGGCGGCGACATTGGACCTTTCCGGCCTCTATATGCCGCTGGAGCTCTATGCGGCCATCCCGTCGAACTCGATCGACTACGCCATCATGGAGCGGGCAAAAGACATAGCCATGGTGCCGGCCGGTTTCCGCTGGAACGATCTCGGCTCTTGGCAGTCGCTGCTCGATGTCGGTCCTGCCGATGCCCAGGGCAATGTCGTGGTCGGCGATGTCGTCGCGATCGATTGCGAGAATTCCTATATCCGCAGCGACGGTCGCCTGCTGTCGGCGATCGGCATGAAGGACGTCGCCATCGTCTCGACCTCCGATGCCACTTTCGTCGCTCCGGTCAGCCACAGCCAGCACGTCAAGAAGATCGTCGAACAGCTCGAAAAATCGGGACGGCTGGAAACCAGGTTCACGCCGGCGCACGACCGCGTCATCGAAAGCGGCGCCTGGCGGCGGCGCGTGCATCACTGGCTGTTTCAGGAAACCTTGCCGCTGTGGTCGACGTCAGGTGTCGACGAGCGCCATGGCGGGTTCCATGAGGCGCTGGGTTTCGACGCCAAGCCGCTCATCAAGCCCAAGCGCATGCGCACTCAGGCGCGGCAGGTCTATGCTTTCGCGGTTGCCAAGGAACGCGGCTGGACCGGCCCGGCCGACCGGCTGATCGCGCACGGCATCGACTTCATGGCCGGGCAGGGCCGTACCCAACGGGGCGGCTGGGTGCGCACGCTGAATGTCGACGGCTCCGTCGCCGATCCGGTCGAGGATGCCTACGATCATTCCTGCATTCTGCTGGCGTTGGCGCATGCGCATATGTCGGGCAATGCCGATGCCTTGCGGCTCGGCGAGGAGACCTTCGCCTTCCTCGACGCGCATCTGGAGGACAGCCGCATGACCGGCTTTCTCGAGACGTCGGACGGTGCCGGCGAGCGGCGTTCCAACCCGCATATGCACCTGCTCGAAGCTTTTCTGGCCTGGCATCAGGCGACCGGCGAGCGGGCGCATCTGCGTCGCGCGTCGCGCATCATCGACCTCTTCCGCAGCCATTTCTTCGATCCCGAAAGCTGGACGCTGGGTGAGTATTTCGACGCCGAATGGAAACCGGTCTCCGGAGAAAAGGGAAGCTGGACCGAGCCCGGCCATCATTTCGAGTGGGCCTCCCTGCTGGTCGACTTCGCCGGGCGCAGTGGCCAGGCCGAGCTCAGTGCCTTTGCCCGAAAGCTGTATGCGTCGGCCATCGCCAATGGCCTCAACCGTGCCACTGGCCTGGCCTATGGCGCAGTTTCACGGCAAGGCCTGCCGCTGGACCTGATATCGCGCAGCTGGCCGCAGGCCGAGGCGCTCAAGGCGGCGATCGCGCTCGACGGCTCGGGCGGCCCCGACCTCAAGCCCGAGATCGAGGCCCGCGTCGGCCGGCTGTTCCGCTGGCACATCGACCCGGCGCCGCTGGGTCTCTGGATCGACCGCATCGACGAACGCGGCCGCTCGCTGGCATCGGACGTGCCGGCGAGTATCTTCTACCATCTGGTCTGTGCGCTCACGCAGTACCTGGATGGGACGGTGGACAAGTAGGCGGGATCAGTAAGGGCTCGCCACGTCCCCGGTCTCGACATAGATCGATTTCAGCTGCGAATAGAGCGCCAGCGCGGCCAGCGAATTCTCGCGTCCTATGCCGGATTGCTTGACGCCGCCAAAGGGGATTTCCACCGGCGTCAGATTGTAGGCGTTAATCCAGCAGGTGCCGGCCTGCAGTTCGGCGATGACGCGGTGGGCGCGCGGCAGGTCGCGGGTGAACACGCCCGCGGCCAGGCCGAATTCGGTGTCGTTGGCGCGGTCGATGACCTCGTCCTCGCCGTCGAATCTCAGCACGCTCATGACCGGGCCGAAAATCTCTTCGCGGGCGATGCGCATCGTGTCGGTGACGCCGGTGAACACCGTCGGCTCGACGAAGAAGCCGCCCTGGAAGCCTTGCAGCGACGGCACGTTGCCGCCACAGGCGAGCGTGGCCCCATCCTGCTTGCCGGCCTCGATATAGCCGACCACCTTGTCCTGCTGCGCTTTGTTGACCAACGGGCCCATCTGCGTTTCCGGGTCGAGCGGATCGCCGATGCGGATCTTCTTGGTTCGCTCGACCAGCCGCTCGACAAAGCGGTCGTGAATGCCGCTCTGGACGAAGACGCGCGTGCCGTTGGAGCAGATCTGGCCGGTCGAGTAGAAATTGCCGAGCATGGCGCCGCCAATGGCATTTTCGAGATCGGCATCGTCAAAGACGATCAGTGGCGACTTGCCGCCGAGTTCCATCGTCGCGTGCTTCATCTTGAAGCCGGCGAGCGACAGCACCTTGCGACCGGTCGGCACCGAGCCGGTCACCGAGACCTTGGCGACGACATCATGGCCGACAAGGCCGGCGCCGACATCGCCATAGCCCTGCACGACATTGAAAAGCCCATCGGGCAGGCCTGCCTCCGAATAGATTTCGGCCAGTGCCAGCGCCGACAATGGAGTGTTTTCCGATGGTTTGAACACCATGGCGTTGCCCATGGCCAACGCCGGCGCCGATTTCCAGCCGGCGATCTGGATCGGATAGTTCCAGGCGCCGATGCCGACGCACACGCCAAGCGCCTCGCGCCGTGTATAGGCAAAGGGCCCGCCGAGGTCGACGGCCTCGCCGTTGAAGCTTGCCACCGCGCCGCCGAAATATTCGAGACAGTCGGCCGCCGAAGGCGCGTCCGCCACCAGTGTCTCCTGGATCGCCTTGCCGGTATCCAGCGTTTCGATGCGGGCGAGATCGGCATTGCGAGCGCGCAAGATGTCGGCTGCGCGGCGCAGAATGCGGCCGCGTTCCACCGGCTTCATTCGCGCCCACGCCGGTTGTGCGGCGCGTGCGGCCTCGATCGCCAGCTCCAGCACGTTCGGTGTTGCCGAATGCAGCGTGGCGATCACCTCGCCGGTTGCCGGATAGATCACCGGCAATGGCGCGCCGCCCTCGTCCTCGATGTAGCGGCCGTTGACATAGTGTGAGGCCGTAGGCTGGGCGCGCATGGCTTTCTCCAAAAAAATTCGTCGCTCGTTCGGAAGCGTTTCGCCGGACAATGCCCTATCGATCCGCGACCTGCCAGCGCGGATTGATCCAAGGTTCCTGGTTGGACGGCGCCAGCGGCGTACGGCCAAGGATGTGGTCCGATGCCTTCTCGCCGGTCATGATCGACGGCGCGTTGAGGTTGCCGTTGGTCACACGCGGGAAGATCGAGGAATCGGCGACGCGCAGGCCGTCGACGCCGATGACCCGGCATTCCGGATCAACCACGCTGGCCAGATCATCGGCGCGACCCATCTTGCAGGTGCCGCAAGGATGGTAGGCGCTTTCGGCATGGTCGCGAATGAAGACATCGAGATCGTCGTCCGACTGCACGTGGCTGCCCGGCGAAAGTTCCTCTCCTCGATAGGCATCGAAGGCCGACTGGCCGAAGATTTCGCGGGTCAGGCGGATGCAGTGGCGGAATTCCGCCCAATCGTCGGGATGCGACATGTAGTTGAAGCGGATGACCGGCTTTGCCTTCGGATCCGGCGAGCGCAGCGTCACCGAGCCGCGCGACTTCGAGCGCATCGGCCCGACATGCGCCTGGAAACCATGCGACTTGGCAGCCGCCTTGCCGTCATAGCGCACCGCCGCCGGGATGAAATGGTACTGGATATCGGGATAGTCGACGCCTGCTTGCGAGCGCACGAAGGCGGCCGCCTCGAAATGATTGGTGGCGCCGAGACCCGATTTGAAGAACAGCCATTGCGCTCCGATCATCGCCTTGGAGAACGGATTGAGCACCGAATTCAGCGTGATCGGCTTGGTCGATTCCTGCTGGATGTAGAGCTCCAGATGGTCCTGCAGGTTGCCGCCGACACCGGGGCGGTCGGCCACGACGGCAATGCCGTTTTCGCGCAGATGTCCGGCCGGGCCGATGCCGGACAGCATCAGGATCTTGGGCGAATTGATCGACGATGCCGCGACGATCACTTCACGTCGCGCCTTAACGACCTGAATCTGTTTGTGAGCTTCGATTTCGACGCCGATGGCGCGTTGATTCTCGATGATCACCCGGCGCGCAAAGCCTTTGACCAGACTGACGTTTTTGCGCCTGAGCGCCGGCTTCAGATAGGCATTCGCCGCCGACCAGCGGCGGCCGCCCAGAATGGTCTGCTCCATCGGGCCGAAGCCTTCCTGCTTGGCGCCATTGTAGTCGTCGGTCAGTTCGAACCCGGCCTGGCGGCCAGCTTCGACGAAGGCGCCGTAAAGCGGATTGCGCCGCGAACCGCGCTGCACATGCAGAGGCCCGCCATGTCCGCGCCAGCCGTCCTCGCCGCCGTCGGAATCCTCCATGCGCTTGAAGTAGGGCAGCACGTCGGCGAAGCCCCAGCCGGCCGCACCCTGTTCTGCCCAATGGTCGAAGTCGCGCGCGTGGCCGCGCACATAGACCATGCCGTTGATCGAGGATGAGCCGCCGATCACCTTGCCGCGTGGCGTCGCCAGCACGCGGCCGCCGAGATGCGGTTCAGGCTCGCTGGCGAAGCCCCAGTCGTAGAGGCTCATGTTGAGCGGGATCGACAGCGCCGACGGCATCTGGATCAGTGGTCCCATATCGGTCCCGCCGAACTCGATGACGATGACCGAATGCTTGCCGTCTTCCGACAGGCGATAGGCCATGGCCGAACCGGCCGAGCCGGAGCCGATGATGACGAAATCCGCTTCAAGCATTGTTCACATGCGCCATAAAATCGGCGAGCGAGACATTGCCGCCGGTTGCCACCACGAGGACGATTTTATCAGTCACATCCACCTTGCCGCCGAGCAGTGCCGCCAGCGATGCCGCACCGGAAGGCTCCAGCACCAGCTTCATACGCTCGAAGGCGATCTTCATCGCCCGCCGCACCGATTGATCGTCGACGGTGATGCCGCGCACGCCGGCGGTCTTGACCGCGGCAAACGGCGCATCGCCCGGGCGGCGCGACATCAGCCCGTCGCAGATCGAGCTCGGCGCGATCGGCATGGTCTCGATCGAGCCATGGTCCAGCGACGAGCCCATGCCGTTGAAGCCTTCGGGCTCGACGCCGATGATCTCGGTCGCCGGCGACAGATAGTGGAAGGCGAGCGAAACGCCGCCGATCAGCCCGCCGCCACCGACCGAGCAGAACAAAAGATCGGCGCTGGCGTCCTTGGCCGACAACTGGTCGAGCGCTTCGAGGCCGGCGCCCGCCTGACCGGCGACGATCTCGGGATCGTCGAACGGATGCAGCAAGGCCAGACCTTCGGTTGCCGCGATCTCGCGCGTCTTGGCGGCGGCGACCTCCTCACGCGCGCGATCGCCATGGTCGGTCAGCACGACGCGCGCGCCATATCCCGCGGTGGCGTCCCGCTTGGCGGCCGGCGCGTCGATCGGCATGACGATGGTGACCGGGATGCCGAGCGCCTGGCCGGCCGCCGCCAGCCCTTGCGCGAAATTGCCGGAGGAATAGGCGACAACGCCCTTCCTTGCCTCATCTGATGAAAGCCGCTTCAGCCGCCAATAGGCGCCGCGTATCTTGAAGGATCCGGCCCATTGCAGCGATTCCGGCTTGATGAAAACGCGGGCGGCGCCGGTTTGCCTGGCGAGCGCCGTCGATTCCAGCAGGGGCGTCACCTGCGTCGCCTTGGAGGTGACGGCATAGGCATGTCTCAGATGGTCGAGGGAGGGGACGAGTAGGTCTGCCATCATTCGCCTCGCGGATACCTTTTGCTCTCTTCGAGATTGTCGAGGTTCATGTGATTGCGCATGTACCGTTCCGATGCCTTCTGCAGCGGCTGGAAATCCCAGGGGTAATAGGCGCCGTTACGCAATGCCGGGTAGACGACCCAGCGGCGTGCCTGGCTTTCGCGCACGGCCGCGTCGAAACCAACCATGTTCCAGCGCGCCCGAACCTTGTCCATGAATGCCGCTACCAGCGCCGCATTGGCCGGATCGTCGGCCAGGTTGTTCCGCTCGAGGCGGTCGGCTTCGAGATCGAACAATTGCGGCGCATCGAGTTCGCAGTGGACGAATTTGTATCTGCCGTCACGGATGGCCACCAAGGGCGCATAGGACCCTTCGGCCGCGTATTCGATCAAGACCGGTGCCGTGCGCTGCCCGCCATTGGTGAGCGGCAGCAGCGACTGGCCGTCGGTCCATGGCGCGATCGCCCCGATGTCGATGCCGGCGAGGTCGCAAAGCGTTGGCGCGACGTCGAGATTGGAGACCGGCGCCTCGATCAGCCCGGCACGAATACCCTTGCCGGAAATCATCAACGGCACCCGCGCCGAACCTTCGAAGAAGCTCATTTTGAACCACAGGCCGCGCTCACCCAGCATGTCGCCGTGATCGGAGCAGAACAGGATGATCGTGTCGTCGAGCATGCGCGTTCGCGTGAGAACGTCGAGAAGCTCGCCGACCTTGTCGTCGACATAGGAGATGTTGGCGAAATAGCCGCGTCGCGAACGCCGGACCTGCTCCGGCGTGATCTCGAAAGAGGGATAATCACTGGCATGGTAGAGGCGCTGGGAATGCGTGTCCTGGTCGTCATGCGCGATGAACCCGATTTCCGGATCCAGCGCCTGGCAATGCTCATAGAGATCCCAATACTGCTTGCGCGCGACATAGGGATCGTGCGGGTGCGAAAGCGAGACCGTAAGACACCAGGGCCGACGGTCGGCATCGTCCTGTTCGCGCGAGAGCTGGTAGAGTTTCTGGGACGCGAGGAACGCGACCTCGTCGTCATACTCCATCTGGTTGCTGGTCTCTGCGACGCCGGCGCCGGTTACCGAGCCAAGATTGTGATACCACCACTCGATGCGCTCGCCGGGCTTGCGATAGTCCGGCGTCCAGCCGAAATCCGCCGGATAGATGTCGGTGGTCAGCCGTTCCTCGAAACCGTGCAACTGGTCTGGTCCGACGAAGTGCATCTTGCCGGACAGGCAGGTGTAGTAGCCGACGCCACGCAAATGGTGCGCAAAGGTCGGGATAGACGAGGTGAACTCCGCGGCGTTGTCGTAGACCCCGGTGCGCGACGGCAACTGGCCGCTCATGAAGGAGGCGCGGCCCGGCGCGCAGAGCGGCGAGGCTGTATAGTTGTTGGCAAAGCGTGCCGAGCGCGCGGCCAGAGCCCTCAGATGCGGCGTGTGCAGAAATTCCGCCGGCCCGTCCGGGAACAAGGTCCCGTTAAGCTGATCGACCATGATGATCAGGAAATTGGGTCGCTTCGTTGTCACTGTTTGGGCCGTCCGCCAAGTTTGGTTTCAAGATAGTCCTCGACCAGAGCGATCGCGGTCGCCGCATCGGGCACGCCGTCCTTTAGCGCGCGCCTGATGTAGAGCCCGTCGATCATTGCCGCCGTCGCTTCCGCCGCGCGGTCGGCTTCGGCTCTGGGAAGGATGCCGGCCAACCCGCTCATCAGGTTAGAATGCAGCCGTCGCGCGTAGATTCTGAGCAAGCGGCGCAACGAGGATGATTGCTGCGCCTCGACATAGAAGGCGAGCCATGCGGCGATGGTTTCGGCCTGGAACTGGACGTCGGAGAAGTTGACGGCAACCACCGCCGAGACGCGCTCGCGCGCGGATGTGGCGGATTGCAGGGCGCGGCGCATGTCGACGGTCAGTTCGGCCAGAATGTGCCGCATGGTCGCGAACAACAGTTCGTCCTTGGCGCCGAAATAGTGATGGGCAAGCGCTGAGGACACGCCGGCCCGTCCGGCGATCTCGGACATGGTCACGTCAAGCGAGCCACGCTCGCCGATCGCCGAGATCGTCGCGTCGATGAGCGCCTTGCGGCGCAATGGCTCCATTCCGACTTTTGGCACGCTGTTCCCGATTTTTGCCGGGAGGTTATTTTTTATTGACGCGTCAATCAATAAAAAATCGACCCTTGCGTCGGCTGCACCAAGCGATTGTTGCGTTGCGGCCCTTCACGGTCCGGGCAAGAATGTTTATATTTGAACAATAAAGGCGAGGCGCGCCACGAGCCATGGGCGAGGGGCTGGCGCCAAGGATGGAGACCGCCATGACCGCATGCATCGTCGGCTGGGCGCATTCGCGCTTCGGGAAACTCGAAGGCGAGACCCTCGAAAACCTCATCGTCAAGGTGGCGACCGACGCGCTCGATCATGCCGGCATCGGCCCCGACGAGGTCGACGAGATCGTGCTCGGCCATTTCAACGCCGGCTTTTCCGCGCAGGATTTCACGGCAAGTCTGGTTCTTCAGGCCGACGACCGGCTGCGCTTCAAACCGGCGACGCGGGTCGAGAATGCCTGTGCCACCGGTTCGGCGGCCGTCCGGCAAGGCATACGCGCCATCGACGCCAACGCCGCGCGCATCGTGCTGGTGGTCGGCGCCGAGCTGATGACGACCACGCCAGGTCCCGAGATCGGCAAGAACCTGCTCAAAGCCTCCTATTTGCCCGAGGACGGCGAGACGCCGGCGGGCTTTGCCGGCGTCTTCGGCAAGATCGCGCAAGCCTATTTCCAGCGCTATGGTGACCAGTCGGACGCGCTCGCCATGATCGCCGCCAAGAACCACAAGAACGGCGTCGACAATCCCTATGCGCAGATGCGCAAGGATTTCGGCTATGAATTCTGCCGGCAGGAGAGTGAAAGGAACCCCTTCGTCGCTGGCCCCTTGAAGCGCACCGATTGCTCGCTGGTCTCCGATGGCGCCGCGGCCCTTGTGCTTGCCGATACGGCGACCGCCTTGAAGATGCGCCGCGCCGTCGCCTTCCGCGCCAATGAACATGTGCAGGATTTCCTGCCGATGTCGAAGCGCGACATTCTTGCTTTCGAAGGCTGCGAGCAGGCCTGGAACCGGGCCTTGAAAAATGCAGGCGTGACGCTCGACGATCTCTCCTTTGTCGAGACGCATGACTGCTTCACCATCGCTGAACTGATCGAATACGAGGCGATGGGGTTGGCCAAGCCTGGTGAGGGCGCAAAGCTGGCACTGGACGGCACGACAGCCAGGGATGGCCGCCTGCCGGTCAACCCCTCCGGCGGGCTGAAGGCCAAGGGCCATCCGATCGGCGCCACCGGTGTCTCCATGCATGTCCTGACCGCCATGCAACTCGTTGGCGAAGCCGGCGGCATCCAGGTGCCGGGCGCGAAACTCGGCGGCATCTTCAACATGGGCGGCGCGGCGGTCGCCAATTACGTTTCCATTCTCGACCGGATCAGGTAAACCGCCCCGGCATTCGCGGGAGGTGACATGGCAAATCCGGTTCTGATCGAAGTCTTGCGTGGCGCCATTGTCGAGAGCGCCCACCGCGGCGCCGTCGCCGTCTTCGATGCCGACGGCAAGCCGGTGCTTGAGATCGGCGACACTTCCAGGCCCGTCTTTCCGCGTTCCGCCGTCAAGGCGATCCAGGCCCTGCCGCTGGTCGAAACCGGTGCCGCCGACGCCTATGGCTTCGGCAACCGCGAACTGGCGCTGGCCTGCGCCTCCCATTCCGGCGAACCGGCGCATGTCGAGTTGGCGCGGTCCATGCTGGCCAGGGCCGGGCTGGACGGCTCGGCGCTCGAATGCGGCACCCACTGGCCTTCGGACCATGACGCGGAAATTGCGCTTGCGCGCACCGGCGGCTCGCCAAACGCGCTGCACAACAATTGTTCCGGAAAGCATTCCGGCTTCCTCTGCACTTGCGTCCATTCGGGCATTGAGCATCGCGGCTACGTCAAGGCGGGGCACGCCTTGCAGGAAATGGTGCGCGACGCCATGCAGTCCGTCACCGGCGCTGTCCACGGTGCCGACGAACGCGCGACGGATGGCTGTTCGATCCCGACCTATGCGGTGCCTCTGAAGAGTTTTGCGCTCGGCTTTGCCCGCATGGTGACGACAAACGGCTTCGGCCCGGAGCGGGCGAAGGCGGCGAAGCGGCTGCTTTCGGCCTGCATGGCGGAACCATTCTTCGTTGCCGGCACTGGTCGCGCTGATCTGTTGCTGATGCAGGCGGCTCCCGGACGGATTTTTGCCAAGGGCGGGGCCGAGGGCGTTCACTGTGCCGCGATTCCCGAACTCGGCCTCGGCATCGCCGTCAAATGCGATGATGGCGCCGGGCGCGCCGGTGATGCAATCGCCGCCGCCGTGCTGGCCAAGCTGCTGCGGACCGATGACAGCCTGTCCGCGAAGCTGCTCGATCTGGCGAACGCCCCCATAGAAAGCCGGATCGGCGCCAAGGTCGGGGCACTGAGGCCGACGTCGGCGTTGAATTGAAGGTGGCAATCAGCTGACGCGGTTGCGCTCGACGGTCAGGTGCGCAAAGCCGCTGCTGCTGGTCTGGGTCAGATCCGCGGTGACCGGTTCGGCCCAACGCTGGCCGACGACCGCCCCGTTCGACGCGCCGTCGATGACATTGTCCGATATGACGGCCGTGCCGGCACCCTCGACCACACTGACGACGATGCCGGTGCCTGCCTTGCGGATGATGTTTGCGCTGGCCACGACATTGCGCAGATACGGCCCCCAGCCGAGCGACATGCCGTAGAGCGGCGCGTTCTCGATGACGTTGTTGGACGCGATCGTGTCTGCTTCGACGGCGATGCCGACGCCGAAGCCGGGCGGGTCCGCCGTGTAGGGGCCCGATGTCGACAGATTGCGCACGATGTTGCTCGAGCAGACACCCATGCGGCCGCCTTCGTTGAAGTTGACGACCGAGATGCCGTTAGCCGCGCCGTCGACGATGTTGTTGGAAATGACGGCGCCTTCGAACGAGAATTCGGAATAGACGGCCGTTTCGCCCGAGCGTGAACAGGTGTTGCCCGATATCTGCAGATTGCTGGAACTGTTGGCACGGATCGCCGAGAAGGCGCAATCGGACACCACGTTGCCCGAGATGACGACATTGCCGGCGCGGAAGGCATTGATGCCGTTGCCGTTCTGGCCGGTGCCGCCGCTGCGCGCGCCGATGCGTTCGACGCGGTTGCCGCTGACCATGGTGCCGTCTTCCGCCGCTTGCCAGCGGTGCACGAGGATGCCGCCATTGGCGCAGTCGGAGACGGTGTTGCCTGTTATCGCCAGCCCTGCGGCCTCGACGGAATAGATGCCGGCGTCCGCCGCACCGGATATGTCCGAGCGCTCGATGCGGCCCGAGGCATGTTCGAGCGCCAGTCCGTTCTTGTCGCTGCCTGTGATCTGGCAGTTGTCCACCACCAGATGTGCGACCCGGCGCAGGTCGAGCAGCCCTTGCGCATAGTCGCCCATCGAGCGGTTCGCGCCATCGAAGACGAGCCCGCTGAGTTCGATATGGTCGGCCTGTTCGGCCATGAACAGATGGCCGTCGCCGCCATAGACGATGCGGGTCGCGCCCGGCACGCCGGAAAGATGCACCCGGCCGGGCAGCGAGAGATTGGACACCACATAGGTGCCGGGCGGCAGGAAAACAGGCATGTCGCGGCCGTTCGCGTCGCGCAACAGCTTGGCGAAGGCCTTGCTCTGGTCGTCAAACGTACCGGGCTGCACGCCGAGTTCGGCGGCGTTGATCGAACCGCGCATCGAGGCTTTCTCGATCCCGGTCAGGCCGGCGGCCGCCGCCTTGCCGAGCGCGAGGCCCAGGACGGCAAAGCCGGCGGTCTGCGTCAGCAGCGTTCGTCTGTTCAACATCGGCACACAATCCCAGTGTTTGACGAGAGATCGCAGGAATCGTGCCAGCCGTGCCGTCTACTTCGGGCAATGGCTTGTCGATCAGGCCCGGTGTGCCTAAGTTCAGGTCATGAGCAGAGCTTTTACCCGCGAAGAAGACAGCGAGAATGCCATCGCCGGCGTTGGCGAGAGGCCGATCAGCACGCATCGCAATCTGGTGACGGAGCGCGGCCTGGCGCAGATCGAGGAAAACCTATCCGATCTGCGCGATGTCCTGGCGAAGGCCGAGAGGAAGGCCGACCGCGAGCGTATCGCTGTCGTTTCGCGTGACCTGCGCTACTGGACCGCGCGGCGCGAGAATGCCGAACTGTCCGTGCCGGAACCGGGCAGCGATGTCGTCCGCTTCGGCATGGGCGTCACGCTGGAAGGCGACGACGGCAAGAAGGTGCATTGGAAGATCGTCGGCGAGGACGAGGCCGATCCCACCAAGGGCACCATTTCCCATGTATCGCCCATGGCCGTTGCGCTGTTTGGCAAGAAGGTCGGTGACGTCGCCGCCGTCAACGGCAAGGAATGGGAAATCGTCAAGCTGAGCAATGGCGGGTAGGCCGCCTATGTTTCGATCTTGATGACATGGTCGCGGAAGAATGCGGCAGCGCCTGCTTCATCGATCTCGCCGGCGGCTACTGCCATGACAAATTCATACAAGGTGCCGTTGTCGGCGGTCAGCATGTGACCGTTGACGATTAGAAAGGCGCCGGCGGCTACGATCGCCGTGCGCTTGTTGCCGTCGACAAAGGCATGGTTTCTGGCGATGCCGAAGATGTAGGCCGCCGCCAGATCTTCAATCGACGGGTCGCCATAGTTGGCCTTTTCGGCGTGAGCCAATGCCGATTCGAGAGCATTTTCATCCCGCAGACCTCGGGCTCCGCCATTCCGGCGCAACTGCTCGGCATGCATCGCTTCGACCGCGCGACGGGTCAAGAACTCCCAACTCATTCCGCGAGCTTCTGAAGCGCGACCTTGTACTTGTCCATGACCTTGCGTGCGGCTTCCATCTGCCGCTCGAAACTGTCATCCACCGGCTCGAGGGCAATACCCTTATCCGTTTCCACAATCTGGAGCTGATCACCAGTCTTCATGTTCAGGCGGTCGAGAAGTTCCTTCGGCAGGATCACGCCTTCGGAATTCCCGATTTTACGAATGGTGGTGTTCATGATGAAACATCCTGTTGCAACGCCAATTATAACGGATATACATGACGTTGCAACGGATATTATAACAGAGTCATTCCACCAGCAGCCTATCCAACAAACGCTCCGCCGCTTCCGGGATCACTGTGCCCGGCGGGAAAATCTCGGCGGCGCCCGCTTGCAGAACCGCGTCGTAGTCCTGCGGTGGAATGACGCCGCCCGCTACGATCAGCATGTCGCCATGGCCGAGCTTCTTCAGCGTGTCGCGCAATTCGGGGATCAGCGTCAGGTGGCCCGCCGCCAGCGATGACGCGCCGATGATATGCACGTCATGCGCGATAGCCAGCCTGGCGATCTCCTCAGGCGTCTGGAACATGGCGCCGACGGTGACATCGAAGCCGAGATCGGCGAAAGCCGTGGCAACCACTTTCTGCCCGCGGTCGTGGCCGTCCTGTCCCATCTTGGCCACGAGAATACGCGGCTTACTGCCGTTTTTCTTCTCGAAGGCAGCGAGCTTGTCCTGCAGCCGGTCGACCACCGGATTGTCGCCAAGCGCCTTGCGGTAGACACCGGAGATGGTCTGCACCGTGGCCACATGGCGGCCATAGGCTCTTTCCAGAGCGAACGAAATTTCGCCAACCGTGGCATTGGCGCGCGCGGCGCGGATGGCGAACTCCAGCAGGTTCTCATCGCCTCTCGCGGCACGGGTCAGCGCGTCGAGCGCGCTTTCGACGGCGACGACGTCACGCGTGCCTTTCAGCCGCTGCAGCTTCGACAATTGCCTTGCCCTGACCTCGGCATTGTCGATCTTCAGCACGTCGACCGCGATATCGGTCTCGGGACGGTGCGCGTTGACCCCGACCAGCATCTGTTCGCCGGAATCGATGCGCGCCTGCGTGCGGGCCGCAGCTTCCTCGATGCGCAGCTTGGGTATGCCCTTTTCGATCGCGGCCGCCATGCCGCCGAGAGCCTCGACCTCCTCGATGTGGGCAAGTGCGCGCGCCGCCAGATCGTGGGTCAGCCGCTCGAGATAGGCTGAACCGCCCCACGGATCGATGATGCGCGTGGTGCCGGATTCCTTCTGCAGGATGAGCTGCGTGTTGCGGGCGATGCGCGCTGAATGGTCGGTTGGCAGCGCCATGGCTTCGTCGAAGGAGTTGGTGTGCAGCGACTGAGTGTGCCCCTGCGTCGCCGCCATCGCCTCGATCATGGTGCGGATGATGTTGTTGTAGGGATCCTGCGCTGTCAGCGACCAGCCCGAGGTCTGGCAATGGGTGCGCAGGGAAAGCGAGCGCTCGTCCTTCGGCGCGAAATTCTTCTTCATCAGGGCCGCCCACAACAGGCGCGCCGCCCTGAGCTTGGCCACTTCCATGAAGAAGTTCATGCCGATCGCCCAGAAGAAGGACAAGCGCGGCGCGAAGCGGTCGATGTCAAGCCCTGCCGCGACGCCGGCGCGGGCATAGTCGATGCCGTCGGCTATCGTATAGGCAAGCTCCAGGTCGGCTGTCGCACCGGCTTCCTGCATGTGATAGCCGGATATCGATATCGAATTGAACTTCGGCATGTTCTTCGACGTGTAGGAGAAGATGTCCGAGACGATCCGCATCGAGGGTTTGGGCGGATAGATGTAGGTGTTGCGGACCATGAACTCCTTCAGAATGTCGTTCTGAATGGTCCCGGCCAGATCCCTCTGCGCGACGCCTTGTTCTTCGGCCGCCACGATGTAGAGCGCCATGATAGGCAGCACCGCACCGTTCATCGTCATCGACACCGTCATGTCGCCGAGCGGAATGCCGTCGAACAGCTGGCGCATGTCGAGGATGGAATCGATGGCAACGCCCGCCATGCCGACATCGCCGGCGACGCGCGGATGGTCCGAGTCATAGCCGCGATGCGTGGCGAGATCGAAGGCGACCGAAAGCCCCTTCTGGCCGGCGGCCAGATTGCGCCGGTAGAATGCGTTGGATTCTTCGGCTGTCGAAAAGCCGGCATATTGCCGGATCGTCCAGGGCTGCTGGACATACATGGTCGGGTAGGGGCCGCGCACGAAGGGCGGCAGGCCTGGATAGGTATCGAGATGCGGCAGGCCTTTTAGGTCGCCCTGATTGTAGAGATGCTTGACGACGAGGCCTTCCGGTGTCGTGCGCTGTCCCTTGACCTCGACAGGCGTGCGGCGCGGCGGCGCCCAGCCGATCTGACTGAAATCCGGAATCAAGTAGCAACCCCGATGGATTGATCGATGCGGGCCGGAGACAGCGGCTCGCACAGCACGACGCCCTCGGCGAAGGCAGGTCGCCGCTCCGCATCCAGCGTTTCGACCGGACGCTCGCTCCCCAGGGGGTAAAGCGTGGCGCCGATAATGGCGCGTTCGCCCGACTTGAAGGCAAGACCGCGTTGGGTGGCGGCGGTGCGCACACGCTGCTGGATATGTCCGTCCCTAAGGCTGGACAGCACACCGCCTTCGGCCTCGATCGCCTGCAATTCCGCCCATGCCGCTTCGCAAAGGTCCGACGTCAGCGCTTCGACCGCGCCCGAGCCATAGGCAGGATCGGCGACATGATCGACATGGCTTTCATTGGCCATGATCAGTTGCGCGTTGCGCGCCACGCGGCGGGCGAAAGCCGCCGGCAGGCCGTGCGCGATCGTATGCGGCAGGATCGAGATCGAATCGGCCCCTCCGGCGGCCGCGGCGAAGCAACCGATCGTCGTGCGCAGGATGTTGGTTTCGGGATCCGAGGCCGTCATCATGCGAAATGACGTCTCGGCATGGATGTTGGCGGTGGAATTGGGGATCGAACAGGCTTCCTGGACCCTTGCCCAAAGCCGGCGCAAGGCCCTGACCTTGGCCATCGACAGGAACTGGTCCTGATCGACGCTGAGCGCGAAACCAATATGAGGCGCGGCGTAAACGAGCGGCTGCCGCGCCTTCTCGAACATTCTCAGATACGACACCGCTGAAGCCAGCATGATGCCGAGTTCCTGCGCCTCCGTCGCGCCGGCATTGTGGAAGACGCGGCCGTCGGCCTCCAGAAGCACGCCGGGGACTCCCATCGAGAAGAAATGCGCCAGCGATTGCGGCATCGATTCCTGCAGTGCCTCGATCGACATGCGCAGACGGCCGGTGCCGGCCAGAATCGCCGCCGGATCGATGCCGAAGGAGAGGTTGAGCTTTGCCGGATCGGATCGGCGCTTGCTCAGGAACGCCACCAGCCAGTCGGCCATGGGGCGGCTCCAGGGGTGGGTATCGATACGGATCTGCACCCGGTTGAGCGGCACCCCGTCCAGAACCGTCTCCAGGGCCTGCGCCGTCCTCGGCAGGCCGTAGCCGAATGCGTTAGGAGCACCCTCGAAAACAAGTGACAGTCCTGTCGCGCCCTGCGCTATGTCTTCCAGCGCCTGGCTCTTGGCGCGATCGACATCGGGATCGTCGACGCGCTGGCTGACGATCCAGGCCGATTGCGGATTGGCGCGCACGATCGGTTCGGTTCCGGTCGCGCGGTCATAGAGAGGCTCGACGCGGATGTCGTCGTCGGTGTGCGAGACCAGCTTTTCCTCGAAGGATGCGCCGGCCAACGCTTTTTCCGCCAAGGCCAGCCATCGCTGGCGCTCGGCATTGGTTGACTCAACATCCCTGGTCAAGGCTCCGGCGCCCATCCATCTTCCTCGTTCCATGTGGCCGCACCAGCCCGGGGCAATTCAGTCTACGGTCCCCGCTCGGTTATCGCAATGCACGTCCAGGGCCTGAATTCGATCGGCCTGATATTCGATGCACCTGATATAGGTCGGCTTGCGTCGACGGACCATGAACGATTGCCAAACACCAGCAAAATCCGCAAGTTCCAAAAATCCGATTTGGCCAATTAGCCCCGGTTTAGCTGATTGGTCCGGATTTGGGCGATTGGCCCGATTGGACGATTGGCCCCGATTGGACGATTGGCCGCGATTGAACGATTGGCATTGTCGCTGTGCAACAGCCTCACTATACCTTCGGGCAAAGGCTGGCTTTAGATACATCAGTTGCGGAGACCGGACATATGGCTGACGACACCAGTATTTTCATCGGCGCCAGCCGCAAGCCCGACGACAGCTATCAGCGGGCCGAACAACTGCTGCTGCAATACGGCAACCGCCATGGTCTGGTGACCGGCGCCACCGGCACCGGCAAGACCGTCACCTTGCAGATCCTGGCGGAGGGTTTTTCCAACGCCGGCGTGCCGGTGTTCTGCGCCGACATCAAGGGCGACCTTTCCGGCATCGCCATGATGGGCACCGCCCAGGATTTCCTGGTCAAGCGGGCCGAACAGGTCAAGCTCGACCCTTATGATTTCCAGGAATTTCCAGTCATTTTATGGGACCTGTTCGGTGAGCAGGGCCATCCGATCCGGGCCACCATTTCCGAAATGGGGCCGTTGCTTCTGTCGCGCCTGATGAACCTCACGGAGGCGCAGGAAGGCATCATGAACATCGCCTTCCGCATCGCCGACGAGGAAGGGCTGCTGCTGCTCGACATGAAGGACTTGCAGGCGCTGCTCGCCAACATCGCCGAACGCGCCGACGAGATCAGTGCCCGCTATGGCAACGTGACGAAACCGTCCGTCGGCGCCATCCAGCGCACGCTGCTGGTGCTGGAACAGCAGGGGGCGACGAATTTCTTCGGCGAACCGGCGCTGCGTATCGCCGACATCATGCGCACGACCCGCGACGGGCGCGGCGCCATCAGCGTGCTGGCCGCCGACAAGCTGATGATGAATCCGCGCCTTTACGCGACGTTCCTGCTCTGGCTGATGTCGGAACTGTTCGAGGAACTTCCCGAAGTCGGCGACCCCGACAAGCCGAAGCTGGTCTTCTTCTTCGACGAGGCGCACCTCCTGTTCGACGAGGCGCCGAAGGTGCTGATAGACCGGGTAGAGCAAGTGGTCCGCCTCATCCGCTCCAAGGGCGTCGGCGTCTATTTCGTCACGCAGAACCCGCTGGATATCCCCGAAAAGGTCCTGGCGCAGCTCGGCAACCGCGTCCAGCACGCGCTGCGCGCCTACACGCCGCGCGAACAGCAGGCGGTGAGGACGGCGGCCGAAACCTTCCGGCCCAATCCGGATTTCGACTGCGCCACCACCATCACCCAGCTCGCCACCGGCGAGGCGCTGGTCTCGACGCTGGAGGCCAAGGGCATTCCGTCGATGGTTCAGCGCACGCTGATCCGTCCGCCGTCATCGCGGCTTGGTCCGATTACTCCCGCCGAGCGGCAGAAGCTGATCCAGGAAAGCCCTGTCACCGGCCAGTACGACCAGGTCATCGATCGTGAATCGGCCTTCGAGATATTGCAGAAGAAGGCCAAGGACGCGCAGGACGCCGAGGCGCAGCAGGCCGATTCCGGACGCTCACGCTGGACCATTCCAGGCTTCGGCAATGACGATCCGGCGCCGCAATCGGGGGGCAGGCGGGCACCGGCGCCGCGCCCGTCCAACCGCCAGACGGTGGCCGAAGCCGCCATCAAGTCGGTGGTCCGTTCGGTCGGCTCGTCGGTTGGACGTGCGATCGTGCGCGGGATTCTGGGGAGTTTGTCGCGCGGGCGTTAAGCCGCCCGGCCAGCGGATATCGCTCCCGAGATCAAAGCAGCTTGATTGAGCGACACTGGTCTAGCAGGAGCGAACGGCATGGAAGGACCAGACCGTTGGGTCGCTCATGGCGAAATGTCCGACCCGGGCCGCCACGCCGCATCGATTGCGGTTCTTCCGGCCGATGTCGGAGCCCTCAATGAAATTATCCAGGGGGTGCTGGTGCACTCGGACTGGGCGAAAGAGTACGGGCTCGACGCCGCGACGCCGCGACGCCGCGACGCCGCGACGCCGGGCGCGCCGGCTCGTAGGACCATGCCTATCGCCGAGCGGCTGGACGATATTCTGAACCGGGATCCGCGGGCTTTTGAAGCCAGGCGGCCGCCAGACAAGCGATCCACCGGAACCTGTCGCGATTTTGCGCTCGCGCTCTGCTCGTTCCTGCGCTCCCGGCAGGTCACCGCCCGCTTACGGTGCGGTTTTGCCGCCTATTTCGACGCTGAATGGGAGGATCACTGGGTCTGTGAATACTGGGACGCGAAAGCCGGAACCTGGCGCCTGAGCGATGCCCAGATCGATCCCATGCTGCGGCGTAGAAACGGGATTGAATTTGATCCCGCCGACGTGCCGCGCCAGCTTTTCAAACCGGCGGGAGAGGCATGGCTGAGCTGTCGCCGTGCACAGGCCGATCCTGACGCGTTTGGCCATGGTGATGCAAAAGGCTGGTGGTTTTTGAAGGTCAATGTGGTGCGCGACCATTATGTGTTGAACGGTCGCGTGACATCGCTATGGGATCGCTGGCGCGAGGCCTCATCACGGCAGCGATCGGTTCGCGGAGCCGAAATGGAGTTGCTGGATAATTTGGCGACATCGCCAGAGCAGCTGTTGATTGAGCTCGCCGCGGACTGGTTGGAACGGCCCGAACCAGAAACGCGCTAGAACAAGGCGGCGGCTGAATCTGCCGCCTTGTACCTCGCCAGGATCAGAAGATCGCGTTCGTGACCGCCTTGACCGGGCCCAGCAGCACCGATCCATCCGGCACGCCGGCGTCGATCGCGATGGCCTTGTGGTTGGCCGTCGCTGCCGCAACCATCGGCTGGCGAGCATCGCTGGTCACGATGACCGGGGTTTTCGACGGCACGCGGTCGTAGAGATCGATGATGTCCTGGTTCATCAGGCGCACGCAGCCCGATGACACGGACTTGCCGATCGAGCGCCATTCCGGCGAGCCATGCAGGCGATAGAGCGTGTCGACATTGCCCTGGAAGAGGTAGAGCGCGCGGGCGCCGAGCGGGTTCTTCAAGCCGCCGGGCATGCCGCCATTGTCGGCACTGTACTGCTTCAATTCCGGCTGGCGGGCGATCATCTCATCCGGCGGCGTCCATTTCGGCCACTTCTGCTTCCACTGGACGACGGCGTCGCCCGACCATTCGAAGCCCGCGCGACCGAGACCGACGCCATAGCGGATGGCCTGGCCGCCCGGGCGAACCAGATAGAGGAAGTGACCGGTCGTATCGACGACGATGGTTCCCGGCTTCTGGCCCGTCGGATCCGGTACGATCTGGCGCAGGAACTGCGGGTCGATCCTGTCGACCGGGATGGCCGGCAGATCGAAACCGCCATCGTTGACCGCCGCGTACATCGACGCATAGTCGGCGAGCGGAGGCTCGACATATTGTGGCGGCGGAGGCTGGGCCGGCCCCGGTCCAGTGGTGGTGCAGGCGGAAACCGCGATCGAGGCAGCGCCCAAGGCTGCGGCATTGAGGAAGCCGCGACGGCTCAGGCGATAGAATTCGATTTCGGGTATGGACATGGCTGCCTTCTTTAGGACTCAAATCGCAACAAAGCGTGAATACGCCGACCGCTGTCGCGGGTGTCGAACAACACCTGGCGCGATAGGCGGTTCCGATTCTGGCCCGAACGTGGACAAACAAAGGCGAAGCTGTGACTGTGCTGCCACTGTGGCGCTGAGGCCACAGCCCTGCTAGGCGCCGGACACGAGGGCCTCCAGTGACGGCAGGATCAGGGCCGGCGGCAAGTCCCGGTATTCTTCCGGCTGGTTGGAGCGATTGATCCACACGGTGCGGAATCCGAATTTGGTGGCGCCGGCAATATCCCAGCGATTGGAAGACTGGAAGGATACCGCGCCGGGATAGAGCCGCCAGCCGGTGGTGACCATGTCGTAGACCGCGGGATCGGTCTTGAAGCGCCGCACCGTATCGACCGAATAGATGTCGTCCAGGACCTGGTCGAGTGCCGCGGACTTGACCGCCGCCTCCAGCATTTCGGGCGAACCGTTGGAGAGGATCGCCAGCCGGGCGCCGGAGGCCTTGAGCGCTTTCAGCACGGCGGGCACTTCAGGGTAGCAGTCCAGCCTCCAATAGGCTTCCAGCAGTTTCGCCTTGAGGCTCGGATCGGCCGAAGGAACCTTGCGCAGCGCGAAATCCAGCGACTGTTCCGTCAACTGCCAGAAATCGGCATAGACGCCCATCAGCGTGCGCACCCAGGAATATTCCAGTTGCTTGGCGCGCCAGATTTCGGACAGGAGCTGACCGTCCGGGCCGATCGCGTCGGCATGGCGGCGCACGGCCGCATGTACGTCGAACAGCGTGCCATAGGCGTCGAAAACATAGGCGGCGTATTGCATGGCGACAGTTTTGAGGCGCGGCGGGACAAGGTGCAAGCCTTGATTGCATGGCAGCCGTCGCTGGCCTCAACAAAACTCCCCGATGATGGTTGACGGCGCCTGTCAAAGCATCTTCCAATGGCTGTCACTCAAAGACGGATCGGAACAGGAAAACGCGATGACACTGGCGGCGACGGCGCAATCGGCGACATGGACTTTCGTCGACGGCGATTGGTACGAAGGCAATGTCGCCATTCTGGGGCCGCGCAGTCACGCCATGTGGCTCGGCACCAGCGTGTTCGACGGGGCGCGCTGGTTCGAGGGCGTGGCGCCCGACCTCGAACTTCATGCCGCTCGCGTCAATGCCTCGGCGGCCGCTCTTGGCCTGAAGCCGACCATGACCCCCGAACAGATCGTCGGACTGACCTGGGACGGACTGAAGAAGTTCGACGGCAAGACGGCGGTCTATATCAGGCCGATGTACTGGGCCGAGCATGGCGGCTATATGGGCGTGCCGGCGGATCCGGCCTCGACCCGCTTCTGCCTGTGCCTCTATGAATCGCCGATGATCTCGCCGACCGGCTTTTCGGTGACCGTGTCGCCGTTCCGGCGCCCGACCATCGAAACCATGCCGACCAACGCCAAGGCCGGCTGCCTCTATCCCAACAATGGCCGCGCCATCCTCGAAGCCAAGGCGCGCGGTTTCGACAATGCGCTCGTGCTCGACATGCTGGGCAATGTCGCCGAGACCGGAAGCTCGAACATCTTCCTGGTCAAGGACGGTCATGTGCTGACGCCGGCGCCCAACGGAACCTTCCTGTCCGGCATTACCCGCTCGCGCACCATGACACTGCTCGGCGACTACGGCTTCAGGACGACGGAAAAGACGCTGTCGGTGCGGGACTTCCTCGAGGCGGACGAAATCTTCTCGACTGGCAACCACTCCAAGGTGGTGCCGATCACCCGCATCGAGGACCGTGACCTGCAGCCCGGGCCGGTGGCCAAGAAGGCGCGCGAACTCTATTGGGATTGGGCGCATTCGACCTCCGCCGGCTAAGGCGTCTTTCCGGCCTTTTTGTCGCTGCGCGGCTTGCCGCAGGAAAAGCGTGTGACAGTTCTCCGGAACCCGCCTAGAAAGGGAACCGGCGCTTCACTTCCGGAGTTGTTCCAGCTCAATCCCGACCTATCTTACTCCGGTATCCACACCGGACTTTCCACGAGGGAGTACTACCCATGGCTTTCGAATTGCCCGCTCTGCCCTACGACTACGAGGCCTTGCAGCCCTATATGTCGAAAGAGACGCTGGAGTATCACCACGACAAGCACCACAAGGCCTATGTCGACAACGGCAACAAGCTCGCCGCCGAAGCCGGCCTTGGCGATCTTTCCGTCGAAGAGGTGGTCAAGCAGTCGTTCGGTAAGAATGCCGGCCTCTTCAACAATGCCGCCCAGCACTACAACCACATCCATTTCTGGAAATGGATGAAGAAAGGCGGCGGCGGCAACAAGCTCCCCGGCGCGCTGCAGAAGGCTTTCGACAGCGATCTCGGCGGTTACGACAAGTTCAAGGCCGACTTCATCGCGGCCGGCACGACGCAGTTCGGTTCGGGCTGGGCCTGGGTTTCGGTCAAGGACGGCAAGCTGGCCATCTCGAAGACGCCGAACGGCGAGAACCCGCTCGTTCACGGCGCCTCGCCGATCCTCGGCGTCGACGTCTGGGAACACTCCTACTACATCGACTATCGCAATGCCCGCCCGAAATATCTCGAGGCGTTCGTGGACAGCCTGATCAACTGGGATCACGTGCTCGAACTCTACGAAAAGGCCAAAGGCTGATTGATCTTGTGAGAAGCCCCGGTACCCCCGGGGCTTTTCTTTTGCTGCGCCGCGCCCCGGAGGCCGGGCAAAAATCCGCGAGACGAAGGGAATATTTCTCCGGCCATATCCGTTAACGTCCTGTCCTGAAACGTCTTCATCACGGAGCCAAATGAATGAGAAAGCTTGTCATCGCCATCTCAATGCTCGCACTCGCGGCGTCGGCGGCCTTTGCCGATCCGATCCTCGACCGGCAGGCTCTGATGAAGGAACGCGGAAAGCTCGTCGGCGGCCTGTCGAAAGTGGTCAAGGGCGAAGAGCCCTTTGATGCCGCCGCGGTGCTGACGCAACTGCAGGCGCTGCAGGCAAATGCCGAGAAATTCGATGTCGAGGCCCTGTTCCCGAAGGGCAGTGATACCGGCGACACCACCGCGGCGCCAAAGATCTGGGAAGACATGGCCGGCTTCAAGGCGGCCGAGGACAAGTATCTCGCCGACGTCAAGGCGGCGGTCGCGGCGGCCCCTGCCGATGTCGACGCGCTGAAGGCGCAGATCGGCACCATAGGCTCGGATTGCGGCACCTGCCACCAGGGCTACAGGGTCAAGAAGGGCTGATCGCCAGCCATGGCCTGGCTGAAGAAGTTCGTCGGCGCTGCCCTCGTTCTGGGCGTCGCCGGCGCGGCCGCCGGCTGGCTGCTGTCGGCACCGGTCAGGCTCGATGCGGCGGTCCTGGCGCAACTCGGGCCGGGCGATGCCGCCAAGGGCAAGCGCATTTTCTATGCCGGAGGCTGCACCTCCTGCCATGCCAAGCCCGGGTCTCAGGGCGATGCGCGGCTTCAACTCGTGGGCGGCCTCGAACTCAAGACGCCGTTCGGCACCTTCGTTCCACCCAACATTTCGCAAGACCCCAAGGACGGCATCGGCGCATGGTCGGTCGAGGACCTCGCCAACGCCATGCTGAAGGGTGTCTCGCCCTCGGGGCGTCATTTCTACCCGGCGTTTCCCTACGCGTCCTACGCGCGCATGAAACCGTCCGATATCGCCGACCTCTATGCCTTCCTGAAGACGCTGCCCGCCGTCGCCGGCAAGCCGCCGGCCAATTCGCTGGCGTTCCCGTTCAACATCCGGCGTGGCATAGGCCTGTGGAAGCGCCTCTATCTCAGTGATCAGCCCGTCATTGCCTTGGCCGACGGCACGCCCGACCTTGTAATGGCGGGACGCTATCTGGTCGAGGGGCCGGGCCATTGCGGCGAATGCCACACATCGAGGGATTTCGCGGGCGGGACCAAGAAGGGCGAATGGTTGGCCGGAGCGGTCGCGGCAGAGGGCTCCGGCGTGGTGCCGAACATCACTTCGGGCGAGGGGGGTATCGGCTCCTGGTCCGCCTCCGATATCGCCAACTACCTCGAGACAGGCTTCACGCCCGATTTCGATTCCGTCGGCGGCGCCATGGTCGACGTACAGCGCAATATGGCCGAGCTGACGGCGGATGACCGTGCGGCGATTGCCGCCTATCTCAAGGCGGTGCCGCCGCATCCCAATGGCTATCCGGCGCGCCAGAAAAGCACGAACTAACTGTCAGGTCAGAGGTGGCGGTCTCCTAGGAAATCGAAGCCTGTTTCGAAGAAGTGATTGTAGTTGCAGGTCATCTCTTCGCCCGGCGCGATGTCGCGCATGGCGTAGGTTTCCTCGGGCGACGACACATCGCAATTCGGCTCGTCGTCATGGTTCATGTAGCGCGCATCGTCGGCTTCGAAGACGATATAGGCAGGATCGCGCCGGTCGGGGTAGGAATAACGGTCGAGATAGTTCTTCACCGGCCCGGTCTCGCCCTCATAGGTCTCGACGTCGATGATCCTGTCGAAGCGGGGGTCGAGCTTCCAGACCAGCGTGCCCTTGGCAATATGGTTCTTGGCAAACACACCAATGCCCTGGATTGGCGATTTGTCGAGATAGACGTCGACGAGCAGCATGATGGACCCTTGTGCGCGTGTGGGCTTCGTTGCCCGGGAAAATCGGCTTTGGGTAGCGCGCGACCGCCGCAAATGCGAGCGGAAATCCGCAATGCACAATTCAAAAGGTCATGATCGTCGCGACGGCTGGCGCGCGGCCGCCGCCCGTATCAGCGTTGCTGAAGAGCCAGGCGGACACCCAGCGCGCAGTAGATGCCGCCGACGACCTTGCCCTGCCATTTCAACACTTTGGGATTTCGCCGCAGCAGGGCGCCGAGCCGACCTGCGCTCACCGCAAAGACAACCGTGCTGAACAGGCCCAGCAGGACGAAGATGATCCCCAATACGGCCAGCTGAACCATCGCCGATCCGCTTTCGGGCCGCACGAACTGAGGCAGGAAGGCGAGGAAGAAAAGCGCGGTCTTGGGGTTGAGCACCTCGGTCAGCACAGCCTGCCGGAACGCCTTGCCGGCGGAGATGGCAAGCGCGCCGGCGGTGGGATCGGTCGGCGCTTTCTCGATGATGGCGCGAATGCCGAGATAAAGGAGATAGGCCGCGCCGATATACTTCACGATGCTGAACAGCGTTGCCGACGTGGCGATGATCGCCGAGATGCCGATCATCGCCATCACGGTGTGGAACACGTCGCCGGCCGCAATCCCCGCGCCGGTGGCGATCCCGACCCTGGTTCCCGAACTCGTGGCGCGGGCAATCGTCAGCAGCGTGGCCGGGCCTGGAATGAAGACAAAGCCGAAGACGACAGCGATGTAGGCTATCAGTGTGGACGGATCGATCATCGCGGCTTTTCCTCCCCGTGCTTATGCCTTGCCCGTAACCTTGAGCGCGAAGGCATAGGTATAGGCGATCTCCTCCAGGCGTGAAAACCGTCCGGACGCGCCGGCATGGCCGGAATCCATATTGATCTTGAACAGCACCGGATTGTCGCCCCTCTTGCGGTCGCGCAGCCGCGCCACCCATTTGGCCGGCTCCCAATAGGTGACGCGCGGATCGGTGAGGCCGGCAAGCGCAAGGATCGGCGGATAGTCGAGCGCGGCGACATTGTCGTAGGGCGAATAGACAGCGATCGTCCGGTAGTCGTCGGCCGACGCGATCGGATTGCCCCATTCGGGCCATTCCGGCGGGGTCAGCGGCAGCGTCGCGTCGAGCATGGTGGTCAGCACATCGACGAACGGAACCTCGGCCACGATGCCGCCGAAACAATCCGGCGCCATATTGGCGATGGCCCCCATCAGCATGCCGCCGGCCGAGCCGCCCTGTGCGACGATCCGGTCATGCTCGGTATAGCGTTCGGCAACGAGGTGGCGCGCGCAGGCGATAAAATCGGTGAAGGTGTTCATCTTCTGCGCCCGCTTGCCGTCGTCATACCAGCCATAGCCCTTGTCCTTGCCGCCGCGGACATGGGCGATGGCAAAGACCAGGCCGCGGTCGACCAGCGAGAACCAGTTGGTGTTGAATGCGGCCGGCACCGTGATGCCGTAGGAACCATACCCGTAGAGCAGGCAAGGCGCCGATCCGTCCAGCGGCATGTCGCGGTGATGCAGAAGCGAGATCGGCACCAGTTCGCCATCGGCCGCGGGCGCCATCAGCCGCCTGGTGACGTAGTGATGAGGGTCATGGCCGGACGGCACTTCCTGCATCTTGAGCAGCACACGCTCGCGGCTGCGCATGTTGTAGTCGAACACTTGCGACGGCGTCGTCATCGACGAGTAGGAAAAGCGCATCATCTCGGTGTCGTATTCATACGACCCGGAGAGGCCGAGCGAAAACGCCTCCTCGTCGAAGGAAATCAGATGCTCTTCGCCGCTGGCGCGCTCGTGCACGACGATGCGCGGCAGGCCTTCCTTGCGCTCGAGCCGCACCATGTGGTCCTTGAAGCCGATCACCGACAGGATCAGCCGGCCCGGCTCATGCGCCACCAGTTCCCGCCAGTTGGCGCGGATCGGATCGCTGGCCGGGGCCGTCATGATCTTGAAGTCCTTGGCGCCGTCCGCATTGGTCAGGACGAAGAAGACGTCGCCGCCTTCCTCCAGTTCATATTGAAGGCCGGTTTCGCGCGCCGCCACCAGCTTCGGTTGGGCAAACGGATCGCTGGCGCTCAGCAACCGGTATTCCGAGGTCTCGTGATCGTTGATGCCGATCATGATCCATTGATTGTTGCGGGTGCCATCGACGTTCATGAAGAAGCCGGGGTCGGTCTCCTCATAGATCAGGCGGTCCTTCTCGGGGTCTTGCCCCAGTGCGTGGAATAAGACCTTCGAAGGCCGGTGGTTGGGGTCGAGACGCGTGTAGAAGAACCCGTCATTGCCCGCGTCCCACACGCCGGATCCGCCGGTGGCTCCTATTTGGTCCGCCAGGTCCTTGCCGTCGGCAAGGTCACGCACACGCAGCGTGTAGAACTCGGAACCCTTGTCGTCGAAGGCCCACAGGAGCTTGCCATGATCGGCCGAATGATCGACACCGCCGAGCCGGAAATAGGCCTTGCCTTCGGCCTCGGCGTCGCCGTCGAGCAGGATCTGCTGAGGCCCGCCATCGCGTGGCATGCGAAAGTAGCGCGGTTGCTCGCCGCCGAGCTTGAAGGAAGATCCATAGGCATAAGGCCCGTCTTTCATGGGCACGGAAGAATCGTCCTCCTTGATACGGCCCTTCATCTCCGCGAAAAGCTGCTTTCGCAGGTCCGTCGTGTCGGCCATTAACTTCGACTGGTAGGCATTCTCGGCTTCGAGTTCGGCACGGATCCCAGGATCGAGCAGGGACGGGTCCCGGAACATCTCCTGCCAATTGTCCGCCCGCAGCCAAGCGTACTCGTCGGTTCGCGTGATGCCGTGATGGGTGTCCGAGACCGGCCTTTTCTCGGGTGCGGGAGGGCTGACGGTTGGAAATCGGGAAGTCCTGGTCATTGCGTCTCGCTCTGAAATATCTTGAACGACGAATGAACACGCCGATCAGGGCGGGTTCAAGAGCTGGGGCGTAGAAGTGGTGTCGGCCTGTCAGATGGCCGGGAGGAGAGAAGATGACTATTCGGTCTCGTATTGCTGCGGCCTTCGCCGTTGCTTCACTAACTCTGGTCTTTGCCGGCCAGTCTCATGCGACCGTATTCGCGGCTTGGCAAGTGGCCAATGTGCCGTTCGGCGACACGCTCAATGTGCGCAAATATCCTTCGGGCACGTCCCAGAAGCAGGCCGCATACCCGAACGGGACCGTTCTGCAGATGACCGGACGATGCACGGATGGCGTAAATTTGCACGATATTGCCGGCCAACCGGCATGGAAACAGCGGCAGACGGTTCGTTACCGCTGGTGCGAAGTCTGGCATGACCCCGCCAAGAACGGCGTGTTCGTCACCGGATGGGCCTACGGCAGATACATCACGCCGCTCTGACCGCGACATAGGCCAGCAACCTGCGGTTTTGTCGGCAGGTGAAAACAACCAAGCTTGTCGGCGCGGTCACCAAGCAAACCGGAGCACTACAACTTATTTTGTGAGTTATCGCGAATGTAACGGTTGGCTGACCTAACGTCAGCTCGTGTCCGTTTGGGGAACGAAATATCGAAAAATTACATGGTGCACGAAAGATTGAAGCTGATCCCGGAATAGTTGATCAACATTCCCAAATATAATGCACAGAACGAATTGACTTACTTGACGTGTGGTCGCATTGATGTCCCGCGACACGAATCGCAGAAGCTCTATCTGCACAAAATTCGTGCAATGCCCTGCCAGTAAAAAAGGGCACAGACCGACGTAACTCTTGTTGGGGCCTGAACACCATGGATATTGTCGAAACACCTTCCAGAAACAATGATGCGCTGATCGAGCTCACCGCCGATGTGGTGGCTGCCTATGTCAGCAACAATCCCGTGCCGGTCGGCGAATTGCCGAACCTGATTTCCGACGTGCATGCCGCTCTCGGGCGGGTGGGCGGAACCGTCGAACAGCCGCCTGCCGACAAGCAGAAGCCGGCTGTCAATCCGAAGCGCTCGGTTCATGACGACTACATCGTCTGTCTCGAGGACGGCAAGAAGTTCAAGTCGCTCAAGCGGCACCTGATGACCCACTACGATCTGACGCCCGATCAGTATCGCGAAAAGTGGAATCTGGACCCGAGCTATCCGATGGTTGCCCCGAACTATGCGGCGGCCCGCTCGCAGCTTGCCAAGAAGATGGGTCTTGGCCGCAAGCGCAAGGCTCGCTAACCGCTCCTTGTCAGGAACTGAAATAGAAACGGCGCCTTCGGGCGCCGTTTGATTTTGCGGGGCAGGAAGACCGACGGCAGAACCCGTCAGGCGGTCTGCGCGAGCGCCATCTCGGCATCGCGCTTGATGCGCTTGACCATCGAGCGAAGGCCGTTGGCGCGCTGCGGTGACAGGTGCTCGTCGAGGCCAAGTGCCTTCAGCGTCGCCTCGGCGTCGGTTTTCTGGATTTCGCTCGCCGTCTTGCCGGAAAACAGCGCCAGCATGATCGCGACCAGTCCACGCACGATGTGGGCGTCCGAATCGCCCGTGAAGGTGATGACCGGGTCGGCGCCCGAGCCCCGCTCGGTGGTCAGCCAGACCTGGCTTACACAACCTGGCACCTTGTTGGCGGCGTTGCGCTCCGCATCGGGAAAGAGCGGCAGCGCTTCGCCGAGTTCGATGACGTAGCGATAGCGGTCCTCCCATTCCTCGAGGAATGAGAAGTCGTCGCGGATCGTCTGGATCGTGGTCGTCATGAACCCGGATATAGTCACGCGGCGGCGCCGCGTCACGGAAAAAACAAGGACACCGCGGGCGTCGAGAGGGCAGACAGCCCGCGGTGCGCCGTTTGAGACGGCTTAATTCTTTATCGGCAGGTTGACCGTTTCGGGCAGGACGACTTCCGGCACGCTGCCGGTCATTGTCGAGGTATCGGGACCCGCGGACTTGTCGTCCAGCATGGCGGCCGCGATCTTGGCGGTCTCCTTGGCGCGCGCGGTGATGGTGTGCATCGCCGACTTGCCCGTCTCGCAGACATCGGGCTTGCGCTCGCAGATCCCGGCGATGTCGCCGACGGCGTCGCGCGCCGCGAACAGGGCCTGGATCGGCCCGACGCTTTCCTGGCCCGTTTCATCGGACCCGACACCCAACGGCAGCGCCAGCAGCACCAGTGAAAACCAGAAAGCCATTCTTATCAGGAAGAACATGCCTTGCCTCTCGTCGTGACCGGATCATGCATCATATGGCATGACCTCTTTTATGGGCAGGATGTTGGCACACAGGCACGAAGGACGGCTTGCACGATCGGCGAGAATTTTCCTCAAATTTTAGGCAAATTCGAAACGAAGCGTTTTGCCGCGGATTTGTCTCAGATCGGGACGATTTTCCTTACCGTCCGGTAACCATCTATCCAATTGATTTCATTATATTTCAGGGGGAATCGGGTGACTTCGGCGATCTGGCCGGCCGCCCGGTGACAGGCCTCCCCGGATAACCCTCCGTTTACTATGGCGGCATTTGCCCGGGTTTTCGGCTGCCGCCATCCCGATATTTGCCGCACGGCCGGCTTTGGTCGGCTCAGCCTTATCCATTCCTTAAACGCTGGATGCGACTTTCAAAGCCAACCAAGACAATCTGCAAAAGCAGAGCTGTTCACGACGAGTGCGAGTGCGTTGAGTTGATGCCGATCGAGGCCAGATACGCTGAATTGCCTGGCGCAATGGCGGCCGGTTGTGAACGCATGGTTCATCCCAGCGTTCACGAGCGGAGCGACCGTGAGCGCCAGCGCCGCTTCATCGGCGTCATGCTGGCCGCCCCGTTCTTCGCGGCGGGTGCCGCAGTGACGCTGGTGACATCAGGCATGGGTGCCGCCGTGACGATGGCCGCGATTTTCGCGGCCTTCGGTCTGTGCTGGTTCGTCGCCTTGCTGGTGGCCGCCACCGGCAAGATGGCTGTCGCGGGACCGATCGCCCTGACGATGGCCGCGCTTGCCCTTGGCGGTCTCATCGGCGCCGCCGGCGGCTTGAGCTCTCCTGTCGCCATGCTGGCCTTGGCGCTGCCGTTCGAAGCCTGGTGGATCGGCGCCTCGCGGCGTGCGGCATTGTGGGGCGCTGCCTCGGCCATCATCGCCATTGCTCTTCAACCGCTGTCTGCCGCCTTCCTTCCCTTCGCGGACGCCCATATCGCCGCCTGGCATTGGCTGGTGCCGCTGGCCTGGGCGTTGACCCTCATCCCGCGCATATCGGCCTTTCGCGGCACCGTCGGCGCCGCCGATACGGTCGATGCGGGCGAGCGGTTGGAAGACATCATCGACGCGGTGATCTTGCGGGTCGCCCGCCATGGCGAAGTCATGGATGCGTCCGCCAAGGCGCGTACGCTTTTGAAATTGCCGCCCGAGTTGCTGTCGGGAACCGGCCTTTTCGACCGCGTCCACCTGTCGGATCGTGTCTCCTATCTTAGCGCCCTGGCCGACATGCGTGACGGCGCCCTGTCGCGCCATCTCGAACTGCGCATCAGGCTGCCCCAAAGCGGTGCCCAGAATGGACATGGCCTAGTGGCCGACAATTACCAGCCATTCGCGCTGGAACTGATGCGTGGCGAGGACCAGAGCGACGTCTTCACCCTCGTCCTGCGCCAGAACGACGAGACGGCGCGGCTGCGCGAAGAACTGGCGCAAGCCAATGAGACCGCGGCCGCGGCCGAAGTGGCCAAGGGCCGCTTCCTGGCTGTGGTAAGCCATGAACTGCGCACGCCGTTGAATGCCATCATCGGCTTCTCCGACATGCTGCTGCATGAGATGTTCGGTGCTTTCAAGGATCCGCGCCAGAAGGAATATGTCGGGCTCGTGCGGGATTCCGGCCAGCATCTGCTGGCGGTGGTCACATCGATACTCGACGTGTCGAGGATCGAATCGGGCGCCTACGCGACCGAGCCGGAGCCGTTCCGATTCATCGAAGCCGTGGACATGTGCCAGTCGATGATGCGGCTGCAGGCGCAGGCCAAGGACATCGACCTCCAGACGCAGATCGCGCCCGACGCCGGTGATATCAATGCCGATCGCCGTGCCGTGCAGCAGATGCTGATCAACCTCGTTTCCAACGCCATAAAGTTCACGCCGGACGGCGGCGATGTCGTCGTCGGCGCCAAGCGGATCGGCTCACGCCTGCATTTCTGGGTCAGGGACACCGGGATCGGCATTGCCGAGGAGGATTTCGCCAATCTCGGCAAACCCTTCATGCAGATCCAGAACGACTATACCCGCCGTTTCGAGGGGACGGGTCTTGGCCTTTCCCTGGTGAAGGGGCTGGTGGCCTTGCATGAAGGGACCATGTCGATCGAAAGCATGCCGGGCGAGGGCACCACGGTGACCATCAGCCTGCCGGTCAGCGGGCCGAAGGGACGTCCCGCCAACCCGACCGGAGTGCTGACGATGCCGGTGACGAGGGCGAAAGGGGACAGGAATGGCTCGCTCCGCAAAACAGCCTAAGGCGGTCAAACGCCGCAGCAATGCCTTCCAGGACGGCGTCATCGCCGTCGGCGGCATGATTTCGCGCAATCCCGTCCTGGTGGGCGGCTCGACCGCATTCCTGGTGACGCTGTTCTATGTCTCGGCGAATGCGCTGTGGTATCAGCCTTTCCCGCATGCCGGGGCGTTTTTCGCCACACGCAATTTCCAGGGCGTTCCACACGCCGCCGCCGACGAGCCGGAGACGACGATCAACATCGTGCGGCCCAATGCAGCGCCCGCCCCGATCAAGGGCGATCCGGTGGTCGAGCAGGTGCAAGGCATACTGAAGGATCTCGATTTCTATTCCGGCACGGTCGACGGCATTTCCGGCCCCAACACGCGCAAGGCCATACAGGCCTACCAGCAGAAGGTCGGGCTGAACGCCTCTGGCGAGATCGACGCGCTGCTGCTGGATCAACTGGGCGCGACACCGAAGACCGCTGCCGTACCCAAGCCGCAGCCCCGTCCCGCCATGCCGCCGGCCACCGTTCCGGTGTCCTTGCAGACCAATGACGCACAGGCGAATGCCACCTTGCAGGGACCTGATCCGCGCATCGTCAAGATCCAGGCCGGGCTCAAGGCCTTCGGCAATGACGACATGCAACTGGACGGCGTCGTCGGCGCGCGCACCAAGGCGGCGATCAAGGAGTTTCAGTCGCTGTTCGGGCTGCCGCAGACTGGGGAGCCCGATGAGATCGTCTACGTCAAGATGCGTGAGATCGGCCTGACCAATTGACGGCCGGCCGAGGCCTCGCGCCGCGCGGAAAGTTTCGGTAGAGAGCCCGCATGCCGTCGGGAGTCTTTCATGCGCGTTACCGCTGATCTGTGGGTGTCGGCCCTGTTGCGCCGGGTTTTCGGTGCCGGCGGATTTGCCGCCGTGGTCAAGCGCGGGGCGACGGAGGCCGGGGCTGTGTTCATCCTGGCGCGGGGCAGGCTGGGGGAAACCGCCCTCTACGGCCCGGCACCGCAGACAAGCTACGATTCGGCCAAGCCCGAGGACCGTTTTTTCAGCCTTCTCGCCGCTGGCGACGATACCGCCGTGCTGGACGCCAGACTCGAGCGCGAGAAAAAATTCGACCCCGACATCTGGGTGGTCGAGGTCGAGGCCGGGACAGTTCCCCTCGAAGAGCTTATTTCCGTGAAGACGCCCTGAGGCCCGGGACGTTCGCTTCATCGCTGTTGGAGGCCCTGCGGCTATCGCTGTTTGCCGGCGACGCGTTGCGAACCACCCTGGAGAGTGTTTCGGCCTTCCATCCCCGCACCTTGTCCAGGGCCACGTCGCGATGCAGGAGCCGGTAGCGGTCGAGATAGGTGCGGATGGCCTGCGGATGCGGGAACAGGCCGGGATAGACGGCAACCGTGATCAGGAATGCCCGGTCCTCGCTGAAGTCGAGCGAACGCAGCGCCGCGAGCAACGGGGCATAGTTCTGGTTGGCGGTCAGCGATTGCGCAACCGAGAAATCAATGTCGAGGGCGTCGGCAAGCGCGGTCTGGAAGAACGCGGCATTTCCGGTCAGTGCCGTCTCGCGCAATTTGACATAGGCATCCGCGCCCGGGAACGCATCGACCTTGGCCGCCAACGCTTCGTCGCCGGTGCGCATCATCGAGCGCAGCCTGCGCCGCGCATTCTCGGCCGCGACGCCGGGTGCCTGCTGGTCAAGCGTCTGCTGGCCGGGCGTCTGCGGGTTTGCCGCGCTGTCCGTCGTCGACGCGGCGGGGATCGGTGCCGGTGCGGTTTTGGCCTCCGGATCCCGCACCCGCACCAGGGTCGGCCTTTCGAGCGCCCTGATCAGGTCGGCAATGGTCGGGTTCAGATCCTTGCGCCGCGCTATGGCGCGCGCATGCGGCAGCCCATGCCGGCCAATCAGCGCGATCAGGTCGATATCGCTGACCGCGCGCGAGCGGATGAGCAACGGGGCGGCAATGTCGACCGGTTCTTCGCAAAGACGCCGCACCAGGGCTGCGGGCGCGTATTCGCACTCGGACAGGGCGGCTGCCACGTAACGTCGTGATTCGACCGATACATCGTCGAACAGCGGCAGCGTCAAATCTTCGAGCTGGCCGATCTCGCGGCGCGACGGTCGGGTCAGCGAGCAGAACGCCGACACGGCGGCGCGGAACAGCCTTTCGGCCTTTCCCGATTCCGTCCTTATCGCGATTTGCCTGAAGTCCGAAGATGACACGAAGGATACGCCTGACAACGGATACACGAACTTGAACATGCTCGACCGGGACTGCGCCGGTTTTGCGATTGCCCAGTCGAAACTTTCCGACCAGGGAACAAAGATCAAGTTAGCGCTGATCCGTTAGCGCTCCGTTAACCCTCTGGGTCGCTTAATCGAATTTGGAGGCGTTGCGTTGTGCTCCGGGGAAACCGAGAGGAATGCGCGAACCATGGGCATGGTACTGTCTTTCGTGCCGAGAACGGCACCGACCAATCGAGCCAAGCAAACCACCGAGATACCGGCGGCCGTGATCATATTTCCCGGCATCCGCTATGAGCGGTCCAACACCGTCGACGCGAGGCCCGCTGGTCCCGACAAGCCGGGTTCGCCACGCACGCCTGTGCCGCACCACTGAATAGAAACGCGCGGCCGGTTCGTCCGGCCTCCGTTGGCGGTCGCCTAGAAATCCTGCAGTTCGCAGGAGCTTTGATCGAGAAAGCGCGACACGACCGGCTTCCAGCTCTCGTCCGGCACGAAGCTGCGGATGACGAAGATGCCTTCGTCGATAGGCGCCTCGACGAAGATTGCCCCCTGAAGATCCTCGGGCAGGTCCTTGCGCACGTCGATCATCTGCGCCGGCGTCAGCACGACGGCATCCAGCTTCCCGCCCGTCGCCGTATGATCGTTGAAGGAATAGATATTGTGGCCGCTGCGGTCATAGACCGACACCGACCAGAACGGCACGTTTCCCGGCGCCTTGATCCGGACCATCCCTTCCTCGAGGTCGAAGCGGCAGGCCGTGGCGTAAAACAGCGGGTCGACCGATTTCACCACCGGCGCGCCGCCCGCTTCGGCATCGAGCCGGTTCATCCTGTAGAGGTCCGAGGCCATCGAGAGACGCGACCAGGCGTCACGTTCGGAGAATTCCGGCACCAGAAGCAGGACGACGATGTGGACAATGCCGGCGCCGACCAGGCCGAGCAGAACGGCATGAAGAAGCCTGCGCAACGCGGCCCGCAAACTACGCATCGCAGCCTGCCTTCACGATCCTGGGCAGCGAGACGTCCGACAGGCCGGTGCTGCTGGCGATGGGCGTGTCGTAGAAGGTCAGGACAAAATACATCCGGCCGGAGCCGTCCGTCAGCAGCCAGTTGCCCGGCATCGGGTGATGGCCGACGGAAATGACCACCGAATTGTCGGCCTGGCGCAGCACCTCGTAGGATTGAAGTGCCGCAAGCCGCGATTTGCCGGTCTCGACCACGCCCAGCGATTGATCGGCGGCATAGAGCGTCCAGAAACGCGCCGTCGGAAATCCGCCTTCGATCCTGTAGACGCATTCCCGCTTGAGCTGGTCGCCGGCGGCGTCATTTTCGGCGACGAATGACAGGCCTTCGGCGCGGCCGAGCGCCAGCACGCCCTCGCGCGCCACCCGCGCCTTGGAATAGGGGTCCGCGGCCGGCGTGCCGATGTCGGGGAAGGCGGTCCATTGGCCGATCCGGATCGCCCCGACGCCGTCCTGGATCTTCAGCGCATACCAGACGCTGGCGCCGCCTCCGCCGACGGCTATGGCAAGCGAAAGCAGCATCAGGAAGGCGTTCTTGAGCATGAAGGGCCGGGTGCACGCAGGATTGCCGTTCGGGGATATCGCGGCGCGGGGCCTTGTGGCAAGCCAGCGTGATGGATTTGCCTGTTCCGCCTTGTCCTACCGAATAGATATCACAGCGCCGAAAGCGTTTCGGGCGGGGCCGGTGCATCGAGCTTGGGTGCCGCCTGGAACAGCTTGGTCATGTCGCGCAGCGTCTGCGTGGTCCGGCTCGACAACACCGGCGGCCGTTCGGCGGCGGCGTCGGCTGCTGCCTGCTCCTCGCTCTTCTTCTGCGCCTCGGCTGCCTTGGCCGCGATCTCCTCGTCGACGAAGGGCTTGTCGATGCCGGGGATCGGCTTCAGGTCGATGTTCTGGTGCGCGTAGACCATCAGGCGCTGCCATACCATCGCCGGCAGCGAGCCGCCGGTCATGTTCTTGGTCGGCGTGAAATCATCATTGCCCAGCCACACGGCCGCCGTGTAGTTGCCGGTAAAGCCGACGAACCAGGCGTCGCGGTAGGATTGCGTCGTGCCGGTCTTGCCGGCGACGACGACGTTGGGGATTTGTGCCCGCCGCGCCGTGCCCATCACCGGCACGGCCGTCAGCATGGTGTTCATCGATTTCAGCGCCTGCTCGGACAGCACGCGGTGCGGCGGGGGGGCGTCCTTGGTCCAGTCATACACCACGTCGCCGGTGCGGGTGACGAGCTGGGTGATGCCGTGCCTGGAACCGACGAAGCCGTTCTGGGCAAACACGCTGTAGCCGGTCGCCTGGTCCATCACGGTCATGCCCGAGGTGCCGAGCACCATCGTCTTGTGCGCCTCGAGCGGCGATTCCACCCCGAAGGATTCCGCCATCGCCTTGATCGGGCCGATGCCGAGATGGTCCTTGGCCAGCCGCACCGGCACCGTGTTGATCGATTTGGCCATGGCCATGAGCAGCGTGATGTTGCCCGCCGACTCGCCGCCGTAATTGTGCGGCGACCAGTTGCCCCAGCTGATCGGCCCGCCCGAGATGATCGAATTCGGCGTGAAGCCGTGTTCCATCGCGGTCGCGTAGACATAGGGCTTGAACGACGAGCCGGTCTGCCGCAACGCCTTGGTGGCGCGGTTGAACTGGCTGGCGCCGTAGTCGCGGCCGCCGACGATGGCGCGCACCGCGCCGTTGGTCTCGATGACCACCACGGCGCCTTCGGTGACGTTGTATTCCTTGCCGAACTGGCGCAGGTGGAATTCGACCGATTCTTCCGCCGCCTTCTGGATGTTGGCGTCGAAGGTGGTGTGGGCAACCAGTGAATGCTGGCCTGGCTTGGCGATCTTCTTGACCTCGTCGAAGGCCCAGTCGAGGAAATAGTCGGGGCTCTTCTGTTCGCCGCGGTCGACGACGTCGGCGGGATGCAGCCTGGCCTGCAGCACCTGGCCTTCGGTCATGAAGCCGGAATCGACGAGATTGGACAGCACCACATTGGCGCGGGCGCGCGCCGCCGGCAGGTTGATGTGCGGCGCATATTTGGTGGGCGCCTTGAACAGGCCCGCCAGCATCGCCGCCTCGGCGAGGTTCAGATCCTTGACGCTCTTGCCGAAATAGAAGTCCGCCGCCGCCTCGATGCCGAACGTGCCGCCGCCCATATAGGCACGGTCGAGATAGAGCTGCAGGATTTCCTTCTTCGACAGATTGGCTTCCAGCCATAGTGACAGGAAGGCTTCCTTGATCTTGCGTTCGAAGGTGCGCTCATTGGTCAGGAACAGGTTCTTGGCCAACTGCTGGGTGATGCTGGAGCCGCCCTGGACGACCGAATTCGCCCGCACATTCTCGAAGATCGCGCGCGACAGGCCGAGCACGTCGATGCCGTAGTGATCGAAGAAGCGGCGGTCCTCGGTGGCCAGCACCGCCTTGATGACGTGGTCGGGCATCTCGTCGACCGGCACCGAGTCGCGTTGGATGATGCCACGCTGGCCGATTTCGTTGCCGTAACGGTCGAGGAAGGTGACGGCGAAATCGCCCTGGGCGCGCCAGTCGCCGGCTGTGTCCTGGAACGCCGGGATGGCCAGCGCCAGCATCACCACCATGCCGCCGGCGCCAAGCGTGAAACCTTCGCTCAAAAGTTCGATGAGGCCCCGGCGCCAGCCTTTCAGGCGGAAACGCCGCGAGAAGATCGTCGCGGCTTCCCAGAACTCGCGCGCCTTGAAACCGATTTCGTAGAGCGAGGAATCGAGCCAGGCGTCCAACGCCAGAAGGCGCGACGCGATGGGACCTCTTCTCTTGCGCGGTTCAGGGCTGACCATTCAAAAAACCCGGCTCGGCTCTGGCGCGACCTGAAAACCGCAAGCGGGCAATTTCAGGGCGGCACCTGTCCGACTATTCATCCATTTTGCCGACACCCACAAGGGCGGCGGGGACACAGGAGCAGTGATTGTTGGTGTTACTAGACCGGCAAGGCCACGGACACCTCCAGAACAGCCGGCTGGCCGGGTTCAGATCGGCGGGGTCATCCTGTCCGGGCTGGTAAGGCGGCTGCGATCGTAGCCCGCAACAAGACCCGCGCGCCGGTGATCGCGTCCGCGGGCTCCACATATTCCGCCTCATTGTGGCTCAACCCGTCACGGCACGGCACGAAGATCATCGCCGAAGGCGCCACACGGGCGATGAACAGCGCGTCGTGGAACGCGCCTGATATCATCTCTTTGTGGGGCAACCGCAGGGAATTGGCGGCATCCTCGATGATCTTGATCATGTCGGCGGAGAACGCTGCCCCCGGCATGTCGAACGACCGGCTGATTGTGGCCGAGCAATGCTGGCTCTCCACCTCCGCGGCGCAGACCGCGCGCACCTCTGCCTCGATGGCATCGAGCCGCTCCGGCCGTGGGTGCCTGAGATCCACCGTGAAAGTCACGGATTGCGGGATGGCGTTGATCGATCCCGGTTGAGCCGATATCCGCCCGACCGTCAGCCGGGCGCTGCCGTCGAGCGGCATGATCGTCGTCTGCAGCCTGTGTATCGCGGCGATCGCGGCGACCATCGGGTCCCGGCGATAGGCAAGGCCGGTCGTACCGGCATGGCCGGCACTGCCCTCTATACAGACCTCCAGCCAACGCGTGCCCTGGACGGCGGTGACGACGCCGATCGGCGTCAGTTCCTTTTCGAGCGACGGTCCTTGTTCGATATGCAGTTCGATATAGCCTGATATCGGCATGCCGGTCCGGCGAAGCTTCGCCTCCGGCAAGGCGGCGATCGTTGCCGCGAGCTCCGTTGCCAGGGAGGAGCCATCGGCGCCGATGATCGATTTCCAAGCGGCGGTATCCGCACCGGTGAACGCCATGGAGCCCATGACGCCCGGCGCGAAACGGCTGCCTTCTTCATTGGCCCAGGCAACCACCTCGATCGGCCTCCGGGTTTCAACGCTCGCGTCCTCCAGTGCTTCGAGCGCTTCGAAGGCGCAAAGCGTGCCGAGCGCGCCGTCGAAACGCCCGCCGGTCGGCTGGCTGTCGAGATGGCTGCCGATCATCAGCGGCGGCAGCACGGCATCCGAACCTTCGCGGCGGATGAAGAGGTTGGCGATGCCGTCCTGAAAGACAGTGAAGCCGCGCGCCAGCGCCAGTTCCGCAAGCAGGCGCCGGGCACTGCGGTCCTCGCTGCTGAACGCCTGCCGGTTGACGCCGCCGGCCGGTGTCGCGCCGATCCGGGCAAAGGCGTCGAGCCGTCCAAGCAGCCGCTCGCCGTTGATCTCGGGCACCAAAGTCACCGCTTGAGGCCGCCTATGAAGGCTCTCACCCTTTGCGGATCGACGTCGTTCCACCAGACGCCGTCATATTTCAGGGAACTGGCGACGATGACGCCGTCGACGATGCCGAGGATGTCGTTGGCATTGTCGGGCGTCACGCCGCTGCCGACCAGCGTCGGCAGTCCGGCGGCTTCCTTGATCATCCTGATATAGCTGAGATCGGCGGCGTGGCCGGTGCGCTGGCCGGTGGCGATCACCGCGTCGGCGTCGAAGAACACCAGGTCCTTGACCTGTTCCTCGACCGGCCGGTCGCCTACGATGGCATGGGCGCCGTGCTTGACATGGGCGTCGGCGAAGATGCGGATGCCGTTGGCCCGAAGCCTGGCGCGGAACCGCATGGCGCGTGCCGCTTCGCCCTCGATGAAACCCTCATTGGCGACATAGGCGTTGGCCCATTGATTGACGCGCACGAAGGATGAACCGGAGGCGCTGGCGATCGAAAGAGCCGGGATGGAGGCATTGGCGAGCACGTTGATGCCGACCGGCCGGCCCAATTCCCGACGGATGCGATCGGAGACGACGGACATGTAGGCGGAGGTTTCCGGCCCGATGTCGTCGGGCTTGGCAAACGGCACGTCGCCGTGATTTTCGACGATCACGCCATCGCAGCCGCCATCGAGATAGGCTTTCGCGTCGTCGAGGCCGCGCTGATAAATGGCCTCCACCGCCTCGCCGTCATAGCGCGGCGCGCCGGGCAGGGGGGCGAGGTGAACGACGCCGATCGCCACCTTGCTCCTGCCGAAGATCGACCGCAGCGCGTCGTCCGTCACCTGTTTGGAGCCGATGGCCTTGGGAGATTTTGTCATGCCGTTTCCGCTTCCGTCGTTTCCATGAGTGTTTTCATTTCCCGCCTGTCGGGGCAGGATTGGAGAGTGCCGGCGCGTCCGACCGAGATGGCCGCGGCGCGAACCGCGATCCGCGCCGCTTTGGCGAGCTCGATGCCGGCAGCGAGACATCCGGCGAGGCAGCCGCAAAACACATCGCCGGCGCCGCTGGTGTCGATCACCGCCACCTTGGGCGCGGCGATCCGTTCGACATGTCCTTCGCCATCGGCCACCAGGCAGCCCTGCGCACCAAGCGTCACGATTGCGGCGGCGGCCCCTTGGCGGATCAACGCGCGGGCCGCCTCGGAAGGCTCCGCCGCCGATGTCAAAAGCTCCGATTCGCCGGCATTGGCGACAACCAGGCTGACGTCGCGCAAATCCGGCACCGAGCCGGGCGCGAGCGGGCTGGGATTGAAGATGGCAACCGCTCCGGCGCCACGTGCCGCCCGCAGGCAAGCCGCTGTTACATCCGGATCGAGATTGCCCTGCAACACCACGATGTCGCCGCGTCCGATCGATGCCGCGAAACCGCCATCCGCCAGCGGATCGAAGGCCTCGGCGCAACTGGCGCCGGTGACGATGAGGTTCTCACCGCGCGCATCGACCATGATCGTCGACCGGTCGCTGGGCAGCGGCAGATCAGTCAGATGGCCGATATCGAGTTCCCGGCTGAGTTGTTCTTTTATCCAGGCTCCGGCGGCATCGCTGCCGACCGCCGCATGGAAGCGAACATCGGCGCCGGTGCGGGCGGCGGCCACCGCCTGGTTCGCGCCCTTGCCGCCAAGGCCGTCGGCATGGTGCGACGCGTTCAACGTTTCGCCCGGCTGCGGGAACCGGTCCAGCCGAAACGTCGTATCGACGCAGACATTGCCCACGACATGGACGCGCATGGCTCAATCCCTGGAGGTCGCCCAGCCCAGCATCTGTTCGAACAGCGTCTTGTAGCCGTTCCAGGCGATGAAGCCTGGCGGCAGCCAGTGCGGGCCGACATCCGAAGTCCAGGCCAGCGTGCGGCCCTTGCCGTACTTGCCGGTGACCAGCAGCGGCAGCGAGCGATAGTCGGAGGAAACGGTGGCCAGGACCTCGGCGCCGTCCTTGACGGTGACCTCGTTGAAGCCGAGCAGGATCGGCCAATCCTTGCCGAGGCCCTTGAGGATCGGATGGTCCTGCGAGCCGACAACGACAGGCGTGAATGCTTCGGGAACCTCGACGCGGTCGTCCACCGGCAGGCAGGCGACCGGCAGGACGTCCTCGACCGGCGTCTTGTGGTAGCGCGCGCCGCCGTTGATGCCCTGGAAACTGTAGTAGCCACCGAACATCAAAAGGCCGCCGCCATTGCCGACATAGTCGCGCAACAGGCGCAACCGGTTCGGCGTTGGCTTGGAGTGGACCCAGGTGTCGGGGTGCAGCAGCAGCGTGTTGGCGCCGATATCGGAGAGCACGACCGCGTCATATGCAGAAAGCGCCTCCATGGTCTGCGGAAAGTTCCGCTGCGCCTCATGCGCCGGCATGAAGGTAACCTCGAACGGACCGTCCTTCAGCGCGGTGAGCAATTCATCGGCGCCGGTGTGATAGGTCACGGTCGGGAACTGGTCAAAGCCCTTGATATGGGTCGCGGTCGAGACCCAGGACTCGCCTGCGAGAAGAACCTTCTTCCTGGACATGTATGCTCCTTGCTGCTTGGGGCCGCGGCTCAGAGGCCCGCGGCGAACACGGTCTTTGGGTTGTCGATGAGCATGCGGTCGATCGCCGCTTGCTCGACGCCATGGCGTTTGAGCCTCGGCACGAAATGCTTGAGGATGAAACCGTAGCCGAAGCCGCCGAAGCGGGTCAGCATGATTTTCAGGAAGACGTCCTGCGACAGCAGGATCCGATCGACCAGCCCCATGTCGATCAGCGAACGGATCGCCTGCGCGTTCTGCTCGTCGGACGGCGATTGCGCGTCCTGGTCGGCGTAGTAGAAATCCATGCCGATCATGTCGTATTCCAGGAAGGCGCCGCGCGCGGCCAGGCTTTTCTGGTAGCCGAGATCATTGTGGCTCGGGTTCATGTGGCAAAGCACGGTATGCCTGAGATCGGCGCCTTCGGCCTCGACCACATCGAGCACCTCATGCGCCAGCCGCTCCCAGCCGGGCAGATGGATGGTCAGCGGCACGCCGGTTATCCGGGCGGCGCGCGCCGAGGCCCGCAGCGACTTGCGCTCCTCGTCGGTGAAATCCTTGCTGACGCCGACCTCGCCGATGATGCCGGCCATGATCTCGGGCTGCGTCGCGCCGCCGCCGACATCGTTGACGAGGAATTCGGTGACGTCGTCGACATCCATCGCCTTCAGCCAGTCGGGGTGGGTGTGCTGCAGGTAGAAACCGGTGCCCATGACGATGCGCAGGCCGGAGGCGCGGCCGATACGCGCCAGCTTCACCGGGTCACGGCCGATGCCGATATTGGTGGCGTCGACCACGGTGTGGCCGCCAAGCGCACGGTATTTCGCCAGTTCCGAAAGCGCCAGGTCGCTGTCGTCGAGCGAGACGTTGTCGCGGTTCATATAGGGGTTCATCCGCAGCTCGCCGATGATCTCCATGCTGACCGGCTGCTCGGCGATCTTCTTCTCGTCGGGATGGCAGGGGCATTTCCAGGACGTCGCACCGTCGAGCAGGATATGCTCGTGCATCAGCGTCACGCCCATGTCGGCGATCGCCACCGGGCCGGTAACGGTCATCACCGTGCCGGAACGGACACCGATCGGCGCCCGTTCCCTCGGCTTGTCGTCGAACAGGTGATCCATATCAGCGGCTCCGCACCGCGCCCTTGAACAGGCGGAAATTCAGCCAGATGGCAATGAGGATGATCGTACCGGTGACGATCGGGGTGAGGAATGGCGACATATGCGCCAGGATCAGGCCGTTGCCGATGACCGCGACGGTGAGGGCGCCAAGCACGGTGCCGACGATCGTGCCGCGCCCGCCGAAAAGGCTGGTGCCGCCGAGCACCACGGCTGCGATGACGTCGAGCTCGAAGCCCTGGCCGGAGTTCGAGGAACCGGACCCAAGTCGCGCCGCCAGAATGATGCCGGCCGAGGCCGCCGCCATGCCAGACAGGATGTAGACGAACAGCGTCATGAAACGCGTATCGACACCGGCGCGGCGAACCGCCTCGGTATTGGCGCCGATGCCGGTGACATAGCGGCCGAACGGCGTCTGGTTGAAGGCGAGATAGGCGACGATCAGCACGGCAAGCGCCAACAGCGCCGGCACCGGCACGCCGAGGAACCAGGCCCGGCCGATGCTGACGAAGAAGCTCGTCGGCTCGACCGGGATCGAATAGCCGCCGGTGATCAGCAGCGCGACGCCGCGGATGACGGAAAGACCGGCCAGAGTGACGATGAAGGCCGGGATACGCTCATAGGCGATGAAGAAACCCTGGAGCGCGCCGATCGCGGCACCCAGAGCCAGCATGGCCAGCACGACCAGCGGCCATGGCAGGCCGGCCTGCAGCAGGACGGCCGACAGCGTCGCCGCGAGCGCCAGCACGGAGCCGACCGACAGATCGATGCCGCCGGTGGTGATGACGAAGGTCATGGCCGCCGCGACGATCAGCAGCGGCGCCGACTGGCGCACGATGTTGAGCAGGTTGGGTGTCGTCAGGAAGGAACCGGTGATCAGCGAGAAGACCACGCAGACGGCGATGAAGAACAGCGCGATGGAGACGACGCTGCCATTGGCGAGCGCCACGTCCTTCCAGCCGCTCTTGCGGACGCGGCTGGACGGCGAGGTTGCCATATCTGCGGACGGGGAGGTGGCGTTCATGGCTGGACCGCCTCATCACGGCTGGCGCGCGCCGAACGCGCGTTGAATTTCCGGCCGACGATCAGGTTGACGACCTCCTCGATGCTGGTCTCGCCGATCTTGCGTTCAGCGACGTTGCGGCCTTCATACATGACCTGGATGCGGTCGCAGACCAGGAACAGATCCTGCAGCCGGTGGGTGATCAGGATGACGCTGACGCCACGGGCGCTGACCGTGCGGATCAGTTCAAGCACCGCTTCGACTTCCGCCACGGCAAGCGCCGCCGTCGGCTCGTCCATGATCAGCACCGAGGGATCGAAGGAGGCGGCGCGGCCAATGGCGATCGACTGGCGCTGCCCGCCGGAGAGGTTCTCGACCTTGAGCCTGGTGTCGGCGATGACGATGCCGAGCCTGTCGAGCATGGTGCGCGTCTCGTCATGCATACGCCTGTTGTCGAGAAAGGGGACGCCCAGAACGCGCCGTCGCGGTTCACGGCCGAGAAAGAGATTGCCCGCGACATCCACCGTGTCGCAGAGCGAAAGGTCCTGGTAGACCATCTCCACCCGCGCGGCGCGGGCATCGGCCGGCGACGAGAAGGAGACGGCCTTGCCGTCGATCTCGATGCTACCGGAATCCGGAATGACCGCTCCGGACAGGACCTTGCTCAGGGTCGATTTGCCGGCGCCGTTGTCGCCGACCAGACCGAGCACCTCGCCGGGCTTTAGATGCAGTGAAACATCGTCCAGGGTCTGGATGGGGCCGTATCGTTTGGAAATACCGGTCATCCTGACGCGGTAGGTCTCGCCATCGCTCATCATGGTTCCAGTTCTCAACGCGGCATGTTCAATTGGTCGCCGAGCCGCGCAACGACCTTCCAGTCGATGCGAGGCCCGGCGGTCTGGAGAGGATCTTACTTGAACATGTCCTTGAACTGGCCGACATTTTCCTTGGTCACGATGGTGACCGGAACATTGATGATCGGATCGATCTTCTCGCCCTTCTTGAGCTTGCCGAAGGCTTCGATGGCGGCCTTGCCCTCACCAGCCGGATCCTGCTGGACGACCGCGATGACCCAGCCCTCTTCGAGGCCCTGTACCGCCGACTTGGTCAGGTCCCAGCCGAACACCTTGACGTCGCCGGTGCGGCCCTGGCTGGTAACTGCGGAAACCGCGCCGAGCAGGGCGGGCTCGCCGGTGGCATAGAGCGTCGTCATGTCGGCATTGGCCGTCATCAGGTTCTCGGAGGCCGAGAGCGCCACGTCCTGCACGTTCTGGCCATCGACCGTGTCGAGGAAGGTGACTTTCTGGCCGCTGTCGGTGACGGCCTTCTTGAAGCCGTCGAGGCGCTGGTTCTGGATGAACGAATTAAGCGCGCCGACGACGCCGATCTTGGCTGTCCCGTTGAGCTTGGTCTTGACGTAGTCGGCATAGAATTTGCCGATGTCCTCGCCGGCCTTGGTGTTGTCGACGCCGACGAAGGCGACGTTGTCACCGTCTGGAATCTGCGCGTCAATGGCGATGACGGGAATGCCGGCGGCCTTCGCCGCCGTGACCGCAGGCTTCACACCGTTGACATCGATGGCGACGAGAATGATGCCGTCGACCTTCTGGGTGATGTAGTTCTCGATCGCGTCGTTCTGCGCGCTCGGCACGTTGTTGGCGTTGAAGATGACGAGGTCGACGCCGGCGGCCTTCGCGGCGGCCGTCGCGCCGTCATTGATCTGGTTGAAGAACAGGGCCTGCTGGTTGATGGTGACGAGCGCATAGGTCTCTGCCATGGCGGAAGCAGTGCCGAGGGCGAGGGTCATGGCGATGGCTGCCGCGCAGCCTGAAAGGATCTTGGTAAGACGCATTCCGGTTCCCCTTGGTTTTGCGAAAAAGGCCCTTGATCGGGCTCACATGGCGCTGAGCGCACAGGCATAATTCAAGATACTTGATTTCTTGTCAAGTCACTTGAATTAGCGCCAGCGAAGGGAAAGCAGGATCAGAATGTCGCCGGCGTATTCACCCAGAAAATGCTGGCGCGTTGATCGCCGACATTGCGGTACCAGTGCGGCAGTTCGGAGTTGAAAACGAAGGAATCGCCGGCCGTCAGGCGAAACGTCTTGTCGCCGACCATCAGCTCGATGGCGCCTTCCAGGAGATAGCCGACTTCCTCGCCGGCATGCTGGATCGGGCCGGCGCTTTCACCGCCCGCCTCGATATGATGAATGTTGCATTGAAGGAGATGGCCCGGCGAATAGGGAATGACCCGCTCCAGCGAAATGCCTTCCCCGCGCCGCAGCGGATCAAGCGCGATCAGCGGCCGCGCGCCGGCCCGAAAGACGATGCCTTCCTCGCCGTCGGCCTCCTCGAACATCCAGCCGATATTGGTGCCGAGCACCTCGACCAGCCGGTGGAGCATGGGCAGCGAGGGCGATACCTTGCCGTTCTCGACCTTGGAAAGCAGGCTCTCGGAGCAGTTGGCGGCGGCGGCCAGCGCCTTCAGGGTCAGGCCGCGCGTCTGCCGGGAGAGTTTCAGCCGCGTGCCGAGCCGCAGGAGGCTGGTGGCGCTCGAGCGCTCGTCGCTGCCCTTGCTGTTGTGAGTATCGATCTTGTTCATTGGGGGGACGCGAACATCTCCGCTGGTTGGGCCGACTCGTAAAACCGATCCCGGGCGTTGTCCATCCTTGTGAAAAGCGGACAACGCGTCGGAGCGGAATCACGGATTCATCCAGCAGGCGTCGCGCCCGCTTTCTTTAAACCGCGAGAACGGCGGTGCTTAGGCCGGTTCGCGCTTCAGCGCCTGCGCCATGCAGTGAATGCCGCCGCCGGTCTTGGAGATTTCGCTCATGTCGACGGCGGCGACCTCGAAGCCGCGCGCCTTGAGTTTTTCGATCAGCGTCTTCGAGGACGTCGGCGCGATCACCCGGTCCTTGCCGAGCGACATGAAGTTGCAGCCGAGCGCCATCGTGTCCTGGAAGGGAACGTCGATGATCTCGTGGCCCTTGCCTTTCAGCCAGTCGACGATACCGGGTTCGGTGCAGGCGAGGCAGACGGCGGTCAGCTTCTCGGCGATCGGCACCACCATCAGGTCGATATGGACGTAATATTCGTCGATGAAGGCGATACGGGTTTCCCAGCCTTCCTTCTCGAACCAGGACTGCACCTGGCGTGCGCCTTCCTCCTGCGTGCGGGCGCCGCCGCAGCCGATCAGCACCACGCCGTCCTCGATGACGTTGAAGTCGCCGCCCTCGAACGTGCCTGCCGTCACCATGTCGTAGATCGGGATGCCGAGTTTTTCATAGGTGCGGATGGCGGCATAGTTCTCGCCGCGCCGCCACCAGTTGGCCATGGCGGTGATGAAAGCGCCGTAGGGCGTCATCACGCTGGAATCGCGGGAGTAGACCTGCATCGGCAGTTCCGGCGTCGGCTCATGCCAGTGGATGTTGACGCCGAAATGCTCGTAGGCGGCGACCAGGTCCTTGTGCTGTGCCTGCGCGATCTGGACGTTGCAGGGTGCCTCACGCAGGTGTTTGCGCGACAGCGAACTGGTCGACAGATGACGCAGGAAATTGGGCGAGCCGAGCAGCACGTCGGTCAGCACATCGGTCTCGTTGGCGAAACCCCACGATGTCAGCGGCTTGGTGCCGCCGTTGGGATTGCGGCGCTGCAGCGAAAACGGCTCGGCGACGATGCGGTCATGAACGGTCATGCGGTTCTCCTCGTGGCTTGTTCTCAAGAATTGGTCGGTCGCGCATTGCTTGGTATCCACCAGTCGCGTCCGCGCGGCGTGGTGACATATTCGGGCCAGCGGAAGTTGACCGGCGGCTCGTAGTCGCAAAGCGGCGCGATCCAGTTGGAACCGCCGATGCCGCCTCCGGTACGGGTGGCGAACTCGCTCATCGCCTCCTCGCGGGCGGTTTTGTCTTCGAGCAGGCGCAACGCCGTCAGCGCAACCGTCCTGGCCGCGCAGATGACCATCGGATCGATCGTCGCCGGAATGCCGCCCAGCGCATTCATCACCCAGGCCGGATAGGCGTGGCCGCTTGCCGAGCGTAGCGCAGGGCGCGCGACATAGAAGCGCGCGGTCGGCGCGTGCCAGCTCATGTCGGTGTAGTCGTCGGAGGTTGAATTCACCTGCGAAGGCGGCAGGTCGCGGCGCAGGATCGCCTCGGCCTCCTGCGGCGCTATCAACCGCTCCAATTCGTCGATGAACGGATTCTCGGTCGCTGTTCCGCCGGCGTTGACCTGGATTTCGCGCGCGATCGCTCTTGCCGCCTCGTCCCAACGCGGCGGCCCGACCGTCGACAGGGCTTGATAGGCGATCCCGGCCATGGCGTGGTTCGCCAGTCCCGGCCGCGACTTCGACACCCAGTGCCGTTCGTAGCGGCAGCCGCTGATAGCGGCCGCGGCGGCGGCGTTGCGGTCGAGCACCGCGGTGACCTGCTCGGCCATGCCAATGGTAGGCACGCGGATCATGTACTGGATTTCGGCAAGGCCCGCCGGCAGATTGTCGGCCGTGGCCTGACCAGCCGTCAGGATCGCCTCGCTGATCGACCAGCCGCCCTGGTGCGGCAGCATGGAATCGCGCAACGCCTTGGAGGCCATGTACATGGTCATCAGCGCGTCGTTGGCGCCCGGTGCCCTGACCGCCGAATGCGCCTGCGGGATCGGTGCGCCGTCGCCTGCCCGAACCCAGTTTTCGGGTTCGTCGCAGACGAAGCGGTAGATCATCGCGTAGGCGGCGCCGCAATGCGTGTCCCAGCGCGCCGTGTTGCAGAGCGGCAGCATGTAGAAGGGGTGGAATGAGATCATGCCGGCAAGGCCGTCATAATAACCCTTGGCGGCATGGATCGGCTTCGAACCGCGCACCTTTTCGGCCGGCTCGCCGGTAAAACGCAGCGTGCCTTGGATGTCGTGGCGCTGCATCGCGGCCTTGGTGGCAAGCAGTCCGCCGAGACTTGCCATGCCGAGCCCCGAATGCGGATCGGTGTGGCCGCCGGCTTCGACGCCGAGCCCAGGCCTCGGCTGCCTGACCGTCACCGCGTCCTGGCAGTTGCCGGGCACGGCGTCGTATTCGGCATACATGCCGACCGTCGGTCCCGCGCCATTCGTCCAGTGGGCGCAAAAGGCTGTCGGCATGCCGCCCGAGCCTTCCTCGACCGAAAATCCCTCGCGTTTCAGCCGATCGATGTACCAGGCCGCCGATTGATATTCGCGCCAGGCGGTCTCGCCGAAATCGAAGATGGTGCGTGTCCAAGCCGACAGCAGGGGCTGGATGCCGTCGAGGCAGGCAAGCGCGGTCTCTTGCGCCGATGTCGTCACCGGTTTGTCCATGCTTTAGAAGAAAGCAGTGAAGCGGCTCGCCAAAAAGTGATATGTTTTCCCGTTTCGTGCAAATTCGGTTCACCTCTTGAGAATTCCTTCGACACAGGCGCTGCGCGCACTCGACAGTTTCGCCAGGCATGGCAGCGTCTGGCGCGCCGCCGATGAACTGCATTTGACCCGCAGCGCCGTCTCGCACCAGCTTCGGCTGCTCGAGCGCGACCTTGGCTTCGATCTTCTGCAACGCATCGGCAAGGGCGTGGCGCTCACGCCGCGCGGCCAGCGCTACGCGGCCGATGTCAGGAAGGCGCTCACCGTGCTCGGTGATGCGGGGACGCAAAACAGCGGTGCCGGCGTCGGTGGTTCGTTCGCGATTTCCTGTCCTCCGGGTTTCGCCTCGATGTTCCTGTGCTCCCATATCGGCGAGTTCCAGCAAATGTATCGGGACGTGGCGCTCTCGATCCTGACGCCTCGCCGCCTCGATGACGTCAGCAATCCGGAGGCCGATGCCTTCATCGCCTTTGGCGTCGGCAACTGGCCGAACCGGGCGGTGGAACTGCTCTGCGAAGTCCACTTCACGCCGCTGTGCAGCCCGACGCTGCTCAACAAGGTCGGCGGATTTTCCAAGCCCGCCGACGTGCTGCGCGCCAATTTGCTGCATCTGGGCGACACAGAGGACTGGGCACGCTGGCTGGCGCTGTCCAAGGTGGAAAATCCCGATACGGAAGGCGGCATCTTCTTTTCCGACATGAACCTCGTCTTTTCGGCCGCGGTCGCGGGGCAGGGGATTGCCATGGGCGACGAACTGACCGGCCGAAGGGCGCTGAGCGAAGGCCGTCTGGTCAAGCCGTTCGAGGCCTCGGTCCCCTCGCCACGCTCGTATTTCCTGGTCTTCGAGCACGCCAAGGCGGGACATCCGGTGCTCAATGCCTTCAGCGACTGGCTGCGGGCGAAGCTGTCGGAGAACAGGCTATGATAGTCCCGTCGACGGACCTCGGAGGGAAATAGACAACGCCTCCCGTCTCGCAGACGTGAATCAAATTTGCCGATCAGGCGAAAACTATTCGGTTGCGGTGAGCCGCCAGCCTGCCTACGATTTCTGCCGGGGACTGAGGAAGAGGCAGGATGCAGCAACCCGGCCGGGCCGCAGAGATCAAGGCAATCGGAATCGGCAAGAGCTTCGGCTCGTTCCGTGCGCTGGACAATCTGTCACTCAACATCGGCCGCGGCGAGTTCCTGACGTTGCTTGGCCCCTCCGGCTCGGGCAAGACGACTTTCCTGATGATCCTGGCCGGCTTCGTGCAGCCGACAGAGGGCAAGCTCCTCAGCGACGGCACCGACATCACCGACCGCCCGGCCGAACAGCGCGCCGCCGGCATGGTTTTCCAAGGCTATGCGCTGTTCCCGCATATGAGCGTCGAGGCCAACATCGCTTTCCCGCTCAAGGTGCGCAAGAAATCGGCCACCGAAATCAAGAAGCGCGTCGGCGAGATGATCGAGCGCGTCGGTTTGGTCGGCCACGAGAAGAAGTTGCCGTCGCAGCTTTCCGGTGGCCAGCAGCAGCGTGTGGCGCTGGCCCGCGCGCTGGTGTTCGAACCGGGCGTGCTTTTGCTCGACGAGCCGTTTTCGGCGCTGGACAAGAGCCTGCGCGGGCAGATGCAGGCGGAAATGAAGCGTCTGCACCAGGAGACCGGCACCACCTTCGTCTTCGTCACCCACGACCAGAGCGAGGCGCTGGCGCTGTCGTCGCGCGTCGCCATATTCAATCACGGCAAATTGCTGCAGGTCGGCGCCCCGGACGAGGTCTATGACCGGCCCGACAACCGCTTCGTGGCCGAGTTCCTCGGTGAGATCAACATGCTGCCGCTGAAGGGGGTCAAGCCCGCCGACAACGGCTCGACCGGCCTCTGTGAGGATCGCGCCGTCAGCATGCATTGCAAGGCCGAGAAAGTCCGCGGCGACGCCATCCTGGCGATCAGGCCCGAACATATGTCGATCGCGCGCGAGGCCGCCGCCGGAGAGAACGGCATCGCCGCGACGGCAATCGCCTCGACCTATCTTGGAGCGGCGACCAAGCTCGACCTGACGACGCGCCAGGGGGCAAAGGTGACCGTCTCGGTGCCTAACGAAGTCGCCGCGGCGGCGTTGAGCAAAGGCAATTCCGTCTGGCTGACCTGGCCGGCGGAGAAGGGTTTCCTCCTCCCTGAAGGAGGACAATGAGCACCGGCGCGGCCTGAGCCGCCGCACCGGCTTCCGGACTGAAATCAACGACAAAAAGGGGAACTGACATGAACGATACCAAGAAAAATGCCATTGAAAGCCTGTCCGCCAGGGCAGGGCGCGGCGAGATTTCACGCCGCCAGTTCGCGCAGCTCGCAGGCCTCGTGCTTGCCGGCACGCCGATGCTGCTGCGCTCGACCGGCGCTCTCGCCCAGGCCAAGGAACTGGTTTTGGTGAACTGGGGCGGCGACGCCATCACGGCCTACGATGCCGCCTATGGCCAGGCCTTCACCAAGGACACCGGCATCACCGTCAAGATGGACGGATCGGGACCGACCGAAGGCGCGATCGCCGCGCAGTCCAAAAGCGGCGCCCCGACCTGGGACCTCGTCGACGTTGACCCGTTCTCGGCCATCACGCTCGGCGCGCAAGGCATGCTCGAGCCGATCGACTACAATATCGTCGACAAGAAGAAGATGCGGCCGGGCTTTGGCTGGGACTATGCCGCCTCGACCTATTTCTTCTCCTATGTCATCGCCTACGATTCGCAGAAATACGGCAAGGATGCACCGACCGGCATGGCCGACTTCTTCGACGTGAAGAAGTTTCCCGGCAAGCGGTCCCTTTACAAATGGGGCGTGTCGAGCTGGGAAGCGGCCCTGCTGGCCGACGGCATCGCACCGGCCTCGCTCTATCCGCTCGATCTGAAGCGCGCCCATGACAAGATCGCGGCGTTCAAGGAGAACGTCGTCGCCTATTGGGGCGGCGGCGCCGAAAGCCAGAGCGTGCTGCTCAATGGTGAGGCCTCGATGGCGATCGTCTGGTCGACCCGCGCTTCGCTGATCGAGCAGGACTCCGGCGGCCAGATCAAGTTCATCTGGGACCAGGGCCTGATCTCGCCCGGCGCGCTCGCCGTGTTGAAGAACAACCCCGGCGGCAAGGACGCGGCGATGAAGTTCATCGCCAGCGCGCAGGATCCGGAAAAGCAGCTCGTCATGTTCGACAAGCTCGGCCAGGGCCCGGCCAATCCGGCCGCCGACGCTCTGGTTCCCGCCGACAAGAAGCGCATCAATCCGGTCGATCCCGACAACATGAAGAAGCAGATCCCGCTCGACATGGATTGGTACGCCAAGAATTACGGCGCCGCGCTCGACGAATACACCAAGATCATCTCCGCCTGAGCCGGCGGGATGCTGATCTGAGATGAGAGGCACTCTCTCCGACAGGATGGGCGCGGCGCTGTTGATGGCGCCGCTGCTCCTGTTTCTCGTCCTTGCCTATGCCTGGCCCTTCCTTGGTGTCGTGAAGTGGAGCTTCACGCTGCCGACACCGGGGCTTGGCCAGTATCAGGCCTTGATCACCGACGATCTGGTCCAGTCGGTGTTCATCCGCACGCTGCGCATCGCGGCGATCGTCACCGTGGTCTCCGTCGCCGCCGCCTATGCGATCACGGTTGTCTGGGTGCGCGGCACACCAGCCCAGCGCCTCATCGCTGAATTCTGCATCCTGGTGCCGTTCTGGATCTCCGTGCTGACACGCGCCTTCGGCTGGGTGGCCTTGCTGTCGAACCGCGGCCTGATCAACACCTGGTTGCAGTCGATCGGCTTCATTTCCGAACCGCTGACCCTGGTGCGCAACGAGTTCGGCGTCGTCGTCGGCATGACGCATTTTCTCATTCCTTTCGCCGTCTTCCCGCTGGCGTCGGCCATGCGCAGCCTGGACGAGCGGGTGCTGCTTGCCGCGCGCGGGCTGGGCTCCAGCCGCATGCGCACCTTCTGGACGGTGTTCGTGCCGATGACGCGCTCCGGCATCATCGGCTCGGCGATGATCGTCTTCGTCTTCTCGCTGGGTTTCTTCGTCACGCCGGCGATCCTCGGCGGCGGCCGCAGCGTCATGATCGCCGAACTGATCTATCTCAGGATTTTCCAAAGCCCGGACTGGGGGCTGGGCGCGGCAATCAGCGTCGTGCTGGTGGTGTTCGTGGGTGCCCTGATGGCGCTCTTGTTCCGCTACGTCAAACCCAAGCAACTGGTGTAGCGCGATGCCGACCTATCGCCCCGGACCAGTCTCGCTGATCCTCGCCGTGCTGGTGGCGCTGTTCCTGCTTCTGCCCTTGCTCGCCGTCATCCCGGTGTCGCTGACGCCGAGCCGCATGCTGGCGATGCCGACGGGTGAACTGTCGCTGCGCCACTATCGCTCGCTGATCGAGGATCCGCGCTGGATCCAGTCGATCCTGCTCTCGATCCGCATCGGCATCGTCTCCAGCGCCATCTCCACCGTGCTTGCGCTCTGCTTCAGCCTCGGCGTCTGGATGTTCCAGCCGCGCTTCACCGCGACGCTCGTCGGCTTCGTGCTGTTGCCGATGGTGGTGCCTCCGGTGGTCTCCGCGGTGACGCTCTACTTCCTGCTCACCTCGATCTCGGGCGTCAGCTCCTTCTTCGGCTATGACACCTGGCTCGGCGTTGCCATGGCGCATTCGGTGATGACGGTGCCTTTCGCGACGGTGCTGATCCTGGTTTCGCTCAGCCAGCTCGACCGGCGCATCGATCTTGCCGCGCGGGGCCTCGGCGCCAGTGTGTGGGAACGCGCCACCCGTGTCATCATGCCCAATATCAAGTTCGGCATCGTCACCGCTGCGCTGCTTTCTTTCGTGCTGTCCTGGGAAGAGATCGGCGTCACCCTGTTCATCACCTCGGTCAACGCCATCACGCTGCCGCGCCTGATGTGGATGGGCCTGCGCGACAACATCGATCCGGCCATCGCGGCGCTCTCGGTGATCCTGATCATCATCACCGTGCTGGTTCTGGCGGTGCGGAGCTTCGTGGTCAGGGTGCGCCGCGGGAGCGAGCCGCTCTAGACGAACCGCACCGAGACGTGGCCGAACATGCCGAGATCGCCGATGACTTCGTCACCGGCCTCGACAGCGATCGGCGTCACGCAGGTGCCGGTGATGACGATCTGTCCCGGCTGGGCGGTTATGCCCAGGCCCGATAGCTCATTGACGAGCCATGTCAGCGCGATACGCGGGTCGCCCAGCACCGCCGCGCCCGTACCGTTGTGCCGCGATTTGCCTGAAACGACGCCGGTGACGGAGTGCTCCGCGAGGTTCACTTCGCGCCATTCGGCTCGCGTGGGCTCGCCGATGACGAACAGATTGGCGCAGGCATTGTCCGCGATGAGCTGTGCCGCGCCGACGGCGCAGAAGTCGTTGTAACGCGAGTCCGGTATCTCGATTGCCGGGTGCAGGGTCGCGACGGCGTCCATAACCTCGGCGATTTCAAAGGGTGTTGGGCGCGGCGGCAGCGCGCGGCCGAACCGGAAAGCGAATTCGATCTCGGCGACGCGCATCTTGCTCGTCGCGAGCGAGACGCTTCCTCCAACCTCGACCGCTTTTTCGGCGAGCAGGCGCCCTGCCATCGGGCCCTCGACATTGATATGCTTTTGCCCGGCCAGGCTGGTTGCCGCGATCTTCCAGCCGAAAAGCGCCGCCGCAGAGCGATCCATGACATGGGCCTGGATGGCGTAACCGTCAGTCCGCGTCTTCGGCCGCACCGGCTCGGGTATGGCATCGAGATGGGTGCCATCATCCCAATGGCCTACCAGCAAACGCGACGCGGCCTGGGCCTTTTCCCGATCGAGCATGATCAATTCCCGAAATCTGGCCCGCTGTCGGGCGTTGATGATGCTTGCGGTGCGCAACCGGTATCCGCTATGGCGCATTCGCCGACGAGATTGTCGGCAAGTCGTATTTTCGAGATCATCGGCATTCATCATCGAGACGACGAATCGACAAAACGTGTCCGTGCGGCAAATGGCTATATATGGCAAAGCGTCTAGAACGCGGAAGAGCTTCTGGCAAGCAAGGGTCGGCGGCGCAACAGGCGAGGGGAAGAACGATGACCGCGCCCGGTGATCTGCAGCAGGCCCTGTTCCTCAGGCTGAAAAGCGACGCAGCGCTGTCGGCGCTGCTGGGCGGCGCGGGACTGCTCGAACGGGCAACCGACAACGCCGCCTTTCCCTATGTGACTTCAGGCCAGACTTCGGCCTTTGACTGGGACACCGGCGCCGAGAACAACGACGACCAGTTGATCACTTTCCATGTCTGGTCGAAGGCGCATGGCGAAACCGAGACGTTGGCGATCATCGATGCCATCAAGGCGCGGCTTGCCGGGGCGGTGCTGGTCGTGGGTCCGCGCGGCCAGACGCGGCTGTCGCTGGAATTCACCGAGGCCCGATATGATGAGGAGCTGCTTGTCCATCACGGCCTGCTGCGATTCCGTGCGCTGACGCAGGAAAACGCCTGACGCGCTTTCAATATCACCAAAACGGAGTCTAGACTGGGCTTTCGCGGGTTTCGCCGGCGGGACGGTGAAATTCAGGTGTCTGTCTCGCGTTGCAGGGGTGTGGCGAGCATGGTTTCAGGGTCGTTCACTGTTCATTTCACGTTCAGCACAGATGCGTTACAACGCCGACCATGAAAACGCTTCGCTCCCATTTCCGAACCGCGACCCTGGCGCTTAGCGCCGCCGGGCTGTTTGCGTCACAGGCGATGGCGATGCCCGTCATTGCTCCCGACCAGCCCAGCCCTATCGTCCTGGCCGCGTCCGATTGCTACGCGATCGGTCAGCAGGTGGCCGAGCAGAATGGCGGGACGCTCGCCAAGGCCTCGCAATCGACGCGTGGCGGCCAGCCGGTCTGCGTCATTGTCGTGCTCGTGCCCGGCAAGGACGGGCAGCGTCCGCGCCGCTCCGAAATCGTGGTTCCGCAGAACTGACGCGGTCTTCGCCTCCGTTTCCCAGGCCGGCGGAATCGGCCTATATCTGAAACCATCGGTCAACAGGCAGTGGTCCCCGCATGCGCGTACTCGTCGTCGAGGATGACAAGGATCTCAACCGGCAGATTTCGGATGCGCTGGTCGATGCCGGCTATGTCGTCGACCGTGCCTTCGACGGCGAGGAGGGCCATTTCCTCGGCGATACCGAGCCATACGATGCCGTTGTGCTCGATATCGGCCTGCCGCAGATGGACGGCATCAGCGTGGTCGAGCGCTGGCGTCGCGGCGGCCGCAAGATGCCGGTGCTGATCCTGACCGCGCGCGACCGCTGGAGCGACAAGGTGTCCGGCATCGATGCCGGCGCCGACGATTACGTCACCAAGCCGTTCCACATCGAGGAGGTGCTGGCCAGGGTCCGGGCCTTGATCCGCCGTGCCGCCGGCCATGCCTCGTCGGAACTGACCTGCGGGCCGCTGCGTCTCGACACCAAGGCTTCGAAGGCCGATGTCGACGGCGTGCCGCTGAAATTGACCTCGCATGAATTCCGGCTGCTTGCCTATCTGATGCATCACATGGGCGAGGTCGTTTCGCGCACCGAACTGGTCGAGCATCTCTACGATCAGGATTTCGACCGCGATTCCAACACGATCGAGGTCTTTGTCGGGCGGCTGCGCAAGAAGATGGGCATCGACATGATCGAAACCGTGCGCGGCATGGGCTACCGCATGCGTGAGCCGGAGGCGTAAGGCGGAACCGCTCCCTACCAACCCGACCGTGGGCAGACGGCTGTCGCTGCGCGTATGGCCGCGCTCGCTGACGTTTCGCGTCATCGCCTTCTCCACCGTATGGGCGATCCTGACCCTGGTCGTCATCTTCACCTTGATCACGACGCTCTACCGGCAAGCCAGCGAGCGGGGTTTCGACAGCCTGCTGTCGGCGCATCTGTTCAACCTGATCGGCTCCATCGGCATTTCCGACAGCGGCGCGCTGACCGGCTCTCCCGATCTTGGCGACCTGCGATTCTCGGAGCCGAATTCGGGCTGGTACTGGTCCGTCGAGCCGGCTTCGGAAGGTGTGCATGGCGATCTTCACTCGTCGTCGATGACCCGGACCATCCCGTCGCCGGATGTGGTGGATGTGCCCTTCAACGCCAATTTCCAGCGCAGCTATACCGCGCAGGGCATCGACGGCGAGGAACTGGTCGTGTTCGAGAGCGAATTCGTTCTCGACGCCAAGAACCGAGCCGCGCGCTTCCGCGTCATGGGCAACAAGAGCGAATTGGAGCAGGAAATAGCCACCTTCCAGCGCCGCTTGCTGACCTATCTCAGCCTGTTCGGCATCGGCATGATCGCTATCAACGCCGTCGCCATCCTGCTCGGGCTGCAGCCGCTACGCCGCGTCAGGAACGCACTTGCCATGGTGCGCGAGGGCACCGCGCAGAAGCTGGACGGGCGCTTCCCGGCTGAGATCGAACCCTTAGCCAACGAAACCAACGCATTGATTGAAAACAACAAACGCATCGTCGAGCGTTCGCGCACCCAGGTCGGCAATCTGGCCCATTCGCTGAAGACACCGCTCGCCGTTCTGCTCAACGAAGGCCGGGCGCTGGGCGGCCCCAAGGGGCAATTGATCGCCGAACAGGCCGCCTCGATGCAGAAGCAGGTCGAGCACTATCTGCAGCGCGCCCGCGTCGCGGCGCAGCGCGACAGCGTCGTCTACCGCACGCCGGTGGCACCACTGGTTCAGCGCATGGTGCGCGTTCTGCAGAAACTCAACCCGCAGACCAGCCTGTCGCTTTCGCTGCCGGCCACCGAGATCGTCTTTGCCGGCGAACGCGAGGATCTCGAGGAACTGCTTGGCAACCTTCTCGAGAATGCGATGAAATGGGCAAGGAGCGCCGTGTCGGTCACGGTTGCACCCTTGGCCGGCGGCACTGACAATCTGTTCGAGATCAGCATCGACGATGATGGTCCGGGCATTCCCGAGGACAAGGCGCGCGAAGCCATGAAGCGCGGACGCCGCCTGGATGAGACAAAACCGGGAACGGGCCTGGGCCTTGCAATTGTTGCCGACCTCGTCAACGAGTATGGCGGCGGCCTGGCGCTGGAACGGTCCGGCATGGGCGGGTTGAAGGCGGTGGTGCGACTGCGGAGCCTTCAGTGATGCCTTGTCGGGACAATCGACACCAGGGGGCGGCGCATGCTATGGCGGCATATCGACTGACCTCGGACTGCTGGCAGCGGCCAAATTTCCGACAAATATCAATACTATGGCCACGCGGGATGACGCGGCCCCCGGCGCATCCATGGCAGGTTCCAATTCAAGAATACCGGTTGTTGGCATGAAGATTCGCGTTGCGCTCGTTTCCGCATTGCTGGCCGTGTCGGGCTGCACCACCTTGGGCGGCAAGGGACCGACGGTGGCGGTGACCCCGGCCTCGACGCCGCCTGCGGGCGGCAAGGTCGTCACCAAGTCGATCATTTCCGCCATGGGCGGCGGCCTTATCGGCGGGTCGATCGGCAACGGCCTGAGCGATACGGAGAAGCGCAATGCGCTCGAGGCTGAATACAAGGCGCTCGAATACAATACCAGCGGTCAGAAGGTGGGCTGGAAGGGCGATCAGGCCTCCCGCTACGGCGAGGTCGTTCCGGCCCAGCCTTACCGCGTCGGTTCGCAGGACTGCCGTCAGTACACGCAGACCGTATTCAATGGCGGCGCCAGCGTCACGGCGCATGGCACGGCCTGCCGCAATGCCGACGGCAGTTGGACGCCGTTGACCTGAGTTTTCGGCTGACGGCGCCAGTAGCCGGTACCGGTCAGGGATATCAGGCGGCCTGCCGTCAAAGCGTCGCAGGACGGGTGTGTTGGCAGGGCAGGGCTCTGCCTTTATTGGAAGAGCCATGCTGTTCTGGGTCATAGCCGCAATCCTCACGCTGGGCGCCAGCCTGGCGGTGCTTTTGCCGTTGGCCGGGGCCGCCAAGGGCGCGTCGCCGAGCGGCGAGCACGACCTGGAAGTCTATCGCGATCAACTGGCCGAACTCGACCGTGATGCCGCGCGCGGTTTGATCCGGCCCGCTGAAGCGGCCGAGGCGCGCGCCGAGATCGCCCGCCGCATCCTTCGCCTGAGCAACAGGGATATGGCGGGCAAGTCGTCCGGCAAGTCGGCATCGGTCACGGCGAGACTCGTGGCGACCGTGGCCGTGCTGGCGGTCCCGCTGGTCAGTTGGGGGCTCTACAGCCAGATAGGCTCGCCTGACCTGCCATCGCAGCCGCTCGGCGAGCGGCTTGCCAAGAACCCGGCCGACAGTTCGGTCGATGAACTGGTGGCGCGCGCCGAAGCCCATCTTGCTGCCAATCCTTCCGATGGGCGCGGCTGGGACGTGCTGGCGCCGGTCTATCTGCGCATGCAGCGCTTTGCCGACGCCGTCGCGGCCTATCGCAATGCCATTCGCCTGGACGGCGACAGTGCCGTCCGCCAGGCAGGCCTCGGCGAGGCGATCGCGGGTGCCGCGGGCGGAATTGTTTCGGCCGATGCGCAGGACGCCTTCGAGGCGGCTTTGAAGCTTGATCCGGCCAACGCCAAAGCCAGCTTCTATCTGGCCATGGCCCTGGCGCAGGAAGGCCGCGGCAAGGAAGCGGAGGCGGCCTGGCAGGCGATGCTTGGCACACTGCCGCCGGATTCACCCTGGCGCGGCGCCGTCGAACAGGCATTGAACAAATCCGGCGGTGCTGAAGTCGCTTCCGACGCTGCCGCGAAGGGGCCGGATGCCGCCGATGTCGACGCGGCCTCTTCCATGTCGCAGCAGGACAGGGAAGCCATGATCAACACCATGGTCGCCGGCCTCGACGACAAACTTCGTCAAAATCCGCGCGACGCGGAAGGATGGATGCGGCTTGTTCGTTCTTATGTGGTGCTGGGCAAGGCCGACCAGGCGCGCGATGCGCTGGGGCGCGCCATCGCCGTCTTTGGCGCCGGCAGCGACGAAGCCAAGAAATTCACCGCCTTCGCCGCCTCGCTCGGCCTGACGGCGACGGAGTAATCCCTGATATGACGCGCAAGCAAAAACGATTGTCGGTGATTGTGGGCGGTCTGGCTTTCCTCGCCGCCGCCACCGGCCTGACCTTCTACGCGCTCGGTCAGAAAGCGTCCTATTTCTACATGCCGGCCGATCTCGCCACCGCCAGTGTGCCGCCCGGCCAGCGCATCAGGCTCGGCGGTTTGGTCGAGAAAGGCACCATCCAGCGCGGCCAGGGCGCAACGGTTGCCTTTTCGGTCACCGACACCCACAAATCGGTCAAGGTTACCTATACCGGCATCCTGCCCGACCTTTTCCGCGAGGAACAGGGCGTCATCACCGAGGGCACTTTCGGCCCCGATGGCGTCTTTGTCGCCGACAGCGTGCTGGCCAAGCACGACGAACGCTATATGCCCAAGGAAGTGGCCGACGGTCTGAAGGCCAAGGGTGTGTGGCAAGAAAGCAAGAGCGAGTAGGGCGCATGGTCGAGACCGGACATTTCGCCCTGGTTCTGGCGTTCGCGCTTTCGCTGGTGCAGACCATCGTGCCGCTGTTTGGGGCGCGGCTGGACAACCAGCGCCTGATGGCGGTCGGCGGCCCCGTCGCGGTGACCGGCTTTGCCTTGACCGCGCTGTCCTTTGCAGCACTGGCGAGCGCCTATGCGAGCTCCGATTTTTCGCTGGCCAACGTCTGGGAGAATTCGCACTCGCTGCAGCCGATGATCTACAAGATCACCGGAACCTGGGGCAACCATGAAGGCTCGATGCTGCTCTGGGTGCTGATCCTGACTTTTTTCGGTGCGCTTGTTGCCGTTTTCGGCTCCAACCTGCCGGCGACGCTGCGTTCCAACGTGCTGGCCGTGCAGGGTGCCATTGGTGCTGCCTTCTTCCTGTTCATCCTGGTGACATCCAATCCCTTCATCCGGCTCAATCCGGCGCCGATCGAAGGCCGTGACCTCAACCCGATCCTGCAGGATCTCGGCCTCGCCATCCATCCGCCGCTGCTCTATCTCGGCTATGTCGGCTTCTCGATCTGCTTTTCCTTTTCGGTCGCCGCGCTCATCGAGGGGCGCATCGATGCCTCCTGGGCGCGCTGGGTGCGGCCATGGACGCTCGTCGCCTGGATGTTCCTGACCGGCGGCATCGCGATGGGATCGTACTGGGCCTATTACGAGCTCGGCTGGGGCGGTTTCTGGTTCTGGGATCCGGTCGAAAACGCTTCCTTCATGCCGTGGCTGGCGGGCACCGCGCTCTTGCATTCGGCCATTGTCATGGAAAAGCGGTCGGCCCTGAAGATCTGGACGCTGCTGCTCGCCATCTTGACCTTCTCGCTGTCGCTGCTCGGCACCTTCTTGGTGCGGTCGGGCGTGCTGACCTCGGTCCACGCCTTCGCCACCGATCCAACGCGCGGCGTCTTCATCCTGTGCATCCTGACGCTGTTCATCGGCGGCTCGCTGGCGCTGTTTGCGCTGCGCGCCTCGAGGCTGACCGCAGGCGGCCTGTTCCATCCGGTTTCGCGCGAAGGTGCGCTTGTCCTCAACAATCTGTTCCTGACCACGGCCACCGCCACGGTGCTGGTCGGCACGCTCTATCCGCTGGCGGTCGAGGCTTTTTCGAACGACAAGATTTCGGTCGGTGCGCCGTTCTTCAACCTCACCTTCGCCCCGCTGATGGTGCCGCTGCTGGTCATGGTTCCCTTTGGACCGCTGCTGGCCTGGAAGCGCGGCGATGTCCTTGGTGCCGCGCAGCGTCTGATGGTGGCGTTCGCGGCCGCGCTTCTGGCGGTTATGGTCACCGCCCTGTTCATTGACGGCGCTTCGGTGCTGGCCGCGCTTGGCGTCGGCCTTGCCGTCTGGCTGATCCTTGGCGCGCTGACCGACCTCGCCGTCAAGGCGGGGCTCGGCAATGTCGCGGCGCCGGTCATGGCCAGGCGCCTGCTCGGCCTGCCGCGTTCGATGTTCGGAACCGCGTTCGCCCATCTCGGCCTCGGCCTGACGGTGCTCGGCATTGTCGGCACGCTCTGCTTCGGCACGGAGAAGATCCTGTCCATGCATGCCGGTGAAACCGTCGAAATCTCCGGCCGCACGGTGCGTTTCGTCGGTCTCTATCCTGCCCAGGGACCGAACTACAGCGAGGATCGCGGCCGTTTCGAGCTGATCGGGGTCAGCGGCAGCGCGGTCGGCGAGATCAGTTCGGCCAAGCGTTTCTATCCGGTGCGGCAGATGACGACGACGGAGTCCGGCATCAAGACCATCGGCCTTTCCCAGCTCTACATTTCGCTCGGCGACGAGAACAAGGATGGCTCGGTCGTGGTGCGCCTGTGGTGGAAGCCGCTGGTGACGCTGATCTGGGGCGGCGGCCTGGTCATGATGGCCGGTGCGGCCATCTCACTGATGGACCGGCGGCTGCGGGTCGGCGCGCCATCGCGCCGCCGCAGGCAGGCCGTGGCAGTCGCGAGCCAGCCATGAGGGCGAGGCTGTCCGCCGCGGTGCTCGCCTTGATGCTGATGTTCGGTACAGCCGGCACAGTCTTAGCCGTAAAGCCCGACGAGATGCTGGCAGATCCGGCCCTGGAGGCACGGGCACGGGCGTTGTCCGAGGGGCTGCGCTGCATGGTCTGCCAGAACCAGTCGATCGACGAATCCGACGCCGATCTTGCCCGCGACCTGCGTATCCTGGTGCGCCAACGCCTTGTTGCCGGCGACAGCGACCAGCAGGTGATGGACTATGTGGTTTCGCGTTATGGCGAGTTCGTGCTGCTGAAGCCGCGCTTCGATCTTCGCAACGCCTTGCTGTGGGGCACTCCGGTTCTTCTGCTTCTGGCCGGTGGCGTGTTCATCGCCCTGAATGCCCGCTCGCGCCGGCATCCGGCCACGGCTGCGCTTTCGGCCGAAGAGCAGGCGGCTCTGGACAAGATGCTGGACAACTGATCCGGCCATTCCTCCGCTGGCCGGTCCCCTCGCACCGGCCAGGGAATTCATGCGACCTCGCAGATGCAGCAAACATTACCAAAGTTTCATGCGTCGGAAATGGCGGTGTAATGTGGGCCGCTCTAATTCTCTTTCCCTGAGGATGCCGATTAAGGCGCGTCCCATTCGATAGAGGATACGAAACCCCATGAATATTGCCCCCAATTCATATTCCCGCACCCGCAACCGTCTTCTGGCTGCCGTGGCGTCCGTTGCCGTCGCCGGCGCTATCGGTTTTGGCGCACTGACCACTGGAACCAGCCCCGTTCTGGCCGATGCCGTGCGTGTCGAGGCTCCGCAGGTTCCGAGCTTCGCCGATGTCGTGGAGCGCGTTTCGCCCGCGGTCGTCAGCGTCAAGGTCAAGGCCAAGCTGCAACCCACCGCCGATGACGGTTCCGACGATCAGGACGGTCTCGACAATCTCCCCAACAATCCGCAGCTGCGCCGCTTCTTCAAGGAATTCCGCGGCTTTGGCGATCAGGACGGCCAGAACGATCAGGGTCATCGCCGCTTCGGCCATCGTGACCGCAACAACGACCAGCCGCGCCCGGTGGCGCAGGGCTCCGGCTTCTTCATTTCCGAGGACGGCTATCTCGTCACCAACAACCACGTTGTCGAGGAAGGCACCGCCTTCACCGTGGTGACCAATGACGGCAAGGAACTCGACGCCAAGCTGGTCGGCACCGATCCGCGCACCGACCTTGCCGTGCTCAAGGTCGATGGCGGCGGCAAGTTCACCTATGTCGACTTCGCCGATGACTCCAAGGTCCGCGTCGGCGACTGGGTCGTGGCCGTCGGCAACCCGTTCGGCCTCGGCGGCACGGTCACCGCCGGCATCGTCTCGGCACGCGGCCGCGATATCGGCGCCGGCCCCTACGACGACTTCCTGCAGATCGACGCCTCGGTCAATCGCGGCAATTCGGGCGGTCCGACCTTCAACCTCAACGGCCAGGTGGTCGGCATCAACACCGCCATCTTCTCGCCCTCCGGCGGCAGCGTCGGCATTGCTTTCGACATTCCGGCCTCGACCGCCAAGCAGGTGGTCGGGGATCTGATGAAGAGTGGTGCGGTGCAGCGCGGCTGGCTCGGCGTCGAAATCCAGCCGGTTACTTCCGACATCGCCGAATCGCTCGGCCTGAAGTCCAACAACGGCGCCTTGGTTTCGAGCGCGCAGGACGATGGTCCCGGCAAGAAGGCCGGCATATCGGCCGGCGACGTCATCACCCAGGTCGACGGCAAGGACGTGGCCTCGCCGAAGGAACTCGCCCGCCTGATCGGCGCTTATTCGCCCGGCAAGTCGGTTGATGTGACCGTGTGGCGCGACGGCAAGAGCCAGACCATCAAGGTTGATCTCGGCAAGCTGCCGGCCAGCGACAAGCAGGCGTCGGGCGACCAGCAGCAGCAACCCGCCGCGCCGGCAAAGCCCGACACGCTGGCCGATCTCGGCCTCACCGTCACCAAGTCCGAGAACGGCAAGGGCCTGGTGGTGACCGACGTTGACCCCGACAGCGCCGCCGCCGATCGCGGCATCCAGGCGGGCGATGTCATCACCTCGGTCAACTCGACCGAGGTCAACGGCACCGAAGACGTTACCAAGGCCATGGCCGATGCGGTCAAATCCGGGCGCAAGGCCGTGCTGATGCAGATCACCCGTGACGACAACAACCGCTTCGTCGCGGTGCCGGTCGCCAAGGGCTGAGACGACTTTTCCAGTGCGGCGTTTCAAACACCCCCGAGTCGCCGCATGGGAAAGCAAGAAGGAGAGCCGTTAGTCAGTCATCGCGCTCTCCTTCAGCGGCAGCGGGCTTCCCATCGCCCGCTGCCGCGCACCGCATATGGCAGCCCGCGATACGCCTCGAGCCCGACGCCAGTCGGTGTGATGACTGCAGCGTAACGACATGGCCGGGAGCAGGCATGTCGGGCGTAACGACGCCACGGAACGAAGATCTTATCGCGCACGCTCTCGATCATCTTGATCGCGACGCGCTTTGGCAAAGGCTAAAATGCAGATGCCGGCTACTCAACCTTCCAGCGAAATCGCGTATAACGGCCCCATGAAGATTCTCGTCATAGAAGACGATCGTGAGGCTGCGGATTATCTGCAGAAAGCCTTCGCCGAAGCCGGTCATACCGCGCATGTCGCGGGTGACGGCGAGACCGGCTTCGCGCTCGCCGATGCCGGTGACTATGACGTCATGGTGATCGACCGGATGATGCCGCGTCGCGACGGCCTGTCGGTCATTGCCGCGCTTCGTTCCAGGGGCAACACGACGCCGGTGCTCATCCTCTCGGCGCTGGGCGAGGTCGACGATCGGGTCACCGGGCTGCGCGCCGGCGGCGACGACTATCTGACCAAACCCTATGCCTTCTCCGAACTTCTGGCCCGCGTCGAAGTGCTGAACCGCCGCGCCAGCGCCAAGGAGGCCGAAACCGTCTACCGGGTTGGCGACCTTGAGCTCGACAGGCTGTCGCATTCCGTGCGCCGGGCGTCGCGCGAGATCACGTTGCAGCCGCGCGAGTTCCGCCTGCTCGAATATCTCATGCGCCATGCCGGCCAGGTGGTGACGCGCACCATGCTGCTCGAAAACGTCTGGGATTATCATTTCGATCCGCAGACCAACGTCATCGATGTCCACGTCTCGCGACTGCGCGGCAAGATCGAAAAGGGCTTCGACAAGCCGATCCTGCATACGGTTCGCGGCGCCGGCTACATGCTGAAGGGTGGCTAGAGCATGATTCCGAAAAGTGGGAACCGGTTTTCTCGGACAAACGGTTTCCGTTTGTCCAGAGATCATGCTCCAACAAAGAGCTAGGCGACAGCATGGCTCTTTCCGTGCCCGCCATCATGAAGACGACGGCAGCGCGGCTTTCGGCGCTTTATTTCCTGCTTTTCGCGCTGTGCGCCGTGTTGCTGGTTTTCTACATGACGTCGCTGTCAGCGAGCATGCTGACCGGGCAGACGCAGGACACAATCAATGATGAGATAATAGGCCTGGCCCGCGCTTACAAAAAGGGCGGCCTGCCATTGTTGGTGCGCGTGGTCGAAAACCGCTCCCGTCAGCCCGGCGCCAACCTCTATCTGATCGCCGACGCCAATGGCCAGATCCTGACTGGCAATGTGCAGGCCCTGGAACCCGGTGTGATCGATACCGAGGGCTGGACGACCGAGCCGTTCTCCTACAAGCGCTTCGGCGAAGGCGAGCTTGATCGTTTGCGCAGCGGGGGGGCTGACCCGACGCCATCCCCCTCGAACGATGCGGCGGAAACCGAGGGCGAGAAAGGTCACAACGCCATTGCACTGGTGCTGCGGCTGCCCAATCAGATGATCCTGCTGGTCGGCCGCGATCTCGGCGAACCGGAGCGCTTTCGCGCCGTCATCCGCCGCGCCTTGATGTTGGCGCTCGGCATGATGGGGCTCGGCGGACTGCTGATCTGGTTCTTTGTCGGCCGCGCCGCGCTGAAGCGCATCGACAGTGTGTCGCAGGCGAGCCGGCGCATCATGGGCGGCGATCTCTCCGGCCGGCTGCCGGTGACAGGCGCGGGTGACGAGTTCGACCGGCTTTCGGAAAACCTCAATGCCATGCTGGCCAGGATCGCCACGCTCAACGAAGGCCTGAAGCAGGTTTCGGACAACATCGCGCATGATTTGAAGACGCCGCTGACCCGGCTGCGCAACCGGGCCGAAGCGACGCTTTCCGGCAAGCAGAAGACCTCGGACTACCGGCAGGCGCTGGAAGGCACCATCGCTGAATCGGATCAGCTGATAAAGACCTTCAATGCGATCCTGATGATCTCCCGGCTGGAGGCCGGGTATTCTTCCGAGCACACCAACCGCGTCGATCTGGCGGAGGCCGTGCGCGACGTCGTCGAACTCTACGAGCCGGTGGCCGAGGAAGCCGGTGTTTCGCTGGACGTCGAGGTGAGCGGTGCTTTTGTCGTCGACGGCAACCGCGAGCTGATCGGCCAGGCGCTGTCCAACATCGTCGACAATGCAATCAAGTATTCGACCGATTCCACGTCCAAGCCGGCGGTCCGCGTGGTGCTCGAGCGCACGCATGGCGAGATCAGGCTGTCCGTGGAGGACAACGGCCAGGGCATTCCCGACGATGCCGATCGCGCCCGGGCGACGGAACGCTTCGTGCGGCTGGAGAAGAGCCGCTCGCAACCTGGTTCCGGCCTTGGCCTCAGTCTCGCCAAGGCGGTCATGACATTCCACTACGGCCGGCTTGACCTGTTGCCCGGCAATCCGGGACTATCCGTGGTCATGAGTTTCCCCACGCGCGAGGACCATTGATGGCGGCCGTTGCCAAGCGGAGCAAGACAGACTGGCTGCTGAGCCTGGAGACCCCTCTAGCCCCGCTCGACGAGCGGCAGGCGCGGCAGGAACTGGCCGAAGTCGCGGATGCGGCGCGCGAGGAAGGATTGACACAGCTGGCCAAATTCCTGGCCGGCAAGGGGGCGGCGCAGGATTTCCTGGCCGCTGTCTTCGACCTCTCGCCGTTCCTGCGCGACACCGCGCGCCGCCGGCCGCAAATCCTGGACGGGCTGTTCGACCAGCCGGTCGAGGCCCGCCTGAAGACGATCATCGCCGCGATCGACCAGGCGCCGTTGGCGCAAACCGTCTCGGAATCCACCTTGATGATGGAACTGCGCCGCCACAAGGCCGAGGCGCATTTCCTGATCGCGCTCGCCGATCTAGCGGGCGAGGCCGTAACGGCGCTGACCGTAAGGCGGTTGAGCGACCTTGCCGACGCCTGCACCCGCGCCGCGGTCGATTTTCTGCTGCGTGACGCGCACGGCCAGGGCAAGCTCAAGCTGCCCGATCTCGACAGCCCGTCGTTTCAATCGGGCTGGATCCTGCTCGGCATGGGCAAGCTCGGCGCGCACGAGCTGAATTTCTCCTCCGATATCGATCTCGTCGTGTTCTTCGATCCGGAAGCGCCCGCCGTGGTCGATCCTGTCGACGCCACCGATCTGTTCTCGCGCCTGACGCGCCGGCTGGTGCGCATCCTGCAGGATCGCACCGAGCACGGCTACGTCTTCCGCACCGATCTGCGGTTGCGTCCCGATCCCGGCTCGACGCCGCTGGCGATTCCGGTCGAAGCCGCGCTGCGCTATTACGAGGCGCGGGGCCAGAACTGGGAACGCGCCGCGATGATCAAGGCGCGTCCGGTCGCGGGCGATCTTGCCGCCGGCGATGCCTTTCTCAAGGAGCTCCAGCCCTATGTCTGGCGCAAATACATGGACTACGCCGCGATTGCCGACGTCCATTCGATCAAGCGCCAGATTCATGCCCATAAGGGCCATGGCGAGATTGCGGTGAAAGGGCACAACGTCAAGCTTGGGCGCGGCGGCATCCGCGAGATCGAGTTCTTCGTCCAGACCCAGCAGCTCATCGCCGGCGGCCGCTTCCCGGAACTGCGCGGCCGCGAGACCGTGCCGATGCTCGGCCAGCTCGCGGCCCGGGGCTGGATCACATCGGACGCGCGTCACGCGCTTGCCCGCCAGTACTGGTTCCTGCGCCGCGTCGAACACGCCATCCAGATGGTGGCCGACGAACAGACGCACACGTTGCCGGAAGACGATGAAGGGCTGGAGCGCATCGCCCGCATGCTGGGCTTTGCCGATGCCGCCGCGTTTGCCGGGGCCTTCCGTGTCTCGCTGCAGCAGGTCGAGCGCCACTATGCCGCTTTGTTCGAAACCGCGCCCGAACTGTCGGCCGGCATCGGCAATCTGGTCTTCACCGGCGATGTCGACGATCCCGACACGCTGCAGACCTTGCATGGTCTCGGCTTCCAGCGGCCAAGCGATATCTGCAGGGTCATCCGCGGCTGGCATTTCGGCCGCTATCGCGTCACCCAGTCGGCGGAGGCACGTGAGCGGTTGACGGAACTGACCCCGGCCTTGCTCAAGGCCTTCGGCCAGACGCGCCGCGCCGACGAGGCGCTGGTCCGGTTCGACGAGTTCCTCGCCGGTCTGCCTGCCGGCATCCAGCTGTTTTCGCTGCTGCAGTCGAACCCCGCACTGCTCAAGCTGATGGCGACGATCATGGGCGCCGCACCCCGGCTTGCCGCCATCATCACGCGCCGGCCGCATGTGTTCGACGGTTTGCTCGACCCGGCATTGCTGACCGAGCTTCCCGACCGCGCCTATCTCTCGGCGCGGCTTGCCGCCTTCCTCGAGGGCGACAGGGCCTATGAGGACGTGCTCGATCGCTTGCGCATATTTGCGTCCGAACAGAAATTCCTGATCGGTGTGCGGCTGCTTGCCGGCTCGATCGACCCCGCGCGCGCCGGCCGCGCGTTCTCGGATCTCGCTGATCTCACCATCGAGGCGGCCTTGCAGGCGGTCATGGGCGAATTCGCCGCGCGCCACGGCACGGTCGCCGGCGGCGTGGTTTCGCTGCTCGGCATGGGCAAGCTCGGCAGCCGCGAATTGACCGCAGGCTCGGATGTCGATCTCATCCTGCTCTACGATCACGATCAGGACGCCGAGGATTCCGACGGCGACAAGCCGCTGGCGCCGTCGCATTACTACACCCGCATGACGCAGCGGCTGATATCGGCCGTGTCGGCGCCGACGGCGGAAGGGGTTCTTTACGAACTCGACCTGCGTCTGCGGCCGTCCGGCAACAAGGGGCCGGTCGCCACCCATGTCGATGCCTTCAAGAAATACCAGCGCCAGGAGGCCTGGACCTGGGAACACATGGCCCTGTCGCGCGCGCGGCCGATCGCCGGCGATGCTGGCCTCTGCGCCGAGGTCGAAGCCGAAGTCGCCGCGCTACTCGGCCAGCCACGCGACGCGGCCAAGGTGAAAACCGAAGCCTCCGACATGCGCGCCATGATCGAGCAGGAGAAGCCGCCCCGCGACCTCTGGGACATCAAGCTCATCCCCGGCGGCCTCATCGATCTCGAATTCATCGCCCAGGTGGCTGTCATCACGGGCAATGTCGGGCCCGGCCACAGGGCAACGGCGACCGCGGCGGTGCTGTCGCGGCTTGCGCCGCAATTCGCCGCCACCGATGTCAGGCAGGAGCTCGAAGAGGCCTACAGGCTCTATCTGGCGCTGACCCAGATGATCAGGCTTTGCCTGACCGGCCAGTTCGAACGCGACGACGTTCCGCCCGGCCTGTCCGATCTGCTTCTGGCGGTTACGGATCTGCCGGATTTCGGTGTGCTCGAAGCACATCTCAAGGAAACGTCGCGGAAGGTCAGGAAGGATTTCGATCTTTTGCTACGTGGCGGAGGGTCGTGACCGCCGGCCGGTCTATGGATAACTTCGTCAAAGCGCCGATACCCGCGTACAGTGGTCCTGGAGTTAAGCCGCGGCCTTCACCGTCGGCGGCGCTTTCCTCACCGGAATGCGTACCGAGACGATGGTGCCGACACCTTCGGTTGAACGGATCTTGAGTGCGCCGCCCTGCAGCTCGGCAAGCGAGCGCGAAATGGCGAGGCCAAGACCGGAGCCGGCATGGTTTTTGGAAAACTGGTTCTGCACCTGCTCGAACGGGCGTCCGAGCTTGCCGAGCGCTTCCTTTGGAATGCCGCAGCCATTGTCCTCGATCGTCAGCACCAGCGCGCCTGACGTGTTGCGGGCCCTGACCGATATGTGACCGCCCTGGCCGGTGAATTTCACCGCGTTGGACAACAGGTTGATAACGATCTGCTTGATCGCGCGGCGATCGGCGAACAAGGTCAACGCGTCGGCGATGCGTGTCTCGACGGTGATCGCCTTCTGCGCCGCCTGCAGTGAGACGACACGCACCGTCTCGCTGATCAACGGAACGAGGTCGATCTGCTCCTGGTCCAGCGAGAACTGGCCAGCCTCGATCTTGGACATGTCGAGAATGTCGTTGATGACACCGAGCAGGTATTTGCCGCTGCTGTTGATATCAGTGGCGTACTCCTCGTAACGCTCTGATCCCAACGGACCGAACAGGCCCTGTTCCATCAGCTCGGAGAAGCCGATGATGGCGTTCAGCGGCGTGCGCAATTCATGCGACATGTTGGCCAGGAATTCGGATTTGGCCCTGTTGGCCGCTTCGGCACGCTCGGTTTCCTTCATGTATTTGCGGTTGAGGTCAACCAGTTCGCTGGAGCGCTCCTCTTCGGAGCGCCTGGCGAGGCTGAGATCATGGATCGTCGCCATCAGCCGGCGCTCGCTGTCGACCAGCTTCTCCTGGTGCAGCTTGATCTGGGTGATGTCGGAACCGACGGAGACGATGCCGCCATCCCTGGTCCTGAGTTCGTTGACCTGAAGCCAGCGGCCATCGGCGAGCTGCCGCTCGAACGTGGCACCGCCTTGCGGGCCGTTGGTGTTGGCAAGCCGGCGCTCCGAAGCAAACGCCAGCATCCGCTCTTCCAGCGAAGCGCGTGTCACGCCGGGCATCACGTCGCGATCCGAGAGACCGTTGTCCTGCTGGTATTTCGAATTGCACATGATCAGCCGCTGGGTCGAATCCCACAACACGAAGGATTCAGTGATGTTCTCGATCGCGGTTCTGAGGCGAAGATCCGCCGCTTCCGACCGCAGCGCCAGATGACGCTGCTCGGTGACGTCGACGGCGATGCCGATCAGCTGGATTTCCGGCGCCTCGGGGTCCATGACCTGGGCGCGGGCGCGCATCCAGACCCACTGGCCATCGGCATGCCGCATCCGGAACACCTGGTCGATATGGTCGATTTCGCGCGCGACGATCCTGTTGGCGAGTTCGAACAGGTCGCCGTCCTCGGGATGGATGATCTCATCGACCTCGCCGAAGGACAGCATCGTCTCGCAGGGTTCGTAGCCGAGCATGTCGTACATCGAGCGGGACCAGTACATCTTGCCGCGCACCATGTCCCAGTCCCACAGGCCGCAACGGCCGCGCACCAGCGCCATGTCGATGCGCTGATGCGCTTCGAGATAGATGCGGTCGGCCGTCTGCGCGCGCGCCGCCTGGCCGAAATAGGCATACAGGATGATGATCAGCACGCCCGCCGTCAGCACGAACAGGGTGACGTTGAGCGAGACGGTCTTGCGCCAGGTGTCGAAGACCGCTTGCTGCGGCACCAGGGCCGCCGCGGCCCCCTTCCTGTCCTTGGCCACGCTGACCGCCGCGTACCAGTCCTGGCCGCCGATGCTGACCTCCATGACGCCGGCACGGTCGCCGAACATGAAAAGGGGCTGGCCACCCTGGACGAGGCCGTCGAGCGAATGGCCTTGCCAGGGCACCGAACGTGGTGTGACCGCGGTGATCCTGAAGGCACTGTCGGTGATGACCAGGACATGGCTGCGGCCCATCGCGCCCTGGCGGCTGGTGGTCTCCAGCAGGTCCTGGGTGGCGCCGGGCAGCGCATCCGAAGTGGTGGCGAGCGAGCTGGCGAGTTGCGCTGCGGCCAGCGTCAGGATCGCCTTGGCATCGCGCTCGACATCGTCGCGCTCGTTCATGAGCGAGAGCACACGCAATGCGGCGATGACGATCAGGAAGATGACGATGAGAGCCGGTATCGACCGGCGCAGCAGCGGTTCGGCGGCCAGAAGCCGCTTATAGGCGGGTTCGGCGATGAGCCGCGTATTCCCCGCAAGGCCATCGTTTGGCGCCTCGCGGCGCGCAAAAGCCATCCCTCCGGGCGCGCCCCACGCGTCCGCCTTCGCCATAAATGGCACTCCCCGATTTCAGTATGCCGCATTTCTTAGTGCTGGTGATCCGGCAACACCGCACTTCCGAATCGCCATTAAAGAATCAAAGGTGATTCGCCTTGTCCAGTGGTCGGGCGAAAAAACATTAAAAATTGAATAAATAATCGGCCTTTGCGCGTGCCGAGCCTCCTGCCTTCTCCCTGATGAGGGAAGGCGATTTAGGCCAGCGTCCGCTCGACAATATCGCGCAGATCCGCCGAAAGGTTCTCGGCATTGGCGATCGAAAGCAGCGCTTCCCGGGCCTTGGCCTGCCGGCCCGGTTCGAGCGACCGCCACGACCGCAGTGCCGTCGCCAGCCTTGCCGCCACTTGCGGGTTGCGCTTTTCGACCTCAAGCACTGTCTGCGCGAAGAACCGGTAGCCTTCGCCGTCGGCGCGATGAAAGCCGGTCTGGTTGGCGCTGGAGAATGTGCCGACCAACGAACGCACCCGGTTCGGATTGGCCATCGAGAAGGCCGGATGAGCGGACAGCGCCCGAACTGTCTCCACCGCCTGCGGCCCCGGCACGCTGGCCTGGATCTGGAACCATTTGTCCATGACCAGCGGGTCGGATGCGTAGGTCTTTTCGAAAGCCGCCAGCGCCTTTTTTGTCTCCAGCGAACCATGGTGGCGGTACGCGAGCACGGCAAGGGCGGCCGCTCGGTCGGTCATGTTGGTCGCCGACTGGAAATGCCGGGCCGCCAGTGCCGCTCCGCCCGGCAGCAGCGAGAGATAATCCATGAGACTGTTGCGCAAGGCGCGTCGCCCCGCGCTCGCCGCGTCGGGGCTGAAAGCGGTCTTGTCGGCAAGGGTGGCGTAAAGGCCGGAAAATGTCTCGCCATTGGCCGTGGCGATCGCCAGCGCAAGCGACTGGCGAGCTGAATGGATGGCATCCGGATCGATGTTCTTGCCGATGTCACGCGCAATATCCGCGTCGCTAGGCAACGTCAGGGCCAGGGCCCGATAGGCAGGCTCGAGCGTCTCGTCGCCGGCAATGCTGCCGGCAAGTTCGGTCAGCAGGGGCACGAAGTCCGGGCTTTTGCCGCCAAGAATCCGGCGGAAAGCGGCGATCAGCGCATCGGTGAGCAGCGTGTTGAAGGCCTGCCAGCGCGAGAAGGCGTCGCTGTCGTGGCGGGCGAGGAAGAACTGGTCAGCCTGCTTCTGCTCGACCGACAGCGTCACCGGCGCCGAAAAGCCGCGGTTGAGCGACACCGCCGGGCGCTCGCTCACGCCGGAGAAGCGAACCACATGGCGGCGCTTGCGCAGATGAATGATGCCGTCCTCGACGCTGGCGCCCTCGACGCCGCTATATGTAACAGCTTTGCCGCCGGCGCCGATCAGGCCGAAGGCAAGCGGGATATGCATCAGCCGCTTGCGGCTTTCGGAGGGTGTCGGCGGCACCGATTGCTCGATCTCCAGCGTGAATTCGCGCGTGGCCGGATTGTGCGTCGAACTCACGGTCAGGTTTGGCGTGCCCGCCTGGTGATACCAGAGCGCGAACTGCGACAGGTCGCGACCGGACGCATCCTCGAACACCTTGATGAAATCCTCGATCGTCGCGGCTTCGCCGTCATGCCGTTCGAAATAGAGGTCCATGCCGGCACGAAAGGCCTCGGCGCCGAGAATGGTGCGGATCATGCGCACCACCTCGGAACCCTTTTCGTAGACGGTCGCGGTGTAGAAATTGTTGATCTCGCGGTAGCGGCGCGGCCGCACCGGATGCGCCAGCGGGCCCTGGTCCTCGGGGAACTGGTGGGCACGCAGCGTGCGCACTTCGGCGATGCGCTTGACGGCGCGCGAGCGCTGGTCGGCGGAGAATTCATGGTCGCGAAAGACCGTCAGCCCTTCTTTCAGGCAAAGCTGGAACCAGTCGCGGCAAGTGATTCTGTTGCCTGTCCAATTGTGGAAATACTCATGCGCGATGATCGCCTCGATATTGGCGAAATCGGCGTCCGTCGCCGTCTCCTGGTCGGCCAGGACATATTTGTCGTTGAAGATGTTGAGGCCCTTGTTCTCCATCGCGCCCATGTTGAAGTCGGACACCGCGACGATGTTGAAGACGTCGAGATCGTACTCGCGGCCGAACGCCTCCTCGTCCCATTGCATCGACCGCTTCAGCGCGTCCATGGCGTAGCCGGCGAGCGCCTCCTTGCCGGGCTCGACATAGATGCCGAGCTCGACGCTGCGGCCGGACAGTGTGGTGAAACTGTCGGCGACCTTGCCGAGATTGCCGGCCACCAGCGCGAACAGATAGGAGGGCTTGGGGAAGGGGTCGTGCCATCTGGCATAGTGCCAGCCATCGGCGAGATCGCCGTTCTCGACCGGATTGCCGTTGGAGAGCAGCAGCGGCGCCTCGTCGCGCCGCGCCTCGATCCGCACCGTGTAGACGGACAGGATGTCGGGCCGGTCGAGGAAATAGGTGATACGGCGAAAACCTTCCGCCTCGCACTGCGTGCAGTAGACGTTGTTCGAGCGGTAGAGGCCCATCAAGGCCTCATTGCCGGCTGGGGCCAGTTCGGTTTCGATCAGCAGTTGGAAACGACGTGCGGCCGGTGGCTTGAGCAGGGTCAGTTGGTCGGGGCTTGCCAGCATATCGGCTGGTCTTGCCACCTTGCCGTCGATCTCGATGCGCTTGAGCGTCAGCCCATCCCCGTCGAGCACCAGCGGTGCCGATTTCGGGACGCCCTCGCGGCGCTCGATCGTCAAAACCGCGGTGACGATCGTGGCCTGTGGCGAGAGACGGAAGTCAAGGCTGGTTTCCGGAATGAGGTAGTCGCTGGGGCGATAGTCTTCGAGTTTGAAGACCTGGCCTGTGTCTGTGCGCATTCCCTGGCTTTTCCTGTCTTTACGGGGACCGGACGCTGCTTGACCGGTCCCAAAAATTCAAAGCCCGCGCTCTTTACACGAAACAGGCGCTCGACAAAACTGCGAGAGCGGCTATCAGGCCTCTTTCGGCGTATTTAAGCTTATCGAGATGCCAGCGACGCCGGCCTGCATCTGGACAACGATCAAGGGCGCATTGCCAACGTGACATCAGAAGCGGGGGCGCAACCAGAAACCAGCGGCGGCCATGGCACGTTGAGAGGCATCGCGCTGAAGATCGTCTCCGTGGCGGTTTTTGTCGGCATGCAAACCTGCATCAAGGCGGCCGGCGATGTGCCTGCCGGCCAGATCGTATTCTTCCGCTCCTTCTTCGCCATCTTTCCGATCATTGCGTTCCTGGCATGCAAGCGAGAGCTCGCCACGGCATTCGTCACCAAACGTCCCTTCAACCATGTCGCGCGCGGCGTCGTCGGTGTCGGAGCGATGGGGCTTGGCTTTTTCGCGTTGACCAGGTTGCCGCTGCCGGAGGCTATCACCCTGAACTATGCACAGCCGCTGCTGGTCGTGGTGTTCTCCTCGGTTTTCCTCGGCGAGACCATACGCGTCTATCGCTGGAGCGCGGTTGCCGTCGGCCTGGTCGGGGTGCTGATCATTTCCTGGCCGGAACTGACGCTGCTCAATTCCGACGAGGGTCTCGACGACCAGGAAGTGCTGGGCGTCATGGCGGCGCTGATTGCCGCGGCGATCTCGGCCGTCGCCATGCTTCTGGTGCGCAATCTCGTGCAGACGGAGAAGACGGCGACCATTGTCCTGTGGTTCTCATCGACGGCGAGCGTGCTCTCGCTGCTGACGCTGCCGTTCGGCTGGCAATCGCTGACGCCAATGCAAGCAGCGCTCCTCATCCTGGCCGGCTTCTGCGGCGGGCTCGGCCAGATCCTGATGACGGCGGCCTACCGCCATGCCGAAGCTTCGGTCGTCGCGCCGTTCGAATACACATCGATGCTTCTCGGCGTCGTCGTTGGCTATTTCGTCTTTGGCGACGTCACGTCGCTCAGCACGCTGTTCGGCGGCCTGATCGTCGTCGCCGCCGGCATCTTCATCATCTGGCGCGAGCGGCAACTGGGGCTGGAGCGCATCCGCACCCGCAAGGCTGTCGTACCGTAGGCACCATCAGGGTCGCTCGGCTCGTTCCTTCGCCATCCGCACCAATACGGTTCGTGTCTGTTCATCGGCCGGGAAGAAGGATTCGATCGCCAGTTCCGACAGGGTAACGTCGAGCGGTGTGCCGAAGACCGTGATGGTGCTGATGAAGGACAACACTTGATCGCCATGCGCCAGGCGCAGCGGATGCACGATGGCATTCGGTTCGACCGGCGCCGGACGGCCGCTCTTGAGACCGGACGGGTAGTCGCGAAATTCACGCTCCAGTTCGACCAGCACGGGATCGCCGCTGGCGTCGTTCTGGTGCTTGAGGCGCTCGAGCAGGTGGGTACGCCATTCCTGCAGATTGACGATGCGTGGTGCGATGCCGCCCGGGTGCAGCGACAGGCGAAGCACGTTGACCGGCGGCGTCAGCAGCGAAGCCTCGCCGACATCGGCAACGAAAGGAGCGATCGCGGCATTGGCCGACACCAGGTTCCAATGCCGGTCCACCGCCAGCGCCGGAAACGGCTCGTGCCCCTTGAGCACCATCTCGACCGCCGCCATCGCCGGGGCCAGTGTCGTGTCGGTCAGCGACCGTTCGCCGAAGCTCGGCGCGAAGCCCGCGGCCAGCAGCAATTGATTTCGTTGCCTCAGCGGTATCGCCAGCTGCTCGGCCAGATGCAGCACCATATCGCGCGAGGGCGCGGCGCGACCGCTTTCGACGAAGCTCAAATGGCGCTGTGAAATCTCGGCTTCCATGGCGAGGTCGAGCTGGCTCATGCGGCGGCGTGTGCGCCATTCGCGGATGAGACTGCCGGCGGAGACTTGTGCTGATGTCATGCCGCGATGACTAGGCCGATATCCGGGCCATTTCAATTACCTGGGAGGTCATCGTCAGGTGACGGCCTTCAGCTTCGCCTTCACTTCGAGAAAATCCCGCCACGCCAGTTTTTTGTGCGCGGGCGTGCGCAGGAGATAGGCCGGATGCAATGTCGGCATCGCGGGAATGGCGATGCCGGAGCCTGTGGTATGGACACGCCAGTTGCCACGCAGCCGCAAAATGCCTTCCGAGGTATTCAGCAGGGTCTTGGCCGACGGACCGCCGAGATTGACCAGCACCTTGGGGTTGACCAGCTCGATCTGGCGCTCGATGAACGGCCGGCAGATCTCGGTCTCGTGCGGTGTCGGCGTGCGATTGCCCGGCGGCCGCCAGGGAATGACGTTGGCGATGTAGACCGAGGTCCGGTCGAGCCCGATTGCCGCCAGCATGCGGTCGAGCAGGCGGCCCGAGCGGCCGACGAAGGGCAGGCCCTCAATGTCCTCGTCGCGGCCGGGCGCTTCGCCGACCAGCATCACCGAGGCTTGCGGATTGCCGTCGGCGAATACGAGATTCTTGGCGGTGGCCTTGAGATTGCAGCCTTCGAAGGATGCCATCTGTTGGCGAAGCTCGTCGAGTGTCGAAGCGGCCGACGCCATCTGCCGCGCCAGAGCCGCCTGCGCTTCGTCCGGCACGGTCGACGTCGGCGCCCGCGCAGCCGGGGCATCCGGCAATGCGCTTGCATCGAGGCGCGGCGCTTGCGTGCTTCGTGGTGGCGGTGCGCTCTCGACAGGCGGCGCGGCAACTGCCGCCGCGCGCGGCGCGGCCTTGGGCGCGGGCTCGGCAAAGCGGTTGACCGGCGCGTCCTCCAAAGCTTCGTCGACGCCCGCGCTGGCATAGAAGGCGAGCAGATCGGCGACATCGACCGGAGTGTTGGGAGAGGCGGCAGTCATGGCCGCACCATCGTCCGGGCGGCGTCAATTTGCAACCTCGGCGAGGCTGGTGGCGGCAACCAATGCCTCTTGCCAAGCGAAGCAGCGGCCTAGCCGGTGGGTATGCGCGGATCCTGCACGAGATAGAAGGTCCAACGCGGCGTATAGTCCGTCATCAGGAATTCGAAGCTGGCGGTTTTCAACGGATCGACCTTGCCGTTCTTGAACAGCAACCTGTCATAGGGTTCGAAGTCGCGGTCGAAATCGGCGAAATTGCTCGACCAGATGTTGTCGGGCGTCTTGTTGCGCTGGTCGAATGAAAGTCCGTCTCCGAACACGCTCGGCTGATCCAGTATTTCCTGAAGCTCGAACTGGAACTCGATCCAGGCCTGGCCGCTGTTGTTGAGCACGTCCAGGCGCATGTACATGATGCCGTTGGCGAACTCACCGGCCTTGCCGAATGTCTGGATTGGCTTTGTGGTGCGGATGGTCAGCGTCACGGGCGTTGCCGAATTCAGCTCCTCGGTAATGACAAGCGGATCGTCCTTGGTTCCGATGCCGGATGCTCCGGTGATGCGGAAGCCGCCAAGCTCGTCGGAGAACGAGTACGCGCCTGTCGACCACACCTTCACTTCATCCGCCGCGGCGTGGCCGGACGCCAACATCAGAAGGGCCAAGGTGGCCGCCCGGCAGGCCCGGCCGGGCGTTGATGGAAAGCGCGTCGAAGAGAAGCCGCCTGGCCCGGGAATGCGCATGGCGGGAAGTATGGCCGATAAGCAAGCCGTCGAACAACCGAAAACGCGAGCGGGGCGTATTTCGGTGTAAAAACGGCTACCCCTGCCGCACGGTGCGCGACTTTTTGGCCAAATCGGCATTGTCACGTATGCGCCGGTTTCCTGTCGCCAATTGATGCGCTATGCAGCGCAGGAGCCAGCAAGATACGCGAACAGCGGCAAGCCAGTGCGGAGGGGTTGATGAGCGATATCGAACGCGAGAGCATGGAATTCGACGTGGTCATCGTCGGTGCCGGACCTGCTGGCCTTGCCGCGGCCATCCGCCTCAAACAGATCAATCCCGAGCTTTCCGTCGTCGTGCTGGAAAAGGGCGGCGAAGTCGGCGCCCATATCCTGTCGGGCGCCGTCGTGGATCCGATCGGCATCGACCGGCTGCTGCCTGGCTGGCGCGAGGAGGATGGTCATCCCTTCAAGACGCCGGTCACGGCGGACCATTTCCTGGTGCTCGGCCCCGCCGGCTCGTTCCGCTTGCCCAACATTCTCATGCCGCCGCTGATGAACAATCACGGCAACTACATCGTCTCGCTCGGCAATGTCTGTCGCTGGCTGGCTGGCAAAGCCGAGGCGCTTGGCGTCGAGATTTATCCCGGTTTCGCCGCAGTAAGCCTGGTCTACAACGATGCCGGCGCCGTCACTGGCGTCATCACCGGTGACATGGGCGTCGAGAAGGATGGCACGCATGGCCCGGCCTATGCGCCGGGCATGGCCTTGATGGGCAAGTATGTGCTGATCGGCGAGGGCGCGCGCGGCTCACTCGCCAAGCAACTGATCGCCAGATACAAGCTCTCCGACGGCCGCGAGCCCGGCAAATACGGCATCGGCCTTAAGGAACTCTGGCAGGTCAAGCCGGAGAACCACAGGCCGGGCCTTGTCCAGCATTCCTTCGGCTGGCCGCTGGACATGAAGACCGGTGGCGGTTCGTTCCTCTACCATCTGGAGGACAATCAGGTCGCTGTCGGCTTCGTCCTCCACCTCAACTACAAAAACCCGTATCTGTCGCCTTTCGAGGAATTCCAGCGTTTCAAGACCCATCCGGCGATTTCAGGCACCTTCGAGGGCGCCAAGCGCATCGGCTATGGCGCGCGCGCCATCACCGAGGGCGGCTGGCAGTCGGTGCCGAAACTGTCTTTCCCCGGCGGCGTGCTGATGGGCTGCTCGGCAGGCTTCGTCAACGTGCCGCGCATCAAGGGCTCGCACAATGCAGTGCTGTCGGGAATGCTGGCGGCCGACCATGTCGCCGAGGCCATCGGCGCCGGCCGCGCCAATGACGAGCTTGCCTCCTATGAGGACGCCTGGCGCGCCACCGACATCGGCAAGGACCTGAAGAAGGTGCGCAACGTCAAGCCGCTATGGTCGCGCTTCGGCACCATCATCGGTGTCGGTCTCGGCGGTCTCGATATGTGGCTGAACACGCTGTTCGGCGTGTCGCCCTTCGGTACGCTGAAGCACGGCAAGGCCGACTATGCAGCGCTCGAGCCGGCCGCTCAGCACAAGAAGATCGCCTATCCCAAGCCCGATGGCGTGCTCACCTTCGACCGCCTGTCCTCGGTTTTCCTGTCCAACACCAATCACGAGGAAAACGAGCCGGTGCACCTCATCGTTGGCGACATGGCGCTGCAGCAACGGTCCGAGCACGATGTCTTCGCCGGACCTTCGACGCGCTATTGCCCGGCCGGCGTCTATGAATGGGTGGACAAGGATGGCAACGCCGCCGCCGACCCCCAGGCCAAGGACGTACGTTTCGTCATCAACGCGCAGAACTGCGTGCACTGCAAGACCTGCGACATCAAGGACCCGAACCAGAACATCAACTGGGTGCCGCCACAAGGCGGCGAAGGCCCGGTTTACCAGAACATGTGACCACGCGTCGGCCGGGCCGTCTCGCCCGCCGCCAGCAAGGAATGCCGGCGAAGGCCCGGTCTACCAGAACATGTGAACCACGCGTTGGCCGGGCCGTCTCGTCCGCCGCCGGCAAGGAATGCCGGCGAGGCACCGGTCTGCCGGAACATGTGAGTGCCCTCAGCGCCGGCGGCATGCTACCGTCGCTCCCGGCGTCATCTTTGAAAGGAAGCGTGGATGCGCTTGCTCGCACGTTCGGTTCTGGCGGCCGTTGGCGCGTTGTGGACTTTGACATCCGCCGCCTCGGCTGACGTCAAAATCCTGATCAAGACGCAGACATACGACATTTCGGGCACAACCGGCGAGGCTCTGATCGAGTCCATGGATCGCAACGGGCCGCGGCATGGCTTCATGGCTCGCGCCATTGCCCAGACCAGCTACACCAAGGATTGGGATTTCGACTTCGTCCAGGTCAAGGGCTCTTGCCGCATCAAGCAGGCCAACGGCACGCTCAACCTGACCTTTACCTACCCCCATGTCGCATCCACCCTCCCGCCGGCGCTCGACAAGCGCTGGGCAAGGTTCTTCACGGGTGTTCGAACGCATGAGGAGACGCATGGCGACATTGCCAGGCAGATGATGGCGGCGACCGAGAAATCGCTCAGCGGTCTGACCACTGCGAACGATGCGCAGTGTTCCAAGACGCGGCGCGAAGCGCGCCGGCGGATCGACGCGGTTTTTGACGAGTACGAGGGCAGGCAGAACGCCTTTGACGCGCGCGAGCACCGGGAAGGCGGTCACGTGGAATATCTCGTTGACGCCCTGGCGAAATCATAGAAGGCGCTTTCGCGCGGTGCAGGGTCAGCCGCGTGGCTTGGCCGGCCCTGACAGGGAGACGGTCGCGGTTACATGCTCGTCGACCGGTTTCTGCTCCGGCGGATTGAGTGTGAACTCGACCAGCACGGGAAGATGATCGGAGCCGGTATCTTCCAGGCGCCGTGACGACAGGATCGTCACGCCGCCCTTGCTGAACACCTGGTCGATCGGCAGGCCGGCATAGCGGCGCAGCAAATCGGGCAGCGTCCGATGGATCCAGGTCGGTCCGGCCGACGGCATGACGGTCAGCCCGCCGAGCGCGGCCACGCGCCGCACCGCCGCGCTCCATGGCACGGCGTTGCAGTCGCCGGCCAGGATCGCGGTCTCGCCGAGCGCGGAGAGCGGCTCCGCCAATTCGCCGATCTGCCAGTATTGCTCCTTCGGCCAGGGCCAGCTGAGATGGATGGCGGCGACGTCGACATCGACGCCGCCGAAATCGACGGTCGCCGTCGCCAGGGCGCCGCGCGGTTCGCAATGCGGCGTCGTGCCGGCAGCGAACGGCCGTCGCGAGAGCAGGGCGACGCCGAACAGGCCGTTGGGGTAGTCGCACAGGATGCGGTAGGGGTAGGCGCTTTTGATGTAGCCAAGCTCGGTCGCCCACATCTGCGAGACTTCGTCGAGGGTGATCACATCGGGATTGGTGCGGCCGATCAGCGACAACACCTTCTTCGGCGTCGGATTGTTGAAGCGCAGGTTCATCTGCAGCAGGCTGTAGACGGGTTGGTCGGCGGGTTTGGCGACCGCCTGTTGCGGCCACAGCCTCGGCAATGCGCTTGCCGTGGTGGCGAGACAGGCGATGGCAAAGAGCAGTGCCGCAACCGCCTGCAGCCGGTAGGAACTCGCCAGCAGCGGCAACGCCAGAAGCGCCATCAGCACGCTGAAATGAATGCGGAAATGCGAGAAGGAATCGAAAGCCGGATGCAGCGCGCCGAAGAAGCCGGCCAACAGCGCGGCCGACAATGCCGTCATTGCCAGGAATGTCACCCCAGCCATCATGTTCGAGCGCGCGCCGCCTGGTGCCATTGAGGTCGTGTCTGCCTGACGATCCGTTCGATCTGCTTATCGGCCAAATTGCGGCCTGAGCAAGACGACCGATTGCCCCGCCAAGGCTTCCGAGACAGCCTACTGGAAGGCCGTTTCCGAAAAGCTTCTGAGCTTGCGCGAATGCAGCCGCTCCATCGGCATTTCCGCAAGCTTTTCCATTGCCCTGATGCCGATGGTCAAGTGCTGCGCCACCTGACGTTTGTAGAATTCGGTCGCCATGCCGGGCAGTTTCAATTCGCCATGCAAGGGTTTATCGGACACACACAGCAACGTGCCGTATGGCACGCGGAAACGGAAACCGTTGGCGGCGATCGTCGCCGATTCCATATCGAGCGCGATGGCGCGCGACTGTGACAGCCGCTGCACCGGCCCGCGCTGGTCGCGCAGTTCCCAGTTGCGGTTGTCGATGGTGGCGACGGTGCCCGTACGCATGATGCGTTTCAGGTCATAGCCGGACAGGCCCGTGACTTCGGCCACTGCTTCCTGCAGCGCCACCTGGATCTCGGCCAGCGGCGGGATTGGCACCCAGACCGGGAGATCGTCGTCCAGCACGTGATCCTCGCGCACATAGGCGTGCGCCAGCACGTAGTCGCCGAGCGCCTGCGTGTTGCGCAGGCCAGCGCAGTGGCCAAGCATCACCCAGGCATGCGGCCGAAGCACCGCGATATGGTCCGTGATGGTCTTGGCGTTGGAAGGACCCACGCCGATATTGACCATGGTGATGCCGCCATGGTTCGGCTTCTTCAGATGGTAGGCCGGCATCTGCGGCAGGCGCTGCGGCGCCACGCCTCCGCTGGGGGCGCCTTGCCCGGCCTTGGTGACGACATTGCCGGGTTCGACAAATTCCGTGTAGCCGCCGCCGCCTTTTTCCATCAGGTCTCGGGCGCGGGCGACGAACTCGTCGATATAGAACTGGTAGTTGGTGAACAGCACGAAGTTCTGGAAGTGCTGCGGGCTGGTCGCGGTGTAGTGCGCCATGCGGTGCAGGGAATAGTCGATGCGCTGCGCCGTGAACGGGGCCAGCGGCCGCGGCTCGCCGAAGGCGACCTCGAACGTGCCGTTGGCGATCTGGTCATCGGTGCCGTCCAGGTCCGGTACGTCGAACAGGTCGCGGATCGGCCGCTTGATGCGTTCTGCCGCGGCGCCGTCGACATAGGTGCCTTCGAGGAAGGCGAAATGCAGCGGGATCGGGGTGGCCGATTCCGAGACCATAACCGACACGCCGTGATTGCGCATGATCAGCCGAAGCTGTTCGATGAGATAGCTCTCGAACAGCACCGGCTGGGTGACGGTGGTGGCGAAATGACCCGGTGTCGGCATGTGGCCATAGGCCTGGCGCGAGTCGACCTGGGTGAACGAACTCGTGGTGACGCCGATCTCGGGATAGAAGGCGCGGTAACGCTTGCTGCTGTCGCCGCCGGCGGCAAGGGCCGCAAAGGAATCGCGCAGGAACTTGGTGTTTCTGTCGTAAAGCACCTGCAGTGCCGCGACGGCTTTTTCGGCGTTGTCGAAGCTTTGCCGGCCAAAAGGCTCGGGCATGACGACAGATTCGATGGCTTGGGGATAGATTCGCTTTTCCATGGCCCAATATAGAGACTTGGGCGGGCGGTTGGGAGGGGGCCTGCTGCCGAAGGCGCTAAAAGCGCCATTTTTTCTTCAACCCCGCTGCAGGCTGACCAGCAGCACGAAGCCGACGCCGGACTTCTTGAGCGACGGCGCCTCGATCGTCGAGCCGGTATCGGCGCGCATCATCGGCACCGCCAGGACCGGCGCGGCGAGCAGCATCAGGATAAGCGCCGCCCGCGGCAGAAGCCGGAGGGTCTTGGAGAGGTTGGCGGCGATGCGGTTCATGGTGCTTTCAGCTTTTCTTTTCGAGGTCGGATTCTCTGGTTTCAGTGACGAAGGTTGGTCGGGCAGGCGAGGCGGCACAGTCTGGTGGCCTCGTCCCAGGAGCGGGCCGGGCGGCCCGCTTCGGCGACGAGAATGGCGAAGAACATTCCAAACAGGCTCATCAGCAGGCAGACTATGGTGAAGCGGCGAGCAAGCATTGGGTCGAGTTCTCCTTCAACGAGCGGGAGAATGCCCTGACGCCGCTGAACCGGCTCTGATGCCGGTGTTCATCTGCGGTTCAAATTGATTGACGGTGTCTGATCAGGCCGCCGCCAGCCTGTGCGGGGTGTCGCCTGGCGTCGAGCGCGCATGCCCGACGTGTCGACGAAACGAAAACGGGGCCCGCCGGGCCCCGTTTGGAAATCACAAAGGAATGCGGCTCAGAGTTTGTGCCAGGTCTGGCTCTTGCAGATCAGGCCGCCGAGCACGCAGCCGCTCATCTTCAGCGAAGTGCCCGAAAGCGTCGCCTTTCCCGAATAGGTCTTGTCATTTGCCGGATCGGTGATGCTGCCGGTGTATTTGTTGCCGCCGGCCGCCTTCAGCGAGCCAATGGTCTTGCCGGCATATTTGCCGGACTTCAGCGTGATGGAAAACGAACCGGAGCCGCCGATGGCCGCGGTGTCGCCAGCTTGCGTCTTCCAGTTGCCCTCAATCGGATCGGCCAATGCCGTTCCCGCCATGATCAACGTGGCTGCAAGGGCCAGGCTCATTTTTCGAAACATGTATTCCTCCCTTTGGATAGCCGGCCGGATGCTCCGCCTCGCCGGACTGCCGCTTACGCAAACGTAAGCTAATCCAGCTTCCGGCAAAACAAAAGCGGTGCCGCTAGGGAAGAGTTCGGCATTTTGAGGCCGCCTGAATCCGCCCCGTCGGTCGGGAAATGAAACCATCGCCGCATCGTGTTTGTTTCCTAGGGTTAGCGGAGTGTTGATTCCGGCAGCGAAAATTTTCGTCAAATTTGGCGAAAACCAGCCGAATTACTGGCTTCGTATCCTTAACGAATTTCCGCGTTTACCTCTTGTTTTAGCTTTGTTTTCCTCAAATTAAGCACGCCATTTAACGACGGATTCAAGCCTGCCCGGCATTCTCGAAAGCATCGAAAGAGCGGCCCGGACAAGACAAACGGAGGCAGCTCTCGGGAGCCAGACAGGGGACTAAAATGGCACGTTTTGAAATGCTTGAAGCAGGCTTCGGCGCCATGGGGGCAACTGCCCAGGCCGACATTCTTTTCGAACTGGGCATGATGTATGCGACCGGCCGCGATTGCGAGACCGATGTCGTTGCCGCCCACAAATGGTTCAACATCGCCGCCATCAAGGGTTCGGCCCGCGCCGCGGAATTGCGCTCGGAACTGTCGGCGGCCATGTCGAAGGTCGAGATCGCCAAGGCGCTTCGCGAAGCCCGCGAATGGATGACCATGCACTGAGTTTCTCCGGACGGGACTTCGGGTTCAGGCCGCTCAAAGACGGTCGGGCCCAGACAGGGACAAGGCTGCGCAGACAGCTGGGCCAAAAGGCCATCAACGACAAGAACGCGGCGGGCAGAAATGTCGAAGCCACGCCAGGGGCCATGGTACCGCATGCCGAACTCCATTTTCGGCGGATCATGGTCAGCAGGGGGATAGGGAAGGCAAGGTTGGGATTCGTGGCGCGGGGGCGCTGGGGAAAACAGCCGACAGGCAAAAAGCCACGACCGGCCGAAACAAGGCTGGCGTGGCTTTTTGCGTCGGTGGAGGCTCGCAGGCCCAATCGAGCGCTGCCAATGCGCCTAGACAGGCCCGGCGAAGGATGAAATTGTCCCGCCTCTCTGGAAGAAGCGCGGCCGGGGCGGCCGCGCGTGAGTGGAGGAGTTCTATCGTCATGAAAAAAATGAGTATTTTGAGCGCGGCCATTTTCGGCCTGATGATGAGCGCGCCGGTCGCGTTCGCCGACGACATCACCATTTCGGTGGTCGGCCCGATGACCGGACAGCTCGCCACCATCGGTGATCAGTTCAAGCAGGGCGCGCAGGCGGCCGCCGATGCCATCAACGCGGCCGGCGGCGTCAATGGCTCGATGATCAAGCTCGATATCGAGGACGACCAGTGCGACCCCAAGCAGGCCGTCTCGGTCGCCAACCGCATCGTCGCCAATGGCGTCAAGTTCATTGACGGCCATGCTTGCTCGGGTTCGAGCATTCCGGCTTCGGCCGTCTATGCCGAAGCGGGTGCGCTGATGATGAGCCCAGCTTCGTCCAACCCGGTGCTGACCGACGCCGCGGCCAAGGCCGGCTGGCCGACGATCATGCGTCTCTACACGCGTGACGACGCGCAGGGCGCTTTCATCGGCCCGTGGATCGCCAAGAAATATGCCGGCAAGAACGTCGTCATCCTGCACGACAAGAGCGCCTATGGTCAGGGCGTGGCCGATGCCGTGCGCGCGACCATGAACACCGGCGGCCTCAAGGAAGTCTACTATGACGCCATCAACCCCGGCGAGAAGGACTATTCGGCGCTCGTCACCAAGCTCAAGGATCTCAAGGCCGACGTCGTCTATTTCGGCGGCTACCACCCTGAAGCAGGCCTCATCCTGCGTCAGTCGGCCGAGCAGAACTTCAAGTTCCAGCTGATCATGCCGGATTCGATCGCCTCGCCGGAATTCTGGCAGGTCGCGGGTCCCGCCGGCGAGGGCACCATGTTCGTGTTCCCGTCCGATCCGCAGGCAAAGCCGGAAGCCAAGGCGGCCGTGGAGAAGATCAAGGCCGGCGGTTTCGTGCCTGAAGGCTTCACGCTGTTCTCCTATGCCGTGGTCCAGGCTGTCGCAGAGGGCGTCAAGCGCGCAGGCAGCGACGATCCGGCCAAGGTGGCCGAGGCGTTGAAGAACGGCACGCCGTTCAGCACCGTCGTCGGCGACGTCACCTTCGACGAGAAGGGCGACCTCAAGAATGCCAGCTACGACATCAACCAGTGGCATGACGGCAAATACGCGCCGATCGCGCAGTAATCGCTGACCATCGGACGATCCAAGGGAATGGCCGGGTTCGTCCCGGCCATTTCTCTTTGTCGACCGCCATGGGTTTCGGCTAGAGCAATTCCAGGAAAAGTGTGAGCGGTTTTCCCGGGAGAAGCGCGTAGCGCTTCCCCTTGGGAATTGCGTTAAAACAAAGAGTTAGAGCATTTCGCCGTGTGAAACGGTCAAATGCTCTAACGGCTTGCGGCGGCTGACGCGTCCTGCTCCTCGACGAAACGCACCAGAACCGTCCCGTCGCTCACCTGCGCGCCCTCGGCCGCGATCTCGGCGATCACGCCGTCATGCGGGGCGGCGATCGTGTGCTCCATCTTCATCGCCTCGAGGATCAGAAGCGGCTGGCCCTTGATCACGGCATCGCCCGCCGCGGCGCGCACCAGCTTGACCAGCCCCGGCATCGGCGCGCGCAGGCTGCCTGCGGCGGCTCCCGCCTCGTCGGCCCTGGCAAGCGGATCCGGAACCGTGAAGGTGTAGCCGACCGCGCCCTCGAAGACGGTGACATGGCCGGGCCAGCGGGCGGCATGCGGCATGGTCCTCAGGTCATGCGTGTTCACCGCGTCATGCGGCGCTTCCAGCGCCACCTGGAAGCGGCCGTCCGGCCGTACCGAAACCCGGGCCAGGATGTTCTCCTCGCCATGGCGCAGTCGGATGCGGCGCGCAAGCGTGTGAAAATGCGCGTAGCCTGAAAGCACGGACCATGGATCGGCGGCGGGACCGGGCGCGCCGGCGTCCGTCGCGGCGAGCGCTGCGGCGGCGATGGTCTCGTCGCCCGGTGCGGGAATGGCGGTCAGCGCCTGCTGATGCCGGCCGATCAGAGCGGTGTCGACGTCGCCCGCCGCGAAATCGGCATCGGCCGCGAGCGCCGCAAGGAAGGCGGTGTTGACGGTCGAGCCGGCCACTTCCGTCCGGGTGAGGGCATCGCGCAGCGCGCCGAGCGCCATGGCCCGGTCCTTGCTGTGCACAACCAGCTTGGCGATCATCGGATCATAGAAAGGCGAAATCGCATCGCCGGCCCGAACGCCGGTCTCGACGCGCATCTGAGCCTCTTGCGGCGCCGTGTCGGGGAATTTGAGATGATGCAGCGTGCCCGTTGCCGGCAGAAAGCCCTTGGCCGCATCCTCGGCATAGATGCGCGCCTCGAAGGCATGGCCCGAAAGCGTGATCTCGCTTTGTGTCTTCGGCAGTTTTTCACCACTGGCGACCCGCAACTGCCACTCGACGAGGTCGGTGCCGGTGACCATTTCGGTGACCGGATGCTCGACCTGCAGGCGGGTATTCATCTCCATGAACCAGAACCGGTCGGCCTTCAGCCCTTGCGAGGCATCGACGATGAACTCGATGGTGCCGGCGCCGGAATAGTCGATTGCCTTGGCGGCCTTCACCGCCGCTTCCGTCATGGCCTTGCGCAAGGCCGGCGTCATACCGGGGGCGGGCGCCTCCTCGATCACCTTCTGGTGGCGGCGTTGCGCCGAGCAGTCGCGTTCGTAGAGATGCACGGCATTGCCGAAATTGTCGCCGAACACCTGCACTTCGATATGCCGCGGCTTGTCGACATATTTTTCGACCAGCACGCGGTCGTCGCCGAACGCGGCCTTTGCTTCGCGCCGCGCGCTGGACAGCGCTTCGGAAAACTCGTCGGGATGCTCGACGCGGCGCATACCCTTGCCGCCGCCGCCGGCGCGCGCCTTGATCAGCACGGGATAGCCGATCTCGCGCGCCTTGGAGGCAAGCAGCACGATCTCCTGCGCCTCGCCGTGATAACCCGGCACCACCGGCACACCGGCTTTCTCCATCAACCGCTTGGCGGCGTCCTTCAGGCCCATGGCGCGGATCGAGGCCGCCGACGGGCCGATGAAAACGAGACCGGCCGCGACCACCTGATCGACGAAATCGGGATTTTCCGACAGGAAGCCGTAGCCGGGATGGATCGCCTGCGCCCCGGTCGCAAGCGCCGCGGCGACGATCTTGTCGCCACGCAGATAACTCTCGCCGACCGGCGAGGGGCCGATATGAACAGCCTCGTCGGCCATCTCGACATGCAGGGATTTCGCGTCGGCGTCCGAATAGACGGCGACGGTGTGCACGCCGAGCTTTCGGGCCGTGCGCATGACACGGCATGCGATCTCGCCCCGATTGGCGATCAGGATCTTGCTGAACATGGAGCCTCCCGGGTCAGTCTCGGGCGGCGCCATATTGGCAGGCGCCCGCCTATTTCGAAGCGGCGATCTCGCAGGCGCCGCCGTTCGTCACCTTGTAGTGCGCACGTGTGGCCACGCAAGATTTCATCGCAGCCGCTTCGGCGGCCTTCTGCGACGGGGCGTTCAGGCTTGAGCCGCATAGGATGTAAAGGGACATCACCCTGGTATACGGCGTGGTGGCGTAGGCCGAATGGCCGCCGGCCGCGACATAGGCCTTGTAGGCCTTGTTGCACGGCGACTTGGCATCTCTGGCCAACGCCGGCGGAAACCGCTTGTCTCCCTCGCTTCCCGCCAGCGACCCGGCGACGCCGGTGCCGGACGAGATAATCATGAACAACCCGGCCAGTATCGCGATGGCTGGCCGCCTGGAATTCGTGGATTTCATTCTGCTTCCCCCAACGGTAAAAACCGCTCGCCTTTCGGCCTATTTGGATGCTGCGAGACTGCAGTTGCCGGCGACGGTAACCTTGTATTTGCTCTTGCTGGCCTGGCAGGATTTCAGCGCCAGTTCCTCGGCCGCCTTCTGTGACGGTGCATTCAGCTTCACACCACAAACGAAGTACTCGCTCGCCGGAACGATTGGCGTCGCCGCGAAGGCCGAATGGCCCGAAGCTGCAATATACGCCGCATAGATCTTGCCGCAGCCCCCGGTGGTCCCCACGGGAATGTTTATTGGGTAACTCACGTCGCCCCTGCTGCCGGCCAGCGATCCGGCCGGGCTGGCGGCACTCGTTGCAAATATTAGTAGGATTGCAAGTATCGAGGCAACCATACCCCGAAAATATTTCAGCTTCATCTCCACCCTGTCCCCATTGCACTGTGCAGGACAAGCAGTAGCGAATATTTTGCCTGGCCGCCAGTTCGTCGGCGGGGATTCGAGCTTGCCTATGCTGATGAATCCGTTGGTCCATACAGTTCAGCCTTTTCGCAGGGCAGCAATGGCGCATCGGTATAGTTCCGCCATTTGCTCATCGAAGCAGCAGAAAATGATGGTCTCCGGTGTTGCTTTCTCTTCGACGAACCTGTCGACCGTGCCAACGGCGATTTCAGCCGCCGCCTGTTTCGGGTAGCGATAAACGCCGGTCGAGATTGCGGGGAACGCCACCGAACGGCAATGATGGGCGGCCGCGAGTTCCAGCGACCTGCGATAGCAGGACGCCAGCAACTCGGCTTCGCCTTTGCCTCCGCCCTGCCAGACTGGCCCGACCGTGTGGATGATATGTCGAGCCGGCAGTTTGTAGCCCTTGGTGATCTTGGCGTCGCCGACCTTGCAGCCGTTCAGCATCCGGCATTCGAATTCAAGCTCGCGGCCCGCCGCGCGATGGATGGCGCCATCGACCCCACCGCCACCGAGCAGCGAGGTGTTGGCGGCATTGACGATGGCATCGACCGCCAGTTTGGTGATGTCGCCGGTGTGAACCTCGATGCGTGGACGATCGTTCATCGTCACATCCTGAACACGCCAAAGCGCGTGTCTTCGATTTCGGCATTGAGTGCCGCGGACAGGCTGAGCGCCAACACGTCTCGTGTCTTCGCCGGATCAATGATACCGTCGTCCCACAGGCGCGCTGACGAATAGAGCGGGTGCCCCTCATGCTCGTATTTCATCAGGATCGGCTTCTTGAATTTTGCTTCCTCCTCGGCGCTCCATTCGCCGCCCTTGCGCTCGATGCCTTCGCGCTTGACCATGGCCAGCACCGTTGCCGCCTGCTCGCCGCCCATCACCGAGATGCGCGCGTTCGGCCACATCCACAGGAAGCGTGGCGAGTAGGCGCGGCCGCACATGCCGTAATTGCCGGCGCCGAACGAACCGCCGATGATGACGGTCACCTTCGGCACCCTGGCGGTGGCGACCGCCATCACCAGCTTGGCGCCGTCCTTGGCGATGCCGCCGGCCTCGTATTTCCGGCCGACCATGAAGCCGGTGATGTTCTGCAGGAAAACCAGCGGGATTTTGCGCTGGCAGCACAGTTCGATGAAATGCGCGCCCTTCAGCGCACTTTCGGAAAACAGAACGCCATTGTTGGCGATGATGCCGACCGGCATGCCGTGGAGATGGGCAAAGCCGGTGATCAGCGTGGTGCCGTAATTCTGCTTGAACTCGTCGAATTCGGAGCCGTCGACGATGCGCGCGATGACCTCGCGCACGTCATAGGGCTGGCGCAGATCGGTCGGCACGATGCCGTAGAGTTCATCCGCGGGATGAAGCGGCGGAATCGATTTCTGTAAGCTCAGGCTTACAGCCTTGTTCCGATTCAGGTTCTTGATGATGCGCCGGCAAATCGCCAGCGCGTGCTCGTCGTCCAGCGCATAGTGATCGGCGACGCCGGAGAACCTGGTGTGAACATCCGCGCCACCCAGATCCTCGGCGCTGACGTCCTCGCCGGTGGCCGCCTTAACCAGCGGCGGCCCGCCCAGAAAGATGGTCGCCTGGTTGCGCACCATGATCGTCTCGTCCGACATGGCCGGCACATAGGCCCCACCCGCCGTGCAGGAGCCCATGACGCAGGCGATCTGTGGGATGCCGGCGGCCGACATGTTGGCCTGGTTGTAGAAGATGCGGCCGAAATGCTCGCGATCAGGGAACACCTCATCCTGGTTGGGCAGATTGGCGCCACCGCTGTCGACCAGATAGACGCAAGGCAGGTTGTTCTGCAGGGCGATCTCCTGCGCGCGCAAATGCTTCTTCACCGTCAGCGGATAGTAGGTGCCGCCCTTCACCGTGGCGTCGTTGACGACGACCATGACCTCGGTGCCTTCGACGCGGCCGACGCCGGCGATCAGTCCGGCGGACGCGATCTCCTCGCCATACATCGACCAGGCCGCGAACTGGCCGATTTCAAGGAAGGGTGAGCCGGTGTCGAGCAATTGCGCCAGACGCTCGCGCGGCAACAGCTTGCCGCGGCCGACATGGCGTTCGCGCGCTTCGTCCGAACCGCCGCGCTCGACAATCGCCGCCTTCTCCGCGATGTCGACGACCAGCGACCGCATGCGCTCGGCATTGGCGCTGAAGGTTTCGGAGGAGGGGGAGATCTGGGTTTGCAGAACAGCCATGCTACACCCCCTCCGCCATGATCTCGCGGCCGATCAGCCAGCGGCGGATTTCGCTGGTGCCGGCGCCGATCTCGTAGAGCTTGGCATCGCGCAAGAGCCGGCCGGTCGGATAATCGTTGATATAGCCATTGCCGCCAAGCAACTGGATGGCGTCGAGCGCCATCTGCGTCGCCTTTTCCGCGGCAAACAGCACGCAGCCCGCGGCATCCTTGCGGGTGGTCTGGCCGCGGTCGCAGGCGGCGGCGACGGCGTAGACATAGGCGCGCGCGGCATTCATCACCGTGTACATGTCGGCCAGCTTGCCTTGCACCAGCTGGAACTCGCCGATCGGCTGACCGAACTGCTTGCGCTCGTGCACATAGGGGATGGCGACGTCGAGGCAGGCCGCCATCAGGCCGATCGGCCCGCCGGCGAGCACGGTACGCTCATAGTCGAGGCCCGACATCAGCACCTCGACGCCGCGCCCTTCCTCATGCAGCACGTTGTCGAACGGCACCTCGACGTTTTCGAACACCAGTTCGCCGGTGCTGGAGCCACGCATGCCGAGCTTGTCGAGTTTCTGCGCCACCGAGAACCCGGCAAAAGCCTTCTCGACGATGAAGGCGGTGATGCCGCGCGATTTGCGCTCCGGATCGGTCTTTGCGTAGACGACCAGCGTTTCGGCATCCGGGCCGTTGGTGATCCACATCTTGGTGCCGTTGAGCACGTAGCGGTCGTTGCGCTTTTCGGCGCGCAGCTTGAGCGAGACGACGTCGGAGCCGGCGCCCGGCTCCGACATGGCAAGCGCCCCGACATGCTCCCCCGAGCACAGCGGCGGCAGGTATTTCTCCTTCTGCGCCGGCGTTGCCCAGCGGTTGATCTGGTTGACGCAGAGATTGGAGTGGGCGCCATAGGAGAGGCCGACCGACGCCGAGGCCCGCGAAATCTCCTCGACCGCGATGACATGGGCGAGGTAGCCCATGCCGCTGCCGCCGAAGTCGGGATCGGCGGTTATGCCGAGCAGGCCGAGCGCGCCGAGCTCGCGCCACAGATGCGCCGGGAATTCGTTCTCACGGTCGATCTCGGCGGCGACCGGCGCAATTCTCTCCTGCGCGAAGCGCCGCACCATGTCGCGCAGCGCCTCGACATCCTCGTCATGCCCGAAGCTGAGCGTGTTGGTGTACATGCCGTTCCTCCTGCCGCCCGTTCCGCCTCGGCATGACTCCGAAAATCGACTTCGATTTTCGGAAAGGATCATGCGCGAAATTCTGGTGCTACAACGTCCATTGCGCGTCCGACGTGACGCGCGGCCCTGTAGTAATGCTGTCGATCTTCGCGCCGACCAGGCGCATTGTCATCGAAAGATATGTCGTGGTGACTTCAGTGATCGAGAGCCGCTCGCCCGGCCGGAACCAGACGATGACGCCGGTCATCATCTGGATCAGCGCCATGGCGGTCAGGCCGGTGTCCTCGATGTTGAAAATGCCCGCCTCCGCGCCGTCGCGCAGGATGGAACGCAGCTCCTTTTCGTAGGCCGTGCGCAGGCGCAGGATCTGTGTCAGCCTGTCAGGCGACAGGCTGCGCAACTCCATGTTCGACACATGCGTGGCGTGGCGGCGCCCGATATGAAAGGCTATGTGGTTGCGCACATAGGCGGCAAGCTGCCGCGCCGGATCCGCGTCACCCGGCCTGGAGTGCTCCCAGGCTTCGTGAAGCCCTTGCATATGTTCGCGCATCAGCGTGAACAGCAGATCTTCCTTGGTCGGGAAATAGCGGTAGAGCGCGGCTGCCTGCACGCCGACCTCGGCGGCCAGTTGGCGCATCGACATCGCCTCATAGCCGTAACGCGCGATCAGGTTGACCGCGGCTTCGCGGACTGCCGCTTCGGTTCGACCGCCGTCTGATCCTGTGGTGCGCGCCATCATCGCCTCGTTGAAGGCAGTAATAAAACGAACGTTCAATTAATTCAAGAGGGGCGGCCAAAATGGATGGCAGGGGCCGTCTATCCAATGATCCTGAAATCTCCGGGCGCGGTCCATCTCTCCAGTTCCTCCACGTCGATCCGCGAGACAGAAGCGCCTGACGGGCCTTGCCGAAGCCGCTCGATCATGGCCGCGACGGCCGGGTCGGCACCGGTAAGCCATGCAGTTACCGAGCCGTCCCTCTCGTTGCGCACCCAGCCCAGCAGCCTCAGCCTTGTCGCTTCGCCTCGCACCCAGAGCCTGTAGCCGACACCTTGGACCTTGCCGTATATGCGCGCCTCCACTGCCCTTTTCCGGTCATTCATGGCTCACTCCCTTGCAAAGAGTCTGGCGCAGTGCCGAACGAAGGCAAGCGGCCTGAAGTGCGATCCGATGCAAGCTTCCCGGGATTATGCGAAACAGTTGACTTGATCGTGCAAATAGTTGACTAAGTCAATTTATTTGCAACTATCCAAAAGTCTGGAAACTCAGGGGAGGCGCCCGGCATGCACGATCGGAATGCCTTGGTCGGAGACGTCCGCCGCTTCAACCGGGTCTACACCGGATTGATAGGGTTGCTCGACGAGACGTTGATGCACAGCGCCTATACTCTGACCGAGGCGCGGATGCTGTTCGAACTCGGCCAACGCCCTCGCGAGGGTGCCATCGATCGCGGCGGCAAGGCAGGCTTTCTGGCGCGGGCGCTTCGGCTCGATCTCGAACCGGTGGCTTCGGCAATCGCCCGGGACCTTCAGGTGGATCCTGCCTACGTTACGAGAATCCTTCGCAAATTCTCTGCCGCCGGGCTGATTGAAATGAAATCCGGCTCCGCGCTTCTGCGCGTTCTTTCGCTCACCGCGCGCGGCCAGGCCGCGCTTGCCGCACTTCAAGCCGCCGCGGATCGTGATCTCGCCCGCCTGACCGCGGGCCTGAATGACAGCGATGCGGCGGAGTTGTCGCATGTGCTGACGCGCATCGGCGATCTGCTCGCCGCCGCGATGGCCTCTGAACGTGGCGAAATGCGCTAGTTCCCGCGCGCCGACGCCAATGCGCCGGGCAACTCCTCGGCCAGGATATCCAGTTCGTGGTCGAGGCCGACGCTGATGCGGATGCAACGGTCTAGTTTTGGCGCCATCGGCTTGCGGATGAAGACGTCGCGCGATAACAGCCCCTGCAGCACCTTCAGCGCAAAAGCACCGTCGCGGCCGCAATCGATGGTGACGAAGTTGGTCGCGGAGGCCAGCGGCTTCAACCCGTTTTGTTCGGCGATAGCAGAGATGCGCCGGCGTCCGGCGGCCACCCGGGCCACTACCGTCTCGAGATAGGCCTGATCGGCGAGCGCCTCGACGCCGGCGATCTGCGCCATGCGGCTGACGCCGTAATGGTTGCGGATCTTCTCGAAGTCGCGGATCACCTGGTCCTCGGCAATCGCATAGCCGCAGCGTATGCCGGCCAGCCCGTAGGCTTTTGAGAACGTGCGCATGCGGATGACGTTCGGCCGCGCGACATCGATCGGCGGCAGGGCCGAGGCTGGCCCCAATTCGCCATAGGCCTCGTCGAGCACCAGCATGGTGGTTTCCGGCAAGGCCTCCATGAAGCGGATGACTTCGTTCGCCTCCCACCAGCTGCCCATCGGATTGTCCGGATTGGACAGGTAGACCAGCGGCGCCTTCTCCTTGATGACGGCCGCCAGCAGACCCTCCAGGCTTTCGCGATCGTTCTCGTAAGGCACGGTCACCAGCCTCCCGCCGACGCCGGCTATGTGGAAGTTGAACGTCGGATAGGCGCCGAGCGAGGTGACCACCGCATCGCCAGGCGCAACATACATGCGCGCCACCAGGCTGAGCAGGCCATCGATGCCTTCGCCGACAACGACGTTCTCGACCGCCACATCGTGATGCGCGGCGGCCGCGACCTTCAGCTCATAATTGTCGGGGTCGCAATACATCCACTGGTCGCGCGCGACGCTCTCCATGCGAGCAATGACGCGCGGCGAGGGACCAAAGCTGCTTTCATTGGCACCGATGCGGGCACGAAAAGCTCGCCCGCGCTCGCGCTCCTGTGCTTCCGGACCCACAAACGGCACTGTCGAGGGAAGCGCTGCGATAATGGGTGAGAGGGCAGGGCGCTGAGGCATGGTGGAAGCTCGCTTGGAAAGGGGCTTCTTGCTAGCGTGCCGGGTCGATGCGTGCAAGCTCACCGCTGTCCGCAACCACGGCACTGGATTCCATAGCGTCTTTTTGGTAGCGAGGCATCATGAACAATCGTTTACCCCCTGCCTGGTCTAAGCATCTCAAGCTCGGCCCTGCGCCGAATCTGAAGAAGCAGCCAAATCTGCCGCAAGCGAATATCTTAAGGGGAAGTCCTCAGTCTCGTGCTCAGAGCGACGACGATCTACTGAAACAGGCGTATCAGCACGGACAGGAAAAAAAGCTCGATGAGGCGCAAGATTTGTGCTTTCGAGTTCTGGCCCATACTCCAAATCATCCACTTGCTCTGTATATCCTGGCGACTATATACTTGGGCTATGATGATGAAAAGGCATTGCGATACTTCGCTCGTGCGGTCGGTGAGGAGCCTAACAATCCTTATTATCACCTGAGCCTTGCTGAGACCTATCTTAAGCTAAGTGAGTTTTCGCCGGCGATCAAGCATATGGAACATGCTTTGAAACTGCAGCCGGATCTTGTCGAGGCACTTTGTGCGTTAGGTCGAGCCTACAACGAGTTTGACCAGCCTGAAATGGCTTTGCCTCTTTTCGAAAAGGCATTGAAGCTTAACCGGGATCATCCCAAGGTTCGAGTGGGACTGGCCGGCGCGCTTACCAGCCTAGGGCGAATGGACGATGCAGCCGTTCACCTGAGAGAGGCAATCGAACGACGTGTGTCGCTTCCGGTTGCCTACAATGATCTCGTACAGACGAAAAAGTTCACGGAGGAGCCTGCGGAACTCCAACCCATCCTTGATGAACTCCGCAATCCAAGCCTTGATTCGAGCGGTGCGGAAAAGCTTCACTATGCAGCCGGCAAGGTCCTTAACGACCTCAAGCGCTATGAGGAAGCGTTCCACCATTTCAGGAAGGCGAAACAGGCTTCCGGGTACACGTTCGACATCGATTTTTATCGTCGCTGGGTCGATTCGATGATCGAGACTTTCACACCTGAGATGCTGGCTGCCAGGGCTGAATACGGAAATCCATCTGAAGTTCCTGTGTTCGTGGTCGGCATGCCTCGCTCGGGAACGACGCTGACGGAGCAGATTTGTGCTAGCCATCCCGACGTTCATGGTGCCGGGGAACTGAGCAAGCTAAGGCGGGTCGCGAATGCGCTTGAGCTTAGAACATCATCTGCAGAAGATTTAGGCCAGTCGGTGATGTCGATCACCAGAGATCTCTCCACGATGCTGGCCCAGGAACACCTATCATATCTGAAAGAGCGGGCGCCTACCGCACTACGCATCGTAGACAAGATGCCGCACAATTTTCAATTGATCGGGCTTATCGGCCTTCTCTTTCCTAATGCACGCGTCATCCATTGCCGTCGTGATGCTATCGACAATTGCGTATCTTGCTTTGTTCTAAAGTTTAGTGAAGCGCATGGTTACAATTGCGATTTAAAAACGCTCGGGCTTTATTATCGCGAGTATGATCGTTTGATGCAACATTGGAATAAGGTCTTTCCAGGACTTATATTCGAGAACCGATACGAGACTTTGGTTGAAGATCAGGAGGCGCAGTCACGCCGCCTTATAGAGTATCTCGGATTGCCGTGGGACGACGTCTGCTTGCGCTTTTTCGACAGAGACAGTTCGGTCAACACACCCAGCCGCTGGCAAGTTCGCCAGCCAATCTACAAATCTTCCGTCAAGCGCTGGAAGAATTACGAAAGCGAGATCCAGCCACTGATTGACGCGCTGGGCGACTTAGCGGACACCTGATCATTACGGTAGCTTGCAGGTCGGAATTGAAAGGCGCGGCACAGGCTGCGGCGTCTAGTCTGATGACCACCCTCGCGCTGGCAAAGGCCTGCGGCCAGCACATGGGCCTTTCGCTGTGAGCCTTCGATATGGTCAGATGTTCTGGATTCGACTGGCCTTTTTTGCTAAATAGGAATGATGAATAATCGACTGCCGCCTGCCTGGTCCAAGCACCTCAAATCCACCGCTAAGTCTAAATCTGGATTGCCACGGCCAGCTTTGGCGCAGCCAGGGCTACCAAAATCAAGTTCGTTTGCACGCGCACAGGCTGACAGCTTGTTGCTGAAGCAAGCCTATGAACATCAACAGGCCAAGCGGCTCGGTGAGGCTCAGGATCTGTGCCTTCAGGTTCTGGAGCGCACGCCAAACCATCCGCTGGCGCTCTACATCATGGGCACCGTCTGTCTGGGCTACGATGACGAGGCGTCCTTGCGTTATTTCGCGCGCGCGGTCGGCGAAGAGCCCAGAAACCCCTATTATCACCTTAGCCTCGGTGAAGCCTATGACAGGCTGAGCGAATTTTCAGCCGCGATCAAACACATCCTCTACGCACTGGAATTGCAGCCCGGCTTGATCGAGGCCCTATGTGCGCTGGGGCGCGTTTATACCCAGTTCGACAAACCCGATCTGGCCTTGCCGCTTTACGAAAAGGCGCTGAAAATTAACCGCGATCACCCCAAAGCGCGGATCGGAATGGCGGCGGCGCTCACCGGCCTTGGACGCATGGAGGAGGCCGGCGTCTATCTTAAAGAGTCGATTGAACACCGCGTCGACGTCGGGGCGGCTTATTACGACCTTGTGCAAAGTCGCAAGTTTACCGAAGAGCCCGTGGAGCTTCAATCGATCCTGCGCGAGCTCGACAGCCCAGGGCTTAAATCGGAGGCTGTGCAGAGCCTGCATTATGCTGCCGGCAAGGTGCTGAACGACCTCAAGCGCTACGCAGAGGCGTTTCACCATTTCAACGAGGCGAAACAGGCCGCTGGCTACAAGTTCGACATCAATCAGTATCGTCGTTTCGTGGATCTGACCATCGAGACCTTCACGCCGGATCTGTTCGCCGAAAGGTCCAGCTACGGGAACCCTTCGCAAGCGCCGGTCTTCGTTGTCGGGATGCCGCGTTCGGGGACGACACTGACCGAACAAATATGCGCCAGTCATCCCGACGTTCATGGCGCTGGAGAGCTCAGCAAGCTGTGGCGGGTAGCGAACGCGATCGGTCTGAAAACCTCGGCTTCCGATCTCGGCAAGCCGGTTGCCACGATCACCCAAGGCTTGTCCAAGACTCTGGCCGAAGAACATCTTTCCTATCTGCGGGAACGCGCTCCGACCGCGCAGCGAATCATCGATAAAATGCCCCACAATTTCGAATTGATCGGCCTCCTCACCCTGCTCTTTCCCAATGCCCGCATCATTCATTGCCGCCGCGATGCCATCGACAATTGCGTGTCCTGCTTTGTCCTGCCCTTCAGCTCAGCGCACAGCTACAACACGAACCTACGGGCACTTGGCCTCTACTACCGGGAATATGACCGCTTGATGCGTCACTGGAACGAGGTTTTCCCCGGCCGTATCTTTGAAAATCGCTATGAAACGCTGGTAGAGGATCAAGAGGCGCAGTCGCGCCGACTCATCGATTATCTTGGCCTTCCCTGGGATGATGCATGCCTTCGCTTCTTCGACAGGGAAGGGGCTGTTACCACGCCCAGCCGCTGGCAGGTTCGTCAGCCGATCTACAAATCGTCCGTCAAGCGCTGGAAGAATTACGAAAGTGAAATCCAGCCTTTGATTGAAGCGTTGGGCGACCTCGCTGACGTTTGAGCGATAGTTTGCTAGGCCAAAGCATACCGGCGAGCTAGCGCATGTCGCCCGGGAGTGTCTTCGGTTCCGGGCGACATGCATAAGATCAGGGGCTTATGGTAGGTCGGGCGAATCCTGTTCGCCGCGACATGCTGTTGGTGCGAGATCGAATCTCAGAGGTCGCGAGCGCTGTCCAGAGTGGGTCGCGCTTGGGCGAGTTGCCGATGCCATGTCAATGCGCTTCGTCGAAACGAACCGTGGCTGACGGCATGGCCTCGAACCGGCAAGGGTATCGCGATCGCGGCTGTCAAATACGGCACGGTGCAAAAAGCTCCCGCTGTTGCCGATACATGTCGCCCAAGGTGCGGCAATGCTGGAACAGCGGGTACGCATCGGAACAAAAGAAAAACCCGGCGGTTGCCCGCCGGGTTCTCCTGTCTCCCCAGAAAATATCTGGTCTTAGAAATCGCGCTGGAAGCGGATGATGCCGCCGACAACGTTCTTCTTTCCGTTCTCGGCGCCAGCCCAGACATTGCCGGCGTCAAGAGCGCCCGAGCCGACGTGCTGGTAGTCGACTTCCGGCGTGATCGTAAAGCCGGGAACGACGGTGTAGGCGATGTTGGCCGCGAGACCGTAGTCTTTCCACTGATCACCCGACACCTGGAGGTTGAACGAAGTCTTCTCGTTGAACTTGTAGGTGCCGCCGGCCCAGAAGCCCCAGTTGCCGCCCCACGGCTTGTAGAAGCCGCGACCGTTTGCCGGGAAGTTTCCAAAATCGTTCAGCTTGCCTTCGCTGGCATAACCGAACATGCCGAACAGCGACAGTTCGTTGGAGACGTTCACGTCCACGCGAACCTTGCCCGAGACGTATTCGTAATTGCTGTCATAGGCCACGACACCGACGATATCGCCCCAGCCCTGCGTGTACTTCAGGCCGCCGACGACATGGGGAACATAGCTGTCGACCGTGCCTTTGCCATAACCATAGCTGCCCGAGTGATTGGCGTATTGTGCACCGCCGCCCGAACCTTCTTCGAGAGAGGCCATGGCCGAGAAGCCGTTGCCAGCGTCGAAGTAGTACTGCACGACACCGGTCTTGAACCCGCCGTAGGGAACGATGGTGTCGTTGATGACGTTGCCGGCGTAGCCGACGAACGTGTCGAATGCCGACTCGTCCTCACCGACACGCAGGCCGCCAAGTTGGATCCAGGCGAAGTGCTGGTCGATGTTGTTGTGCGCGTCGTTATCCTGGCCGTTGTCGTACGGACCATTCTGGAAGTTCAAGCGGGTCTCGGTGTAGGTCTTCAAGGTGCCGAGTTCGGTTTCCTGGCCGGTCCAGGTCTTCAGCGTGAAGCGGGCGTCTTTGTAATAAGTGCCCTGGTTCTTGCCGTCGACGACGTCGTTGGCGCGTGCGCCGGTGAACGTGCCGACATCGCCGGCGCCGATGTCGTAACGGACATAGCCGCCGATGCGCAGGCAGGTCTCGGTGCCGGGGATGTAGAAGTAGCCAGCGCCGTAGACGTCGCAGATCTTGACGTATTCAGCGGGCTCCGGCTCGGCGACGACGACGGCGTCGGCGGCGCGCGCACCGGAAACTGCGATCAGGGCCGCAGCGGAGCCGAGAAGAAGGCTCTTGATGTTCATTTTCTGACCTCCAGTCAGAATCGAGAGCGGAGGTCGGTGAAAGGCGGCCTAAATCGAAATTTTCACCTTAATTTCAATTGGATAGCTCTAAAGGTCGTGAGCGGGCGCTGTCCGCGAAAAAACGCTTGCTTGCGAACGCCTTGCCGGATCCGGTCTTGAAATACCGCTCGAGTTGCCGTGCATTGGCCTCGGTTTCGACCGCGATATACGTCTTCAAGACAACAGGCAGGTGAGCCTTGGTCGAAGTTACGCAGCCTGATTGATGCGATTCGAACCGGCGTCGAAGGTCGTTTGTCGACCCGACATAGACGTCACCATTATCGAGCTGCAGGAAATAAACGTACCACATGGTCCCCCTACGCTACTTCGTAGCTTCGGGCGACACCCTACGCCCAATGCGGTTCCGGGTGGCCTGCCACCCGAAGCCCGCAGGGCGTAGGGTGGCGGAGAGGATGGGATTCGAACCCACGAGAAGCTTTTGACCTCTACTCCCTTAGCAGGGGAGCGCCTTCGACCACTCGGCCACCTCTCCGTTGCGCCGCTGGATAAAGAAAAGCGCCGGCACAATCAACAAGCTGGCGCCATTATATATGGAAAAATCCGATCGCCTGAGGGCGCGGCTGGCCGCGCTGTGGCATTTCCCAGGCAATTCCCTGGTTGACGACTCGAAGCCTCGCCATGATTCCGTCGGCCGATCGCCGGATTCGGCCTGGAATAGCGGGCTGCGGCGGGCCTGATGGTTAACGAGAGCTTTCTGAGTGAGGCCAAATCGTGTCATTTGTGCAACAACGCTGGGGGATAGCAGCCGAACAGCCGTTTCGCCGGTACGATCGTTGTTGAACGCCGCCGGCTCATGGGTAATGTCGGTTTCGAGGAAGCGGCGCGGTGCGCATCTTTTTCGGTAGTGGGGATGGGGCAGGGAACGCTGTCCTTCAGCAAAGAATACCCAGACCCGTTTTTTAACTTTTGACTGGAGGTCAGAAAATGAACATCAAGAGCCTTCTTCTCGGCTCCGCTGCGGCCCTGATCGCAGTTTCCGGTGCGCGCGCCGCCGACGCCGTCGTCGTCGCCGAGCCGGAGCCCGCTGAATACGTCAAGATCTGCGACGTCTACGGCGCTGGCTACTTCTACATCCCCGGCACCGAGACCTGCCTGCGCATCGGCGGCTATGTCCGTTACGACATCGGCGCTGGCGATATCGGCACGTTCGACGGCGCTCGTGCTACCGACGTTCAGAACGGCAAGGACCAGGGCACCTGGAAGAAGAACGCCCGCTTCACGTTGAAGACCTGGACCGGCCAGGAAACCGAACTCGGCACCTTGAAGACCTACACCGAAACTCGCTTCAACTTCGGCAACACCCGCAACAGCGGTCGCGCCAGCTACAATAGCTACACCTCGACCTACAACGCCGGCGCCGCGAATTCGGGCATCTCGCTGAACTTCGCCTGGATCCAGCTCGGTGGTCTCCGCGTCGGTAAAGACGAATCGGCCTTCGATACGTTCATCGGCTACGCCGGCAACGTCATCCAAGACACGATCGTTCCCTACGGCGGCTTCGACACCAACGTCGTCCAGTACTATTTCGACGGTGGCAACGGCTTCTCGGCCGTGGTTTCGCTCGAAGAAGGCTACGGCAATGTCGGTACGATCGACAGCTATGTTCCGCACGTCGTTGGTGGCGTGAAGTGGACGCAGGGCTGGGGTGCGATCACCGGCGTTGTCGCTTACGACAGCAATTACGAAGAAGTCGCAGGCAAGGTTCGCTTGGACGTCAATGTCTCCAACGAATTGTCGCTGTTCATCATGGGCGGCTACGGCACTGATGGAAACCTCAACGACAACGCAAACAACGTCGTCGATGCTTTCGGCCGCGGCATGTACAAGGTCTGGGGCGGAAACTGGGCTGTGTGGGGCGGTGGCACCTACAAGTTCAACGAGAAGACCTCGTTCAACGCTCAGGTCTCGTATGACGAATGGAAGAATCTCGGCATCGCCGCGAACATCTCCTACGACGTCGTTCCTGGCTTCAACGTCACTGCTGAAGTTGACTACCAGAACGTGGGTGACATTCCTTCCTACGGCAATCCGTGGGGCCATCCTGAAAAGGAAAGCAACATCGGCGGTATCGTCCGCTTCCAGCGCTCCTTCTAAGGGCTGGTTCCTTACAGGTGAAATCCAGCCCGGGCGCTCAAACGCCCGGGCTGTTTTTGTTTCGTGACTGGGTCAACGCAAACGAAGGAAGAGGGGGATATCGGCAGCTGAATGGATCCGTAGGGGTGATTTTGTGGGATCCGCGATGGGCGGATGAGATCACAACTATGTGATTTAGTCTCTTGAAAGGACGCTTCCGAGCGGATAGGGCTGATCTATCCACTAGGGGGTGTGATGAACGATGGCCAACGAAGCGATCCAAGAGGGCAATCCCTCTGATCAGTTTTCGATATTTTCTTCTCAAAATGCGAAGATCAAGTACACCTACAACAAGATTAGAGAAGTAAAATCGTATCGGGTCGGAGAGCTTTTTTCAGCTTACCGTGACATATTGTGGGATGACGGGCGGCATAAATACAATGTCAGCTCCTTTATCGGCGAGATAGATGAGATTCTCCTCGGGGAGCGTTTCAGCGCCTTTGACCAGAGTACCCTCGACAACCTTATCGCCACCTTGCGCCAGCGCGGCAACAGCAACGCAACCATCAATCGAAAGATGGCTGCCCTCAGCAAACTGCTGCGCAAGGCTTACAAGATGGGAGATATCCACAGCCTGCCCGAGTTCCGCCGCCAGAAGGAGCGGGCGGGACGGATTCGTTTCCTCGAGCGGGACGAAGAGGCCAGGCTGTTCGCCGCCATCAGGGCCCGCAGCGAGGATGCCTACAGGCTTTCCGTTTTCCTGGTCGACACCGGATGCCGCCTCGGCGAAGCGCTCGGGCTGATCTGGAACGACATCCAGGAACATCGCGTCTCCTTCTGGATCACCAAGTCCGGCCGCAGCCGTACGATTCCGATGACCGAGCGCGTCAAGGAGGTTATCAAACTGCCTCCGAGCGAAGGGCGCCGGCCGAAGGGACCGTTCACGACATTCAGTCAGGCCCAGTACCGTGCCATCTGGAACGACGCGAAGGCTGAAGTTGGGCTCGGCGCCGACGACCAGGTCGTCCCGCACATCCTGCGCCACACCTGCGCTTCGCGCCTCGTCCAGGGCGGCATCGACATCAGGCGCGTGCAGATGTGGCTAGGTCACCAGACCCTGTCGATGACGATGCGCTACGCACATCTGGCAACCAATGACCTTGATGGCTGCGTGGTCGTTCTGGAAAAACCGCGCGGCGAGCAGCCGGTTGGCGACGCCGAAGGCTCCGTATTCTCCTCTCCCGTGACCACGCCTTCCCCCGGGAAGGCAGTGCGGAAAAAGGCCGATGCGGAGAAGATGGCGCCGAAAGCGCCTCGGAAAAACTCCAAAGCCAAGTAGGCCGGGTAGACTGCCCGATACTATGAGTGCCGCCTCAAGACCTAATCTGGTCTTGAGGTTGCTTGGTGCTTTTGTCTGCCTCTGCTTTATCTAGAAAGCGTGCGGTGTCCCGGGGCAGGCTTCCGGTTTCCAGGAACGGCGCGTGCCCCTGGTCTGGAACCGTGATTGTCTCCGCACCAGGATGACGCTTTCGCATCTCTTCCAGCGTTTCAGGCGACAACAGCCGCGAATTTGCGCCGCGTATGACGAGCAGCGGGATGCCCGCCAACGCATCGAACTGCTGCCACAGAGGCGGCAATGGTTGCGACAGGTCGAGAGCCGTGACCGTGTCGACCAGCTTCGGATCGAAATCGGGCACCAGCCCCTGATTCGTCTCGCGATAGATCGCGCCCACCATCCGCTCCCAATCCTCACCGGTGAGCGCGGAAAAATCCTGGCCGTGAACGTTGCGCTGGGCGTCCACCGCCTCGGCGAGGGTTTTTGGCTTCGGCGCGCGGTCGAGATAGGACTTGATGTGGGCGAGACCGGCGGGTTCGATCACCGGCCCGATGTCGTTGAGCACAATGGCTTTCAGCGCCGCAGGCTGCATCGCGCCAAGCACATGGAGGATCAACCCGCCCCGCGAGGTGCCGATGAACGCCGCCTGTTCGATCCCCAGCGCCGCCAGGCCGGCAAGGATGTCGCCAGCCTCGATGCCGACATTATAGTGGCTGACGTCGGGATCATGGGCCGACTGCCCGCGTCCGCGATAGTCGAAAGCGATGACCTTGCGTGCCACGGAGGATGACGTCGAGAGATGGAGCGCGAGCTCGTGAAAATCCCGCGCGTTGCGCGTCAAGCCAGGCAGGCAGACGACCGGCCAATGCGCGCGATTGCCTTCACCGTAGACACGCGCATGAAGTCTCAGCCCGTCCGGCGCGGTGTAGAAGAAGTCGCTGAAGTCCGGATTGCTCGACATGGAACGGGCTCCTTGGCCGCAGGCTCGTCCATGAACTGCTATAGAGGGCGGCCGGGAGCGTCAAACGGGAAGGCCGTTCCTGTCTTCGCCTGCGGAGAGAAAAAGTCTCAGCCGCGCCCGTTCACGAGATCGCCGACGATGTCGTACTTGCCGGAAATACGCATCTTGTAGACCTCGTAATTCTCCATCACCCGCTGCACGTAACTTCTTGTTTCCGTGTAGGGAATCCGCTCAATCCAGTCCACCACCGCATCGATGTCCTTGCCGCGGGGGTCGCCATATTTCGCCACCCACTGGCTTGCCCGGGTCGGGCCGGCATTGTAGCCCGCGAAGGTCAATACGTAGGAGCCGTTGAAGCGATCGAGCTGTTCGCCCAGGAATGCCGAGCCAAGCGTCGCATTGTATCCGGCGTCGGTTGTTAGCCTGGTCTGCGAAAACTGCAATCCGGCCTTTTTCGCCAATTGCTTTGCGGTTCCCGGCATCAGCTGCAGCAGTCCGCGCGCTCCCGCGCTGGACACGGCGCCGATGTTGAATTCGCTTTCCTGGCGGGCGATCGCATAGGCGAGCGCCTTGCCCGAACCTGAAATATTGGCCGAATCGGGAATGACGCCGAGCGGATGCGACAGCGCGCCGACATCGATGCCGCGCGCCCCGGCGATCTTGCCGATTTTCAGCGCCATAAAATGGTTGTCCTGCTTTTCCGCAAGGACAGCGAGCAGCGCCAGTTCACCCGGACTGGTCAATTGCCCGGCAAGGTCGCGATAGAGCGTTTCGGCATAACGGTCGTAACCGGCTTCCTGCAGGCGCTTGATTGCGCTGACGGCCTCGCGGCCGGCAAAGGTCTGCCGGTCGGCCGCACTTGGCTGGGGATAGACGATGTTGAGCGCCTGCCGGCCGACGCGTTCGGCGGCCAGTTGGCCGTAAAACGTGGTGCCGTAGGTCGCAGCGCGCCCAAAATAGTCCTTGGCATTGCCGGGGCCGCCGACTTCCGCCGCGCGGCCGAGCCAGTAATAGGCGCGCGACAGGGTCATCGGCCCCTGGGCAAGGTCGGCGATGCGCGCGAAATGCGTTGCGGCGAGCTTGGGATCGTTGAGACCACGCAGCGCATACCAGCCGGCATGGAACTCGGCCTCCGCCGCATTGGCGGCGCTTTCGGCAGTGTGCGTGGCGACTATTTTATAGGCGGTCTTCATGTCGCCCTGGTCGACGAGTTCGCGCGACAGCACCCGGCGTTCGACCCACCAGGCGTCCGGATCGACCAGGGATTCACGGTCTGTCGGCGCCTTCATGACAACTGCGGCGGCACCCGCGAAATCCTCCTGCTTGCGCAGATATTCGGCCTGCGTGAAGAAATAGCCAGCCGAACGCTGCGCCACCGGCACCGCCTTCAGCAGTTTGGCGGCATTCTTGTCGCCCTTGTCGGCAGCCACCCAGGCGTCGGCAAGCTGCTGGGCGCCGGCAAGGCCTGCGACACGCAAGGCGGAATTCACCCGGTCGGCATAGAACATGCGCTCCATGCGAAAACGGTGATCCGCGGCAGGTATGAGATTGCCGAACTCCTTGATCAGAGCCGTCTCGTCCTTGGCTTCCAGGATCGCGGTCCGCCAGAACGGCGACAGCACCGATCGCGCCGCCTTGGCATTGCCGGACGAGACATAGGCGCGCGCGAGAACCATCACGCCTTCGAATGTCTGCGGCTGGCTGCCATCGAATGCCTTGAGGGCGACGTCCGCCGCCGGATTCTCGCGGTAAAGCGCGCGCTCGCTGTTCTTCCGCAACGCAACCGTGCCGGGCCAGTTGGGCAGCATCTTCGCGGCCTCCGCGATGTCGCCGCTCGGGACCTTGTCGCCCCCATAGAGCGCGATCGCCCAAGCCAGTATGTGCTGGTCTAGCGATTGTGCCGGCAGCGCGTCGCGCACGCCGCGGGCGCCGCCAATATCGCCAGCGGCCAGTGCATCCAGTCCGCTCTTCAAGAGCGCGACGCCGGGCGAGGGGGCCTGTGGTGCCTTGTCCTGTACACCGGGCACAGGAATGGCCGAGGTGACCCGGACATCGACGCTGCCGCTGATCGCCACGCCGGGCATCAGCGCGGCGATGGCGCCAAGAAGCGCGAACAGGTGGGGCCGACCGGTCGGCATCGTCTCGGTGTCTTTCCTTAATCCAGCATTTTACCAGCAGGCGAAGCAGCCCCGAAGCCTAAACTTAGGTCGTGAAGGGCTCGTAAACAAAGGGTTATCGAGGCCGTTCGAATTACGCTTGCTGGCACCATGGCAATGCTTGCCGCGCAACAATGTCGAGACTATGGTGCGCGGCTTCGCTTTCGGTTAGAAGGCGCGACCGACAAAACACCGATGCATGTCGCCCAGAGTGGATACCGTTTTTGGGGCAACGACTGTATAAACCGACAAAGTCCCAAGGAGTTGGACGATATGCTGAGAGGCTCGCTTACTGCGCTCGTGACACCGTTCGAAAAGAGCGGGCGTTTCGACGAGAAAGCCTTTCGCGCCTTCGTCGCCTGGCAGCTCGGGGAGGGCACGACGGGTTTGGTTCCCGTGGGCACGACCGGCGAATCGCCGACGCTGTCGCATGACGAGCATCGCCATGTCGTGAAGGTCTGCATCGAGGTGGCCAAGGGCCGCGCTCCGGTTGTCGCCGGTGCCGGTTCCAACAACACCGAGGAAGCCGTGGGGCTTGTGCAATACGCCGAAAAGGCCGGCGCTGACGCGGCACTTGTCGTCACCCCTTATTACAACAGGCCGACGCAGCGCGGTCTCTACGAGCATTTCGCCGCCGTCGCCAGGGCGACCAAGCTGCCGATCATCATCTACAACATCCCGCCGCGTTCGGTGATCGACATGATGCCGGAGACGATGGGCCGGCTGGCCCATGACTTCAAGAACATCGTCGGCGTCAAGGACGCGACCGGCAAGGTCGAACGTGTCTCCGAGCAGCGCATGACCTGCGGCAAGGATTTCATCCAGCTTTCGGGCGAGGACGCCTCGGCGCTCGGCTTCAACGCGCATGGCGGCGTCGGCTGTATTTCGGTGACGTCGAACGTCGCGCCGCGGCTCTGCGCCGAGTTCCAGGAGGCGACGCTTTCCGGTGACAGCGCGAAGGCGCTGGAGTTGCAGGACCGTCTCTTGCCACTGCACAAGGCGATCTTCCTGGAGCCGGGGGTGTCCGGCGCCAAATACGCTCTGTCGAAGCTTGGCAAGGTCGAGAACGTGCTGCGTTCGCCGCTGGTGACCGTCGAACCGGCGACGGCCGAGAAGATCGATGCGGCCATGAAGCACGCCGGCTTGATTAATTAGGGATGAGGCGCCACCTCTCCACATTATGAATCAAGTCAGAAAAGCCGATCCCAACAACAAGACCGTCGCGGAAAACCGCAAGGCGCGGTTTTCCTACGAGGTGCTCGACACGATCGAGGCCGGCCTTGTGCTGACCGGCACCGAGGTCAAATCGCTGCGCCAGGGGCAGGCCAACATCCAGGAGAGCTACGCTTCGGTCGAGGGCGGCGAGATCTGGCTGATCAATTCCTATCTGCCGGAATATCTGCAGGCCAACCGCTTCAACCACGAGCCGCGCCGGCGGCGCAAACTCCTGCTCAACAAGCGCGAGATGGCGAAACTGTCGCAGAGCATCGAGCGCGAAGGCATGACGCTTGTGCCGCTGAAAATCTATTTCAACGACCAGGGCCGCGCCAAGCTCTTGCTTGCCGTTGGCCGCGGCAAGAAGCTGCATGACAAGCGCGAGACCGAGAAGCAGCGCGACTGGTCGCGCGAAAAGGGCCGGCTGCTTAAGGAACGCGGATAATCAGGTGACAGCCTGAAAAAGCCGATAGTCGGGCTTCGACGATCGAACGATCGGCAAGTCCAACAGGGGATGGTCTTGAAGAAGCGGATTGTTCTCTGGGGCCTGGCCGGTCTTGCTCTGGCATGTGTCGTTGCCCTGGGCGCATTGACGTATTTCCACACCTACTCTCCCGACCGCGGCAAATATCCGGTCAGGGGTATCGACGTTTCCCATCACCAGGGCCAGATCGACTGGCGGCGTGTTGCCGCCGACGATGTGGCTTTCGCCGTCATCAAGGCGACCGAGGGCGGCGACCATGTCGATGATGCCTTCGCCGGCAATCTGCGCGAAGCCCGCGCCGCCGGGCTCGCCGTCGGCGCCTATCATTTCTTCACCTTCTGCCGGCCGGGCGCCGACCAGGCCAGGAATTTCATTTCGGTGGTGCCGCACGATCAGCCGTTGCTGCCGCCGGTGGTCGACATCGAGTTCGGCGGCAACTGTCCGCAGCGCCCTTCACCCGAGCAACTGAACGCCGAGCTCGAGGCCTTCCTTGGACCCGTCGAGGCTGTGTTCGGCAAACCGGCAATCGTCTATTTGACCGACGAGGCCGAGGCCGCCTATGCCGGGCGGATCGCCGCGCGCCCGCTGTGGCTGCGCTCGCTGCTCATCGAGCCGGACCGGCGCGACTGGATCTACTGGCAGTATCACAACAGGGGACGCGTGGACGGCATTGAGGGGGACGTCGACCTGAACGTTCTGCAGGGCGGGCCGGAGAAACTGGCGGCGCTGCTTGCCGCCACACCTTGATGCAGGTGAACCCGTTACGATCCAGCTGATGTCGGAACAGCCAGAGTTTCCCTGGTGCCGCGTCGACCCATCGCTGAATACAACATCCCGCCAGCCATGATGGCGATGGCCCCGCATTGAATCGCGAGCGGCGTCTCGCCAAGCACGATCATGCCCACCATCACGGTGGCGATCGGCACGCCCGGCAGGAACAGCGAAGCCGCCTGCGGGCCTAACTGGTCGACGATGTAAGTATAGAGGAACATTGCCGCAGCGCCTGCGAGCAGGCCCTGGATGACGATCTGGCTGACGATCTCGGCACCCGCGGCCGCTTGCAGGCCGCTTGGCGCAAAAAACCAGAGCAGCGGCAGCGGCAGGCATGACAAGATCACCACTGTCGCGGTCGCAGTGATCGGTTCGACGCGCCATCGCTGCACAAGGGCGGCATAGGCGGAGAACATCACACCCGATCCGATGAACAGCAGATCGCCGAAGAGGGCACCGCCAGTGCCGCCGCGCGCCGGTACGATGAACAGCAGCAGCCCGGCGATGATCGTGACGACACCGACGACACGCTGCCGCGAAGCTCTTTCCCTGAACAATGACAGCAGGAATGAGAAGAAGACGATCGAAGCGGGGCAAAGTGCTGCCGCATGAGCGGCGGGCGCGTGGGTCAGGCCCCAGTTGATGATAAGGGGGTAGGGCAAACCGGCCAGGGCCGCCAATGCCAATCCACGCCGCCAGCCCAGCGCGGTCACGGTTGCCAGGCCGCGCCACCAGACGATCGGCAGGAACACCGCACCGGCACCGGCAAAGCGCAGGCTGGCCATGTCGGTGGCCGTCAGATGCTCTCTCAGGCTGAACCGCGCGGCCACGAACTGCGCCGCATAGATGCCGATCATGGCAAGGCCGGCGATGACCGCCAGCCTTGCGTTTACCGTGTCTCGCGCGTCCGCCATGTCAGTTCAATACCATGTCAGTTCAACACCATGTTCATGCCGCCAGGGCGAGACAATCCAGGCCTTGCGATGAAGCGCAGCCTATTGTCGAAACGGCGGCGACAAAATACGCTGTTTTTCGCATTTTAAAGTGTAATTCACGCAAATTGGGTGCCGCTAACGTGAATCCTGAGCCCGTCGATCTCGATGCCGTGGACCGCAGTCTTCTGCGGCTGCTACAAGAAGATGGTCGCCGCACCACGCTTGACTTGGCGGCGCGCGTCGGCCTGTCGCCGACCGGCGCCAGCCAGCGCGTGAAACGCCTGTTTCGCGAAGGGTTCATCACCGCGGTCAGGGCGGTGCTCAACCCGGCAAAGATCGGCCGCGGCACGCTCGTCTTCATCGAGGTGCGGCTCGACCACGCGGCCCCGCATATCTTTGACCGCTTCGCCGAGGCGGTCGCAAAGGCGCCTGAAGTTCTGGAATGCCACATGGTCGTCGGCGGCTTCGACTATCTGGTGAAGGCACGCATCGCCGAGATGGCCGACTACCAGGATTTCCTCAAACGCGTCATCCTGCCGCTTCCCGGCGTGAGGGAGACACATACCTACGCCTCGATCGGCGACGTCAAACCGGATGCCCTGCTGCCGGTGTGAGCGGGCACCCGGGATCATGGGCTCCCGTGCTCAGTTCTCCAGGAATGCGGCGATCTCGCCGAAAACCCTGACGAACATCGCTTCGGTCAGCACACCCGTATTGGTGTTGTAGCGCGAGCAGTGATAGCTCGAAAACAGCCTGATGCCGCCGGCTTCCACCTGGCCGCCATGCTTGAACGGATAGGCCGCGACGCGCCCGCCCAGCGCCCGTACCGTCGACTGGTGCGCGATCGACCCCAGCGCCAGCACGGCGCGCAGGCTCGGAAAACGAGCGATCGTCGGCACCAGGAATGTCCGGCAGGTGGTGATCTCGGCACCGACCGGCTTGTTCTCCGGCGGCACGCAGCGCACCGCGTTGGTGATTGCCGTGCCGACGAGTTCCAGCCCGTCATCGGGCCTCGCCTTGAATTCACCGCGTGCAAAACCGTGCGCGATCAGCGTCGAATAGAGCAGGTCGCCGGCATAGTCGCCGGTGAAGGGGCGCCCTGTCCGGTTGGCGCCGCGCAGGCCAGGCGCCAGGCCGACGATCAGAAGCTGGACGGTTTCCTCACCACCCTGTGGCAGGAATGTCGGCACCGGCGCGTTGAACCAGGACGGTTCACGCTGCCGCCATTCGGCGATAAAGTCATGCAGCCGCGGGCAGAGCGGGCAGTCGCGGTCCGGTTCGGTCGAAAGGACGGCCAAGTCGGCCGCCTCAGTAATCGTCCTCGTCGACCTCGGCGGGTTCCGGCCGCCGTACGGGCCGCTCGGAGGGATCGCGGCCGACTTCGTTCTTGAGCGTGGTCAGATCGATGAAATGGTCGGCCTGGCGACGCAGGTCGTCCGAGATCATCGGCGGCTGCGAGGCCATGGTCGAGACGATCGACACCTTGCGGCCACGCCGTTGCAGCGCCTCGACCAGCGTGCGGAAGTCGCCATCGCCTGAAAAGATGACATAGTGGTCGACGACATCGGCGAGTTCCAGGGCGTCGACCGTGAGCTCGATGTCCATATTGCCCTTGATCTTGCGACGGCCGGTCGAGTCGGTGAATTCCTTGGCCGGCTTGGTCACCACTTTGAAGCCGTTATAGTCGAGCCAGTCGATCAGCGGCCGGATCGAGGAGTATTCCTGGTCCTCGACCAGCGCGGTGTAATAGTAGGCGCGCAGCAGGTACCCACGTTTCTGGAAGCTCGCCAGAAGCTTGCGATAGTCGATGTCGAACCCGAGTGCGCGCGAGGTGGCGTAGAGATTGGCGCCGTCGATGAACAGGGCGATTTTTTCACGAGGGTCGAACATGAGAAAATTCCTTTTCGAAATAACTGGCCGTCTAACGAAATGCGGTAGCGACTATCGGTCAGGCCCATAAAAACCGGCCGACCATCACCAACCGGAATAACGCCAGTTTGGCGGCAATCCAAGGGCGCTTGGCGGCACTGCAAGCAATTGTGATCGGCGTGCGGAACTCATGGCCGGGGCAGGGTTTGCCAAATCCGCGGTTTGAAGGAGGGATTGAGTGTCCTTCAGGCCCACCTTGCCATGATGCTTGTATTTTGGCGTCGTTCGGGTTATGGACCGCGCCTGTTTTCCGTCACATCCAGGCATGAAAGGGGCAATCCATGGCCCGCGTAACCGTTGAAGATTGCATCGACAAGGTCGACAACCGCTTCGAACTGGTGCTTCTGGCCGGCCACCGCGCCCGTCAGATCAGCCAGGGCGCGCAGATCACCGTGCCGCGCGACAATGACAAGAATCCGGTCATTGCGCTGCGCGAAATTGCCGACGAGACACTGTCGCCCGACGATCTCAAGGAAGATCTGATCCATTCGCTGCAGAAGCATGTCGAGGTCGACGAACCCGAAGCCGACGGCGAAGTGATCGCCGACCAGACCGGCGGTGCCGTTGCCGCCGCCGACACCGACGACGCCGAGGACAACATCGCCTTCGATCGCATGACCGAGGAAGACCTGCTGGCCGGCATCGAAGGTCTGGTGCCGCCGGAAAAGAGCGACGACTACTAAGCAACGCCCTGGAGGCGCCTGGAACAATCTTCCGGCCCTTCCGTATCGACAATTTCGTGGCTATCTATGACATGCGCCGTACAACAGTGCGGCGCATGATTCATTTCATCGCTGTGAGAATCCGCCCATGATGCGTCAGTATGAGCTTGTCGAGCGCGTGCAGCGCTACAAGCCTGACGTCAACGAGGCGTTGCTCAACAAAGCCTATGTCTACGCCATGCAGAAGCATGGCCACCAGAAGCGTGCCTCCGGCGATCCCTATTTCTCGCATCCGCTCGAAGTCGCCGCGATCCTCACCGAAATGCACATGGACGAGGCGACGATCGCGGTTGCCCTGCTGCATGACACAATCGAGGACACGACCGCGACCCGCGCAGAGATCGATGAGCTATTTGGGCCCGAGATGGGCAAGCTGGTCGAGGGGTTGACCAAGCTGAAGAAGCTCGACCTCGTCTCGAAGAAGGCCGAGCAGGCGGAAAATCTGCGCAAGCTGCTGCTGGCGATCTCGGAAGATGTCCGCGTGCTCCTGGTCAAGCTCGCCGACCGGTTGCACAACATGCGCACCCTCGACCATGTGCCGGAGGCCAAGCGCCTGCGCATCGCCGAGGAGACGATGGACATCTACGCGCCGCTGGCCGGGCGCATGGGCATGCAAGGCATGCGCGAGGAGCTGGAGGAGATCGCCTTCCGCTACATCAATCCGGAAGCCTACCGCGCCGTTACCGCCCGGCTCGCCGAGATATTCGAGCGCAACAAGGATGTTCTGTCCGAGATCGAGAAGGCCCTTTCGGGTCTGTTCGAGAAACATGCCATCAGGGCCGGTGTCAAAAGCCGCCAGAAGAAGCCGTGGTCGGTGTTCCGCAAGATGGAGGCCAAGGCGCTGTCTTTCGAGCAGTTGTCCGACATTTTCGGCTTCCGCGTCGTGGTCGACACCGTCGAGGACTGCTATCGCGCGCTCGGCGCCATCCACACCACCTGGTCGATGGTGCCCGGCCGGTTCAAGGACTACATCTCGACGCCGAAGCAGAACGATTATCGTTCGATCCACACCACCATCGTCGGTCCGTCACGTCAGCGCGTCGAACTGCAGATCCGCACCCGCGAGATGAACAAGATCGCCGAATATGGCGTCGCCGCCCATTCGATCTACAAGGACAATGGCGGCAAGACGAACGGCGCCGGCCATGCGATCTCGAAGGAGACCAATGCCTACGCCTGGCTGCGGCGCACCATCGAGCAGTTGGCGGAGGGCGACAATCCCGAGGATTTTCTCGAAAACACCAAGCTGGAACTGTTCCAGGACCAGGTGTTCTGCTTCACGCCGAAAGGCATGCTGATTGCCTTGCCGCGCGGCGCCACGCCTATCGATTTCGCCTATGCGGTGCACACCGATGTCGGCGACACCTGCGTCGGTGCCAAGGTAAACGGCCGCATCATGCCGCTGATGACGGAATTGAAGAATGGCGATGAGGTCGAGATCATCCGCTCCAAGGCGCAGGTGCCTCCGGCTGCGTGGGAATCGGTCGTCGTCACCGGCAAGGCACGCGCCGCTATCCGCCGCGCCACCAAGAATGCCATCCGCAAGCAATATTCCGGCCTTGGCGCGCGCATTCTGGAGCGGGCTTTCGAACGGGCCGGCAAGACCTTCACCAAGGAAAGCCTGAAGCCCGTGCTGCACCGGCTGGCGCGCAAGGATATAGAGGATGTGCTGGCGTCCGTCGGTCGTGGTGAACTGGCTTCGACGGATGTCATGAAAGCGGTCTACCCGGACTACAAGGACGAGCGCGTTACCTCAGCTGCCCCCAAGCAGCGCGAGGAGGGCTGGTCGAAGATCCGCAACGCCGCCGGCATGCTGTTCCAGATTCCTGGCCGTGCCGCGCGCAAGGACAAGGACCAGCCGCGCGACGGCGCCGTGCCGATCCGTGGCGTTCGCGGCGATCTGCCGGTGCGTTTCGCGCCCGAGGGTGCTGTCCCTGGGGACCGCATCGTCGGCATCGTCCAGCCGGGTACCGGCATCACCATCTATCCGATCCAGTCGCCGGCGCTGCAGGCTTTCGACGACCAGCCGGAACGCTGGATCGATGTGCGCTGGGACATTGACGAGCGCACCAAGGAACGGTTTCCCGCGCGTGTCTCGGTCACTGCCATCAACGCGCCGGGCTCGCTTGCCGACATCGCCCAGGTCGTAGCCGCCAACGACGCCAACATCCATACGCTGTCCATGGTGCGCACCGCGCCCGATTTCACCGAAATGCTGATCGATCTCGAGGTTTGGGACCTGAAGCATCTCAACCGGCTGCTATCGCAGCTCAAGGACAATTCGAGCGTCAGCGATGCGCGGCGCGTCAATGGCTAGCGAGAAGCCAATCAGGGGGATGAGATGAACACCGACGAAGTGCTGGGCATATTCCGTGAGGCTGGCGCTGTTCTGGAGGGTCATTTCATCCTGACGTCGGGCCTGCGCAGTCCGGTCTTCCTGCAGAAGGCACGCGTCTTCATGCATGCCGACAAGACCGAGCGCTTGTGCAAGGCGCTGGCCGACAAGATCCGCGCCGCGGTACCAGGCAAAATCGACTATGTCGTTGGGCCGGCCATCGGCGGCCTTATCCCGGCTTACGAAACCTCGCGCCACCTTGGCGTGCCGGCGATCTGGGTGGAGCGGGAAGGGGGCGAGTTTCGTCTCCGCCGCTTCGAGATCGACCGGGGCGTCCGTGTCGTCATCGTCGAGGACATAGTCACCACCGGTCTCTCGATCCGCGAAACCATCGATTGCCTGCGAGAACTTGGCGCCGAGGTCGTCGCGGCCGCGTGTATCATCGACCGTTCGGCCGGCAGGACCCAGGTCGGGGTGCCGTTGATCGCGCTTGCCGAATATGAGGTCCCGGCCTATCCGCCGGACAGGTTGCCGCCCGAGCTTGCCGCCATCCCGGCCGTCAAGCCCGGCAGCCGCAATATCTAGGCAAACAGCCATGATCGCCGGCATCGATCATTTCGTGCTGACGGTCCGCTCGGTCGAGGAGACGTGTGCCTTCTATGAGCGTGTGCTTGGTTTGAAGCGCCTTGATGAGCCGCGCCGGCCGACAGCGCTGCTGTTCGGGTCGCAGAAGATCAATCTGCATGAGATCAGCCGCACTTTCGAGCCAAAGGCCACAGCACCGACAGCCGGCTCCGGTGATTTCTGCCTGGTCGCGGCCCGGCCGCTTGCTGAAATTTGCGCCAACCTCGAAGCCAACGGCGTGGCAATCGAAACCGGTCCGGTCGAGCGCACCGGCGCGCGCGGCGCGATGATGTCAATCTATTTCCGCGACCCCGACGGCAATCTCGTCGAGGTCAGCGAATATAAGGGATAGAAGTCCTTTTATTCGAGCTCGAACCGCATGGCGCAACGGCGGTTCACCGGCAAGCCGTGCGCGGCTTCGCCACGCAGCAGATCGGCAAGCCGTTGATCAACTTCAATGTCTTTGAGAATGCGAAACCCGATCTTGCCGTAGAACGGCGCATTCCAGGCGATATCGCGGAACGTGGTCAGGGTGATTGCCGCGAGACCGCCCCGTCTGGCGTCTTCGATCGCGCGTTCGAGCAAGGCGCGCCCGATGCCTTGGCCTTGCAGGTCCAGGCGTACGTCGAGCTCCCAGATATGCAGTATCCCGCCGTCGATCTCGGCACTGAGCAGGCCGACAGGGCGATCGCTGCCGTCGGTGGCGACAATACACGCGCCTTGCCGGATCAGGCCGCGATGCCGTTCGGCGCTGACATTCTCCCCGTCTGCCAGCCAGGCAAGCTCCGGGACCGCGCGGAATGCTTGCCCGGCCGACTGTTCGATGTCCGGTAGCAACTCGGCGTCGTGTTCGCGGGCAGGCCGTATCGTGATCATCAGAACTCTCTGTTGCTCCCGTCCTCAGTTTCGCCTCAATGGCGCTCTTGTTACCTGCCTGCGGCAGACCATCGCGGCGGCGTTTCATTGTTCCGCGGCGTGGCAATCGCTATATCAAAGTCGTTGTTGCCTTTCCGCGCCCTGGAAGCGCAAGATAAAGCTGTCGCGCCTGGCCAGGAATGGTCGCAATGGTGCTGATGAACCGGGAATTGGAACAGAGTGCTTTTTCGTCGCCGCAAGCCTGACGGCCTTCTGGAGCGTGTGCGTACCTATCTATGGCCGCGCCGTTCGTTTTCGCGCTCCCTGCAATATTTCTCCAAGCGCATCCTGCGGCTGAAGGCCACCCCACACGCCGTGGCGGCCGGCGTCGCGGCCGGTGTGTTTGCTTCGTTCTTCCCCGTGGGTTTCCACTTCATCATTGCCGCCGTCCTCTGCTGGATGATTGCCGGCAATCTGGTGGCAGCCGCTCTCGGGGCCGTCTTCTTCGGCAATCCGTTGACCTTTCCGATTCTGTGGGGCGCGTCCTGGGAGACCGGCAAGCTCATCCTGCACGATCGCCTGCCAGCACATGGTCCGCCGGCGCAGTTGGGCGAGATGATGCACAAGCTCTCATTCGCCAAACTATGGCATCCCGTCCTGGAGCCGATGCTGATCGGCGCGGTGCCGCTCGGGCTGGTGTTCGGCCTCGTGTTCTACGGCATCACGCGCTGGGGCATGAATGTCTTCCGCGAGCAGAGGCGCAAGCGGCTGGCCGAGCGCGCGAGCCGCCGTCAGCAGTCGCCGCACCCCGGCGGAAGTGTCGGTTCCGCCGCCCAATGATCATCGGCATCGGCAGTGACCTGATCGACATCAGACGCATCGAGAAATCGCTTGAGCGTCATGGTCCGCGCTTCGTTCAGAGAATCTACACCGAGGTGGAACAGGCGCGTTCGGAGAACCGGCGTGCCCGCGCGGCCTCCTACGCCAAGCGGTTTGCCGCCAAGGAGGCTTGCGCCAAGGCACTGGGGACCGGTCTGGCACAAGGGGTTTTCTGGCGGGACATGGGGGTCGTCAACCTGCCCAGCGGCGCGCCGACGATGGCACTGACCGGCGGCGCGCTGGCGCGGTTGGAAAAGATACTGCCTCGAGGCCATCGGGCAATGATCCATCTCACCATCACCGATGATTTCCCGCTCGCTCAAGCCTTTGTGATCATAGAGGCGGTGCCGGTCGAAGAAGCGCCACATTGATTGCATCTGACGACCGGCATTGACGTTGCCCAGCGCGCGCCGAGACTCTATACCATCCAACGCACAATCGAGGACGACATGAGCGTGGCTGAAAAATCCCAGAAGAAATCCGGCGGGCTTGGCGAAACAGTCAGCGTCATCGTCCAGGCGCTTTTGCTCGCCCTGGTTATCCGCACGCTCCTGTTCCAGCCCTTTTCGATCCCGTCGGGGTCGATGCGCCCGACGCTTCTGGAAGGCGACTATCTGTTCGTCACCAAATGGTCCTACGGCTACTCGCGCTATTCGCTGCCTTTTGGACCTGACATTTTCTCGGGCCGCATCTGGGGCTCCGAGCCCAAGCGTGGCGACGTGGTGGTGTTCAAGTTCCCGCCGGACCCCTCCGTCGATTATATCAAGCGCGTGGTCGGCCTGCCTGGCGACAAGATCCAGATGAAGGACGGCCAGCTGTTCATCAACGGCGTCGGCGTGCAGCGCGTCAAGACCGGCCAGATCGACAATCCCGACATCACGGAAAAGGATTATCCGATCGACGTCTATCGCGAGACGCTGCCAAACGGCGTCAGCTACGATACGCTGGACCTGTCGCCGAATTCGATCGGCGACAACACTCGCGAATTCGACGTGCCTCCCGGCCACTATTTCATGATGGGCGACAACAGGGACAATTCCGCCGACAGCCGCTTCACGGTCGGCTATGTTCCGGCCGAAAACCTGGTCGGTCGCGCCAATCTTGTCTTCTTCTCGATCGCCGGCAAGGCAAGCCCCCTCGAAGTCTGGAAATGGCCGTCGCTGATGCGCGCTTCGCGCCTGTTCCATTTCGTCAACTAGGCTCATGGCGGCACCAAAACGGTTGACCGCCGACGCGCTCGCCGAGGCGCTTGCGCAACGCACGGGCCACGCCTTTGCCGACCGCCGGCGCCTGCAGCGCGCGCTAACCCATGCCAGTGCACGTAGCGCCAATGCCGGCACCGATTATGAGCGCTTCGAGTTTCTCGGCGACCGGGTTCTTGGCCTGATCGTCGCCGACATGCTGCTGGCCGCGTTTCCCGATGCGGCGGAAGGCGAGTTGTCGCTGCGGCTCAATGCGCTCGTCAATGCCGAAGCACTTTCTGAAATCGCGGAGGATATCGGGCTGCCGGACCTGATCCGTGCCGGGTCGGATGTGCGCGGACTCGAGGGGCGCAAGCGCGTCAACCTGCGCGCCGACGCGTTGGAATCGCTGATCGCCGTGCTTTATCTCGACGGTGGTCTGGAAGCGGCCCGCGCGTTCATCCACAAATACTGGCAGCCTCGTTCGCAAGCCTCGGGCGCGGCACGCCGCGACGCCAAGACCGAGCTGCAGGAATGGGCGCATCAAGCGGCGAGTGCCGTTCCGGTCTATCAGATCGACGGCCGCGAAGGCCCCGATCACGATCCACTATTTACCGTCAGCGTCAGGGTCGGTGCGTTTCAGCCGGCAACCGGCAGCGGTCGATCCAAGCGCGAGGCCGAACAGGCCGCCGCGGCTGCCCTTCTGTTGCGCGAAGGTGTATGGAACGCGGCATGACAGATATTGAAACCGCTGAAGCCCCCGCCACGCATTCCGGCTTTGTCGCGCTGATCGGTGCGCCCAATGCCGGCAAGTCGACGCTGGTCAATCAACTGGTTGGCGCCAAGGTGTCGATCGTCACTCACAAGGTGCAGACCACTCGCGCCATCGTGCGCGGCATCGCCACGCATGACAATGCGCAAATCGTTTTCGTTGACACGCCGGGCATCTTCAAACCCAAGCGGCGGCTGGACACGGCGATGGTGACCACCGCCTGGGGCGGTGCCAAGGACGCCGATATCGTTTTGCTGCTGATCGACGCCGAGCGCGGCATCAGGGGCGACGCCGATGCCATACTCGAACGGTTGAAGGACGTGCGCCAGCCAATGGCGCTGATCCTCAACAAGGTCGACCGCGTCAAGCCCGAGGCGCTGCTGGCCCTGTCCGCGGCAGCCAACGAGAAGGTGCCGTTCCAGCGCACCTTCATGGTCTCGGCGTTGACCGGCTCCGGCTGCAAGGACCTGCTCGACTATCTTGCCAGGGCGCTGCCTGCCGGCCCCTGGTACTATCCCGAAGACCAGATTTCAGACCTGCCGATGCGCCAGCTCGCGGCCGAGATCACCCGTGAGAAACTGTATCTGCGGCTGCATCAGGAGTTGCCCTATTCCTCGCATATCGAAACCGAGAAATGGGAAGAGAAGAAGGACGGCTCGGTGCGCATCGAGCAGGTCATCTATGTCGAGCGCGACAGCCAGAAGAAGATCGTGCTCGGCCACAAGGGCGAGACCATCCGCGCCATCGGTCAGGCCGCCCGCATGGAGATCGCGGGCATCCTCGAGCAGAAGGTGCATTTGTTCCTGTTCGTGAAAGTGCGCGAGAACTGGGGCGACGATCCCGAGCGCTACCGCGAGATGGGCTTGGAGTTTCCCCACTAGGGAAAGCGTCTGAGCGGTTCTCATCCGCAATTGCGTCAAGAACGAAGATATGGAGCGATGGACGGCAAGCTCACCATCGACACCGCTTTGGTGCGCCGGCTGATCGCAGCTCAATTTCCCCATTGGCGGCATCTTCGTGTTGAGCCGGTCGCATTTGGCGGCTGGGACAACAGGACGTTCCATCTCGGTGACGAGATGACCGTGCGGTTGCCGAGTGCGGCGGCTTATTGCCAGCAGGTCGAAAAGGAACATCGCTGGCTGCCGAAATTGGCGCCGCTGTTGCCGCTGCCGATCCCGGCTCCGCTGGCAATGGGCGCTCCCGCCGAGGGCTATCCCTGGCATTGGTCCGTCTATGGCTGGATCGCGGGCGAGACCGCCAAACGCGAACGAATCGCAAATCTGTCGGAATTCGCGACGGACCTGGCTCGGTTCCTGGCTGCGTTGAAATCGATAGACGCGACCGATGGGCCGGCGCCGGGGCAGCACAATTTCTTTCGCGGCGGACCACTCAGCGTCTATGACGGCGAGACAAGGCAAGCGATCTCGGCACTTGGCAACCGCATCGATGCCAGCGCCGCCACCGCGGCCTGGGAGGTGGCCCTTGCCGCCGCCTGGAAAGGTCCGCCCGTCTGGTTCCATGGCGATGTCAGCCAGGGCAACCTTTTGGTCGAAAACGGCAGATTGAGCGCGGTGATTGATTTTGGCACCTCCGGTGTCGGCGATCCCTCCTGCGATCTGGCGATTGCCTGGACGCTGTTCCACGGCCAAAGCCGAAACATTTTTCGCGCCGGCATCGCGGCGGATCAGGCGACCTGGGCGCGGGGACGCGGCTGGGCGCTCTGGAAGGCACTGATCACCGCCGCCGGACAGATAGACATCGCGCCACCCGCAATCCCGGAAGCGTGGCGCGTGATCGATGCGGTGCTGGCCGACTGCGAGGCGTGAGGCAAAGCATCCGTCGCCCGGCATTGGCTGAGTTTCGGATGGATCAAGAAGCTGCCGCCGAGTGCAGTCCTTATGTGGTCCCGTTGTGGGTCTCTGACCGCCGAGAGGTCGCCCAGAATTATCTTGGAAGCCGCGTGCTCTAATGAACGAATTTTCCAAATCTTTTTTGGGATATCTGCGAATTTGACTTTTAAAAATAAGCATAAGTCAAAAGATTTCGAGAAATAGTCGAATAGAGATTTCAATTATTACATAAAAATTACGATGTGCCATTTGTGCCGTCTTGACAAGGTGGCAGGTATGGTCAGTGTTATTTGTGCAACACAGATTTAATCTGTGGTCGGAATCCGGCATATTTATGGAATTGTCATTGAAGGCGGAAGATTGGTGGGTATGTTCGCCGCGAAAAGAGGGCGCGGTGCGAGCCTTTTTTCATTGTGGGGGTGAGGCGGGAAAACATATCCGCCAGCCACAATTCAGAAGCCATTTTATTAACTTGACTGGAGAGGTCAGAAAATGAACATCAAGAGCCTCCTTCTCGGCTCAGCCGCGGCCCTGATCGCGGTGTCCGGCGCACGTGCCGCGGACGCGGTCGTCGTCGCCGAACCGGAACCGGCCGAATACGTCAAGATCTGCGACGTCTACGGCGCCGGCTACTTCTACATCCCGGGCACCGAGACCTGCCTGCGCATCGGCGGCTACATTCGCTATGACGCCGGTTTCGGTGACGTCGGCTCGTTGGACGGCGCTCGCGCCACTGATGTCCGCGACGGTACAGAACAGGGAACTTGGTTGAAAAACACTCGCTTCAACCTGAAGACCTGGACCGGCCAGGAAACAGAACTCGGTACATTGAAAACCTACACCGAGACGCGCTTCAATTTCGGCAACACTGCAAAAAGCGGCATCGCTAGCTACAATCAGTTTACCGAAACGTACAACGCTGGCGCTGCCAACAAGAGTGTCACCCTGAACTTCGCGTGGATCCAACTTGGTGGTCTGCGCATCGGTAAGGATGAAACACCCTATGATGCGTTTATCGGCTACGCTGGTAACGTCGTACAGGACACGATCATAAAATACGGTATTAAAGACACGAACCTGATCAGTTACTACTTCGATGCCGGAAACGGCTTCTCGGCCGTAGCTTCGCTGGAAGAAGGCTCCGGCACAACAGAGACCATCGACAGCTACGTTCCGCATGTTGTCGGCGGCGTGAAATACAAAGGCGATTGGGGTGCGATCACAGCGGTTGGTGCCTACAACAGCAATTGGGAAGAATGGGCAGGCAAGGCCCGTCTTGATCTGAAGGCGACAACGGATTTGACATTGTTTGCCATGGTCGGTTACGGCACCGACGACAACGTTGCCAAGAGTTTCTATAAGCCGTGGAATGGAAACTTCGCGTTTTGGGGCGGTGGCACCTACACAGTGAACAAGAAGGTCGCGCTCAACGCGCAGGTCTCCTATACCGATGCCAGCGACTTCGCAGTGGCAGCCAACGTCGCTTACACGATCGTCCCAGGCTATACGATCACTGCTGAAGTCGATTATTACGACAACTTCGACAAGGATAACTCAGACGCAATCGGCGGCATTTTCCGCTTCCAGCGTTCGTTCTAACAGATCGACCAATCTTCATCGAACCGCCCGTGGCACATCGGTACGGGCGGTTCTTTGTGATGTGTACCGCTCACCTACGGTGGCGCCAGGCCCACACCTTGATTTCGCCACCCGATCGGTGAAAAGCTCCCGATATGGAATGGCGCGACGAGGGAATCATTCTCGGCACCCGCAAGCATGGCGAAACCAGCGCCATCCTCGAGGTGATGACGCGTGCGCATGGCCGCCATCTCGGCCTCGTGCGCGGCGGCCGCTCCCGCAAGCAGCAGCCCGTTCTCCAGCCCGGAAATCGCGTCGATCTGTTGTGGCGCGCGCGCCTTGACGAGCATCTGGGTACCTTTCAGGCCGAAGCGATCGAGATGAATGCCGCCCGGTTGATGGACAGCGCCGTCGCCGTCTACGGGCTGCAGACGATGGCGGCGCATCTGCGCCTGCTGCCCGAGCGCGATGCCCATGGCGGCCTCTACGAGGCGCTTTCGGTGATGATCGTCCACCTCGACGATGCCGATGCCGCGGGCGAACTGGTGGCGCGTTTCGAACTTCTGATCCTCGACGAGCTCGGCTTTGGCCTCGATCTCAGCCAGTGCGCCGCCACCGGCGCCAGACAGGATCTCGCTTATGTCTCGCCGAAGTCGGGCCGCGCGGTGTCGCGCGAAGCCGGGGCCCCGTGGCGCGACAAGATGCTGGCGCTGCCAGCCTTCCTGCAGCGTGGCACCGGTCTGCGCGCAGACCAGGCTGCGATCGAGGATGCCTTCCGCCTGACCGGTTTTTTCTTCACGCGCCACGTCTATGAACCGCGCGGCATCGGGGAACCTGACGCCCGCGCCGGCTTTCTGGCGGCGCTGCGCAAGCACCAGGCGCGCGGCAAGAGCGTTGCCGGAGAAAATGCGGCATGAGCGAGGTCGAACTCTATCCTGGCCGGGTCTCGCCGCTCGACCTTGGCACCATTCCTCATGCCGACATCCTGAAATACACCGGCCTGGAATTGCTGCAGCGGATCATCGATGGCGAGTATCCGGCGCCGCCGATCTCCTTCCAGCTCAGCTTTGCGCTGACCGCAGTGTCGGAAGGCCGCGCCGTGTTCCGCGGCGTGCCGAACGAGCGCCACCTCAATCCACTGGGCGGCGTGCATGGCGGTTGGGCGGCGACGCTGCTCGATTCGGCCCTGGCCTGTGCCGTGCAGACGCTGCTCGACAAGGGCGAGGCTTATACGACGGCGGAGTTCAAGGTGAACCTGACGCGGCCGATCACGCCAAGGACCGGAGAGGTCGTCTGCGAAGGCAAGGTGGTCCACAAGGGCCGCACGCTTGCCGTTTCGGAAGCGACGCTGAAGGACGCCGGCGGCAAGCTCTTAGCTTTCGGCACCGAGACATGTTCGATATTTCCAGCCGCCAATCTGGCGGCACGTTGAGTTTTCAGCCGTTTGGCTGCCGCATTTGACTGTCAGTGAGCTGAGATGTCAGTGAAGACTGGCCTGGTTTGGGGGAACCGCCATGTTTGAAAGCTTGATCGGCCTTGTCGCCATCATCGCCTTGTTCGTCATCATTTCGCGTCAGCAGGGGCGCATCGGTCTGATCGAGCGCGAGCTTGGCGCGCTGCGCAGTCTCGTGCTCTCGGGTGCCGTGCCGGTCGCGGCCAAGCCGTCGGAACAGGGCAGGGCCGATACGGTACCGGTGGCCGCGTCAGCGGCCGATATCGCCCCAACGCAAATCAGCGAGCCGGCAACCGGCGAGCCGAAACCTAGCGAACCGCCATCCGCGCCTGCGCAGGCAACCGAGGCGAAAATCCCGGCTGAGGAAAGCGTGCCTGGTCCGTGGAGCGCACCACAGGCAACGCCGAAAACATCGGAAGAGGCACCGGCCGCGGTCGCCAAAGCCGCTCGCCAGTCAGACGTCGAGACCGCACTCGGGACACGGTGGGCGGTCTGGGTCGGCGGCATAGCGCTGGCGCTGGGCGGCCTGTTCCTGATCCGCTACACCATAGAGGCCGGCATTTTCGGTCCCGGCGTGCGGCTCACCATGGCAGGGTTGCTCGGCCTGGTGCTGGTCGGCGCCGGCGAATTCATCCGTCGCACCGGCTTCAAGGTGCCGGTGCAAGGGGTTGCCGGCGCCTATATTCCCGCGATTTTGACGGCTGCCGGCGCCTTCATCCTGTTCGGCACCGTCTATGCCGCGCATGGTATCTATGGTTTTATCGGACCGGCGCTGGCGTTCGCGTTGCTCGGCGCCATTGGTGTCGCCACGATCGCCGCCGCTCTCGTCCATGGCCAGGCCCTGGCCGGCATCGGTCTGATCGGCGCCATGGCAACGCCGGCGCTGGTCGCCTCGACCGCGCCGAATGTCTGGGCGCTGTTCGGCTACCTCGCCATCGTGCTCGCCGCCACCGGCGTTATCGCCCGCATCCGCGACTGGAAATCGCTGATGGCCGCGGCCTTCTTTGGCACCGGCGTCTGGACCATCCTCTACATGATGGATGCGCCTGGGGTGGACCTCTCCGCCGTGCTGTTCATCAACGCCGTCACGCTCGTCGTGCTTGCTTTCGTCTGGCTGGGCAGTCGTGTCGGCGGAGCCGACATCGCGAAGGACGGCTTCGATTGGCCATCGATCGTGCCGGGAGCTTTCGTCGCGTTTTCGGCACTCGGCCTGTCGGTCGACTCGACATTTGTCGCTGCCGGCTACGCGTTGCCGGGCGCCTTGGTTCTCGTTGCCCTCGTCGGCACCGCGCTCTATCGACCTCGCGCGGTGCCGCTGCTGCATGCGGCCGGTGTCGTGACCGTGATGATCCATCTCGGCATCATTCCACCCACAACCATCGGCTCCGATTTGTCACAAGGCAATCTGGGCTTTGACGGCTTGCCGGTGGCGACTGGAAACGCCTTGACGCTGCGCATCGGTATCGGCCTAGGCCTTGTCTTCGTCGTCGCCGGTTTGTGGGCTGCCCGCCGCTTCGCCGCCGCAGCGCGGATACGGGCAGCCTCCTGGGCCGCATGGGGTGTCATAGCGCCGCTGGTCATCCTGCTGGCGCTCTGGTTCACCTACGGCAATCTCGACCGCGACTTTGTCTATGCCGCGGGCGCGGCGTTGCTGGTCGTTGTTTTCGCCGCCGGCGGCGAATGGATCGCGCGCGCCGAAGAGCCGCCGCTCAAGGGCGGCACGGCCGTATCCTTCGCCTTGGCAGGCGCGGCCGTCGCCGGTCTCTTGATGCTGCACATGGCTTTCGGTTCCGGCTGGACCACCATCCTGATCGGCGCCGCGGCCATCTTGCCGGCGCTGGCCACGCGCTGGCGCTCCTATCCGGTTCTCGGCTGGATTTCGGTCGCCGCCGCCATAGCGGTGCTCAGCCGAGTTGCTTTCGACCCGACCGTCGTCGGCGCGGAGTTCCTGTCGACGACACCGGTCTTCAACTGGCTGCTGCCGGGCTATGGCGTGCCGGCACTCGCCTTCGGCCTCGCCGCCTGGCAGCTCGCCCGCACCACGAACGGTCAGCCGCGCCTTGCCATGGAGGCGGCCGCGGCATTGTTCGCGTTGCTGACGCTGGCCATGTTGGTGCGCCATGCCATGCATGGCGGCGTCATCAACAGCGACGCGCCGACGCTCGCCGAGCAGGCGATCTATACGCTGATCGCCATCGGTGCCGGCGCCATCCTGGTCGCTATCGACCGGCGTTCGCCAAGCTCGGTGCTGCACTATGGCTCGATGGCGGCGGGAGTGATCTCAGTCGCCTTCGTCGTCATCCAGCATTTCCTGGTGCTGAACCCGCTGTTCACGGACGAGTCGACAGGCCGGATTCCGGTCTTCAACCTGTTGTTCCTGGCCTATCTCCTGCCGGCGATCGCAGCCGGTGGCCTGGCTCTCTATGTCAGGGGCAAGCGGCCGAAATGGTATTCGGCCATGCTGGCACTGCTGGCCTCGCTGCTTGCCTTCGCCTACGCCACGCTTTCGGTCCGGCGCCTGTTCAAGGGCGAGTTCATCGGCCTGTGGAGTGGTCTTGGCCAGTTGGAGACCTACACCTATTCGGCGCTCTGGCTGGTCATTGGCGTTGTGCTGCTCACCGCCGGAGTCTGGCTGAAATCGCAGGTGTTGCGCATCGCCTCGGCCGCGCTGATCGCGATCGCCGTGCTGAAGGTCTTCCTGTTCGACATGTCGGAGCTGGAAGGCGTGCTGAGGGCGCTGTCCTTCATCGGCCTGGGCGCGGTGCTGATCGGTATCGGTCTGTTCTACCAGCGGCTTCTGACGCGCGCGGCAAGGGAGAAGCTGACGGCCAGCGAGCAATAAATGGCGGGAATTCAACGCCGTGTGGGAATAAACCGGCGTTCGCCCGCGTTCTCTCATTGCTTGGGTGACCGGAGCGGCGGACCGCTTCGCGCTGGCCGCTTGCGCCGTGCCGGGAAGGCGCGTTCAATCGGGATCAACAAGGGCGACCTCAGAACCAGCGGTCATGGACGAAAAGAAGGCAGCACTCCTTGGCGAAATACCGCGTCTGCGCCGCTACGCGCGCTCTCTGCTGCGCGACCGCGATTCCGCCGACGATCTCGTTCAGGACTGCCTCGAGCGCGCATTGTTGCGGCTCGACAACTGGCAGACAGGAGAAAGCCCCAGGAGGTGGCTGTTTACGATCATGCATCATTTGTTCATCGACCAGATGCGCAAGGTGAACCGCCGCGGCGAAGCGGCGATGCTGCCGCTAGAGGCGGGCGAGGCGGTTGCCCAGCCGGCCGAACAGCTGGAGGGTATCGCCTCGCGCGAAATCATCGACGCGTTGCAGACGATCAGCCCCGATCGTCGCGCGGCGCTGGTCATGGTCGCCATCGAGGGCTTTTCCTATGCCGAAGCCGCCAACATTCTGGGCGTGCCCGCGGGCACGCTGATGTCGCGCATCGCGCGCGGGCGTGAGGAACTGCGCGGATTGCTGGACGATACGGCTCGCCGTCGCGCCATAAGGATCGTCGAGAAATGATCCGCCGCGATTTTTCCGAACGGGATATTCACATGGCGCTCGATGGCGAGTTGCCGGCCGACGAGCGCGTCGCCTATGAAGCCTGGCTCGATGGCAATCCTGAGATGAAGGCAAGGAGTGTCCGTTTCACCGCCGACCGGGAGGCATTGCGCGCCGCCTTTGCCGGCGTGCTTGACGAGCCTGTTCCCGCCCGTTTGCGCAAGGTGGTGCTCGGCGAAGCGCCGGTCAAAGCCGCGGTGCCGCGCTCGCGCTGGTGGCTTGCCGCCGCCGCGGCCGCGCTTCTGGCCGTGGGCGGATTTGGCGGCTACTTTGCCGGCATGGACGGCCTCGGGCAGGAGGATCCGGCGGAGGATCTGCTCGCCGAGCAGGCGATCGCCGCCCATGTCATCTACGCTGCGGAGAAACGGCACGCGGTCGAAGTCCCGGCCAGCGACAAGGATCATTTGCAGACTTGGCTGTCCAACCGGGTCGGCCTGAAGCTGGTGGCGCCGGATTTGAGCGCGAACGGCTTCCAGTTGATCGGTGGCAGGTTGCTGCCGGCCGGCGAAAGCAAGGCTGCGATGCTGCTCTACGAGGACGACAAGGGCGAGCGCATATCTCTCTTCGTGACGGCGGAATCGACCGAGAATGCCAGGGGCACCTATGCTTCGGCGCAGGATGGTCCGCAGGCGGTCTACTGGCTGGACAAGGGCTATGGCTGCGCCGTCGTCGGTTCGCTGCCGCGCGAGCAATTGGCGGTCGTGGCCAAGAGCGCCTATGGCCAGCTTCTGGCCGGTCTGGCGAGCTGAGCCGGTTGCGATCCCGCGCCGCCGGCGGGCTTGAAAACGACGATTCCGTTCAAAGCTTGCCGGCTTCCCTGCCGCTGGGGAAACTGTCACAATTCGGCCCTAATCAAGGAGCGATAGCGCTTGATGAATGCCGGTGCTTCGGCCGGTGTTCGCGACGCTTTTGACCGGGGCCGTTTCCGCAACGCAATCGGGGTTTTCTCAAGCCGCATGCCTGCCGAGATCCGCACGGCCCGCGCTTCCGACGTCGATGATCTCGCCGCCATCGAGAAAGCCGTTTTTTCGAGCGACCGCATCTCCCGACGCTCCTTCCGCCAGTTCATCGAGCGCGAGACCGCCGAGACGCTGGTCGCCGAAATCGATGGCCGCGTCGGCGGCTACGCGATCGTGCTGTTTCGCAAGGGCAGTGGGGTGGCACGGCTCTATTCCATTGCCGTTGGACCGTTTTTCGGCGGGCTCGGCATTGGCCGACAGCTGCTCTCGGCGGCGGAGGAGGCGGCCTTCGAACATGACCGCATGATGCTGCGTCTGGAAGTACGCGAGGACAATGGCCGCGCCATCCGCATCTACGAGCAGGCCGGCTATCGCAAAATCGGCCGCGAGCCGGGCTACTATTCGGATGGCGAGACGGCGCTGCGCTATGAAAAGACCTTGCGCGGCGATCTTCCCGTCGCCACCAAGGTGCCGTTTTATCCGCAGACCTGCGAGTTCACCTGCGGCCCGTGCTGCCTGATGATGGCCATGGCCAATTTCGATCGTGGGTTCGTGCCGGATCCGGTGATGGAAATTCGCCTCTGGCGCGAGGCGACGACCGTCTTCATGATGTCGGGGCCGGGTGGTTGCGAGCCGTTCGGCTTGGCCGTCTCGGGGTACGAAAGCGGGCTCGCGGCGGAAATCTTCGTCTCCTTCTATGGCGCGTTGTTCTTGCAATCCGTTCGAAGCGAGGACAAGCGTCGGGTGATGGAACTTGCGCAGGTCGACTTTCGCCGCCGCGCGGAACTTTACGGCATACCGGTGAATTACCGTCCGTTTACCATCGACGATATCAGGGCGGCTCTCGCCGGGGGGAAACTGGTGCTGGTGCTGATCAGCGGTTTCCTGATGTTCGGCAAGAAGGTGCCGCATTGGGTACTGGCTATCGGCGATGACGGCGACCATATTCTGATCCACGATCCCTGGGTCGAGGATGAAAGGCAGGAAACCATCCTTGATGCCGCCAACATTCCGGTGCCCTACGGCATCTTCATGAACATGGCGCAGTTCGGCCGCGACGGACTGCGCGCGGCCATCACTTTGGGGAAGCGCTGATAACAATGACCTGGGTTATCCTGACCGGCCGGCAAAGCGATCTCGATCAGGTGGCGACACCGCACAAGATCATCACCAACCGCGACTATCTCGCGCATCCGGCGTTGTTCCGCGGCCAGCGGCCGAAAGTCATCAACCTGTCGAACAATTACGGTTACCAGAGCCGCGGCTATTATGCCTCGCTGCTGGCGAGTTCGCGTGGACACAAGGTCATCCCGACGGTCGAGACGATGATCGACCTGTCGGAACGCAAGCTCTACGAGCATGCCTTGCCCGAGCTGGAACTCGCGCTCAACAAATGCCGCAAGGATCTCGGCGGCGCCTTTCCGGCGAAGGTCTGTATCTTTTTCGGCATCGGGCCGTCCAAGGTCTGGGACCGTTTCGCCAAGCTTCTGTTCGATTGGTTCCGCGCGCCGGCACTCGAAGTCCATATCAAGGACAGCGCCGAATGGGCCTCCATCCGCAAGATCGGCTTCCATCCGCTGGCGCGAATGACCGAGGATGAGGAAAAGAGCTTCATCCAGTGCCTGGAAACCTACACCAACCGCGAGTGGCGCGACACCAAGGGCCGCACGCCGGCGCGCTACACCTTTGCCACGCTGGTCGATCCGCATGAGGAATTGCCGCCCTCGGAAATCTCCTCGCTGCGTTACTGGGCCAAGATCGCCGAGAAGATGGGGGTCGAAATCGAACCCATCACCAGGAAGGACCTTGCCAAGCTGGCGAACTACGACGCCCTGTTCATCCGCGAGACCACCTCGATCTCCAATCACACCTATCGTTTCGCCCGCCGCGCCCAACAGGAAGGCATGCCGGTCATCGACGATCCGCTGTCGATGATCCGTTGCACCAACAAGGTCTATCTCAACGAACTGATGGCCTACAACAAGGTGCCCGTGCCGCCGACGGTGATGATCGCCGGCACGTCGGATTTCGAACTGGCCGCACAGACGCTGGGCTTCCCGCTGGTGCTGAAGATTCCGGATTCCTCCTTCTCGCGCGGCGTCAAGAAATGCGAGAATTTGGAAGAACTGACACGGCTTGCAACCGAATGGCTGGAGGATTCCGACCTCCTCATAGCGCAGAAATTCATCCCGACCGAATATGACTGGCGCGTCGGCGTGCTCGGCGGACAGCCGCTGTTCGCCGTGCACTACCTGATGGCCAAGAAGCACTGGCAGATCGTCAACCACAAGGCCAATGGCAAGCCCGATCAAGGCGGCATCAAGACCTTCACGCTGAAGGAGACACCGGCCCATGTCGTCGAAACCGCTGTCAAGGCGGCCCGTTGCATCGGCGATGGACTTTATGGCGTCGACCTGAAGGAAACCAAGGACGGCGTCTTCGTCATCGAGGTCAACGACAACCCCAATCTCGACCATGGCTGGGAGGATTCCGGCGAGAAGGACGAGGTCTGGGTGCGGCTGACGCAGTGGTTCCTGGAGCGACTGGACCGGCCGGGGCGATAATCCCGCCAAGGAGCAATATGCAGTTCATTGTCATCGAGGATTTCACCGGTTGTGATCGCAAGGAAATCTATCGCCGTTTCCGCGACCGTGGCCGCCTGAAGCCGGAGGAACTTGTCGTGCACCACAGCTGGATCGCGGCGGATATGAGCCGCTGTTTCCTGCTGGTGGAGACCGATGACGTTACGCTCCTGCAGCGATGGGTCATCGAATGGGCCGATCTGGTCGAGTTCGAGATCGTGCCCGTGGCGACCAACAAGGACATGGTGGTGGCATTGAGCGGCCACCTCTGACCATCACCTCTCCCGGTCAGCGCAACGCCGATGAGCCCACGGCGCGTTGGCATTCGCCAATCAACCAATCGCGAAAAGCCGTCACCACGTCGCGCCTCGCGCTCCGCTCCGGGACAGTCAGGCAATAAGGCTGGCGCAGGGCGATCGCCCTTTCAGCGGGTCGGACCAGCCGGCCGTCCTCCAGCGCTTCGGCACAGTAGACCCCTTGCGCCAGCGCCACGCCCAGTCCTGAAATGGCGAGATCGAGCGCCGCGCGCGACGAATTGGCTGAAAGGCCACGCTGCGCCGCCCGGCCAGGTTCAACACCGGCCGCCTCGAACCAGTTGCGCCAGGACGGAAAAGACGCTCCTGTCGGTCCCCAGTCGGTATGGATCAGCGGCAGCCCGGCGAGCGGTTCGCCGCCAGCCTTGACCATGCCGGCAAGCCTTGGGGCGCAGACGGGGTAGACCGCATCCCCCGCGATATCCTCGGTCGGGTGCTCGCGATAATGTGGTCCGTAGGAGAGCCTGATGTCGATCAGCTCGCGGTCGAACGGCACCGGGTCGTCGTCGCCCCGCAGCGATATGTCGGCGGCGCCGTGCCTCGCGACAAAGCCGGCCAGACGCTGCGATAGCCAGCCCATGGCCATGGACGGGGGCACCGATACCACCAGGCGCGGGCGCAATGCATCGCCGCTGAGTTCGCGCGAGACGCTGCCGATCTCCTGGAAGGCCATGGTCAGCCGTGGCAGCATTTCCACGCCGGCCTCGGTCAGGACAACACGGCGGTTGACCCGATGGAACAGCTTGCGGCCCATCTGCTCTTCCACGGTGCGGATCAGCTGGCTGACGGCGGCGGCCGAAACCGAGAGCTCCTCCGCTGCCGCGGCAAAGCTGCCCGTGCGCGCCGCGGCCTCGAAAGCCTGAAGTCCTTTCAGAGATGGAAGCGTGGCCATGATCGCCTGATAGATAAGATTACCTTACCAAAATCGCAGGAATCGTCGTTTTTGGAAAGCTTTTTCGCCAGGTAGAGTAGGATCATCAACCCTTCAACTGGATCGAAGTCGATGGACCATCGCGACATCATCGCGTCACTGACACCGGAAGAGCGCAACCGCCTGACGGCCAAATCCGATGCCGCGGGCCTGTTCCAGCTTGGCGCTCATTTGGGTGCGATCGTGATCATTGGATCGCTGATCGCGGCCAAGGTGCCGTTCTGGCCGTTGCTGATGCTGCCGCAAGGCATCCTGATCGTGTTTCTGTTCACGCTGCTGCACGAGACGGTCCACCGCACGGCCTTCCAAACGCAGTGGCTGAACGACGGCGTGGCCCGTCTGTGCAGTCTTGCGATCGCGTTGCCGGCCGACTGGTTCCGCTACTTCCATTTCGCTCACCACCGCTACACGCAGGATCCGGAAAACGATCCCGAACTCGCCTTCCCGAAGCCCGAGACCATGCGGCAATACATTGCCCACGTGTCGGGCCTGCCGGTATGGTTGGGGCATTTCAGGACGCTCTATACCAACGCGCGTGGCGGCTGCCGCGATAGTTATGTGCCGCCGAAAGGCCTGCCCAAAGTGCGTGCCGAGGCACGCGCGATGATCGGATTCTACGTCGTGCTGCTGGCGCTTGCCATCTGGTTCAAGGCAAGTGTGCTGCTCCATGTCTGGCTCTTGCCGGCACTGCTTGGACAACCATTCCTGCGCCTTTATCTGCTGGCCGAGCACGGCCGCTGTCCTTTCGTCGCCAACATGCTGGAAAACACCAGGACGACGCTGACCAATTGGGCGGTACGCAAGCTTGCCTGGAACATGCCGTTCCATGCCGAGCATCACGCCTATCCCGGCGTGCCTTTTCATCAGCTGCCGCAGTTTCATGCGCTGATCGAGCGGCATCTGAAGGTGGTCGAGCCCGGCTATGTCAGCTTCCATGAGAAATACCTGGAAACGCTGAACTGAGCTTGCCCGATGCCTCAGCCTGTCTGCCTGTGCGGCGCACGCGAGGTCAACAGGCGCTGGAGGTCCGCTGCCTTCGACGGCACGCCGATCAGGTAGCCTTGCGCCTCGACACAGCCATTGTCGCGCAGCATGTCGAGTTGCGCTTCGGTCTCCACGCCCTCGGCCGTGACGATGATGCCAAGCTCGTTCCCGAGCCCGATGATGGAGCGAACGATCGCCGCCGTGTCGCGGTTGCCGATGTCGCGAATGAATGATCGGTCGATCTTGATCTTGTCGACCGGAAAGCGCCTGAGATAGCCGAGCGAGGAATAGCCGGTGCCGAAATCGTCCAGCGCGATGCGGATGCCGAGCTCACGCAACTCGCGCAGCGTCTTCAGCACGGCCTTGCTCTCGTCCATCAGCACGGTTTCGGTGATTTCCAGTTCCAGTCGTGCGGCCGGCACGCCGGAGAAAGCCAGCGCGGAGATGACGGCGCGGGCAAACCCGCCGCTTTTGAGTTGTACCGCCGAAACATTGACGGCGATGCGCAGACCGGGCGGCCAGCTTGCAGCCGCCGTGCAGGCTTCCCTCAGCGCCCATTCGCCAAGCGGCACGATCAGCCCGGTTTCTTCGGCGACCGGAATGAAGTGATCGGGCCTGACAGTGCCACGCGCTGGTGAGTGCCAGCGCATCAAGGCCTCCGCACCGACGATCTCGCCCGAGGCGATGTGCATGAGGGGTTGGAAATCGAGATCGAATTCCTGGCGCGGCAGTGCTGCCTCCAGGTCGATTTCAAGCGCCCGGCGGGCCTGCACGACGGCGTCCATTTCAGGTTCGAAGAAGCGATAGAGGTTTCGCCCTTCGCTCTTGGCCCGGTAGAGCGCCGTGTCGGCATTCTTCAGCAGCGTGTCGGCATCACGGCCATCGGCGGGAAAAACGGCGATGCCCAGGCTGACGCCGATATGCATGTCCCGGTTTTTGTCGCGAAATGGCTTTGCGATTGCCTCGACGATGCGCTTCGCCAGTTTCTCGGCATCGGCAGTGGCCCCGGAGTTGGATTGGATGATGACGAACTCATCGCCGCCGAAACGGGCGATCATGTCCGCATCGTTGCGCAGGCAATGCTGCAGTCGTTCGGCCACGCTCTTCAGCAGCCAGTCACCGGCAGGATGCCCCCAGGTGTCGTTGACTGCCTTGAAGCGGTCGAGGTCGAGCGAAAAGATCGTGAGCGGCCTGGCGGCCGTATCCTCGAGCGCAAGGTCGAGCCGTTCGCGAAACATCGATCGGTTGGGCAGTCCGGTCAACGTGTCGTGATGCGCAAGATGGATCATGCGCTCTTCGGCCAGACGGCGTTCCGTGACGTCGTCAAAGGTCGCCACCCAGCCGCCGCCGATCATCGGCTGGCGCACGACCAGGATAGTCCTGCCGTCGGCGAGATGGCGATACGTCGAGTGCATTTTCCCCGCCCGCCGGCAGGCTTCGGTCCGGGCGACTTCGTTGTCGACGTCGATCTTTGTGTAGATGCCGAGTTTCAGCAGCCGTTCGAGCGCGTCGCGGTGCGTCGTGCCAAGCGGAAAATCGGCCGCCGTGACGCCGTAGAGTTCCAGAAAACGCCCATTGCGCACGATCATCTTGCCGTCGGCGTCGTACATCAGCAGGCCTTGCGACATGTTGGCGAGCGCAGCGTCGAAGCGGCGATGCTGCTCCTTGAGATCCTGCTCGGCGCGCCGCTGTTCGGTGATGTCCTCGTAGATCGAGACCCATCCACCCGAAGCCAGCGGCCGGTGCGAGATGAGGATGATGCGGCCGTCGGACAGGATTTCTTCGTAGGTAGAGGGTTTCGCCTGGTCGATATAGGGCTTGCGGATGGCATAGAGCTCGTCGGCGCTTTGCGATGCGACGCCGAGATCGACGCTGTGCCGCAGGATGTCGATGAAACGGATGCCTGGCCGCATCACCTTGGCGTTAAGATGGAAGATGTCGATGTAGTTGCCGTTGCAGATGATCATGCGCTCGTCGGCGTCGAACATGCACAGGCCATGCGACATGTTCTCGACAGCGGCTGAAAAGCGTTCATTCTGTTCGCGCAGCTCATCTCGCACGCGACGCGGGCGTTCCATGCCTTCGGCCGCCCGCTCCGGGACGACCGAACCATCCTTGACATCCACGACGGGCATGAGGCGCCCCTGCGGTGCTGATCGAACACCGTACTGTTGACGCTTCGGGTTAATTTAGCGTTGTCTACCCTAGCGCGGACGTCGCCGCGCGGTGTCTTGACGTCTCGATCATCGAAAACCGCTTCAGGAAGGCGTTCTGTGCCGAGATAACCGAGCGTGGCGTGAGGTCGAAACGCTCGGCGGAAAAACCGCGCGGGCGGCCGAAGAACTCGGTCGCCTCGGTCGTGGAAAAGCCGGCAAGCAGCGTCGCCTCGAAATAGGCCGCGATCTGGTCGGCGCGCTTGATCTCCTTGCGCAGTCCGGCAGCCGGTTCGGGAGGCAGCGAGAAACGCAGGTGGATGGCGCGCTGCAGGCGCAGTTCGCAATCCTTGTAGCTGCCGCCCATCACCGACTTGAACGGCGAGATCATGTCGCCGATGACATATTCCGGCGCGTCGTGCAGCAGTGCCGCCAGTTGGTCGTCCGCCGAGGCCTCGGGCATCAGTTCGTTGAACAGCGCCTCGACCAGCAGTGAATGCTGGGCAACCGAAAAGGCGTGGTCGCCGCTGGTCTGGCCGTTCCAGCGCGCGACGCGGGCGAGCCCGTGCGCGATGTCCGAGATCTCGATGTCGAGCGGCGAAGGGTCGAGCAGGTCGAGCCGGCGGCCGGACAGCATGCGCTGCCAGGCGCGTGGCGGCGCGCCGGCACGGTCCGCCGCCATCAGGCCTCCTCCGCGCCGACGGTTTCCTGCGGAAAGCTGAATCTGGCCCAGGCAGGAATGGCGAGCGTCACGGGTACGTCGCCCGCCAGGATCGGCTGACCGGCATCGAGCGCCGCCTTGACCCTGTCGATGCGGGCGACGGCGAGCCCGGTCGTGCCTGCGTTGGAGCCGAGCGTGCCGACCGGCCGTCCCTCGACGGTGAGTTCGGTACCCGCCGGGGGTAGGGGAAGCCCGGCCTGGACAATCAGCACGCGCCGCCGCGCCGTACCGCGATGCTGCATGCGCGAGACGACTTCCTGGCCGACATAGCAGCCCTTCTTGAAACCGACGCCGCCCATCTCGTCGAGCAGAACGTCGTGCGGGAAAGCGTCGCTCAACGCGTAGTCCGCATTGCTTTCGGCGACGCCGTGGGCGATGCGAAAGGCGTGCCAAGCGGCTATGTCGTCCCTCTCCATCATGCCGGCATAGGAGCGGGTGACGCCTTCATCGTTGAAACGCCTGTCGGCAACAGCCGTTGAATCATTTTCTGAGGCGATTGACTCCTTTCCCCACGCGATCGTGACAAGCGCCTGTTCCGACTTGGCAATCTCGACCTTGGCGCGAAGCTTGTAGAGCATCAGCCGGCGAATGAAATCGTCCGCAACGTCGGCACGGCATTCGATGTGGAACGCGCTTTCGCCGGTACGCGAGATAAGGAAGTCGAACAGAATCTTGCCTTGCGGCGTCAACAGCGCGCCGGGTTTTGCTTCGTGCGCGCCAAGCGCGTCGAGATCGGTGGTCAGGATGTTTTGCAGAAAGTGTTCGGCATCCGGGCCGGAGACGGAGATGAGCGCGCGGTCTTTCAGCAGGGCAAAGGGCATGAACGGATAAAGGCCTGATCTTGCAAAACGGTTGGTCATTACGTAAGCCGATGACATCCCCCCCGCAAGAGATCAATCGCCATGGCCAACACCTACGACCTCATCCTGACAGGCGGCATGGTGGTCAATCATGACGGCGAGGGGCAGCGCGACATCGGCATCAGGGATGGACGCATCGCCGCCATCGGCGATCTCCGGCAGGCGTCGGCCGGTGAGACGATCGACTGCCGCGGCCTGCATGTCCTGCCGGGTGTCGTCGACAGCCAGGTGCATTTCCGCGAACCGGGGCTGGAGCACAAGGAAGACCTGGAAACGGGATCGCGGGCGGCCGTGCTCGGTGGCGTTACCGCCGTGTTCGAGATGCCCAACACCAACCCGCTGACCACCAGCGAGGCGACGCTTGCCGACAAGGTCCGGCGCGGCAGCGGCCGCATGCATTGCGATTTCGCCTTCTGGGTTGGCGGCACCCGCGACAATGCGGGCGATGTCGGCGACCTCGAACGTCTGCCGGGGGCGGCTGGCATAAAGGTCTTCATGGGCTCGTCCACCGGCGATCTGCTGGTCGAGGACGATGAAGGCGTCGCCTCGATCCTGAGAAACACCCGCCGCCGCGCCGCCTTTCATTCGGAGGACGAGTTCCGGCTGCGCGAGCGCCTGGGCGAGCGCGTCGAGGGCGACCCGTCATCGCATCCGGTCTGGCGTGACGAGATCGCCGCCTTGCGCTGCACCGAACGGCTGGTGCGCATCGCGCGCAACGTTCGCGCCCGCATCCATGTCCTGCACATCTCGACCGCCGAGGAGATCCTGTTCCTCGAGCAGCACAAGGATGTCGCGACCTGCGAGGCCACGCCCCACCATCTGACGCTGAGCGCCGACGATTACGCGCGGCTCGGTACGCTGATCCAGATGAACCCGCCGGTACGCGACAAGCGTCACCGAGACGGCGTCTGGCATGGCATTGCGCAAGGCATTGTCGACGTGCTCGGCTCCGACCACGCGCCACACACTTTGGCCGAGAAAGCAAAGTCCTATCCGGCGTCGCCCTCGGGCATGACCGGTGTGCAGACGCTGGTGCCGATCATGCTCGACCACGTCAATGCCGGCCGGCTGACCCTGCAGCGCTTCGTCGATCTCTCCAGCCACGGCCCGCAGCGCATCTTCGGCATGGCCAGGAAAGGCCGCATCGCGGCCGGTTATGACGCCGACTTCACCATTGTCGACATGAAGCGCCGCGAGACCATCACCAACGCGCAGGCCGGCTCGAAGGCGGGCTGGACACCTTATGACGGCAGGGAGGTGACCGGCTGGCCGGTCGGCACCGTCATCCGCGGCCGGCGCGTCATGTGGGAGGGCGAAATCGTCATGCCGGGACAGGGCAGGGCGGTGGAATTTTCCGAGGCGCTGCCAGGATAGGCGACCGGCCGGAATGCTTGACGCCTTTGATTGGCGAAGCCAGTCGCATTGGCCGCATGCAGGCGTCGATAAGAACGCCGCCGGCCTGATAACATAGCGACTGTTTCAATCGCCAGCGACGAAGAAGGTCCATTGCCCGGCGGGCGTGATGCCGACGCGATAGAAGATGTAGGCGCCGAACTGCTTCATATCGTCGAAATCGCTGGCGGTGACGATCTTGAACAGCTCGACCCGCTGCTTGGCGTCGAGCTTGTCCAGCGGCAGCGCGAAAAAGTACGGCCAGACATAGAGTTCCTGCGGCGTGCCGGCATCGACATGCACATAGCCGGCGGAGAGCACTTCCTCCAGAATGGCCAGGATTTCCTGGCCGTCCGGGTCGCCGGACAGCCCTTTGAGGAAGGCGATGGCGTCGCCATCGATATCGGCCAGCGACAGCTGGGTCATGCTCTCGCCTTTGCCGATCAAGGGCCTGAGCTTCTCGATATCGCCGCCCTTGCAGGCCTCGATGATCAGATCATGCATGCGCCGCACGGGTTCTGGCAGCTTGCCAAGATCGTAGACGACTTCGGGCAGCGGCACCTCCGGATCGACACGTGGCCTGTTGCTCCCACCATCCGGGGGGCTGTCCGGCTCCGCTGCGTCCGGGGCAGGCGGCTGGCTGGTTGAGGGCGCCGTTCCCAAAGGATCCGGCATGGGGATTGTGTTGCCGGGCGAGGAAACGTCGTCATCCGCCGACGGTGTGACTGGTGCGGGGAGTTCTTCGCGTTTGATCTCGCTCAGAGCATGGGCAGGGCTGCTTGCTAGGCACGTCACCAGGGCAATCGCGGCACAGCAAGCAGCGAAGCGGATGTGGAGGACCAGGCCCTTCGGCCTGCCTGACATCGGAAAGTTCACTGCCCGTATCTCCTTGCTCCGGGCATGCCGCCCGATCGGCATCTATTCGTCAAAGAACCGAAAGCGGTTCAGTGCCGCAGCCGCTCGGGTTCGAAGGCGCCAGCAATCACCTTTTCACGCATGCGGTCGAGCAGGGCAAGGGCCGAGGTCTCGCCATTGGCGCGCAACATTTCACCGAACGCGGTCTCGAGCGCCGCCTCGGCAATGATCTCGGGTTCAATGCCTGCCGAAAGGCCTTCCGCCCACGCTTCGCTGTGGCTCTCGACCGCCGTCAGGCGCTTTTCTTCCCTGACCAGCGCATCGATGTCATTGGCAGCATGTTCCATAAGCGATGTCCACCCTTTCAAGCGGCGACCCATCAGTGTGGATCAGGCTTGATCTGTTCTGTTCACACGCGGCTCCAAGTAAGTGTCTGTAAATACGACATTTTTTTGATCGTTTTTTACAGGGGCCAACTGTGTCTGGCGAAGCTGCGTTTCAACCCGGATCAAACTTAGCCGATTAGGCCGGCCTGCGGGGCGAAAACCTTCAGTTTGAGTTAATTCCGCATTCGCGCGGTAACGTTTGATTAACGCTGTTGCAGAAGTGCAACATGAGGATTGCACCAAGCCACCATTGGCACAAGCGGATATGACGGCGATGTCAGGCCAAGGGCCTTATTTCTGTTGATGGACGCTCAGTTGCCGTATCGCGAGGCGATGTCGCGCGACAGCGTCTCGCCTTCCCTCATATAGCGGCTGATGGCTTCGGTGGCCGAAGCCGTGCACTGGGTATAGGTGCCGCCGAAGGAACGATAGCCCCGGTTGAAGCTGGCGATGAAGCGAGCGCGGCGATCAGGATCGGGATTTTCCGAATCGAGCAGCTTTTCCATTTCGCCCCGCCATTGGTCGCCTTTTTCGCCGCACAGATTGCGCAGGAAATGCAGCGATCCCAGAACCTCGGCCAGCCGCATCAGCCCCGGCTCGAACGGCGACTCGGCACTGAACGCAGGCCGCGCCGGAGCGGCCGCGCCGACGGCGAGGCAAATGGCGAGGACTATTGAAGGACGGTTCATATCTACCGAAACGGCCTGAGACGTCGTGGCTGGCAAGACAACATAAGCCTTGTGGCGAAACAATTTGTCGCCTGCAAGGCGATTTTTGAGCGCCGCGTCAGCGCGTTTGAATCTGACCGAGAAGGCCCTCGGCGACCGCGAAAACCGAGCCGGCGAGCGGCAACAGGGTCATCTCCTCGAGCGTATAGAAGGCGGCTGTCTCGGCGTCGTCGCTGGCTACGGCTTCGCCTCCGGCATAGTCCGCGCCGAACACAGTAAGGCGGTAATCCACCGGGTGGCTGTCCTCCCTGCCGTCGATGTGTATCTCGCGAAGCGGGCGAAAACCGGTGGCAGGCAAACCGGTCTCTTCCAGCAGTTCGCGCCTTGCCGCGTCCTCTAGCGTCTCGCCGGCCTCGACCTTGCCGCCGGGAAAGGCATAGAGCCCCCGCGAGGGCTGCCGCGCCCGCTTGACCAGAAGCACGGTGTCGCCACGTACCACCGCTACCGAGACCGCCGGGAGTATCTTGCGTGCCGTGTTTATGATCCCTGATCAACCCATTGAGGCAGGTCTGTTGTGGATCGACAGCATGGGCAAGCTTTAGCGGTTGCGCAACGCCGGTTCGATCGCCACTTTCAACACGGACTTAATCGAAAGACGCAATCGATCATGTGTGGACGCTTCGCCCTGACCGCTACGCCGGACCAGACCGCGGCCTTGCTGGGCCTTGCCGAGCTCGAGGATTTCCCGGCCCGCTACAACATAGCGCCGACGCAGCCGGTCCTGATGGCGACGTCAGGCGCGCCGCGGGCCCCTGGCTCCAACCTTCCGGACCGGCAGGCAATGCTGGTGCGCTGGGGTCTCATTCCCGCCTGGGTGAAGGACACCAGGGAATTTCCGCTGCTGATCAATGCGCGTTCCGAAGGCGCGATCGAGAAGGCCTCGTTCAAGGCCGCTATGCGCCATCGCCGCGCGCTGGTGCCGGCATCGGGCTTTTACGAATGGCGTCAGGCCGGCGGCAAGAAGGGGCAACCCTATTGGATCCGACCCAGGCATGGCGGGCTGGTCGCCTTTGCCGGCCTGGTCGAGACCTATGCCGAACCGGGCGGCTCGGAAATGGACACCGGCGCCATCCTGACCGTCAGCGCCAATGCCGACATCGCCCATATTCACGACCGGATGCCGGTGGTCATCGACCCCAGTGATTTTGCCCGCTGGCTGGATTGCCGCACGCTCGAACCGCGCGATGTCGCCGACCTGCTGCGGCCGGCCCAACTCGATTTCTTCGAGGCGATTCCGGTCTCCGACCTTGTCAACAAGGTCGCCAACACCGGCCCGGAGATTCAAGAGAGGGGCGAGATCGGGCCTGAGCCCGAGAAAGTCAGGCGCCAGAAGCCCGGCGCGGACGACAGTCAGATGACGCTGTTCTAGGCAAGCCCATTCAGTGCCTTGTATCCAGGGCGCCCGTTCGCGCCCTCGGTGCCGGATATTTCGTCGGCCGGGGCCGCTTCAGGCGGCGCGGGGGGATACGATCTTCGGCGCGGGCTTCTTCTTCTTGGCGGTGTGAAGAAGGGCGGCGACAATGGCGGCCGGGCCGATTGCGCGATAGTGGTTTGCCAGCGCCGGTTGCTTGGCGCGGTTGGCTTCCTGCTTGCTTCGAGGCATATTTCTCTTCCCTGGTAACATTTCCGTGTCTGCGTTTGATGGTTGATTCCGACCAAATCGTGACGCTTGGTGATCTAGCCGGCGAATGTTTCATGACTGTGCCGACATGTTTAATAAAATGTTTCACTGCCTGATTCCGCGTGATCGGGCGACGCGTTTGCCCATCCTGCCGGCGTTTTTCCTGGGGGCAGCGACTTGACGGCAACACTGGTCGGGGCGATAAAGCCGCCCATGAAAACGTCTTTCGCCATTTGTGGCATTTGCATTATTGGCTAGCCTCGCGCTGGTCCGGACGTTTTCGCCTCATCTTCCCCAGATTGGACAAACGCCCCGGCCAGCAGGCTGGAGCCTGATTTGCGTCTCGGCGCTGGGCTTGCTCCATCCAGACAAGAAGTTCTGAACCGGGAAGGCATGGAATGTCTGACGCACCACAAGGCCCGCGCCTCTACAACACGCTGACGCGCACGAAGGAGGACTTCGTCCCGATCGATCCGCTTGACGTGCGCATGTATGTTTGCGGCCCGACCGTCTACGACTTCGCCCATATCGGCAACGCCAGGCCGGTGATCGTCTTCGATGTGCTGTTCCGTCTGCTGCGCCATCTCTATGGCGAGACGCACGTCACGTATGTGCGCAACATCACCGACGTCGACGACAAGATAAATGCGCGGGCGCTGCGTGACTTCGGCGGCGAGATATCGGCTGGAAAGCTTTCCCTCAATGAAGCGATCCGGCGGGTTACCGAAAAGACCGCCGACCAGTTCCACAGCGACGTCGCCACGCTTGGTTGCCTGGAGCCGACGGTCGAGCCGCGCGCAACCGAGTTTGTCGAGCCGCGCGCCGACGGCAAGGCCGACATGATCACGTTGATTCAGAACCTGATCGAACGCGGCCATGCCTATGTAGCGGCAGGCGAAGTCCTGTTCGATACGGCGTCGATGCCGGACTATGGGCAACTGTCGAAACGCAATCTCGACGAGCAACAGGCCGGCGCCCGCATCGCCGTCGACGCGCACAAGAAGAACCCCGGCGATTTCGTGCTGTGGAAGCTGTCGTCGCCGGAGGAACCTGGCTGGCAAAGCCCATGGGGCAGGGGCCGGCCCGGCTGGCACATCGAATGCTCGGCCATGTCGGCCGCCTACCTCGGCGAAGTCTTCGACATCCATGGCGGCGGCCTCGACCTGATCTTCCCGCACCATGAGAACGAGATCGCCCAGTCGCGTTGCGCCCACGGCACATCGGTCATGGCCAATGTGTGGATGCACAACGGCTTCCTGCAGGTCGAGGGCCAGAAGATGTCGAAGAGCCTCGGCAATTTCTACTCGATCCACGAGTTGCTGGAGACCGAGACCTTTGGCGGTCGCAAATGGCCGGGCGATGTGCTGCGCCTGGCAATGCTGATGACGCACTACCGCGAACCCATCGACTTCTCGGTGCGCAAGCTCGAGGAAGCGGAAAACACGCTGCGCAAATGGAAACGCGCGGCGGATCTGGCGCCGGCGGTGGGACAGTTGCCGGCTGAAGTCGTGGAGGCGCTGTCGGATGATCTTGCGACCTACACGGCATTCCAAGTGCTGACCCAGTTGGCCGGCGAGGCAGCGGACGGCAGCAAAGCCGCTGCTTCGTTGAAGGCGTCGCTGCTGTTCCTCGGCTTCGAGGTCGCCTCAGCAGAAGTGGATGAGGACAAGGTCGCCAAGGCAATCGCGAATCGCCTGGCGCTGATCGCGGCCAAGAACTGGGCCGAAGCCGACCGCATGCGCGACGAGCTCTTGGCGCAGGGTGTACAGTTGAAGGACGGCAAGGACCCTGCCACCGGCGAACGTGTGACGACATGGGAGGTTAAGCGGTGAGGTTGGAGACTTGGACCGCAGGATTGGAGAGGTTGGAGCGAGGCCCCCCTCTCTGTCCTGCCGGACATCTCCCCCTCAAGGGGGGAGATTGGACGTCACCTCCGCTTTCGCCAATCGCCAACGTTAAAGAATGGGCGCCGTCGGCGAAGCTGCTGATCTCCCCCCTTGAGGGGGAGATGCCCGGCAGGGCAGAGAGGGGGGCCTCGCAGTGACCCATCATCGAGTGTCTCCCCTCAATCGCGGCAATGCGCGCAAGATGCGCAAGGCTATGACGGACGCCGAGCTGAAGCTTTGGAATGAGGTTCGCGCTAATAGACTCATGGGGCTGGCGTTTCGGCGTCAAATGCCGATAGCTGGCTTCATCGTCGATTTTGCTTGCCCCAACAAGAAGCTGATCGTTGAGCTGGATGGCTCCCAGCACGCTTCTCATGAGATTTCGGCGTCCGATGCCGCACGAGCAGCCAAGCTTGAGGCTCTGGGCTGGACCATCCTACGCTTCTGGAACGACGACGTCATCCGCGATATCGACAATGTCTGCCAGCACATCGTGATCGAGGCCGGCCTGGCCGGTACCGAAGTGCTGGCACATGAACCAGCAAGGGAGGCAGTTCCATGATCGACCATCTCGGCATCACCGTTTCCGATTTCGATGCCTCCAAGGCCTTCTACGACAAGGCGATGGCGCCGCTGGGGGCGTCGCTGCTCTACATGGTGCCGCAGGAATACACCGGCGGTGCCAAGGTCGGCGGCTATGGACGCGACCGGCCGGTGTTCTGGCTGAGCACGGGCAAGGACAAGCCGAAGGACCACCAGCACGTCGCCTTCACCGCGCGCAGCCGCGCCGAGGTCGACGCCTTTCATGCCGCCGCCCTTGCCGCCGGCGGCAGGGACAATGGCGGACCGGGCCTGCGCCCGCACTATCACCCGAACTACTATGGCGCCTTCGTTTTCGACCCCGACGGCAACAATGTCGAGGCGGTCTGCCATGATCCGGCGTGAGTCCATGAAGCGGAGAGGATCATGAGCCTCGACAACCGGCCGGTCTACACAGGCGGCTGCCAGTGCGGCGCTGTGCGCTTTCGCGTCGAGGGCGCGCTCGGCGACGCCTCGGTCTGCCATTGCCGCATGTGCCAGAAGGCCAGCGGCAATTTCTACCTGCCGCTGGTTTCGGTGCATGGCGCCAAGGTCGACTGGACGCGCGGCGAGCCAAAGCGTTTTCGTTCGTCAAGCGCCGTCTGGCGCGGCTTCTGCCAGGAATGCGGCACGCCGCTCACCTTCGAGGCGCCGGAAGGCATGGCGCTGGCCATAGCCGCTTTCGACGATCCGGCCGGCATCGTGCCGACCATCCAATGGGGCACCGAGGCTAAACTGCCCTATGTCGACAACATTCCGCGCCTGCCGGGCGAAGACACGATGGCCGACATAGGCTCGGCTCCCTACCTTGCCGAGCTCGTCTCCTATCAGCATCCCGATCACGACACCGACCAATGGCCGCCGGAGGAAAGACCATGACCGATCAAGTCCGGACCGGCGGCTGCCAATGCGGCGCCGTACGCTTCCGCATCAAGGGGGCACTCGGGCGTCCGTCCATCTGCCATTGCCGCATGTGCCAGAAGCAGTTCGGCTCGTTCTTCGGTGCCCTGGTGACGGCACCACGGGATGGCGTCGAATGGACCCATGAAGAGCCGAGCTATTTCCAGTCGTCGGTCAACATCGATCGCGGCTTTTGCGCACGCTGCGGCACGCCGTTGACCTATCGCCAGCCGGGCGGGCTGGAGATCGCCATCGGCGCCTTCGATGACCGCTCGGATCTCGCCCCGCAGATCCAGGTGAATTACGCGGCAAGGCTGCCTTGGGTGGAGACGATCTTCCAGGCGCCGGTCCATGACGATCCCGACTATTACGCACGGCAGGAGCAGGTCATCTCCTTCCAGCATCCCGATCACGAAACGGCAAACTGGCCGCAACAAGGTTTGAAATTATGAGCTTGCGCACCCTCTACCCGGAGATCGAACCGTTCGATTCAGGCATGCTCGATGTCGGCGACGGCCACAGGGTCTATTGGGAGCGTTCGGGAACCAAGGGCGCCAAGCCGGCGGTGTTCCTGCACGGCGGGCCGGGCGGCACCATTTCTCCAAAACACCGGCGGCTGTTCGACCCGAAACTCTACGACGTCATCCTGTTCGATCAGCGCGGCTGCGGAAAATCGACTCCCAACGCCTCGCTGGAGGCCAACACCACCTGGCATCTCGTCGCCGACATCGAGCGGCTGCGCGAAATGGCCGGCTTCGACAGATGGCTGGTGTTCGGCGGCTCCTGGGGGTCGACGCTGGCGCTCGCCTATGCCCAAACGCATCCGGACCGCGTCAGCGAACTGGTGGTGCGCGGCATCTACACGCTGACCCGCGCGGAGCTCGAATGGTACTATCAGTTCGGCGTCTCGGAGATGTTCCCCGACAAATGGGAGCGTTTCCTGGCACCGATCCCCGAGGCCGAGCGCGGCGACATGATGGGCGCTTATCGCAAGCGGCTGGTCGGGTCGGACCGCAAGGCACAGATCGAGGCAGCCCTTGCCTGGAGCCTTTGGGAAGGCGAGACGATCACGCTGCTTCCTGAGCCCGAAACCAGCACGCCGTTCGGCCAGGACGACTATGCCGTCGCCTTCGCCCGCATCGAGAACCATTATTTCGTTCATGCCGGCTGGCTGGAGGAAGGGCAGTTGCTGCGCGACGCGCACAAGCTGAAGGACATACCCGGCACCATCGTTCACGGCCGCTACGATATGCCGTGCCCGGCGCACTACGCCTGGGCGCTGCACAAGGCCTGGCCGAAGGCCGACTTCCATCTGATCGAGGGCGCCGGCCATGCCTATTCGGAACCGGGCATCCTCGATCAACTGATCCGTGCGACGGACAAGTTTGCGGGAAAATAGCCTTTCCCGCCGCGCTCCGCGACGATTTTTCGAGCTATCGCCATGACAAAACAACGCCTCTATCTCTTCGACACCACGCTGCGTGACGGCCAGCAGACGCCCGGCATCGACTTTTCGGTCGAGGACAAGATCGCGATTGCCAAACTGCTCGACGCGTTCGGCTTCGATTATGTCGAGGGTGGCTATCCCGGCGCCAATCCGACCGACACCGCCTTCTTCCAGCAGAAGCGCACCGCAGGCGCCAAATTCGTCGCCTTCGGCATGACCAAGCGGGCGGGAGTCTCGGCCTCCAACGATCCCGGGCTGGCGGCACTTGTCCAGTCGAAGTCGGATGCCATCTGCTTCGTCGCCAAGAGTTGGGACTACCACGTTCGCGTGGCACTCGGTTGCACCAACGAGGAGAACCTCGACGCCATCAAGGCGTCGGTGGAGGCCGCCATCGCTTCGGGCAAGGAAGCGATGGTCGATTGCGAGCATTTCTTCGATGGCTTCAAGGCCAATCCCGATTATGCGCTGACTTGCGCGAAAACGGCCTACGATGCCGGCGCGCGCTGGGTGGTGCTTTGCGACACCAATGGCGGAACACAGCCCTCGGAAGTGCGGGCAATCGTTGAAAGGGTAATCGCCTCGGGCATCCCGGGCGAGCATCTCGGCATCCACGCCCATGACGACACCGGTCAGGCGGTGGCCAATTCGCTCGCCGCCGTGGAAGCCGGCGTGCGCCAGATCCAGGGCACGCTGAACGGCATCGGCGAACGTTGCGGCAACGCCAATCTGATCTCGATAGTGCCGACGCTGGCGCTGAAGCCGGCTTTCGCCGATCGCTTCGAGACTGGAATTTCAGCCGAAGCGCTGACTGGGATTTCGCGCCTGTCGCGTGCTTTCGACGAATTGCTGAACCGCGCCCCGGAAGCACAGGCGCCCTATGTCGGTTCGTCCGCCTTCGCCACCAAGGCCGGTATCCACGCCTCGGCGCTCGCCAAGGAGCCCGCCACCTATGAGCATGTGGAGCCGCAAGCCGTGGGCAACCGCCGCCGCGTCATGGTCTCCGATCAGGGCGGCAAGGCCAATTTCCTCGCCGAGTTGAAGCGGCGCGGCATCGATGTGCCCAAGGACGATAACCGGCTCGATGCGCTGATATCGGTGGTCAAGGAGCGCGAGGCATCGGGCTATGCCTATGAGGGCGCCGACGCTTCATTTGAACTCCTGGCGCGCAAGATGCTGCACGGCCTGCCCGAATTCTTTCACGTCACCTCGTTCCGCTGCATGATCGAGCGCCGCTTCGATGCCAACGGCCAGCTGAAGACGGTGTCGGAAGCGGTGGTCAAGGTGCTGGTCGAAGGCGAGGAGAAGATGTCGGTGGCGGAAGGCCACGGCCCGGTCAACGCGCTCGACATTGCGCTGCGCAAGGACCTCGGCAGATACCAGAACGAGATCGTCGATCTCGAACTTGCCGACTTCAAGGTGCGTATCCTCAATGGCGGTACCGAGGCCATCACTCGCGTGCTCGTCGAATCGCATGATTCCACCGGCGCCCGCTGGTGGACCGTCGGCGTCTCCGAAAACATCATCGACGCTTCCTTCCAGGCGCTGATGGATTCGATCATCTACAAGCTGATGAAAAACCGCGAAATGGCGGGGCTCGTGGCGGCGGAGTAAGTTTGAACCATCAGCGAAAGTCCATTGATCCATCAGAACTTTGCGATGGTCTTGCCAAGGTTACTGGGCCATAGCGTTGGTCCATGGTCGCTGAAGCAACTATCCCGGACGCAGTTTCAAAAGCCCGCCGCGGTTTCCTGCTGGCGTTGGGTGCCTATCTCTTGTGGGGGTTGCTGCCCTTCTACATGAAGGCCGTTGCCCATCTGCCGCTTGCCGAGGTGATTGCGCATCGCATCGTCTGGTCGGTGCCGATCGCAGCGGCGGTCCTGGTCTGGGCCGGCCGCACGGCAGACTTCAAGGCGGCGATCCGCTCGCCCCGCACCATCGCCATGGCGGTGCTGACGGCGGCGCTGATCTCGGTCAACTGGGGCATCTATGTCTGGGCGATCGCCGTCGACCGCACCGTCGAGACGGCCCTCGGCTACTACATCAATCCGCTGGTCAGCGTCGTGGTCGGCGCGCTGCTGCTTGGCGAGCGGCTCGACCGGCTGCAGATCGCGGCCGTGGCGCTTGCGGCGGTTGCCGTGGCGGTGCTGACCGTCGAGGCGGGCAAACTGCCCTGGGTGTCCCTGGCGCTGGCCTTTTCCTTCGCCGCCTACGGCTTCTTCCGCAAGACGCTGCCGATTGGCCCCAGCCAGGGCTTCCTGCTCGAAGTGCTTTTGCTGTCGGTGCCGGCGCTGGGCTACATCATCTTCCTGATCGCCACCGGACAGGATCATTTCGTCTCCAGCAATGGCACCGACACCGCGCTGCTCATCGGTTGCGGGCCGGTGACGGCCGTGCCGCTGCTGCTGTTCGCTTTCGGCGCCAAGCTTTTGCGCCTGTCGACGATCGGCATCATGCAATACATAGCGCCGACGATGGTGTTCCTGATTGCCGTGCTGATCTTCCACGAGCCGTTCGGCACCACGCAGGCGGTCGCCTTTGCCCTTATCTGGGCAGCGCTTGCGATCTATTCCTGGTCCATGCTGGCGACGGCGCGCCGGGCTACATCTGTCCGAGCCGCCTGACGAAAAGATAGGTCACGCCCGCGATCAGCACCGACACCGCCGTCACCACCCAGAAACCCATCGGCGTGTCGACCAGGGGCAATCCGCCGACATTCATGCCGAACAGGCCCGAAATGATGGTCATCGGCAACAGCACCGCCGTCATCACCGACAGGACATAGAGCAGCCGGTTCGACTGTGTCGTGAGCTTGGCCATCAGTTCGTCCTGCAGGAGCCGCGTGCGTGCCTGCAACTGCTCGCCGTCATAGTGCAGCGTCTGGGCGCGGTGCGAAAGCCGCGCCACCATGTCGTTGATCGAATCCGGCAGGTCGTTGCGGTGCGAATGGTCGAGATGGCGAAACAGGTTGGTTAGCGTCGCCATCTGGCGGTGGATGACCACCAGGTGCCGGCGCGCGTCGACCAGCGCCTGTCGCTCATTGTGCCATGCGTCGCAGACGATACGGTCCTCGATGCCATCAAGACTGTCGCCGAGGGTCACGAGTTCCGCCCCCATGCCGTCGAACGATTGGCCGATGACAGCCTCGATCAGTTCGGCCGGCGAGCGGAACTTGCGCGCCCCGGTCTCGATCGCCTTGCGGATGTTGTCGACCGACTGCAACGGTTGCTTGCGGGCGCCGACCAGCATCGTGTCGCTGAGGGCGAAGCGGAAATGGCCGAGCCCGCCGGCTTCCGCCGAATAGTCATGGCGCAGGTCCGGCAGATCGCCATAAAGCCAATCGTCCTCGAGGTCGATGTGGCAGCCATGGCTGGCGGTGAGAAAGGCTTCGCGCACAGGCGCCGGCAAGGCCTGATCGGCGCCGATCTCATGGCGGGCGCGCATGTCGGAAAGCTGGTAGCTGCGCCATGTCCAGTGCGCCGCAGCGGCATCCCTGGTCCGCACGCCTTCGGAAGTGAAGTGGTAGATGAAGAACAGCCCGTGCTCATCGGGCAGGTAGGGCGACAGGTCGGTGCCTTCGGCGGGGAGGGCGATGTTCATGGCGTCGTCGCCGGTCTCTGATGCGGTCGGGGTCGCGGGGGCGGCCAGCTGCGATCTGTAGCATGGCGTCCCCGATTTAGTGTGACTGTTTCGTGACGACGTGCATTGCGGACGCGCGTTGCTAGAGTACGCTGGTGATCCCGCCATCCACCAGCAATGTCTGTCCGCTGACGAAGCTGGCGGCATCGGAAGCCAGGAACACCGCGGCGCCGGCGAGTTCCTGCACCTCGCCCCAGCGCCGCATCGGCGTGCGGCCGGTCAGCCAGGCGGAGAATTTCTCGTCGGCGACCAGGGCGGCGTTGAGCTCGGTCTTGAAATAGCCAGGCGCGATGGCGTTGACCCGCACACCGTGCTGGCCCCACTCGCCGGCCATCGACTTGGTCAGCATGGTAATGGCGCCCTTGCTCGCCGCATACGGCGCGATCGAAGGGCGCGCTAGCACGCTCTGCACCGAGGAGACATTGATGATCGAACCCTTGCGGCGGGCGATCATGCCCTTGACGACCGCGCGGCTCACCTTGAACACGCCGTCCAGATTGGTGGCCATCAGCGCGTCCCAGTCGGCGTCGCTGAAGCTCTCCAGCGGCGCGCGTCGCTGGATGCCGGCATTGTTGATCAGGATGTCGATCGGCGCGGTGCCGGTTTCCGAAGCAGCGATTGCCGCGTCGACGGATTGTGTGTCGGTGACGTCGATCATCGCTTCGGCCACGGTGTGGCCTTCGGCGCGCAGGCGGTCGCCGGCGGCCTTGAGCTCGTCGGCCCTACGGCCGCCTAAGGTGACGCGCGCGCCGGCGCTCGCAAGCGCCTCCGCGAAGGCCAGGCCCAGACCACGGCTGGCGCCGGTGATGAAGGCATGCTTGCCTTCGAGGCCGAACAGGCCGCCGAGATAGTCAGTCGAATGCAATTTGCACCTTCATGGATTGCGATTTGTCGCCCGCCAGTTCGAAGGTTCGTCTTGCTTCGCCGCGCGGCAGCGCCAGCGTGCCGTGTGGTTTGATGACATGCAAGGCGCTTTGTCGCCTGGCGTCAGCTGACGATCCCGGCAGTTCGCGCTCCCTTAGCCTTAGCGCTTCGGTCCGAACCCGGGATAGGGGTTGAGCGGCACGATCGCGGCAATGTCCATCATGCCGGCCTTGACCAGCGGCAAGGTGGCGAGATGGCCGCGCACATCGGCATCGCTGCCGGCTTCGAACATCATGCCGCTGCCGGGAATGTCGCCGCGATTCCAGATCTGGCGCACCGCGCCTTCGGCATAGAGGGTGCGGCGCTGTTCTGCCTCGCCGGGCAGAAGAGGTGCGAAATCGGTATCGGTGAACTTTTGCGTGTTGCGGGTGAGAAGGGCGAGGAATTGCATTTCGGTCTCCTGTTGTCGGCGGTTGATGACAGGAGATATCGCGCCGGATAGTCAGACTGTCCAAGACTGATTAGGCTAAAGTTGAGACCTAAGAGGACCGTTCTTCGAGGAGCAAGAATGTTCGACCTGCGCCAGATCAGATATTTCGTCACGGTCGCCGAAACCGGCAGTGTCGGTCGGGCGGCCGAACTGCTGCATATCTCGCAATCGCCGCTCAGCCGGCAGATCATCCAGCTGGAGCAGCAGCTTGGCGTCGCCCTGTTCGAGCGGGCAAAACAACGCATTCATCTCAATGCCGAGGGCCGCGCCTTTCTGAGTGAAGCCCGCTCCCTGCTGGCGAATGCGAGGCGGCTGGAGGACCTTGGCCGCGACCTTGCCAGCGGTGTCGTCGGGCGCCTTGCCATCGGCTATGTCGAGGGCGCCGTCCATGCCGGGCTTGTCGCCGGCATGTTGCGCCAGTTCCGCCGCGACCGGCCGGATTTTCATCTGCAATTGAGAAGCCTGCGCTCGGCGGCGCAGATGGAGGGGCTTCGTCAGCGGTCGCTGGATCTTGGTCTGGTGTACGCGCCCGCGGTGACCGACGATCCCGACATCGCCAGCACGCCGCTGCGCCACGAGCCGCTGGTGCTGGCCATTCCCGAAGACGATCCGCTCGCCGACGTGGCCGATATCCAGCCGCGCCATCTCGACGGTCGCGTCTGGATCACCGTGGTGCGCCAGCCCGACGACACCAATCGTGGCCAGTTCCTGGCCGCCTGCGCCGAGGCCGGCTTCGTGCCTGACATCGCTTATGAGACGGCGGATCCGCTGACCTCGCTCGGGCTTGTCAGCGCCGGCCTTGGTCTGGCCACCGTGCAGGCAAGCCTGCGCAAGGCCGCCCCGCCTTCGATCGTGTTCCGCGACATGCCGTGGTTCGGTCGAATGGTTTCCATCCACCTCGCCTGGCGGCGGCAGGACCGGCGTACGGTGATCGCCGCTTTGCGGCAGGCGGCTCGGAGGGAGGGCAGTAGGGCAGTAGGGCAGTAGGGCAGTAGGGCAGTAGGGCAGTAGGGCAGTAGGGCAGTAGTTTCCGGAGCGTACTTTCCCTACTGCTTGCCGCCCTATTCCCTTACTCCCCTAATCCTACATCTTGTCGATCACCGACTGCACGCCTTCCGTCGGTGCGTCGACCGAGGATCCGGCGACCATGATAGCAGCGACGATGGCTTCGGGGTCGTTGACGACCAGCGGCTTCACACGCTGCGCGGTGTGAATGAAGCCCTCCGCCGCCATGTGATCAAGCAACGCCGTCATCGGATCCCAGAAACCGTTGACATTGCCGAAGACGATCGGCTTGCGATGATGGCCGAGTTGCGCCCAGGTCATGATCTCGACGATCTCCTCGACTGTGCCGATGCCGCCAGGCAGCGCCACAAAGGCGTCGGATTTCTCGAACATCTTATGTTTGCGCTCGTGCATGTTGTCGGTAATCAACAACTCGTCGAGCCGGTCAAGCGCGGTTTCGGTAGCTTCCTTGTTGATGAGGAAGCGAGGGATGATGCCCGTCACCTTGCCGCCGGCCTTGAGCGCGCCTTCGGCGACGGCGCCCATTATGCCTTTGGTGCCGCCGCCATAGACCAGCCGTAGACCTGCCCTGGCAATTGAGCGCCCAAGCAGGTGACCGGCCTTGGCATAGATTTCATCGCGGCCCGGAGACGAGCCGCAATAGACGCAGACGGATCGAATCGTGTTCATGGCAATGATTGGTGATTGGGTCTGAAAGCGGGGTCAAGCCCCAGGGGTAACAAGCGGGGCTTTTTCTTGTCGGTCATGTCAAAACAGGCTAGACCGGCTTTAGGTGGCTAAGGGGTAGGGAAATACATGGCAATCAATCCATTGAAGGCGTTCTTGTTCGCGGCGGGTGGGACCGTTGCGGCAGGGGGAACAGCCTATGTGTCGGGTGCGCTCGACCCGTATCTTAATCACACGCCGCCGGCGCAAGTGGCGGCCCTGACGCCGCCAGCGGCGCCGAAGCCGGCCGATCCCGGCACGGAAGGTCGACTGCCGGCGCCGGCTGTGCCGGCCGCTCCGGCCGCCGCGCCCCAGACGACGGCTCCCGCCGCGCCGGCGACCGAAGCCGCTGCTCCGGCCGCGCCCGCACCCGCTCCGGCGGCACCCGCCGCGACGGGTCCGGTCGCGCCCACCTTCGACGTCGTGCGCGTCGAAAGCAACGGCTCGATCGTCGTAGCCGGCAATGCGGCGCCCAATTCGAAGGTCGAAATCCTGAATGGCGCGACGGTGATCGGCTCGACGGTCGCTGGTCCCGACGGCGCTTTTGTCATCGTGCTCGACGATCCGTTGAAGCCCGGCGACTATACGATTTCGCTGCGTTCGACGACCGGCACGGTCGTGACGGCCTCGGCGCAGACCGCCGTCGTCTCGGTTCCCGCCAACGCCGCCGGCCAAGTGCTGGCCATGGTCGAGGAGCCGGGCAAGCCGGCCGAGCTGCTTTCGGTTCCGGCACCCGAGACCAAACCCGCCGCGCCGGCAACCGGCGATCAGGCCGCCGCACCGGCTGCTCCTGCCGCGGCGGCACCCGCTGCTGAGGCACCCGCTACGGAGGCACCGGCGGCGACCGCTCCGGCAGTGGTAGAAGCAAAGCCCGCCGCGCCCGCGTCGGCAACGCCGCCCGCCGCACCGGTGGCCGAACCCAAGATCGTCGTCGAGGCGGTCGAGATCGACGGCAACAAGATCTTCGTCGCCGGCCTCGCCGATGCCGGCCGCAAGGTGCGCGCCTACGCCAACGACATCCTGCTTGGCGATGCGACGACCTCGCCCGACGGCCATTTCCTGGTCGAGGCGACGCGCGACATCCCTGTCGGCAGCTATACCATCCATGTCGATGGCCTCGATGCCGACGGCGTGAAAGTGGTGGCCCGCGCCGCCGTGCCGTTCGAGCGTGAACCAGGCGAGGCGATCGCTGCCGTGGCGCCTGCGGAGACCAAGCCTGCCGATACCAAGCCGGCTGAGACGAAGCCCGCCGACGCCAAGCCGGCCGCACCGGCTGCCGCGGAAGCCCCAGCCGCTCCGGCGCCTGCTGCGCCCGCTGTCGCCGCCGCCGCTCCGGCCGAGGCTGCACCAGCCCCCGCCGCGCCCGCCACAGAGGCGCCAGCTCCGGCTCCGGCAGTTGCCGCTGCTCCGGCCGAGACGGCGCCGGTGGCACCGGCAGCGCCGCCCGCCACGGAGGCTCCGGCTGTCGTCGCGGCGGCCACCCCGCCTAGCGATGTGCCCGAGGTCGTGTCGCCCAAGCTCGAGCACGCCGACGGCGCGGTCATTATCCGCCGGCACGACACGTTGTGGCGAATCTCACGCCGCGTCTACGGTCACGGCGTGCGCTACTCCACCATCTACCTCGCCAATCAGGACCAGATCAGGGATCCGGACCGCATCTGGCCGGGACAAGTGTTCAAGGTTCCGGAAAAGTCGAAGGAAGGCGAAGCCGCCGACCTCAAGGCGATGGGCGAACAGGCGACGACGACGCCGACCAAGACGCAGTAGCTTCGGCCATGGGCCAGTCTCCCCCTTGCGGGGGAGATGCCCGGCTGGGCCGATCTCAAGGCCGGCAGCGAACCGCGTTGAGGGATTTGCAGATCACCAGCTGGGGTCTCGGCCATCGGGATCGTCGTCCGGTACGATCCGCGGTTCGCGATGACTGCTGTAGGGAGCCACATAGGCCATTTTGAATGCATCGCCCAAACGGGATATCGCATTCAGCGACGCGCCGATCGCAGACCTCGTAAAGCTTGGTCGCGGCGGGTCATGGCGTCGGATGGCGATAGGGGTGGTCGTGGGGATGTCGGCCATGGTGCCTCTCCAGGTGACGTCAAGAGTGGCACCGCTTCCCGCTCAGGTCCTTGGCCCGAACCTGAAGAGACCTGAAAGGGCCTGAAGTTCGCCATCCAGATCATCTTGCATTATTGTGCGGCCCAGCGATGGGGTCTCGGCCGATGGACCTGGAGTTTGGCAATTACCGTTTGAAACGCGCCGAACGGCTGTTGCTGGGGCCGAAAGGCCCGGTGGAGCTTTCAGCCCGTTCCTTCGATATCCTCGCCATGTTGCTCGACAGGCCAGATGAGGTCATCGGCAAGGCCGAGCTTTTCGGCGCTGCCTGGCCAGGCCTGGTGGTGGAGGAGAACACGCTGCAGGTCCACATTTCGGCGCTCCGCAAGCAACTGACCGCCGATATGATCGCAACCGTGCATGGGCGCGGCTATAAATATGCGGATCCCAGGCCCCTCATTGCCATCGCGGAGGCCACGGCGCCGTCCAGGCCGTCCATCGCCATAATGGCCTTCGACAACATGAGCGGCGATCCCGAGCAAGACTATTTCAGCGACGGCATTACCGAAGACATCATTGCCGAACTCGGCAAGTATAAGGAATTTCTGGTCATAGCGCGGAACTCTTCCTTCCAGTTTCGCGGCAAGGTTAATGACCCGGCGGAGGTAGCAAACAAGCTTGGCGTCCAATACATCATCGAAGGCAGCGTGCGGAAGATCGCAAACAGGGTGCGGATCGCCGTACAGCTAACCGATGCGTCCTCGATGGCTCATGTCTGGGGCGAACATTACGATCGGGAACTCGACGACATTTTCGCCATCCAGGACGAAATCACCCGGATGATCGCGGCGCGCCTGGCCCGGCAGGCCAGAACCGCGATCGCGTCGCGCGCCAGGGCCCGGCCGACCAATAGCATGTCGGCCTATGAGTTCTACCTGCGAGCCCTGCAATTGGCGGCAGTCTATGACGCCGCGCACGAGGCGGAGCCGTTTCTGCGCCAGGCGGTAAAGCTCGATCCGCGGTTTGCCGCCGCCCACGCCATGCTCGGTGTCGTCGAAACCCTCAAATTCTTCTGGGTCTTCTACAATCCGGATTATCTGCATCCGGCGCTAGAGATGGCGAAAACCGCGTTGCAACTCGACCCCGATGAAGCCTACGGTCATCTCGCCACCGGCTTTGCTCTATTGTACCTGCGCCAGTTCAGGCAGGCCGAAATCAGTCTTGACCGTGCGGTTGCCCTCAATCCAAACGATCCGTTCATTCTCAGCATCCGCGCGCTTTTCCTCAATTATACGGACAGGCCGGGTGAGGCGCTTGTTGAAATAACCGAAGCCCGGCGCCGCGATCCATACGCGGTGGGATGGTATGACGATTTTCGCGGCATCATACTGACCACGGCTGGAGGATATAGCGAAGCAATTGCGTGCTATTCGAAAATGGCTGCTGTACCGCGATGGTCGCTCGTTCGTCTTGTCGTCTGCCACTTTGAGATCGGTGAAATCGAGCAAGCGCGGGATGTCCTGGCTAAGGTAAAGGCGCACTACCCTGGGCTGCGCCTCGACGAGATCGTCGATGCGGAAATTGACTTCTATGAAGACCCGGCCATCTGCCGTCGTTATCGCGCGATCCTGAAGCGCGTCGGCAACGAAGGCTAGGCCCTCTCTGGCAGGGACCCGCCGGCGGCAAAGCTGCCCATCGGGATAGCTTGCCCCAGGCCGGATCATCGTCTATCGCCGATGGACGATGATCGAATCCTCCGTTGAACCAGATCGAGTGCGAAGCGCACGACCCGACAGCAGCGCGATTGCCACCCGGTTCGCGGCACTTTCGCACCCTGCGCGCATCGAGATTCTCAGGCATCTCGCGGCGCACCGCTCCTGCTGCTGCGGCGAGGTGGTCGAGCGTCTCGATCTCGCGCAGTCGACGGTTTCCCAGCATCTGAAAATCCTGGTCGAAGCCGGGCTGGTTCGCTTCGAGCCCGACCGCCAGCGCTCACGCTACCAACTCGACCATGCGGCGCTTGCCGATATCTCGGCATCGCTCGCCGCGCTCATCAATTCCTGCTGCTCGTCCAGCCGCTGACCCTCTCACCCAAAAGGCAAGAAAAGTGGCCGAAAAAACCGTCTCCGCCGAATCCGGCACTCTCACGACATTGCGCAATCTGTGGCCCTATATGTGGCCGGCCGACCGTGCCGACCTCAGGGCGAGGGTGACCTGGGCGACGCTGCTGCTGGTCGTCGCCAAGGTGACCCTGGTCGCCGGCCCCTATTTCTTCAAATGGGCGACGGATGCACTCGCCGGTGCCGCCAAGTCGCCGCCGCCGCTGCCGTCCTTCCTGCTCGCGCCTGTCATGCTGGTCGTCGCCTACAATGTGCTGCGCCTGGTGCAGCTCGGCTTCAACCAGCTGCGCGACGCGCTGTTTGCCCGCGTCGGGCAATATGCCGTGCGCCAGCTTGCCTTCCGCACCTTCGTGCATATGCACCAGCTGTCGCTGCGCTTCCACTTGGAGCGCCGCACCGGCGGCCTGTCGCGCATCATCGAGCGCGGCACCAAGGGTATCGAGACCATCGTGCGCTTCATCATGCTGAACACGGCGCCGACCATTCTCGAATTCGCGCTGACGGCCGGCATCTTCGCCTTCACCTATGGCTGGAAATACGTGGCCGTGGTCGCGGTCACCGTCTGGCTTTATGTCTGGTTCACGGTCAAGGCCAGCGACTGGCGCATCTCCATCCGCCGCGACATGAACGACAGCGACACCGACGCCAACACCAAGGCGATCGACTCGCTGTTGAATTTCGAGACGGTCAAATATTTCACCAATGAGCGCATGGAAGCCGAACGCTTCGACCGCTCGATGGCCCGCTACGAGATCGCAGCCACCAAAACCTGGACTTCGCTCGGCTGGCTGAATTTCGGTCAGGGTGTCATCTTCGGTCTCGGCACGGTCGTCGTTATGTGCATGTCGGCGCTCGAAGTGCAGGCTGGCACGCAGACCGTTGGCGATTTCGTCTTCATCAACGCCATGCTGGTGCAGCTTTCCGTACCGCTCAATTTCATCGGCTTCATCTATCGCGAAATCCGCCAAGGGTTGACCGACATCGAGCACATGTTCGACCTGCTCGACGTGCCGCAGGAGATCGTCGACAGGCCGGACGCGAAGCCGTTGGCCGTCAACGCCGGCAAGGTCGAGTTCCGCGACGTGCATTTCTCCTACGATCCGAACCGCAAGATCCTGAAGGGCGTGTCCTTCGAGGTGCCGGCCGGCAAGACGGTGGCCATCGTCGGTCCCTCCGGCGCCGGTAAGTCGACCATCTCGCGGCTGCTGTTCCGCTTCTACGACGTGCAGGGCGGCCAGGTGCTGATCGACGGCCAGGACATCAGGGACGTCACGCAGGAAAGCCTGCGCGCCGCGCTCGGCATGGTGCCGCAGGACACGGTGCTGTTCAACGACACCATCGCCTACAACATCCGCTACGGCCGTGTCAGCGCCAGCGAGGAGGAGGTGCGCAAGGCCGCCGAACTCGCCCAGATCGGACCGTTCATCGAGAAATTGCCGGACGGCTACAAGTCGATGGTCGGTGAGCGCGGTCTGAAGCTTTCCGGCGGCGAGAAGCAGCGCGTGGCTATCGCCCGCACCATCCTGAAAGCGCCGCCGATCCTGATGCTCGACGAGGCGACCTCCGCGCTCGACAGCCACACCGAGCAGGAGATCCAGGCCGCTCTCGATCTGGTCAGCAAGGGCCGCACCACCATCGTCATCGCCCACCGTCTGTCGACGGTGATTTCGGCCGACGAGATCATCGTGCTCAAGGACGGCCAGATCGCCGAGCGCGGCACCCATATCGAGCTGATGCGAAAGCACGGCCTCTACGCCTCGATGTGGGACCGCCAGCGCGAGGCGACCGAAGCCGAGGAGCGTCTGCGCATCGCCCGCGAAAGCGACGAACTGGGCGTCGTGGTGCGTCGGCGCACGTCGGAAGTATCATGAGAAAAACCTCTTGACCTCAACTTAAGTTGAGCTTGTAGACTGTCGCCCGAGAGCCGGAGACAGCATCCTCGAGGACGGAATCAGATGGATATAAGTTTTACGAATCAAGATGTTAACGGCGGCAGTGTGTTCAGGGTCGACAAATTCGTCGTGCCCGCCAATGCCCGCGATGAAATCCTCGCCAAGGTCAGGATGACGCATGAGCTGCTGCGTCTGCAGGAGGGTTTTGTCCAGGATTTCCTGCTCGAGCAATTCTCCGGCCCGGGCGAGTTCAACCTCGTCACCATCGTCGAATGGGAAAGCCAGGCGGCGGTCGACAATGTGGTGCCCATCGTCAAGGCGGCGCACGAGCGCGTTGCCTTCAACCCGCAGGAGACGATCGCCAGGCTGGGCGTGCGCGCCGACATCGCCAACTATCAGCGCGTTCCTGGCCTCTAGCCAGGCCAGCCGACGCCAGGTGCCGGCGCTTCGATGCCGAGCACCTGGCCGGTTCTGATATCGCTGACCATGTGCTCGAAGCCGCGCCATTGCGCGGCGGTGATGAACAGCGTTCTTCTGTCGGCACCGCCCAGCATGCAGGCAAAGCAACCGCGATCGGCAGCGACGGTCTGCAGGACGTCGCCGCCTTCGCGCACCCGCACGCAATGCTTGTTGGGCACGTCGGCATACCAGACGGCACCGTCGGCATCGAGGCAGATGCCGTCGGGATAGCCGTCAAGCTGTGCCCAGACACGACGATTGGCGAGAGCGCCATCAGCCGCGATATCGAAGGCAGTCAGCCGGTTGGCATGGGATTCGGCGATGATCAGCGTCTTGTTGTCGGGCGTCACCACCATGCCATTGGCAAAGGCGATGCCGTCAGCCGCTTGCCGGATCCTACCGTCCGGCGTGATCAGCACGACGGTGCCGGGGCCGAAATGTTCACCCGGCGCCGGCGCCGATCCGCCGCCATTGACATAGATGTTGCCGCGCCCGTCGACGACGATCTCGTTCCACGGGCTTTTCGACAGACCACGCAGGTCGGCATGGGTGACGAGACTTCCGTCAGGCTCCTGACGCAACAGCAGACCTTCGCGGCCCGAGATCACCAGCAGCCGGCAGTCTGGCAGCCAGTCGATGGAGTAGGGCAGGACGGCTGGGATACTGAGCAAGACCTCGCTGTTGCCGCCTTCGTCCACGGCGACGATCTCGCCCGTACCCCAATTGCAGAGCCACAGGCGGCCATCATGCCAGCGCGGCGATTCACCGAAGGCGAGGCCTTCCAGGATGAGACGAGCTTTGCTGGCGGACGATATCGGCATGATCTGGAGCCTCCATGGCGCACTTCATCGGCCCTTGTGATGAGGTGCCTCTCACCAAGGACGGGCGAGGCGGAAAGCTTCCGACAGCGCTACTGTCTTTCGGTCAGGAAAAAAGTGCCATCGGCATGGCCGTTCGCGCCGCAGGAAGGTGGCTCGGTGCGGTCATCTTTGCCGCTGCCGCTTTGCTCGACGATCAACCGGTCGCCATCGCGGCGAAAGGTGAAGACAAAGCCGGTCGGCTTGTCGTCATCATCGGTGTCGACCAGCCGCAGCTGTTTGCTGGCCTTGACGGTACCACCGATCTCGCAGGAACCGCTGCCCGACACCGGATTGGTGACCACATCTTCCGAAATCTCGAGCTTGCCGGCGCCGGCCGCCTTGATCTCGACCCCGCCGCGAACGCTGCTCCAGGTGCCCACCAAGCCATTGTCAGCGGGCTTGCGAATGCCGGCGAGGAACGTCGCACGATCGCGCATGAATTCGCTGAGATCGGTGGTTTGCTGGTCCTTGGACGTGTCCTGGTTGAATTCGGCGATCTGGTCGCGATAGGCGATGAAATCGCTCTGGTCCTCGCGCAAGGCCTTGCCGGCGCGCGCATCGAGCGTCTTGATCGCCGCCGCGTATTTACCGGCGATGTCGGCATCGGCCTGAGTGAGGGCGGGATCGGCGCAGATAGATTTCTCGGCCGCACTGGCGGCCTTCGCGCAGTCGAAGGATGGCTTGGCCTGAGCCAGCGCACTGCCCGGCGATGCCGATGCGATTATCAGCGTCAGCGCGGGAACGACGGCGCAGGTCCTGGATTTGAAGCTTCTCATGAAATCTGGCCCCCAGATGAAATTTTGACGACAATGGCGCAGGCGCGCAAGCCGGTCGGGACTTCACGAAATGCGGAGGCTCCGACGATGCGGACACACCGCCATCCTCGCCTGCTCATCCGCCCCGCCGATTGTCGCGTTGCGGGCAGGGGGTGTTTGGGCTATTGAGGCCGAACCTGAAACAGGGACCACCCCCAGCCCATGAGCCTTGTCGACACGGTCAAGAACGCGTTCGTACCGATCCATCGCGAAGGCTATCCCTTCATCGCGGCCTTTGGCGCGGCGACGCTTTTTCTCGGCTATTTCTCGTCGATCCTGTTCTGGATCGGTCTGATCCTGACCGCGTGGTGCGTCTATTTCTTCCGCGATCCCGAGCGCGTCACGCCGGTCGACGACCGGCTGGTGGTCAGCCCCGCCGACGGCATCGTCTCGGCGGTCGGTCCGGCCGTGCCACCGCGCGAGCTCGGCCTCGGCAATGCCGAGATGACGCGCATCTCCGTGTTCATGAACGTCTTTTCCTGCCATGTGAACCGTGCCCCGGTTCGCGGCCGCATCGCCAGGATCGAGCATCGGCCCGGCAAATTCCTCAATGCCGAACTGGACAAGGCGAGCACCGAGAACGAGCGCAATGGCTTGGTCATCGAGAGCCCCAACGGCACCGTCGCCGCCGTCCAGGTCGCAGGCCTGGTGGCGCGCCGCATCGTCTGCTGGGCCGAGGCCGGCGCCTCGATCGGCACCGGCGAGCGTTTCGGCCTGATCCGTTTCGGCTCGCGCGTCGACGTGTTCCTGCCTTTGGCCGCGACGCCGCGCGTTGCCGTCGGCCAGACCGCGGTCGGCGGCGAAACCGTGCTGGCGGAATTCGGCGGTGTCGCCGGCACGCCATTGGTCAGGATCTCGTAAGCGGTGGGCGCGCCCTTCAAGAAATTCGAGGCCCATGCCAGTGGCGGTCCGCGCATCCGCGAGATCCCGATGCGCATGGTGCTGCCCAACCTGGTGACCGTGCTTGCCATCTGCGCCGGCCTGTCCGGCATCCGCTTCGCTTTCGAGAACCGCTTTGAAACCGCCGTTGTCATGGTGCTGCTGGCCGCCTTCCTCGACGGCATCGACGGCCGCCTGGCGCGCATGCTGAAAGCCACGTCGAAATTCGGCGCGCAGATGGATTCGCTGGCCGACATCGTCAATTTCGGTGTCGCGCCGGCGCTGGTGCTCTACGCCTTCCTGCTCGATCGCGCCGGCTCGCCGGGCTGGATAGCGGCACTTTTGTTCACCATCGCCTGCGGGCTGCGCCTCGCACGCTTCAACGTGCTCGACGACGAGAAGGCCGAGCGCCCGCTCTGGCAATCGGAATATTTCGTCGGCGTTCCCGCGCCCGCTGGCGCGGTGCTGGTGATGTTGCCGCTCTATCTCTATTTCCTGCGCCTTGGTGTAGAGCCCAGCCGGCCGGCCGCCTTCGTCGCCACCGGCTTCACCATCCTGGTCGCCTTCCTGCTGGTCAGCCGGCTGCCGGTCTATTCCGGCAAGAGCGTCAAGATTCCAGGCGACAGGGTGCTACCGGTCATCCTGGGCGTCGTGCTCTACATCCTGCTTTTGATGACCTATCCCTGGTACACGCTGACGGCGTCTGTCGCCGGCTACCTGATCTTCCTGCCCTTTTCCGTGCGCGCCTATTCCAAACGCGCCAAGCTGGAAGGGGAAAAGGTGCCGCCCTCGGACATTGGCTAACCGCTAGACTGGTTCAGGTCGCAAGCCGCCGAGCAGCAGATCGCTCCAGGCCGCCGCAAAGCGTTCGTCGCTGATGTCGATCACACGTTCGCCCCAGATCGCTTCGAAGACACGGAACATGGCGACGCTGCCGACGATGACGGCGGCAACGGCCTCGCTGTCATGCGGGCGCAGGTCGCCCTCGCTCTGACGCTGCCGCAGCCATTCGGCAACGGCAAGGTAAGTGCTTTGCATGATCTCGCCCCGCGCCAAGGCTTTCAGTTGGGGAAAATGCTCCAGATCCCGCCACAGGATCCTGAGTACATCACGATTGGCGCCGAGCCGTTCGAGCATGCTTTCCACAAGCCGCCGCGCACTCTCGTCGACGGAAAGCGTCGTCTCCCCAAGCTCGGCCTGGCTTTCCTTTGCCGTGCCGACAAACTGGTCTATCGCGGTGGCAAGCAGGTCCTCTTTCGAGGCAAAATGTTTGTAGAGCGCGCCCGAGCCGCGTGACAGGCCTGCCGCCTCCTGAATATCTGGAACGCTCGTCCGGTCGTAGCCGCGCTCTGCAAACAAGCGGATAGCCTCGCGCAAGAGACGCGCGCGTCCGGTTGATGGGGGCTTCATAGTTGCTCCTCGCTCTATAGGCTCGGTGACGGGGATCGACGGCAAGACTGTAACATCCGGCGGGCAATCGCAAATGCCTCACACCGATGAGCAGAGTGCCGCTGGCGAATCAACGCGCACGCATGCGCTCTTCGCAAAGCCATGCCTTCCAGGTCCTTTCGCCAAGCCGTTCGTCGGTTGCAACCAGACCCATCTTGAAGCTCATCTTGTGGCTGATCGGCAGCGGCAGCACGAGGCGATTGAGCCCGAATGCGTCGCGGTATTGGCGCGCGAAATCTGAGAACGGCATCGTGTCCGGGCCGCCGATCTGTGGGCGCATGCCACGTTTCCCATCGATGACGGCCTCGGCCAGGTAGTTGGCCACGTCCCGTGTATCCGCCGGATTTGTCGGGGAGGTCGGCAACGGCCAGACAGGCAGCCATTTCAGCCCGCCCAGCATTTGCGCCAGAAGGTAATAGAACGGCGTCGCCTGGACGACTGACCATGGGAGCGACGACTCTCGCACAAGCTGTTCGCCCGCCAGCTTCACCAGGGAATAGGGTAGGGTGCTGAATTCGAGGCCGACGATAGATACGAAGATGAAGTGCGAGACGCCCCTGCGGACAGCTGCGGCAAGCAGATGGCGCGTGCCGTCGATGTCGACACTGGAAGGGCTGGAAAAGAAGTCGACCAGCCTCATGCCGCGCCGGGCGATCGGCGAGAGCGTCGCGGCATGGATGACCGTGTCGACGCCGCGCAACGCCTCATCGACGCCGTCTCCGGTCGCGAGATCGCCCAGGACCCATTCCATGGAACTGTCCTGCCCTGCGTTCCGGGCAAACAGCCTGACGGCGTGGCCAGCCCCGGTCAGTGCCGGCACGAGATCGCGACCGAGATGCCCAGTTCCGCCTGTGAGAAGGATTGTTGACATTGGAGATTTCCTCGCCGTGCCAAGTCCGAAGCGGCTGCCGTGGGGATAAGAGACCGGCCACAAGGGAGCATTGAATTCAGAGAAGTGAATACTCACTCACCATCAATTTGTCTAGTTAGACCGTGTGCGGCCTGAGCGCGCACAGGTCTCATCTGGGTAGGAGAGGGACAGGCTAGGCCGCGACGCCCAGCCCCAGCTTTTCGATCGCGAGCTTCCTGGTCGAGACATAGTCGGTCTTGCCGGAGCCGAGCACCGGGATTTCCTCGACCTTGACGATGTCGTTGGGCACCATCAATTCGGCTGCTCCGGCCTTCTTGCCGAACTGTCGCAGTTCCTCGGCGCTTGCGTCGTCGGCGGTGGTGACCAGCACGATGCGCTCGCCGCGCCTCTTGTCGGGCACCGCCACCGCCGCATGGCGTTCTTCCGGCCACAGCGACTGCACCAGCATCTCGACCGCGCCCAGCGACACCATCTCGCCGGCGATCTTGGCGAAGCGCTTGGCGCGGCCGCGGATGCTGATGAAGCCTTCGCGGTCGACCGCAACGATGTCGCCGGTGTCGTGCCAGCCGGTCAGTGGCTGCAATTCGCCGGGGCGGTCCGCGGTCATGTAGCCCATCATCATGTTCGGTCCGTCGAGCCACAACTGGCCGCCGTCGTTGATGCCCTCGACAGGCTCCAGCTTCATGCGGATGGCCGGCAGAAGCCGGCCGACCGTGCCGTCGCGGCCGTGGATGGCGGTGTTGACGGCAACCACCGGCGCGGCTTCGGTCAGGCCGAACCCCTCGATGATCTCGGCCTGGAAGCGGTCGCGATAGACGCGGCGGGTCTCCGGCTTCACCGCCTCGGCGCCGGCGACGACGAAGCGCAGGCTGGAGAAATCGCCATCCTTGGCGGTGCGCGCATAGTTGGCCAGGAACGTGTCGGTGCCGAACATGATCGTCGGTTTCACCTTGCGCGCGATTTCGGGGATGATCTTGTAGTGGAGGGGCGAGGGGTAGAGGAACAGTTTTACCCCGGTGACCAGCGGCAGGATGGTGCCGCCCGTCAGGCCGAAGGAATGGAACACCGGCAGCACGTTGAGCAGGATGTCGGCCGGCGAGATGGTGATGCGCGCCTCGGCCTGCATGGCATTGGCGAGAAGGTTCTTCTGCGACAGCACGACAGCCTTGGGCGTGCCTTCAGAACCCGAAGTGAACAGGATCACGCCCGGCTTGGCCGCATCCTGCCGCTGCAGCGGCAGTCGCCACAGCAGGGCGGCGGCCAGTTTGTCCAGCGTGGTGACGCTTTCACGCAGATCCTCCAGCCATAACAGCTTGGCGCCGCCCTTTTCGAGCGCGGCGACGATATCGGCGAGATCGGCCTTCTCGACGAAGGCGCGCGAAGAGACAACGGTGCGGATGACCGCCGTGCGCACGGCGGCCGTGACGCTCGTCGGCCCGGCCGTATAATTGATCATTGCCGCCACGCGGCCTGCCGACAGCAGGCCGACGAAGGACAGCACGACGCCATTGGCGTTGGGCAGCATTACGCCGACCGCTTCGCCTGGCGCCGTCACAGCCTCGAAGCGCCTGCCCAGCACGCGCGCGCCGATGAACATCTTGCGGTAGCTCAGTGCGCCGGAGATGACATCCTCGATGATCGGATGCGATGCGCCGACGCGGGTTGCCGCGTCGCGCATGGCCAGAAACAGCCCGCGGCCGAGGTCGTTTCCGAAAAGCCGGGCCTCGGCGATGCGGTCGAACAGCGCATTGGTGTTCGAGGCCTGGTCCGGGTTGCGTGCCACCAGTTCGGCTACGGTCATCGGCTCGAGCACGCTGATCGAGAGCCGCGGAAACCAATGACGCGGCGCCCGGTCAGCCGGCGTCAGCGAGACCGGCAGGCTGCGTGCGCCGGCGACGAAGATCGGCACGATGCGTGCGTCGGCCTGCATGGCGATGCGGGTGACGGCGCGAAACAGGCGAAACGTCTTGACGTCTGGCTCGACCGCATCCGGCAGATAGACGGCGAGCCGCCCCTTGCCCTTCAGCACGCGCACCAGCCGTCGGCTGACGAAGACATGTTCGGCGTTGAAGGCGATGGTGCGGCCAAGTTCGCGCCACGGCTCGAGCCAGGGTGAGCGCGCCGACACCTCGTCGAGTATATGCAAGGTATCGTCCGGCAACAGCGACAGCATCAGCGCCGGTTCGAAGCGCGACTGATGCGAGATAACGTAGATGACCGGCACCTGCGCCTTGCCGGCGATCCTGATGCGATTGTCGCTGATCCGGTAGGCGAGCTTGAACGGCACGTAAAGCAGCGCCTGGGTGAAGCGCAGGCCGAGGCGGAATTTTTCCAAAGCCCCGATCAGCAGCCAGGCCACAACCAGACCCGCAAGCAGCGCCAGTGTCAGGATCATGCCGCACCTCTCCCAACGGTTCTGTCACCGCGGCTCTTGGTCGGCCGCTTCGGGGGCAGAGCCTAGCGGAAGTCGAGGCAAGGTCAATGTGGAAGGGGTGCCCCTCACGCCGCGTTCAATCGCCCGCTGATGAAGCGGAACTCCTGCGTCTTGCCGCCATAGCCATAGGCGGCCGCCGGGACTTCGTGCACGAAAGCGTAGCTTTCCTGGTGCACGCCGCCCAGCAGGCGGCCAAAGGCGTCGAAGATCGCCTTGAGATAGGCTTCAAGTTCGAGCTTGGTGTTGGTGCCGTCGACCACCTTGATGTCGAGCCAGAACGTGCTGGTGCCGTGCTCGGCGAGCGACTTGCCGCCGGCGAACCAGTGCTGTGGGTCGAGATAGGACACCGCGACCGCGGTCAGCGTCGGGTCCTTGCGCAGAAGCGTGGCGGTGATCTCGGTGATCTCCCTGGCAATGCTGGCCGACAGGGCGGCGTCAGGCTTGCCGGCGACGCTGACATTGATGATGGGCATTTCTCTTCTCCTGGTTTGCAGCGGCGTCGATCGCCGCTGAAGAAACCATGCCATCGCTCTTTGATCAAAAAAATCGAATTGTTTTCAACCGATGATTCGATAAAATCGAATTATGGAAACACTTGACCCCGACCTACTCAGAACCTTCCTTGCTTTCGTCGACAGCGGCTCGCTGGCGCAGGCTGCGGCCAGTGTCGGCCGCTCGCCATCGGCGGTAACCGCCCAGATGCAGCGTCTGGAGGAGATTGTCGGTGAGCCGCTTCTGGCACCGCAGGGCCGGAAGCGCGGTCTGACGCCGGCTGGAGAGGACCTTGTAGGCCATGCCAGGCGCATCCTGGCCGTGCATCGCGAGGCATGGCTGGCGCTGAAGGGCGCGCGCGCTGCCGGCCGTGTCGCCATCGGCACGACCCAGGATTTCGCCGACAGCGGCTTGCCGGACCTGCTGCGTGCCTTCGCCGCCAGCCATCCGCGCGTCAGGATCGAGCTGCGCGTCGGCCGCTCGGCCGAACTGGCGCAGGCGCTACAGGTCGGCAGCCTCGATCTGGCGATCGACATGCGACAGGCCGCGGCGCCGGACGAGGTCGGCGTTCTGCGCGAGCCGATGATGTGGCTATGTTCGCAGAAGGGACTGGCCTCGCGGCAAGAGGAACTGCCGCTGGCGCTGCTCGATCCTTATTGCGGATTTCGCGAGGCGGCACTTGCCGCGCTCGATGCCGCTGGCCGGCGCTATCGCATCGCCGCCGGCAGCGCCAGCCTGGCCGGCTTGCGCACAGCGGTGAACGCCGGTGTGGCGCTGACCTTGCGAACCCCGCGCTTTGCCCATTCCGGTATTGTCGAGGCGCCCCGCGAGTTCAGCCTGCCGCCGGTTCCGATGGCCGAGTTCGCGATCCGGCTGCGCGCTGGCGCCGATGCCCCCGCGGCCGACCTTGCGGCACTGCTGGTTGCCAACCTCGCGCTCTCGGGACCGCCTGGCTGACAAGGCAAAAGCCGACCTTGCGGTCGGGCCAATTCATACAAAGAAAAAGCCGACCTTGCGGTCGGCTTGGGAGTAGGACGGGCCGAGGGGTTTGGGGGGACT
>NZ_VFVY01000008.1 GCF_006442315.1 Mesorhizobium sp. B2-3-4 | reverse complement strand
AACTTCTTCGTCGCCAGCGGCGCACCGCCCTCGTTCGTGAGGCGTATATAGTCGCCGCCTCCGCAAACTGTCAACACACCATCGCAAAGTTTTTGAACTTTTTGCGACAGAAATTTCGGGCGCGCTCCGTCGATAGCCGGCTGCCCCAGGGGAACAGGGGATATGCGAGAGGCAGGCCATGAAGGAGCCCTATTGCCGCCGCATTGCCGGACGACACCAAGGCCAACAACAGAGGCGCCAGGCACTGCCACGCACCAGCCTCTTTAAGAGCCTCGTGACGGAACGCGTCACAGGCCTTTTAGACGAAGGCTCGCAACCTGCTTTTCGCGGCGCTCTATAAGAGAAGTGCATGTGGGGAATTCGACCGGGGCCAGAGGCTTCGTTGACTTAACCTGCCGTGACAGGCAAATGTCATGGCCACAACAAAAGCGACAAGCCGTTCCGCCCGGGGAAGAAGCAGCCTTTCTGGATGCCAGACACGGAAGATGTCATAGCCGAACTCGGCAACGAGCCGCCGCTTATCGCGGACGGCCGCAGCGGCCCCCCCGATAGGCGCGAGGTCTCTGCACGTTGGTTGTCGGGAACCTTTCTGACAGGCGTGACCTCGAGCGTTCTGATGGGCGTCGCGCTGTTTGCCGCGCTTGACGGACGCCAGCAACTGGCGACACCACCCGAAATCGCCGAGCTGATCGGCCTTGCCAGCAATGGTGATTCCGGCGAAGTCGCCAAGACCACCAGGCTGGTGGCTCCGCGCCAGATCGCCAAGGCCAAGGACCGGCGCCGCATGGAAGTGTCGATGGTCACCAAGGTCGGTGACCGCGACGTCATCCACACCATGCCTTTCGTGCAGATCAAGATGGCGCTCGCCGCCGGCCATACCACCAACCGCGCCTATCCGCCCTTCGACCCGATGCAGGTGTTCGGCGACGACAGCGACGACGCTTCCGCACAGCCGGCAGCCGCCTCTGCCGCTTCCGGCCAGATCTACGGCGCCAAGGTCGAGAGCGAAATGAGCTTGAAGACCGTCGATTTCCCGATCGAGACGGCTTCGTTCGACGAGAAGAGCGACCTCTCCGCCGACGAGGTGGAAAAGGTGGTGCGCGAAGCCGGCACCGACCTCAGCGACGGTGCCGTCCAGGTAGCGTCGCTTCACTATGTCGACCCGCAGCGATTCGGTGAAGCCTTTGCCGAGAGCATGGCCGGCTCCTACGATGTGAAGATCGTGCCGGAAAACGTCTCCGTGTCGGCGCGTGCCAACGCGGACGACCAGGCACCGGCTTTCGCCGAGGAAATCATCCCCTTCACCAAGGATCTCGACATATCGGAGGCCTTTGCCGATTCGGGCTATACGGGCGACGACGCCACGGGCATGGCCGAAGCGATCGCCAAGCTGCTGAATGCCCCGGCGCTCAAGGCCGGAACCGTGCTGCGTGTCGGTCTCGAGGTTCATGGCGACGCCGCCAAGGTCGTGCGCACCAGCGTCTACGACAAGACCACGCACATCGTCACCATCGCGCTCGACGATCGCGGCCAGTATGTGCCGGCGCAGGAGCCGGAGCCCAATCCCGAACTTCTGACAGCCTTCGACGATTCGTCGGCGCCGGTGGTGGTGCGCGGCAACCTGCCCAACGTCTATGACGGCATCTATCGTGCCGCCTATTCCTACGGCATGTCCAAGGCGATGACCCAGCGGCTGATCAAGCTCCTGGCATCCGATGTCGATTTCCAGTCCCGTCTAAATCCTTCCGACCGTCTCGAAGTGCTGTTCTCGCAGCCCGACGGCGACGACCAGACCTCGGACAGTTCCGAACTTCTCTATGTCTCGGCGACCTTCGGCGGCACGACGCGCAATTTCTATCGCTTCCAGATGCAGGACGGCAGCACCGACTATTTCGACGAGGACGGCTCGAGCGCCGAACAATTCCTGCTGCGCAATCCGCTGCCGGCCGGAAAATTCCGCTCCGGTTTCGGCGCCCGCAAGCACCCGATCCTCGGCTATGTCCGCATGCACACCGGCGTCGACTGGGCGGCCCCGATCGGCACGCCGATCATTGCCGCCGGCAACGGCGTCATCGAGAAAGTCGGCTGGGCCGGCGGCTATGGCAAGCAGATCATCATCCGACATGCCAATGGCTACGAGACCTCGTACAATCACCAGAGCGCCTTTGCCAAAGGCATCGAGCCTGGCATGCGCGTGCGCCAAGGCCAGACGATCGGCTATCTCGGCCAGACCGGCCTCGCCACCGGCCCGCATTTGCACTACGAGCTGATCGTCAACGGCACCAAGGTGGATCCGATGCGCGTGCGCCTGCCGGTCGGCAAGGTGCTGAAGGGCGACGATCTCGTCGCCTTCAAGCGCGAGCGCGAACGCATCGACGATCTGTTGAAGCAGGAAGACGGAAATTCACTGAAGGTCGCCAGCGCCAAGATCGAAGGTTGAGTCTTCGTGCCAGCCTTGCCGATTCCCAGTCTTGCCAGGTCCCCAGTCTTGCCGGGTCTCAGTCTTGCCGAGGTCCGGCATTTCGCGACCACGGCAGCGCCTCGCCCGAAATCGTCATCCAGGCAATGACCGCCGAAAGCAGGCAGAGCAGCGCCGTCACCGAGGAAACGGCGGCAAAAGCGGCGTCGCTGGCGGCGATCCTTGCCGCATCGAGAGCCTGCGAAAGTCCGGTTGGCGGCGGTTCGCCGAAGCCGGGAACGCCTGAACTCGCAGTCCCGTCCAGTGCATTGGCATAGATCCAGGCAGCGAGCGATCCCATCGCCGCCACCGCGATCAGGCCGCCGATGCGTGAGATGGCGTTGTTGATGCCGGAAGCAGCCCCGGTATCCTTGTCGTCCACCGCCGTCATGATCGCGGTCGACAATGGCGACACGACCAGCGCCATGCCGAGCCCCATCACTGCCATCAAGGGAAAGGTGCCGGTCCAGAAATGGTGAAAGCCGGCATGGGCGAGCAAGGCAAGCCCGGCGAAGGCAACCGCCACGATCAGGCTGCCGCAGGCAATGGGAAAACGCGGCCCGATCCGGTCCGACAGCTTGCCCACGGGTCCCGACAGAAGCGCGATCGATGCCGACAGCGGCAGGAAGATGAAGCCGACTTCGGCCGTGCTCAGACCCCAGCCGGCGATCAGCAGCATCGGCAGATAGAAGAGATTGGCCGAGAGCGCGAAATAAAGGAAGAAAGTCGCGGCATTGGCGCCGGCGAAGGCACCGATGCGAAACAGGCTGAGGTCGATCATCGGCTCGCGATGCCGCCGCTCGAAAAGAATGAAGACGACAAGCAGCACCGCGCCGGCGGCGATGCTTGGACCGGCCATACGGCCTCCGCCACTGGCGCTCATTGAAGTCAGTCCATAGGCAAGCGCGCCGAAGGCCAGTGTCGCAAGCGCTCCACCGCCAAGGTCGAGGCTGCGTTTTTCCGTCGGCGCATCGGCAGGGATCTTGGCGAGCAGCAGGTAGATCGAGATCAGGCCGAGCGGCAGGTTGACGGCAAAGATCGCCCGCCAGATACCATCGCCGAACGCCGACAGCACCAGGCCGCCGAGCACGGGGCCGAGCGCCGTGGTCAGTGCCGAGGCCGCCGCCCAGATGCCGATCGCCTTGCCGCGCTCTTTCTTTGGATAGGCCTTGGCGATGATGGCAAGACTGCCCGGCACCATGATCGCCGCACCGATTCCCTGAAGGGCGCGAAACGCGATCAGCACGACAGCGTTCGGCGCCAGAGCACAGGCAAGCGAGGTCACGACGAACAGCGCGATACCGGCCACGAAGGCGCGGCGCAGCCCGAACCGATCGCCGGCCGCGCCCCCGGCGAGGATGAGCGCCGACAGCGTCAGCGCATAGGCATTGGATATCCATTGCGCCTCGGCGAGGCTGGCGCCGAGATCGACGCGGATCGCCGGCATGGCGATGGCCAGGATCGACCCGTCGATGAAGCCAAGCGCGGAGGCCAGGATCGCCGCGATCAACACATAGCGCCGCTGCGATTGCGGACAGAACGTGCCGTTCGCGACCGAAGCGGTCAGCGGAACGGCGGCGGCTTCATTGGATGAATGCATGCCACCTTGATTAGACCGCCGGCGCGGCGGCAACAACCGGCCAGAGGCTCACTGTCCTTGAAACCAGCCACATGGCCAGGAATCGCATCGGCCGGATGCAAACCGCGGTGTTCATGATAGGTTTTCCCCACAAACCCAAGGGGAGGGAGAAACGATGAAACGTCCGCTCGAGGCATCGGTCGAAGGGCGTGGACGAATTGTTGGCATCACCGATGGCGTGTTCGCCATAGCACTCACGCTGATCGTCCTCGAGATCAGGGTACCGGCGCATGAGGCGATCCATTCCGAACACGATCTGCTTGCCGCCATCGCGGCGCTGGCGCCGCGCTTCCTCACCTATGCCTTGAGCTTCCTGACCCTGACAATCTTCTGGTTCGGCCAGCAGGCGCAGCATGGTCTGATTGCCAGATCCGACAGACGGCTGGCCACGCTGAACCTGTGCTTCCTCGCCTTCATCGCGCTCCTGCCGTTCTCAACCGACCTTCTGGCCGACTTCCTCGAGTTCAGGACCGCGGTGCTGGCTTACTGGCTCAACCTCTTGATGCTCGGCATCACCCTGTTCGCCAGCTGGCGTTATGCGGACAAAAGCGGGTTTGTCGCGGAGGATGTCGACGCTCAAACGAAACGCACCGTCTATCTGCGCATCGTCAAGGCGCAGATTCTGTGGGCGATCGGCGCCGCGCTCTGCCTGGTCAATCCGTTGCTCGGCGTTGGCTTCATTCTGGTCGTGCAGCTGATCTATGCCGCTGCGCTGCGCGGCTCATTGCTGCGCAACGTCATCGGCTGACGGTCCGCCGACAAACTCCACGGTAACCCCCGGCGATACGAGCTTGGCGAGTTCGCGCGCGTCCCAGTTGGTCAGGCGCACACAGCCATGGCTTTCGGTCTTGCCGATCTTCGATGGTTCGGGCGTTCCGTGGATGCCATAGGTCGGCTTGTCCAGGGCAATCCAGACCGACCCGACAGGTCCGTTGGGGCCTGGCGGAATGGTCAGGATCTTGTCGTTCTGGCCCTGCTTGAAATTGATGTTCGGGTTGTAGGTGTAGTTTGGATCGAGCGCGATGCGCGACACTGCGTGGATGCCGGTGGGCGACGGCGTATCGGCCGAGCCGATGGTGGCGGGATAGGCCGCGACCAGTTTGCCACCCGCATCGTAGGCGTACACTTCTTTCTTGGTCTTGTCGGCAACGATGCGCGCGACGGGCGTTGACACCAGCTTGCCGAAATTGGCGACCTTGATGATCGTGCCGGGGCGGTTGAAGTCGAGATCCTTGTTGATCGACTTCAGATAGTTCTCGTCCATGTGGAAGCGCTCCGCCAGCGCCTCGGTGACGGAGGTGTAGCACATGCAGTTGAGCTGCGCCTTCTGGCTGTAGTCTTCCGGAACCGAGGCAACATAGGGGCCGGCCGCATCCTCCGCCGTGATGGTGTAATTGGCGAAGGCATCGCCACCGGATTGCGCAAGGGCCGCCTGGATGCCGACCGCGTCGGTCGACTTCAGATTGCTGCCGGTGATCTCATTATAGGCGGCGATCGCCTTGTCGACATTGGAGCCGAAGCGCCCGTCGATGACGCCGGGCGAAGCGCCGCCCCGGTCGAGCAGCACCTGCAGCGCCGCCACATCCTGGCGTGCGCCGAGCGAGAGCGACGGATCGACCGACGTCTTGCCGCCGGCCTTCGGCGGCAGCGCCGCCTGATCGTCAGGTGCCGTCTGGATGGTCGGGGTAGCAGGCTGGGCCGGGTCTATCGAAGCTTCGTTCAGCGGCTGGCGCTTGATGGTGCCCGGCTTTGTCGGCCGCGGCGCATCGGGGTAATTGTCGTCGTAGGTGCCGTCGTCCTGTGGCGCCGGCGGATAGGCTTCGACCGAATTGTCGCCATAGGGATCATATTCCTCGGCCGGTGGCGGCGCGATCGTGCGGCCTTCGTCCTGCATCTGCCTGCGGCGGAACCGCGCCATGTCTTCCGGGTCGTCTAGATAGTACCGATCGTCATCGGCGGGTGCGCGGCCAAGCTCGCGCATGCGCGTTTCACGACGCAGCGCACGCCGGTCGAGTCTCGTCTGTGGCGGCTGGATGGCGATCACCTTGCCGGTATCGGCATCAACGATGACGCGGTTGCCCCTGGCATCGTAGTAGATATCGAGATTGCCGTCCTGGGCGAGCAGAATGTCACCCTTCTCGGCCGCGCGGGCGGTCTGGACGGCACCGTCATGCGTCGGCGCGGCCAACGCGTTGGAACACACCAGTCCCGCGACCAGCGCTGAAAGGGTGAAGATAATGCGCAGCATGGTGGCGAAACTCTCCGGTCCGTATGTGCCGCCGCCCGGCGTTGTGCGGTTCGGCGAACCCCTTCGCCAGCAAACCAGTTACCCACCATATGGTTCCAACATGAACCGGGCATGAAGATGGCGGTTTTCCGGCGCCTTGACGAATATTAGCTATCTTGCGCCAAACCCCAATTCCCTCAGCACCTGCTTGGTCAGCTTCAGGGCGACAAGGCGGTGGCTCTCGCGCAAATAGTCCTTCAAGGCGCCATCATCCATGCTCTGGCTTGTCTGACGCTGGATCCACTTCATGCCGCGCGAGGCAAGATAGGGCGCGGGGCGCAACCCCGGCTGCTCCTCGAGCACGTCATAGGCGATATCGGAACATTTGAAGGTGACGAAGAGCTGCCGCCCCTTGTCCCAGCCGCCGATCGCGAACACCTTGCCCCCGACTTTCCAGACATGGGCTCCGCCCCACTGGACGACATGCGTGGTCGAGGGCAACGAAGCGCAGAAGCCGTTGTAGTCGTCCAGCGTCACCAACGCCCTCCCATCACATGAAAACGCCGCACGTCGAGTGGACGCGCGGCGTTTGGAATCAGGCGGCGGCTTCGGCCGCGACGATCGTCGGCTTGGAGCGGAAATTCAGCCGGTCGGATCCGGCCGTGACCTTGACAGTCGAACCGTCGAGAATTTCGCCGAGCAGTATCTTTTCCGCCAGCGGATCCTGCAGTTCCTTCTGCATTACCCGCTTCAGCGGCCGGGCGCCGTAAGCGGGGTCGTAACCCTTGGCGGCCAGCCACTCGATCGCCTCGGGATCCAGCGACAGCCCGATCTTGCGATCGACAAGCAGGCTTTCCAGCCGCTGGAGCTGGATCTCGACGATGCGATCCATGTCCTTGCGGCGCAGCCGGTGGAACAGGATGACCTCGTCGACACGGTTGAGGAACTCGGGGCGGAACGATGCCCTGACCACGCCCATCACCTCGTCGCGCACGGCGTCGACATCCTGGTCCTCGCCCAGATTGACCAGATATTCGGCGCCGAGGTTCGACGTCATGATGATCAGCGTGTTGCGGAAGTCGACCGTGCGGCCCTGGCCATCGGTCAACCGGCCGTCGTCGAGCACCTGCAACAGCACGTTGAAGACATCCGGATGCGCCTTCTCGATCTCGTCGAACAGCACGACCTGATAGGGCCTGCGCCGCACCGCTTCGGTCAGCGCGCCGCCTTCCTCATAGCCGACATAGCCGGGAGGCGCGCCGATCAGCCGGGCGACGGAGTGCTTCTCCATGAACTCGGACATATCGATGCGCACCAGCGCCGTTTCATCGTCGAACAGGAAGTTGGCCAGAGCCTTGGTGAGCTCCGTCTTGCCGACACCGGTCGGGCCAAGGAACATGAACGAGCCGATCGGACGGTTCGGATCCTGCAGGCCGGCGCGGGCGCGCCGTACCGCCTTGGAAACGGCTTGCACCGCCTCGCCCTGGCCGACGACACGCTTGCCGATCTCGTCTTCCATGCGCAGCAGCTTGTCGCGCTCGCCTTGCAGCATCTTGTCGACCGGAATGCCGGTCCAACGCGACACGATATGGGCAACATGGTCGGGGGTGACCACCTCCTCGACCATGCCGGCCTTGCCGTCCTGGGCTTCGGCGTCCTTCAGTTTCTTTTCCAGTTCCGGGATCTTGCCATAGGCAAGCTCGCCGGCACGCTGAAACTCCCCCTTGCGCTGGGCAATGGCCAGTTCGTTGCGCGCCTCGTCGAGCTGCTTCTTCAGATCGGCCGCAAGCCCGAGCTTCTGCTTCTCGGCCTGCCACTTCGAAGTGATCTCGGTCGATTCCTCCTCGAGGCCGACAAGTTCTTTTTCCAGGCGGGCGAGCCGGTCCTTCGAGGCTTCGTCCGTCTCGACCTTCAGCGCCTCGCGCTCGATCTTGAGCTGCATGATGCGGCGGTCGATCTCGTCCAGCGCCTCCGGCTTGGAATCGACCTGCATCCTGAGCCGCGACGCGGCTTCGTCGACGAGGTCGATCGCCTTGTCGGGCAGGAAACGGTCGGCAATGTAGCGATTGGACAGCGTCGCTGCCGCCACCAGCGCCGAATCGGAAATACGCACCTTGTGGTGCTGCTCGTACTTCTCCTTCAGGCCGCGCAGGATCGAGACCGTGTCCTCCACCGTCGGTTCGTCGACGAAGACAGGTTGGAAGCGCCGGGCAAGAGCCGGGTCCTTCTCGACATGCTTGCGGTATTCATCGAGCGTGGTCGCGCCGACGCAGTGCAGTTCGCCGCGCGCGAGCGCCGGCTTCAGCAGGTTCGAGGCATCCATGGCGCCATCGGCCTTTCCGGCGCCGACCAGCGTGTGCATCTCGTCGATGAACAGGATGATGTCGCCATTGGCCGAGGTGACTTCCGACAAAACCGCCTTCAGCCGCTCCTCGAACTCGCCGCGATATTTGGCGCCGGCAATCAGCGCGCCCATGTCGAGCGCCATCAACTGCTTGTCCTTGAGCGATTCCGGGACGTCGCCATTGACGATGCGCAGCGCCAGGCCTTCGGCGATTGCCGTCTTGCCGACGCCTGGCTCGCCGATCAGCACCGGGTTGTTCTTGGTCCGGCGCGACAGCACCTGGATGGTGCGGCGGATCTCGTCGTCGCGTCCGATCACTGGGTCCAGTTTGCCGGCGCGGGCATCCGCGGTCAGGTCGCGCGCGTATTTCTTCAGCGCGTCATAGCCCTGCTCGGCACTCGCCGAATCGGCGGTGCGCCCCTTGCGGACATCATTGATGACCTGATTCAGCGCCTGCGCGGTAATGCCGGCCTTGGCCAGGATCTCGGCCGTCTTTGCCGATTTCTCCATGGCCAGCGCCTGCAAGAGCCGCTCCACGGTGACGAAGCTGTCACCGGCCTTCTTGGCCAGGTCCTCGGCAGTCGAGAACACCTTGGCCAGCGGCTGCGCCAGATAGAGCTGGCCGTTGCCACCTTCCACCTTGGGCATTGCTTCGAGCGCCGTCTCGACGCCGAGCTTGACGTCCCGGGCATTGCCGCCGGCGCGCTCGATCAACGACGCGGCCAGGCCTTCGTCATCGTCGACGAGCACTTTCAGAATGTGTTCAGGGGTGAATTGCTGATGGTTGCGGGAGAGCGCCATGGTCTGCGCCGACTGGATAAAGCCGCGCACGCGCTCGGAGTATTTCTCGAGGTTCATATCTGTCTCCTTCCGTCACCGGCCCGCTTTGCGGCACCGGATCAGATTGCGGTGACGGATCCGCCCGTTCGAGCCGGATCCTGTTCAACGCAGATATGGTGCATGGACCCCGGCCCCTCAAGACGTCTCGCTCTCGGCGAATGCATAATATTCCACCGCTGCCCAAACGAAAACGGCGGAGATTTCTCCCCGCCGTTCAATGTCTTGCCGTGCCGTTCGATCAGTTGTCGATGTCGGCGATCACGGGTTCGGCGCTGCCGCTCTCGACCGGAGCCGCGTTCGTCTCGGCGGCATCCCCATTGTCGCTGCCGCCCTCGACCTGATCAGCATTGTTGCGTGGCCGGCGCGGGCGCCGGGGCCGGCGGGCGGCGCCGTTTTCAGCAGCCGCCTCATTGAGTTCGGCCTGCGCGGCCAGGCCTGCCGGCGAGAAATTCTCGAAGCGCGGCGCCGGCTCGGCTGCCGCAACGGTCTCGGCCGGTGAACCGGTCTCGGCCTGGACTTCCGTCAGTCCCTGGGCTTCGTTGCGCTGCTGCTGACCGCCCTGCTCGGCCGGCGCGGCATAGTCGCGCTGGCCGTTCTGGCCATAACCGCCATTGGGACGGCGGTCGCGATGGCGCCCGCCATTGTTGTCGCGGCCACCATTGTTGCGCCCGCCATTGTCGCGGCCGTTTTCCCGGTTCAGCGCAACCTCGGCCGGCATGCCCTCGATCACCGGCTGCGGACCCGCACCATGGTTGACCACGGGAACCTGCGAATCGGAACCGCCATTGCCGGTGTTGCCGGCATTGTCGAACTCGTCGCGATCCTCATCGCCGTCCTCGTCGAACTCGTCGCGGTTCTGCTGGACGTTCTGGATCGGCATCTGCGCCTGCGCGGCGGCAATGATGCGATTATAATGTTCGGCGTGCTGGAGATAGTTTTCCGCCATGACCCGGTCGCCGGAGCTTTGCGCATCGCGGGCCAAGGTCGCGTATTTCTCGGCAATCTGCTGAGCCGATCCGCGGATTTTAACATCCGGGCCGTTGCTCTCGTAGTTGCGCGTCAGGGGATTTGGCCCCTTGCGGTTGTTGTTGTTATTGTTATTGCCACCGCCGCCGCCATTGTTGTTGCGACCGCGCATGCGCCTGTTCTGCTGTTGTGGCCTCATTAGACTCTCTTCATAGTGAAATTTTCGAAAAACTCTTCACGAACGGAGGCGCTCATGCAGCCAGCCGTTTCGTTTCTTCACCGGCGTTCGCCCGCATCGATTGCGTTGGCGCCACGTGCCATCCTGTTCCGGTTACATCACTTGCCGGACGATTCCCGCACGAAGCATGGGCGTCGTTTGCGCAAGAAGGCAGCTATTTCCAAGGAAACCGAATCGCTAAGAGCACTGCCTGCTTCGTCTCATCCGGTTAGGCGACCCTAGCCGCATTCCCCGGTATTGCCAAGCGGTTTTTTCGCACTGCGTCAAGGCGTTGACCGTTGAAAAACAAGAACCCTGTCGTTTCCACCAAGATCGCCGAACATCTCGCCGGCCGCATAACCGGCTGCGCGAAATATATCATCGACCTCGTCATGTTGCGTGTGGCCGATCTCGACCGCAATCCTGCCTTCGGCTTCCAGAAACCTTGCCGCCTCGGCGGCGATGACCCTGTAGGGGGCAAGCCCATCCGCACCGCCATCGAGGGCAAGTCGCGGGTCGAAATCGCGGACTTCGTCCTGCAGATTTCCAATGTCTCGTGACGGTATATAGGGGGGGTTTGCGGCAATTACATGGTATCGGCCGGAAACTTTTTCGAACCAGTCCGATTGAACCGTGGTGAATCGGCCGCCAAGCCCCAATTGCCCGGCATTTCGGGCCGCCGTCGCCAGCGCGCCGGCGGAGATGTCGACGCCGGTGGCGGTGGCGCCGGGCACGACGCTCAGCAGCGCCAGGGCGATGGCGCCTGTGCCGGTGCCGAGATCGAGGATGCGGCACGCGCCTTCCCGCGCCACCGTCGCCTTGACGAAGGGCAATATCGCCTCGACCAGCGTTTCGGTGTCCGGCCGCGGCTCCAGCGTTTCCGGCGACAGCGACAGGCGCAAACCATAGAATTCGCGATAACCGAGGATGCGATGCACCGGCTCGCCGCCGGCCCGCCGTCTCAGGGCGTCATCGATGGCGGCGATTGCGCTTTCGTCGATCTTGAGGTCGGGGCTGGCAATGGCCTGAGTGCGCGTCGTTCGGGAATAATGTTCGACGATCAGCCGTGCATCCAACGCGGGATCATCGACGGCGGCTGCCATGAGCCTGGCCCGCGCCTCCCGCAGCAGCGGCCCCAGCGCCTCTGGCGGATGGTCAGCCATCGAGGCCGATATCGGCCAACAGCTTGGACTGGTGATCGGCAATCAGTGCGTCGACGACTTCGTCGAGTTCGCCCATCATCACCCGGTCGAGCTTGTAGAGCGTCAGGTTGATGCGATGGTCGGTGACGCGCCCTTGCGGAAAATTGTAGGTGCGGATGCGCTCGGAGCGGTCGCCGGAACCGACCTGCGACTTGCGCGATTCGGAACGCTCCTCGTCCGCCTTGCTGCGTTCCATGTCATAGAGCCGGGCGCGCAGGATCTGCATGGCCTTCGCCCGGTTCTGGTGCTGCGACTTCTCCGCCTGCACCACCATGATGCCGGTCGGCAGATGGGTGATGCGGACCGCCGAATCGGTGGTGTTGACGTGTTGGCCGCCGGAGCCCGAGGCCCGCATCGTGTCGATGCGGATGTCTTCTGCGCGGATGTCGATATCGACTTCTTCGGCCTCCGGCAGCACCGCCACCGTCGCGGCGGACGTATGGATGCGCCCGCTGGCCTCGGTCGCCGGCACGCGCTGCACGCGATGCACGCCGGATTCGAACTTCAGATGGGCAAAGACGCCCTTGCCGGATACGGTGGCGATGATTTCCTTGAAGCCGCCGGCATCGCCGTCGCTGGCCGACACCGTTTCGAACCGCCAGCCGCGCTCGGCGGCATAGCGCTCATACATGCGAAACAGGTCGCCGGCGAACAATGCCGCCTCGTCGCCGCCGGTACCGGCGCGGATTTCAAGAATTGCGTTCTTGTCGTCGGCGGCATCCCTGGGCAGAAGCAGGATCTGGATGTCCTTCTGCAGCGCCTCGATGCGCTCCTCGACGCCAGGCAGATCGGCTTCGGCAAGATCCCGCATCTCGGCGTCGGTACCCTTGTCGGCGAGCATCGCCTCGAGGTCGGCCCGTTCGTGTTCGGCCGAGCGCAGTTCCCTGACCTTGGCCACCATGTCCTGCAGCTCGGCATATTCCGATGCCATCTTCACATAGGCATCCGGCGCCGGGCCGGCCGACATCTGCGCTTCGAGCATCTCGAAACGCTTCACGACTTGATCCATGCGATCGCGAGGCAGGTTGATCATGGCAATGCTACAGAGGAATGGAGCGGTCGTCGGCGAAGGCCTGCAGCAGCGCCCGCATCGGCAGCCCCTGGGCCGACGCCATCAGATTGTCGTCGAAGAAAGCCTTCAACTCCTCCAGCGGCAGCTCCGTCAGCATCGCCTTGACCGGGCCGATCGAGGCGGGCGACATCGAGATGGAGCGGAAGCCGAGACCGATCAATGCCATGGCGGATATCGGTTTTCCGGCAAGTTCGCCGCACAGGGTGACGGGCGTGTGGTTGCGGGCCCCGGCGTCGGCGATCTGCTTGAGCACGCGCAGGAATGGCGCTGACAGCGTGTCGAAGCGGTTGGCCAGTTGCGTGTTGCCGCGGTCGACGGCCATGACGAACTGAAACAGGTCGTTCGAGCCGACCGAAACGAAGTCGACCGCTTTCATCAATTCGTCGAGCTGGAACATCAGAGATGGCACTTCCAGCATGGCGCCGACCTTCAGGCTGGTCGGCAGATGGTGGGCGAAGCGCGAGAGGTGCCGCACCTCGCGGTCGATGATTTCGCGCGCCTGGGCGATTTCGCCAAGCTCGGTCACCATCGGCAGCATCAGCTTGAGCTCACGCCCGCCGCAGGCCTTGAGCAGGGCGCGAATCTGGGTGCGCAACAGGCCTGGCCGGTCGAGCGTCAGGCGGATCGCGCGCCAGCCAAGCGCCGGGTTCTCTTCCTGGATCGCGCCCTTGAAATAGGGCAGCACCTTGTCGCCGCCGATATCGATGGTGCGGAAGGTGACCGGCTTACCGCGCGCCGCTTCCAGCACGTCGCGGTAGAGTTTTTCCTGCGCCTCGGCGCGCGGAAAGGTCGAAGCGACCATGAACTGCAATTCGGTACGGAACAGGCCGATGCCGGCCGCGCCCGACTCGGCCAGTTGCGGCAGGTCGACGGCAAGCCCGGCATTCATCAAAAGGTCGACCGCGACACCATCCCTGGTCGTCGACGGCTTCTTGCGCAGTTCCCGGTAAACCTCCTGCCGGCGGGCGCGGAAGCGCACCTTTTCGGCATAGGCGGCTTCGAGGTCGGACTGCGGGCGAAGGTGGATGAAGCCTTCCTCGCCGTCGACGATGATGGCGTCGCCGTTTTCCGCCATGGAAACGGCGCCCTTCATCTGGCCGGCCACCGGAATGCCCATGGCGCGGGCGACGATGACGACATGGCTGGTGGCCGCTCCATCCTCGAGCACCAGGCCGCGCAGCTTGTCGCGGGGATAATCGAGCAGTTCGGCCGCGCCCATCGAGCGGGCGACGATGATGGCATCCTTCGGCAGCGAGGCCGCGACATCCTCCGGTCCGCGCCCCATCAGCTGGCGCAGCAGCCGGTTGGCGAGGTCGTCGAAATCGCTCATCCGCTCGCGCAGATAGGGGTCGGTCATGTGCAGCATGCGGGCGCGCATGTCGCTCTGGACCTTTTCCACCGCCGCTTCCGCCGTCAGGCCGTTGCGGATCGCCTCTTCCAGGCGCCGCACCCAGCCGCGGTCGTTGGCGAACATGCGGTAGGCTTCCAGCACCTGGCGATGTTCGCCCTCGAAGGCGACGTCGCGGCGCTCCAGCATGTCGTCGATCGAGAGCCTGAGCGAACCGAGCGAGGCTTCGAGCCGCCGCACTTCCTCCTCGCTGTCCTCGTTGAACAGATTGGTGACGACGATGCGCGGCTCGTGCAGCACGACATGGCCAAGCCCGACGCCGTCGTTGAAGGACAGGCCGGTGAAGCTGACGGGGCGGCGCAGATCGAGTTCGAGGCCGGGACGGGTCAGCCGCGCCAGATCGCCTGTCGCGATCATCTCGGCGATGACCATGGCGGTGGTTTCCAGCGCCTCGACCTCGTCGTCGCGATAGTGGCGCATGGTCTTGTTCTGCACGACCAGCACGCCAAGCGTGCGCCCTGCTCTCAGCACCGGCACGCCGAGGAAGGAATTGTAGATCTCTTCCCCAGTCTCCGGCAAATAGGCGAAGGCCGGGTGTTCCTGGGCGTTGGAAAGATTGAGCGGCCGTGCGCTGGCGGCGATGGTGCCGACCAGGCCTTGCCCCAGCCGCAGCTGCGCCAGGTGGACGGCAGTCGGGTTCAGACCTTCGGTGGCGTAGAGTTCGAGCACCGAATCGGCGCGCAGCACATAGAGCGAGCAGACTTCGGCGACCATGTTGGAGGCGATGTCGCGCACGATCCGGTCAAGCCGCTCCTGCGGCTCCAGCGGCTCCTGCATGAGCTCGCGGAGCCGTTTCAGCAGAACGCGCGGGCCAACGGCCGTGTCACGCATCGCGGCTTCTTCTCCAATAGACGTCTTGCCGGCGCAGTTTCCGCCGCGCCCGGCAAGTGCGCAACAACTGATTCAGTCTTGCTACTGCTTATCCAGACCGTAGACGGAATGCAAAGTGCGAACCGCCAGTTCGGTGTACGGACCGTCGATCAGTATCGAAATCTTGATCTCGGAAGTGGTGATGGCGCGGATATTGATCTGTTTCTCGGCCAGCGCCTTGAAGGCGGTGGCGGCGACACCCGCATGGCTCCTCATGCCGATGCCGATGACCGAGACCTTCGACATGCCGGCCTCCGACTGCACGACGTCGTAGCCGACATCGGCCTTCAGCCGGTCAAGCACGGCAAGCGCCTTGTCGACGTCCCCGGAAGGCACCGTAAAGGTCATGTCGGTGAATTTGCCGTCCTCGGAGATGTTCTGGACGATCATGTCGACATTGATATTGGCCTCGGCCAGCGGCCCGAAGATGCCTGCGGCAACGCCAGGGCGGTCGCCGACGCGGCGCAGCGAAATCTGGGCCTCGTCCTTGGCGTAGGCAATTCCGGTGACGACCTGCTGTTCCACGATCTCTTCCTCGTCGCAAATGAGCGTTCCCGGAGGATTGAGCAAATCCCCCATTCCGGGCGCATCGGGATCGTCGAAGGACGACCGCACGAAGGTACGCACCCTGTGCACCATGGCAAGCTCGACCGAACGCACCTGCAGCACTTTGGCGCCGAGCGAGGCCATTTCGAGCATTTCCTCGAACGAAATCTTGTTGAGCCGCCGCGCTTTCGGCTCGATGCGCGGATCGGTGGTGTAGACCCCGTCGACGTCGGTGTAGATGTCGCAGCGGTCGGCCTTGACCGCGGCGGCGATCGCTACGGCGCTGGTGTCGGAGCCGCCGCGGCCGAGCGTTGCGATGCGGTTGTCCGGGCCGATACCCTGGAAACCGGCAATGACCGCCACCTGGCCCTCGCCGAAGCGCTTGATCAGGAATCCTCCATCGATGTCGAGGATGCGCGCCGCGCCATGGGCATTGTCGGTCTTGATCGGGATCTGCCAGCCCTGCCAGGACCGGGCGTGCACACCCATGTTCTGCAAGGTGATTGCCAGCAGCCCGGCGGTGACCTGTTCGCCGGAAGCGACGACGGCGTCATATTCGCGGGCATCGTGCATCGGCGAGGCTTCGCGCGTCCAGCCGACCAGCTCGTTGGTCTTGCCGGCCATCGCCGAAACCACCACGGCCACCTCGTGGCCGGCGTCGACCTCGCGTTTGACGTGACGCGCCACATTGCGGATGCGGGCGATGTCGGCGACGGAGGTTCCGCCGAATTTCATCACGATACGCGCCATGGAAGCGAAATGCCTTTGACTGGAACCGGCCCCCTGCCAAAAACGGGGAGCCGAAAACGGGAGAAAGCGGCCGGCGGGCGCCGGTCGCGGAATGCGCGGCCTCCTTAGCCAAATGAGGAAGGTTTCGCAAGGCTGACAGCGGAATGCACGGCAATACGGTGTATTGCCTTCGAGGCCGCGTCCGCTTACGACTTGCTGCCCGCGGGGAATTCCTTTTGATCCGGCATGACAGATGATTGCTCGTCTACGACGCGCCATGCGATGGCAGACGTTCCCGCTTATCGCCGGTTTTGCGGTGCTGACGCTGATCGTCGGCGCCCGGGCCGTGCTCGTCGAGGGCCAGAGGGCCAATCGCGCCGCCGCGCGCGAGACACTTGAATATCAGCAATTGCTTTCCGGACTGCTCTCGCTGGCGCAGGACGCCGAGGGCGGCCAGCGCGGCTATCTCCTGACCGGCGAGACATCTTATCTCGATCCCTACCGGAAAGCCGTCGATGCAATTCCCGGGCAGCTCGCCCGTATCGACGCCATGACGGCTTCGGACGACCAGATCGCCCAGCAGGTCAGCCACATCAAGGACGCGCTTTCGCAGAAGCAGGCGGAGCTGTCCCAGACAATCGCTCTCTACGACCAGGGCGATGCGGCAAAGGCCCTGCAACTGGTCCGCAGTGGCCAGGGCAAGGCCGCCATGGACGAGATTCGCGCCAGCATGGATACGATCCGGCGGATCGGCGCCGCCGCCGTCGCCGCGCGCGACGAGCGCACGGACCAGATCGAGGACTGGCTGCGCGTCGGCTCGCTTGCGGCCCTCATGGCGATCTTCCTGCTTGGCGTCTACACGATCCGCGAATCCCGCCGTCGTTTCCGTGAGGTCGCCACGGCCCAGGAAGAGCTGATGCGCAAGAACATCGAGCTCGGCAACGAGATCCAGACGCGTGAAAAGGCCGAATCCCAGATACGCCAGATGCAGAAGATGGAAGCCGTCGGCCAGTTGACCGGCGGCATCGCCCACGACTTCAACAACATGCTGGCGGTGATCCTGAGCGCCATGAACCTTGCCCAGCGCAAGCTGAAGCGCGGCGAGCACGACATCGAGCAATTCGTCGAGGCCGCGACGGACGCGGCAAGCCGCGCCGCCAGTCTCACCTCCCGCTTGCTTGCCTTCTCCCGGCTGCAGCCGCTGGCGCCGCAGGTCGTCGACACCAACCGGCTGCTGACCGGCATGTCCGACCTTCTGCGCCGGGCGCTCGGCGAGGGCATCCGCATCGAAACGGTGCTGGCTGGCGGCCTGTGGAAAACCCATGCCGATCCCAGCCAGATCGAGAACGCGATCCTCAATCTGGCCGTCAACGCCCGCGACGCCATGGACAATGACGGCAAGCTGACCATCGAAACCGCCAACAGCCATCTCGACGACACCTACGCATCGACGCACGCCGAGGTCGCGCCCGGCCAATATGTGATGATCGCGGTGACCGACACCGGTACGGGCATGTCGCCCGAAATCATCACCAGGGCCTTCGAGCCCTTCTTCACCACCAAGCCGGTCAACAAGGGCACGGGACTTGGGCTGAGCCAGGTGTTCGGCTTCGTCAAACAGTCGGGCGGCCACGTCAAGATCTACTCCGAGCCCGGCGAAGGCACGACGATCAAGATCTACCTGCCCCGGTTTTTCGGACCGGAGGAGCCGGCAGCACCAAGCGGGCGCGGCAAGGGCGCCGCCAAGGTTACCGAGACGATCCTCGTCGTCGAGGACGATGCCCGCGTGCTGGCCTCGACGACGGACCTCATGCAAGAACTCGGCTACACCGTCGTCCAGGCCTCGAGCGGCCAGGAAGCGCTTCAGAAGCTCGCCGAGACGCCAGGCATTGCACTGCTTTTCACCGATATTGTCATGCCGGTGATGAACGGCCGCAAGCTCGCCGAGGAGGCGGTCGCCCGCCGGCCGGGGCTTAAAGTCGTCTTCACCACCGGCTTCACCAGGAACGCGGTGGTCCACAACGGCGTGCTCGACCATGACGTGCACTTCCTCGCCAAGCCGTTCACGATAGAGCAACTGGCGGCAAAGCTGCGCGGCGTGCTGGACGCGAAATAAACGGCGGCCGGCCCTCCAGACCCAGCCTCCGCCAGGATTGAAAACGGCCTCGCTGTCATCGTTCGCGCTTCTGGTTCGACGCGGATACCTTTCATTCGCCGCCAGGCCCCATCCTGTTTCAAGGGCAATGCCCGGCAACCGGCATAGGCTGACACCGAGCGCCGCGATGTCAGCAGAGGAAAATGTTGCCTTGACATTCGATGCCTCACGCCCGACTTCCTAGCGTCCGAGGAGACCAACCGATGCCTGAGCCCCGACGATCGACGATCGATGCCGGAGAAGTGGAACGCTTTTCCGCCCTTGCCGCCGAATGGTGGAACCCGAACGGCAAGTTTCGTCCGCTGCACAAATTCAATCCGGTCCGGCTTTCCTATATCCGCGACCAGATCGCGGCGCGCTTCGGCCGCGACCCGCGTGCCGCGCGGCCGTTCGAGGGCCTGCGTATCCTCGACATAGGCTGCGGCGGCGGCCTTTTGTGCGAGCCGATGGCGCGGCTCGGCGCCGAGGTGGTTGGAGCGGACGCGTCCGAAACAAACATCGAAGTGGCGAAACTGCATGCCGCCGAAGGCAATGTGAGCGTGGACTATCGCGCCACGACGGCGGAAGCCCTCGCCGAGGCCGGCGAGAAATTCGACGTCGTCCTCAATATGGAAGTGGTCGAACATGTCGCCGACATCGACCTGTTCGTCGCCAAATGCGGCGAGATGGTCAAGCCCGGCGGCATCATGTTCGTGGCCACCATCAACCGCACGCTGAAGGCGCTTGGCCTCGCCATCATCGGCGCCGAATATGTGTTGCGCTGGCTGCCGCGCGGCACCCATCAGTTCGGCAAGCTGGTGCGCCCCGAAGAGCTGGAAAAGGCGCTGGGCGCCGCCGGCCTGGCGATCATCGACCGCACCGGCGTCACCTACAATCCGCTTGCCGACCGCTGGGCGCGGTCGAAGGACATGGATGTCAACTATATGGTGCTGGCGGAAAAGGGATCGGTGTGATCCGGTCGGGCTTGCCGCAAGCCGTCAGGTTTTCCGGCTTTGCGCCTTGGTTGTGATGAAGACGCCGGCCGTGATGATGACGGCGCCGACCCAGGTCAGCAACTGATAGTGCTCGCCAAGGAAGATCGTACCGGCAAACAGCCCGACGGCCGCCGCGACATAGCCGATCTGGCTGAGATAGACCGGGCCGCCGACCGCTTGCAGCCGGAAGAAGAACGCGAACATCGCCGACGCCGAAGCCATCTGCGCCACCACGACGAGCGGCACGGCGCCGAGCTGGGTGAAGGCCCCGCCGCCGAGCAAGCTCAGTATGCCGACGAGCAGCATCGCCGCGGACGCCAGATGGCTGCCGACGGCGAGTTCGATTGGGCCGGTCCCCTCCGGCCAGTCGATGGTGCGGTAAATGTTGCCGGCGGCGAGGCTGACCGGGATGAGCAGCCCCATGATGACCCAGAAGACATCGGCCGGCTGGCCGGCCTCGCCGCGCGTCACCGCCACCATGACCGCGCCGACGAAGCCGACGACGATGCCGATGACGCCCAGCATGTTGGGACGCCGGACACCGAGCAGGATCGAAAACACCAGCGTGATGACGGGCGACAGCGTGAACATGATGCCGGTATAGCCGGCGCCCAGATGCGGTATGGCCGAAAACATCAGCAGATTGGGGACGGCGTAGGACACCGTGGCGGTGACGAAGAAATAGCGCAGTTTGTGCGCGGTGAGCTGGATACGCTGGCCGCGCAGCAGCGATACGGCGAGCAGCACGCCGCCGGCGCCCAGCGAGATGACGAAGGCCCACACCATGGCCGGCACCCCGGCCGCGGTCGCCAGCTTGCCGAAAGGCAGCGTCAGGCCAAGCAGGCCACCGGTAACGACCAGCAGGCCGAGCGCCGAATCCCAGAGAAACTTCATCGGAACATCCCGTCCTTTGTCGGCGGCGCTTGGCCATCGCTGTTTCCTGAGCTAAGATAATGCAAAGATTCTTAACGTCAAGATATTTGATGTCGAGATACATCGAGGTAACCGATGGACCGCGCGGCGAAAGCGATCGAGCAATGGAACAGGGAGCGGCCGGATCTGGACGTCTCCCCGATGGGGGTGATCGGGCGGCTGAATGAAGCCTCCTCGCTCATCGCCCGCGACCGGCTCGCGCCGTTGTTCGCCCGCTTTGGACTGCAATCGGGGGAATTCGACGTGCTGGCGACGCTGCGCCGTTCCGGGGCGCCATTCGCGCTGACGCCGACCGCGCTCTATGAAGCGACGATGGTCACATCAGGTGCCATGACCGCCAGGCTCGACCGCCTCGAGAAAGCCGGATGGATCGAGCGCGCGCCGCACCCCAGCGACCGGCGCGGCATCGTCGTGCGGCTGACCACGACAGGCATTGCCCTGATCGACGAGGCCGTGACCGCGCATGTCGCCAACGAACACGGGATTCTCGCCGGCCTGACCCGCACGGAACGGGAGATGCTGTCGCGTCTGCTGGAAAAGCTGATCGGCAGCGTGAGCTGATCGCTCAGTTGCGATCGTCTGGGAATACCGGGATCGGCATGAATTCGACGCCGTCCTCGGCCAGGCTCTTGGCTTCGTCGAGTGTCGCCTCGCCATAGATGCCGCGCGCATCGGTTTCGCCGAAATGGATTTTGCGCGCTTCCTCGGCGAACTTGTCGCCGACATAATCGGCATTCTCGCGCACCTTCTCGGCCATTGCCTTCAGTTGCGCCATCGCCTGCTTCTGCGCCTCGCCCATGGCAAGCGCTATGGTTTCCTGCTTGCGGGCCGTGGACACGGCCGGCGCCATCAGCGCCTTCCCGACCTTGTGCGAACCGCAGCTCGGGCAATCGACGAAGCCGCGCTTCTTCTGGGTGTCGAAATCATCATTGCTGCGAAACCAGCCCTCGAACTCGTGCTCGTTGTCGCAAATCAGGGAAAAGCGGATCAAGAGGCGGCACCCCTGAGACGCGGCGCCTCGCCGGCATTGATGGTGAAATCCCGAGCGTTCTTCAAATTGGGGATCTTCTTGCGCGCCGCGAGCGACTGCGCCGGATCGATCTCGGCGACGATCACACCCGGTTCGTCATGCGCGGCTTCCGCCAGGATGCGGCCCCAGGGATCGACGATCAGCGAATGCCCATAGGTTTCGCGGCCATCCTCGTGCAGGCCGCCTTGCGCGGCGGCCACGACATAAGCGCCGTTCTCGATGGCGCGGGCCCTCAAAAGCACATGCCAGTGCGCCTCGCCGGTCTGGCGGGTGAAGGCGGCTGGTACGGTCAACAGGCTGGCGCCCGCCAGGGCTTCGGTGCGGAACAGCTGCGGGAAGCGCAAATCATAGCACACCGCAAAGCCCAGCTTCGCGCCCGCGACTTCCGCCACGACAGCTTCGGTGCCGGGCTCATAGGCGGCGGATTCGCGCCAGCTTTCGCCATTGTCGAGGTCGACATCGAACATGTGGATCTTATCGTAGGCGGCAAGCACGGCCCCGTCCGGACCGAACAGCAGCGCCCGGTTTGCGAGCTTGCCGTCGGCGCGCAGGATTGCGGTCGAGCCCATATGCAGGAAAATGCCGAGATCCCTGGCGAGTTTGCGCGCGGTCGCAACGATAACGTCCTTGTCTTCCGACGTGAACGAGGCGGCGCGCGCTTCCCTGTCGCGGATCAGCGCCCCGGTCATCTCCGGCGTCTGGACATAGGTCGCGCCCCGGCCCGCCGCCTCACGCACCAGCCGCTCCATATCGACCGCATTGCGCTCCGGGCTTTCGCCCGAGCGCATCTGCACCGCAGCCGCCGTGAAAACACCCATTGTCACATCCTCAAATCGTCGAAGCGTTGGCCAGCAGCTTGTCGAGCCGGCCTTCGGCGTCCAGTTCATGCAGGTCGTCGCAGCCGCCGACATGTGTCTCGCCGATGAAAATCTGCGGGAAAGTCGTGCGGCCATGCGCCCGCGAGATCATCTCCTGGCGCAGTTCGGGCGAAAACGACGCGTCGTGCTCGGTATAGGCGACGCCCTTGCGCTCCAGCAGCCGCTTGGCCGCCGTGCAGTAACTGCACATCATGCGTGTATAGATCGTGACATCGACCATGACGAATTCCGCTTTCCTTGCCGACTTATATAGTCGCGGACTCGTCCGCCCGGAAGTCCCCCGGCAACACGCGGGCAAAGGTCAGCACGTCGACTGCCGCCGCACCCCCTTTTTTCAGCGCCTTGGTGGCGGCACGCACGGTGGCGCCGGTGGTGTAGACATCGTCGATCAGAAGCACCCTGCGGCCGGCAATCTCGATCTCGGCCTCATCCGGCACGCGAAAGGCCGCACGCACATTTTCCTCACGCTCCTGCCGCTCCAGCCCGACCTGCTGGCGGGTGAGTTTCACGCGCCGCATGGCGGAAGGCGCGAAAGTCAGCCCGCTGAGATCGCAGACCGCGCGCGCCAGCTCCGCCGACTGATTGAACCGGCGCCTGAAAAAGCGGCGCCAATGCAGCGGCACGGGCACAACCACATCCGCGTCGGCGATGAGATCGGCGCCCACGCGCACCATCCACCGCGCCATCCAGGGCGCGAGATCCGTGCGATCCTGGTATTTCAGCCCCTGCACCATCTGGCGGGCGACGCCGGAATAGGCAACCGCCGCCCGCGCCCGCTCAAAGGGCGGCGGATCGGCGATCGCTTCCGCCGATAGAAAGCCCTCGCCCATGTGATGGGTGAACGGCGTGCCCATCACCGGGCACCACGGCCGCTCCAGCAATCGCAGCTTCGGCCAGCAGGCGCCGCACAGCACACCCGGCTGCGAGACCTGCCGGCGGCAACCGGCGCAGACCGGGGGAAACAGGATGCGCGCCGGCCAGCCCAGAACCGATCGGGTTGCCGACCGGGCGAGCTTGCCGATCTCGACGGACTTGATCTTGCGCATCGGATCGGCCACGTGATTGGTCTTCGACGCCACCATATGAACCACATCAGGGCGCGGACAAACAAGGACCATCCCTTGCAGCCTATAATGGATACCTCTCTGTGGCTGGCGCACAAGCGGCGCGCGCTCATCCATGCGGCAGACGGCGCCGACTTCCTCATGCATCGCGCCGCCGAGGATCTTGCCGACCGGCTGGGTGCCGTCGAGCGCCGGTTCGGCAAGGCGGCGGCCCTGTTTTGCCAGACTGCGGCCGCGGCCGAAGTCATTGCGCAGAGCGGCAAGGTAGCGGATATCGCCCGTGTCGAGATGGACGCAGCTTTCCTGAATGGTGCCCCCGGCCTGATCGCTCCACCGGAGACCGTGCCGTTCGAGCCGCAGGGTCTCGATCTTGCTGTATCGCTTCTGTCGCTGCAGGCGATGAACGACATCCCGGGCATGTTGATCCAGATCCGCCGCGCGCTGCGACCGGACGGACTGTTCCTTGGCGCCTTCGCGGGCGCCGGCACGCTGGCGGAATTGCGCGAAAGCCTGCTTGCCGCCGAGACCGAGCTCTACGGCGGCGCCAGCCCCCGCGTCATCCCTTTCACCGACGTGCGCGATGCCGGCGCGCTGCTGCAGCGCGCTGGTTTCGCGCTGCCTGTCGCCGATGTCGAGACGGTGACGGTACGTTATGCCAACCTGTTCGCCCTGATGGCCGATCTGCGTGCCATGGGCGAAACCTCAGCGCTTGCCGACCGCAGCCGGCGGCCGGGCTCACGCCGGCTGTTTGCGCGCGCCGCCGAAATCTACGCCGAGCGCTTTTCCGACCCCGACGGCCGCATCAGGGCAAGCTTTTCGATGGTGTGGATGTCCGGCTGGGCACCCGATGCCTCGCAGCAGAAGCCGCTGAAGCCCGGTTCGGCCAAGGTCTCATTGAAGGCGGTTTTGGAAGGGCCTGAGGGACATTGACGCGCCCGCAGGCGCGCACACGCCGGATTTATTGCGCGAAGGCGTTGGCCAGCCGGCTGGAATTGTCGCTGAACAACCAGGTCAGTGAATTGAAGACTTGGCCGATACCACCGATGATCGTCAGCGACAGTACGCAGATAATCAGGGCGTATTCGACCGCGGTGGCGCCGTTTTCGTCCTTGAGGAAGCGCAGCAGCACTGTTTTCATCACCTCATTTCCCCCTTGCCCACACCTTAGCGCTGATCTGTTAAGAAAGGTTAACGGCAAAGGCTTAACAGGCGGTGAAATCGCCGCCGTTTGGAAATGTCTTAACCTTGTCAGCAGTCGCCGCTGCTTTGGCCGTCGGAGCGGATGATGCAAACGCCGCCGGGGTCCTGCAGCACGCTGCGGCGCACCGTATAGGTGCTGCGATGGGTGATCGAACCCGTGGCCGTCATGTCGAGGCCCGGGAAATCGTCGCGCGCCGTTTGCGAACGCGTCTGGCTGTCGAGAAAAGGCGTCGCGATCAGCGCCAGCGCCACGGCGGCCGATCCGAACAGCAGCGCGACGCGCAGAACGCCCATGCCTGCATCGGCGGCGCGAAAACCGCGGTCGGGCCGGATCGAATCCCAATCCCTGTCCAGGCTCATCCTATCGCTCCCAAGCGTATGGCGGCGGCCGCACCAAGCGGCCATGCATCAATTTTTCATGATCAGATAAATCTTCCATTAACGCTGACTGATATGGACCATGGTCCGGCCAGTCCACTAGGTCCCTAGAGGAGATCGATCAGGAACGGTATCAGCGGTGCGTCGGCCGGCGGCATCGGATAGTCGCGCATCTGTTTCGGCCGCACCCATTTCAGGGCTTGTCCTTCCCTCGGCTGGGCGATGCCGCGGAAGCGGCGGCAGACGAACAGCGGCATCAGGAGATGGAAGTCGTCGTAGGAATGGCTGGCGAAGGTCAGCGGCGCCAGGCACGGAGTCTCGGTCTCGATGCCAATCTCCTCATGCAGTTCACGGATGAGGCATTGCTCCGGCGTCTCGCCCGGCTCGACCTTGCCGCCTGGAAATTCCCACAGGCCCGCAAGCTGCTTGCCCTCGGGCCGCTGTGCCAGGAGCACGCGGCCGTCAGTATCGACCAGCGCGCAAGCGGCGACCAGCAGCAGGCGCTTGCCGTTGGATGCCGCGTCATTCATGCCTAACTTCACTCATGACCAGGCGGCCGGCGGTAGTGGTAGCGATAGACCTCTTCGAAGCCGAGCGAGCGGTAGAGCGCCAGTGCCGGAACGTTGCCGGCCTCGACCTGCAGCCAGGCTTCGCGCGCACCCCGCAACCGCGCCCATTTCAGCGCCGACAGGATCAGATTGCGTCCGTGGCCCTTGTTGCGCGCCGCCTTGTCGGTGGCAACCTCGAACAGGCCGGCAAGATCGCCATCGTGCACGCAGATCAGCGTCGCCAGCGGCTCCGCCCCATCCTCGAGCGCGAACAGCCCGGCCTCGGGCTGGATGGCGCCGATGATCTCAGACAGGCCCGGCCGCAGCGACACGTCCGAGCCGCTGACCTTGAGCGATGCACCGATGAAGCGGCTGATGTCCTTGAGCGGGATCTGGTCCATGGCCGTATCAAGCTGTGCGCCGGCGAGCGGAAGCCGCATGACCAGGGATTCGTCGAACCGGCTCCAGCCCTCACTGTCGAGATGGCTGGCAAGATCGGGGCCGGAGAGTGGCGACATGCGAAACGTCAGCGGCCGGCCATAGGCATCGAAACGGCGGCTGGCGCGGCCGATGCGGTCGGCAATGTGCTGGATGTCGCCAGGATCGAGCGGATTGACCGAATTCAGCCGCTTGGCCGGATGGCCGGCGGTCAGCCGCACCACCCAGGTGCCGTCATAATGGACAGCGGCCGCCGGCCAGGCGCGAAAGCCGGCCGCCTCGTAGCGGCGCACGGTCGCGAGCATGCTTGCCGGATGACGCGAAACCAAGCCAATCAGCTCCGGTAGTCGCCATTGATGGCGACATATTCCTTGGTGAGGTCGCAGGTCCACACCGTCGCCTTGCCGCGGCCGATACCGATATCGGCGCGGATGCGGATGTCGTCGCGCTTCATGTAGGCCGAGGTCTTTTCTTCCGAATAGGCCGGGTCGCGCTCGCCCTCATGCGCCAGCCGGTTGTCGCCGAACCAGATCGACAGGAGGTCGCGGTCGGCCGGCTCGCCGGCCTTGCCGACGGCCATGACGACACGACCCCAATTGGCATCCTCACCGGCCACCGCCGTCTTGACCAGCGGCGAATTGGCGATCGACAGCGCGATGCGCTTGGCCGAGCGGGCCGACTTTGCGCCGGTGACCGTGACCTCGACCTGCTTGCGGGCGCCCTCGCCGTCGCGCACCACTTGCAGCGCCAGCGATTTCAGCACCTTGCCCAGCGCCCGGCGGAACGCGCCGAGCCGAGGGTCTTTCGGATCGCTGATTGCGGGCGCGCCACGCTTGGCCGCCTTGCCGGTGGCGAACAAAAGCAGCGTGTCGCTGGTCGAGGTGTCGCTGTCGACGGTGACCGCGTTGAAGGTCTTGGCGGTGCCGCGCGAGAGCAGGTCCTGCAGCACCGGCGCCGCGATCGGCGCGTCCGTGGCGATGAAGGACAGCATCGTCGCCATGTCGGGCGCGATCATGCCGGCGCCTTTGGAGATGCCGTTGATGGTGACATCGGCGTCGCCGAGCTTCACCGTCTGCGTCGCCACCTTCGGATAGGTATCGGTGGTCATGATCGCCTTGGCCGCTTCGGTCCACAAATCCGGCTTGCCGTCGCTGACCAGGCCCGTAAGCAGATGGCTGAACTTGGTCGTGTCGAGCGGCTCGCCGATGACGCCGGTCGAGGCCAGGAACACCTCGCCTGCCGTGCAGCCCGCGGCCTTCGCCGCCGCTTCGCCCGTCAGCGCGGTGGATTGACGGCCCTTCTTGCCGGTAAAGGCGTTGGCGTTGCCGGAATTGACGACCAGCACCCGCGCCTTGCCGGCGCCGAGGTTCTGGCGACAGAAATCGACCGGTGCCGAGGGGCATTTCGACTTGGTGAAGACGCCGGCGACCGCCGTTCCCTCGTCGAACACCATGGCCAGCAGGTCGGTACGGTTTTTGTACTTGATCCCCGCTTCGGCGGTGGCGATGCGCACCCCTTCGATGACAGGCATCTTGGGGTATTTCTTCGGCGCGAGCGGCGAAATCGTCGTGGACATGGGGACCTCGGGCGGGAAAATCGCAAGGGGAGAGGCCGGTTTGCCCGATACGACGCGCCGGCGCAAGGGCGTTTTCGTCGCGCTTGCCGGACCGCGAGCCGTTGCGGATTAAGCTTGCAAATCAAATCTGTTGGCGTCGCCGGGGCCTGTGGCGCTATGATCCTGCCCCATGGGCAGGCTTGTGATCCTCGCTTGGGCATTTCTGGGACTTTTGCTGCTGCGCGCCGACGCGGAGCCGGGCCGGCGCGTGGCGCTCGTCATCGGCAACGGCACCTATGCCGAAGCCGGTACGCTGGCCAATCCGGTCAACGACGCGCTCGATATCGCCGACAAGCTGCGTTCGATCGGCTTCGAGGTCATCGAAGGCAACGATCTCGGCAAGCGCGAACTCGAGCGCAGCATCGGCGAGTTCTCCGATGCGCTCGAAGGCGCCGGCGTCGGGCTCTTCTATTATGCCGGCCACGGCCTGCAGGTCGATGGGCGCAACTACATCGTACCGGTCGACGCGCGGTTGGACATGCCGGTCAAGCTGCAACTCGAGGCGGTGCCGATCGACGAAGTCCTCGACATCATGGAACAGCAGACCAAGGTCAGCCTGGTGTTCCTCGACGCCTGCCGCAACAACCCGTTTGCCCGCAGCTTGAGCCGCACCGCCACCACACGCTCGGCGACGGCGCTGGCAGGGCTGGCACAGTTCGACTCGACGCGTGGCTCCTTCATCGCCTTCTCGACCGCGCCGGGCGCGGTCGCCATGGACGGCAGCGGCCGCAACTCGCCCTTCGCCCAGGCGTTGCTGCGCCACATCGCCGAACCCGGCCAGAGCATCAACGACATGATGATCGCCGTGCGCCGCGACGTGGTTTCGCAGACGCGCGAGGCCCAGCGCCCCTGGGAGCAGGGATCGCTGCTCGAGCGCTTCGAATTCGTCCCCGGCGAAGGGATGGTGAAGGCGCCCGAGCCGGCGGCAGCACCGGCGCCCTCCACGCAGGTGGCGGCGCTCGAGCGTTCGGTCGGCGATGACAAGACCTCGATCGAGAAATTCCTGCGCGACGACTATCTGGAGCCCGACGCCAAGGACATGCGCGCCGCCGTCAGACGGCTTTACGGCCCATCCGCAACCATCTTCGGCACGCCCTATGACATCGAGACATTGGTGAAGGTGAAGAGCGACTGGTTCGCGCAATGGGCCTCCTGGTCGCTTGGCCTCGAGCCCGGCAGCCTGGAGGTGACACCGCATGGCGAGGGCAGCGCGCAAGCCGTCTTCGCCATAAACTACGACTACACACCGAAGGACAAGTCGGCGGCGCGTGTGGCCGGCAAGGCGCGTGTGACGCTGGAACTGATCAAGACCGACAAGGGATGGCGCATCGTATCGGAAACATCGCAGGCGATGTGACGGCCCTTGCCCGGTGACGGCGCCAACGTCGGAAAACGGGTCGTTTCGTTTCATCGCCGGATCACTTATCATTGCCGGCGAACTGAAACGAGGACGGTGGGAATGGCCGAGGAGGCGGATACCGCGCGCAAATCGATCGGCGCGCGGCGCAACCCCGACAGCGCCGAGGCCATTCTGGAGGCCGCCGAAGCCGTGCTGGTCGAGGCCGGTTATGCCGGCTTTTCGATCGAGGCCGTGGCGCGGCGCGCCCGCGCCGGCAAGCCGACCATCTATCGCTGGTGGCCGAGCAAGGCGGCCCTGCTGCTCGAGGTCTACCAGCGCCAGAAGCGCGTCGAGGTCCCCGACACGGGACGATTGGAAGAGGATCTCGTCGGTTTTCTGGTCAACCTGTTCTCGCACTGGCGCGAGACATCGTCGGGCAGCGTGTTCAGGTCGCTGATCGCCGAGGCGCAATCGGATGAAACCGCGGCCGCCGCCCTTGCCGGCTACGCCGGCGGACGCCGCGCCCACACCGGCCAGATCATCGAGCGCGCCAAGGCAAGGGGCGAGATCGCCGGCAATATCGATCCGGCCATCGTCGCCGACCTCCTGGCCTCTTATGCCTGGCGGCATCTCCTGACCAGCCGGCTGGACGAACCCGAGGCGACGATCCGCGAGATGGTCCGCTACCTCCTGCGAGGCATAGCGGCGCCCGCCAGCTAGAGTCGGCTGATCAACAAAAAAGGGGGCGCGGCGCCCTTCGGCCGCCGCGCCCCCTTTCGAAGTTGGTGGCTTACTTGGCGCTTTCCAGCGTGTCCACGGCCTGCTTCAGCTTGGCGTCCGGAATCTCCACCTTGGCATCGGCGCGCAGCGACTTGACCAGTGCGAAATACTTGTCGCGGATGACCGCCTGCTTGGCCTGGTCCTTGACGTCGTCGAAAGCCGGCGGCTGCTTGGCGCGCTTGTCCTCGAGCTTGATGACGTGCCAGCCGAACTGCGACTGCACCGGTTGCTCGGTGTACTTGCCGACCTCAAGCGCGAAAGCCGCCTTGTCGAACTCCGGCACCATCTGGCCAGGCCCGAACCAGCCGAGGTCGCCGCCGTTGGATTTGCCCGATGGATCGCTGGTGTGCTCGTTGGCGAGTTTCTGGAAATCCGCACCGCCATCGAGCTGCTTGATGATCGCCTCGGCCTCTTCCTTCGTCTTCACGAGGATGTGACGGGCATGCACTTCGTTGACCGGCGGCGTGTTGGCGATTTCCTGGTCGTAGCGGGCGCGCACCTCGGCATCGGTGACCTTGTCGACGACACCCTTCTCGACCATCTCGCCATGCAGCGCGCGCTGCTGCAGGAAGGCCATGCGGCGCTGGAAGTCGGGATCCTTGTCGAGGCCGTCGGTCACGGCCTTGGCGGCCATGACGCGGATCTCGATCGCCGCCGAGAGCGCGGCGGCGCGGCGCTGTTCGGGCGGCAACTGCGCGAACTGCTGCGAAAGCTCGCCCTCGGCAAGCACCAGGTCGGCTTCGGTCAGCGACTGGCCGTTAACGGTGGCGACCACGGCATTCGGGTCGACCGGCGCCGCGGCGGGTGCTGCCGCATCGGCCGGTGCGGCCGGTGCGGGAGCGGTCTCCTGCGCCATCGATGGCGACAGGCAAAACGCCGACAGGCCGAGGGCCAGGCCAAGGCTGGCAAGCGACGCGCGGCTGAACAACAAGGACATAAGGATTGACTCCGGTGAGGGATTGTAAGGAGGGTGGCTTCCAGATCAGCCAGATTGTGGCGGAATTTGGCGCGACCGGCAGGGCCAGCGCGGCGTTGACATCAGTTGAGCCCCCTCTTATCTGTCCATCGACTTGGCGTCCAGAACCGTTTTCCGGGCGCTTTTTGTGTTTGCCCGTATTCAGGCGGTGCGTTCACGTGGATGTGATGGGGCCGGCCGGCACTGTCTCAAGATGAGAATTCTATCGAAAGGACCATTGGATGGTCAGTCTCGGCGGTCTCGCCCGTAAGGTTTTCGGTTCCTCCAACGACCGTCGGGTCAAATCGACCCGCCCGCGCGTCGAGGCGATCAATGCCATGGAAAACGAGATGCGGGCGCTCTCGGACGCCGATCTCGCCGGGCGCACGCAGAAATTCCGCCAGGACATCGCCAACGGCGCCAGCCTTGACGACCTCCTGGTGCCGGCCTTCGCCACCGCGCGTGAGGCGGCACGCCGCGTGCTCGGCATGCGCCCCTTCGACGTTCAGCTGATCGGCGGCATGGTGCTGCACAATGGCGGCATCGCCGAGATGCGCACCGGCGAGGGCAAGACCCTGGTCGCCACCTTGCCGGTCTATCTCAACGCGCTCGCCGGCAACGGCGTCCATGTCGTCACCGTCAATGACTACCTCGCCACCCGCGACTCAGAATGGATGGGCCGTGTCTACAAGTTCCTCGGCCTTTCGGTCGGCGTCATCGTCCACGGCCTGTCGGACGAGGAGCGCCGCGTCGCCTATGCCGCCGACGTCACCTATGCCACCAACAACGAACTCGGCTTCGACTATCTGCGCGACAACATGAAGTACGAGCGCGCCCAGATGGTGCAGCGCGGCCACAACTACGCGATCGTCGACGAAGTCGATTCCATCCTGGTCGACGAGGCGCGCACGCCACTGATCATTTCCGGTCCGCTCGAGGACCGTTCGGAAATGTACAACACCATCGACACCTTCATCATCCAGCTGCAACCGCAGGATTATGAGATCGACGAGAAGCAGAAGACCTCGATCTTCACCGAGGAAGGCACCGAGAAGCTCGAGAACATGCTGCGCGCTGCCGGCCTGCTCAAGGGCGAGTCGCTCTATGACGTCGAGAACGTCGCCATCGTCCACCACGTCAACAACGCGCTGAAGGCGCACCGGCTGTTCCAGCGCGACAAGGACTACATCGTGCGCAACGGCGAGATCGTCATCATCGACGAGTTCACCGGCCGCATGATGCCCGGCCGCCGCTATTCGGAAGGCCTGCACCAGGCGCTCGAGGCCAAGGAGCATGTGGCGATCCAGCCGGAGAACCAGACGCTGGCTTCCGTCACCTTCCAGAACTACTTCCGGCTCTACAAGAAGCTGTCCGGCATGACCGGCACGGCGCTGACCGAGGCCGAGGAATTCGGCAACATCTACGGTCTCGAGGTCACCGAGATCCCGACCAACCTGCCCGTCATCCGCAAGGACGAGGACGACGAGGTCTACCGGACGGTCGAGGAGAAATACAAGGCGATCGTCAAGGAGATCCGCGAAGCCAGCGCCAAGGGCCAGCCGACGCTGGTCGGCACCACCTCGATCGAGAAGTCCGAGCAGTTGGCCGAACGCCTGCGCAAGGAAGGCTTCAAGGATTTCGAAGTACTGAACGCCCGCCATCACGAGCGCGAAGCGGCCATCGTCGCCCAGGCCGGCAAGCCCGGCGCTATCACCATCGCCACCAACATGGCCGGCCGCGGCACCGACATCAAGCTCGGCGGCAACGCCGAGATGCGCATTGCCGAGGAACTGGGCGACATGCCCGACGGCCCCGAGCGCGAGGCGCGCGAGAAGGAAATCAACGCCGACATCGAGCGCCTGAAGGAAAAGGCGCTCGCCGCCGGCGGCCTCTACGTGCTCGCCACCGAGCGCCATGAATCGCGCCGCATCGACAACCAGCTTCGCGGCCGTTCCGGCCGCCAGGGCGACCCCGGCCGCTCGAAATTCTTCCTGTCGCTGCAGGACGACCTGATGCGCATCTTCGGCTCCGAGCGCATGGACGGCATGCTGCAGAAGCTCGGCCTCAAGGAAGACGAGGCCATCATCCATCCTTGGATCAACAAGGCGCTGGAAAAGGCGCAGAAGAAGGTCGAGGCGCGCAACTTCGACATCCGCAAGAACCTTTTGAAATATGACGACGTCTCCAACGACCAGCGCAAGGTGGTTTTCGAGCAGCGCATCGAACTGATGGACGGCGAAGGCCTGTCGGAAACCATTGCCGAGATGCGCGAAGGCGTCATCGAGGACGTCGTCGCCAAGGCCATTCCCGAAAACGCCTATGCCGAGCAGTGGGATGTCGCCGGCCTGAAGGCCGAGGTTGCCGAATTCCTCAATCTCGACCTGCCGGTAGAGGACTGGGTGAAGGAAGAAGGCATTGCCGAGGACGACATCCGCGAGCGCATCAGCACCGCCGCCGAGGCCGCCGCCAAGGAGCGTGCCGATCGTTTCGGCCCCGAGGTGATGACCTATGTCGAGCGCTCCGTGGTGTTGCAGACGCTCGACCACCTGTGGCGCGAGCACATCGTCAACCTCGACCATCTGCGTTCGGTCGTCGGCTTCCGCGGCTACGCCCAGCGCGATCCGTTGCAGGAATACAAGGGCGAGGCGTTCGAGCTGTTCCAGGCGATGCTGGGCAATCTGCGCCAAGCCGTCACCGCGCAGCTGATGCGCGTCGAACTGGTCCGCCAGGCCGCCGAGGCCCCGCCTCCGGAAGCGCCGGACATGTTCGGCACGCATATTGACGGCACCACCGGCGAGAATGATTTCGAAGGCGGCGAAACCGCCCTTCTGGTGCGCCAGGAGAACAACGCCATCGTCGCCCCCGAGGATCGCGATCCGAACAACCAGGCGACCTGGGGCAAGGTCGGCCGCAACGAAGCCTGCCCCTGCGGTTCGGGGAAGAAGTACAAGCACTGCCACGGGGCGTTCGCGTAAGGGCGCCTCTTCCTTCTCCCCGTTCCACGGGGAGAAGGTGGCCCGCAGGGCCGGATGAGGGGCAGCGCTGACATCTGCGATTGCAGCATGTCCCGTATCAAAGCGATGATAGGCCCGCCCTCGGCAAAGCCGAAGGCGAATTCCTACTCATCCGCCTCGCATCAACACAAATCCCCGCAAGCCGGCGCCGCCCCTTATCCGCCCTTCGGGCACCCGGCCCTTCGCTATCGCTCCGGGCGTTCGTTGTTCGAAAAGCCAAGCAATTGGCTTTTCGTCCGCTGCGCGGACCACGCCTCACCCCCGTGAACGGGGAGAAGGAAGCTCACCCAACCGTTTCTTAAGGTGTCTCCGCTACACCAAAGCCTGAAAAGAGGCGGAAAACGGAGACAAATCGGGGTGCGCTTTTCCGCGGCCACGACTGCCGGGCGGTTCTTGCCGCAGCGTTTGGCGCTGCGCGTGGGGCCGCTGCTTGACCGCATCGACGCCGTGCTGTTCACCGCCGACGAGCGCGGCGAGGCCGGCCGCATGTCGGTCATCGCCTTCTCCATCCGCATCGTCAGCGCCGTCATCGCCTTCATCAGCCAGGTGCTGATGGCCCGCTGGATGGGCTCCTTCGAATACGGCATCTTCGTGCTGGTCTGGGTGGCGATGGTCATCGTCGGCAACCTCGCCTGCCTCGGCTTCCACACCTCGGTCATCCGCTTCATTCCCGAATACCGCGAACGCGGCCTGCTGGACGAATTGCGCGGCATCGTCGTGGCCAGCCGGCTGTTCGTTCTGATCGCTTCCACGGTCATCGCCGGGCTCGGCGCGCTCGGCGTCTGGCTGGCGGCGCCCTGGATCGAGAATTACTACGTGATACCGTTCATCCTCGGCGTCATCTGCCTGCCGATGATCGCGCTGTCGGATTTGCTGCAAGGGCTGGCACGCGCCAATTCATGGGCATTGTTCGCGCTGTCGCCGACCTACCTGATCCGCCCGGTGCTGATCCTGCTGTTCATGGCGCTGATGCTTTGGGCGGGTTACGCTCCCGATGCGCGGACCGCGATCTTCGCCTCGATCGCCGCCACCTACGTCACCACGCTGTCGCAGTTGATCGGCGTAACCCAGCGCATGGAAAGGCAGCTTCCGGCCGGGCCGATGAAGGTGCATTTCGCGCAATGGTTCATCGTCTCGCTGCCGATCTTCCTGGTCGAGAGTTTCTTCTTCCTGCTCACCAATGCCGACGTGCTGATGGTCGGCGCCTATATGGATCCCAACGACGTCGCGGTCTATTTCGCTACGGTCAAGACGCTGGCGCTGGTGCATTTCGTCTATTTCGCGGTCAAGGCCGGGGTCGCCCAGCGCTACGCGCAGTTCACCCATGGCGAGCCGGAAAAACTTGCCGCCTTCGCCCGCGAAACGGTGTCATGGACCTTCTGGCCCTCGCTGCTGATGGCGCTGCTGGTGCTGGCGCTCGGCAGGCCGATGCTGGTGCTGTTCGGCCCAGAATTCACCTCAGGCTATCCGCTTCTCTTCCTGCTCGTCTTCGGCGTCGTGGCGCGCGCCGCGGTTGGGCCCTGCGAAAGCCTGCTCACCATGAGCGGCAACCAGAATGTCTGCGCCGCCGTCTATGCCATGACATTGGCCTTCAACATCGGGCTCAACGTGGTGCTGATCCCGCTTTTCGGCCTATGGGGCGCTGCCATGGCCACCGCCTTCGCCATGATCTTCGAGGCAAGCGCCCTGTCCTTCACGGTCTGGCGCAAGCTCGGCATCGTCATGGCGATCTTCGTGCCTGTCAAAGGAGCCGCATGATGGCCGCCATCCCGTTGCTCGAGGAAACCAGCGGCGGTCCCGCCGGCGCGATGGTCTCCGGCCTTGCCGGACTGGCGCGCGACGCCGATCCCGCCCATATCGAGATCCTCGCCAACAACCGGCCAGAACGCAAGCTCGCCATATATCCGGCTTCGGCCGGCTTCGACCTGGTCGAGGAACTGGACTACCTCTGCGCCCGCACGATCGAACCCAACGTCTTCTTCAATCCGCGCTTCCTGGCGCCGGCCATGCCCCGCCTTGAAGACCGCGAAGTGCGGCTCGCCGTAATCCGCGACGGCGACGAATATCGCAATCGCTTGCGTCTCCTCGTGCCGATCTCGGTGGAACGGCCGGTAGTGCCCCTCGGCGTGCCGGTCATGCGCACATGGGCGAGCCCGTTCGGCCCGCTCGGCACGCCGCTGATCGACCGTGACGATCCGGTCGGCGTGGTCGAGGATTTCTTTTCGATGCTGTCGCGCCCGCATCTGAAGATGCCGAAAGTCCTGGTCCTGCCCGACATCAGGCTCGACGGTCCGGTGGCGAGCCTGCTCGGCACGGTGGCCGAAGCGCGCGGCCTGACGCTGGTCACCACCGGCCAGACCCTGCGCCCGGTGCTGGAGAGCGAACTCGACGGGGACGAGTATCTGAAGGCATCGCTGCGCTCGCACCATTATCGCGAGTTCCGCCGCCTGAAGCGGCGCCTTGCCGACCTCGGCAGGCTGGAGCATGCGGTGGCGCGCGGTCCCGAGGAGATCCGCCACGCCATAGAGAGCTTCCTGACGCTGGAAGCGTCCGGCTGGAAGGGCCGCGAGCGCACCGCCATGGCGATCGACCGCTTCCGGGCCGCCTTCGCCCGCGAAGCCGTGCACCGGCTCGCCGAACAGGACATGTGCCGCATCCATTCGCTGACACTCGATGGACGCACCATCGCTTGCCTGATCGTTTTCGTCGAAGCCGGTGTCGCCTATACTTGGAAGACGGCCTATGACGAGACGCTGTCGGCCTATTCGCCCGGCACGCTGTTGATGATCGAGGTCACCAGACAGCATCTCGACGACCCCAACATCGTGATGACCGATTCCTGCGCCGTACCCGACCACCCGGTGATGAGCCGGCTGTGGAGCGAGCGCAAGCCGGTCGGCACGCTGGTGATCGGACTGGCCCGCGATGCGGACCGCCTCGCCCGGCAGGCCGCCTCGCAGTTGCATCTCTACCGCGAGACCCGCAACATGGCGCGCCTGCTGCGAAACCGGATGAAGAGCCTGCTGCGGCGGCGCTAGAGCTCTTTCAGGAAAAAGCTCTAGGCCGGCCTACTCGGCCGTGCCGGGATTGAACGAGCCGGGCGATGGTTTACCGCGCTCGGTCCGCTCATCCCTGCCACCTATTCCAGGCCCTTGGCGCGGTTCCACGCCTTCGACCACATTTTCAGCGCCTTCTGGTCGAGCGCCTTCGGCAAGTGGAAGCGCTTCTGGGCTTCGGCCGAAGGGTAGAGATTGGGGTCCGCGCGCATCTTCTCGTCCATCATGGCGAGCGCCGCCTTGTTGGCGGTCGAGAAGCCGGTGTCGTTGGCCGCGGCTGCGGCGATCTGCGGGCGCATCACGAAATCGATGAACGCGTGCGAGGCTTCCGGATGCGGGGCGTCGGCCGGTATCGCCAGCACGTCGGCCCAGACCAGATTGCCTTCCTTCGACAGGCGATAGGTGATGGAGAAAGGCCGTTTCGCCTCCTTCGCCCTGATGTCGGCGATATGCATGTCGCCGGAGAAGCCGAGCGCCAGGCAGGCGTCGCCTTCGGCGAGATCGTTGATGTAGCTCGAACTGTGAAACTTGCGCACATAGGGGCGAATCCTTGCGACCACGTCGACCGCCTTCTGCAGCACGTCGGGATCGGTCGTGTCGGGATCGAGGCCCAGATAGATCAGCGCCAGGCCAAGAACCTGTTCCGCGTCGTCGAGCATGACGACGCCGCACGGGGCGAATTTGGCGACGATCGCGGGATCGAAAAGCATGCGCAGCGAATCGACCGGGGCGTCGGGCATGATCGCCTGGACCTTGTCGACATTGTAGCCGACACCGGTCGTGCCCCACATCCAGGGCACGCCATGCGCGCCATCCTTGTCGACCTCGTCGACGCGGGCGACCACGGCCGGATCGAGATTGCCGAGGTTGGAAAGCCGGCTCTTGTCCAGCGCGCCCCAGACACCGGTCGGAAGCTCGCGCTGCATATGCGGCGACAGGTTGATGGTGACCACGTCATAGCCCGATCCGCCGGTCAAAAGCTTGGTTTCGACGATGTCGTTGGAATCGAACAGGTCGTAAGTGACCTTGATGCCGGTCTCCTTCTCGAACTGTGCGACCGAGTCGGGGCCGAAATAGGATTCCCAGGAATAGAGGTGCAGAACCTTCTCCTCGGCCAGCGCCGGGGACGCAAAAAGGCCTGCCGCGACAAGCGCGAGCCAGATCTTCATCATTTCCTCCCTTGGTGAAACCCCGCTTACGGGGTCATGCTCTCATGCGATGCGCTTCAAGCCATGGCGAGCAGACGCTCCGGCGTCGGTTGCATCAGCGCCCCGTAGAGGTCGAAGCGCCGGTCGCGGAATACGCCCCAGCCGCGCCTTGCGCTCGCAATCTCGTCAAGATCGAGGGCAGCCGTGATCACACAGTCGCAAACCCGGTCGGCCTCCGCCAGCTTGGCCCCCGTATGGTCCGCGATGAAGGACGAGCCATAGAAGATCATGTCGCCGGTCCGCCCCTTCTCCGCGCCAGTCCTGTTGGCGGCGATGACAGGCGTCAGATTGGCGCCGGCATGGCCCTGCATGACCCGTTGCCAATGGTCCCTCGAATCCCAACCCGGATAAGACGGCTCGGAGCCGATAGCGGTGGGATAGATCAAGACCTCCGCGCCCATCAGCACCATGGCGCGCGCTGCCTCGGGAAACCATTGATCCCAGCAGACACCGGTGCCGACCTTGCCGGCAGCGGTTTCAAAGACGCGAAAGCCCGTATCGCCGTCGGCGAAGTAGAACTTCTCCGAATAGCCCGGACTGTCGGGGATATGGCTCTTGCGGTAGTGGCCGAGCACCTTGCCGTCGGCGTCGATCATGACCAGCGTGTTGAACAGGCGCGCCCCGTCGCGCTCGAACAACGAAACCGGCAAGACAGTGCCGGTCTCGCGCGCCAGCGCGCTCATGCGGGAGACGGTCGGATGGCCGGCGAGCGGACGGGCGCGAGCGTCATGGCGCCTGTCCTCATCGACGCAGAAATAGAGGCCCTCGAACAGCTCCTGCAGGACGACGAGCTGCGCGCCGCGCCGTGCGGCCTCGCGAACATGGAGCTCGAGCTTCTCGATATTGGCCTCGACATCGTCGGTGCAGGAAATCTGCACCGCGGCGGCAATCAACTGGCGCATATCGGCCTCACAAGGGCTGTTGCTGGGTAACGCAGTGGATGCCACCGCCGTTTTCGTAGATGCGGTCCATATCGAGCTGGACGATCCGCCGCTCCGGATGCAGCCGGCCGAGCGTCTCCCTGGCCAGAGCGTCCGCCTTGCTGTCGCCGAACTGCGGCGTGTAGAGCGCGCCGTTGCCGACATAGTAGTTCGCATAGCTGGTGAGGAAGTCGTCGCTCGTCGAGCGCACCTCGGTGGCGGCGGGGATGGAGACCACCTCCAAGCCGCGGCCCCGCGCGTCCCGGGCCTTGGCCAGGATGGCGAGTGCCTGAGCCTGCGCCTCGCCCCATTCGGACGTATCGCCCGGCACGCTGCTGGCGATCAGCAGCCCCGGCTTCACGAAGCGGAGCGAACCGTCGATGTGACCGTCGGTAATGTCCTTTGCCCGAACGCCCGGGACCCAGATCACGGTTTCCACGCCAAGGATCGACTTCAGATGCCCTTCGATCTCGGCACGGCTCATGCCCGGGTTGCGGTTCTCGTTGACCCAGCAGCTCTCGGCCAGCAGCAAGGTGCCGTCGCCGTCATATTCGATACCGCCGCCTTCACCGCGGATCGCGGCGAGATGGCGCTTGACCCCGAGATGCCTGGTGACCCCGGCGGCAACCCCGGCATCCGTGGCATGAGCCTGTTTGTCACCCCAGCCATTGAAGCGGAAGTCGATGGCGGCGACCGATCCATTCGCATCGCGTACGAAAACCGGCCCGGAATCGCGCATCCACATATCGTCGGTCGCGATGTCGACGAGCTCGACTTTCGGACCACAGAGCTCCGCCGCGAGCGCATGCTGATCCGCCGGAGCAGCCATCGCCACCGGCTCGTTGTCGGCGATCGCCGCCGCGAGCCTGCCCAGCGTTTCCTGCACGCTTTCATAATAGACGCCCGGCCCGCCATAGACCGACGGCGTGCTCGGCCAGGCCATCCAGGTCCGGGCATGCGGCTGCGCCTCCGACGGCGCTCTCCCGGCCCCTCCATCGGCGCTGGCCGCCTTGACCGCGATCTCAGGCATGAGCGCCGCCCCTGCTGCCATGATGATGTGACGTCGCGTCCATGATGTCCTCATTCCATCGCCCCGCTACAGCGGCTGTTCCTGGGTGATGCAGTGGATGGCGCCGCCGGCCGGCACCACGGCGCCGACGTCGACGGTGACGATGCGCCGCTCGGGAAAGGCGCGCGCGACGGCCGCCCTTGCCTCTTCGCCGGACGGCCGGCCGAAAGTCGGCATCACGATCCCGCCATTGACGAGGGCGAAGTTGATGTAGGAGCGCGCAAAGACGGCGCTGGTCGCCTCGACGTCGTAGGCTTCGGGAATCATGATGGTCTCGAAACGGCGCCCGCGCGCATCGGTCTGACCGCGCAGGGCGGCAAGGTTGTCGGCAAGGATGCGCCCGTGCAGATCGGATGGGTCGGGGTTGTATTCGAACATCACCACGCCCGGACGCACGAAGCAGCACATCCCGTCGACATGGCCGTCCGTCTCCAGATCCAGCGGATCGCCCGGCAGCCAGACAACCTTCTCCATGCCGAGCATGCGCATCAGTTCCTTCTCTACCCAGCCCTTGGACAGGCCCGGGTTGCGGTTGGAATGAAGCAGGCTGGTTTCGGTGACGATCAGCGTGCCCTCGCCGTCGGTCGTCAGCGAACCGCCCTCGCAATGCAGGAAGGAGCGAAGGGCGAGAGCGCCCTCATGCGCCAGCACGCGCTCGGCCAGGGCATTGTCCTGATCATAGGGCTCGTGCTTGCGCCCCCAGGCGTTGAAGCGCCAGGAGACACCTGCGAGGCCGCCATCGGCCAGCTTCAGGAACGTCGGGCCCGAATCGCGGATCCAGCAATCGTCGATCGGAATTTCAACGACGTCGACCCCATTGCCGAGCATCGCCCTAGCACCGTCGGCATGATCCGGATGGGCGACCATGCTGACGGGCTCGAACGCGGCGATGGCGTGTGCGACATCGGCATAGGCCTGCTGCATGGCAGGCAGGGCGGCGGCGTACATGTCGCGCCGATGCGGCCAGGCCATCCATGTCCTTGCATGCGGCTCGAATTCGGCGGGCCGGCGGAACCGCAACTGCTGTGCCGGCCAATCAACGGCGTTCATGAAAAGCTCCATTCATTTGTGGAGCTCATTGTTATGCAGGCTTCCGCGCCATACAACTGAGAAGCATTCCTGTTCATCATGAATGGAATTTATGAATGGTGAAGTACCGGCACATTCCTCCGACCCAGTTCCTGAAAGGGTTCGAAGCCGCCTCCCGTCTTGAAAACTTCAGTCGGGCAGCCGAGGAACTCGGTCTCACCCAGTCCGCCATCAGCCACCAGATGCGCCTGCTGGAGGGCCATATCGGCCAGAAGCTGTTTCTGCGCAGCGGCCGCGAAGTGCGGCTGACAGATGCCGGACGCGACTACCAGCGCACGGTGCGCCGCTGCCTCGAACTCATGGAAGAAGGCTACCGGCGTCTCGAACCCTATCGAAAGCCCGGCAGCGTCGTCATCTACGCCCCGCGCGATTTCGCCCGGCGCTGGCTGCTGCACCGCCTGCCTTCCTTGCGGGCCGCGGCGCCCAATTGCGAACCCTGGCTGGACACCAGCGGGACACCGGTCGATTTCGAGACCCTGGAAGTCGACATGGCGATCGTCTACGCCGATACGCCGCCGGAGGGCCGCGAGAGCCTGCTCATCGCCAGGGACGTCCTGTCCCCGGTCGCGACAGCGGAACGGTCAGCGCGCTTGCGACTGCCTTCCGACCTGCTCCATGCGACGCTTGTTCACGATGAGCACCCTCTCGGCTGGGCGGACTGGTTCAGGCGCGCCGGCATTGGCGCGAACGGAACCTGGACCGGCACCAACTTCAGCGACAGCGATTTCGCCCTTGCCGCCGCCGAGCTTGGCCAGGGAGTGGCGCTTGGCAGCATGACTCTGGCGGCGAAGGCCCTTGCCGACGGCGCACTGAAACAACTTTTTGATCATGTCCTGGAAACAGGCCGCGCATGGTATGCCATATCGACGGCCGAACGGCTTGCGGACACGGACATACGCGACACCTGGAATTGGCTTCGGGCACAGGCTTGAAGAAATTCCCGAAAACGTGTGAAGCGGTCTTGCGTCCGCGATTGTATAAAACAAGCGACAGAGCACTGGAGGCGATCCCGTTCGCCGAAACGCCCAGTGTGGCCGAACTGCATCGCCGACAGCTTGCCGACATGCATCCGGGCAAGCCGGGCCGGCACCAACGGCACATCGTCACATAACTGCAATACGCCGCGCCTAGCTAGGGGCGCCGCCACATCTCACATCGAGGGAATATCATGCTTTTGCGTACCATCGTCGCCCCATTGGGCGTCTGCTTTGCCATGTCCACATCAAGCTTTGCCGCCGACCTTGTCGAAGCGCCGCCGCCAGCCGCGCCCACCTGGACGATCGGGATCGAGGGAAGTCCTGAATTCTACGCCATCGACAATGGCAGCAACACCGCCCGCTCGCTTGCCGACACCTACTTCAAGCTCAGTGTCTCGCACAATTTCGACAACAATTTCGTCGGCGGGATCTTCATCCAGCCGACCTTGAAGACCGGGGGAAAATCGCAGTATTACGCCGAGGCGAGCCTTGGTTACAAAATCAAGATCACCGATGCCTTCACCCTGACCCCCAGCCTGGGCCTCGGCTACACCTGGCACGATACGGGCATCATCAAGGATGACGATGCCAACGCGAACGTTCCCTACTACGCCCTGTACATCGCCGGTGATTGGAAAATGTCGAAGCAGTGGACGTGGAACGTCTTCAACTTCCGCTACCGCAATGCCTTCAACACCACCTGGGAAACACCGAAGCTCGCAACCGGCGTGACCTACAACATCGACTCCACCAATGCCGTCTATGCCAGCGTCGGCTATTCCTGGAAGAAGACCGACACGACGTCGGCCCCCTACAACGACCTCGCCGGCGACAAATGGAACATCGCCATCGGCTATAAGCATTCGCTTTGACATTTTTGGGTGAGGGCTGGCGGCCGCGGCCGATCAAGCCTTCACATCCCGTCTTGCGGTTCATCCGGCATGGTGCAATCCACCGTGCCGGATGGCCTGCGACCGGGCACACAGCCAGTGGAATACCGGCAACACATCCTTCGTCCAATGCGCGAAGGATGACCTGCCAACCGAAGCTCGAAGAGCGAAGGATGGTGCCCCTAGCCGGGATCGAACCAGCACTCCTTGCGGAACTCGATTTTGAGTCGAGCGCGTCTACCAATTCCGCCATAGGGGCTCAGGCCGGGTGGCCTGGATGGCGCGGACTATACGGTTGGGGGCCTGTTCGTCAACTGGCCTGTTGCCGATAGCGCACCGAAGCCGCGACCAAACCGCGCCTTTCGGTTTCCTGCGCGCCCTGCCATTGTGCGGCGCGGAAAATCTTTCTAGACAGGCGGCGTGTCGACGTGCGGCGCCTTCTTTGCCCCGCACGGCCGCATTCTGGGCGATTTGCATTAGGAGAGCCGATGCTTCGCGGATTGTACGACTGGACCTTGTCGCTGGCGGCGCGGAAGTCGGCCGAATGGTGGCTGGCTTTGATCGCCTTCGTCGAAAGCTCGGTATTCCTGGTGCCGGCCGACGTGCTCTATCTGCCGATGGCGCTGTCGCGGCCGGATCGCGCCTACCGCTACGCGCTGATCGCCACCGTCGCTTCGGTGCTGGGCGGCGTCGCCGGCTGGTTCATCGGCCATTACGCCTATGAGGCCGTGGCACGGCCGATCCTCGAATTCTACGGCAAGTATGACGAGTTCGAACAGTTGCGCACCTCGTCCGGCATCGGCTTCATCATCCTGATGCTGATCACATCCGGCGCCGCCCATTTGCCGCCGATCAAGGTGGTGACCATCCTGTCGGGCGTCATCGGCGTCAATCTGCTGCTGTTCATCGGGCTGGCGATCGTCGCGCGCGGCGCCCGTTTCCTGCTGCTGGCCTGGTTGCTGCGCCGCTACGGCGAATCGATCAAGGAATTCATCGAAAAGCGCTTGGGATTGATCGTCGGCGCCGGCGCCGTTGCCCTTATTTTGCTCTATATCCTCGTCAGATACGCCCACGGATAGCAGCGTAACCAAACGGACCCCTCAGATGACATCGACCATGACCGCCGGCACCGGAAATCCGCGGACGCGCGCAGCGCTCTTCCTCGCCGTCGCCATGGCCGCGACCGTCGGCTCCGCGCTCGCCTTCCAGTACATTGGCGGCTATATCCCCTGCCACCTCTGCCTCGAGCAGCGCACGCCCTATTACATCGGCGCGCCCTTGATGCTGCTTGCGGTGATTGCATCCATGCTGCGCGCGCCGGCCTGGCTGACGCGCGGCCTGCTGGCCATTGGCGGCCTGCTGATGCTCTACGGCCTCTATCTCGGCGTCTATCACTCCGGCGTCGAATGGGCCTGGTGGCAAGGTCCGGCCGACTGCACGGCTGGCGCCGGGCCGGTCGACACCGGCGGCAAGGGCGTGCTCGACGCGCTCGACAAATTCGTGCCGCCCTCCTGCGACAAGGCGGCACTGCGCATTCTGGGCCTGTCCCTGGCCGGCTGGAACGCCATCGCCAGCCTGATCCTCGCCGCCGTCGCTTTCCGCGGCGCGCTATCGCGCGATTGAGTTAGCCTCTTACGTCCAGCCAGGTCGACCCCCACTCCGTCGAGCTTCGCTCGACACCTCTCCCCCGATCGACGGGGTAGAGGAAGGGCGCGAACTTTTGGTCGCCAGCGCTCCTCACAGAGGCGCCTTTCCTCTCCCTCCGGAGGGGGGAGAGGTGGTGCTGCGAAGCAGCGACGGAGTGGGGGAAGCCGGTCGTTAAGCGCGAAGCCACCTATAAGTAAGCACGACCGGACTGGTGTCACTTACTGTTGAGTCTCGAACGATCTCAGGGTTCCAGTTCGACATCCCAGTAGAGATAGTCCATCCAGCTTTCATGCAGATGGTTCGGCGGGAACAGCCTGCCATTGTTGTGCAGGTCATGCACGGTCGGCTGGTACGGCTTCTGCAGGGGCCACATCTTGGCCTGCGACGGCATCATGCCGCCTTTCCTCAGATTGCAGGGCGAACAGGCGGCCACGACATTCTCCCATGTCGTGGCGCCGCCGCGATGGCGGGGGATGACATGGTCGAAGGTCAGATCGTCGGGCGTGCTGCAATACTGGCACTGGAAACGGTCACGCAGGAAGACGTTGAAGCGGGTGAAGGCGGGATGCCTGGAAGGCTTCACATAGGCCTTCAGACTGACCACGCTGGGCAGCTTCATCGAGAAGGTCGGCGAGGAGACGGCGTGCTCGTACTCGGCGACGATGTTCACCCGGTCGAGGAACACCGCCTTGATGGCATCCTGCCAGGACCAGAGCGACAAGGGGTAATAGCTGAGCGGACGGTAATCCGCATTCAGCACCAGCGCTGGAAGCCCATCCGGAGATACGGCAACCGTCACCTGTTGACCTCCTTCGTCCAGCGCCTGTCCCCGAAAATCGGATGATTTTCAGACGGGATCACGCGCCACTTCAAAAGCCCTACAGCGTCATTTTACATCCGATCGGATGCGCTGCGCCGTAGCCGTTCGGCGCGGATACTGTAAGCCCGACATGACAGGGATGTGAAGCGGATTGTCGCTGACACAAACCGCCAAAAATGCGCGATTTTCACGCATTTTGCGCAGTTCCGCTGGGCGGCGCGGCGTCTCGCCCCCTGGTTTCGCGATAGTAGGACCAAAAAAGCCGCGACGCGACACCTCGCCACGGGCTCCATGATTCGGCCAGCGCGATCAGGGTTTTCTCCGGCGGACGCGGGTCGATGCCAAGCGCATGGCCGACCGCGCTCTGCAGCGCGACGTCGCGCGCCGGGAAGATGTCGGGATGCCCGGCGGCGAACAGAAGATACACTTCAGCCGTCCAGGGACCGATGCCGGGCACCGCCGTCATCGCCGCGATCGCCTCGCCGGCGTCGAGCGAGCAGAGGTGATGCAGGTCGAGCCCGTCGGCCACCGCCTGCGCGACCGCTATCAGGCCGCGCTGCTTGGGCCGCGACAGGCCGGCCTCGCGAAACATGTCCTCGCCGGCGGCGAGGATCGCCTGCGGCGTCAATGGATCGACCAGTCTCGTCAGCCTGCCGAAGATCGCATCGGCGCTCGCGCGGGACACCTGCTGCGAGACGATGATGGAGGCGAGACTTCGAAACCCGGGCTCCGAGAGCCTGAGCGGCACCTCGCCGGCCATGCCGCGCACTTTCTCCAGGCGCGGATCGATCGCGCAAAGCGCATCGAGCCCGCGCTCAACGTCGTCCAGTGTCGCGATGCGCTGCATGGTATCCTTGTCCGCGAATGTGCCGCAAAGTAGCAATGGCCAAAACCACAGCACAACCCGATTGCCGCCTGAGACATGACGCTCCTGACATTCCGCTTCGCGCCCAGCCCCAATGGCGAACTGCATCTGGGTCACGCCTATTCAGCGCTGCTCAACCAGGGGCTGGCGATGCACGCCGGCGGCCGTCTGCTGCTGCGTGTCGAAGATATCGACACCACGCGCTGCACCCCGGCGTTCGAGGCCGGCATGCTTGCCGACCTGAAATGGCTGGGCCTGGCCTGGCAAGAGCCGGTGCGCCGGCAATCCGAGCACTTTGCCGAATACCGGGTGGTGCTCGAGCGCCTGATCCGCGAGGAGCTGGTCTATCCCGCCTTCATGAGCCGTGGCGAGATCAGGGCTTTCATCGCCGACACCCAAACGCGCGGGCGCGACTGGCCGCGCGACCCCGACGGCGTGCCGCTCTATCCTCCGGCCGATAAGGCGCTGCCGATGAAGGAAAGGAACCGGCGTATCGCCGAGAACGCGCCATTCGCCTGGCGGCTGGACGTCGGCGCCGCCATGAAGCGCCTCGGCGGGGATCTGGTATGGGCCGAGTTCAACGATGAGACGCTGTCGGCGACGCACTCCGTGGTGGCCAGTCCGCAGGATTGGGGCGACGTGATCGTGGCACGCCGCGACATCCCGACCAGCTATCACCTCGCCGTCGTCATGGACGATGCGCTGCAATGCGTCAGCCATGTCGTGCGCGGCCGGGATCTGTTTTCCGCGACCGGCGTACAACGCCTGCTCCAGGACCTGCTGGGGTTGCCGCAACCCGCCTATTTCCACCACCGGCTGATCCTCGGCCCGGATGGGCGCAAACTGTCGAAGAGCCTCAGGGATACCGGTCTTGCCACGCTGCGCGACGCCGGCGCATCGCCGGACGATATCAGACACATGGTTGGGCTTTGAACGGCGCCCTGTCTTCGATCGGCGCCCCTGTCTTCGATCGGCGCTATGTCAGGAGAAACGCGCGCCGGGCATGCCGTCCGTTGAATCCCAGGGACGGATGGATCAATCGTTTGGTTTTGCACGGCGTGCGGAACAGGATTAGAGCAGCGCCACGTCAGTTCTCACCAGGCACGGTCTCCGCGACATGCACAGCCTCAAGCGGTTCATCCCCGCCACCTTCGTCGTCCTGTGGGCCACCGGCTTCATCGGCGCGCGCTATGCCATGCCGTGGGCGGAGCCGTTCACCTTCCTGGCCGCGCGTTTCGTCATCGCCGCCGCCCTTCTGGCCGTCCTGACGCTTCTGCTTGGCTCGAAGAAAGCCACCCGTGCGCAGGCGTTGCACGCCACCGGCGCCGGCGTGCTCATGCACGGCGTCTATCTGGGCGCCGTTTTCTGGGCCATCCACCGCGGCATGCCGGCCGGTTTTTCAGCCCTGATCGTCGGCCTGCAGCCGCTGATCACGGCAGTGCTGGCGGGCAGGTTCCTGGGCGAAGCCATATTGCCCCGCCACTGGCTCGGCCTCGCCATCGGCCTGATCGGCATTGTCATCGTGCTCTGGCCGAAACTCGGCGCGATCGGCGGCGGCGTGACGGCGGCAAGCCTGACCGCCTCGCTGGTCTCCGTGCTCGGCATGAGCGCCGGCACCATCTGGCAGAAGCGTTTCGCCTCCGGCGGCGACCTCGTCGCCGCCACCATGTGGCAGTATGTCGGCGGCGCGTCGCTGATGATGCTGGCGGCGCTGGCGTTCGAAACGCACACCGTGGTCATCAACGGCGAGCTGATCTTTGCCATGGCCTGGCTGGTGTTGGTCCTGTCGCTCGGTGCCATCTTCCTGCTGATGGTGATGATCCGCGACGGCGAGATGTCGAAAGTGGCTTCTTTGTTCTATCTGGTGCCCGCGGTCACCGCCCTCATCGCATGGGCTTTGTTCGACGAGCAGCTCAACGCCTTGCAGATCGTCGGCATGGCGATCACGACATTTGGTGTTGGCCTGGCTACGGCGAGGCAGAGGAATTGAGGAATTGAGGAATTGAGGAATTGAGGAATTGAGGAATTGAGGAATTGAGGAATTGAGGAATTGAGGAAGAAGCGCACAGCGCCGGATATGTCCAATTTTTCTTCAGTTCTTCAGTTCTTCAGTTCTTCAATTTCTCAACTCCCCAATTCTCCACCTCACCCCACCCGCGCCCGCGCCTCCAGATACCGGCTGATGGCGGCATTGAGTTCGCCGCCGAGAATGAAGATCGCCGAGACGATGTAGAGGAACACCACCGCGATCATGATCGAGGCGAGACCGGCATAGGTCGTCACATAGGACGAGAAATGATCGAGATAGGTGGCAAACATCGTCGAGCCGATAAGCCATGCGGCGAGCGTGAAGATGATGCCCGGCACCAGCGATACGAAACGGCGCTTGCCGGCCGGCAGCCAGTAATGGACGGCAAACAGCCCGCCGACGATGACGGTCGAGGCAATGACGTAGCGCCACAGCGTGATGGTGCCGGTATAGGGTTTGATCCACTCGAAATGGCTCTCCGCCAGCCGCGCCAGCAAGGGCGCGAATACCAAGAGCACGCTGATCGCAAGAAAGCCGGCCGTCGCGATCAGCACGAAGAAGATGCTCTGCACCCGGCGGTAGATGATGCCGCGCGTTTCCGTGACCCGATAGGCCCGGTTGAGCGATGTCCGCAGCGCCTCGATGCCGTTCGAGGCGAAATAGGCGGCAAGCAGCACGCCGTAAGTCAACAGATCGGTGCGCCGTACCGTCAGCACGTTCAGCACCTCATGCGCGATCGGCTTGGCGATCTGGTCCGGCCAGGTGTCGAAGACCAGATGCACGGCCGTGTCGGCGAAGGCCTGGGCGCCGAGGAAGCTGCCCAGCGTCGTGGCGAAGATCAGGAATGGAAACAGCGCCATCAGCGAGGTGATCGCCAGATGGCTGGCCATCGCCCAGCCGTCATCGGTGTTGAAGTGTCCGAGCGCGTCGTAGAGCACGCGGCGCAGGGCGACAATATTCCGCAGCAAGAACCCGCGCTCCCTTCGATTGTCTCGACGCCGCGAATATGGGAAGTGAATGCGGCAAATGGCAACCCTTCGTCAAACCACGAATTCTCCAGCGGCAGAGTTGCGCACCATCATCGTCACCGGTGCCTCTTCCGGCATCGGCGCCTATTGCGCCCGTGCATTGAAGGCCGAGGGCTGGCGGGTGTTCGCGACGGCGCGCAAGCCACAGGACATTGCCGCGCTCGAAGCGGACGGCATCGAGGCCTTCTATCTCGATTACCGCGAACCGGATTCCATCGCCGCCCTGGTGGCGGCGGTGCTTGACCGCACCGGCGGCAGGCTCGACGCGCTGTTCAACAACGGCGCTTACGCCCAGGCCGGCGCCGTCGAGGATCTGCCCGTTGCGGCGCTCAGGGAACAGTTCGAGGCCAATTTCTTCGGCTGGCACGACCTGACCCGCCGTCTGGTTCCGGTGATGCGCCGGCAGGGCCATGGCCGTCTCGTCCATTGCTCGTCGATCCTCGGCCTGGTGCCCGTGCGCTTCCGCGGCGCCTATTCGGCATCCAAGCATGCCTTGGAGGCGCTGATGCTTTGCCAACGCCAGGAACTGGCCGGCAGCGGGGTCCACGTCTCGCTGATCGAGCCGGGACCGGTGAAATCCAGGATCGCCAGCAATGGCCTGCCCTGGTTCCTCAGCAATATCGACCACGAGAATTCCGTGCATCGCGTCGACTACGCCGCGCAGCTGCAGCGCATGCGCGCCGGCGGCAGCCAATCGGCACTGAAGCCCGGACCGGAAGTGGTCCACAAGGTGCTTCGCCATGCACTTCTGTCGCGGCGCCCCCACCCGCACTATGTGGTAACAGTGTCGGCCAGGATCGGCGCCATGCTCAAACGCATCCTGCCGGCATCGATGCTCCATCGCCTGCTCGCCAAGCGCGCCTGAGCAAGAATGCGCGCCTGAACAAGAAAAGAACTGGGAAACGCAAAATGGCCACCGTCTTCAACATCCTCGCCATTCTGGTCATGGCCGCCGTGGTGATCGTTCTGGTCCGCGGCCTCATCAACATGATGCGCGGCGGTTCCGGCGTCACCTCCAACAAGCTGATGCAGGCCCGCGTCATGCTGCAGGCGGTGGCGCTGGCGCTGATCCTGCTGGCCGTGTATTTCACCCGCAAGTGAGGGCCTTTCGGGAGACGAAATGGTCAAGCTCAACAAGATCTACACCCGCACCGGCGACGATGGCACCACGGGTCTGGGCACCGGCGAGCGGCGGCTGAAATCCGATATCAGGGTGGATGCCTATGGCACGGTCGACGAAGCCAATGCCTGTATCGGCATGGCCCGCATCCACACAGCCGCCAGCCATCCGGCAATCGACGCCATGCTTTCGCGCATCCAGAACGACCTCTTCGACCTCGGCGCCGACCTTGCGGTGCCCGATGACGGCAAGCCGCTCGGTTACGAGCCGCTGCGCATCGTTGCCGCGCAGACCGATCGCGTCGAGAAGGACATCGACCTCCTCAACAAGGACTTGCAGCCGCTGAAATCCTTTGTCCTCAACGGCGGCAGCCCGGCCGCGGCGGCGCTTCATCTCGCCCGGACGATGGCACGGCGGGCCGAGCGGCTGATGGTGGCGCTTGCTCAGGACCCGGCCGAACACGTCAATCGCGAGGGGCTGAAATACATCAACCGTGTCTCGGATTTCCTGTTTGTCGCCGCCCGGGCGGTCAATGACAACGGAAATGCCGACGTGCTATGGGTTCCCGGCAAGAACCGCTGAACGGATCGCAACGCGGGAGGGGGCCGACGACGGATGTTCATCCCGCTTTACGACACCAACAGGCTGCGCCACATCAGGCTGCAATATGTGACGATCGGGCTGATCGTCGCCAACGCGGTGGTCTATTGCGCGACGGCGCTCGGCGGCGAGAACTTCACCAACGCGGCCGTGCTCGGCCTCGGCTTCATCCCCTCCGTCGTCCATGACACGGCCGAGCTCGATCCCCGCTTCGTCATCATCCCCGAGAGCCTGAGCTACCTTACCTATTCCTTCCTGCATGCCGACATTTTCCATCTCGGCGGCAACATGCTGTTCCTCTGGGTCTTCGGCGACAATGTCGAGGACGCGCTCGGCCATATCAGATACCTGATCTTCTATCTCCTGTGCGCCATCGCCGGAGCCGCCTTCCAGGGGCTCGTCGCCTGGAACTCCCAGGTGCCACTGATCGGCGCCTCGGGCGCCATCGCCGGCGTGGTCGTCGCCTATCTGATCCTCTATCCCAGGGTGAAGGTATGGGTGCTGGCCTTCGCCCGCATTCCGCTGCGCATTCCGGCTTTCATCCCGCTGATCCTGTGGGTGTTGTTCCAGATCGTCATGTTCGCGGCCGGCGGCGAGGACCAGATCTCCTGGGCCTGCCATATCGGCGGCATCATCGCCGGCGCGGTTCTTGTGCTCGTCCTGCGCAGCCGCGGCGTGCCGCTGTTTGCCCCCGCCGAAGAGGATGCCATCGTTCCGACCCCCGAACAGCCGCCGGCTGTCGGCGAACCGGCGCCCCCCGAAACGTCGGCCTCCACGACGCGTTGGGGTCGGGGAAGCCCATCTGGCCCAAACTGAACCGATTTGAGCAGCTTTCAGCGTATTGACGTCAGGGGTTGCCACAACTACGGAAGCGTTTCCGTCCGGGCCCAGGGCGGTTAAGGAGCAGCCCAAGGCGGGCAAAGACCAGAATTTCCATCCGGCCAGAATTCCGTCTGGCCGGAATTCAGTCAGGAATGTCGGCTTTCGACAACTCAGAAAGGGCGCAGGCTGCTATAGCGCGCCCGATTAGCGTGAAGAGGTGACAGGCAAATGAAGATCCTTGTGCCCGTGAAGCGGGTTGTGGACGCGAACGTCAAAGTGCGCGTGAAGGCCGATGGTTCCGCGGTGGAGCTCGCCAACGTCAAGATGGCGATGAACCCGTTCGACGAGATCGCGGTCGAGGAAGCAATCCGGATCAAGGAAGCCGGCAAGGCCGAAGAGATCATCGTCGTGTCCGTTGGCCCGCAGCAGGCGCAGGAAACCTTGCGCACCGCGCTCGCCATGGGCGCCGACCGCGCCATCCTGGTCAAGACCGACGAGCAGACCGAGCCGCTCGGCGTCGCCAAGGTGCTGAAGGGCGTGGTCGAGGCCGAGGCCCCCGGCCTCGTCATCCTCGGCAAGCAGGCGATTGACGACGATTCCAACCAGACCGGCCAGATGCTGGCCGCACTTCTGGGCTGGGCCCAGGGCACCTTCGCCTCCAAGATCGAGCTCGCCGGCGATAAGGCCAAGGTGACGCGCGAAGTCGACGGCGGCCTGCAGACCGTCGAATTGAAGATGCCGGTGATCGTCACCGCCGACCTTCGCCTCAATCAGCCACGCTATGCCTCCTTGCCCAACATCATGAAGGCCAAGAAGAAGCCGCTCGACGAAAAGAGCCCGGCCGACTACGGCGCCGACGTCAAGCCGCGCCTCAAGGTCATCAAGACCGAGGAGCCCTCGGGCCGCAAGGCTGGCGTCAAGGTCAAGAGCGTCGCCGAGCTGGTCGAGAAGCTCAAGAACGAAGCCGGCGTGTTGTAAGCGATCGGGAAAGGAACAGACAAATGGCAATTCTCCTCATCGCCGAACACGACAACGCAACCCTTTCCGACCAGACCGCCAAGGCCCTGTCGGCGGCGCTGCAGATCGGTTCGGACGTGCATGTGCTGGTCGCCGGCAAGGGCGCAAAGGCCGCGGCCGACGCCGCCGCCAAGCTGAAGGGTGTCGGCAAGGTGCTGCTCGCCGAAGCTGACGAACTCGCCGAACGTCTCGCTGAACCGACGGCCGCGCTCGTCGTCTCTCTGGCCGGCGCCTACGACACCATCATCGCGCCGGCGACCTCCGCCGGCAAGAACATCGCCCCGCGCGTTGCGGCCCTGCTCGACGTCGCGCAGGTGTCGGAGATCATCGAAGTGGTGTCGCCCGACACCTTCAAGCGCCCGATCTATGCCGGCAACGCCATCCAGACCGTGCAGTCGACGGACGCCAAGAAGGTCATCACCGTGCGCACCGCCTCGTTCCAGGCAGCGCCCGAGGGCGGCTCGGCTTCTGTCGAGACCGTGCAGGCGGCGGCCAATCCCGGCCTCTCCTCCTTCGTCGAGAACAAGCTGTCGGAAAACGACCGTCCGGAGCTGACCTCGGCCAAGATCATCATCTCTGGCGGCCGTGCGCTCGGCTCCTCGGAGAAGTTCCAGGAAGTCATCCTGCCGGTCGCCGACAAGCTCGGTGCGGCGGTTGGCGCATCCCGCGCCGCCGTCGATGCCGGCTATGCGCCGAACGACTGGCAGGTCGGCCAGACCGGCAAGGTGGTCGCACCCGATCTCTACATCGCGGTCGGCATTTCAGGCGCCATCCAGCACCTCGCCGGCATGAAGGATTCGAAAGTCATCGTCGCCATCAACAAGGACGAGGAAGCACCGATCTTCCAGGTCGCCGACTATGGCCTCGTCGGCGATCTCTTCGTCGTCCTGCCGGAGTTGCAGAAGGCGCTTTGACGCTTCCGCGCAAACCGTATTAAATTGCGAGGGGTGGGGTAGACGAAGTCGCCCCGCCCTTTTAGTTTGCACTGCACAATAAGCAGGCCACAAAGGCTTAATGCAGTTCCAGCAGCAGTGCGCAGGGGTTTTTGCGCCGGGAATTGCGGGATAACAAAGAGATGGGGCGGTTCGCTTTTCCAGCGAAAAACGCTCCGGACGGGATCGGGTAATGAGCAAGATCGAGACGATCGGCATCATTGGTGCGGGCCAGATGGGCGGCGGCATTGCCCATGTCTCCGCGCTTTCGGGCTACAAGGTCCTGATCTACGATATCTCACCCGACCGCATCGAAAAGGGCATCGCCACCATCAGCGGCAACATGGCCCGCCAGGTGGGCTCCGGCAAGCTCGACGAGAAGCTGCGCAACCAGGCGATGGCACGCATCGGCTCGGCCCCGGCGATGGCCGACCTGGCTGGCGCCGATCTGGTGATCGAGGCGGCTACCGAGGACGAGACGGTCAAGCGCAAGATCTACGCCCAGCTCTGTCCGCAGCTCAATCCTGAGGCCATCCTGGCGACCAACACCTCGTCCATCTCGATCACGCGTCTCGCCGCGCAGACCGACCGGCCGGAGCGCTTCATCGGCATACATTTCATGAACCCGGTGCCGGTGATGAAGCTGGTCGAACTGGTGCGCGGCATCGCCACCGAGGATCAGACCTTCGAAGCCGCCAAGACCTATGTGAAGCAGCTCGACAAGACGATCACGGTCTCGGAGGATTTCCCGGCCTTCATCGTCAACCGCATCCTGCTGCCGATGATCAACGAAGCGATCTACACGCTCTATGAGGGCGTCGGCACGGTCGATGCCATCGACACCGCCATGCGCCTCGGCGCCAACCATCCGATGGGGCCGCTGCAGCTTGCCGATTTCATCGGCCTCGACACCTGCCTGTCGATCATGCAGGTGCTGCATGACGGCCTGTCGGATTCGAAATACCGCCCCTGCCCGCTGCTGGTGAAATATGTCGAGGCCGGCTGGCTCGGCCGCAAGACCGGACGCGGCTTCTACGACTATCGCGGCGAGCACCCAGTCCCGACGCGCTGAACCGGGCCTTTATCCTCACCCCTCAAGATGCCGCGGCAAGCGGCTTGGGCGGTTCCGACCTGTCATCGGCGATCCGGCTGTCGGGTGCCACGGAAACGCATCCGCGGCCGGCTGCCTTGGCCGCATAGCAGGCGGCGTCGGCGCTTGCGATGATCTCGTCGGCTTCGCCGCAATCGGCATTGATGGCCGCGAGCCCGATACTGGCGCCGATGACGTGCGGACGGCCGTCCCAGCTGAAATTCAAGCCGGCTATCGCATCGATGATGGAGCGCGCGGCGATCCGGGCGCCGGCTGTCGAACCCGATTTCAGGATGACGGCGAATTCGTCGCCGCCCAGACGCGCGACGATGTCTCCAGGACCGAGCACACCGCGCACCGCCTCCGCCACCTGCTTCAGCAAGGCGTCCCCAGCGGCGTGGCCGCCGGTGTCGTTGACCAGCTTGAAATGGTCGAGGTCGATGAACATGAACTGATGGCCGCCCCCTGCCGTCGTGCCGTCCTTGCGCGCCTGGCCGACAAGCTCCTCCATGGTGCGGATAAAGCTCGAGCGGTTAGCCAGCCCCGTCAGCGCGTCATGCGCGGCGGCGTGGGCGAGCTGGCGCTGCAAGGCGCGCGCATCGGTGAAGTCCTGGAAAACGATGACCAGGCCGCAGAACTCGCCCCGCTCGTTCATGATCGGCGACACGACCTGGCGGATGCTGCAGCGTGTATCGTCGCGTCTGATCAGTACCGCGCGGCTGTTCTGCTCGGACGGCATTCCCGCGCCGATCGACGTCCGCGCCACACCGATGCGCTGACCGGTCTCCTCGTCGACCGCCCAATAGACGTGGCCGAGCGTCTTGCCGAGGGCTTCGTCGGCGGCGACGCCGGTGAGCTTCTCGGCCACCGGGTTCATGAAGGTGACGCGGTTGGCTGCATCGGTGCAGATGACGGCGTCGCCGATCGACTGCAGCGTCACCTTCAGGCGCTCTTTCTCGTCGGCCAGCATCGCCGCCGACACGGTGAGCCGTTCTTCGGCCTGCTTGCGTCGGGTGATGTCGGTCAGGCTGCCGATCGCTCTGATCAGTTGTCCGTCGGCATCGCGTTCGATGGCTTTGCCGCGATCGAGTATCCAGATCCAGCGCCCATCCTTGTGGCGCATCCTGAACTCGGCCTCGAAAAATTCCGTCTTGCCGTCGAGATGGGCGCGATCGGCTTCCGCGACCCCCGCCCGGTCGTCCGGATGGATCATTGTCAGCCAGTGATCGGGGTCGCCATCGAGTTCGCCGTCCTCAAAACCGAGCATCTTGACCCAGGTGGAGGAATAGGTGGTGCCTCCCTTGCGCATATCGAGGTCCCAGACGCCTTGACCGGCGCCGGCAAGCGCGAAGTTCCAGCGCGTTTCCGCTTCCGCGATACGTGCCTCGGCCTGCTTGCGCGCGTCGATATCCTCGATCTGCGAGACGATATAGAGCGGGCGCCCGCTGCTCTCATCGCGAATGACGGAACCGGCAAGATGGGCCCAGACGGGTGTACCGTCCTTCTTGAGATAACGCTTCTCGAAGTGGAAAGCATCGACGGTACCCGCCCTCAGGCCGGCCATCGTGTCGCGTCCGATCTGCAGATCGTCAGGATGCGTGATCTGGAAGAAGGTCAGCGCCTCGATTTCCTCTCTGTTGTAGCCAAGCATGGCGGCAAAGGCGGGATTGGTCTCGAGAATACGCCCGTCGAGGCTGACGATGGCGATGCCGATGGCCGAGTCTTCCATGGCTCGACGGAACCGCTGCTCGCTCTCCGCGATTTGCCGCCGGTCGTTCGAGATACGCGTCATGAACAGGCCGGTGAGCACCAGCGCGCCGGCCACCACTGCGAACGATACCTGGAGGCAGAGTTCGAGCGCCTGGGCGCCAAGGCTCAGCCTCGGCAGCAAGACCGAAGCCGCCGCAACGGCAAGACCGGCCAAGGCCAAGGCCAGTGCCGAATGCCCGCGAGGCCTGTTTAATCCCGGTAATCTCACGATTTATGCCACCCCCGTGGGCAATCGCTTTTTCCCGTCAAAACCCTGAAGGATCGATTTTAAGGAAAGGTTGCGCCCGAGGTACCGGCGATAAGAGAAACCGGCAAACAATTGCCGGCATGATTAAGGATCGGTGCACGGTCGCGGCTCCGGACGCGTGGTCCTACCAGCGTACGAAAAGCCGCCCGCCAAGCGCGCCGAGCAGAGCGAGAGCCGCGATGGCGATCGTGTACCAGGTGGCAACGAAAAGCGGCGAATCGTCGAAGCAGTGGGCGGCGTAGAAAGTCGCCGCCAGCCCGCCGGCGAGCAGCCCCGCGACCGCGCCGGCAAGCACTGGCCGCGTCGGCGCGCCATAGCGCAGCATCCACAGGAAGATGGCCAGCGGGCCGAGGCCGATCAGCGGGATGAAGCTCATGCAGATCATCATGTTGGAGCCGATCATCCGGGTGCCCCACAGCGCCTCCGGCACCATGAACAACTCCAGAGCCACCGCCACGGCCACCAGCAAGGGTGCCGCGGCCATCCAGGCCATCGCCCTGGCCGTCGAGGCGCCTGGTGTCGACAGCGCCCTGATCAGGGCGAAGGCGGTGACGGCAAGCACGATGGTGAAGACGAATTTCGACATGAAGCGCATCGTATGCATGGCGATCATGATGTCGGGGCGCGGACCTATCGTCATCCAGAAGACCAGGGCCGCAATGACCACCGCAGCGCCAGCAGCCATCCACCATGCGGAGCGCAGCGGCATTGCCTTGCTGCTGATATCGGCGTCGAGTGCCTTGATGAGATCTTCGGTTCTCATGTCACTGCCGTCCGAATCGCTTGGCTATGGCGGCAAGCCCTCGATGCAGCGAAACACGCACCGCTGTTTCGGTGATGCCGAACTTGGCTGCCGTCTCGCCGATCGAACGACCTTCCACCGATACCGACGAGACCACGGAACGCTGGGCCGGCGGCAGCCCGTCGAGCGCCCTGTTGACGTCGCGCTCGCTGACTGTCTCGGTCTCCGGCTCGGCGAAAGTCTCGGCGATGTCGTCGACATCGATCTCGATGCGCCGCCCGCGCCGCCGGAACGCGTCGATCAGCTTGAAACGGGCAATCGCATAGACCCAGGGCAGTACGGGCGCTTCCTGGCGCCAGCTGTGTCGCTTCAAATGAATGGCCAGCAAGGTTTCCTGCACGACATCCTCGGGATCGACCCCGCCCTGCACGATCTTGCGCCTGACAAAGCCGCGGATCAGCGCGGCAATCCGGTGGAGAAAGTCGGCATAGGCCTTTTCATCTCCCGCGATCGCGGCCCGCAACAGCCGGGAAAGCTCGGCCTCGTCCTTGCCGCTCACAAGAGTTCACTCCCCCGATCTTCGCGCCTCGGCACTGATTTGTTACGTGGCCGGCCAAATAATGTCCAAGCCAAACTACGGGCAAATCACGAAAGTTTGCGGAATGGCCAGCGAAAATTCGCTGACGGATGCTCCGGTTACCAGCCAGACCTGAGGAAGAGCGCGGATCGAGCCTTGATTGACGTAAGGTAAACCTCGCTGTAGCGTCAAAGCATCGGAGGGAGGCCGAAATGGATTTCATCGAACGTATTTTTGGATTTTCTCCCGACAATGGCTCGGGAACTTTCGAGGGCAGCATTGTCATTGCGGCCATAGTCCTCGTCGCCGCCATCTACTTCTACAGACGACAGAAATCATTGAGGAAATAGCCTGCTGGGCAATTGGCGGGCACATGTCCGCCAGCCAAAACATTACCGTTGCGTCCTCTCAGCGTGGGAAACACGACATGGCAGGATCTCTGGTCGATCACGTCAGAACCGCGGCCCTGCTGTTGTTCGACGCCGAATTCTGGAAGCGTCTGGCCGCTGGGCTGAAGGCGCTCTTTGCCACGATATGCAGGCTGCAATGCCGGCTGGCCAAGGGCCGGCCCCTGCCGACCCCGACACAGAACGATTGCTGCATCCAGTTGCCGCCCGACATCTACAAGCGCGCCGACCCGCTTCTCTATGCCCAGTACTATCTGATGGCGCAGGGACTAGCGGTCACCTGGGACAATCCCGACATCGACATTTTCGACGGTGCGGCGCCAGTCGGCGGTGCGCTCCAGCCTGCTCACACCTACCGCGTTCGCGTACGCGTCTGGAACGGATCCTATGATGCTCCCGCCGTCGGCGTCGGCGTTGCGCTGTCCTACCTGTCGTTCGGCGCGCAGACCGTTTCCCGCCCGATCGCCAGCACCGCCGTCAATCTCGGAGCCAAGGGCACGATCGATTGTCCTGCCTATGCCGAGTTCAGTTGGACCACGCCCGCCGCCGGCGGCCACTACTGCCTGCAGGCGCAGCTTTCCTGGGGCGATGACGCCAATCCCGGCAACAACCTTGGCCAGAAGAACGTCAACATTGCCGAGATGCAGTCACCGGCCAAATTCGTCTTCAGCCTCCGCAACGAGGCCTCGGTGGTCCGGCGGTTCCAGATCGAGGCGGACTGCTATGGCCTGCCGAAGCTGCGGCCATGCGTCCCGCCGCGCGGCGAAGATAGGGACGGGCGCGCCGGCACCCCGCGGTCGCGCCTTGCCGAAAGCAAGGCGCGCTGGGCCACTGCTCTCGAGGAGCAGGCCTATGGCCGGTTTGCCGTTCCGGACGACTGGGCGGTCAGGATCGTTCCGAGAACGCTTTCACTGCAGCCGCGCCAGGTGACGGAGATTGCAGTCGAGATCGAGCCGAAGGACGCGGCCTTCCGCGGCTCCAAGACCTTCAACGTCCATGTCTTCGCGATCGGCGACAGTGGATCGCGCACCATGACCGGCGGCGTGACGCTCACCGCCACGAAAGGCTGAGGCGCGCCGATGGCTTACAAGCATTATACGAGCTGCTTTCTCTATCCGGCCGGCGGCAAGCCCTACAATGAGGACGACCGGCTGGCCTTTCTCGCCGGCCAGGCACTGCAGATTCTTGTCATTACCGGGCTGTCGGCGGCTTTCGGCCTGCTACTGGGACCGATCGGCGCGGCGCTTGCGGCCGCAATCGCATTTCTGGCGTCCGCCACCGCGACCATCGACAAGGCGGCCGGGGAATGGCTCAACCATCGCCTGGTCTGCCTCGACAAGGATAACCCGAAATGCGCCGTCGGCATCGTCTCCTACAATCCGTTCCGCAGTGATCTCGGCGCCTTCGACAACGATCAGTATTTCGACGTCATATTGATGCCGCACCCGACGACCGAAATCCTCAACGCCGAAACCAATCAGGCGGCTTTGGCTGCCGCCAATCGTTACAATGCCGACGGCACCGTCGTCACGGAATTCGCCGCCAGCATCGCGGCCCATCCGGCGAACGACATTCTTAATGACGGCTTCCAGGGCCACGAATTGCTGTTTCCGCGCGATGACCTGAAGACGGATCTCGGCTACGCACCCGCCGACGATCATGCGCGCTGGGGTCTGCATTGCGAGGCCGAGGGCGACTTCTGGATCAAGATGCGGCAATGGGCGCCGGCCATCGTCATCCTGCTGACGGCGGCCTTGGTCGTCACAGCCGCGGCGGCGGCCGCTGGCGCCAGCGTCGGTGCGGCTGTCGGCTGCGCCATCGGATCGTTCTTCCTGGGGGCGCTGGGCTGCGCCATCGGCTCGTTCCTCGGCGGATTGCTCGGTGGGGCCATTGGCGGCGCCATCGGCGCGGCCGCGTCCTACTTCGGCGGGGTCAAGCCGGTCCTCGAGGGGTTGTTCAACTGGAACCCGGGCAATGTCGAGGACGCCAATGTCGGCGACAAGGTGCTCGGCCCGATCAGGATGGGCGATCATGTCGCTGTGCTGGGCGAACATGTCTATGACGGCTATCACAAGGGCTGGCACGAGTTCCATCCGCTGATGGCTGTGGTCAAATTCGATGCGGCGGCCGGTGTCGACGCAAAGCATTATCTTCAATGGACTCCGGATTTTCCCGACACAGGCGCCATCCCTCCCAAGCCGCCGGGCGAGGCCACCGACCTCGCCGCGCAGGATATGCGTGACGGGCTTGGCAGCGCGGCGTTCCGGACACGCTGCGAAAACCTGCGCAGAACCTGGTGCGCCATGCTGAACGACGCCTTCGACCCGGAAACCAAACGGACACAGCAGGGGCTGGATCAGCGTTGGACCATTCATCCCCTGGTTGACGGCTGCACCCCGCAGGAGCCCTCGCCGGGACCGCATATCGGATGATGCCATGGCGGCGTTCGACACCCGAAACCGTGATGGGCTCCACGCCTTTCAATCTTGACTAACCTATTCATGAATTGATACTCGAACGCACCCGCGATGCGGGCAACCGAGGAGTATCTTATGAAATCCCCCCTTCTTGCCCTGGCTGGTGCTGCGGCGCTTGCAATCGGCCTGGCCGCCGGCCCTGCTTCGGCCGAGGATGCCGGCATCATCGTCTACAACGCCCAGCATGAAAGCCTGGCCAAGGAATGGGCCGAAGGGTTCACCAAGGAGACCGGCGTCAAGGTCACCTTGCGCAATGGCGGCGACAGCGACTTCTCCAACCAGATCGTCGCCGAAGGCGCTTCCTCGCCGGCCGACGTGTTTCTGACCGAGAATTCGCCGGCCATGGCGCTGGTCGAGGCGGCGGGCCTGTTCGCACCGGTCGATGCCGAGACGCTGGCCCAGGTTCCGCAGGAATACCAGCCGTCGAGCGGCAAGTGGGTCGGCGTCGCCGCCCGCAGCACCGTCTTTGCCTACAACAAGGACAAGCTCAAGGAAGACCAGCTTCCGAAGTCACTGCTCGATCTCGCCGATCCTAGCTGGAAAGGCCGCTGGGCAGCCTCGCCATCGGGCGCCGACTTCCAGGCCATCGTCAGCGCGTTGCTGCAGCTCAAGGGCGAGGCCGCCACGGCCGACTGGCTGAAGGCGATGAAGGAGAATTTTACCGCCTACAAGGGCAATAGCACCGTGATGAAGGCGGTCAATGCCGGCGAGATCGAAGGCGGCGTGATCTACCACTATTACTATTTCGGCGATCAGGCCAAGACCGGCGAGAACTCCAAGAACGTCGCGCTGTACTATTTCAAGAACCAGGATCCGGGCGCTTTCGTATCGGTCTCCGGTGGCGGCGTGCTGGCCTCGAGCAAGCATCAGAAGGAAGCCCAGGCATTCTTGAAATGGGTGACCGCCAAGGGCGGGCAGGACGTGCTGAAGAACGGAACCTCCTTCGAATATGCGGTCGGCAAGGACGCGCAATCCAATTCGAAGCTGGTGCCGCTGCCCGACCTGCAGGCGCCGAAGGTTGACGCCGCGACACTGAACTCCAAGAAGGTCACCGACCTGATGACGGCAGCCGGCTTGCTTTAGTTGCCGTTCGTCCTAATAAGGACGTCAGACCGTGCTCCCGCGGTAACCCCGCGGGAGCGTTTTGTTTTTTGAGACCTGTCGATGACGACATGCTCCCTGTCCGGCCGCGATCACGGCCGCCCGATCGCCGCCGTCGCGGCGGCAACGGCCTGGCGTCTCGCCTGATGCAGTCCGCGGTCGACTTCGCACGCTCGGATATGTCGCCGAAAATACGCCGGCGGGCGCAACGGCGGGTCGCTCCGTGGATCGTCGCCGCCGCCGTGTCGGCCTCGCTGCTGGCCCTTGTGCCGCTCGCCTTCATCATCTGGATCGCGGTGCAGACCGGCTGGGAGACCGTCTCGGCACTGGTCTTCCGGCCGCGTGTCGGCGAGCTGTTGGTCAACACCGGCCTGCTTGTGCTGCTGGCCGTACCGATCGCCATCGCCTTGTCGGTGACGCTGGCCTGGCTGACCGAGCGCAGCGACCTGCCAGGCGCGCGGCTCTGGGCCTGGCTCTGCGTGGCGCCGCTCGCCATCCCTGCTTTCGTGCATTCTTATGCCTGGATCACCATCGTCCCCGGGCTGCACGGCCTGTGGGCCGGTGTGCTGGTGTCCGTCATTGCCTATTTCCCCTTCCTCTATCTGCCGGTGTCCGCGGCGCTTCGTCGCCTCGACCCTGCCCTGGAAGATGCGGCGGCGGCACTTGGTCTCGGCCCCTGGCGCGTGTTCTGGCGTGTCGTGCTGCCGCAGCTCAGGCTCGCAATATGCGGCGGCTCGCTTCTGGTCGGGCTGCATCTGCTGGCCGAATACGGCCTCTATGTCTTCATCCGCTTCGACACGTTCACCACCGCGATCGTCGACCAATTCCAGTCGACCTTCAACGGACCGGCCGCCAACATGCTGGCCGGCGTGCTGGTGACCTGCTGCTTCGTGCTGCTCGGGCTGGAGGTGCTGGTGCGCGGCGAGGAGCGTTATGCCCGCGTCGGTTCCGGTGCCGCGCGGCATCAGCAACGGGTGAGCCTCGGCCGCGCCACCCTGCCCAGCTTGCTGTTGTTCGTCCTCACCACATTGCTGGCGCTTGGTGTTCCATTCGTGACCATCGGGCGCTGGCTTGCCGCCGGCGGTGCCGACGTCTGGCGCGTCGACGAGATCGGCCTGGCCCTTGGCCAGACGCTGTTCCTGTCGCTCGCCGGGGCGCTGCTTGCCACCGTCGCGGCGATGCCGATGGCCTGGATCTCGATCCGCGCGCCCGGGCCGCTGCAGCGCCTGCTGGAGGGATGCAATTACATTGTCGGCTCGCTGCCGGGCGTCGTCATCGCGCTGGCATTGGTCACCATTACGGTGCGCATCGCGCTGCCGCTCTACCAGACCCTGTTCACCATCCTGGTCGCCTATGCGCTGATGTTCCTGCCGCGCGCCCTGGTCAGCCTGCGCGCCTCGATCGCCCAGGCGCCGGTCGAGCTCGAACGCGCCGCGTCCAGCCTCGGCCGGCGACCGCTCAATGCGTTGTGGTCGACGACGATCCGCCTGTCGGCGCCGGGTGCCGCGGCCGGCATGGCGCTGGTGGCGCTGGGCATCATGAACGAACTGACCGCGACCCAGATGCTGGCGCCGAACGGCACCCGCACGCTGGCCATGGCGTTCTGGTCCTACAGTGGCGAGATCGACTATGCCTCGGCGGCCCCTTACGCCTTCATCATGGTGGCGATGTCGCTGCCCCTGACATGGCTGCTCTATGTCCAGTCGAAGCGGATGGCTGGACGATGAGCTTTCTTGAACTCGGCAATCTGCACAAGCATTACGGCCCGGTTGCAGCCCTTGCCGGCGTCGACCTGAACGTCGCCAGCGGCAGCCGCACGGCGATCGTGGGACCCTCCGGCTGCGGCAAGACGACCTTGCTGCGGCTGATCGCCGGCTTCGAGGCGCCCGACCAGGGCCGCATCGTACTCGACGGGCAGGTGCTGGCCAATGGCGGCGCGGCCGTTCCGGCGCATCGCCGCGGCATTGGCGTGGTGGCGCAGGACGGCGCCCTGTTCCCGCACCTGACCATATCGGACAATATCGGTTTCGGTGTGAGGCGTGACGACGACAAGCGCGCCGAGCGCATCGTCGAACTTGCCTATATCGTGGGACTGGACAAGGCGATCCTCAAACGCCGCCCGCACGAGCTCTCCGGCGGCCAGCAGCAGCGCGTGGCGCTTGCCCGCGCCATGGCGATGAAGCCGCGCCTGATGCTGCTCGACGAGCCGTTCTCGGCCCTCGACACCGGCCTGCGCGCTTCGATGCGCAAGGCGGTGGCAGAACTTCTGGAGGCGGCCGGCATCACCACAATCCTGGTGACGCACGACCAGGCCGAGGCGCTGTCCTTCGCCAGCCAGGTGGCGGTGATGCGTGACGGAAAATTCTCCCAGGTCGGCACCCCGCGCGAGCTCTATCTCAAGCCGAAGGACAGGATGATCGCCGAATTCCTCGGCGATGCCATCATCCTGCCGGCGAGTATTTCGGGCGGCTTCGCCAGTTCGCCGCTCGGCCGCATCGCCGTCGACACGTCCGACAGCCGCGATGTCGCCCGCATCATGCTGCGGCCGGAGCAGATCGGGCTGAAACGCACTTCGCGCGAGGGCATGTCCGGCACGCCGGACATGCTGTTCGGCGAGGTGACAGAATCGGAATTCGCCGGCTCGACATGCACCATCGCGGTGCGGCTCCTGAACAATGCCGATCCGCCGGACGCCGCCGCCATCGGCGGCACGCCGCTGATCCTGCGCAAATCCGGCATGGACGCGCCGTCTGTCGGCGAGATCGTGCGGCTGACCGTGTCGGGCAAGGCGCATGTGTTCGCATGAGGCCGAGGGCTCAGGGCGCCGATCGCCATGCGAAATGGCCGCTCACACCGTGATGGGCTGACCGGTTTCGGCTGAATAGGCCGGCCATTGCTCGAGAAAATCGCAGCCGTGGATGACGACGCGCCTGGCGGCGCTGTCGAGGAGGATGACCGCATAGGATGGCGGCGCCTGTTCGACGATCTCGCTCGATCGGTCGAGCGCCAGTTCGAACCGGGCGTGCAGGCCGCGCTGCGCCGAAAACGGAATGCCGGCCACGGTGCCGGCGATGTCGCGGTGGACGTGGCCGAAGAAGATGTGGCGGACATTGCCATGGCGTTCGAGCAGGTCCAGAAGCCGCTCCGGCTGTTGCAGCGCCAGGGGATCGAGTTGCGGCAGGCCGAGCGCGACCGGCGGGTGATGCAGGAAGACATAGACCGGCCGGCCCGCCGCTTCATCGAGCCGGGCCCGCAGCCAGGCAAGACGCATTGCGCAGAGTTCACCCTCGATGCGCCCTTCCGCAAGGCCATCGAGGAACAGCAGCACCTCGTTGCCGGTATCGTGGACCGACTGCACGAAGCCGTTTTCGTCGACCGGAAGTTCGGGAAAGGCGGCGGCGAGATAGGCCCGCCGGTCGTGGTTGCCCGGCAGCAGCCTGTAGGGCGTCGACAGCGTCCCCAGCGTGGCGCGCAGGTCGGCATAGCTTTGCGCTGCGCCGGTCTCGGTCAGGTCGCCGGTGACGACGCAAAGTGCAGCGTCGGCGTGATGGGCATTGATGTGAGCGATGCAGGAGGCGAACCGCTGGTGCAGGTCGGCGCCGAACCGCAGTTCGCCCCGGCGGCCGAGATGCACATCGGTGACCTGGATGATCTTCATCTGCGTCCGCGCGTCAAAGGGCCGGTTCGGGGACGGAAGCCTTGAAGACATCGAGGCGGCTTCCCGTCTCCGATGAGAAGAAATGCATGTCCTCGGGCGAAATCTTCAAGCCGACGGTGCTGCCGGGCTCGGCGTGCACGGCCTCCGACGTCATCACCGAGAACGGCGCGCCGTCGAGATCGACATAGATAACCCGCCCCGCGCCCAGTTCCTCGACCAGGTCGACCGTGGCGCTGAGCGCGCCCGATGTGCCCGGCGCCACCAGCCGGACGGCTTCCGGCCGGATGCCCATCGCCACCTTGGTACCGACCGGCAGGCCGGCGCGAGGCATGGCCAGGCGTCGGCTGCCGCCGGGCAGCGACAGCCCGTCGAGTTCCACCGTGCCTTCCAGAATGTTCATCGCCGGTGCGCCGACGAAGGTGGCGACGAACCGGCTGGCCGGGCGGCTATAGACCTCGGCCGGTGTGCCGACCTGCTCGACGCGGCCGCCATTCATCACCACCAGCCGGTCGGCCAGCGTCATCGCCTCGACCTGGTCGTGGGTGACGAAAACCGAGGTCGCATCCAGCCGGCGATGCAGCTTGCGGATTTCCGAGCGCATCTGCACGCGCAGCTTGGCGTCGAGATTGGAAAGCGGCTCGTCGAACAGGAAGACTTTCGGCTCGCGGATCATGGCGCGACCCATGGCGACGCGCTGCCGCTGGCCGCCGGAAAGCGCCATCGGTTTGCGGTCGAGCAGATGCTCGAGTTCCAGCGTGCGGGCCACCGCCTGGATGCGCTGGTTGCGCTCGGCCGCGGGGACACCGGCGACCTTGAGCGAATAGCCGATGTTCTGTGCCACGCTCATATGCGGATAGAGAGCGTAATTCTGGAACACCATGGCGCAGCCGCGCTCGCGTGGCTCGAGCTTGTTGACCACAGTCCCGTCGATGGCGATCGTGCCTTCGGAAATCTCCTCCAGCCCGGCGATCATGCGCAGCAACGTGGACTTGCCACAGCCGGATGGTCCCAGGATGACGACGAATTCGCCCGAGGCGAAGTCGAGGTCGACACCGTGCACGACAGCTGTCTTGGCGTAGTTCTTCTTGACGCCGCGTATTGCGATGGAGGCCATTTTTGTCTCCCTATTTTTATTTCTCGGTAGCGATCAGCCCGCGCACGAACCAGCGCTGCATCAGCACGACGACGAACAGGGGCGGCAGCATGATGATGAGCGTTCCTGCCATGGCAATGTGCCATTCCGGGGCGCCGCCGACATTTGGGATCAGTTGCTTGAGTTCCGTCACCGCCATTGCATGCGACTGGTCGGTGGTGATGAGCAGCGGCCACAGATATTGGTTCCAGGCCCACAGGAACATGATGGTTCCAAGTGCGGCCATGTTGTTGCGCGACAAGGGCAAAAGCACGTCGATGAAGAACCGCAGCGGGCCGGCGCCGTCCATGCGCGCGGCCTCGGTCAGTTCATCCGGCACGGTCAGGAAGAACTGGCGGTAGAGGAACGTTCCGGTGGCGGTGGCGACCAGCGGCAGGATCAGGCCGCTATAGGAATTGAGCAGTCCCAGACTGAGCGAGACCTGTACGCCCGAGACCTTTTCGATCAGCCAGGAAATCCCGGTCAGGTCCAGGATCGTCTGATACGGCTCGAGCACATTAGCGACCACGGCATAGGTCGGCACGATGCGCACTTCGAGCGGCAGCATCAGCGTGATGAAGATCAGCCAGAAGATCAGCATGCGGCCGGGATAACGGAAATAGACGATCGAGAAAGCCGTAAGCGCCGAGACGATCACTTTGCCGGCGGCGACGCCGAACGCCATGATGAAACTGTTGAGCAGCTTCGGGCCTAGATCGGCCGTCACCCAGGCGGTCTTGATGTTGACCCAGAAATCGCTGCCCGGCAGCAGCGACATCGGCACGTCGTTGACATCCCTGAGATTATGCGAGGCGGCGATCGCCACGATGGCGAACGGCGCGACGCAGAAAATGAAGCCGGCGAACAGGATCAGATGCGTGAAGAAATTGAGGAACGGGGTGCGCTCGACCATACCAATCTCACCTGTAATGCACGCGCCGCTCGATGAAGCGGAATTGGACGACGGTGAGGGCGACGATGAGTATCATCAGGATGATGCTCTGCGCGGCGGCGCCGGAGTAATCGAGGCCTTTAAAGCCGTCCGAATAAATCTTGTAGACCATCAGATTGGTCGCATTGGCCGGGCCGCCCGCCGTCATGATGTCGACGATGCCGAAGGAGTCCTGAAAACTTTCGGTGATGTTGATGACCAGCAGGAAGAAGATCGTCGGCGTGATCAATGGAAACTGTATGTCCCAGAAACGCCTGATGACGCCGGAACCATCCATCGCCGCCGCCTCGATCAGTGAGCGCGGAATTGCCTGGAACGCGGCGAGGAAGAAGATGAAGTTGTAGCCGACATATTTCCAGGAAAAGGCGATGATGATCGAGGTCATGGCGTCGGTGCCATCGAGGCCGGGATCCCAGAAGCCGGGCCAGACCTGGTTGACGACGGCCATGAAGCCGGCTTCCGGCGCCAGGATAAAGCGGAATGCCAGCGCCAGCGCGGGCGCCGCGATGCCATAGGGCCAGATCAGCACCACCCGGTACAGCCACGAGCCGGCAAGCTGCCGGTCGGTCAAGGCGGCGAGCACAAGCGCGATGAACATCGCCAGGCCCGTGCTGATGCCGGCGAAGACCAGGCTTGCGGTGATCGAGTGCCAGTAATCGGCGTTGGACAGGATCGAACGGAAATTGTCCAGTCCAACCCAGATGTTGCCGCCGCCCCAGGGCTGCTGCAGCGTCAGCGACCAATAGACGGCCTGCCCCGCCGGCCAGTAGAAGAAAGTGAAGATCAGCAGCAGTTGCGGCACCGCGAACAGGATACCGATCGTCCATCTGCTGAAAGTGACGCGTTTTTCCATCGATCCGCCGATGTCGTTGAACCGTCAGCCCGCTTTCTTGGAGCAACATTAGGGCATGTCTGCCGAAAGTGGCACCGGTTTCGCGGCATGCGCAAATTAAACCCGATATGAAATGGCCGCCCGTCGAAGCTCGGCGGACGGCCCTTCCAGTATCCAGGATCAGGGCAGGGTCTTACCCGGATAGGTCTGCTGGAAGCGGTCGAGGATGGCGTCGCCGTTCTTGACCAGCGTATCGAGGCCTTCCTGGACGCTCACCTTGTTGGCGAAGATCGCCTGCATCTGGGTGCCGAACTCGGCGCGGATCTGGGTGAAATTGCCCAGGCGCACGCCGCGGGTGATCTCGTTCGGCTCGGAAGCCGTCAGGCTGGCGATGGCGACCTCGCGCCCCTTGTAGGGCGCCTTGTCATAGAAGCCCTGGGACTTCATGTAGTCGAAACCCGACTTGGTCACCGGAATGTAGCCGGTGTTGGTCGACCAGAACAAAGCCGTCTTGGGATCGTGGATAAAGTTCAGGAACGCGGCCGCGCCCTTGTACTCGGCGTCCGACTTGCCGGAGAGCACCCAGAGCGATGCGCCGCCGACCAGCGAGTTCATGCGCGTGGTGCCGGCGTAGACCGGCAGTTCGGCGACGTCCCAGTTCATGCCTTCCTTCTGCGTGCGGCCAACCGTGCCATGGTCGCCCACCGAGGTCAGGATCACCTGGCAGGTACCGGTGGCGAAGGCCTGCACCATATCCTGGCCGAGATCCTTCGACTTGATCTTGACCAGACCGTCATCATACCACTTCTTCAGGTCGGTGACGTACTGGACGAACTTGGTCTTGTTGACCTCCAGGCGAGCGTCGAGACCGTCATAGCCATTGTTCTTGGTGGCGATCGGCTGGTTGTGCAGCGCCGAGAACTGCTCCATCAGCTGCCAGCTTTCATTGGCCGAGATGTTGATCGCCATCGGGCATTCATAGCCGGCGTCCTTCAACGCCTTGAGGTCGGCGCCGACGTCTTCCCAAGTCTTCGGCGCTTCGGTCTTGCCGATCTTGGCAAAGGCGTCCTTGTTCCAGTACATCAGTGGGGTGGACGAATTGAACGGGAAGGACAGCATCTCGCCCTTCGAGGTCGCATAGTAGCGGGCGATACCGGGGAAATAGTCGGCGTAGTCGATCTTGTAGCCGTTCTCTTCCATCAGCTTGTCGGCGGGCTTGTAGGCGCCCGACAGCATCATGGTGGCGGTACCGACGTCATAGACCTGGACGACGGTGGGCTGCTTGCCGGCACGGAAGGCGGCAATCGTGTTCTGCAGCGTGGCGTCGTAATTACCCTGGCTGGTGCAGACGACTTCATAGTCCTTCTGCGATTCGTTGAAGTTCTTGCACATCGTGTCGACGACACGGGCGAGGTCGCCCGAAAGGCCGAACCAGAAATCGAATTTTACCGGCTCTGCGAAGGCAGGTACCGCGAGCGCCGTGCTGAGCGCCCCTGCGGCAAGGGCAGTCAAGCCCCGCTTGATGATGGTCATGATTTCTTCCCTCTTGAATGGCTGGTGACAAGGGTCTTGCGCAAGTCCTTGCCCGCTCTCTTAGAGAAGGTATGTGACAGTTCTGTTGTGGCTTCCCGGGGCCTGTGAACAGCCGTCTTTCCTCCCCCTCGGCGGTTGCGCCGGCATCAAAAGGTGACACCCGCGCGTTAGGTAGCTAGGGCGGCTGTCGATGACGTAAAGCCCCGCATGATTACCCGGCTAAAGGGATGCCGAAATGCCGGCGCCGCGGCCGGCGCACGCGCCCGTTGTCGATCGGCCAGGGATGCGCGAGGCCCTTTCGACAGCGCCGCCTGTCCATGGCCTGCCGCCGTCATCCCAGCGCTGGCCAGATCGAAATCGAAGCTCGCCTTCGGGGCTTCGGGCCCGGGGTCGCTCTGCACCGGGACGGCACGCCCTGGTTGCAGCCGACTTATCGATCCTTCAACGGCCAAGCCTTAATCAGTCGTATTTCCTTTTTTATTTCCTGTGGGCTAGGGGGAAATAAGATGCTGACGGTCTATAATTGCATCGTGAACCAGCACGATCTGAGACTGGTTGTACTGGCTGCGCTGATCTGCGGGATTTCCTGTTTTTCCGCTGTAAACCTGCTTCACCACATCAGCCGCTCGACGGACCGCAACCGGCTGGTCTGGCTGATGATATCGGCGACGTCGACCGGGTTCGGCATCTGGGCGACGCATTTCATTGCCATGCTTGCCTTCACCCCGGGAATCCCCAGCGCCTACGATCCGGGCCTCTCCGTGATCTCGCTCGCCGCTTCGGTCGCATTGACGGCGGCCGGCATGTGGATCGCCACCTTGCGCGACGAGATCGATTACCATCTCGTTGGCGGCGCCATCCTGGGTGGCGGCATCGCAACCATGCACTATGTCGGCATGGCGGCGTTCGAGGTCCAGGGCCGGATCGAATGGAACCTGTTGCTCGTTGCCGTTTCCTTGCTGGCCGGCACGACGCTCGCGGCAATGGCGCTGCGCGTCGTTCTGCGCCGTCCCTCCCTGTCGGCCACGGCGGCCGGCGCCGTGCTGCTGACGCTGGCGATCTGCAGCTTGCATTTCATCGGCATGGGCGCGGTCTCGATCTTTCCCGATTCCTCGATCGTCATATCGCAATACACGATCGAGCCGACCTCCCAGGCTTTCGCGGCCGCGGCCGCCACGCTGGTGATCCTGGTGGTGTCGGCGTCGGCGCTGTGGATCGACCTGCGCTTCCGCCGCCAGAAGCTGGAGGTCGACCGCATGCACGGCCTGGCCAATGCCGCCGTGGAGGGCCTGATCGTCTGCGACGGAAACCGCATCGTCAGCGCCAACGACAGCATGGGCAAGCTGACGGGCATGCCGGCGATGTCGCTGAACGGTATGCAACTGGGCGAACTCTTCGACGAACGCGCCGCTTTCGATGCAACCAGCCTGGAGGGCCAGCCGCGGGAAGCGGAACTGGGCAATCGCGATGGGACGAGAATTCCCGTCGAACTGATCGCCAGGAGCATCGATTATTGCGGCAAGCCGCACAACGTCATCGCCGTGCGCGACATACGCGAACGCAGGAAGGCGGAGGAGGAAATCCTTCGCCTTGCCCATTTCGATCCCCTGACGGGGCTTGCCAATCGCCGCAGCTTCTCCAGCCGTCTCGACGCGGAAATCGCATCCATGAACCGGATCGCCAAAGCCGACGCAGGCGCCAAGGGCCGGCATCTTGCGCTCCTGCTGTTCGATCTCGACCGCTTCAAGGAGGTCAACGACCTCTACGGACATGGCGCGGGCGATGCCATGTTGCAGAAAGTGGCAAGCTGCGCGTCCGGCGTTCTGCGCCACGGCCAGATGCTTGCCCGCCTGGGCGGCGACGAATTCGCCATCATTGCCCCCAACCTCCCGGACCCGCAGGCGGCCGGTCGTATCGCCAACGCGGTGCTTGCAGCAATGCGCGAGGAAAACCGGGCAGCGACCGGCGGCGGGCTGGTATCGGCCAGCGTCGGCATCGCGCTCTATCCCCTGGATGCCGAGGACCAGACCAGCCTGATCAGCCATGCCGATACGGCGCTCTACCGTGCCAAGACGGAAGGCAGGGACACCTATCGCTATTTCGAAGTCTCGATGGGCGCGGAGGCTCGCGACAAGCGCGTGATGGAGCACGAATTGCGCCAGGCCGTCGTGCGCGGTGAATTCTATCTCGTCTACCAGCCGCAGAAAGAGATCAACAGCGGCAGGATGGTTGGCTTCGAAGCCTTGATCCGGTGGCGTCATCCCGAGCGGGGCGAGGTTTCTCCCGCCATTTTCATTCCGGTGGCCGAGGACAGCGGCGCGATCGGCCAGATCGGCGATTGGGTGCTCGAAGCCGCCTGCGAGGAAGCCGCGCGTTGGGAAAATCCCCTGACGGTTGCGGTCAATGTCTCAGCTGTCCAGCTTCACAATCCCAATTTCAGCCGCAAGGTCCACGAAACCTTGATGAAGACAGGCCTTGCCCCGACCAGACTCGAACTCGAGATCACCGAAACCGCGCTGGTGAAAGACATGCCGCGTGCGCTGGCGACCCTGCGCCAGGTCAAGTCGCTGGGTGTGCGGGTGGCCATGGACGATTTCGGGACCGGCTATTCCTCGCTTTCCAACCTGCGTGCCTTTCCCTTCGACAAGATCAAGATCGACGCCTCCTTCATCAAGGCGGTCGACACCAATGGCCAGGTCGCGGCGATCGTGCGCGCGGTGCTCGGCCTGGGCCGCGGCCTTGGCCTGCCGGTTCTGGCCGAAGGCGTCGAAACGCTTGGCGAGTTGAAGTTCCTGGATGCGGAGGCCTGTGAGATCGGCCAGGGCTACTATCTCGGCAAGCCGGCGCCGATCGAGGCGTTCGACGACCTGACCGGCCACGGCAAGCCCACTCCGGTGCGTGCCGGCCGCCAGGATGGCGCCCTCGTGCTGCTCAAACCAAAGGTGCGCTCGGCCTAGCCTGGGCAGAGCGCCAGGCGCTTTTCCTGCATTTGCTTGGGTTTATGATCCGAGCGCCGTCTCGACCAGCCGCTTGGCGTCCGGCCCCGACCATTCGGCCGGACCGTTCATATGGGCGATCAGGCAGCCTTCGCCGTCGATCAGCATCGTCACGGGCAGGCCGAGCGCCAGCCCGCGCGTCTTGAGATCGTTGAACAGCGTCATCGTCGAATCCCGGTAGTAGCCGAGCGTGTTCACACCGGTATCGGCAAGGAACTTCTTCGGCTTCACGTCGTCGCCGGCATCGACATTGACGGCGACGACCTGAAAGGCATCGCTGCCTTTCTCCTTCTGCAGCGCATCGAGAGCCGGCATTTCGGCGCGGCATGGCGCGCACCATGTCGCCCACAGATTGAGCAGCACCGTCTTGCCGGCATGATCGGCGATCGTCATCGGCTTGCCGTCCGGACCGTTGAAGGCGAGGCTCCGCATCGACTGCGGCGGGTCGGCCGGCAGAAGTGCCGCCACCTCGCCGGTCGCCGCGGCCGCGACCTTCTTGGCGCGCTCGCTCTTGGCGGCGCAGGCGACGTCGTCCTTGCTCTCGCCGGCTGCCACCTGGGACGCTGCGTTGTTGTTGCCAGAGCGGCTCTCGCTGACATATACCGCGACCGCGCCGGCCAGCGCTCCCGCCACCAGGGCGGCGAGGATCAGGCGCGGGGCCGGGAAGAATCTGTTTCCGTCTGCCATTTTCTCAAAACTGCTCCGAAGCACGGGTTATAGCCATGAGCGACAAGAAGACCAGCAACCAGATGTGGGGCGGACGATTTGCCTCGGGTCCGGCCGCGATCATGGAAGCGATCAACGCATCGATCTCGTTCGACCGCAAACTCTATGCGCAGGACATAAGAGGCTCGATCGCCCATAGCCAGATGCTGGCGCAAACGGGCATTATTTCGGCGGCCGATCAAGAAAAAATCGCTCACGGCCTCAACACGATCCTGAAAGAGATCGAAGCTGGCAGCTTCGAGTTTTCGACGAAGCTGGAAGACATCCACATGAACGTCGAGGCCCGCCTTGCCGACCTGATCGGTCCGACGGCCGGCCGGCTTCACACCGCCCGCTCGCGCAACGACCAGGTGGCGGTCGACCTGAGGCTCTGGGTCAAGGACGAGTGTTTCCGCGTCGCCGAGGCGCTGAAGGGCTTGATCATGGCGCTGCTGGCGCGGGCCGAGGAACACGCGGCGACCGTTATGCCGGGTTTCACCCATATGCAGGCGGCGCAGCCGGTCACTTTCGGCCATCACTGCATGGCCTATGTCGAAATGTTTTCGCGCGACCTGTCGCGCGTGCGCGACGCCATCGAACGCATGGATGAGAGCCCGCTGGGTGCGGCCGCTCTTGCCGGCACCAGCTTCCCCATCGACCGTCACCAGACGGCGAAGGCGCTCGGCTTTCGCGAGCCGATGCGCAACTCGCTGGATGGCGTCTCGGACCGTGACTTCGCGCTGGAGTTCCTCGCCATGGCGGCGATCTGCGCCACCCATCTGTCGCGGCTGGCGGAAGAAATCATCATCTGGTCGACGCCGCAATTCGGCTTCATCAGGCTGTCGGACTCCTTTTCCACCGGCTCCTCGATCATGCCGCAGAAGAAGAACCCCGACGCCGCCGAACTGGTGCGCGGCAAGACCGGCCGCGTCAACGGCCATCTGGTCGGTCTGCTGACGGTGATGAAAGGCATGCCTCTGACCTACGGCAAGGACATGCAGGAAGACAAGGAATCGGTCTTCGATGCCGCCGAGACGCTCGACCTGATGCTGGCCGCCATGACCGGCATGGTCTCGGACATGACGGTCAATGCCGCGGCAATGAAGAAGGCCGCCGGTTCCGGCCACGCCACCGCGACCGACCTCGCCGACTGGCTGGTGCGCACGCTGGGTCTGCCGTTCCGCGAGGCGCATCATGTCACCGGCCGCGCCGTGGCGCTGGCCGAAGAGAAGAAGGTGGGCCTGGAGAAGCTTTCGCTGGATGACCTGCAATCGATCAACCCCGGCATCACCTCGGACATTTTCTCGGTGCTGGCGGTGCAGAATTCGGTCAAGAGCCGCGTCAGCTTCGGCGGCACCGCGCCGTCGGAAGTGAGGAAGCAGATCCGCGCCTGGAAAAAGCGCATCGCAAAGGCGTGACGGCGGATATTGCGATCGGCAACATCCCGGGGTGCAATGCGCCGAGAACTCGGCTAAAAGCGGCGGCTGGCAAATGTTTCGGACGGATGGATCGATGACCGGAAGCAGGATTTTGGTGACGCTGACGCTTCTGGCGGCGATGGCCGCCGTGACCGCCTGCGGCCGCAAGGCCGGTCTCGACACGCCCTACGAGGCTGCGGTCCAGGCGCGCAAGGACGCCGAGAAGGCTCACCAGCCCGTACCGCCGGAACCGGAAAAACCGGTCGTGGGCAAGAAATTCATCCTCGACCCGCTGATCTAGCGCCGATCAAGGTGGGTTTGATCGTTGCCAAACCCGATCGCATCGTGCCCCAACGTCCGGAACCGCTCCCGTGAACCATTTCGACTACCGCGACGGCGTGCTGCATGCCGAGGACGTCGCGATCCCTGACATAGCCGCCCAGGTCGGCACGCCGTTCTACTGCTATTCGACCGCCACCTTGACCAGGCACTACCGGGTCTTCGCCCAGGCATTCGCCGGGCTCGACGCATTGGTCTGCTATGCCATGAAGGCCAATTCCAACCAGGCGGTGCTGCGGACCCTGGCCAGACTCGGCGCCGGCGCCGACGTTGTCTCGGAAGGCGAATTGCGGCGTGCGCTCGCCGCCGGCATCCCGGCGGGCAAGATCCTGTTTTCAGGTGTCGGCAAGACCGCACGTGAGATGGATTTCGCGCTTGCGGCCGGCATCCTGTGCTTCAACGTCGAATCCGAGCCGGAACTCGAACTCTTGTCGGCCCGCGCCACGGCTCTCGGCAAGGTGGCGCCGGTGTCGCTGCGCATCAATCCCGATGTCGACGCCAGGACGCACAAGAAAATCTCCACCGGCAAGGCCGAGAACAAGTTCGGCATTCCGTGGCAACGCGCGCGCCAGGTCTATGCGCGCGCGGCACAACTTCCCGGCATCAGGATCGCCGGTATCGACACCCATATCGGCAGCCAGATCACGGAACTGCAGCCCTTCGACGACGCTTTCGCGCTGCTCGTCGAACTGATCGGCGTGCTGCGCGCAGACGGCCATGCCATCGAGCATGTCGATCTCGGCGGCGGCCTCGGCATTCCCTATCGCGTCGACAACAACCCGCCGCCCCTGCCTGACGCCTATGCGCAGATCGTGCGCAAGCATGTCACCAAGCTTGGGCTGAAGGTGATGTTCGAGCCGGGCCGGCTGATCGTCGGCAATGCCGGCATCCTGGTTTCTGAAGTGATTTTCGTGAAGGAAGGCGACGCCAAGAACTTCCTCGTCGTCGATGCCGCCATGAACGATTTGATCCGGCCGACACTCTACGACGCCTTTCACGAGATCAGGCCGGTGGTGCAACCGCCGGCCGATACGCCGCGCATGATGGTCGACGTGGTCGGCCAGGTCTGCGAGACCGGTGACTATCTCGGCCTCGACCGAGACCTGCCGAGGCTGAAAGCCGGCGACCTGGTCGCCGTTTCGACGGCCGGCGCCTATGGCGCGGTCCAGGCCGGCACGTACAACACCCGCCTGCTGGTGCCGGAAGTGCTGGTCGACGGCGACCGTTTCCACATTGTGCGTCCGCGCCTGACCTATGACGAACTGATCGGGCTGGATTCGGTGCCGGACTGGCTTGCATAGCGGTCACGACCGGATACCGGATCTAGAGCCTTTTCTGGATGAGTGCCCTGGTGTCGGCGATTCTGGTTTCGTCGCGGCGGTAGAAGGTCCATTGCTTGATGCGCTTGGTCTTGAGCAGGCCGACCTGCGCCAGCACGCGCATATGCTCGGAGAGCGTCGCCTGTGTGATGCCAAGCTTTTCGGCAATCAGCAGCGCGCAGACACCGTCCTCGACCAGATCGCCATCCGCCTGACGCGGGAAATGCTCCCGCGGATCCTTCAGCCAGTCGAGGATCTGCAGCCTGCGTTCGTTGGCAATTGCCTTGAAGACATCGACATCTTGCATTTAGTCATTTTGCCAAGTTACTAATTACTGTCAATCCCAAGGAGAGAAACGTCATGTCGCAGGCGAAGATCACACGCGAACGCATAGCGGCGATGGAACCGCGCATCCGCCCCTATGTGCGCCACACACCGGTGCTGCGCGTCGACATGGCCGATTTCGATCGCCCGCCGCTGGCGGTCGACCTCAAGCTCGAATGCCTGCAGCATTCCGGCTCGTTCAAGGCGCGCGGCGCCTTCACCAACCTCCTCGAACGGCAGGTCCCCGCGGCCGGAGTCGTCGCCGCGTCGGGCGGCAATCATGGTGCGGCGGTTGCCTACGCCGCCATGCGGCTTGGCCACAAGGCGACCATCTTCGTTCCCGAAGTGAGTCCGCAGGCCAAGCTGGACCGCATCCGCGGCTATGGCGCCGACCTGGTGGTCGGCGGCGCCCGCTATGCCGAGGCGCTGGCCGCCAGCGAACGTTTCGCCGAAGAAACCGGCGCCCTGCGGATCCATGCCTTCAACCAGGAGGAAACGCTGATCGGCCAGGGCACGGTCGGGCTGGAGATCGAAGCGGACTTGCCCGACATCGACACGCTGCTGGTCGCCGTCGGCGGCGGCGGACTGATCGGCGGCATCGCCGCCTGGTATGCCGGCCGCATCCGTATCGTCGCCGTCGAACCCGAAGGCGCCCCGACGCTTCACCGGGCCTTCGAGGCCGGCCATCCGGTCGACGCGCCGGCGGAAGGCATCGCCGCCGATTCGCTGGCGCCCAAGCGCGTCGGCGAAATGATGTTCCCGATCGCCGAAGCTTTTGTCGAACGCTCCATCCTGGTCAGCGACGACGACATCATCGCCGCGCAGAAAGCCCTGTGGAACCGCGTGCGCATCATCTCGGAACCAGGCGGCGCCGCCGCCTTCGCCGCTATCCTGTCAGGACGCTACACGCCGGCAGCGGACGAACGGGTCGCGGTGCTGGTCTGTGGCGCCAATGCGAACCCCGCCACTTTCTGAGCGCAACCATTTCGGCCGCCTTCACGTTTTTACCAACTGCCTCGCCTTTGCCGTGTTTGCTGGTAAACTTCGAGTCGTGAGGATCGGGCCGTTTCAGCCCGTTCCCAGGAAGGGCCGATGACGCAACGACCCAACTTCAGCAACGATCGCGGTCTGGCCGGACGCCTGGCTTTGAGCCGCCTGGCGACACGGGTGTCGATGATCGCCGAGCGCGGCTGGCCGCTGCTGCTGCCGCTCGTCGTTGTGGCCTGCCTTTTTTTGAGCGCCTCCTGGTTCGGCATCTTCTCCCGGCTGCCGGATGCCGTGCGCATCGGCCTTGTCGCCGCATTCGGTTTGGCGGCGCTGGCCGCGCTCTATCCGCTGCGCTTCTTCCGCATGCCTGTCGCCGCCGAGGTCGATCGCCGCATCGAGGCCGCCAACCAACTGCTGCACAGCCCCGTGCAGGTGCAAAGCGACCGGCCCAGCGGCCAGGAAAGCAGCTTCTCGCAGGCGCTCTGGCGCGAGCACCAGAAGCGCATGGCCGGCAAGCTCGGCAGTCTCGGCGCCGATCTGCCGCGCACACGCGTGCCGGAGCGCGACCCCTTGGGGCTGCGCGCCGTGGCGCCACTTCTGCTCGTCACCGCCTTTGCTTTTTCCTTCGGGCCGACCGGCGGCCGGCTGGGCGACGGGTTCAGCGCGCATGGCACGATCGACGCTCTGCCGCCGCGCATCGACGCCTGGGTGACGCCGCCGGCCTATACTGGCAAGCCGCCGGTCTTCCTGACCGCGGGTGCCAACCAGGCAACGCCGACTTTCACCATTCCGGAAGGCAGCGATGTCTCGCTGCGCGTGACAGGTGGGTCGGGGGAAGAAACGCTTGCCTATGCCGACAAGGATGGCAATGCGCGCGCCATCGACCCTGCTCCTCCGCAGGCCGCCACGGCCAAACCGGGAACAGCCCCGACGGCACCGGTCAGGATCCGCCAGTTTACCGGCAAACTGACGGGTGACGGCATACTGACGCTGAAGTCGGGCGACGACGAGCTTGGCCGCTGGGCCTTCGCCGTGCTGCCGGACAAGCCGCCACAGATCCGCTTCGTCGGCGAGCCCAAGCGCGCCGCCAACGGCGCCTTCGAGCTCAACTACGAGATCGACGACGACTACGGCGCCGCCACCGCCAAGGCGGTTTTCGCGCTGGCCGATCCGCAGGCGCCGGGGGCGCATGCGCTCTATGGCCCGCCCGAAATGCCGCTGACGCTGCCGCGCCGCGGCGGCAAGGCGAATGCCGCCAAGACCACCAAGGATTTGACCGAGCATGTCTGGGCTGGCAGCAGCATCAAGTTGACGCTGGTCGCCACCGACGATGCCGGCCACACCGCCTCCAGCGAAACCAAAACGCTTGTGATGCCGGAGCGCCCTTTCGCCAACCCGCTCGCCCGCGCGGTGATCGAACAGCGCCGCCTGCTGGCGCTCGACACCAATGCCAAGCCGCGCGTTCTCGATCTGATGGATGCCATCACGCTGAGGCCGGAAGACACGTTCGACAACATGTCCCACTACCTCGCCATCATGAGCGCGATGAGCCGGCTGAAGCTCGCTGAGAACGACGACCAGTTGCGCAACGAAGTTGCCTATCTCTGGGAAATCGCACTCGGCATCGAGGAAGGCAACCTCTCCGCCGCCGAGAAGCGACTTCGTCAGGCCCAGCAGGCACTGCAGGACGCCATCAAGAACGGCGCAAGCGACGCCGAGATCGAGAAGGCGATGAAGGAACTGCGCGAAGCGATGAACCAGTTCCTGCAGGAATTCGCCGAACGCGCCAAGCAGAACCCGAACGCGCCGCAGATGCAGCAGAACGGCCAGGAGCTGCGCCAGAGCGACATCGACCGCATGATGGACCAGATCGAGAATCTGGCGAAGTCGGGCGATCGCGACAAGGCACAGCAATTGCTGTCGCAGTTGCAGGACATGATGAACAACCTCCAGGCCGGCCGCCAGCAGCAGGGCGGCGAGCAGGACAGCCAGATGCGCCAGCAGATGGACAAGCTCGGCGAGATCCTGCGGCGCCAGCAGGAGATGATGAACGACACGTTCCGCATGGACCAGATGCAGCGCGGCGAGCGCCAGCGCGGACAGAACCGCGACGAACAGCTTGGTCAGAACGGTGAGCAAGGTCAGTCGGGCGAAAACGGCAAGCCCGGCGAGAATGGCGAGCCAAAGCCGATGACCCCGCAGGAATTCGCCGATGCGCTGAAGCAGTTGCAGGAGGGCCAGGGCCAGCTGAAAAGCGATCTCGAACAGCTGAAAAAGGGCCTCGAAGGCATGGGCATGGAGCCCAATGAAGGATTTGGCGAGGCCGGCAAATCCATGGGCAGCGCCGAGCAGGCGCTTGGCGAAGGCCAGGGCGACGAGGCCGTCGGTCATCAGGGCCGGGCTCTGGAGGCGCTGCGCAAGGGCGCCAAGGACATGATGAAGCAGATGCAGGCCATGCAGGGCGACCAGGGCGGCAGTCAGGAAGGCGGCCGCCAGCAGGACGCCGACCGCGACCCGCTGGGCCGGCCCCGCGCCAGCCAGGGTCCCGACTTCGGCGATTCGGTGAAAGTGCCCGACGAAATCGACGTGCAGCGTGCGCGCCAGATCCTGGAAGCGATCCGCAAGCGCCTTGGCAACGCGCTCAGCCCCGACATCGAGCGCAGCTACCTCGAACGGCTGCTGGAGCTGAAATAGAACGATCTCCCTGACCTTTTATGACGATGTTGGAGACTGCCCCTGCCGGTCGATGAACGCCTCGCGGATCGCCTCCTGCATGCCGTCGATCGCCTCGCCTGACGCATTCGGGTTGCGGTGCATCACCACATTCGAGGCATCGATGTCGCCGAAGCCATCGGCCACGGTCAGTTCGCGGCAGTTCGCCGGAATGTTGCTGCGTGAGATCGGCGCGATCGCCAGGCCCGAGGTCACCGCGAGTTTCAGGCCGCCGGTGGTGTCGCTGGAATAGGCGACACGATAGGCAAGCCCGCGTTGCTCCAGCGACTTGATGGCGAAGTCCTTGCACCAGCTGACCCGGTTGTAGAGCGCGATCGGCACCGGACGCTCCTCATGCGTATGGTGCAGGGCCGATGTCACCCAGACGGTCGGGTCGTGCATCAGCACTTCGCCGCCGGACGGATCCTGCCATTCGAACACGACACAGAGATCGAGTTCGCCGGCGGCGAGCGCGGCGATCTGCGCGTCGGAATGCGCGTAGCGGACAGTGACCTCGACCTTGGTGTGACGCTTGGAGAACGCGCCGAGCGCGCGCGACAGGATGGCGTGGCCATATTCCTCGGGAATGCCGATGCGCACGGGTCCGCCGAGCGGCGCCGCCACCATCGAGGCCGCCGTTTCGTCGAGCAGAGAAACGATGCGGCGGGCGTTGACGATCAGTTCGCCGCCCCGCCGCGTCAACGCGACACCGCGCGAGCCGCGTTCGAACAGGCTGTCTCCCACCAGGCTTTCGAGCTTCTTCATCTGCATCGATACGGCCGACTGGGTGCGGCCGGCCAGTTCCGCCGCCCGAGTGAAATTACCGGCTTCGGCAATGGCGACAAAGGTGCGCAAAAGATCGCTGTCGAGGGTCGGGCGCATGAAATCCGCCATAAGGAATTTTGATTGCTGATATCATTCCAATTCGTTTGCAACATGTCAAACGCCGGAGGATAGTCGCCTCACCCATTGGATATGCGGCTTTCGAATCGGCCGCGGACCAATCAAAGAGTCCTCACTCGTGCCCGCTGCCCGAAACGGTGGCGGGTTCTTTTTACCCTGTGAACGCTTCCGATTCGTGCAGGAGCCCTGACGCAGATGCAGAACCAGATCGTGCGCGGCATATTGAGCCTGTGCCTCGGCGTGCTGGTGTTTTCGCTTCAGGATCCGCTCGTCAAGGCAGTGTCCGGCGGCTATCCCGTGACCGAGGTCATGGCCATCCGCGCGATCGTCGCTCTGCCGATCCTGATTGTTCTCGTCCATGCCGATGTCGGGCTGCGGGCGATCCTGTCGAAGCGCTTCGGCATGCTGACGACGCGCGCTTTCATCCAGTTTACCTCCTACACCGTCTACTACCTGGCCATTGCCGCCCTGCCGCTGGCAGACGCGGTGGCGCTCTACTTCATGGCGCCGCTCTGCATCATGGCGCTGGCCGGCCCGTATCTGGGCGAACGCGTCTCCTGGCAGACACTGGCAACGGTGCTGATCGGCCTGCTTGGCGTGCTGGTGATGGTGCGCCCCGGCGCCGGCCTGTTCGAATGGGCGGCCCTTTTGTCGCTGGGCTCGGCCGTGCTCTACGGCTTCTCGCAACTGATGGCGCGCAAGATCGGCGACACCGAATCCTCCACCGTGATGGCTTTCTACCAGAACGGCGCCTATCTCGTCGGCGCGCTCGTGGTTGCCGGCATCTTCCATCTGGCCGGCATAACCCACGCCGTCCATCCGAGCCTGGAATTTCTCGTCCGGCCGTGGATATGGCCGACGCTGCCGGATTTCCTGAAAATGGCGGCCTGCGGTTTCGTGGCCTCAGCCGGCATGATCCTTTTGTCGCAAGGCTACCGGTTGGCGCCCGCCAACCGCGTCGCCACTTTCGAATACACTGGCATACTCTGGTCGCCGCTGTGGGGGTTCCTCTTCTTCGCCGAAGTGCCGCGCCCGACGACCGTGATCGGTGCGGCCCTGATCATCGGCGCTGGCCTGCTGGCGCTCAATGTGGGGCGCAGAAAAGCCGTAGCGCCCGTGCTCGCCACGACAGGCGACACGGCCTGAGACAAGGTCAGCCGGACAGTATTTCGATGAAGCGCTGGATGACCGGCCGCGTTGGCGAGTTCGATTTGTCCAGCTCAAGAAACTTCTTGTAGGCGGCAATCGCTTCGGGCTTGCGATCGGTGTCACGGTAGCTGTCCCCGAGAGCGCTGTAGATTTCGGCCTTTTCCGGCGCGAGTTTCACTGCCGTTTCCAGCGCGTCGAGTGCTTCTTTCTGCTTTTCCAGCGCCTGCAGGCAGCGCCCGTATTCCAGCCAGTAGCCGGCATTGCCGGGCTCGAGCGTCTTGGCGCGGTTGTAGCGTTCGGCGGCCAGGTCCCATTTATGCAGCAAAGCGAGCAGATTTGCGTCCTCGGCCTGTGCCTGGGCATTCTGCGGCGAATAATCGGCGGCGTCGCGGAACACCTTCTCCGCTTCTTCGTAATTGCTGTCGCCGAGATACATCGACGCCAGATAGGCGAACGCCACGAGATAGCCGGGGTCGAGTTCCAGCGAGCGTCGCAACAGGCTGACGCCTTGCTCCTTACGCCCGCGATCGAGTTCGATCTTGCCCGCCTTGGCATAGTAGCGCGGATTCTCCGGATCGAGATCCGCCGCCTGGATCAGGAACTTTATTGCCTCGTCCGGCTGTTTGCGCGCCATTGCTATATCGGAGAAGCCTTCGACGGCAAGTGCACTGCCCGCGTCCCGGCTGTGAACCGCGTCGAACTCCGCCTGCCCGCCGTCAAGATCACCGGAAACACGCAGCGCATTTCCCAGATTGAGCCGTGCCGGCAAAAAGCCGGCATCGAGCGCGATCGCGGCCCGAAAATCCTCGATCGCCGCAGGCAGGTCGTTGGCATTGTAGCGAATGAGGCCAACGAGGTTATAGGCCCATTTGGCATCCTTGTGGTGCGAGCGGATCAGCCGCCGCGCCAGCGTGGTTGCTCGCAGAGGCTCCTTCTCGGCATCGGCCGCGATGGCGATGAACGGGTCGAGGCTCGCCATGATACTTGAGGCTGCGTCGGCGAAATACTCCCGCTCGGGTTCGTCGCCGATCGCCGGCAGATCGATAATCTCGACTGTATCGCGCACGACCCGCAACCGCAGCCGCCGGCCCGATCGCGCGCAGGCTTCGTCGGAACAGACGAATTCTCCGGAGATCCGTGTCTCGTAGGCGTTGAACAGACGGCGCACATGGAAGATCAGCGATTCGATCGAGAAGCCGGAATCAGGGAAGGAAAACTCCACCCGGCGCGATTGCGGAATGGCGGAGATGCTCGCCTTGCTGGTCTTGGCCTTGACCGTGACATCCTGGAGCCCGTCCCAGACGCGGCTTGCCGCGACATCGGCGGTCAGTCCTTCCTTGCTCAGGACCTCCGGTACGGCGATCGGCTCGATAACCACTTCGTCGCGGCGGAACTGGCTGACCAGAACCGGAAAAACGATGATCACCGCGACCAGGAACAGCGCATTGAGGAAGATGCTGCGAACCGTGGTCGACCAGGTATCGAAGCCGGCAAGCGAAAACCTGTCACGCAGGCGCCTTGGTTGCTCCTGTGACGTCGGAGCTTCGGCCGCCGCGATCTTTTCTTCGGTTGCCGATTCGATCTTGCGACGCTGACGCGCCATTTTGCCAACCCCAACTTGCCCCGAGGCATATTAGAGGATGCAAAGATAGATTGTCACGCGGCGGCGGCGGCTCTAAGCGAAGCAAGCGATCGCTTTTTCGACGCGCGAGCGGATTTCGGCCAGCGTGAACGGCTTCTGCACGACATCGAGGATGATGCCGTCCAGTTCCTCGGCACGCTCGCGCTGGTCGGCATAGCCGGTCATCAGCATGATCTTCATCGCCGGGAAAAGTGCGGCCGCTGCGACCGCCATCTCGATGCCGTCCATCTCCGGCATGCGAATATCGGAGACCACGAGATCGTAGCCGCCATTGGCAGCCCGGATCAGCGAAAGCCCTTGGGCGCCATCGGCGGCGACGTCGATTGCATGGCCGGCGCGCTCGAGCGCGCGGGCTGCGAGGGTGCGGACGGACTCATCGTCCTCGACGATCAGAAGCTTTGCCATGGCCGGCATGTTTGGCGGCGAAACGTTGACTTTTCCTGAAAACAGGAGCCCCCGGCCAAGCTAATTTTCCTGGCGCCGTTAAGGCCTTTTTCAGTATTCGCCGGTGCGACGCACAAGCCTCACGCATCGCCCTTGACGACGCCGACGAAGGGCAGTTCGCGGAAGGCATGCGCGACATCCATGCCGTAGCCGACGACGAAATAATCCGGACAGTCGAAGCCGACATAATCGGCGGTGAGCGCGGTCTGGCGGCGCATGCGCTTGTCGAGCAGCACGGCGATGGAGCAGCTTCTGGCGCCGCGCGACAGCATCAGGTCGCGCGTGAAGGTCAAGGTCTTGCCCGATTCGAGGATGTCGTCGATCAACAGCACGTCGCGGCCGGCAACCTCATTGTCGATGTCGCGCAGCACCCTCACCTCGCCGCTGGTGGTTCCGGCGCCGTAGCTGGAGATGAAGATGAACTCGACTTCCGGCGACAGGCCGACATCGTGCATGGCGCGGATCAGATCGGCGGCGAAGATGAACGAGCCCTTCAGCACCGAAATCACCAGCAGATCGTGATAGTCGTGCCCGGCGATCTCCTTGGCGAGTTCGAGATTGCGCCGCGCGATCGCCGATGCCGAAAACAGGACTTCGATGTCCTTGTCGCGTACGATGGGCATTGATGGCCTTCCCCGGTGTCGCCTAGTCGGCGAAAGTAACCAAAACGGTTCTTACGCCGTTCTTAGGCACGTCGAGCCGGCTGGCAAAGCCGAATCTTTCGCCCGACGCCAGCGAACGGCCGGATGTCCCCAACGTATAGCGGATTGTGTGCCCGTCATTTCCCGTCACCCGGATTTCAAGCAGCGGCAGCGTCGCAGGATCCGTTCCGTCATTGGCGGCCTCGCCGTCGACGAACAGCACCGGCTTCGGCCCGGAGGCATCGACGCGCGAGGTGACGCCCGAAATGGTCAGCGCCGACGCTTGCGCGCTGGCCAGGAACGGCGTCTGGCGCACCAGCGCATGGCCACCCGATACCCAGAAGGCGGCAAGGGCGGCACTGATGCCGGCGATCCAGAAGATCGGCCCGCCGCGCGAGGCCGGCGGCCGCTCGGCCGGCGCCTCGGGCTTGCGCAGCATATCCATGCCCTCGATGGGCGGCGTGACGATCGGGCGCGGCGGCGGCGAAGGGTTTTCCACCGGTGGCACGGGCCGCGACATCACGACGTAGTCGGCGTCGATGATATCGGCGGCCGGACCACGGACGATCCGGTCCGCCACGGCAGTTGCCGCCGGGTCGGTCATGATTTCGCCGGAAACCGGGCGCGCGGTTCGTTCCTCAGCCATCATGGCCCCAACATTGCAGCACGTGTTCGCTTTTCGTTTCTTTTGCGTAAACACAAATGGTTAACGCTTCCCCACCGGAGCCCTTTTGAAGAGCCGAAACAACCCAGGAATTAACCGCCGGTTAACCATGCCGGCCGATGGTCTTTTTCCAGAACAGGGTGGCTCGCCGCCACCCGGAATTTCAGGTCGTCGAAATTGATTCGCTTCGAAAATGTCGGCCTCCGCTATGGCATGGGTCCGGAAATCCTCCGCGACATCTCCCTGCACATCCCGGAGCGCTCCTTCCAGTTCCTGAGCGGACCTTCGGGCGCCGGCAAGACGACGTTGCTGCGCCTTTTGTTCATGTCGCTGAAGCCGACGCGCGGGCTGATCACCATTTTCGGCAAGGACCGCTCGCGCATCTCGCGCACCGAACTGCCGCATCTCAGACGCCGTATCGGCGTGGTGTTCCAGGACTTTCGCCTGCTCGACCACATGACCACCTACGAAAACGTCGCACTGCCGTTGCGCGTGCGCGGGCGCGACGAGGCGAGCTACCGCACCGACGTTACCGAGCTCCTGAAATGGGTGGGGCTGGGCGAGCGCATGCATGTGCTGCCGCCGGTCCTGTCGGGCGGGGAGAAGCAACGCGCCGCGATCGCGCGCGCGCTCATCGAGCAGCCAGAGATCCTGCTCGCCGACGAGCCGACCGGCAATGTCGACCCGCCGCTGGCGCGGCGCCTGCTCAGGCTGTTCATCGAGCTCAATCGGCTCGGCACCGCCGTGGTGATCGCGACCCACGATCTTGGCCTGATGGAGCAGGTCGACGCACGCCGCATGATCCTGGCCGGCGGAAGGCTGGACATCTATGACTGACCTGTCCGCCGACCATTACGAAGAACACGACGCCGAGGAAGCCGCCGCGAGACCGCGCGCCCAGCGCCGCATGGCGCCGATCGTGCCGGCGCAGAACATCGCCGGCCGCGCTTTGGTGCTGGTCATCGCCATCATGACCTTCCTGTCCTGCCTGACCTTCGGCGCGGTGACGCTGGTGCGCGACACCGCCTCGGTGTGGGAGAACCAGATCTCGCGCGAGGCGACGATCCAGATCAAGCCGGCCGACGGCCTCGACATGGAGGCGGCGCTCACCCAGGCCTCGCAGATCGCCGGTGAATTCCCCGGCGTCAAGTCGACCCGCATCATCGACCGCGAAGCAACCGCCAGGCTCCTGGAGCCGTGGCTGGGTTCGGGTCTCAACATCGACGACCTGCCGGTACCGCGCCTGATCATCGTCACCATCGACGAGAACAGTCCGCCGGACTTCGCCGCCATGCGCACCGCGATCACGCCCAAACTGCCGAGCGCATCGCTCGACGATCACCGCACCTGGGTCGACCGGCTGGTGGCCATGGCCCGCACCACGGTGACCATCGGCATCGCCGTTCTGGGGCTGATGCTGTCGGCGACCGTGCTGACAGTGGTCTTCGCGACCCGTGGCGCCATGGCCGGCAACGGTCATATCATCGAAGTGCTGCATTTCGTCGGCGCCGAGGCGGCCTTCATCGCGCGCGAATTCCGCCGGCATTTCCTGGTTACCGGCATGAAGGGCGCGGCCGCCGGCGGCGCGGCGGCTGTGCTCGTCTTCATCGTGTTTTCCTGGTGGTCGTCGCGCAACATGGCAACGCCGCAGGCCGATCAGGCAACCGCTTTGTTCGGCAACTTCGCCATCGGCTCGGCGGGCTACCTGGGCGTCGTTCTGATGGTGCTGGTGATCGGCGCGCTGACGGCGGCGACCTCACACGTCACCGTGGTCGCCTATCTCAGCGACATCGACGTTCGCCAGCCCGACGCATGAAAACAGGTTCGTTCCTGGTTGGATGGTGTGGATGAAAAGGGAATGATCACGGATGGACAATTGGCGTAACGCAAAGTGCGTCTTTTACCTATCAAAGGCCGTATTTCAGGGTTAACCATATGGCTATGAGCGTACGGGATTCGACCGGGACGGCTGGACAGCTGCCAGTGGTGGTCACCCGTTCGCGCGGCCGCGGTAAGGTTAGCCGTTTAAGGACCGCCCTTCGTCTCTCCGCTCTCTGCCTGCTCGTGCTCGCGACTTTGTTCGCTGGCGGCTTCGGCTGGTTTGCCAGCAAGGTCAGTCACCTGACCACCCCCACCAACCCGGCCAAGGCCGATGCCATCATCGTGCTGACCGGCGGCCAGTCGCGCCTCGATGCCGCTATGGATCTGCTGGCGTCCGGCAAGGGCGAACGGCTTTTGATCAGCGGCGTGCACCCCTCGGCCAGCCGCCGGCAGCTTCAGGCCGCGACCGGCGGCGACAAGAAGCTGTTTTCCTGCTGCGTCGACATCGACCGGGCCGCGCTCGATACGATCGGCAATGCCGAGGAGAGCGCCAAATGGGTCGAGAGCCATGCCTATGGCACGGTGATCCTGGTCACCAACAATTACCACATGCCGCGCAGCCTGCTGGAAATGAGCCGCCTGCTGCATGGCGCCAAGCTTGAACCCTACCCGGTGGTCAATTCCAATCTCGACAACGGCAATTGGCTGGTCAAGCCGCAGGCATTGCGCGTGCTGTTCACCGAGTACACCAAATACCTGCTGGCACTGGCTCGCGGCATCATCCCGGTGAAGCCGACGCCCGAAGGCATTGCATTGGCCGAGACCGCCGCCGGCGGCTGATCCTGCGTCATTCCTTGGCGGCAGCCCCTGAACCGCCCTTGAGACGAGCGATCTCCTGTTCGAGATGCTGAATACGCCTGTCGCGCTCGCCAAGTGCGGCCGCCACGTCAGCCGCCTCGAAGCGCTGCGGTATATGTTGTGGACAATTGGCATCCCACGCCGAGACCGTGAACAAGATGACCTGTTCAGGCCGCGCCCTGTAGTCCGGCGGCATCAGCCGCGTCATCAACTCGGCATCGTTTTCGATAGTGCGCGCCGTGCCCCAGATCTTGATGCGCTGGCGCATCATGTAATCGATCAGGAACAGGAAGGCCCGCGGATTGTCGGCCAGATTGCCCTGTGTGATGAACTGTCTGTTGCCGGCAAAATCCGCGAAGCCGATCGTCTTTTCGTCGAGTACCTTGAGAAAGCCGGCCGGGCCGCCGCGATGCTGGATATAGGGCTGGCCATCGCCATTGGCCGTCGACAGGAAAACGCTGGTCTGCGCCGCGATGAAAGCCGCGAGGTCGGGCGTGATGACGGCTTGCCAGCCGCCGCGCTCCTCGACGCGGGCATAGGACTGGCGCGAGCCCTTGCGCGCCTGGATCGCCTTGACCGTCGGCGTGAAGGCGACATCGCTGGTAAAGGCGTGCGCGTTCATCGAAACCTCCTTGCGTGCGACGTTGCTAAAGCCCGAGCTCCGACAGCGTCGGATGATCGTCCGGCCGGCGCCCGAGCGGCCAGTGATATTTGCGTTCTGCCTCGGCGATCGGCAGGTCGTTGATGCTGGCGATGCGCAGGCGCATCAATCCGTGCTCGTCGAACTCCCAGTTTTCGTTGCCGTAGCTGCGGAACCACGAGCCGCTGTCGTCGTGCCACTCATAGGCGAAGCGCACCGCGATGCGGTTGCCTTGGAAGGCCCAGACCTCCTTGATCAGCCGGTAGTCGAGCTCACGGCTCCATTTGCGGGCCAGGAAAGCCTGGATCGCGTCACGGCCTCGCAGGAACTCGGCCCGGTTGCGCCAGCGGCTGTCCACCGTATAGGCAAGCGCGACGCGGGCTGGATCGCGTGAGTTCCACGCATCCTCGGCCATGCGCGCCTTCTGGGCTGACGTCTCGGCAGTGAAGGGTGGCAACGGCGGGCGGCTTTCAGGCATGGCAGTTCTCTTCCTTGGTTGAGGCCGCCCGGTCGGGCAGCGTGAATATGGAGTCTTCCATAATTTCAATGTAGATGTCATATCTGCGATCCACCCTTCCATTTCCCGGAAGAAGTAATGGATCGTCTGGAGTCCATGTCTCTGTTCATCGGCGCGGCGCAAGCCGGCAGCCTTTCCGCCGCCGCGCGCAATCTAGGCATTCCGCTGGCGACGGTCAGCCGCAAAATCTCCGACCTGGAGCGGCATCTCAACACACGCCTTCTCAACCGTTCGACAAGGCGGCTGACCTTGACCGACGCCGGACATGCCTATCTTGCCGCCTGCCGCCGCATTCTCGACGATGTCGACGAGGCCGAGCGCGCCGCCGCCGGCGAATACAGCGTTCCGACCGGCGAACTGGCGATCACGGCACCCGTCGTCTTCGGCCGCCTGCATGTGCTCCCAATCGTCACCGCCTTTCTCGCCGCCTATCCCGACGTCGATATCCGCTTGACGCTGGCGGACCGCATAACCCTGCTCGCAGAGGACCATATCGACCTTGCCGTGCGGATCGGCGCGCTGGCCGATTCGAGCCTGGTCGCGCTGCGTGTCGGCGCGATCCGGCGGGTCGTCTGCGCCAGCCCGGCCTATCTCGCCGAACACGGCACACCGCGGGTTCCCGAAGATCTCGCGGCGCACAGTTGCATCACATTCGAGGGGCCGAGCGCGCTTTCGGCATGGAGCTTTGCATCAGGCAAGACCGAGACACTGGTTCAGGTCCGCTCGCGGCTTCAGGTCAACACCGCCGAGGCGGCGATTGACGCCGCGATATCAGGCGTCGGGCCGACAAGGGTGCTGTCCTACCAGGTCGAGGCGGCTGTACGATCCGGCGCGCTTCGCATCATCCTGCCGGAGTTCGAGCCGAAGCCCTGGCCAGTACACCTGGTTCATGCGGGCCAGGGTCTGCTGCCGGTCAAGCTGCGTGCGTTTCTCGATTTCGCCGCGCCGCGGCTGAGAGACCGGCTGACACGGCTGGCTTAGGACGAGGCCATTTTCCTTTTCCCCGCGCTTGGTGTAACCAACGCACATCTCCTCACCGGACCTCCCCCATGCTCTATGTCAGATCGCTGGCGTTCAATTTCGCCTTCTACGTCAATCTGATCATCCAGATGATCCTCTGGACGCCGTACTATTTCCTGTCGCCGCGTCATCGCGCCTGGTTCGTGCCGAAATTCTGGTCGCGCACCTCGATGTGGCTCTATGACAAGATCGCCGGTACGAAGAACGACATCACCGGGCAGGAAAACCTGCCCGAGGGCTCCTTCATCCTGGCGCCAAAGCACCAGTCGTTCTGGGACGCGATCGCCTTCTTTCCCTTTCTCCAGGACCCGCTCTATATCCTGAAGCGCGAGCTGACCTGGATCCCGTTCTTCGGCTGGTACATACTGAAGATGCGCATGATCCCGGTCCATCGCGGCAGCCGCTCCAAGGCGCTGAAGGCGGTGGTCGCGGCAACCAAGGCGGAGATGGCGCGCAACCCGCGCCAGCTGATCATCTATCCCGAAGGCACGCGCCGGGCGCCGGGAGACGAGCCGGCCTACAAATACGGCATCGTCGAAATCTATTCGCAGCTCGGCGTTCCCGTGGTGCCGGTCGCCCATGTCGCCGGCCTCTACTGGCCGCGCCGTAAATTCCTGCGCTATCCCGGCACCATCAAGGCGCGTTTCCTGCCGCCGATCCCGCCCGGTCTCGGCAAGGAAGAGTTCATGGCGCGGCTGATCGGCGACACGGAAGCGGCCTGCGACCAGCTTCTCGTCGAGGCATCGCGCGCACCCAACCCGCCGGCCTTGCCGCCGACGGCGGTGAAGCGGCTGCAGGAGCTTGGGGCGAAGGCTTAAGGCGAAGGCTTTCCGTTTCAGGCAGTCAGCCATACACCGCCAGTGCCGTGGTCAGCACCAGCGTCGCGGCAAAGACCAGATTGATGATCCGCGAAGCGAAGGGCCGGCGCAGGAAGCGCGCGAACGCCGCACCGGCAAGAAGCCAGACGGCGTGGGTGATGACGATCATCACCGCCAGGACAGTCAGTTTCGCCCAAAGGCCGAGCTCGGCGCCACCCTCTCTCGACGAAGCACCCGCGAACACGGCGGCGATCGCCACATAGGCTTTCGGGTTGGCGACCGCCAGGAGAAACCCGGCCAGCCAGGTCGGGCGCGAAGCCTCGGGCGAACGCGCCGCCAGCGGCGGCGCCGTGGCGATCTTGAAGGCGAGATAAAGAATGTAGGCTCCGGACGCGACAGCCAGCAACGGTGCCAGCTTCGGCATGGAGGCAAGCGCCGCCATGACCCCGGTCGCCACGACCAGCAGCACGGCGATCGTGCCGAGCACGATCCCGCCGGCATAGCGCAACGAATCGCGCAGGCCGAAGGCGGCGCCAACGGCGGTGACGCTTATCGTCGCCGGTCCCGGGCTGCCCATGACGACGGTAGCGGTCAGGAGCAGCGCCAGCAACTGGCGCCAAAGTTCTGGCTCCGAGCCAGGTAATCCGGCCATCCGATCCTCCGCGATATCAGGATGCGAAGGACGCTATGGCCGGAAGAGCGAACGGTCTTGGACGTTCGTGCGTGCCGCGTTGTCGGGAGCTCAGTCGCTGGCTTTGTCGAGCTCGGCCATGTCGTCGGCGCTCAACGTCAACGACACCGCCTTGATCAGGCTGTCCATCTGGCCGGGCTTGGTGGCGCTGGCGATCGGCGCGGTGACGCCCGGCCGCGCGATGGCCCAGGCAAGCGCCACTTCCGCCTGCTTGGCGTGATGCCTTGCCGATACAGCGTCGAGCGCCGCCAGGATGCGCATGCCGCGCGGGTTGAGATAGCTGCCAACATCCTCCCCGCGCTCGCTTTGGCCGAGATCGGCCTCGCTGCGGTATTTGCCGCTGAGGAACCCCTTGGCCAGGCTGAAATAGGTGATGACGCCGATATCCTGCGCCACGCAGAGGTCGCGCAGCGGGCCATCGAAGGATGAACGGTCATAGAGATTGTATTCGGGCTGCAGCACCTCGTAGCGCGGCAGCCCGCGCAGGCTTGCCACGTCAAGGGCGGCGCGCAACTGGCCAGCATCGAGGTTCGAACAGCCGGCATAGCGAATCTTGCCCTTGGCGAGCAGCTTCTCATAGGCGCCGAGGGTCTCCTCGTAAGGTGTGGTCGGGTCCGGCCAATGCGACAGGTAAAGATCGATGGCGTCGGTTTGCAGCCGCTTCAGCGAGGCGTCGACGGCCTTCTCGATATAGGCGGCGGACAGATCCTTGTGGCCCTGCCCCATATCCGAGCCGACCTTGGTGACCACCACGACCTTGTCGCGATTGCCGCGATCCTTCATCCACTTGCCGATGATGGTTTCCGACTCGCCACCCTTGTTGCCCTGCACCCAGCGCGAATAGGCGTCCGCCGTGTCGATGGCGTTGAGGCCGGCGCCAACGAAGCGGTCGAGCAGGTCGAAAGAGGTTTTCTCGTCAGCGGTCCAGCCGAAGACGTTGCCGCCCAGAACCAGCGGCGCGATGGAAAGGTCGGTGCGACCGAGACGGCGTTTGTGCAAGACGGATCTCCGTGATGATTGGGGCCGGGCGATGCCGCCCACCTGAGGTTCGGAGCCTAACCTAGGTCTTGTCATATCGAGGTCAAAGGCCTCGCCGCCTTTTTCCGCAGAGCCAGGGCTTCACAAAGGCGCTATCCCCCGCGCCACCTCTTCCAGCCAGTGATCGCGTATTCCCAGCGCCTCGAGGTGTTCCAGCGTGCTGAACACATAATCCTCGTTGTTTCCGGATCGCCCGACCGCGCCGCGCACCACCGCTGCCGCATGCGCGGCATCGATCGCCCCGGCATACTGCTCATGGTCGCGGTCGACGATATAGGCGACGGCATCGACCGTGCCGCCGCCGTCGAGCCGAACCTTGAGCGTGCGCTCCAGATAGACTGATGTGACCAGTTCGCGCTCGCGCAGATAGGCGATGACCTCGTCGCGCAGTTCACCCGGCACGCGGAAAGCCAGGCCGACGCAGGAGCCGCCACGGTCGAGGCCAAGCACGAGGCCCGGCCGCTCGCGCGTGCCGCGATGCACGAAGGAATAGACGCACAGCGCACGGCGATAGCCATGCAGACGGGCGCGTTTCGTCTCGACATGCGCGAAACCCGGCCGCCATAGCAGCGAACCGTAGCCAAACACCCAAAAATCGCCCATATCGCCGCGCCTGATCGCAAAAGATTGCAGCACCACACCGGAATCGGTGTTTTTTCCGTCCGGCTCTGTCTACCTATTGTCGCTGTCGGAATCGACAGCCCGCCGCAACACCGATAGCTGAACGAGAATCACAGCATGACGTCATCAGACGAACGCCAGCCGAAGCGCCGCCGCCCCCTGTTCTGGCTGGCTGCGTTCGTCCTTGTGCTGTTCGCGCTCTACAGCGGCGGCTGGTTCTATATGGCGGACAAGGTCAGGAGCGAAGCCGACAAGGCGGTCGCCACGCTCAACAAGAGCGGCGTCGAGGCTGGCTGCGCCAATCTCCAGGTCAGCGGTTATCCCTTGAGCTTCACCGTTTCCTGCGACAATCTCGCCTATGAGGACGACGCCAGGAACATCGCCGCCTCCGCCGGCTCCTTCAACGCCGTCGCCCAGCTTATCCAACCCCTGTCCCCGGTTGCCAATCTGCGCGGTCCGCTCAGGACTTCTGTCCCGGGCATGATGCCGCTGTGGATCGATTGGGACAATCTGCAGGCCAACGTCAAACTGTGGTACCCGCTGCCGCAGCGTGTATCGCTGCAGGCCGACGGCCTGTCGGGCCAGACCGACCCGGCTGACGACACCGATCCGGTGGAACTGTTCAGCGCCGGCAAGGCATCCGGCCAATTGCAGCCCAACAACGGTGATCTCGACTATGTCGGCAGCTTTGGCGACCTCGAGATCGATCCGGACGCGATCGGCGGGCGGGTGCTGCCGGCGCTCGATGCCAGCGGCGACGTATCCCTCAAGAACGGCGTCGCGCTGATCGGCACGCAGGTGAAAAGCCTGCGCGGCCAGAAGATCGAGATCCGCAACCTCGATCTGTCGTCGGGGACGGCGCGCGTCACCGTTTCCGGGCCGCTGTCGGTCGACACCGAGGGCCTGGTCGACGCCGATCTGATGATCCGCATCAAGGATCCGAAAGCCGTGGCGTCTATCCTGGCCGGCGCCATACCCGAGCAGAAGAATGCGATCGAGCAGGGTTTTGCCGCCCTGGCGCTGCTCGGCAGCGAACCGTCGATGCCCTTGAAAGTGGTCAAGGGCAAGGCCTCGCTGGGTTTCATCCCGCTGGGCAAGATCAAGCCGGTGCAGTAGCGCCGCCATGGCAAACCCCGTGAAGCTCCTGAGTGTCGGAGCCCTGACGCTGGATACGATCCTGCGTGTCGATACTTTGCCCCACCATCAGGGAAAATTCATCGCCAGTGACGGCGTCCAGATCGCTTCGGGCATGGCCACCAGCGCAGCCTGCGCCGCGCGGCGGCTGGGGGCCCAGGTGTCGCTCTGGGCGAGCGCCGGCGACGACGCGGTCGGCGATCAGCTGATTTCAGGCATTGAGGCCGAAGGCGTCGACTGCAGCCATGTGCGCCGCGTCGCCGGCGCGCGCTCGGCATTGGCCTCGATCCTGGTCGACCTGCATGGCGAGCGTATCATCGTGCCGTTCTATGACCCGCTTGCGCAGGCTGATCCCGACGCTTTGCCGTTCACGGACGTCACGGCATTCGATGCCGTGCTCGCCGATGTGCGCTGGCCAGGCGCCTCGGCCCTGGCGCTGACGGCGGCACGGGAAGCGGGGCGCCCGGCGATCCTCGACGCCGATACGGCTCCTTTGCCAATACTCGAGCAATTATTGCCGCTGGCTTCGCATATCGTCGCCTCGGAGCCGGCGGTCCGCATCATCTGCGGCCAGGCTCTGGATCTGGAGACCGCTTGCGCCGATCTCGCTTCGCGCACCGACGCCTTTGTCGCGGTGACCGGCGGTGCGGCGGGCACCTGGTGGTTCGATCGAAATGCCGGATCGGCCCGCCATGTCGAGGCACCGAGGGTCAAGGCGGTCGACACGCTGGCAGCCGGTGACGTCTTTCACGGCGCTTTTGCCGTCGGGCTCGCGGAAAGCATGCCGGTCGAGCATGCGCTGCGCTTCGCCAGTGCCGCCGCCGCGCTCAAATGCCTGCGCTTCGGCGGCAGGCTCGGAGCCCCCGACAGGGCCGAAACACTGGCGATGGTTGCCGCGACCTGGCCTGAAACAACTTAACCCTTCGCCGGGTGTTCGACGGCCTGCCGGCCGAAATCCGGTACGTCGATGTCCTGCCCGGCCTCGATGATCGAGCGACGCACCGCACGGGTGCGGGTGAACAGGTCGAACAGCTTGTCGCCGTCGCCCCAGCGGATCGCCCGTTGCAGGAAGGCGAGGTCTTCCGAGAACCGCGCCAGCATTTCCAGGATGGCGTCCTTGTTGTGCAGGCAGACGTCGCGCCACATGGTCGGGTCCGAGGCGGCCAGACGCGTGAAATCGCGAAAACCGGAAGCCGAATATTTGATCACTTCCGTCTTGGTCACCGATTCCAGATCGTCGGCGGTGCCGACGATGTTGTAGGCGATGATGTGCGGCAGATGCGAGACGATGGCCAGCGTCATGTCGTGATGCTGCGGGTCCATCGTGTCGATGTTGGCGCCGCAGCGGCGCCAGAATTCCGACAGCTTTTCGAGCGCCTCGGGATCGGTGCCCGGCACCGGCGTGAAGATGCACCAGCGATTGTCGAACAGATCGGCAAACCCGGCATCCGGGCCGGATTTTTCCGTGCCCGCCAGGGGATGGCCGGGAATGAAATGCACACCGTCGGGCACATGCGGCTGCATCTGCGCGATGACCGAAGCCTTGGTCGAACCGACATCGGTGAGGATCGCCCCCTTCTTCAGCGCCGGCGCGATCTCCTGCGCCACCGTGCCGGACGAGCCCACCGGCACCGAGACGATGATCAGATCGGCATCGCGCACCGCTTCCCTGGCATCGGTGGTGTAGGAATCGCCGAGACCCAGTTCCTCGGCTCGTTTGAGCGTCGCCGCACTGCGGGTCGAGACCGCGACATGGCGAGCCAGGCCTTCACGCCGGATGACACGGGCCAGCGACGAGCCGATCAGGCCGATGCCGACCAGCGCGATCTTTTCGAACATCGGAGATGTCATGGCGTTCCAGCTTCTTGGGCGTTCTAGCTTTTCAGGAATGTGGTGAGCGCGGCGACGACGCCGCGATTGGCCTCTTCGGTGCCGACGGTCATGCGCAGCGCGTTGGGAAAGCCGTAGCCGGAAACGCGCCGCAAGATATAGCCGCGCGCGCTCAGATAATCATCCGCCGCGGCTGCCGAATGCTTGTTGTCGTCGGGAAAATGGATGAGCAGGAAATTGCCGACGCTAGGCGTCACCCGCAACCCAAGCCCGGTCATCTCTGCGCTCAGCCAGTTGAGCCAGGTCTCGTTGTGCGCCACGCTGCGCTCGACATGGGCGCGGTCGCGGATCGCGGCGATGCCTGCTTCGATGGCCGTCGCGTTGACGTTGAAGGGGCCACGCACGCGGTTGATCGCATCGACAATATGCATCGGCCCATACATCCAGCCGATGCGCGCCCCGCCGAGGCCTATCTTGGAGAAGGTGCGGGTCATCACCACGTTGTCGGCACTGCCGGCCAGTTCGATGCCTGCTTCGTAATCGTTGCGGCGGACATATTCGGCATAGGCCGCGTCTAGCACCAGAAGCACGTTTTTCGGCAGTCCGGCGTGCAGGCGGCGCACCTCCTGGAACGGCACATAAGTCCCGGTCGGGTTGTTGGGATTGGCCAGGAAAACGATTTTCGTGCGTGGCGTTACGGCCGCCAGCATCGCATCGATGTCGGCGCGCTCGTCGGTCTCCCTGATGACGACCGGCGTGGCGCCTGCCGACTGGATATAGATCTTGTAGACCATGAAGGCGTGTTCGGTGAACATGGCCTCGTCGCCGGGCGCCAGATAGGTCTGCGCCAGGAGGCCCAGTATCTCATCGGATCCGTTGGAGCAGATGATGTTCTGCGGATTGAGACCATGGACCTCGGCGATCGCCTCGCGCAGCCGCCGGGCGGTGCCGTCTGGATAGATGTCGAGCTTTGCCGCGACCTCACGCGCCGCCTCGATCGCCTTCGGCGAAGGCCCAAGCGGATTCTCGTTCGACGACAGCTTGTGGACCTTGGCGACGCCGGCGGGCGCCGTGCTCTTTCCCGGCACGTAGGCGTCTATGTCCATGATGCCCGCGCGCGGGGTCGGACGTGCCTGATCCGGTGTCTGGTTCATGTCTCGCAAAATCCGTCGAAAGGCGCCTCCATCCGGAAGCCGCAGCGGAAATACAAGCCATGGCACACAATGTCGAGAGGTGGCAGTGGTGCCGATAGCCGCCATTGACGCCGAGGCGGGCGGGTTCTAGAAGGACGTGGACAGTTCCGTGGTGATTTGGCCGGTCGGCTTGCAGCCACGTTAAACAATTCGCTAAAGGGCCGTTTGCGCGACGTAACCGGCTTTGCGAAGGCAATGCCGGTTTTTTATTGTCCGCTGCCGGCCGGACGACGGCATCGGCGCCGCGAAACTGGATTTTCGCAACAATCGATGCATCAAGAGAGATTGAGAATGGCCGCTCCGCGCGCAGCAAGGTCCAACAACGAGGTCGACAATCCGTCGAGCCTGGTGTTGCGTTTCGGGCCCGACAAGCCGCTCCGGCTCGATGCCGGCACGCTGCTGTCACCGTTCCAGATCGCCTACCAGACCTATGGCGTTCTGAACGATGCGCGCTCCAACGCCATCCTCGTCTGCCATGCGCTGACTGGCGACCAGCATGTCGCCAACACCAATCCGGTGACCGGCAAGCCGGGCTGGTGGGAAGTGCTGATCGGCCCCGGCAAGATCATCGACACCGACCGTTTCTTCGTCATCTGCTCCAACGTCATCGGCGGCTGCCTGGGCTCCACCGGACCGGCCTCGACCAATCCCGCCACGGGCAAGCCCTATGGGCTCGACCTTCCGGTCATCACCATTCGCGATATGGTGCGAGCGCAGCAGATGCTGGTCGACCATTTCGGCATCGAGAAACTGTTCTGCGTGCTGGGCGGTTCGATGGGCGGCATGCAGGTGCTGCAATGGGCGTCGAGCTATCCCGAACGGGTCTTTTCGGCACTGCCGATCGCCACCGGCGCGCGCCATTCGTCGCAGAACATCGCCTTCCATGAGGTCGGGCGGCAGGCTGTGATGGCCGATCCGGACTGGCATGGCGGCAAATATTTCGAGCACGGCAAGCGCCCGGAAAAAGGGCTGGCGGTGGCGCGCATGGCCGCCCATATCACCTATCTGTCGGAGGCGGCCCTGCACCGCAAATTCGGCCGCAATCTGCAGGACCGCGAAGCGCTGACCTTCGGCTTCGACGCCGACTTCCAGATCGAGAGCTATCTTCGCCACCAGGGCATGACTTTCGTCGACCGTTTCGACGCCAATTCCTATCTCTACATGACGCGGTCGATGGATTATTTCGACCTTGCCGCCGATCATGGCGGTCGCCTGGCCGACGCCTTCGCCGGCACGAAAACCCGCTTTTGCCTGGTGTCGTTCACGTCGGACTGGCTGTTCCCGACCGAGGAGAGCCGCTCGATCGTACACGCGCTCAACGCCGCCGGCGCATCGGTGTCCTTCGTCGAGATCGAGACCGACCGCGGCCACGACGCCTTCCTGCTCGACGAGCCCGAACTGTTTGCCGCCATCAAAGGCTTCATCGGCTCGGCCGCGCGCGCCAGGGGGCTCAACGCATGACCCCCGAAAAGTTGCGGACTTTTCGGACCAGGGTCATGCGCCAAACAGAAAGGCGAAGCATGACCCCGAAAAGTTGCGGATTTTTCCGATCGGGGCCATGCGCCACTCAGGAGGCGAAGCCATGAGCGTCAACGGCAGCCAGCGCGTCGACCTCGAGGTCGTCGCCAACCTCATCCCGCCGCAGTCACGCGTGCTCGACGTGGGTTCAGGCGACGGCTCGTTGCTCGAATTGCTGCAGGAAACCAAGCAGATCGACGGCCGCGGCCTGGAACTGTCGCAGCGCGGCGTCAACGAATGCGTCGCGCGCGGCCTCAGCGTCATCCAGGGCGATGCCGACAAGGATCTCGAATTCTATCCCGACAAGGGTTTTGACTTCGTCGTCCTGTCTCAGACGCTGCAGGCCACCCGCAATCCGAAGCTGGTGCTCGACGAACTGCTCAGGATCGGCAACCACGCCATCGTGTCCTTCCCCAATTTCGGCCATTGGCGGGTGCGCCTGTCGCTGTTCGTCAAGGGCCGCATGCCGGTGACCAAGGATCTGCCCTATTCCTGGTACGACACGCCCAATATCCACTTCTGCACCATCCGCGACTTCGTCAATCTGTGCGAGGAGCTTGGCGCGACGGTGGAAAAGGCGACCGCGCTCGACGCCAGCGGCCAGAAGATCGGCTTGTCGATGCCGTGGTGGTTCTGGAATTTCTTCGGCCAGCAGGCGGTGTTTTTGCTGAGGCGCTAGAGCAACTCCAGGACAGGTGTGTAACGGTTTTCCCGGGACAAGCGCGTAACGCTTGCCCTTGGGAGTTGCGCAAAAACAAAGAGTTAGAGCGGGTCAGCGATTCCACCAAGCGCTGAACCGCTCTAAGGCTTCGGCTCCGACACACCGCTATTCCAGGACATCGGTAGCCTTGTGCGGGTGGTCGACGCCGTCCGCGAACACCACATCCGATTGCGAATTGTTGGTCCGCAGCGCCAGGATCGCCTGGTAGGCGGGCGAATCGTACCAGTTGCGCACATGCTTGCGGTCAGGGAATTCGATGACGATCAGATGGCCCGGCCAGTCGTTCTCGACCACCTCCAGATTGCCGCCGTGGATCAGGAACCGGCCGCCAAAAGGTTCCAGCGTGGCATCGATTCGGTGCAGATACTCGATGATCTGCGGGCCCATCGTGGCCTGATGCATATGGGCAACGGCATAAGCGGTCATAGCGGAACTCCTGTGTTCGAAGCCGGTTGCCGGCTTCACGACCGCACATTGCCAAGACAGCACACGCAATTCGATTACCTCCCGGATAATAAGAACGGTACCGGTGCGACAGAGCGAATCAGCTTCGATCGTGCTGGGTTTGCAGGCTTTCTGGTCCCGCAGCGGTGTTGCTATTGGGGCGCCAGGTCAGAAATTCGTCGTTTCGAACAGGTTGAACTGTGCAGGATGTGGTGACACAGCGGCATGTTCTTTGTAGCGTCGCGCCGGATAGATGCGGGCGGAGCATGGAACCGAAGAAGCAGACATATTCGATCGTTGTTGAAATGGAGAATGCCAGTTCCATCGACGAGGATGAAATTGGCATTTCGCTGACTGCCTTGGCGCGGGAAATAGAGCGCACGACGACGGTCGGCCATTATCCCAGACCGCAGGTTGTCGTGGTTCACAGCGGACAGGACACCGACACACGGCTTCTCCAGCAACGCATCCTTGAACTCGTCCCGCTGCTTGCAACGACCGCGACTATGCTTTTCAACGCCTGTCCCGGCGGCCGGTACTATCAGTTGAAGAATGCCGGTGCCGCGTTGGCAGATGGCGATGTCGTCATCTACTGCGATTCCGACACGGTGACCGAAGATGGCTGGCTGTCCGCGCTTCTCAAGCCGATGGAAGACCCCAAGACGATTGCCGTAAGTGGCTACACCTATCTCGGCCATGACGATTTCGCCTCGCGGACCTTTGCTCTCCTATGGTTCTTCCCGCTGCGCGACGGTGATCAGCGTTTCGCTTCAAGGCGGGCGATGAACGCCAACAATTGCGCGTTTCGCAGAAGCTGGCTGGCCAGCCACCCCTATCCGGCCAGCAACGGGTTCAAGGTTTCCTGCACGCTGCTGACCAGCCAGTTGCGGGAAAGCGGACATGATTTCGTCAGGGTCAATGCACGGGCGAGCCACTATCCCCCGCGCGGCTGGCGGTTTTTCTTCTGGCGCGCTCTGGTCACCGGCCGCGATGCGGACCGGAAATATGTGGCGCTGGAATCGGCCTCACGGCCCCGACGCGTGCTGAAAGCGCTGAGGCGCTGGTTTTCGATGTCCCGCCGTGTAAGCGGACGCATCCTTGCGCATGCGTCGCAACTCGGAATGCCGGTCTGGCAAATTCCGTTCGCCCTTCTCGTCGGATTGTCCTTTTGCACGCTGGTTTTTTTCGGCCAGGCGGCCATGGCGTTCGGCCTGGTCCGGGACGAACCGGAACTCGTGCCTGTCCATGTCGGTCATAGCTGACATGGCCAGGACCGCTGACATGGCGCCTCTCATCACGGTCATCACGCCGACCCATAACCGGCGCGAAACAGTGCTGCGCGCGATCGACAGCGTGCTTGCCCAGAGCATGTCGCGCTTCGAGCATATCGTCGTCGACGATGGCTCGACCGACGGAACCGAGGCGGCGCTGGCGCGCATCAGCGATCCGCGGCTGGTCTATGTCGGCGCGAAATGGCGTGGCGCCAACGCCGCCAGGAACGCCGGCATCGAGCGGGCGCGCGCGCCGGTGGTGACGTTTCTCGATTCCGACGACGTCTACCTGCCGCATCGGCTTGAGCGCACCTTGGCCTGGTTTGACGACAATCCCGCCCTTCAGGTGCTTCTCAGCTCATTTGTCTCTTTGAAGAGCGGCCGCACCACCAATTGCGTCAATCCAGAGACCTTCGTCAGCCCGATGCTGTTGGAGCGGACGCTTGTGGCGCAGACGATCTTCATCGCCGGCTCCGCAATATCGGCCCGCCGAGAAGCCCTGCTGGAGATTGGCGGCTACGACAGCGATATAACCCGCATGCAGGACCGAGAATTGCTGTTGCGCCTGGCGCTACGGTTCGGCGCGCAACTGTCGGGAGATATCGACTGGACGAAGTACAATTCGCAGAATTCGATCTCTGGCCGCCGGGCGGGCTACGTCGAAGCCTATGCGAACCTGATGGGCAAGCACCCGCATATCGCCCGCTCCTATCCGCAGATCCCGCCCTACATGATCGCGCGGCAGATCATCGCCGATATTCTCAGGGGCCGGATACCGGAGGCGTTCGAAGGCTACATGGCCAATCGCTCGTCGAAGGCGCTCGGCTACTCCTTGCCGGAACTGGCCAGAGGCTATGTCCAGGGCCGGCGCTGGCGCCGCGACCTCTCCAACAAATTCCGCACCGAGTTCGGCACCCGGCCCGCCTGAAGCAGGCCAGCCTATCGGTCCAGTTCCGGGAAATAGGGATCAGACAGAAACCGCCGGTCGCGTTCCCCCAGAAGGCAATCGACCGGCGTTTCCATGCCGATGGGCGTAATCACCGGCTTGTCCTGAACGCCGCTGACCTCGAGGATCAGCTTGCGACGGATCGCCGTCGAGAATTCGGCGGCGGCATGGATCGGCAGCACGAAGGAACCGGGTCCGCCGGTCACGCATTGCGCATAATAGCTGTCGAGATGGCTGAACGTCGGCGATGGCTTGATCAGGATCGGCAAGCCGTTGATGACGATGCCCTTGGCAATGGCCGCATCGCGCGTGGCGGTGACCGGCGGCCCGATATTGTTGGGGCCGTCGCCCGATATGTCGATGACGCTGCGTTCGCCCTGGAAGTTGGTCCTGTCGAAAAGCCCGGCGCCGAAGGCAAGCGCGCCTGAAATCGAAGTGCCGCGGAAACTCCGGAAAGCGCGGGCCGCGAGCTTGTCGGCAAAGTTGTTGGCACTCTCGGCGCTATCGATGACCTGCCAGCCGATGACCGCGTCGTCGCGCACCGTGCCGGCCCACTCGAAATAGGCGAGCGCAATGCGGCCCGTATGGCCGGAACGGACCGCCTGGATGAAATCGGCATGCCGCAGCGCCTCGACATAGCCGGCGCGTTGCAGGGCGAACTCCGTCTCGTCCATCGACAGCGAGATATCGACCGCCAGCACCAGTTCGACGTCGACGGCCAGCCTGCCCGGCACGGAAGGAACCGGAGCGGCCTCGGCGCAAGCCAGACAGGCAAGCAGGCTCATAATATCAAGCATGGCCAGCCCAAGCGATGTTTCGACCACAACAGTCGCCTGCGATCGCGGCGAAATAAAGCTTGTGGCCGGCGCCTGGGCCGTTCCCTTCTATTTCTTGCGACGAGCCGCGACCGGCGGCGGTTCGATGGCGCCTGCCCTGACGCGGGCGGGTTTGAGCGCCGGTGCGCCGGTATCCTTCACGATGGTCAGGGAACGCGGAAAGAACTGATTGTTGTGCAGGCCGCGTCCTATATTGATGATTGCGGCGCCTTTCAGATGCTTGTCCATGAGCGACAGCACCCGCCTCAGCGAGGGGCCGTCGAAGGCATCCATCGCTTCATCGATGATCACCCATTTCGGCTTGCGCAAGGCCAGTCTGGCGAAGGCGAGCGATCGCTGTTCGTCGTCGCCCAACTCGCGCTCCCAGCGGGCCGAGCGGTCGAGCGAGGATGACAGACGCTCAAGGCCGACTTCGGCAAGCACCGCCGAAATATCGGCATCGCTTGCCGGATCGGCACCATAGGGATGGTCGAGAACCTCACGTAGTGTGCCGGCGGGGAAATACGGAACACGAGGCACGAAGACGGGCGTTTCGCCCGCCGGCATGCCGATCTTCCCGCTTCCCCATGGCCACAGGCCGGCAATGGCCCGGAAGAACAGCGTCTTGCCGGCGCCGGGCTCGCCGGTGATCATCACACGCTCGCCGGCATGGATTTCGACATGCAGGTCGGAGAGCTTGGTGCAGCCCTCCGGAGAGGCCACCTGGAGTTTCTCGAAGGTCAGGCTGCCATCGGCGTTCTCATCGAAGGAGATCCGCTTCTCCTTGTCGTGCAGCACGTCGGTTTCGTCGAGCGCGATGCGGAAGTCCGCGACGCGCATCAGCGTGGCGCGCCAATCGGCTATGCTGCCGATATTGTTGATGAACCAGCGCAACGACGAATGCACCTGGTTGAAGGCGCCGACCGCCATCATCAGCCCGCCAAAGCTGATATCGCCCGAGAAATAGACTGGCGAGGCAACCAGGATCGGCGCCACCACGGTGATCCAGCCATAGGTGTCGGTCACCCAGGACAGATTGATCTGGGCGGTAAAGATGCGCCGCATGGAACCCAGCACCGTGCCGAGATCGAGCTCGAGCCGCCGCCTGGCGTCGGCCTCGCCGTGGTAGAGCGCGATGGCGTCGACATTCTCGTTGACCCGCACCATGGAGGAGCGCAGCTCCGCTTCGCGCGTGTAGCGGTCGCTGTTGAGGCGGATCAGCGGCCGGCCGACCAGCCAGCTCAGCCAGGAGGCGATGCCGGCATAGAGGAATGCGGCCCAGACCATGTAGCCCGGTATCGCCAGCGACCAGCCGCCGACATGGAACACGAAGCCCGAAGACAGCTGCCACAGCACGCCGACGAAAGAGGCGAGCAGGATGAAGGATTGCAGCAGGCCGACGCCAAGATCAGTCGACAGGTCGGACAGATGCGCGGCGTCCTGCTGCATGCGCTGGTCTGGATTGACGCCGATGGCGCCGGCATTGGCCAACCGGAACGCGCGCGCCGGCCGCATCCACTGATCGATCAAATCCAGTGTCAGTGCCTCGCGCAGCTTCAGCCGGATCATCTGGTTGAGCCATGTCTGGCAGATATTGAGCACGAGCAGTCCGCCGGCGATCATGGCAAAGATCATGAGCTGGTGCAGGAAGGCGGCCATGTCGCGGCGCGAGAGCGCATCATAGAAAGGCTGGTTCCAGCGGTTGAGCAGCACCTGGCCGATCGACGTCGCGATGATGACGGCCATGATGCCGAGCGAAGTCCACAGCAACCATTTGCGGACCGGCGATCCGGCCAGCGCCTGCCTGAGCGTCGCCACCTGGTCACGCAGGCTGCTGGCTTCGACAGCCGCGACCGGCCGGGTGGCGTTGTCTGGTTGATCGGCCATAGCCAAAGTCCTTGCGTTCAGAAGCGATGCTGAAACCGGATGGAGAAGACTGAAGGCATCCGCATATCAACCAGGACGCGCGTTCACCACGACAGATAGGCCGGCAAAAGCCGCGCGGGGCAAGTTTCCATCCGAGATCACGAAGGTTTCACCTGGCGAGCCGAAGACGCGCCGCCCCCGGTTTCAGCCCGGCGGCCGAGACGCGTCGCGCCATGCGGCGACAACACAGGCACGAAGACGCGGCGGGAAGCGCGCTGGACCACCGGCACGCCCTGATAGAGCCGCTTCTGCGCCTCCACGACGATGACGCCGGAGAAGATCGGCCACAGCCGCCGGCCGGCACGCTCCAGCACATTGTGGAAACGCATCATGAAGCGCCGCCGCGATGGCGGGAAGAACAGGGCATCCGACCAGGCGGCCGGCGTGAAATTCGCCTCGCGCAGCAATTCGGTGAGCTGCCCGCGCGAGAAGGGCCGTCCGTTTCCGAACGGCGTGTGTTCGAAACGCGCCCAGACACCGCGCCGGTTGGGCACCACGATGACGACGCGCCCCGCCGGCGACAGCACCCGCCAGATCTCGTTCAGCGTCTCGCGCGGGTTCTCGACATGTTCGAGCGAATGGACGAGCAGCATGCGGTCGATGCAGGAATCGACCAGCGGCAGTTCCTCGTCGAAGACCAGGGCGGTCGCGGCCGGCCCGGTCGCCGGCCAGACCACGGCGCCTTGCGTTGCCGGCATGAAGGCGAAGACCCGTTCGGCATCGGTGCCGAAGCGCTCCAGCCAGGGCAAGGTGTATCCCAGGCCGACCAGCCGTTCGTTGGGGACGGTGGCCCATATCGACGACAGCGCCATGGTGATCGAGCGCTCGGCGAACCGCCCGAGCGTTGTCGAATAGAAGGAGCGAAGGTCGACGATGTCGGAATGCATGGGAGGGATGTAGCCGCGATGTCGGCCGGATTCAACAAAGGCACCCGCGCGGCCGTCATCGCCAATGACATTCTTCATCCCGTGGATGACATCCGCGCCCGGGCGTCCTATGTCTCGGCGACAGGATGGAGAGACGCGATGCCGGTCGAAATCGAACAGTTCATGTGCCGCACCGACAATTTCGGCGTGCTGGTGCATGATCGCAAAAGCGGGCAGACCGCGATCATCGACGCCCCCGAGGAAGCGCCGATCCTGGCCGCGATCAAGCGCACGGGCTGGACGCCGACTGTTATCCTGACCACGCATCACCATGCCGATCATGTCGAGGCCAATCTGGCGCTCAAGGAGCGGTTCAAGCTGCGCATCGTCGGCCCGGAAGCGGAAAAGGCCAAGATCCCCGGCATCGACGAAACCGTCGAGGAAGGCTCCGTCCTGCATCTCGGCGATGAACGCATCGAGGTGATCGCCACGCCCGGGCATACGGCCGGCCATGTCTCCTACCATATGCCGACATCGAAAGTGGCGTTCACCGCCGACACGCTGTTTGCGCTGGGTTGCGGCCGGCTGTTCGAATGCAAACCGCCGGTAATGTACGAATCTCTCAAAAAGCTCGCGGCCCTTCCCGCCGAGACGATCATCTATTGCGGCCACGAATACACGCTCGCCAATGCCCGTTTCGCGCTGACCGTCGACCCCACCAATTCGGCCTTGAAGGAGCGCGCCGCCCGGATCGAGGCGCTGCGGCTCGACAACAAGCCGACACTGCCGACGACGATCGGCGAGGAACTGTCGACCAACCCCTTCCTGCGCTGGCACGATCCGGCGATCCGCAAGCATCTCGGCATGGAAAAAGCCGGGGATGCCGAGGTGTTCGCCGAGATTCGCAAGCGCAAGGACAATTTCTGACCACGCGCCCATACAGTAGGAATGCCATTGACCACCGCCGCCGAAATCATCGCGACACTCGGGTTGAAGCCGCATCCCGAGGGCGGCTGGTACGCGGAAACCTTTCGCGACGCGGCCGGCGGCCAGCGCGGCCACTCGACCGCGATCTATTTCCTCCTGGAGAAGCATCAGGTCTCGGCCTGGCACAGGGTCAAGGACGCCGCCGAGGTCTGGCATTTCCATGCCGGCGCTCCACTGGCGCTGTCCATGTGGGAGGACGGCGGCTCCGCTCAGGTGATCGAGCAGGTTTTGGGCAATGAACTCGCCGGCGGCGAGCGGCCGCAGATCGTCGTCCCGACCGGCTGGTGGCAATCGGCGCACAGCCTCGGCGACTGGACGCTGGTCGGCTGCACGGTGGCGCCGGGTTTTGATTTCGCCGCTTTCGAACTGGCCGAGCCGGGCTGGCGGCCGGCGCAATCCTAGCGCAAAAGAAAACCCAGCGTGATGGTGAGCTGAGCCGCGTAGTAGAGCGCCCAGATGCCAAGGCGCATCCAGGTGCGATGCGGCGAGATCGCGGCCACCAGGAATTTTTCCACCGCCAGCAAACCGTCCGAGGCCATGAACAGAAGGGCGCCGCCAATCAGCCAGGCGCTGCCTGTCGTCAGCGCCGCCATGCCCATCGCCAGGATCGCCACGACATAACAGGCGATCGGAATGCGCAGGCCAGGGCCAACGCGGCGCCAGAGCGCCGCCAGCATGACGACCGCGAACACAGCCATCGCAACCGCGATTGCTCCGCGCCAGGGCTCGGCGCCGAGCACGCCCATGCCCTCGCCGCTGCGCAGGAAAAGGACGACGTAGACGATATGGGCGAGGAGAAAGCTGCCCAGCCCGCCCAGAAACGCCTTTTCGCCGTCGCGCGACAGGAAGGCATCGCCGACGGCGCTCAGCGCAAGGGCCGCGATCAGGAGCGTCGGGCCGCCCTGCATGCCGGCCAGCACGGCGAGCATTGCCACGGCGATCGTCTTTGCCGCCGAGCGGGCCAGCGTCGGCGGCATCCCCGAGGTGAAGGCGTAGATGACCGCCGCAACCAGCGAAAAGATGAGCGTCGCATTGGCGTTGGCATCGATACCACCTGGAAACGGCATCATGCCTTGGCTCCACTCTCGGCTGCGGCCGGTTTGCGCAGGAACAGCGACTTTGCCGCCAATGCCGCCCCGCCGGTGATGAGCAGGCAAGCGGCGAGGATGCGCAGCGACGGCTCGGCGACGCCGGCCGCGATCAGCACGAGCGTCGACAGAAGCGGCGCCGCGTAGCTCGCCGCGCCCAGCACCTGGATGTTGCCGCGCTTGACGCCGATGTCCCAGGCATAGAAGGCGGCACCCACCGGCATCAGGCCGAGCCCGAGCACGGCCAGCCACTGGCCGGCGCCTTCAGGCAGAACCGTTTCCTCGAGCGCCAGGTGGCAGGCGAGCGACAGCACGGCAGTGGCCGCGCAGAACCAGGTGACGATGCTGGTCGGCACCGAAGGAAAGCGCCGCGACAACAGCGAATAGGACGACCACAGCACCGCGCAGACCACGGCCATGGCATAGCCGAAGGCATAGCGGGCATCGAAGGCGAGAGCACCGCCCTTGGTGACGATCAGCACGGTGCCGGCAAGGCCGAGCAGCGCGCCGACGACGTGGTTCCAGGCCAGTTTCTCGCCCGGCATCAGTGCCGAGCCGAGCACGATCAGCAGCGGCCAGAGATAGGCGATCAGGCTTGCCTCCACCGCCGGCGCGTTGCGCAGCGCGGTGAAGTAGAAGAAGTGGTAGCCGAACAGGCCGGCAATACCGATCACCCAGACCTGAGGGGGGATGTTTTGGCTTTTGCCGGCAGCCGGCATGAACAGTCGGGCGACGAGCCCGACACCGGTGCCGATCGAGAAGGTGATCGCCGACAGCAGGAAAGGCGGCACCTTGCCGGACGCATCCGTCAACAAAGCCAGCAACGCCCACATGGCGACCGCCGAAAAGCCGATCAGTGTTGCGCGCCCCATTTTTTCTCCCGTGGCGCGCCCTCTTCTGCTGCCGGGCGTGCCTTATTGTACCGCTTCGAAACGTCCGGCGCTGATGGTCAAGGTGCCGATCTGCGTTCCGACCGTGGCGTGGATCGGCGCATATACGCCGGTTTGGCCGAGCGGTGCAAACGTCACCATCATGCGGCTTTTGTTCTTGAGGTAATTGAGCGCCTTGCGACCCTTGCGATAGCCCGCGACCGGTTCGAAACCCATCTGGCAGGTGACGGTGTCGCCCTTATAGCCCGGCACCGAGATCGTTCCCTTCGAGGCGTAGGTCAGCGTCAGGTCGGCGCGCATCTCGCCATCATAGAACTTGACCTTGCGGCCGCAGACCTTGTCGAGGCTGTCGGCATGGATGACGGTGGCGGCCATCGGATCGAGCACCGATGCCAGATCGCCGGCGCCGAGCGGCACCCAGGCCTTGGGATCGCGCTTGCCGGGTGCGGGGATGACCTGCGTCGACGTCACATTGCCATTGGCAAAGCGGATGTCGATCGCGGACACTTTCTTGCCGGACGTGTAATCGGCGCGGAACGCCTGCGGCACCATCTTCTGCCCGGAGATCGTACCCTTGGACGAGATCGTGCCACGCGTGTCGTCGAACAGCTTGGCCAGACCCGCCGCGGAGACGGTGCCGTTGATCGCGTAAACGCCATTTTGATAGCTGCTGGAGAAAGTCGACCTGGCGATCGAGAGGCCGAGGAACGACACTGTGTATTCGCCCTTGAAGGACTGCGGCGAGGCCGCCGAGGCGGCGGACGGCAAGGCGATGGCAAGCGCGGCAAAAAGCGCGAAAGGCAAACGAGGCATGGCGGGATCGTATCCTTGATTGTCGGCCGGAGGCGGGCGGCTCCGGTCTGGCGTGTCCCTATGGGACTGCTTATAGGATGAAATCCGGCCTTAATATGAAATGCCGGGCGCTTCCGTGGCGAAGCCGGAGCTTGACGCCCCGGTGAAATGCAACTATGGAACGCCAACTTTTTCCATAAGGCCGCCTGACCAGAACCGCGCGCCACCCGGCGTGGGCTTGAATGTTTGGCAGGTCCCGAGAGAACTGAAGGTTAGAACCATGTCCCGCACCTGCGAACTCACTGCCAAGGCAGTCATGACCGGCAACAATGTGAGCCACGCCAACAACAAGACCAAGCGTCGTTTCCTGCCGAACCTCGTCAATGTGACACTGATTTCGGAAGCGCTGAACCAGAATGTGCGCCTGCGCATCTCGGCCAACGCGCTGCGTTCGGTCGAACATCGCGGCGGCCTCGATGCTTTCCTGGCCAAGGCCGACGTCAAGGAACTGTCGCAGCGCGCGCGTCTCTTGAAGAAGCAGATCGCCAAGAAGCTCGCCGAGCAGGCTGCTGCCTAATTTGTCTTTCAGGCGGGGGACGACCGCCCAGACCAACCTCTTGTTGGTCTGGGGCATCGGATAGGACCCGCAAGGTTCACTGATCCGATGCCCTTGTATCAAGCGAGCGCTGCCTCGGCATGATGCTCCGCTGGTTCCATTACCCAGGATAAAAAAATGACTGCCTTTTCGCGATACATGCCCTTTGTGGCCGCCATGGCGCTTGTCGTCGTGGCATCCAACATCCTCGTGCAGTTTCCCATGCAGGGCCAGATCGGCGGCCTGTCGCTGGCCGACCTGCTCACCTGGGGCGCGTTCACCTATCCGTTCTCTTTCCTGGTCACCGACCTTGCCAACCGCCGCTACGGGCCCGCCGTGGCGCGCCGGATCGTCTTTGTCGGCTTCATGACGGCGGTGGTCTGCTCCATCCTCATTCCGCCCTTCCTGTTCCGCCATGGCTTCATCGAATTCGAGACGTCGGCCGACCGCCTGGTGCGCATCGCGGCCGCTTCCGGCGCCGCTTTTCTGACCGCGCAGCTCCTCGACGTCACCGTGTTCAACCGGCTGCGCCGGCAGAGCTGGTGGCGCGCACCGATCATCGGCACGCTGGTCGGCTCGGTGTTCGATACGCTTGTGTTCTTCGGCGTCGCCTTTTCCGCCGCCTTTGCCTTCGTCGGTCCCAGTGACGGTTTCGCCCTGGAGACGGCGCCGCTGATGGGTGTCTTCCATATCGACGCCATGCGTTGGATCTCCTGGGCGCTCGGCGATCTCTCCGTGAAGCTGATCATCGCCGTGGTCGCACTCATTCCCTACCGGCTGCTCGCCGCCCGCTGGAGCCAGCCGGCGGTTGCCGCGGCCTGAACCGTGATTCCCTGGATCCAGCTGGATTCCGCGAAAACGCCTGATGGCGGGCAGGAACTACGGCTCAAACGGCGCGGTTCCGAATTCTCGATCATGCTCGGCACCAACGAACTGATGAACAGCCGCCTCAGCGGCTCCGAGGAGGCGCTGGCGAAGCTCTCCTGCCAGAGGGTTGCCGGCCATCTGCAGCCAAGGATCCTGATCGGCGGGCTTGGGATGGGCTTTACGCTGCGTGCCGCCTTGGCCGAATTGGGCGGCAATGCCGAGATCACTGTCGCCGAACTGGTGCCGGCCGTGGTCGCCTGGGCGCGCGGCCCGATGGCCGAGGCGTTTGGCGGCTGCCTCGATGATCCCCGCCTCACAATCCGGGAGACCGATGTCGGGCAAATGATACGGTCCGAGCCCTCGGCCTGGGACGCGATCCTGCTCGATGTCGACAACGGCCCCGAAGGCATCGTGCACAAGGGCAATGACGCGCTCTACAGCCTGGCCGGCCTCTCCGCCGCACGCGCCGCCCTGAAGCCGGGCGGTGTCCTGGCCGTATGGTCGCAGGGGCCGGATGCCGGATTTGTCAGGCGGCTGAAACAGGCCGGCTTCGCCGTCGATGAAGTCCACACCCGCGCCAACGGCAAGCGTGGCGCGCGCCATGTCATCTGGCTCGCTACCAACGGCTCCCGACCGAAGACGACGTAACTCTATCGACGAACAGTCGACCCCGTCGTTGAAGACCTCAACTTAAGCTTCGCGGTCGGAGCACCGCTCAATCCTGGTGCAGGATGAATTCGAGGTAGAGATTGCGCTGCAGGATCGAGTGGTTGTCGTCGGAGATCAACGACACCATCAGCGCGCCGTCATCCCTGGTCCAGACGTCGAGGCCTTCCATATTGTCGATCTGGTAGCCCATATCGGCTTGCAGCAACACCGGCCCATCGGCGACGGCGCCTTTCTCGACGCTCTCTCCATAGATGCGCCGCAGCCGCATCTTGAGGCCGCCCGCCATGGTGAAACTGCGTTCCAAAAGAAGAAGGTCGCCATTCGGCAGGAAAGCGCCATCGGTGATGTCGAAATCGTCGTTGCGCTTCACCGTGAAGACGCCCTTGTGCGGCCCTTCGATGATGGCGGCGTAGATATTGCCTGATCTGTCGAGGCTCTTCTCCGAGACCACCACAAGGCCGCCTTGATGCTGGCCGTTGGCATTGGCATGGGTGACTGTCTCGAAGCCGCGATTCTGCCGCAGCTCGCGCGCCGGCACCAGGAAATCCAGCTGCCGCAGCGGCCCTTTCATGTCCTGGGGATCGATCCTGAACTGGGCGACGCGGTGATTGCGCTCGAAACCCACCGTGGCGATGCCGTCCTTGACCGCCAGGCCCTCGGCATCGACTTCCCATTTTTCGTCGATCGGCTGGCCGTTCCGGTCGACCATCTGCTGCATGCGGAAATTCCGGATGCCGACAGGCCTCCTCTCCGCATCGCGGTCCACCGTACCGAAGAACCAGTAGCCGGTGTCGGCCACGCCGATGAAATCGCTGCCGGCTTTCAGAAATCGGAAGGCCGACAGCGCCCCGAAATCACGCGATGGCGAGGTCATCTCCAGCCCGCCGACAAATTCCAGCGAGCCGAACTGCTTGTCGGCATGGCCAATATGGAAGTCTGTGATCGGACGGGCGGAGACGGCGACAGGTTCGACTGCAGCCGAGCCGGCCAATGCCGGGGTCATGCCGGCGAGCAGGACGATGGCGGCGCGAAGTACCTGCCGAAACGCGCCGCCCGAAAAGATCATCCGGCGCGCCGCATGCCGCCGCGCCGCGTATCCCTGGCGCTTTCCTCGGCAAACAGCGATGCCAGTTGCTCGGTCATGGCACCGGCCAGTTCCTCCGCATCGACGATGGTGACGGCACGCCGATAATAGCGGGTGACGTCGTGGCCGATGCCGATGGCGAGAAGCTCGACCGGCGAGCGCGTCTCGATCAGCTCGATGACGGCGCGCAGGTGGCGCTCGAGATAGTTGCCCGGATTCACCGACAGCGTCGAATCGTCGACCGGCGCACCGTCCGAGATCATCATCAGGATCTTGCGCTGTTCGGGGCGGGCGATCAGCCGGTTGTGCGCCCAAAGCAGCGCCTCGCCGTCGATGTTTTCCTTGAGCAGGCCTTCGCGCATCATCAGGCCGAGATTGCGCCGGGCGCGGCGCCACGGATGGTCGGCGGACTTGTAGATGATATGGCGCAGATCGTTGAGGCGGCCGGGGTTCGGCGGCTTGCCGTCCTTCAGCCACTTCTCGCGCGCCTGCCCGCCCTTCCAGGCCCGTGTGGTGAAGCCGAGAATCTCGACCGAGACGCCGCAACGCTCCAGCGTGCGCGCCAATATGTCGGCGCAGGTGGCGGCGACCGTGATCGGCCGGCCGCGCATCGAGCCGGAATTGTCGAGCACCAGCGTCACCACCGTATCGCGGAACTTGGTGTCGCGCTCCTGCTTGAACGAGAGCGGCTGCATCGGATCGATGACCACGCGCACCAGCCGCGCCGGATCGAGATAGCCCTCTTCGAGGTCGAAATCCCAGGACCGGTTCTGCTGCGCCATCAGCCGGCGCTGCAAGCGGTTGGCCAGGCGGCCGACGACGCCGGAGAGGTTGGCGAGCTGCTTGTCGAGGAAAGCACGCAGCCGGTCGAGCTCTTCCTCTTCGCAAAGCTCCTCGGCGCCAACCGTCTCGTCGAACGCCGTGGTGTAGACCTTGTAGTCGATTTCCTTCGGCAGATTGGTGAAGGGGTTGTCGTTGCGGCGTGCCTCGCCGGGCGTCTCGGCATCGGCGTCGTCGTCATCGGACAGATCGTCGGCGGTGGCGTCGGAGGCTTCCGTCTCGGCCGACTGCTCGTCGTCGGCGGAGGCCTCGGCATCTTCGGACTGCGACTGCTCGGAGCCGGAATCGTCTTCGCCGCCTTCCTCGCTCTGTTCCTCGCCCTGCGGCTGGTTGTCGTCATTGTCCTCGGAGTCCTCGGTCTCCTGGTCGTCGCCGAGTTCCTCGGCCATTTCCATGGAGGCGAGCATCTCGCGCACGACACGGGCGAAGGCCTGCTGGTCCTCGAGCTTCTCCGACAGGCCGTCGAGATCGGCCTTGGCCTTCTCCTCGACCCACGGCCGCCAGAGCTCGACCAGCCGCTCGCCGCTCTTCGGCACCGGCCGGCCGGTCAGCTTTTCGCGCACCATGAGCGCCAGCGCCTCTTCGATGGGCGCATCGGCCTTGTCCTTGACGTCGACGAGGTTGGCCTTGGCGTATTTGTCCTCAAGCATCGAGCCGATATTGTCGGCGACGCCCTGCATGGCGCGGCTGCCGATCGCCTCGACGCGGGCCTGTTCGACCGCGTCGTAGATGGCACGGGCGGCCTTGCCTTCCGGCGCCAGCTTGCTGTGGATGCGCACGTCATGGCAGGCGCGCTTCAGCGCCATGGAATCGCCGAGCCCGCGGGTGATCGCGATGTCGGTCTTGGAAGCCTTCTTGGGCAGCTCAGGCAGCCGCGCGCGGCTTCCCGCCAGCGCCGGCCTGTCCTTGGCGAAGCCGACTTCCATGTCCTTGTCGCCGGCAATGGCGCGCATGCAGACGGTGACGGCGCGCTTGAAGCTGTCGGCTTCAGACCCCGTCTTCGACTTGTTGCGCGTGTTGTCGCCCGGACCCGCCATCGAGGCTCTGCTTAGCCCAGCACCACGTTGGCGGCACTTTCCGGCAGATCCTGGCCGAAGGCGCGCTGGTAGAATTCGGCAACCACCGAACGCTCCAGCTCGTCGCACTTGTTGAGGAAGGTCAGCCGGAACGCCATGCCGACATCGCCGAAGATCTCGGCGTTTTCGGCCCAGGTGATGACGGTACGCGGGCTCATCACCGTCGACAAATCGCCATTGATGAAGGCCGAACGCGTCATGTCGGCGACGCGCACCATCTTGTTGACGATATCCTTGCCCTTGGCGTCGCGATAATGCTTGGCCTTGGCCAGCACGATATTCACTTCATTGTCGTGCGGCAGATAGTTCAGCGTGGTGACGATCGACCAGCGGTCCATCTGCGCCTGGTTGATCTGCTGGGTGCCGTGATAGAGGCCGGTGGTGTCGCCGAGGCCAACCGTGTTGGCGGTCGAGAACAGCCGGAATGCCGGATGCGGGCGGATGACCCGGCTCTGGTCGAGCAGCGTCAGCCGGCCGGACGATTCCAGCACGCGCTGGATGACGAACATCACGTCCGGACGGCCGGCGTCATACTCGTCGAAGCACAGCGCGACATTGTGCTGGTAGGCCCAGGGCAGGATGCCGTCGCGGAATTCGGTGACCTGCATTCCATCCTTGACCACGATGGCGTCCTTGCCGACGAGGTCGATACGGCTGACATGGCTGTCGAGATTGACGCGCACGCAGGGCCAGTTGAGGCGGGCGGCGACCTGTTCGATATGGGTCGACTTGCCCGTGCCGTGATAGCCTGACACCATGACGCGGCGGTTGTAGGCAAAGCCCGCGAGGATCGCCAAGGTCGTCGCCTTGTCGAACAGATAGTCGGGATCGACATCCGGCACATGCTCCGATGTCACCGAATAGGCCGGCACCACCATCTTGGACTCGAAACCGAATTTCTCCTTCACCGACACCGTCGTGTCGGGCAGGTTGGCGATGTCGCGATCGACCTTGTTCATATCTCTCAACGTCTCCACAAGCGAAACGTCGCGTTTCGCCGGCAATCGATTTTGTTCGGGGGCGGTCTTAAAGCCTTTTCCAACCTTATGAAAGTTGGAAAACGACACAAACCGTAGGGTCGCTCAGCACAGGCCCGCCTGTTTGAGCACGCGATAGGCCTGAAGCACATCGCGGAACCGGTCTTCCGAACCTCTGTCGCCGCCATTCGCATCCGGATGGTGACGCTTCACCAGTTCCTTATAGCGCGCCTTGATATCCTTGCCAGTCGCCTTTGTATCAAGGCCAAGCGTTTCCAGCGCCTTGGCCTCAAGCGGCTTGGCCTTGCGCTCGCGCGTCTCGCGCGGGTCCTTCGGTCCCTTGAACAGGTCAAACGGGTCGCGCATGCGGTTGTAGTAGCCGGCACGGCCGGAGCGCATCTGCGCCATATCGGGCGAGGAACGCGTCGAGGCGCCATTGACGCCCATCTTCCAGGTCGGCCGGTGGCCGGTCATCGCTTCCTTCTGGAAGCGCGCGACCTCGGTGTCCGGCACGCCGGAGAAGTAGTTGAAGCCCTTGTTGTACTCGCGCACATGGTCGAAGCAGAAGCGGAAATACTCGCCCTCCTTCATGCGCCCGACCGGCGCGCGATGGGTGCCCGCCTCCTTGCAGCCATCCCACTGGCAGATCGGCGCGTGCGCCTCCACCTCCACATCCTTCTTCGGGCGGATGCGAATCTTCTCGAAATATTTGGGATACGGCTTCATCTCACCCATTTATGGGGCGTTCGCAGATGCGAAACAAGAATTGACATTTTCACGATCATCGCCCTAACCGCTGAATCGCGGCATAAAGCGGGCGACTGGTGGATTTTGTTGCGCGGTGAGAGCCCCTTGTGAAACCGATTTCCGGCTTTCACAGCTCACGCGTCTGGCATATGTGGTGAAGGGAGATGGCGATGTCCATACAGACGACCATGGAAGACAAGCTCAACAGGGCATTCTCGCCGGACCGGCTGGTCATCATCAACGAAAGCCACCTCCACGCCGGCCATCATCACGTGGAGTCAGACCATCACGCCGAATTCGACGGCACCGGGGAGACGCATTTCCGCGTCCGCATCGTCTCGCCGAATTTTGCCGGCATGAGCCGCATCGAGCGCCATCGCGCCGTCAACGAATTGCTGGCCGACGAATTGAAGGCCGGCGTGCATGCTCTCGCGATCGAACCGGCGGCACCGGGCGAACAGACGCGCTGGTAAAAGCCAGCGCTCAGATCACCGCCTCGATCAGGAACGGGCCCGGGCGAGACAAGGCAGCATCGAGCAAGGCATCGAACCGCTCGCATGTGTCGGCGCGGGCCGCTTCCACGCCCATTCCCTTGGCCAGCGCCACCCAGTCCAGCGCCGGATTGTCGAGATCGAGCATGCGCCTGGCGTTCTCGCCGATCGCGTTGACCCCGACATTGCGCATTTCGCCATGCAGGATCGCGTAGGTGCGGTTGGAAAAGACGATCGTCACCACGTCGAGATTTTCCCGCGCCTGCGTCCACAGGCCCTGTACCGTGTACATGCCGCTGCCGTCGGCCTCCAGATTGATCACCTTGCGGCCGGGACAGGCGATCGCAGCACCCGTCGCCAGCGGGATGCCGCCGCCGATCGATCCGCCGGTACCCATCATGTAGTCGTGTGGCGCGGCAAAGGCCGACAGCGCGAAGAATCGCCGCGCCGAAGTGACGGCCTCGTCGCAGACGATCGCGTCGGCCGGCAGTTTTCTCGCGACGGACAAGGCAATTGCTTCTTCCGTCAGCCGGCCGCTCGGCGTTGGTTCGTCGGGAAAAGCGCTCGCAAACACCGTCCGTTGCGACGGCATGATGCCAAGCTCATCGCGAAGCGCGTCCAGCGCCGCATACAGATCCTGCCCATGGGCGGCGAGCGTCAGCACCTGGCAGTCGTCACGCACAAGCCGTCCCGGCTTTCCCGGATAGGCAAAGAAGGCGACCGGCTCCTTTCCGCCAACCAGCACCAGCACATCGATATCCCTGAGCATCGCCGTCGCCGCGTCGACCGGATAGGGGATGCGCGTCGGCGCGACCCGCCCGCGCCCTCGCTGCATGCGTGCGATCAGCACCTCGCTGAACAGCCTGACATCGCAGGCCGTCGAAATCTGGCCGGCAATCTCCAGCGCGTCGGCGCGCGCGGCCTTCTCGCGAACGATCATGCCGACACGGCCGGGCGCGGCACGGATCGCGGCGGCCACCGCGCGCACGGCATCCCTGTCGATAGAGAGAGGCGAAAGCACGACCTTGCCGGGCGAGACCGGCGTGGCGTCGCCCCAGGCCGCGTCTGCCGGCAGGATCAGCGTGGTGACGCCGGGCGGCGTCAGCGAGGCGCGAAACGCCGCCTCCGTCGCCGGCTGCACGTCGGCCGCTCCTTCGATCCGGCGCACGAAGCTAGACATCGGCGCAGCCAGGCCCTCGATGTCGCTGGTCAGCGGCGCGTCGAGCGGCAGGTGATAAGACGCGTGATCGCCGACGATGTTGATCATCGGGCTTCTGGCCCGCCGGGCGTTGTGCATGTTGGCGAGACCATTGGCGAGACCCGGCCCGGTATGCAGCAATGTCGCAGCGGGATGGTCGGTCATGCGCGCATAACCGTCGGCCGCCCCCGTCACCACGCCCTCGAACAGGCCGAGCACGCAACGCATCTCCGGTTTGCGGTCGAGCGCTGCAACGAAATGCATCTCCGAAGTGCCGGGATTGGCGAAGCAGACCTTGACGTCATTGGCCAGCAGCACGTCACACAGGACATCGGCGCCATTCATGCAAATTTTCTCCGTTGATGAAGAGCAATTGCACCTGCCGATGTCCTCACGGCAATATCCCGCCGCCGCTTTTGGCATGATCCAGCCGTGGATGGACGGAGGTCGGCGGGGTCAACCCATGGTCGACTTCAGAAACGTCAGCGCCGCGGCGGTCAGCGCATCGCCGTCCTCGCCGAAATTGCGGTTGATGGACATATGCGTATAGGCGCTGCCGTCGAACAACGTCACTTCGGTGCCTGTGGCGCGCAGGCGCTGGGCAAAGGCCGTCGACTGCTCCCCGCGACCGTCGGCGCGGGAATAGGCGATGAAGGTTGGCGGATGCTTGCCGCCGTCCACATAACTGGCTGGCGAAAGCGCCGCCCATTGCGAAGGATCCGAAAAAACCCGCGCATAGGCCCGCACCATGCCGCCATTCCTGGCGAGCGCCGCGAGGTCATAGGCCCTGGTGTCGTCGAGCAGCAGTCCGGCAACGCCAGGCAACCCGCCACGCATGCCGGTCAGGGCAATCAGGTGGCAGCCGGCCGAATGGCCCATGCCGACGATGCGGTTGGGGTCGCCGCCATGTTGGACGATGTTGGCCCTGACATAGGCATAGGCCTTTTCGACGTCGTCCGCCTGGGTGGCGACATCCGCCTGCGGCAGCATACGGTAGTCGATGGAGACGAAGCAGAAGCCGTTGGCAAGCAGGAAGGTTGGCTTGGCCCCCACCTGGCTGCGTTTGCCGAGCCGCCAGGCGCCGCCATGGACGAAGAAGACGACAGGCAGGTCTCTTGCGCCATCGGGCGCGTAGATGTCGAGCTTGGCCGGTCCATAGTCGAAGGTGGCGGGCGACGGCTTGTCGCGCGCCGCCAGCGTGCCAGCGGGCAACAGGGCGGCCATCGAAGCCAGGAGCAAAGTTCGCCGATCGATCGTCATTGGCCAAGAATGCATCCGGGCCAGCGACAGTTCCAGTGAAGGATTGGTAAGGCGCCGGCTCTAACTGCCGCCGGCCGGCCTGATCCTGACCCTGGCAATCCGGTTCTTGTCGCGTTTCATGACGACGAAGCGCTTGCCGTGGAACGTAAAGGCCTGCTTTTCCTCGGGAATCGATTGGGCTTCATGGATGACGAGGCCGGCGATCGTGGTCGCCTCCTCGTCGGGCAGGTTCCAGTCGAGCGCCCGGTTGAGGTCGCGGATCGGCACCGTGCCGTCGACGACGACGGAGCCATCGGCCTCCTGCTTGACGCCCTGGATGTCGACATCGTGCTCGTCGGCAATCTCGCCGACGATCTCCTCGATAATGTCCTCCAGCGTCACCAGCCCTTCGACCTCGCCATATTCGTCGACGACGATGGCGAAATGCGCCTTGCGGCGCAGGAAGGCGTTGAGCTGTTCCTGCAAGGTGGTGGTGTCGGGCACGAACCAGGGTTTCGAGGCGACCTTCATCACGTCGATTTGCGAGAAATCGTTGCCGACCTCGTTCAGCGCGCGCAGCAGATCCTTGGCATGCAGCACCCCGACGATGTTGTCGAGCGAGCCTTTCCAGAGCGGCATGCGGGTGTGCGGGCTCTGCAGGATCTCGCGCACCACTGCTTCGGGCGCGTTGTCGGCGTTGACCGAGCGCATATTGGTGCGGTGGACCATCACGTCGGAGACTTCGAGCTCCTCGAGGTCGAACAGGCCGCCGATGCGGTCGCGGTCCTCGCGCACCACCTGACCGTCGCGGCGGAAATCGTCGACCGCGCCGCGCAGCTCGTCCTGGCTGGAGCGCTGCGGCTCGATGCGCGACAGCTCATAGCCGAATAGGCCGAGCAATCGTGTGCGCAACACGATGGCCAGCAGGATCAGCGCGGCGAGGACAGCGACGACGATCCAGCCCAGTTCGTTGGTCATGTCAGCCGGCTTTCCGGCTGGCTGGATGATTATCCTTGAGGAACGACAGCACTTCCGACGCCGGCACGTCCTTGGCGATGAAGGACTGGCCGATGCCGCGTGTCAGGATGAAGGTCAGCGCGCCGCGCGACACTTTCTTGTCCTGCGTGATGAAGCCAAGCAGCGCATCGGCGTCGGGAAGGTCGCCCGGAATGTCGGCCATTCGCCACGGCAGGCCGACGTCGCGCAGATGCGCCTCGACCCGCGCAGCGTCGTCGGGACTGGCGAGGTTGAGCCGTGACGAGAACCGGTGCGCCAGCGCCATGCCGATCGCCACCCCTTCGCCATGGACGAGCCGGGCGCCGTCATACTGCGTGGCGGCCTCCAGCGCATGGCCGAACGTATGGCCAAGGTTGAGCAGCGCTCGGTCGCCGGTCTCGAACTCGTCGCGGGCGACGACATCGGCCTTGGCCCGGCAGGCCTCGGCAATCGCCTCAGCCCGCTCCTCGCCGCCGGAGAACACCTTTTCCCAGTTCGCTTCGAGCCAGGCAAAGAAATCGGGCCGGTCAATCAGCCCGTATTTGGCAAGCTCGGCATAGCCGGCGCGGAACTCGCGGATAGGCAGCGTGTCGAGTACCCCGGTGTCGGCCAGGACCAATTTGGGTTGATGAAAGACGCCGACGAGATTCTTGCCGCGCGGGCTGTTGATGCCGGTCTTGCCGCCGACCGAAGAATCGACCTGCGCCAGAAGCGAGGTCGGGATCTGCACGAAGTTCATGCCGCGCCGCACGATGCCTGCGGCAAAGCCGGTCAGGTCGCCGATGACGCCGCCGCCGAAGGCGATGACGACATCGCCGCGCTCCAGCTTCGCCGCCAGCACGCCGTCGACCACCTCTTCGAGATGGGCAAAGCTCTTGGTCTTCTCGCCCGGCGGCATGGTGATGATCGCAGGCTGGATGCTGCCCCTCTCAAGCCCGGCCCGCAGCGTATCGAGATGCGCTGCGGCGACATTCTCGTCGGTGACGACGGCGGCCCGCGTGCCGGGCAGCCGGCGTGAAATATCCGCGCCGGCGCGCGCCAGCAGGCCCGGGCCGATCAATATGTCGTAGGCCCGGTCGCCGAGGCCGACTTCGACGGTGACAGGCTGATCCGCGCTCACGATTCGACCTCGCCGGCCGCCGCGATCTCGTCAATGCCGAAATGCCGGCAGAGCGCTGACAGCACTTCGGCCGCAATGACTTCCTTGCGCTCGTCGCGGGTCGGCACGGTGACGTCAGCCGTTGCATAGACCGGATAGCGCTCGCCCATCAGCCGTTCCAGAACGGCGCGGGGATCGGCGCTTTTGAGCAGTGGCCGGTTCTGCTTTTTCGAAACGCGGTCCATCAGAAGGTCGAGTTCCGCCTTCAGCCAGACCGAGATGCCATGGGCGGCGACGGCCTCGCGCGTCTGCGCGTTCATGAAGGCGCCGCCACCTGTCGACAGCACCTGCGGGCCGTTTTCCAGAACGCGCAGGATGACGCGCTGCTCGAGAGCCCTGAACTCGCTTTCGCCATAGCGCTCGAACAGTTCCGGGACCGTCATGCGCGAAACGCTTTCGATCTCCTGGTCGCTGTCCACGAAGGGCAGCGAAAGCATCGCCGACACCTTGCGGCCGATCGCGGTCTTGCCGGCGCCCATCAGGCCGACAAAGACGATGGACCTGCCGCCCAGCTGGCCAAGCAGCGCGGCATGGGTCTCGCCTGGAGGATTTGCCTGTAGCGCGTTCATCAGCTGTTATTGGGCCCTCTTTGCCGGCGTATCGACATGAAAAGCTGGTTTGCGTCAAGCGTGGCGAGCGCGCTGGGTCCGATATGAGCGGAAGGGCGCTTGCATCAGAAGTTGCTAACAGGGGCCTGCTTCTTCCTTGAATTGGCCGGATTGGCGTCCCATAAGGGCACAGGGTTTGGAAACGCAGAACAAGAAGACGAGCGAGAATTGATGCCGACACTGTTTCGCTTTGTCGTGATAGCAGCGATTCTGGCCGGCATTGCCTATGGTACGATGTTCGCGCTGGTGATGTTCGTCGAGCCGAAGAAAGCCGAGATGAGCGTGCGCATCCCCCAGGAAAAGCTGAACCCCAAAAAGAACTGACCCCGGAAGCGAAGCTTTGATGAACAGCGCCGCCCGCATCGAGGCCTTCCTGGAAATGATGAGCGCCGAGCGGGGCGCGGCCGACAACACGCTGTCCTCCTATCGCCGCGACCTCGAAGACGCTTCGAGCGGGATCGATGGCGGGCTCGCCGGTGCGACCGCCGCCGATATCAGGGCCTATCTCGACGACATCGCCGCTCGCGGCTTCGCGCCGACCTCGCAGGCGCGCAAACTGTCGGCGATTCGTCAGTTCTTCAAGTTCCTCTATGCCGAGGGCCTGCGCGGCGACGATCCGACCGGCACGCTGGACAGTCCGAAAAAGGGACGTCCGCTGCCCAAGACGATGAGCGAGGCCGACACCGGCCGGCTGATCGACCGCGCGGCGCGGGAAGCCGGCGATGCCGGCCTCGGCCACGCCGACGGGCTGGCGGCCTTGCGCCTGCACGCGCTGGTCGAGGTGCTCTATGCCACGGGACTGCGCGTTTCAGAACTGGTTGGGCTGCCTGTGACGGTGGCCCAGCGCGACGACCGTTTCTTCATGGTGCGCGGCAAGGGCGACAAGGAGCGCATGGTGCCGCTTTCGGCCAAGGCGCGCACGGCCATGCGCGCCTGGCTGGCCGCCCGCGCCGCGGCTCCGGCCTTGGCCGACAGCCCGTTCCTGTTTCCTGCGGCATCCGACAGCGGCTACCTCTCGCGCCAGGTCTTTGCCCGCGACCTGAAGGGATTGGCTGCGCGCGCCGGCATCGCCTCGGCCAAGATCTCGCCGCACGTGCTGCGCCACGCTTTTGCCAGCCATCTCCTGCAGAACGGAGCCGATCTCAGGGCCGTGCAGCAACTGCTCGGCCATGCCGACATATCGACGACACAGATTTACACGCATGTGCTGGAAGAGCGGCTGGTGCGGCTGGTCAACGATCATCATCCGCTTGCCGACTAGGCCTCATATCGCTATGTGAGGACGACATTTCACCGCCCGGAGCCTTGGTTTCAAGGGTTCCGCAGTCCTTGCCTTCCGACGCATCGGTCCGCTCAAGCATGTACAATTACCTCGATTTCGAAAAGCCGGTGCAGGATCTTGAGCTCAAGATCCTCGAGCTCAAGAAGCTTGCCGAGAACGGCGAGGCGGTCGATGTCGCCGACGAGATCACCAGGCTGGAGAAGCGTTCGCGCGATGCGCTGCGCGAGCTCTACAAGGCGCTGACGCCGTGGCAGAAGGTGCAGGTGGCGCGCCATTCCGACCGGCCGCATTGCGTCGACTACATCAAGGGCCTGTTCAGCGATTTCACGCCGCTCGCCGGCGACCGCAATTTCGGCGAGGACCAGGCGATCGTCGGCGGCTTTGCCCGTTTCCGCGGTGAGCCGGTGGCGATCCTGGGCCAGGAAAAAGGTTCCGACACGGCAAGCCGGCTGAAACACAATTTCGGTTCGGTGCGCCCCGAAGGCTACCGAAAGGCGGTGCGGCTGATGGAGCTTGCCGACCGTTTCAAGATCCCGCTTCTGACCCTGGTCGACACGGCGGGCGCCTATCCCGGCGTCGGCGCCGAGGAGCGCGGCCAGGCCGAAGCCATCGCCCGTTCGACGTCGGCCTGCCTGGCGCTCAAGGTGCCATCGATCTCGGTGGTCATTGGTGAAGGCGGTTCGGGTGGCGCCATCGCCATCGCCACCGCCAATCGCGTCTACATGCTCGAGCACGCCATCTATTCGGTGATTTCGCCCGAGGGCGCCGCCTCCATCCTGTGGCGCGACACGACGCGCTCCAAGGACGCGGCGACCAACATGAAGATCACCGCTCAGGATTTGCTGGAACTGAAGATCATCGACGCCATCATCCCCGAGCCGATGGGCGGCGCCCAGCGCGCGCCCGAAACGGTGATTGCCGCGACCGGCGACCTCATCGCCAAGACGATGAAGGAATTCGCCGGCGCCAACACCGATTTCCGCGAACAGCGCCGCGAGAAATACCTGGCGATGGGCCGCAGCCTCTGAGCCCATGGCGGTGCGGCGGCACCTTCCCGAGCCGCCTGTTCGCGCCAATGTGGCGGCAATGAGCAATTTCGCCACAAAAATGCCGCCCCATTCGGGTCAATGAAATGGCCGCGACGGGCTGGCCAGGGCTTGCGGTAAGGAATTTTCAAGGTTAACGGGCTTACGGTCCGTGGGTGTTCAGCATGCGGGTCCGGCTGTTTTCAAGCCATGGGCTCGAAGGAAAGACATAGCCGTATTCATGTTCGCCAAGCTCGCCCGCACAGGAGTCATCGCCGCCTCGATAGCCATCGCCGGCTGCAATGATTCGTCCATGAAGGATTTCGCGCCGGAAGCCAACAAGCCGCTGCCCGACAAGATTCTGGCCGACATGAAGGCCAAGGGCATGATCCGCACCTCCTCGGTGATGGCGCGCATCTTCAAGGAAGAAGGCAAGCTCGAAATCTGGAAGGCCAAGACCAACGGCCGCTACGACATGGTGGCGAGCTACGACATCTGCAAATGGTCGGGCAAGCTCGGACCGAAATACACCGAAGGCGACCGCCAGGCGCCGGAAGGCTTCTATACGGTGCGGCCATCGCAGATGAACCCGCGCTCGAACTATCATCTGTCCTTCAACATCGGCTTCCCCAACGCCTATGACCGCGCCAATGGCCGTACCGGCCAGAACCTGATGGTGCATGGCGCCTGCTCGTCGTCGGGCTGCTATTCGATGACCGATGCGCAGATCGAGCAGATCTATGCGTTCGGCCGCGACGCCTTCCAGGGCGGCCAGACCGAATTCCAGATCCAGGCCTTCCCCTTCCGCATGACCGCCGCCAACATGGCGCGCTACCGCAACGACCCGAACTATGAGTTCTGGAAGATGCTGAAGGTCGGCTACGACAATTTCGAGGTCACCAAGGTGCCGCCGAAGGTCGATGTCTGCGAAAAGCGCTACGTCTTCAACCAGGTCGCCGCCGACGGCCAGACATTCGATCCGACCGGCCCCTGCCCGGCGACGACGCAGCCGGATTCGCTGAAAAGCGCCTACAACGCCTATCAGAGCACCTATGACGCGGCCTTCACCAGCGCGCTGAAGGCCAGCGTACCGCCGCCCAAGCCGACGATTGCCGGCATCAAGGAAGCCAGCATCGTCTCCGACTGGTCCAAGCGCCGGGCGCGTGGCGAGCGCGTGCCGATCGACCCCCCTTCGCTCAATTCCGATGGCTCGGTGACCGAAACGGCGCGCATGGGCCGCATCGATTCGCCCGCGGGCCGCAAGATGGCGGCACTCGACGCCGAAAACGCGGCCAAGAAGAAGGCCGAGGAACAGAGGCTGGCTGCCATTGAGGCGGCCAAGCAAGCCAAGGAAGCCGCCAAGGCGCAGGCCCTTGCTGAAAAGGAAGCGGCCAAGCAGGCCAAGATAGCGGCCAAGGCCGCCAAGGAAGCTCCAGTTGCCACCGCGACCATTGCCGTTCCCGCGGAAGCCCAGCCCGCCGAAACGCAGGCCGCGAACGCCGACGAGAGCCGGGTGACGAAGCTGAAGAACAAGCTGCTCGGCATGTTCGGCGGCTGATCGCCGTGGCCAGCGACACCGTCTACGATCTGAAGGGGCTGAACTGCCCCTTGCCGGTTCTGAAGGCGAAGAAGCGGCTGGCCGGGATGGCGCCCGGCAGCCGGCTCTGGCTGGAAACCACCGACCCTCTGGCCGTCATCGACATTCCCGCCTTCTGCTCGGATGCCGGCCACCAGCTGATTGAAACAGCATCGGTTTCAGGTGGCCATCGCTTTCTGGTCGAGCGCGGCGGCCAATAATCGACTAAGCCTACAGCCCGGCGATCGCCAGCGGATTGTTTTCCAGCGCCGCGCGGTCGGGCGTGTCGATCGATGGCCGGTTGGTGAAGGCGGCGAACAGCCGGCGCACATAGTCTTCCGGCATGTCGAGCGTGATCAGCACCAGCCGCGTGCCGCGCTGGCTATCCGGCCACGCCGGCAGGCGCGCCGGCGGATGCAGGATCTTCTGCACGCCATGGATCACCAGCGGCCGCGACGGGTCTTCCCTGAGTTCGATGACGCCTTTCATGCGCAGCAGTTGCTCGCCATGTGTCGAGCGCAGCAAATCAAGGAACATCTCTATGGCCGAAAACGGCACCGGTCCTTCATGGACCAGCGAATAGGAGCGTACGCGCCGGTCGTGCCTGTGGCCATGATCATGGTCTGTATGGTCATGATCGCCATGGTGATGGTCGTGATCGTGCGCCGCTTCCTCGCCGAGCCAACGCCGCACGTCGGCGGATTTGGTCGCCGGATTGTAGAGACCGCAGTCGAACAGCGCCGCCACCCCTGCTTTCGTCTCCCCGACATCGAGCAGCTGAGCCCCGGGATTGATCTGCCGCAGCCGCGCCCGCAGCGTCTCGAGGTCGCCGGGATGCTCGACCAGATCGGCTTTCGAAAGAACGATGCGATCGGCCACCGCCACCTGCTTGACGGCCTCGACATGGGCGTCGAGCGTGGCATTGCCGTTGACCGCATCGACCAGGGTGATGACGCCGTCGAGCCGAAAAGCCTGGACCAGCGCCGGATGCGCCATGACGGACTGCAGCACCGGCGCCGGGTCGGCCAGCCCCGTGGTCTCGACGATCACGCGGGCGAGCCGGGCGATACGGCCCGTCTGCAGCCGGTCGACCAGGTCTGCCAGCGTATCGACCAGTTCGCCGCGCACCGTGCAGCAGAGACAGCCATCGGAAAGCTGGATGATACCGTCCGAGGCCTGCTCGACCAGCAGGTGGTCGATCGCCACCTCGCCATACTCGTTGATGATGACCGCCGTATCGGCCAGCGCCGGATCCTTGAGCAGCCGGTTGAGCAATGTCGTCTTGCCGGCCCCGAGGAAGCCGGTCAGCACCGATACGGGGATCGGAAAGTCCGCCATTGGCTCAGTTCACGGCCTTGGCCGGCTGGTCGCCCTGCGCGGCGTTGCCAACGGCTTTCGGGCCGGTGCCGGCCGGCACCGGCTTGTCGGGCCGCCAGCTCGGGATCGGCACATCGGCATATTCCTGCCCGCCCTGGTCGAGGATCGCCTTTGGCGCTGGGCCGGTGGCGCCGCCCAGGCCGACGGCAACCAGCGTCGGCACATGGTCGAGCTTCTCCTGGTAGGGCGATTTCGGCGCGTCCTTGGCGGCGGCCGCGGGCGGTGCCTCCGACTGCTCCTCCGGCGTCTTCTTCTTGCAGACCTCGTCATGCATGTCGTTGGGCGAGACCAGATCGCCATAGGGCGCCAGCGTGGTGATGGTCGCCGGGCTGGCGGCCGCGGGCGCGTCAAAGCCCTCATCGAGCAGTTTCGCCGCAGCCTCGGCACGGCTGACCGCCGACTTCTCGCCAAGCACGACCGCCACCAGCGTACGCCCGTTGCGTGTTGCCGAACCGATCATATTGAAGCCGGAGGGGCAGACAAAACCGGTCTTCATGCCGTCGGCGCCGGGATAGCGGCCGATCAGGAGGTTGTAGTTCGGGATGGCTTTCTTGCCGACAGCAAGCCCTTCGATCGAGAACCACGGCGCATATTGCGGAAACTCGCGGCGGATCGCCATCACCAGGATCGAAAGGTCGCGCGCCGTCGTGTACTGGTCGGGCGAGAAAAGCCCGTTCGGATTGACGAAATGGGTACCGTTCATGCCGAGTCGGGCCGCTTCGGCGTTCATCCTTTCGGCGAAGGCGGCCTGCGAGCCGCCGACATTCTCGCCGACCGCCATGGCGATGTCGTTGGCCGACTTGACCAGCATCATCTTCAGCGCATTGTCGAGCCGCATCACCGAGCCTGGCTTGAAGCCCATCTTGCTTGGCGGTTCGCCGGCGGAGTGCTTGGTCACCTTGATCGGCGAATCGAGCTGGACTTCCCCGGCCGCGATCGCCCGGAAGGTCACATAGGCGGTCATCAGCTTGCTCAGAGAAGCCGGATACCAGCGCTTGAACGCATCCTGATGCTGCAGGATCTGGCCGCTCTTCAGGTCGAAGACCACCACCGGATTGGCCAGCGCCGACCCGGCCAGGACCGACAGCATGATTGCGCCAGCCGAGAATAATTTGAGGAAATGCCTGTGCCGCATGATCGAATCCGAAATCGCCTCTTGCCGTGATTGCCCCTGGCTCCGTAAGATTTCGTTACGTGACCGCCAGCATAAGGATCCGACCCTCAAAAACCGGACCGCATTATTGCGGTGCTATTTACCCTATGTGACGCCAACATGGCAAAGCGCCCGACAATCACAATTCCAAAACATCGGGCTGAAGCCGGCTGCACCAACAACGAAATGGACCCATCATGCCAATCCTGAACCGCGCCGCCGAAATGCAGGACGAAGTCGCCGGCTGGCGACGGCATCTGCACCAGACGCCAGAGCTGAACTTCGACGTCTTCAAGACGGCGGCCTTCGTCACCGAGAAACTGAAGGAGTTCGGCTGCGACGATGTGGTGACCGGCCTCGGCAAGACGGGCGTCGTCGGCATCATCCGCGGCCGTCAGGGCGAAGGTCCCACGATCGGTCTGCGCGCCGACATGGATGCGCTGCCCCTCAAGGAGATCACCGGCAAGCCCTACGCGTCGACCGTACCGGGCAAAATGCATGCCTGCGGCCATGACGGCCACACGGCGATGCTGCTGGGTGCTGCGAAATATCTCGCCGAGACACGTAATTTCGCCGGCTCCGTGGCGGTGATCTTCCAGCCGGCGGAAGAAGGCGGCGGCGGCGGCAACGAGATGGTCAAGGACGGCATGATGGAGCGCTTCGACATTTCGAAAGTGTTCGGCATGCACAACATGCCGGGCCTGCCGGTCGGCCAGTTCGCCATCCGCCCGGGCCCGATCATGGCCGCGACGGCCGAGTTCACCATCACCGTGAAAGGCCGGGGCGGCCATGCGGCCATGCCGCATGGCACGATCGACCCGATCGTCATCACCAGCCAGCTGGTCGGCGCGCTACAGACGATCGCCTCGCGCAGCACCGATCCGGTCGAGGCCGTGGTCGTATCGGTGACCAAGTTCCACGCCGGTGACGCCTACAACATCATTCCCGAATCGGCCGAGATCGCCGGCACCGTGCGCACGCTGAAGAAGGACGTGGCCAAGAAGTCGGAAGAGCGCATCCGCGCCATCTGCGCGGGACTGGCCACCGCCTATGGCGCGACGATCGAAGTCGACTATGACGCAAACTATCCGGTGACGTTCAACCATGCGGACGAGACGGTGTTCGCCAGCGATGTCGCCGCCGACGTGGCCGGCGATGCCCAGGTGCATCGCGCCATCCAGCCGGTGATGGGCGGCGAGGACTTCTCCTACATGCTGGAAGCCCGCCCCGGCGCGTTCATCTTCATCGGCAATGGCGAGACCGCCGGCCTCCACAACCCTGCCTATGACTTCAACGACGAAGCCATCCCGCACGGCATGAGCTATTGGGTGAAGCTGGCCGAGACGGCGCTCGCCGCCTGACATCTCCAACCGGCACAGCCGGCCGAATTGCGTTCGGCCGGCCTCTTGGCGAAACGGTCCGAAGCGGCTATGTGTCGGGCCGCGTGGTCCCGTAGCTCAGTAGGATAGAGCGGCAGATTCCTAATCTGTAGGTCACAGGTTCGATTCCTGTCGGGATCACCATGCTTTTTCAATATCTTGAGCCGGCGTCGAGCTCTGGCGAGCGCTGCCGACGAGCCAGGGCGGTTCGAGAGCAAAGGTCTTCTCGGACTGGATGACCAGCCCGGTGGCCGCGAAGGCATAAGGCTGCAAGCGTCCCCTGCCGGCGCCCTCGGCCTCGCCCCGGCACGGACGTCTATTCGAGAATGACGTTGCCGCCCGGTATCAATGGCGGAACGCCTTGTCGCGCCGGTGCGCTCGGCTGCGCCAGGCTTGCAGCCGCCCCCATCCAGCATCGCGTCCGAGCGACGAAACTTGGCCGGAGGCCGAAGTGGCGGCGAAACCCACACTTCCTGTCATCATTCGAAGTGAAGCAAGGGTCGCGATTGCCAAAAAAGAAAACTCTACTGTTTTGTCAAACAAAGTGCGCGGTAATTGACATCAGTCACGCATCGCAGCTATGAATATAATTCAATAGCTTTAATCGTTAATTGCCAGACGACACGTCGATTCTTGACGGCCCTCTGTTGAAAGGGAGCGTCACGGAGGGTTGATCGACGCTCGAAAATTCAATCCAGACAACGCTTTGGGCAACGGAGCAGCAAACGCTTTCATCATAGCTTCGTCATAACAAGGGGGGGAATATGTGGGGGTATTTAACAGCCTGTCGAAGAACAGTCCTGTCGGCCGGTGCGATGGCATTTACTGCGATACTGAGCTTCACCTCGCCGGCAGAGGTCGCCGACGCGCCGGGGGCGCTCCATCCCCTCGACGTGTCGATCCTGTTCCCGGCACCGAAAGACGCGGCTGATCTGGCGAATTTCATTTCCGTCGCGGATCTGACCGATGCCACCGGCGCCCCATTGGTACCCGACCCGCTCTTCCAGCAGTTTCTTGGCATCGCGGCCAGCGATGCCAGCAAGGTCGACGTCCCGGGCGGAGCATCGGCACAGATCGGCCTCCCGGATGGCGTCGCCGACATCAAGAACTGGTTCGTCGCCGGCATCCGTGTCGATGTCGGCGCGCCGGGCCTGTCGAAAAACGTCATGGCGGCGTTCGGTCAGATCCCGCAGATCCGCCTGATCCTGCAGCCGGTGACAGTACAGGGCGGCAAGATCAAGATCCACGACCGCGCCGCTCATATGATCTTCAGTTTTATCGGAGGATTAGCGAAAACACAGGAAACCTGCGCAGTTCAGATGCTGCCCAAGGTCGATCCGGACCTGCCGCATTTTCGATCGGCACTGGCCGACTTCGTGTCCATGCGCGACGATCTGGCCAAAGGCAGCTTTGGCACCACGCCGATCTCCACGCAGGGGCCCCTTGATGTGCATCCCGCGCTAGCCGACGCCAAGGCGAGAAAGCCGTTCCGCGATCGTCTCGTGGCAATCCTGGGGAAGAACCTTTCGGCAAGACAACTCGGCTCGATGGCAGCCATGGGATTGCCGAAATCCGCCCCCGAGCCGTGGATTTTCGTCGCCATGCAAATCCAGTCCAACCCAAAGATAGCCAATTTCGGGCATCTGATCGCGGTTCCGAGTCCGGCTCTTGATGGCAAAGCAACAGCCGAATTGGTTCGTTTCTTCGGAGACAAGGTGGTCCCCGCCCCCGTCTCCGACAATTTGAACGACACCATGACAACCTGCTTTCGGCTGCCAAACGATCGCAAGGGCGTTTCCACGGCGAAGCTGCTCAAAGCGCCGGCGACCGAGCAGGACACTATAGACCTGACCGGTATCATCGCCGACCCGACGAAAAGCCATTTCTTCAACACCGATTGTGTCAGTTGCCACACCGAGACCCGGTTGCTGAGGAGCAAGTCTCCGGCCACCAGGATCGAAGGCGTGGCCGAAGCGGTGCTGCCCAACGACCAGTGGAACGTGCGCAACTTCGGTTGGGGGCTTGAGCCCGGCGGCCCGAGACCGACGATCACCCGGCGCACGGCGACCGAAACCGACGAGGTGGTGAAGGCCGCGAACGAGTTGCTGCAAGCACAGTAATCGGCAAGCCAGGCGCTCGGGAGACGACGATGGAATTCCGGCCGGTATTGCGAAAATTCGGGCGAGGCGCCCTCAAGCTGGGGCTGATCGCCATCGTGGCCGTCGCGGTGGCGATTCTCATACTGAGCTATGCGCCGAACCGCGCCCGATCATTCCTTGCCTTCAGGGGCAAGATCGTGGAATTCGCGTCCGCGCTGCTCGCGCCGCCGCTTGTGGCCGAGCGACCGCAAAAGGGCTGCGCCTGGCTCGACCAGAACTGGTCGGCGGCGGACCGGGCCTGGTTCCACAACGCGTCACAGGGCACCGCGACGTTCCCGGTGTCCTACGGCTGGTTTCAGAAGCTCGAACGCCCGGAAATCAGTCCGTTCGACTTGTTCGTGCGCCGCGGCCTGATCAGCGACCCCGACTATCTGGGCCGGCTCGGCTTCATGGCGCCGCGCGATTGCGACCCAAAAGCAGGCAGCGACAAGCCGGAGGGTTATGGCGTGCTGCCGGTCGGCTTCGCGGTGCTCAAGGGCCGCATCGATCCGACAACAGGCGTGAAATTCGAGGACGGGCTGGGGCTGACCTGCGCGGCATGTCACACCGGCCATATCTTCTACAAGGGATTCGAACTGCGCATCGATGGCGCGCAGGCGATGATCGACCTGCAGAACCTCGAGCGGATCATCGGCCTGTCGGTATGCTACACGGCCAAGGCGCCCTGGCGCAAAGCGCGCTTTGCCGATGCCGTCCTCGATACCGACCCGGCGAAAGGCCGGCCGTCCTATCCGGCAAGGGAAGCAATCGCGACCGGGATAAAGGACATTTGCGACAACGAGGTCTTCGGCAAGGTGACCGCCGAAAGGAACATCCTTGCCCGCCAGCACATGGTCCATACCGAGGAAGGTTTCGGCCGCCTCGACGCGCTCAACCGCATCGGCAACCAGGTCTTCCACGACAACCTTGCCGACCCGTTGAAGCCGGAGGAGCCTGCCGTAAAGGAAAGAGAGGGCGGCCTCTCACAAGCCGCCATGGACGCCAATTTTGCCGCCCATACCGCACCGGTCAGCTTCCCGCCGATCTGGGACGTCCCCAACTTCTCCTGGGCGCAATACGATGCTTCGATCCTCAATCCCGACATCCGCAACATCGGCGAGGCCATGGGGGTCACCGCCAAGATCAATATGACCAATCCACAGCGTCCGCTGTTCGCATCGACGGTCCACGTCGCCGAGATCGCGAGGATCGAGAGCATGCTGCAGGGCCGCAGGCATCTGGATGGCATGCCAACCGGTTTCGACGGCCCCCCCGAGCCCCTGGCGGCACCACGATGGGAAGATGCGGCGAAAAAGCTGAAGGGAATGAAGGGTTGGGACGATCAGGACGACAAAGCTTGGACTATCGACGCCGGCAAGGTGGCCGAGGGCCGTAAACTATATCGCCAATTCTGCTTCGAATGCCATCGCGCGCCGCTGCGCGATCCCGGGATTTCGGCCGACGACCCGGACTCGTTCTGGCGGGAGAAAAACAGCGACCAGGCCGACAGCCAGTCCAACGACAACAACTGGGTTCGTATTGGCAAGGATACCAAGGAGTGGCTGTTCAATGTGGTGCAGAAGCCGGTCGCTCATATGGGCACCGATCCCGAACAGGCCCGCGTGCTCACCGAGCGACAGGTGAGCGTGCCGGACTATCTTGGCCTGGATCCGGCAGCCGACATTCTCCAGCGCTGCGGCTTGAAGCCCACCGCGGCTTTGAAAAAATCCTATGCCGTCAATCTGATGGCCGCGGTTGGCAGGACCGAGGCACAGTGGGCCAAAGACCCCAGGCGCGCCGACGGAAGCGCGATGTCGGCACAGGAAGTCGAGACTATCAGCAGCAGCAGGCCGAACTGTCCCAATCCGAAGGTCTTCAACCCCGTGCAGCCGGTTGGCGAGAAGGATACCGCAAGCATCACCTATCTTGCCACGCCCCGCTACCGCGCCCGGCCGCTCGACGGCGTCTGGGCGACGGCGCCCTATCTGCACAATGGCTCGGTTCCAACCCTGGATGACCTGCTCAGGCCACAGGCCGACCGGCCACAGGCCTTCTGTGTGGGCCCGCTCGAATTCGACCCGGAACGGGTCGGCCTGCCTGTTCCTGCCGCCACCAGATTGGCGGACGTCACATGCGAGGCTGGATTGACCCGGTTCGACGCGTCGCAACGCGGCAACTCCAATCTCGGTCATTCCTTCGAAGGTCTGCCGGAGAAGTCACCGCCAGCTGGTGTCCTTGGCCGCCAACTGCTGAACCGGGAACGCTCCGCGCTGATCGAGTATTTGAAAACGCTGTGAGGGACGGGCTGTCTATCCCTGAAAAGCCCGCAATCCCGCGATACTTGAGAGCGCCTACCGAGGCTTGTCGCTCGGCGCCCATTTGAAGTGGTCGCCGTCCTTCTCGATGTAGCCGATGCCCGGGAACGGAAAATGCGGCGCAAAGATCATCTCATGGTCCTTGGCCAGCGCGGCCAGGGTCCTGGCCCTGTTCTGCTCGCCTTCCGGCTTGTCGCCGTCGAAGGCCACGGCCCAGTCCGGCTTGGCGAGCGAGATGATCGAGCTGTGCACAGTGTCGCCAACATCGAACAGCCGTTCCTTTCCGGATTTGATCTGGTAGCCGACATGGCCGGGCGTGTGCCCCTTCAGCGCCACCGAGGTGATCCCGGGCGCGACCTGGGCGCCGGCCTTGAACGGTTTCACATGGTCGGCGATGATCTTGACGATCTCGGCTACGCCCTTGTTGGATTTGGCGAAGTCCCATTCAACATCCGACATGCGGATCGTGGCATTGGGGAATGCCAGTTTGCCGTCCTTGACCAGCCCGCCGATATGATCGGGGTGAGAATGGGTGATCAAGACTTCATTGACGTCACCGGGTTTGATGCCGGCCTTGGCCAGGCTGTCCTGCAACGCGCCGCCGACCCCGGTGTCGATCAGCACGACACCGTCCTTCGATTTCACCAACAAGGCATCGACGCTCAGCGTGATCGTGTCGGTCGGTGCCCCCGCTGCCTTGAGCAATTCGCTGACTTCGGCGGGGCTATGATCGAGGCCGAATGTCTTGCCATCGTTGGGTTTGACGAACTGGGCGTCGTGCAGGGCGACGATGTCGAGCTTGCCGAGCGTGAATGATTTGGCGTCCGGCTGCTGCGCCGGCATCTGCGCCATGGCCAGGCCTTGATGGAACAGCATCAGGGCCGTCATGGCCAACAGCCTTGTCGTGGAATGGGAGCTTGTCATATCGGCGTCCTCTGGCGGCGGGAGGCGCGACCGTATCGGAAGAGAGCTGGCGTGGCGGACAATTCCGGGGTCGTGCCGATCACGAATGCGCTAGGGGATATAGGTGCCGGTCAAATTCCGGCAACGGCAGGCTGTTGCCCATGTCCGCCTCCTGCGTCGACTCCATCGGCTGGCATAGCGCATAGGCCTTGTCCAAGGCCGCTTCGGCATCTCTGTGCGTTTGGCTTTTCATGATCGCCTCGGCCTTGCCGATAACGCAGTCGAAATAAGCGTCATCGTCATCCGCAAGGGTCGTCCGCGTCAGCGCCGCGGTGGCAAGTATGGCGACGGCAGCGAGGGTGAGCAGACGTGCCGGCAGCCGAGCCCCGGATTGGCGTGTATCGTGGTCCGCCTCTGTCCTTTCAGGGATTGCGGGCCGATAGACCTCCCTGACAATCAGCAAGAAGTAACCGGCCTGCAGCAAGACCGCGCTGGCGGCGGCCGATGCAAGGGCGGCCCATGGCGAACCCGTCCTGAAATAGGCCACGATTGCGACGGACGCCGAAATTGCGATCATCCCGACGAGAAACTGGCGAAAATGCATCGTTGCCAACCATTGGATCGGAACGGCCTTGTGGCCGCCTCGCCACAGCAGCAAATGCCGTGCCAGACGTGCTGACCCAATACGATGCATGCTGATCATCGAACGGCGGGCAACCGCGTCGAAACCAATGCCGCGAACAAAAGCCCGCCATGGCGGACCATGGCGGGCTTTTCATGCTTAGGCGGCAGTCAGGCCGGCTCAGCCGACCCGGACGACGAAATGCTTGGTCACCGGTTCGATGATCTTCCAGGTGCCCTTGAAGTCGGCTTCGACCACGAAGGCGTCGCCGGGACCCACTTCGACCGGGGTGCCGCCGTCGGGCGTGATGATGATGCGGCCGGCGATCATGTGCACGAACTCGTAGTCGGTATAGGTCGCGTGATAGGTGCCGGGCGACGCCCGCCATGTGCCCGACATCACCTTGCCGTCCTCGGTCGTGTGCTGGACGGCGGTCTGCATGGTCGGATGGCCTTCGACCACGATCCAGCCAGGCAGATCGCCGGCTTCCGCGTGCTCGACCGCGCCGAATTTGAGGATGGTCTTGTTCGTCATGCCGGGCTCCGTTGCTTCATCTGTGCAGAGGTCGGATAGCCGATGCACATGACGGGAGCAATGCCGGGCCATGCGAAACAGGCGCGGTCGCGCATCGGGATGTCCGTTTGCACCAAATTGGCCCGCTACGGCTTGTGCTGTGCCGAGACGAGTTCCGCCTTGCGCCGCGCCGTCTCCAGCCCGATGGCGATGAAGCCGCGCGCATGGCGCGCCAGTTCTTTGTTGTCGGTCCACAGATTGCGCCAGATCGCGGTCTTCTTCGACAGGTTCTCGTCCACGATCTCCGAGGAAAAGGATTCGAAGCTGAGGTCATCGGCATAGCCTATCGCGGTCAGCGCGTCGAAGATGGCGGCGAAGTCGATATTGCCCGTGCCGAGGAAGCCGCGATGGCTCTCGCCGATATGGACATAACCGATCTTGGCCGCGGCGTGGCGGATGGCGAGCCCGACATCTGCTTCCTCGATGTTCATGTGGAACGTGTCGAGGTGCAGGAAGATGTTGTCCGAACCGGTGTCCGCGATGAAGGCCAATCCCTGTGCGGCGGTGTTGAGCAGGTTACTTTCGAAGCGGTTGACGATTTCCAGATTGAGCGTGACGCCGGCCGCCTTCGCCGTCTCGGCGACCTTAGCCAATGTCCCGGCGCTGCGGTTCCACTGATCGCGCGTCGGCGCTTCGACTTGCAGGCCATGGCTGGTCGACAGAATGCCGGCAACCTTGCTGCCGCCAAGGTCGCGCGTCAGCGCGATGGTCTCGTTGAGGATCTCGACGCCGCGCGCGGCGACCGCCTTGTCGGCACTCGAAATGTCGCCGTCAGCAGGCAATCCGATGCTGATCGCCACGCCGAGGCCAAGGTCGGCGATACGCTTGGCAAGCCCGCCAATGTCGACATTGGCGGGGTCGAGATAGGAGAATTCGATCAGGTCGAAACCGGCCTCCCTGGTGTTGGCCAGCGTGCGTTCCAGCTCGCTCTGCGCCGAGCTTGCCGACCAGACGAAGGAATGGATTCCGATGCGCGACATGATCGTCTCCGGTTGAAGCAGGAAAGAAAGGCGCGGCCGGATCGAACCGGCCGCCCCCTCGGTGGATGGATCAGCGGGCCGCGGTCCAGCCCTTGTAGTCCTTGAGGTTGTCGGCCGTGATCAGCTTCGGGTCGAGCAGCACGGTGGCCTCCGCCGGCTTCTTGCCCGCGAGCAGCTCGGCCGCCATGGTCAGCGACTGGCCGGCCATCACATAGGGATCCTGCGAGGCCGAGGCCTTGATCATCGACTTGCCGGAGGCAAGTTCCTTCTCGATGTCGGGCGCGCCATCCACTGCGGTGAAGATGAACTCGGAGCGGTTGAGCTGCTTGGCGGCGAGCTCGGCGCCGATCGCCGTCGGGTCGTTGATAGCGAACACCGCGTCGATCTTGTCGAAACGGGTCAGCAGCGACTGGAACACTTTCAGGCCGCCATCGCGCGAACCCTCGGCGTTCTGGTCGTCGGAGAGGATCTTGATGTCGGGATGCTGGGCAAGCACGTTCTTGCAGCCCTTCACCCGTTCCAGGATCGACGAGGACGCTGGGCCGTTGAGGATGACGTAGTCACCCTTGCCGCCGGTGTGGTCGACCAGGTACTGGCAGGCTTCCTCGCCGGCCTTGACGTTGTTGGTCATCACCGTGACGTCAGCGCCCGGCGCCGAAACGTCGAAGGCCGCGACGATGATGCCGGCGGCCTGCGCCTTCTTCACCGCCGGCGCGATCGCCTTGGCGTCGACTGCGTTGAGCATGATCACGTCGACGCCGGCGGCGATGAAGGAATCGACCTGCGAGACCTGCTTGTTGAGGTCATAGTCGGCCGACACCGACGTCACCTCGACATTCGGATTGATCTTCTTGGCCGCGTCCTCGATGCCCTTGATGGTGGCGACGAAGAACGGGTTGCCGAGCAGGCCGACGGAAATGCCGACCTTGTTGAGGTCCTTGGCCGATGCCGGTGCGATGGCGACGGCCGCGAGGGCGGCGCCGCAGAGCAGTTTGGCGATGGTCTTCATTACGCTTACTTCCTCCTGATGCCCCGCGCCTCTCGCGTTGCGTTACACAAGCCGGTCTTTCATGCCGGCGACCAGGTCACTTACGTTCTCGCCCCTGCCTGGAGGCGGTAGCGGTCGAGGGCGACCGCCACGATGATGACCAATCCTTTGATGATGTACTGCCAGATGTCCGAAACGCCGGCCAAGATGAGGCCGTTGGAGAGCACCGCGATGATCAGTCCGCCGATCAGCGTGCCCCAGATCGAACCGACGCCGCCGACGAAACTGGTGCCGCCCAGGATGACGGCGGCGATGGCGTCGAGCTCGTAGCTTTGCCCGAGTTGCAGACCGTTGGCGGCATAAAGCCGGGCCGCCGACATGGCGCCGCCAAGGCCGGCAAGCAGGCCGGAAACGCCATAGACGAAGAGCAGCACAAGCGGCACCTTGATGCCGGTCAGTCGTGCTGCCTCAGCATTGCCGCCGACGGCGTAGATCCAGGTCCCGAGCACGCTGCGCTTGAGTACCAGCCAGGACAAAACCACCACGGTGAGCGCGATGATGACGAGCCAGGGAATGCCTAGCACCGAGCCGTTGCCGATGAAGTCGAACGGCAGGTCGGAGTTGAACACCGTGGTGTCCTGCCCGAGCAGGCGGGCAACGCCGCGCACCGCTGTCAGCGAACCCAGTGTGACGATGAAGGGCGGCAGCCTGATATAGGCGACGAGCAGCCCGTTGATCAGTCCAAAGCCCAGACCGACCAGGATCGCCGCCGGTACGCCGAGCAGGCCCCAGTCGGGCACCAGCGACACCAGCACCGCCACCATCGCCGAAGCGGCGAGGATGGAGCCGACCGACAGGTCGATGCCGCCGGTCAGGATGACAAAGGTCATGCCGGCGGCCAGCACGATGTTGATCGACGATTGCTGCGTCACGATCAGCAGATTGGTGCCGGTCAGAAAGCGCGGGTTGATGAACTGGAAGCCCGCCGCCAGCAGCACCAGCACCGGCAGCATGCCAAGCGCCGCAATCGCGGTACGCAGCCGCCGGCTCCTGGCCGCCGCCTGGTCCACGGCTGTCGTCCCTGTCGTCTTGTCGGTCATTTCTGGGCCGCTCCCGTCGCAAGTTCCATTATCGCTTCCTGGCGAAGCGGCTCGCCTTCGGATGCCGTCACCTCGCCGGCGATCGCGCCGTCGCGCATCACCAGCACGCGGTCGGCGACGCCGATCACCTCGGGCAATTCGCTCGATATCATCAGGATGGCGATGCCCTTGTTGGCGAGATTGTCGATCAGCCGGTAGATTTCCGACTTGGCGCCGACATCGACGCCGCGGGTCGGCTCGTCGAGGATGACGACCTTCGGCTCGGTTTCCAGCAGCCGCGCGAGCAGCACCTTCTGCTGGTTGCCGCCCGACAGGGAGCCGGCATTGGCCTGTGCCGAGCCGGTACGGATGGACAGGTCGGAAATGGCTTTCGCCGCGCGCCTGTCGGCGGCCGTGAAGTCGCGGAAGCCGCCGGTCCGCGCATCCCTGGCCAGCACGCCCATGCTGATATTGTCCGAGATCGACATGTCGAGGAACAGGCCGAGTTCCTTGCGGTCCTCGGTCAGATAGGCGATGCCGGCATCGAGCGCCTCGCGCGGCGAGCCGATGGTTACGGGCTTGCCGTCGAGTTCCATCGCACCGGCGCTGCGCTTGTCGGCGCCGAAGATCAATCTGGCAAGCTCGGTGCGGCCCGAGCCGACCAGGCCAGCCAGTGCCAGGACCTCGCCGTGATGGAGATCGAACGAACAGTTCTTCAACAGGCGCCCATCGGACATGCCGCGCACCGAGAGCGCGACAGCGCGTTTCTCGCCGGGCGGGCGATGATCCTTCTTGTAGAAGGCGGAGAGATCGCGGCCGACCATCATGGACACCAGGCGGGAGGCGTTGAGGTCGGCGCGCTCCAGCGTGCCGACATAGCCGCTGTCGCGCAGCACGCTGACGCGGTCGGCAAGCTGGTACACCTCTTCCATGCGGTGGCTGATGTAGATGATGGCGATGCCTTGCGCCTTCAGTGTCGCGATCACCTCGAACAGGCGATCGGTCTCGCGCGACGTCAGCGACGTCGTCGGCTCGTCCATGACGATGATGCGCGCATTGGTCGACAGCGCCCGTGCGATCTCGACCAGTTGGCGCTCGCCAAGCGACAGGCTGGAAACCAGGGCCCGCGCCGAGAAGGAGACACCGAGCCGGCCGACGATCTCGGCCGCCCGCCGGTTACACTGGTCGCGGTCGACGATGCCGAAGCGCCGCGGCTCGTTGCCGAGGAAGATGTTCTGCGCCACCGTCAGGTTGGGCGCCAGCGACAGTTCCTGGTAGATCACCGCGATGCCGGCGGCGCGCGCCTTGATTGGGTCACCGGTCGCGGCAGGCGCGCCGTCGATCAGGATTTCGCCGCCCGGATCCGGCCGATAGGCGCCCGACAGCACCTTCATCAGCGTCGACTTGCCGGCGCCGTTCTCGCCCATCAGCGCATGCAATTCGCCGGCATGGACAGTGAGCGAGACGTCCTGCAGGGCGCGGATGGCGCCGAAAGTCTTGGAGATGTGGCGCATCTCCAGCACCGGCCGGCGGTCCGTTTGCGCCTGGACTGCCGCGCTCATCGTGCACCACCTGCCGCCCTGGCGGCGGCATCGTGCCCGCCAAAGCGATCGCGCCATGCGTCTCGATAGGCGGCAACGCCGCTGAAGCGCGTCGCATGCACCGGCTCCGGCGGCTCGGCGGCGAAGTCGCGGCCCACGCTTTCGAAGGCGAGCGCCGCCGCACCCGTGGCGCTGCCTTCCAGCGACGCGCCTTGCAGGAACGCCTGGCCGGGACGCAATTGCGCCAGCAGTCCGGCGAGCAGGCCGCCGGTGTTCAGTCCGCCATCGACGATCACAGTATTGCCGGAATGGATGAGATCGAGACTGAGATCGATCATCAACCCCACATAAAGCAGGGCCACCGCCGCGCTTTGCCCGGCAACAGGCGTGCCGCCAACGACTTCGCCGCGATGGCCGGGCATCGGGCCGCCCGGCGCGAAGCTCGGCACGGCCATGAGGCCGGCATCGATCGCCTGCTGTATCGAGCCGTGCGGGATCGCGCCTTGCCAGCCGCCGCTGATGACGGCGAATTCGCGCCCGCCCATGAAGCGGATGGTCGGCACGGGGCCGCCGTCGACATCGACATTGACCAGCATGTCGCGCTCGCGGTCGAGCGCGTCGAGCGGGCAGTCGGGATTGAGCACGACGACCCAGGTGCCGGTCGACACGACCGTCAGTGGCCCAAGCCCTTGCCTGCGATAGGCATGCAGGGCCGCGTTGGAGTCGTGGACACCATTGTGGATCGTGACCGCCCGCTTGTTCTCGCCCAAAAGCCGCTCGCCGATGGCTTCGCCGGCGCGTGCGAAGGCCGGCATGCGCCCACGCCATCCCTCTGCGTCGACCAGCGAGGAAAAATCGCGTCGGCGCGGCGCCCACAAATGCGAATGACAGCCAAGGTAAGACACTTCGCTGACCGGTCTGCCGCCAAGGCGCCAGCTCCAATATTGCGGGTAGCCGAGGATCGACGTTGCGGCCGCGAACGCATCGGGATCGACCGCCTGCAGCCACAGCATGTGGCGGCCATAATTGAAGCCGAGCGGCAGGCGCGGCGAGAAAGTTTCGGCGAAGTCGGGAATGCGCCGGTCGATCCGCGCCGCGATTTCGGCCGGCGGCTCCTGTTCGTAGTCGAGAATCGGGTGCGTCAGCGCCTTGTCGTCGACAAGGGCGAAGGTGCAGCCATGGCCCGACACCATCACGCCTTCCACGCCATGGTCGTCGACCGCGTCGGTGACGGCACCGAGCGCCCAGCCATGAAGGGCGGCCTCATCGAGTACGCTGAAGCCGCCTTGGCGCGCCCAGTTCGGCTGCGTCCGGCGCTCGTCGACGATGCGTCCGTCCTGGCCGAAGACGAACAGCTTCGAATTGGTTTTGCCGAAATCGAGCACCGCCACTTTCACGGGGCCGCTCCCGAGGTGGAGGCGATCAGTACCATGACGCCGGCATCTTCCAGCATGCGGGCATCGGCTTCGGAGAGCCCGTCATCGGTCACCAGCGTGCCGACGCGCGACCAGGGCAGCGCCACGTTGCGCGCATGGATGGACAATTTGCGGCTGTCGGCCAGCACCACGATCTGGTCGGCGCAGAGGCTGAGGTCGACGATGGAACGCACCAGCAGCGGGTGCGATTCCAGCACCCCTTCATGGTTGAGGCCCTGCGCACCCAAAAAGAATTTCGAGGCATAGAAGGGCGTGGCCTGGGTTGGCGAATGAATGATGCCAGGCTCGCGATGCAGGTCGCCCCCGGCAACCGTCAGGCTGCAATGGCCATGGTCGCTGAGATAGGCCGCCAGCGGCATCGAATTGGTATAGAGCCGGATGTTGCGGTCGGCGAGCTTGACGCCGAGATGGAAGCAGGTCGAGCCGCCGTGGACGATGACCGCGTCGCCATCGCGCACCATCGTCGCGGCGACGGCCGCGATCTGCCGTTTGGCCTCGACGGCAAGGTCGCGGTTCTCGTCATAGGGCCGGGCAAAAGCGACGCCCGCCTGCGAGGCGCCGTCCAGCGCCGAAATACCGCCATAGACCTTGCGGGCATCACCGGCTTCGTCGATCCGGTCGATATCGCGCCTGACCGTGGCCGCCGAAACGCCGAGGCGCTCCTGCAGCTCGCGCACCGAGGCGAACGGACGGTCCCGCAGCAGTTCGACAATCTGGCGCTGGCGGCCGAAGTCGCTCAAATCTTTCCTCCCTGATGCCATTTTCCCATGGCAACTGGTGCAACTTAATCAACATTAGCTGGATTGCAAGCCAGATTTGACGATAGTAGATCATCATTGACGTAGATCACTCATATCTGCGATATCACGCCGAACGCCGGTCCTGACAATGGGATTTTCGTGTGGGCGTTGGAGAAAGGTGCCATGGCAACCCAAGCTGATGCACAGGAACTGGCTGCCTTACGGGCGCTTTCGGCCAGCATCGGGGTGAACCCGCATATGACGCAGGCGGCCGGCGGCAACACCTCGCTCAAGGCCGGCGACACACTGTGGATCAAGGCTTCGGGTACCTGGCTGAAGGATGCGCTCAGCCATGACATCATGGTGCCGGTGGCAATGGCACCGCTGCTCGAGGCAGTCGAACAGCGCGATCCGGCCGCCGACAAACCGCAGGCCTTCGCCATCAAGGACCTCAATCCGCGCGGCCTGCGCCCGTCGATAGAGACAACAGTGCATGCCCTGATGCCGCAGCGCGTGGTCCTGCACGTCCATTGCGTCGACACGATTTCGCTTGCCGTGCAAGCCGATGGTGAGGCCGAGGTCGCCAGGCGGCTTGGCGGCATCGAATGGGCCTGGGTGCCTTATTTCCGGCCTGGCCTGCCGCTTGCGCGCGGCATTGCCGAGAAGATGCGACCTGGGGTCGACGTGCTGATCCTCGGCAATCACGGGCTGGTGGTCGCCGCCGAAACCGTCGCCGAGGCGGAGGTCTTGCTGTACCGTGTCCGCTCGTTGCTGGCGCGGCCGCCGCGCCCGGCCGCACTACCCGATCTCTCGGCCCTTGCGGCGTTGGCTGGCGATAGCCCATACCGATTGCCGGCGGATATCGAAGCGCATGCCGTCGCGCTCGATGCGGAAAGCCTTGATATGGCCGAGGCCGGCAGCCTCTATCCGGACCATGTCATCTTCCTCGGCCAGGGTTCGGTCGTGGCCCGGCCGGGCGAGAACGCGGCCGCGGTTATCGCCCGGCTCGGCTCGAAACCGATGGCCATCCTATTCCCCGGCACGGGTGTGCTCATGCGTGGCGATGCCGGTGCCGGCGCCGACGCCATGCAGCGCTGCCTTGCCGACGTGGCGGCACGCGTCGATAGTGGCGCGCGGCTGAACTATCTCACCGCCGCCGAGAATGACGAACTGGTCAACTGGGACGCCGAGCAATATCGCCAGAAGCTCAACGCCGCCGGCACGGCCTAGCGAGGGACGGACGGCATGACGCCACTTGTCGTCGGCATCGACATCGGCACATCAGGCGCCCGCGCCGTCGCCATGCGCCGGGATTTTTCCATCGCCGGCCGGTCCGCCGTGCCACTCGACAGGTTTGGCCAGAATCCCCGCGACCCCTCGACATGGTGGCAAGCGGTCCAGGCGGCACTGGTGCAATTGCTTTCAGACATCGACCGTGCCGCGATCCGCGCCATCGCCGTCGACGGTACGTCGGGCACGCTGCTTCCGGTCGACATTGACGGGCGGCCGCTGATCGAACCGCTGATGTACAACGACAAGGTCGACGACGCCGACATCCTGGCCGCCGTCGCCCGCGAGGCGCCGGAAGCGAGCGCCGCCCATGGCGCTACTTCCGGCCTCGCCAAAGCGCTCCGGTTCCAGCATCTGCCGGGCATCGCCGGCGTGTTGCATCAGGCCGACTGGATCGCCGGCCACCTGTCCGGCCATTTCGACGTCAGCGACGAGAACAATGCGCTAAAGACCGGCTACGATGTCGAGGCCCGCCGCTGGCCGGACTGGATCGCGGCCACCGGCATGCGCACGGACTTGCTGCCGCGCGTCGTCGAGCCGGGCGATGTCACCGGCACGCTTACCGCGACCGCCGCGGCACTTTTCGGCCTGCCGCGCGATGTGGTCGTGGTGGCCGGCACGACGGACGGCTGCGCCTCGTTCCTGGCCACAGGTGCGGCGGCAGCCGGCGACGGTGTCACCGCGCTCGGTTCCTCGCTGACCATCAAGATCCTGTCCGACCGGCCGATCTCGGCGCCGCGCTTCGGCATCTACAGTCATCGGCTGGGCGACGTATGGCTGGCGGGCGGCGCCTCGAATTCCGGTGGCAAGGTGCTGGCCCGGCATTTTGCGTTGCCCCGCATCGTCGAACTCAGTGCGGCGATCGATCCCACGACCGAAACCGGTCTCGACTACTACCCGCTCGCCGCACCGGGAGAACGGTTCCCGATCGCCGATCCCGCGCTGCCGCCACGCCTTACCCCTCGGCCGGCCGACGACGCCGACTTCCTCAAGGCGATGTTCGAGGGCATGGCGGCCATTGAAGCGCTTGGCTACGGCAGGCTGGCCGAACTCGGCGCACCGGTCCTCACCTGCGTCCGCAGCGTCGGTGGTGGCGCCGCCAATCCGGTATGGAGTGCGATCCGGCAGCGCAAGCTGGGCGTCGCTTTGGCGCCGGCCCTGTCGGACGAGGCGGCCGCCGGCACGGCGCGGCTGGCGCTGAAGGGCGCAAGTAAGGCTGGGCTTCCATGAACACGAAAAAGGTCGAACATCTAGACGGCATCGCATCGCTGGCGCAACGATACGAGGTCTTCCTGCTCGACCAGTTCGGCGTTTTGCATGACGGCCAGGCCCCTTATCCCGGCGCGGTCGCGGCGCTCTCGGCGCTGAAGCGGGCCGGCAAGACGGTGGCGCTGATATCCAATTCCGGCAAGCGCGCCAGACCCAACGAGGATCGTCTGCTGAAGCTCGGCTTCGAGGCCGGCAGCTGGGATCATTTCGTGTCTTCAGGCGAGGTGGCGTGGCTGCTTTTTCACGAGATGACGGCGACAGGAGCTTTGCGGCCCGGCACGAAATGCCTGCTGATCAGCCGCGACGGCGATCGTAGCGCGATTGACGGCCTGCCCTTCGCGCTGACCGCAACCGGCGAGGACGCCGAACTGGTGCTGATCTCGGCCAGCGAGGGCGACCTTCACGACCTCGACCATTATCGTGAACTGCTCGCCCCGGCGGCAGCGCGGCAGGTGCCGTGCTTCTGCACCAATCCCGACAGGATCATGCTGACGGCGGTCGGACCTCGCTTCGGTGCCGGCGAGATCGCGGATCTCTACGAGAGCCTCGGCGGCAGCGTCACCCGCATCGGCAAGCCCTATCCGGCGATTTTCGAGGCGGCGCTTGCGCTCACCAGCGAACCGGAGCGCCAAGGCGTTGTCTGCGTCGGCGACAGCGTCGAGCACGACATCGCAGGCGGCAACGGTGCCGGCATCGCAACCGCCCTGGTGTTGAGCGGGATACTGGCCGACACGCCTGACCTCGCCGCCGTTTTCGACGAGCACGACGCCTGGCCGGACTACATCACCGCGTCCTTCAGCTTTCGCTGACCGCCGTCAGCATCCGCCTGGCGCTTTCCTCATCGGTGATCAGTATGGTCGGCGCAATCAAGTTCATGGCACCGAGCAGCGCCTCAGTCTTCTCCGCGCCGCCGGAGGTGAGGATGCGGATCGGCGCCTTGCGCAGCCGGTCGACATCCACCGACATCACATGGTTGTTGACGGGATGGTCGACCAGATCGCCATTGCGGTCGTAGAAATGGAACAGGAGATCGCCGACGGCGCCGCGCGCGAGCAGCGCCTCGCGATCCGATTCCTTGAGGAAGCCGCCGCGCGAGAAAGTGGTGGCCGAAGCGATGCCGCCGACGCTCAGCAGAACGGCATCGAGCGCGTCAGCCATTTCAAAAACCTCCTGCAGGCCGCAGCGCTCAATCAGCGCGATCTTGGTCTCGACACTGTCGACGACGGCCGGCGTCGGCATCAGGTAGCCGTCGCCCTGGAATATCTGGGCAAAGCGCCAGGCGAACTCGGCCGGGTTGACCCGGCGCGCGACGCCGACGCCGCCAAGCAGCGAAATCACCTTGAAATCGGTCAGCGATTTTGCGCTGATGAACGGCAAGGTGTGGAACAGCGTGTTGCCCCAGCCGACGCCGACCTGCATGCCGGATTTCATCGCGTCCGACAGGAACATGCCGGTTTTGGCGGCGATTGCCGGGATCGGATCGGCATTGGCCGCGGTCAGCGGCGCCACCAGCGCCTGCTGCAGGCCGAAGGTCCTTTCGAGTGCGCGCTCCAGCCGCACGATCTCCAGAAGCTCGCTCTCGATGGTGATCTTGACTTCGTTGCGCGAGCGGGCCTCCGCCAGCATGCGCACGATGGTGACGCGGCCGACGCCAAGTACGTCGGCGATCTCGTTCTGCGTCATCTGCTCGACGAAATACATCCAGGCAGCGCGGATCCTGAGGCGATCCGTCCGGCTCTCGCTGACGACCTGCTCGGATATTTCGGCCCGATCGTTCTCGCTATCGCCTTGCCGTCGCCTGCCCAATTGTCTGTCTCCCCCGCGCCGATGGACGAGCCATCGCCGATTCTCCATGCTGGTTTAATATCGCCTATTGATCTACCAATCGAGAGGAACAATGTAGGGTTGACGTCCGGCCCCTGCCGGCCGCGATCAGTAGAAGATTTCGAGGCGATCCGCGATGCTGCGACAAATCTCCGAAGATGTCCGCGTCAATCTCAAGGACCGGCTGCGGGAAGTCCGCGACATCATCCGCCAGAGCCGCCATGACGGTGCCAGCGAGGCCAGCTTGCTGCGAGAAGCCACCAGCCATCTGCCGCCTTTCCCGGGCAAAGGCATCGAAGGCCTGCTCAGCCATGCCGCCAGTGCCGTCGACGAAGCGTTGTCGATCGCTGAATCCTTCGTTCCGCATGAGCGCCCGATAAGGGTGGACGGAACGACCGTCAAAGGTCTCGGCACCTATTTTCCGGCTGGGGACGAAGAACGGCAACTGGGCGCGGAGCGCCTGTTCCGGCGCGACATGTATTATCTGGGCAAGGCGGTGCTTGCCGGGCTGAAAATCGACAATGCCCGTATTCATGAAGCCGGCTTCGCCGCCGTCCATGCGGCCATGCGCAAGCGCCATGGCGATCTGTTGGCCGCGCTTGCCGCGCCGGATGCCGGACTGCAGGCGATCGCGGCGACGTGTTCGGCGCTGCTGGTGGAGTGCCTCGGCCAGCGCCCGATCCGTTTTGGCGATGCCGCCCCGGACGCAACCGCAATCGGAGACAAGGCGCTCGACATAAGCTGTCTGGCGCCGATCGTCCTTGCCTGCGGCCTGGCGACGACCGGCCGCGATGGCGCGCCGGAACCCGATATGCTGGAGATCGCGATCCTGGCCGCCGAAATACGTCGCGACCGCATCGTCCAGGCCTGCGCCAAGGCAACCCCGGTCGGTGAATTGACACCTGTCTTCGCCACCTTGCTTGCGCATTTGCCGTAAGGCCTCCCAGCGCAGTTCCAGGAACAGAACGGGCTGCGGACCTATTCCCCGGCCGCCATTGCCGTGATCGTCTTCTTGGCGCGCTGGATCGAGGCCGGGCTCATCGACAGCTCGGTCAGGCCCATTTTCACGAAGATCGGGATCAGATCCGGCCGTCCCGCCGCCTCGCCGCACATGCCCACCATGATGCCGGCCGCGACGCCGGCCCTTGCGGTCAGCTCGATCGCCGACATGACGGCCGGGTTGGTGACGTCGTTGAGCTTCGCTACGGTCGGGTTGAGCCTGTCGGCGGCCATGATGTACTGGGTCAGGTCGTTGGTGCCGATAGAGAAGAAGGCAACCTCTTTGGCCAGTGCCGGCGCGATCAGCACGGCAGCCGGCGTCTCGATCATCACGCCGAGATCGAACGACGCATGCGGCACGCCTTCCGCCCTGAGTTCGGCGGCGCATTCGTCGACCAGCACGCGCGTCTGCCGCACCTCGCCAAGGTCGGAGACCATCGGCAGCATGACCTTGATATTGCCGTGCACGGCGGCCCTCAGCAGCGCCCTGATCTGGCGCTTGAAGATATCGGGCCGGTCGAGGCACATACGGATGCCGCGCCAGCCGAGGAAGGGGTTCTCCTCGTCGGGGAATTCGATGCCGGCGATCGGCTTGTCGCCGCCAATGTCGAGCGTGCGCACGATGACTGGATAGGGTGCGAAGGCCTTGGCCAGCGCCGCATAGGTCTCGGCCTGCATGTCTTCCGACGGCAGGTGCATGTGGCGCATGAACAGAAGCTCGGTCCGGAACAGGCCGACGCCCATGGCGCCCGCTTCCTGCGCCGCTTCGATCTCCTCCAGCGAGCCGATATTGGCCGCGACCTCGATGATCCTGCCGTCCGCCAGCTTCGGCGTCACCGTCTTGAAGGCTGTCAGGCCGGCACGCTCCTTCGCCGCCGCTTCGACACGGCCGGCGAAATCGGCACGCGTGGTCGAATCTGGGTCGATGATCACCTGTCCACTGTTGCCGTCGAGTGCCACTTCCTGCGCGGTGCGCAAGGCATTGATCCGGTCGCCGAGGCCCAGCACCGCCGGAATGCCGTGCGAGCGGGCGATGATGGCGATATGCGAGGTGGCGCCGCCATGGCCGCACACCACGCCGCCGATGCGTTTCAGCGGCGCGCGCGCCAGATCCCAGGCACCGATATCGTCGGCGATGAGAACCGCCCCTTGCGGAATGTTTTCGAGGCTGACGTCGTCCTGTCCGAGCAGCACCAGGCAGATCTGCCGCCCAACCGCATGGACATCGTCCGCCCGCGCATTGAGATAATGATCGTCGACGGCGCTGAAATCGGCGGCGATGATGGAGGCGGCGGTGATGGTGGCCGAGACCGCGTCACTACCGCCCTTGATGGCCTTCTCGGCCTCGCCGGTCAGACTGTCGTCGGCGGCGATATCCCTCAGTGCCGCGACAATACCGCGGTCTCCGGCCGACAGATTGTCCTGCGCCAGCGCCCGGTCCATGCGCGCCTGCACGCTGGCGACGGCGGCGCGGAACCTGTCGATCTCGCCGGCGATTTCTCCCGCCTGCAGCATCCGGCCCTGTCCCGATATTTCCGGCGGGAAATGCGCGAAGGCCGGCCCGATGGCGACGCCCTCGCTTGCGGCGACACCGCGCAGACCGCTTGCGTCGCCTGATGCCGCCGGCGCGGTTTCGATCGCCGGCGCGGGTGCGGTATCCTTGCCTGCGTCGTTCGCCGGAGCGTGGATCTCTTCGTCTTCGAGACCCGCCTTGGGGTTCTCGAGATAGCCGATCAGCGCCTCGATCGCCTCGATGGCGTCGGCGCCATTGGCCCGCACCGTGACTTCCTGGTTTTCCTTGACCGCAAGCAGCATCAGCTTGACCGAGCTCTTGGCGCTGACCGCCTTGCCGTCCTTGACCAGCTCGACGTCGGATTCGAAACCCTTGGCGAGCTTGACGAAACGCGTTGCGGGACGGGCGTGCAGACCTTCATGCACTCTGACGATGGTCGAGCGTTCCATGGCAATTTACTCTTGTTATGGGCGCCTCGCCCAGCATAGGCGGCGGCGCGGATGCTGTCAGGCGGCGATTGTGATGATCGCGTCGGTTTTCAAGGCTGCCACGAGCGCTTCGCCGTCGACTTGCGACGCGCATATCTCACCTGGCCTTTCGGCCTCGGCGGCGCCGTTGAACGAGATGACGACGTGCCCCATTTCGAGCACCTTGCTCCAGGCGCTGGACCCCACAGCCGTTATGACAGCCGAAACCGGTCCAATGGTGATCGAAGCGCCCCTGGCGGGCGCTCCGTCACTTGGTCCCTGCTCCGTCTTGTGGAGCACGGAGACTTCGGCAAGCTCGGGCGGCGAGCCATCCGCGAACAGGATGACCACGCCCCCTTCGGCAAGGTCCGCCACTTCGGGTCCGATTGCAGTGACCCGTGTCTTGAGAAGAACCGACATATGGCGAACCTCGTTGTTGTTGGTGTTTTTTTAAAACACGATCAGGGAGACGACCCAGGCGAACAGCACCGAGACCGGACCCATGATCTGGCGGCTGATGAGCACCGCCGGAACGCCGATTTCGATCGTCTTCGGCTTGGCCTCACCAAGCGCCAGGCCGACGGGGACGAAGTCGCAGCCGACCTGGGTATTGTAGGCAAACAGCGCCGGCAGGGCCATCGCCGGCGAAATCGTGCCGTTGGCGATCTGCGGGCCGATGATGGCCACGCCGATGACCTGCGCGATGACGGCGCCCGGTCCCAGGATCGGCGACAGGAACGGCAGGCCGCAGATCGCCGAGATGATCAGCAGGCCGACGATGTTGTTGGCCAGCGGTCCCATAGGCTGTGCCAGCACGTCGCCGATACCGGTGTAGAGGATCAGGCCGATGAGCATGGTCACGAAGGCCATGAACGGCAGCACGTTGCGTACCACCTGATCGATGGTGCGGCGGCCGGCATTGAAGAAGATACCGACCACGCGGCCCATGACGCGGCCGATCGAACTGATCAGGCCGATAAGCCCGCCTTCGCTCGGCAGCGGCTGCGGCGCGGCGGCCGCGGTGTTGTTGTTGGAACTCATCGATGCTGCTCCCCCCGCAGTGGTGACCGCTTCGGATCCGTCCGCCATTGTGACGTTGGCCGGCTTCACGCCCGAAACGTAGATGTCCTCGGTGATGAACTGGGCGAGCGGCCCAGCCTGTCCGACCGGCGTCAAATTGACGGTCGGGATGCGCTTGCGCGGATAGACGCCGCAGCGTGCGGTGCCGCCGCAATCGACGACGACGACCGCCATCTCGCTTTCGATCGGCGGCGCCTTGAAGCCGTCGACTGCCGTGGCGCCGGTCATGTCGGCGATGAGCTGGGCCACGGGATGGATGCCGCCGCCGGTGACGGAGACGATCTTGTCGCGCTGCGCGGTCGGCTCGATGACGAGCGGGCCGCCCCAGCCTGTGTTGCCCCGGGAGATTTTTACGGCTTTGAATGTCTTGGCCATGATGTCCTCCCCGCCTTACAGCTCGACGCCCTGGCGGCGCGCCATGATGGCGGTGATGCGCTCAGTCAGCATGCCCTTGAGCAGGATGACGACGAGGCCGACGATGGCGTACCAGATCGCCACCTTGACGTGGTAACCGGCAACGACGGCGCCCTTTTTCTCAAGCTCGAGCAGAGCCACGAGAATGCCGCCCCAGACGAAATATTCGCCGGGGTTGATATGCGGGAACAGGCCGAGCGGCGGATGCACGTAGGACACGGCCGCGTCGTAGAAGGCAGGCTTGTGCTTTTCTTCCAGGAACGATCCGAACGTATAGGCCATCGGGTTGGTGAGGAAGAACACCGCCAGCAGCGGCAGCAGCGTGTAGCGCGTCAGCGCGATCCGGCCGGCGCCTCGCGCCAGACCGTGGACGCGCTCCTCGCCGACCAGTTCGGTGACGGCGTAGAAGGCGGTCATCAGCACGACCAGCGTCGGGATGATGCCGGTGACGAAACCGGCGAACACTTCGCCGCCCTTCTGGAAGATGCCAATGAAATATTTACCGATGGCGGTCAGCCAGCCGAGTTGCTCTTCCTGCTGGACGTCCTTCAGTTTTTCCTTGAACTGATCGACGGTAATCGGCCCGCTGTCGGCCTGCGCCAGGACAACGAGATGGTCGGAAGCATGCTCGACGGCGAGCTTGCCATGCAATGCAGCGTCCGAAACCATGGCACCCGCGACATGCAAATTGTGCACGGCCATGTCGGCATGCTGCGCCAACAATGAAAATACAGACATTTCTCCTCCTTATGCCACCCGCCGGTTGATCCCAGTCGGTGCGCGGCGTCCTCTATCCCTTTGATCTAGAAACGGATTCGATTTCGATCTCAAATCGTCCGGCTCTAGGCCCTTGCTACGTTCAAACCGGACAGGCCCGGTTTCTTCCCCGGCTCCGACCGTGCTTTGTCGATTTGTTCGATCGCCCGTTTCACGGCCTCGGCCACACCGGGTTCCCCCTCCCCCATGATCGCAGGGTTGGACCGGAGTCGATCGAGGGGAACACCCTCGAATTCTTCATGTCGTTTGAATTTGGTGAAGACCGAACGGCCGGTCATCACCATCATGCGGCGCACGATCAGGTCAGGCGTCACCACGACCAGCGCGATGGTTCCCTTGGCGAATCGGCCGCGAAAATTGCCGGCGCCGACAAAGCCATCCTTGTATTGGTCGGTGACGCCCCGGAAGACATCCGAATAGTGCCGCATCTGCAGCCAGACGCCGAGCGATTGCAGCGCCCACACAATAACCAGCAGAAGCAGTCCCCACTGCCAGATCGCCATTCGGTTTCTCCTCCCGAGCCTAGGTTGAGGCGCACTTTGGACCGGCACACGACAACAGCAAAGTGAGAACATTTGTTTCCGCGAATGTCAATATGTATGATATTGGCCTCAACCACGGTCATCCACAGGGCCGCTGCACGATTTCGGCGGCGGCACGGCTGTGCTAGCCTGCCGTGAAACGGGATGCATGAAATGGAACTGCCCTTCAGGGATGAACTGGCGCTCATGCCCGATCTGCGCCACCGGTTGCGGCAACTGCGCTGGTTCCGCGCGACTTTCCGCGGCAGCGCCAAGGTCGTTTCGGACACGTTCGGCGTTCGCTTCGAGATCGACGAGGCCAGGCTGACCCGGGCTTTTCTCGACTGGGTCGAGATCATGGAGGCGCAGAAGCGCTTTGCCGCCATCGACCGCGCCGACTTCATCGTCTTCGCCGCCGGGCTGGTGCTGCGCGAACTGATCAAACAGGCCCCGGCCAGGGAGATCTCCGGACTTACCCAACTCATCGAGACCGATCAGAATGCCGGCACGCTGGACATCATCCGCTTCTGGCCGGAAGGCTTCCTCTACACCAATTACTGCGTCTCGGTGATTTCGGCCATTTACGAGCAGGAGTTCGGCTCGGCGCCAAGCATCGACAAATGCGCCGACGATCTTCGCACCTGGTGGTCCTATCGCGAGAACGTCACAGAGATGCCGGCCTATGCCGTGGCTTTCCTCGACCGTTTCCTCGGCGCCGAACCGAACTGGATCACCCCCGATCGTGCCCAGTCCCGGCAGGCCATGCAAAGGGCGCTGGGGTCTTCGCGAGCCAGCGATGCCTTGCGCCAGCTTTGAGCACCGCCGGCTTCGCATCTCTCCCAAAAAACGCCGCACTATTGAACATTTGATTTTTTGCCGATAGCGATGTGCGAAATTTGACGTGAGGAGACGAGCGCGTGGCGCGAGCAAGGCCTATCATTTTCGATTGCGACGGCGTTCTCGTCGACAGCGAGCCCCTGGCCGCCAGGGCCTATGAGCGCGTCTATGAAAAGCACGGCATGCCGGGCGTTCACGGCGGTATCATCGCCCAGTGCGTCGGCATGAAACAGGCCGACATCATCGTCAGGATCAAGGAATTGACCGGCCATCAGTTTCCCGCGGCCGCCGACGGCGACATCTGGGCCGAGACCAGGATCCTGTTTTCGCAGGAGTTGAAGCCGACACCGGGAATCGCGGCATTCCTCGAAACGCTCGAAGGCGACCGTTGCGTTGCCTCGTCATCCTCGGTCGAGCGCATAAACCACAGCCTGGCCATCACCGGGCTGGCAGGATTCTTCGGCGATGCGATCTACAGTTCCTCGATGGTCAAGAACGGCAAGCCGGCGCCCGACATCTTCCTGTTCGCGGCGGCGAATATGGACGCCAACCCGGCCGACTGCGTCGTCATCGAGGATTCGCCCTTCGGTATTCAGGGCGCTGTCGCCGCCGGCATGACGGCAATCGGCTACACCGGCGGCGGACACACCTATGCCGAGCATGCCGCACGGCTGACGGCGGCCGGCGCCGATTTCGTCTGCGCCGACTGGCAAGAAGTTAGCCGGCAATTGTCCGGGCTCCGCGTGCCGGCCTAGGCTGGCGGAAACTAGAGAGGCCGCGGCCATTCGCTGCGTGGAAGCTCGGCGCCGACACGGAAGTCGAACGACAGGACCCTCGTCGCATCGGTGTCGACCTCGCACCGGAAACTCAGATGGTACCATGTGGATGTCGTGCTGAAGGCGACATCCGGGGCGTCGATTATATTGCCCGCCTTCAACGGAACTTTCGGCCACTGAATGGGGAAATAGGAGCCTTCCACCAGTTGCCGTTGCAACTCGCTGGCGCAAAGCAGTGAAGCACGCTCACTGCGAGGCACGCCACCCATCGAGGTCGTGGCCAGCGCATCGCCGGTAGCGCCTTGCGAATAGAGCCTGCGAGCACCCGGAAGGCCCGAACCGTTGCCAGATGCAGACTTCGAGGCGTTTGAGGGGCTGGGCTTTGGCGCATTTGTAGGTTTGGGCGTCGGTTTCTCGGCCGACTTGGGAAGCTCGATCTCGCCGTCGGGGCCTAAAGGCGCTGGTGCCGCGCCCTGCCCGGAGTCTGCCGGCGTGGCCGGCTGGTTTTCTGCCGGGTTCGGCTCGACCCGCAGCTTCGAAGCGTCATCCTTGGCCGGCTCCGGCGAATTGTCCTGAGCGCTTGCCCCGTCCAGGGATTTCCTCGGGCCGGTATCCTTGTCGCCGAACTGAACGACAGGTTTCAGAGCCTCGATCGGCAGGGGCTTCTGAGCCTGCTTTTCCGGCGGAGGTGGCTTTTCAGCCGTCGGCGCAGGTGGTTTTTCAACCTTCGGCTCCGGTGGCTTGGGAGGCGGTGCTGGAGCGGGTTGCGGTTTCGGCTGATCGGGCGCAGGCACGAGCGCGACATTGACCGGCTGCTCATCCTGCGGCTGTTGGGAAGGCACGGGCAGGCCAAACACCAGGAGTGCCGCGACAAGCACGTGCAGCATCAGCGATGTGGGAATGCCCCACAACATATTCCGACGCCGTTCTCCTGCTTCGCCCTTCATCCTGACCGATGTGGAATGAAATAGCGGCGGCTTCAAGCATAGGCATTGGATTTGCGCAGTCCGGCCGCCGACAGAGAGCACGGCAGACGGCGGCCGGTGCCGATTTCGGCTGCGCCGACCGGCATGATGTTGGCTGGCAATGTCCGGGCTCGGCGTGCCGGCTCAGTTTAGACGATACTTCGTGAAACCACGGCTGGCCCATTCGCCAGGTGGGATTAATGACCCCACACGGAAGTTGAAGGATAGGACCCTCGTCGCATCGGCGTCGACTTCACACCGGAAGTTCAGATTGTACCAGGCGTTTCTGGTGCTGAAGGCAGCCAGCGGAGGATTGAGGACATTGCCCTTGTCCAGCGTAATGGTCGGCACCCATTTGATCGAATAGTCCGCACTTTGCAGTTCCTGGCTCAGGACATTGCCGCAAAGGGTAGCCACGCGCTGACCGCGCGGCACATTATCCATCGAGCTTGTCGCCAACGCATCGCCGGTTGCCCCTTGCGAGAAGAGCTTTCTGACGCCCGGAAGGCCGGAATAGACCGGCGAACCTGCGACGTCGTTGTTGGTCGGGTTTGACCTTCCAGCGTTCCCGGCCGGCGCCCTGAAGGCTTTCGCGGGTTTGAACGCCATTGTCTTGGCGGGTTTGGGCTTTGCCTTTGCAGTCGAGGCTGGAGGCGCCGGCTTGTCGCCGGTCTCAGCCGCCAATGGCTTTGGCTCCGCAACCGTTGGCTGCTCGGCGGGTTGCGGCGTGGGCTCCTGTTTGTCCGGCTGTTGTTTTTCAGTGTCCTCGGTCGGCTGCTTCTCTTCGTTTTGCGCGGGTTTGGCGTCCGGCGTAGCGGTGGCGGGTTTCTCGTCAGGCTTGCTGGGCTCTGCGTTTGGCGTTGCAGCCGGGGAGGGCTGGGCCGGTGCGGGCGTCGGTGCCGTAGCCGGCTTTGCCGCCTCATCCTTGGCCGGCGACGGCGTGTTGGGTTTGGCGCTGCTTCCATCGAGCGACTTTTCCGGCCCCGTATCTTTCTGGCCATACTGGAAAACCCGCTTCAGAACCTGTTCGTCCGGCTGTTTCGGTGGCTCCGGTGGCGGTTTTTGTTCAGGTGGCTTCTCAGCCTTCTTCGGCTCCGGTGGCTTTGGAGCGGGTTGCGGCTTAGGTTTTTCGGGCGGCGGCACGATCGCAACATTGACGGGCTGTTCCTGCTGAACCGGCTGCTGCTCGGACCTTGGCACGCCAAAGAACAAGAGCGCCGCGATCAAGGCATGCAGGACCAGCGATGCGGCCAAGGCCGATCGCCAATTGCGAAACCACTCTCCTATCTTGCCGTTCATTACGCCCGATGTGGAATGAAATAACGGCAGCTTCAAGCATAAGCATCGGATTGACGCAATTTGGCCGCTGACAGCTTGGTGACCTGAGGGCCGCGCGTCGCCACGCTCGCGTCGTTCAGGCGGCTCGACGATCCAGACCTGAAATCAGCAGGCTTCGCCGTTGCGCTGAATCCCGGCCAGAAGCCGCTCGTCCAGCCGCGTTTCGCCAAACCAGTTCAACCGGTTGAGGCTTACGAAACCCGCATCGATGGCGTCGTTTTCGTCCCCCGGTTCGCTCTCATGAGCCCGGCCACGCGGCACGGTGATGACGGTGCGATCCCCCTCGCTTTCCACGATCTCGGCCTTGCGGCCGATCTTGTCACGGCCGATGCGCGGCTGACGGATTTTGGCCGGCAACGCGGTCGGCAGGTTGACGCTGAGCCAATGCCCCTCCCTCGCCCAGTCGGCGCGCGATTGCCACAAAGAGCCGATCAACGCGCCGAGCCATTGGTCGTCGCCGTCGCTGAAATCAGGATTTTTCACCCGCGAAAAGCCGATCGCCGGTGTGCCCCAGAAGCTTGCTTCCCGGGCAATGCCGAGCGTACCGGAATAGGCAAGATCCTCGGCGACGTTGCGGCCGTCATTGACGCCCGCCAGCACCAGATCCGGTTTTGCCTCCTGTGCGAAAAGCCACGTCATCGCACTGACCACGCAGTCGGCCGGCGTGCCGGAGCAGGAATACCAGTTCGTCTTGACGCGCAGCATCGTCAGCGGCCTCGCGATCGTCAGCGACGAGCTCGCGGCGGTGCGCTTGCCGTCGGGCGCGACTACCCAGACATCGTCGCTCAGACCGCCGACGGCATTGACGAGACGAGCCAGTCCCGGCGCTTCGATGCCATCATCGTTGCAGATCAGGATTCTCATGATTTGCTCCTTGGCGGCACCGCAACGCGCTGGCCCGTACGCCATTGCGTCAGCAGCGGCGGAATATAGCTCTTCAGTTCATCGAGAAGATCGGGGGCACAGGAATGACCAAGCGCCGCGGGGCGTCCCGCCTTCTCCCAGATGCCAACCGTGCCCGAGAGTGTCGGATGGGTAGGCATGCGTATCCAGTCCGCCCGGCCTGCCTTGTAGAGGATCTCCCCAGGAGAGCCCGACGGCAGATGCCCAGTAAGCAGCACGGGATGGCCGACCCGTCCGGCAAGCGGCAACACTCTCGACGACGGACCGGCTTCGCCCATGCCGTCATCGGCCAGCAACGGCATCGACGGTAGCGGGTCGGTATCCGTCCAGTCGGTTGCCCCCTGCAAGCGGCGGCGCAGAATCTCGGAAACGCCGGGCAACAAGGATGCTCCGGCGTCCATCTGCGCCTCCAGCGATGAGCGCATGCCGGCATGGATCGCGAAGGGTCCGGGCAAAGCCGCGATCAGTTCCAGCGACCGGCCAGACAGCGGCGTCGGCAGGAGACATCCCTGCGGGTGCCGCGCCACCCATTCGGAAATTTCCCGTGCCCGGGCAGCCCCCGGCACGGGATCGGCGCCGTAGGACGCATCGAAGACCAGGAGATCACAGCGCGGGATCGTGTCCATGACGAAGACGTTGCTGTCCGGCACCACATCCGCCGAATAGGCGATATGGCTTTGCCCGTCATCGACGGTGAACCACACGCCACCGACGACGTGGCCTGAACGTCCCGTCCTGATCGTGAGATTGCCGCTCGCCAGCGTGTCCCCTGGTTCGAAGAGTTCGATACGGTCCCGAGGCAAGGGAAATCGCCTGAAGTCGCCCGGCTCGGCATAGGCGGCAAGCGTGGCCGGCGCCTCGTCGCGGGTCTCGACAGTCATGAAGACCGGGCCGCCATAGCCGCGCGACAACAACCAGCTCAGCGCGCCGACATGATCCTCATGGGCGTGCGAGACAAACACGGCATCGATGTCGTCGACCGGCCCGTCGAGCGCCGGATAATACTCCGCCCCGGAAGCGCCCACTTTGATGCCAACGTCGAGCAGGATGCGGTCGTCGCCACTGTTGACGGCGAGGCTCGTCCGGCCCTTTTCCCCAAAGCCGCCAAGCAGGTCCAGCCTCATCACGAGGCCACCACCGCTGCCGGGATCAGCCAGCCGGATTTTATCCGCAGCCGCGCCTCGGTTCCGCTCTCCAGCGTGACAGGATCGGATTGCTCGAAATGCAGGGTGAGGTCAGGTCCGGCGGCGGGTGCGAATTCGATGCGCGCCGCGCCGCCCTGATAGATAGCCCGCTTGACGAGGCCATCGAAGCCCGTGGCGTCGGCTGAGACTTCGAGGTCGCCGGAGCGGCAGCAGATCTTGGCGCCGGCGCGCGGGTGTTCACCGGGCCGGCAGCGGACCACGATTTCGGTTCCGAGAACCCGGACCTTGCAATGGCCGCCTTCTTCGCCCGTCAGGACATCCGCAGGCAACAATATGCCTTGCGAGATGAAGGACGCGACCATTTCATTTGCCGGCTCATGATAGAGCTCACGCGGTGTGGCAAGCTGCGCCAGGCGGCCATGATCCATCACCGCGATGCGGTCGGCCAATGCCATCGCCTCGGCCTGGTCATGGGTGATGTAGACGATTGTCGTGCCTGTGCGCTTGTGGAAGGCGGCGAACTCGTTCTCCATCGAGGCTCTGAGATGCACGTCGAGATTGGCCAGCGGCTCGTCGAACAGCACTAGCGACGGCGCCGCGACAAGGCAGCGGGCAAGGGCGACGCGCTGGCGCTGGCCGCCGGACAGATTGGCGGGCCTGCGTTCGCCCAGGCCTTGCAGGTTGACCAGCGCCAGCGCGTCTTCGACCTTCTGGCGCACCACCGCCTTGTCGAGCTTGGCCACCTTCAGCGAATAGCCGATGTTCTCGGCCACCGTCATGTGCGGCCATAGAGCGTAATTCTGGAAGACGATGCCGACACGCCGCTTTTCCGGCGCGACACTGCCACCGCTGTTCGAAACGACATCGCTGCCGATGCGGATCTCGCCCGAGGTTACTTTCTCGAAACCGGCAACGAGACGCAGCAGCGTCGTCTTGCCGCAACCGGAAGGCCCGAGCACCGCCAGGAACTCGCCATCGGCAACGTCGATCGAGACATCCTTCACCGCGTCGAAATCGGCGAAGCTCTTGGTCACACGGTCAAGGGTCAATCGCGCCATGGCAGAACTCCGCTCGGAAGATGAGGGGCAAGCAGATTGGTCACCAGCATCAGCACGAAGGTGACCGTGACCGTGATGACCGACATCGCCGCCGCATAGTTGGAATCGCCGCCCTGCTCGAAGGAGAACATGACCACGCCGATGGTCTCCGAACCCGAGGACCACAGCAGCGCCGAGACGGTGAGTTCGCTGAGCGCCGTCATGAAGATCAGCAGGCCGCCGGCGACCGCGGCCGGCGCCACAAGCGGAAAGACGATGGTGCGCAGGCGCGTGAACAGGCCGGCGCCAGCCACTTGAGCGGCCTCTTCCAGCGCCCGGTCGATCTGGTGATAGCCGCTGATGGTCGGCCGCAGCGCCAGCACCAGGAAGCGGGCGAGATAGGCATAGAGGATGATCCAGACGGTGTTGTAGAGTTGGATGCCGGTGAGCGGGATCGGCCGCAGGAAAAGCAGCAGCGAAGCGATCGCCAGCACCACGCCCGGCAAGGCATAGGGCAGTTCGACAGACAGGTTGAGCAGCCGCACCCAGCGTTGCTTGCCCCAGGCGATGAGATAGCCCACCGGCACGGCGACGACGACCGCGAAGAAGGCGGCCGCGATCGACAGCCAGAAGCTGTTGAAGAAGGCGCGGTTGGCGGCGTCATGCTCGAACAGCACGAAACGGTAATTGTCGAGCGTCGCCGTCTTGGCGGTGAGTGCGATGCCGTAGCCCGGCACCAGCGAGGTCAGCACCAGCCCGAACAGCGGCAGAACCAGCACCAGCAGGATGAGCAGCCACATGCCGGCCTGGACGACCGGACGCCAGCGGCCGAGTTCATAAGGTTGTGCCGGCAGCGATGTCGAGGAGATCCGGTAGTCGCGACGGCGGCTCATCATCTCCTGCGCGAGAATGCCGGCCATGGCGATGATGCCGATCAGCACCGACAGGAACGCGGTCTCGCCGAGCACAGAAGGGCCACCGCCGGCCAGCTTCTGATAGATGAGCGTCGGCAGCACCAGATAGTTGGCGGGAATGCCGAGAAAGGCCGGAATGCCGAAATTGCCGACGCAGGAGACGAAGGCAAGTGCTGCCGCCGCCATGATCGACGGCGTCATCAAGGGCAGCACGATGGTGACCAGCACGGTGAACCAGTTGGCGCCGCCCGCGCGGGCGGCTTCCACTAGCTCGCGCGGCAGCTTGCGCAGGCCGGCGCGCACCAGCAGGAACACCAGCGGACCATATTGCACGCCAAGCAGCAGGATGATGCCCGAGGTCGAATAAAGCGGGTTCTTCGTGCCGAGCGGCGGCGCCGCCCCGAAGAGTTTCAGGAACGGGCTTGCCGGGCCGAACAGTTGCAGCCAGGCGAGCGCCGTCACCTGCGGCGCGATCATCAGCGGCATGACATAGCACAGCACCAGGGCGCTGCGGCCACGTATGTCGGTCAAGGAGACGAGCACGGCCACCAGCGTTCCTGACAGCACCGCCAGCAGCGTGCCGCCGATGCCGACGACCAGCGTATGCCAGGTGGCGATCCAGGTCGCCGGACTTCTCAGCCCGGCCTCTACCGCCACGGTCGACAAGCTGCCGCCGGGTGCCACGATCTCCTTGACGAGGCGCAGCATGGGCAAAAGCGAAAGCAGGACGATGACGACGGCAACCGCCGCCGTCAGGACCATTTCCTGGCCCCGGCTCTCCCTGATGCGTGACGGCATGATTGCGTTTCCTGGGATTCGATGCGGGCGGGTTTGCCCGGAGCAAGCAGGATGCCGCTCACCGGCACCCTGCTGCGATCAGCGGCTCAGCCGCCGAACAGTTCCTGGAACTTCGCCTTGTCGGCGTCGGTCTTGGCGACGATCGCCTTGGTGTCGAACGGCATCACCTTGACCTTGACGCCTTCCGGCAGCCAGTCGGGGCGGCCGACCGAGGCACGCGCCGGCAGATAGCCCATCGACAGCGCCAGATTCTGGCCCTCGTCGGACAGAATGAAGTCGACGAACTTCTTGGCGCCGTCGACGTTCTTGGCCGTCTTCATGATGGCAACCGGCTCGGTCACGGCGGGCACCCCTTCGCTCGGGAACACGAACTCGACCGGCGAACCCTTCTTCTTGGCATTCATAGCCATGAAGTCGACGAGGATGCCGTAGGGCTTCTCGCCCGATGCCACTGACTTCAGCACCGCGCCATTGCCGCGCACGCTGACGGTGTTGTTGGCCTTCAGCTTCTGAAAGAAATCCCAGCCGTAATTGGTGTCGCCGGCGAAGCCCGAAAGCAGATAGGCCGCGGCACCCGAGTAGAGCGGGCTCGGCATGACCAGGCCGTCGGCATAGGCCGGCTTGGCAAGGTCGGCCCAATGCTCCGGCTTTTCGGCGGCGGCAGTGTTGTAGACGATGCCGGTGGTGATCAGCTTGCTGCCGAAATAGGTCTTGTCGGCGTCATAGGCATCCGGCTCGATGCCGTCGAGCTTGGCCTCTGGATAGGCCATCAGCCGGTCGTCTTTCTTCAGCAGCTCCATCGAGACAGCATCGGCGATCAGAAGCACGTCGGCCTGCGGGCTGCCGGCGGCGAACTCGGCCGCCATCTTGGTCAGGATGTCGCTGGTTCCGGAACGATAGATGGTAACGTCGATGCCGGGCTGTGCCTTCTTGAAGGCTTCGACGGTCTTGGCCGCGTCGGCTTCGGGCTGGGAAGTGTAGAGCGTAAGCGTTTCGGCATTTGCCACGCCGGCAAACAAAGTTGCCGCGAGTGCCAGCTGGCTGGCCAGCAGCTTGATGAATAGCGTCTTCATGAGACCTCCTGTCTTGTCTGTGCATGACCGGTCTGGCCCTGGCCAGCACCCCGTCTCTTCCTCCCTGCACGGCGCATATGACTGGTGGATGACACAGCGCGTGAAAGCCACAAAATATGTTCATATGTACAATGTCAATTACAAATGATCATAGCTGTGCGATAATCGTCAGCCGCGAACACGGCATCCGGTTGACATAAGGGCGGTGTTTCCAGGATGAGGGCAAAGCCGCCGGCCATGACACATGAGGGACGAGAATCCATGCCCACGGAAAAGCCCACTCCGGCGCGCCTGCCGATGGTCTCGTCGGACCTCAGCGTCAAGACGGCATGGCTCTACTATGTCGAGGGCTTCACCCAGGAACAGATTGCCGAAAAGCTCGATGTCTCCAGGGTGAAGGTGATGCGCACGCTGGCCGCCTGCACCGCCGAAGGCATCGTCGTCACCATGATCAACGCGCCGACAGCCGAACAGGTGGCGCTCGAGCGGGAGCTCGAAAAACGCTGGGGCCTCAATGCCGCAGTCGTCATTCCGACACCGTCCGTCCACGACCATCTGGAAAAAGCCATTGGCCACGCCGTGGCGGCCTATCTCGGCGAGCAGATGCAGGACGGCATGACGCTCGCCATCGGCGGTGGCGCGACGCTGCATGCCAGCCTCGGCTTTCTCGCCCGCCGGCAATTGAAGCGCGCCTCGGTTGTGGCGCTCGTCGGCAGCCTGCCGCATTCGCAATGGATCAACCCGTCGATCGTCGCCGCCAAGGTCGCCGATGTCTTCGAGGTCGACAGCTACCAGATCACCGCGCCGGTCACGGTGGACGATCCCGCGCTGCGCGAGTTGTTGTGGGCGCAGCCGACGCTGCAGGATGTGCGGCGCCGCGCGGCGGCGGCCGATATCGCGCTGCTCACCGTTGGCGACATGTCGCCCGACGCCACCATCTTCCGGCATGGCATCGTGGCGTCGTCGCTGATCGCGCCGCTCAAGGCCAGGGGCGCGGTCGCCAACATGCTTTGTTACTTTGTCGATGCCGCCGGGAGACTGGTCGATCATGAAGTCAACGGCTGCGTCATGGCCATCGATCTCGAGGTTGTCGGCCAGGTGCCGAATGTCGTGCTTGCCGCCGGCGGCAAGCGCAAGGTTGGAGCGATCCTTGCAGCGCTCAGGGCTGTCAGCACCAATGTCCTGATCACCGACAGCGACACGGCCAAGGCACTGCTGGCCAAGGCCGGCTGAGACGGAAGCGCGCTTTAGATGAGCCCGCGTTCGCGCAAAAAGTCCTCGACGCCGACATGGGTCATGGCTTCGAACTCGGCGATGGCCTCGGCCACGCGCCTGCGCTGAGCCGCGAGCAGGATGAACACCTGCTTCATCTCGCCTGAGACACCGAACCGGCTCCAGCGCTCGGCGATATGCGCGGGCAAGCCGATGTCGGTGCAGAACGCATCGAGGCTGTCATAGCCGAGACCGGCGACAAGCTGCTTTGTTTCTTCGGCCGACATGCGCGGCTCGAAGGCGTGGTCGTGTAGTCGCTGCGCCACCAGCTTGATGTCGGATGGCGACGCACCCATGACCTTGCCGAACAGGGTTCTCACGTCAGACGGGTCGAATGCAGGCATGCTGGCCTCCCTTGCTCGCAATCCACTGGGGAAGATGGGTCAAGGACCGCGGCCTGACAAGTCGTTTATATCATGAGCCGGCGCATCACTGGCGCCGGCCCGTGCCTGATGGCTAGACGAGCATGCCCATCGGATTTTCAATGAGGTTCTTGAAGGCGACCAGCAGTTCGGCACCCAGCGCTCCGTCGACGGCGCGGTGATCGGTCGACAGCGTCACCGACATCACGGTGGCGATCTTGATCTCGCCGTTCTTGACCACCGCCCGCTCCTCGCCGGCACCGACCGCCAGGATCGTCGCATGCGGCGGGTTGATGACGGCGGCAAAGTCCTTGATGCTAAACATGCCGAGATTGGAGACGGCCGTCGTGCCGCCCTGATACTCTTCCGGCTTCAGCTTGCGGCTGCGGGCGCGGCTCGCCAGGTCTTTCATCTCGTTGGAAATGGTGGACAGCGTCTTTTCGTCGGCTTTGCGGATGATCGGCGTGATCAGCCCGCCGGGGATCGACACGGCAACGCCGACATCGGCATGCCTGTGCTTGACCATGGCGCTCTCGGTCCAGGACGCATTGGCGTCCGGCACCGCCTTCAGGGCCATCGCCATGGCCTTGATCACCATGTCGTTCACCGACAGCTTATAGACCGGTGCATCGCCCTTGTCGGTCTTCTTCATCGGCGCGGCCACATTGAGCTGCGAGCGCAGCGCCAGCAGCGCGTCGAGCTCGCAGTCGAGCGTCAGGTAGAAATGCGGGATCGTCGACTTCGCTTCGACCAGGCGGCACGCGATGGTCTTGCGCATATTGTCGTGCGGCACGAGCTCGTAGGAGCCTGCCTCGAACAGTTTCAGCACCTGATCGTCCGACATTGCCTTCACGGCAGGGGCGGATGCGGTGCTCGTTGGAACCTCAGCGGGCGCCTTGGCTGCGGGTTCAGCTTTGGCACCGCCAGCAACCGCCGCGTCGATATCCGCCTTGACCACGCGGCCATGCGGCCCTGTGCCTGAGATGGCTGAAAGGATCAGGCCCGCCTCGCGCGCCAGACGGCGAGCCAGCGGTGTCGCGCGTCTGCCGGCTGACGACGGGTCGATCTCCCCCCTGGCGGGGGAGATGCCCGGCAGGGCAGAGGGGGACGCCTCGCGCTGAGAGGTCGGCGGGACAGCGTCCCCCTCTGTCGGCCTCGCCGACATCTCCCCCACGAGGGGGGAGATCGGCGCCTTATCCCCATAGACCTCGCCATCGGCATAAATCCAGGCGACGGGCGCGCCGACCGCGATGTCGACGCCTTCCTTGCCGGTCACGTCGCGCAAGATGCCGCTGGCCGGAGCGTCGATCTCCATAGCCGCCTTGTCGGTCTCGATCTCGAACAGCACGTCGCCCTTCTTGACCTGCTGGCCTTCCGTGGCGAACCAGCGCGAAATCTGGCCGGTCGCCATGTCCATGTCGACCTTGGGAAGAATGACTTCGGTCGGCATGGATCAGCGAACCCCTTTCACGAGGTCGCGCGCGGCGACGATGATGCCGGGAACCTGCGGCACGGTCGCCTTTTCGAGCTCCGGATTGTAGGGGATCGGCGTTTCCGCACCGCCCAGGCGCACGATCGGCGCGTCGAGATAGTCGAACGCCTCGCTTTCGGCGATCATGGCGCTGACCTCGGCGCCGATGCCCAGCGTCTTGACCGCTTCGTAGACGCACATCAGCCGCGACGTCTTCTTGACGCTGTCGATGACGGTCTGCTTGTCCATCGGCCGGATGGTCCTGAGGTCGACGACTTCGACGTCGATGCCTTCGGCTTCCAGCGCTGCCGCGGCGTCGAGCGCCTTCTGCACCATGATCGAGGTGGCGACGATGGTGAGGTCCCGTCCCTCGCGGCGGATGTCGGCCTTTCCGATCGGCACGGTGTAGTAGCCCTCGGGCACCGGGCCCTTCGCCTTGTAGAGCAGTTTGTGTTCGAAGATCATCACCGGATCGGGATCGGCGACGGCGGCCAGCAGCATGCCCTTGGCATCGTAAGGCGTCGCCGGCTGGATGACCTTCAGGCCCGGCACATGGCCGAGCCAGGCTTCCAGGCTCTGGCTGTGCTGCGCGGCCGCACCCGTGCCGGAGCCGGCGGGAAACCGCATCACCACGGGCACGGAAACCTCCCCACCCAGCATGAAGCGCATCTTCGCCGCCTGGTTGACGATCTGCTCCATGGCCAGCGTGGCGAAGTCGGAGAACTGGAACTCGAAGATCGGCCGCATGCCGGTGACCGCCGCACCCACCGCGACGCCGGCGCCGCCCAGCTCCGAGATCGGCGTGTCCAGAACCCGGTCGGCCCCATAGCGATCGACCAGGTCGCCGGTCACCTGGAAGGCGCCGCCGTAAACGCCGATGTCCTCGCCCATCAGGAAGACGCGCTCGTCCATGTCCATGGCGATCGCCATGGCTTCCTGGATCGCCTGGGCGTAGCTCAGTTCACGCACCATCGCGTCCATCACGCCTGCTCCGTGTAAACATAATTTCCGGTCTCGCTGACATCGGGCGACGGGCTCGCCTTGGCGAATTCGATGCCGTCGGCGATTTCCTTCGCCACCGCCTCGCGAATGGCCTCTATGCCCTTGTCGTCGATGAAGCCGAATTCCCTGAGCTCGCTCTCAAAGAGCGTGATCGGGTCGCGGTTCGACATCCAGTCCTCGATCTCCTCCTTTGTGCGATAGCGGTTGCGGTCGCTCTTGGAATGGCCGCGATGGCGGTAGGTCTTGGATTCGATCAGCGTCGGTCCCTCGCCCGCCCGCGCCCGTTCGACAGCCTTGTGCGAAGCCTCGGCGACTTCGGAGAAGATGTTGCCGTTGACGATAACGCCCGGCATCGAATAGGCGGCGGCGCGATCGGCGATGTTCTTCACCGCGGTCGACCGGGCCGTCGACGTCGACATGCCGTAGCCATTGTTCTCGCACACGAAGATGACCGGTAGCTTCCACACCGCCGCCATGTTGAGCGCCTCGTGGAAGGCGCCTTCATTGTTGGCGCCATCGCCGAAGAAGGAGACCACGACCTTGCCGGTCTTCATCATCTTGGAGGAGAGTGCCGCACCAACCGCGATCGGAATGCCGCCGCCGACGATGCCGTTGGCGCCGAGATTGCCCTTGGCGACATCGGCGATGTGCATCGAACCGCCACGGCCCTTGCAATAGCCCGTGGTCTTGCCGAAGAACTCGGCGAACATGCGCTTGACCTCGGCGCCCTTGGCGATGCAGTGGCCGTGGCCGCGGTGGGTCGAGGTGATCTGGTCATCCTCGGCCAGCGGCATGCAGATGCCCATGGCGCTGGCTTCCTGACCGATCGACAGGTGCATGGTGCCGTGGATGAGGCCGCGCATGTAGCTTTCCTCCGCGCCCTCTTCGAAGCGGCGGATGAGGTACATCTTGTAGAGCACCTGCTTGAGCTGCTCGGCGCTGTACTGGCGATAGACGAAAGGCAGGTTGGCGCGGCTGTCCGCGACGGCTTTGCTGGCTGTGGCCATGATCAAGCCTCCACCGCGCCGTAGACGAGCTTGTCCTGGCGGGCGCGCAATTCGGCGATCTTCGAGCCTGGTGCCGGCGCGGCATTGGCGTAGGTGATAAGTTCACCCTTCTTGATCGGCGCTGTCACCGAACCGCCCTGCAGCAGCCCGCAGGGAATGGCCCTGGCGGCATGCGCTTCCGGCGCGGTCATGATCCAGGCGCGGTAGCAATATTCGCCGATCGCGTCGAGCTTCTCGCCGGGCTGCATGTCCTTCTTGGCCACGGCGGCGACTTCGGCCACGGGCTTGGCCAGCGGCACCATGTCGGCCTTGCCGTAGAGCACGACGCGGGCGCAGGTCAGCGGCACTTCGAGCGACGTCAGGTGGTAGGGGCGGTGGAAGGTGAAGTAAGGGCCCTTGCCCATCTTCAAATCTTCCATGCGCTCCGAAACGCGCGGATGCGACATGTCGGCGACGACGAAGACGCCGGGCGCGACGCCCTTGCCGATCGAATAGTCGACGACGCCGACCTTCGACAGCACGCCGCCATCCTTCTGCGGCACCAGCACCTTGTTCAGCTCGCCAAGCGTCGCCGCCGGGCCATGCATGCCCGCCTTGTCGGGCACCAGGCCGGTGGCGTTGGCGATCGCGGCCATCTCGACCATGGTCTTGGAGCCGTCGACGAACTCGACCAGCATGCGCACATTCATGTGCCGGCGCCTGGCTTCTTCTTCATAGGCGGGCGGCGTGGCGTCGATGTTGAGCGGATTGTTCTTGCCCTTGCCCGCCGCGACGATCGGATGGCCCATCGCCGAGACGAACTCGATCAGTTCCATGCAGGAGGACGGCTCGTCGCCGGCGCCGAGCGAATAGGTCACGCCCAACCGGTCGGCCTCGCTCTTCAGATAGGCGCCGATGGTGACGTCGGCCTCGACATTCATCATCACCAGGTGCTTGCCATGCTCCATGGCGCGCAGGCCGATCTCGGCGCCCACGGCCGGAACGCCGGTGGCGTCGATGACGACGTCGATGAGGTCATTGTTGATGACCAGGCTGGCATCGTTGGTGACCGCCACCTTGCCGGCCTCCATGGCAGCCGTCATCGCCGAGGCGTTCGACACTTCGCGCGCGTGCCCGGTTTCCTGGAAGGCGATGTCCACCGCCTTGCTGGCGGCGGGCAGGTTCAGCTCGGAAATGGCGCCGATCTCGATGCCGGACATATGGGCGACGCGGGTGACGATGTCGGTTCCCATTTCGCCGGAGCCGATCAGGCCGATACGGATGGGCTTGCCCGACTTGCCGCGTTCATGGAGATCGCGGGCAAGGCCCGTCAACGAAATATTGGAAGCCATACCGCTCATTCCTCCCACATTGCAGGCTTGTTCAAGTGCTTGACGGGTATTGAACATCTGTATTTCTGTCAAGACTAATGTCCAAATCTGTGCGCTTTTGCAGCACTTTCGCTGAGCGTGCGTCGGCACGAAAACGGACGTTGGAGAGCCGGCAAACCGCGCAATTCCCGACTGCCGTGACGAGACGGCACGCAACGGCGGTTCGCGAGCGTCTCCTCGCCTGGCGCACAGGACACTTGTTAGGAGCCCTCACCCTGCGTAAAAGCGTTGGCAGTGAACATACATCGGTTAGGGGCTTTCCGATGAACGTCCAGCAACTGATCAGACCTGTGCCGCTGCCCGGCGATGGACCGGCCCATGCGATCGCCGGCATTTTTGCCGCGGAATTGAAGGTACCGGCAGTCGGCCTCGACGATAATTTCTTCGATCTCGGCGGTGATTCGCTGATGGCGGAGACTTTGGTGCTTGCGGTGCAGAAGCGGTTCGGCGTCAAATTGCAGACCTCCGTCCTGCTCGAAGCGCAAACACCGCGCGAATTCGGACGGCTGATCGCGTCGCTGGTGCCGGAGCATCCGGCTCGTGAGCTGATCGTTCCGGTGTCCGGCAGTATCGGCCAGGAGCCGATCGCGATGATCCACGGCATCACCGGCTCGGCCCTGTTCGCCAATCGCTTCAGCAGGCGCCTGAAGGAGAAATACGCGGTCATGGCCGTGCGCGGCATGGGCACGGAACCCGGCGAGACGCCTTATTCCACCATGGCCGAAATCGGCACCAACTATTTTGAAGCCCTGACCTCGGTGACGGGCAGGCATCCAGAAGTCATCGGCGGCATATGCGTTGGCGGCCTGCTGGCGATCGAGGTCGGCCGGCTGAGCCATGAGGCGACCGGCAAGCGGCCGGCGATCGTGCTCATCGATCCGCCGTCCCCGGGCTCGGCGTGGCTGAAGCCGATGCCCGACGATCGACTGACCGAGAGCCGTCGCCGCAACATCGCGCGAAAAGTCATCTACTGGCGCCTGTTGCGGGACACACTGAAGACGGCCGGCCTCGGACAGACCCGTCTGGGCCGGCACCTGCGCAAGAAAGCCTATAAGAGCGCGCTGCTCAAGGCTGCTGCAGGCTTCGTGCCCTCGTCCTATCCCTGCGACATCCTCATCCTCGCCAGTTCGGAATGGGGGGCCACGACGGTGAGGGACTACAAGGGCTGGGCATCCGACAAGGCCAGCGTGAAGACGGTCGTCATGCCGGGCACGCACAACAAATTCCGCAAGGCCAACATGGACGCGATCGACGCGGAAATTCTTGCATTCCTCGACGAGAGGCACGCGGCGACGCGCGAGATCCAGCACAAGCAATGAGTTTTGGCCGGCAGATATTGGAAGCCTTCGCCTCTCATGGCGACAAGGTCGCGATGGTCGGCGACCGGTGGCAGATCACCTATGCGCAGGCGCTGACCCAGAGCAGGCATCTTGCCGCCAATTTCGGCGCATCGGGCGTCGGGCCGGGCGACCGCGTCGGGTTCGCCATGGTCGACAACATCGACGTGGTGCTGTCCATCCTTGCCTGCTGGAAAATTGGCGCCACACCGGTCGTCATCGATTTTCGAACCCCAGGAAGCCAGCGTGCCAGGCAGGCCCGCGACTTCGGCTTGAAGGTGGTTTTCGAAAGCCGTGCCATGCCCGGCGACGAGGTCTATCCCCACGCCCTCTTCGACGCCGGCTGGAAAACGGCCTCTTCGGCGCCGGGTTTCGATGCGGACGCTTCGATGAGCGATGCCAATCCAGCTTTCCTGATCTTCTCATCCGGCACCACCGGCGATCCCAAGGCCTATACACAATCGCACGAGGCGCTCGCCAGGCGCATTGCGGCGCGTCGGGGCGTGGTGGAGGGAACCGCCAAGCGATTCCTGACGCCGATGGCCCTGTCTTACTCGGCAATGCGACACCAGGTCTTCGGCTATCTGCTTTACGGGGGCATCGTCCGCTTCTTCCCTCCCTTGTTCACCCCCTCGGAGCTCATCGAGGCGCTGCTCTCGTTCCAGGCAAGCGGCACCGCGTTGGCACCATCGGTCATTGCCCGGATGGTCAAGGAAGTCGGCGAACGCGCGACCCATCTGTTTCCGCAACTTTCCGTTCTTTACAGCGTGGGCGGACCGGCCAGGGGCGACGACAAGATCGCCGCCTATCGTTATCTCTCGCCTGGATACCGGATAAGCTATTCCTCGAGCCTCACCGGCATCATATCCTCACTGTCGGGCGCGGATATTCTGGCAAAGCCCGAAAGCGCCGGCCGTCCGGTGACCGGCGTGCAGGTCGAGATCCTCGACGCGAACGGAGACGTGCTGCCACAAGGTGAGCGCGGACTGATCAGGGCCCGGACACCGACCATGGCATCCGCGGTTCTGATTCCAGGCAATCGCCTTTTCGTCGATCCCAAGATCATGGGCTCCGACTGGGGCATTCCCGGCGACATCGGATTTGTGGACGCCGACGGATTTGTCACGATCGTAGATCGGGAGTCCGACATGATCGTTCGCGGCGGCGTCAACGTTGCGCCGCAGGAACTGGAAAAACTGATCCGCACCCATGCCAAGGTGCAGGACGTCGCCGTGGCCGGCTTTCCGGACGAGACCATGGGGCAGGAAATCGCCGCGTTCATCGTCTCCGACCGCGGGACGGTCGAGGAATTCCAGGCCTTCATGCGCGCCAACATCGCGCCCGACCGGCGGCCGCGCGAGATACGGCTCGTCGCGTCGCTGCCTTACAGCAGCAACGGCAAGCTGCTGCGCCGCCAGCTGGTCGAAACGCTGGCGCGGACAGGTCCTTAGAGCAATTCCAGGAAAAGTGTGAAACGGTTTTTCGTCCGGAATTGCGTCAAAACAAAGAGTTAGAGTAGTTCGCCGTTTCCGTGAAACGGTGAAATGCTCTAGAAAATCCTTCCGATACCGGCGAGCCAAGGTGTCGGCCAGGGCTGCGACGCCAGCATATCGAAAACCGAATAGACAAAGGCGGTCGCGGCGGCGGCGATCACCAGCGGTGGCCGCCACGACTTCGCGCCGAGCACCATGATGCTGCCGGCCACGAAGATGAAGGTCGCCGCCAGGTGGCCGACCAGCAGGATGAGAAGGGCCAAGGCGAGGCAAAGGCCGATGATCGCAAGATTGCCTCTCATGGTGGGTTCCGAGGCCGGCGACCATTCGCCCGGTGCCATATCGGGCGCGGATGCGGAGGGCATGCCCCGCCTTCGCCACCGCAGCGTCGTCCGCACTGTCGTCACCAGCGAAAAAGCCAGCAGCAATCCCGCCGTGATGATCGGGAAGATGGCTGCCTCGAAGGGAAAGCCGGTCGCGGCCGTCACCAATGCCGCGAGCGCCAGCAATGTCATCGCGGTGCCTGCGGCGATGTCGGGCAGCGCCGGCGGCAGCGGCCCGCCGGGATTTCTGGCCCTGATCCACGACAGCGTCTGCCTGATGACACCGACCACGGCCAGTCCGAGCAGGATGAGCACCAGCGGCTGGGCAAGCCAGGACCAGCCGGAAATCTGGTAGGCAAGAAAGAAGTAGTTCTCCAGACTCGGGCCGAGAACGAAGCCCAGAGAAAAGGCCGAGCGCGGCCAGTTGAGTTCCTTCATCGCCATGCCGACGGCGCCGACGCCGATGACCAGTGCGAAGTCGAAGGCACTCATATTGGTCTGGTAAGCGCCAACGACGATGAAGGTCACCACCAGCGGCACCAGTATGGCGGCCGAAACCTGCGCCACGCGCGCCAGCGGCCGGGTCAGCACAAGGCAGGTTACCGCGCCCACTATGTTCGCCACGGCGATGCTGAACACCATCGACATCGTCAGCGCGGCATTCTTGCCCAGCATATCGGGGCCAGGGACCAGTCCGTGAACGACAAAGGCGCCGAGCAGGATACTCATCGAGGCCGAACCCGGCACGCCGAAGGCAATGGTCGGAATGAGCGAGCCGCCTTCCTTGGCATTGTTGGCGCTTTCGGGTGCGATGACGCCCCTGACATTGCCCTCGCCGAACTTCGGCCCGGAGCCGGGGCGGCGCGCCGCATAGCCATAGGCAATCCAGTCCAGCACCGCGATGCCGACGCCCGGAACCGCGCCAAGCAGCGAGCCGATGCTGCTGCATCGCAGCACCAGAGGCCATTCCCGCAGCGTGTCCCTGATGCCTTGCCACATGCCGGCATAGGTCGGCCGCTCCGCATTACCCTGGATGGAGCCGCGCAACAGGAGCGAGGCGAGTTCAGGCAAGCCGAACAGGCCGAGAAACACCAACGCGACCGGCAGGCCGTCCCAGAGATAGATCTGGCCGAAGGTCCACCGGTCGATACCGGCGATCTTGTCGATGCCGACAAAGGAGGCGAGCATGCCGAACATGGCCGCCGCCAGCCCCTTCAAGGGCTGGCTCCCGGCCAGCATTGCCACGATGGAGAGGCCGAAGGCGCAGATGGCGAAGAAGTCCGGCGTCTTCAGATAGAGGACAAGCGGCCGCATCACGGGAATAGCCGCCGCAAGCACCAGCGCACCGAACACGCCGCCGATCATCGAAGCGGAATAGGACGCTCCGAAGGCGCGCGCGGCTTCGCCCTTCTTGGCCATGGCGTGGCCGTCCAGCACCGTTGCCGCGGCGCCGACCGAGCCCGGAACCCCGAACAGGATCGCGGGGATCGTGTCGGAAGTGGTGTTGACCGACCCCATGCCCAGCAGCAGCGCGAAGGCGGCATAGGCGTCCATATTGTAGGTCATCGGGATCAGCAGGGCCATGGCGAACAGCCCGCCGATGCCCGGGACGACGCCGACGACGAGGCCGACGAAAACACCGGTCACCAGCATCAGCATGCGAAACGGCTGGGCCATCTCGACGAAGGCGGTGAGGATCAGATCCACCCTTGAGCCTCGCCGGAAATCTACTTCACCAGATTTCTGGCGGTCTCGAACACATCCGGACCAACCTTCAACTGCTGCGACACAAGCCGGCTTATATCCTCGCCACTGGTGGCGTTGACGGCCATTTCACTGAGCTTGCCGATATCGGCGAGGAACGCCGGATCCTTCACCATTTCCATATATCCCTTGCGAAGCGCCTCGACCGTCTCCTTGGGTGTGCCCGGCGGCACAACCAGCGGGTGATGGAACTGCAAGGTCGTCTCGATGAGCGTGGCCGCCTCCCGGACCTTGATATCCTCGATCTTGTCGCTGAACCGTTCAAGCTTCTCCCCGCCGACGGCCGGTCCTGACCCGAATGTTCCGATGAGATTGAGCGCGTCGCGGCTTCCGGAGGTGTTGTAGCTGGAAACGCCGCACATGCCGGCAATTTCGCCGCGCTGCATCGCCAGTTCGATATCGGCTGTGCCGTCAAAGCCGGTGACGATCTTGAACTTCGCCTTCAGCCCGTTCTTGACCAGCGCCGCGAAAATATAGGTCACGCTGCTCTTGCCGGTCGCCCCGACCAGGAAATCGGACTGCAGGAACTTGTCCATCGTGTCGATGCCGGAGCCCTTGCTCGTCATGCAGTAGGCCGGCTCGTTGACGAGCGAACCGATCCATTGCAGGGCAAGCGGATCGAAATTCGCGTTCTGGGGATCGAGCACCGGGGCATAGGACATGGCTTCGCTGACCGAGGCGATGACGCTTCCGTCCGCCGGCTCGCTGCCCAGCACCATCTTGGTGAGCTTGAGGCTGCCGCCTCCGGGCACGTTCTGGACGACAATATCCGGATGGCCCGGTAGGAACCGGCCGAGATGGCGGGCGATCAGCCGCGATGTCTGGTCATAGCCCCCGCCTGGGCCGTAACCGACCTTGATCGTGATTGTCTGGAATTCGACTGCTTGCGCCTGCGCGCACATCGCCAGGACAAGGCCGGCGACCAGCAGCAAAGGACCGCGCGATACGCGAAAAATCATAGCCAACATAGCAACCCCGCCTGAAGCCCAAAGCGGTTCTAACCCATGACCTTACAAATCGGTAAGAATTTTTCGCGGCGATGATACGGGTATCGGATCACACTTGCGACAGCCGCCCCGTGATCGGGAACAGCGTTGGCGTCCTGATCCTGCCAGCGTCCCGTGCATTATCCGGCGACGAGGAAATCGTGGAAATGCACCACCACGCCATCGGCATCGATGAAGATCACGGCATAGGCGGGCGGCTCATGGCCCAGTCTCCAGCTGTCCGAAAAATCGAGCGCACTCTGATGGTTGGTGCTGCGCAGCGTGCTGACCGGTATGCCGCGCCAGCTGCCGGCGATCAGCCTGTGGACGTGGCCGGCGAAGATGTGGCCGACATTGCCGTGGCGCCGCAGGATGTCGTGGAAGGCGTCGGCGTCGGCGAGCCTGACCTCGTCGAGTACCGGCATGTGGATGCGGAACGGCGGATGATGCATGAAGAGGAAGACCGGCCGGCCGCGCGCTTCCCGCAGCTTATCATCCAGCCAGGCGAGCCGGTCAGCGCACAGCCTGCCCTCGACATGGCCGCTGTCCAGCGTGTCGAGCAGGATCACACGGCCGTCGCTGCCATCAAAGACCCCCTGGACGAACCCTTGTTCGGCCGGCGCCTGCGGGAACATTTCCAGAAAAAGCGTCCTGTCGTCGTGGTTGCCGAGCATCAGCCGGCAAGGCGGCGCGAACCCTGCCAGCGCTTCCCGCAACGCGGCATAGGCGGCACGCTCGCCATCATTGGTCAGGTCGCCTGAGATCACCACCAGATCGGCATCGGCATGGTTCCTGCCGATATCCGCCAGGCAGGCCTCCAGCCGGGCGCGCGGATCGGACCCGTAGAGAAGACCGCCCGGCGTCATCAGATGCGGATCGGAGAGCTGGATGATTTTCATGGATTGCGCGCGTTGCCCTCCTGCCGGCGCTCCTGGCGCCGGCCCGGAACGCTTTATGCTCGACAGCTCTACTGCGCGGTCCAGCCGCCGTCCATCGGCAAGGTCGTGCCGGTGATCTGCTTGGCCGCGTCCGAGCACAGGAACAATGCCAGGGCCGCGAGTTCTTCGACGGTGACGAATTCCTTGGTCGGTTGCGCGGCCAGCAGCACGTCGTGCTTGACCTGCTCCTCGGTCATGCCGCGCGCCTTCATGGTGTCGGGAATCTGCTTCTCGGCCAGCGGCGTCCAGACATAGCCGGGCGCGATCGCATTCACGGTGATGCCGTTCTGCGCCACTTCCAGCGCCACCGTCTTGGTCAGGCCTGCTATGCCATGCTTGGCCGAGACATAGGCCGACTTGAACGGCGAGGCGACCAGCGCATGCGCCGAGGCCGTGTTGATGATGCGGCCCCATTTGCGGCTCTTCATGCCGGGCACCACGGCCTTGATGGCGTAGAAGGCGGCAAGCAGGTTGATGCGGATGATGGCTTCCCACTTGTCGTCGGGAAACTCCTCGATCGGCGCGACATGCTGGATGCCGGCATTGTTGACCAGTATGTCGAGGCTGCCGAACGCGGCCTCGGCGTCATGGATCATCGCGGTGACCGCCGCGCCGTCCATCATATTGGCGTCGGAGTAGCGGCACTTGACGCCGAAATCCTTCTCGATGCCGGCGCGCTCCTGCTCGATGGCGGCGGCGTCGCCCAGGCCGTTGATGGTGACGTTGGCGCCCTCAGCGGCAAAGGCGCGGGCGATTGCAAGCCCGATGCCGCTGGTCGAGCCGGTGACAAGCGCATTCTTCGAAGACAGGGAACCCATGGGGAGATCTCGCGAGAGGTGGGAGGGACAGTTGAGGCAGATAGTTTGTGCGGCGCAACAAGACAATGCCACGGCCATATGTCGGCTCGATTACAGCCCTGCGACGGCCTTTGCCGCGTCCGTGAACAGGCGTCTTCGAGGTGACACGGCATTGTCATGCTGCCATGCAACATATTTGCCAGCGCATTCGCGCGGGGTCATTTTCGAACCGTTGGGGGCACCTGGATGGAAATCGCCGATGTCGTGAAGCGCGCCTATGCGATGCCGCTCACCAATCCCTCCTTCCCGCCGGGCCCTTATCGTTTCTTCGACCGCGAATACGTCATCATCACCTACCGGACGACGCGCGAGGCGCTCGAAGCGGTAGTGCCGGCGCCGCTGGAGATCGATGAGCCGCTGGTCAAGTACGAGTTCATCCGCATGCCGGACTCCACCGGCTTCGGCGACTACACCGAGACCGGTCAGGTCATCCCCGTGCGCTACAAGGGCCAGCACGGCGGCTATGTCCATTCCATGTATCTCGACGACGACGCACCGATCGCCGGCGGCCGCGAGCTGTGGGGCTTTCCCAAAAAGCTCGCCAGCCCCAAGATCGTCCATGAGGGCGAAGTGGTCGTCGGCACCCTGCACTATGGCAGCGTGCTTTGCGCAACCGGCACGATGGGCTACAAGCACCGCGAAGCCGATCACGATTCCGTGCTCGCTTCGCTCGCCGCTCCCAATTTCCTGATCAAGATCATTCCGCATGTCGACGGCACCCCGCGCATTTGCGAACTGGTCCGCTATTACCTCACCGACATCACGCTCAAGGAAGCCTGGACGGCGCCGGCAGCGCTCGACCTGCGGCCCCATGTCATGGCCGACGTGGCGAAGCTGCCCGTGCTCGACATCGTATCGGCCGTTCACTTCAAGGCAGATCTGACGCTGGGCATGGGCGAGGTGGTCCACGACTACCTTGCCGACAACAGCCACTTCGCCGCCTCCCACCAGGAGAAAGTCAGTGCTTGAGCGTACCCGCAACAAGGCAGCCGCCGCCACCATCGAGGAAATCACGGCGCAGTACGACCGTATCGCGCTAGTCTTCCAGGGCGGTGGCGCGCTCGGAGCCTATCAGGCAGGGGTCTATCAGGCGCTGGCCGATGCCGGCTGCGAGCCGACCTGGCTTTCCGGCGTCTCGATTGGCGCCATCAACGCCTCGATCATTGCCGGCAACGAGCCGAGCCGACGGCTGCAGCGGCTGGAACAGTTCTGGCAGACGATCTCCGGGCGCAAGATCTGGTCCTATACGCCCGAGGGCGACATCTACCGCGATATACGCAACCAGACCTCGTCGTTGATGACGATGACGATGGGCCAGCCTGGCTTCTTCAAGCCGCGCAATCCCAACCCCTGGTTCCAGCTCTCCGGCGCCGATGGCGCCACCAGCTTCTATGACACCGCCGAGTTGAAGGACACGCTGGAGAGCCTGATCGATTTCGACGTGCTGAACGACGGCAAAAAGCGGCTGAGCGTCGGCGCGGTCAATGTCCGGACCGGCAACTTCGTCTATTTCGACACCGAGAAGGTGCGCATCGGACCGGAGCACATCATGGCGAGCGGCGCCCTGCCGCCGGCCTTCCCGTCGATCCGCATCGAAGGCGAATATTACTGGGATGGCGGCATCGTTTCCAACACGCCGCTGCAATATCTGCTCGACCAGGAAGAGGACCGTTCCTCGCTGGTCTTCCAGGTCGACCTGTTCAGTGCCCGCGGCGTGCTGCCGCGCGGCATGGCCGACGTTCTGTCGCGCCACAAGGACATCATGTATTCCAGCCGCACGCGGCAGAACACAGACAATTTCGAGCGCATCCACGCGCTGAAGATGAAGCTGCTCGATGCGCTGAAGCGCGTGCCGCCGGAGCAGCTCAAGGAAGGCGAGAGAGAGCTTATCGCCGACTATTCCAACGCCGGCGTCGTCAACATCGTCCACCTGATCTACCAGCACAAAGGCTATGAAGGCCACGCCAAGGACTACGAGTTTTCCGGCACGTCGATGCGCGAGCATTGGGAGATGGGCCTCGAGGACACCGAGCGCACGCTGCGTCACAAGAAGTGGCTGATGCTGCCGACCAATGCCGACGGCGTCACCATTCACGACCTGCATCGTGAGGATCCGACCTGAGCTTTCAGGTCTGAAAACGCCTGGCTCGGGCGTCGGCCCAGGCGAAGGATCTTAGCCTGGCTCAGAATCTCAGATTGGCGCCGGCCCTCAGCAACAGCCAGTAGAACAGGCCGGTCGCGGCCGCCGCGATCAACAACGCCAGTTCGAAGCCGCCCGGCGTCTGCGTCAGCGGCAGGCCGGCTGTGTTCATGCCGAACATACCGACGATCAGCGAGCCCGGCAGAAGCAGCGCGCTCATCACCGCCAGCGCCTTCAGGCTGCGGTTGGATTCGTCCGCCAGTTCGGCCGCGACCTCCTCCTGCAGCAGCCGCGCCCGGTCGTTGACCATGACGACCTCGCGGTCGAGCCGCTCAAGACGCGTGGTGAGCCGCCGCAAGGTCTCATGCGCCCCTTCCGACAGTTTCCAACCCGACCGGTCCTCATCCTGGAAAAGCGCCGCCAGCGCCGAGATCGGCCGGTGCAGCGAGACCGTGAGGCGGCGTACGTCCTTCAGCCGCTGCCTTTCGTCGGCAAGCCGCTCGGTCACCAGATGATCCTCCACCTGGTCGAGCCGCTTGGTGGCGGCGCCGAGCCGCAGGCTGGTGCCGCTGCAGAAGGCCATCACGATCGCTTCGAAAAGCTCGAAGGCAGTGGCCGGCCGGAGTTCCGCGGCGAGCGCCTCGTGCACTTCCTCTACCGCTGCCAGCGAATGGCGGCGGCCTGTCACGAGGAGCCGCTCCGAGACCGCGAAGCGCAATCTGCCAATGGTGGTGGACTGACGCGCGATCTCGCTGTGCAGATCGGCGGAAATGCCGTGCACGACGCCATCCTCATGCGCCAGCGCGGGACTGTCCTCATGGCCTTCGAGGATCGCATGAGCCGAGGCCGGCAAGGCGCAGGCGCGGCTGACCCAGGAATGCGCGCGCTGATCGACGAGATCGACATGCAGCCAGACCCAGCCCTTCGGCATGGCAAGTGCGGCATTGATGTCACGTGGGGCAAGCGCCACGGCTTGCTCGCCCGGAGCGCCGCGAAAGGCCCAGACCAGCCCGGGTGCCGGATGCTGGTCGTCGACGGCAAGCAGGGCCAGATGCGAAGCGTGGTTCATGACTGCCGCCGGATTCTTTGGGAAGACTGTCCCGGAAAGCGAGGCGGCGCCAAAATGGCGCCGCCGGTAATGCGTGGCTGGCTTCTACCGCTCAGAACACCTGGCGGAAGACGATGAACAGCACGAAGGCCAGCGCGATCGAGCAGGGCAAGGTCAGCACCCAAGCCAACAGCAGGTTGCGCACCGTCGACCATTGCAGGCCAGAGCCGTTGGCCGCCATCGTTCCGGCGACACCGGACGACAGCACGTGGGTCGTCGACACCGGCAGGCCGAGACGGTCGGCCATGCCGATGGTCACCATGGCGACGAGTTCGGCGGCGGCGCCCTGGCCATAGGTCAGATGGCTCTTGCCGATCTTCTCGCCGACGGTGACGACGATGCGCTTCCAGCCGACCATGGTGCCGAGCCCGAGAGCCAGGGCAACCGCGATCTTCACCCAGAGCGGGATGAACTTCGTCGCATTGTCGACGGCCTTGTGATAGTCGGTCACCGCTTTCAGGTCGGCGGCCTCCATCGGCAGCAGCTGCTTCTTGTCGATCAGCTTCAGCGCCTCGCCGATCAGGTAGATGTCGTTGCGGGCGTTGCTGACCAGGTCGGTCGGCACCTTCTCGACGGACGCATAGGGCTGCAGCCCGGCGGTGGTGTTGTGGATGTAGGTCTGCAGCGCGACCGTCGTCTGGTCGCTCCAGGTGCGGGTGCGCACGGCATCCTGAACGGCCGCCTTGGCATCCGTGACGGTGACGCCCGGCTTGACATACTTGCCCAGCGCTTGCTCGACCCCAACCGAGGCTGACTTATAGGCTTCGAGATAGTTGATGTCTGGGGTGCGGTTGAGCGCGAAGGCCGTCGGCACGACGCCGATCAGGATCAGCATGATCAGTCCCATGCCCTTCTGGCCGTCATTGGAGCCGTGCGCGAAGCTGACGCCCGTGCAGGTGAAGATCAGCAGCGCCCGGATCCACAAGGGCGGTGGGGTGTTGCCCTTCGGCGCCTCGTAGAGGGCCTTGTTGCGCACCAGCAGCTTCATCGCATAGAGCAAGGCGGCAGCGGCAAAGAAGCCGACGATCGGCGACACCAGCAGGGTCGTGCCGACATTGGTCGCCTGCGACCAGTCGACGCCGCTGGTGGCGCTGCCGGCCGGTGCCATGAACTGGTTGGCGAGGCCGACGCCGATGATCGAACCGACCATCGTGTGCGAGCTGGACGCCGGCAGGCCGAGGAACCAGGTGCCGAGGTTCCACAGGATCGCAGCCACCAGCAGCGCGAACACCATCGCGAAACCGGACGAGGAGCCGACCTGCAGGATCAGTTCGACCGGCAGCAGCGACAGGATGCCGAAGGCAACCGCGCCGCTGGAGGTGAGAACCCCGAGGAAATTGAAGACGCCCGACCACATGACGGCGAATTCGGCCGGCAGGGAGCGCGTGTAGATGACCGTCGCCACCGCGTTGGCGGTATCGTGGAAGCCGTTGACGAATTCGAAGCCCAGCGCGATCAGCAGGGCGATGCCGAGCAGGATCCACGGCACCGTCTTGGCTTCCGCCAGATCCTGGCTCAGCGCATAGCCGACATAAACGACGCCGACCAGCACCAGCAAGCCGAACGCGGGCAGAAACCATTTGGCGCCACTTGATTGTTCAAGCGGGTGATCCGGTCTCGGTATCCCCGCCTCGTTTGAAACTATATCCACCATGTCCCACTCCTTTTGCATTGCAGCAAAGAACCGGGAGCGACGCTATGTCCGCACGATGAACCCTGTGTGACGATCAACGAACGGGTTTGGCCGGAGCAGGCCTGGCCCACTGGATCTCACACCGGAGCCGAGCGCGTCTTCAGAATGGCCGAGAACAGTGGATCGAAGGCGCGGCTGATCGGCGCCGCCGCGGCGCCCAACGCGATCGACCAGGGATCGGTGGTGCCGAGCTGCAGGCGCGGCAAGGTCCCGCCGGGCCGGTCGGCGATGGACGGCAGCAGGGGATGCATCGCGTCGATCAGCCGGCGCGCCAGCGCTTCCGGCGCGCCGCTGGTCAGGATGACGGTTTGCGGATCGAAGACGGTTTCGATGAGATGCACGCTCCAGCGCAGATCATGCGCCGCTCCCTCGATCCAGCGCATGATCTTCCCGTCAGCCGCCGCGGCCAGCGCGCCGATCTTCTCGTATAGGCCCTCGTCGGCGGGATCGAGACCGAGATGCTGGTAGAGCGAGGCCAGCGACGCGCGATGTTCGAGCGGCGTCGAGCCGGGGCCGGCCGGCGACAGCAGCGCCATGCCGATTTCGCCGGCATTGCCATGGCCGCCGCTGTACAGCTCGCCGTTGAGGATCAGTCCGGCGCCGATACCATAGCCGACATAAAGGCACACTGCATGGTCGACCCCGTGGGCGGCGCCCACGATGCGCTCGGCCGTCGCGCAGGCGGCGGCGTCGTTCTGCAGGCCGACATTGAGGCCGGTGCCCTTGGCCAGCGTGTCCAGCAGGGGAAACTTCTGCCAGGCCGGCATCATCCATTTGTCGTCCGAGTTCTTGAGGCCGAACGGGCCGGGCATGGCCACGCCGAGCCCGACGAGGCGTTTTTCCGACTGCGAGGAAATGCCGGCCAGGTCGCGGCGGACGCCGGCGATCAGCTCGAGAATGATCTCGACACCCCGTGATGGTTCATCGAAAGGCAGGTTTGCCTCGGCCCGCGCCAGCACGCTGCCCATAAGGTCTACCGCGACCGCCCGTGTCAGATGCCGGTCTATGTGCAGGCCGATGGCGAAGGCGCCTTCGGGCACAAGCCTGTAAGGGGTGGACGGCTGGCCCCTGCCCTTGCGCACCGCATCGAGCGCAACGACCAGGCCGTCGCTTTCCAGGTCCTCGATGATATTGGAGACCGCCTGTTTGGTGAGCTGCGTCGCCCGCGCCAGGTCGGCCCGCGACAGGGCGCCGTTGAGGCGCAGCGCCTCGATCATGACGCGGCGGTTGTGCGCGCTCGTGCCTTCCTGGTTGGTGCCGCTCTTGGCACGGATCGGGCTGATGTCGTCCACCGGGCTTTTCCCCTCTTGACTCCATTAGAATATTGATCGACTAATTAAGTCAAGCGAGTTGACTTAATAGAAAACAAGTCACGCGACAGCAACCCGGGAAGGCAGGGAACGCCGGCCCGTCACCTTCGGAAATGGGAGAAGAACATGCTGAAATCGATTGGTAGGACGCTTCTGGGCGCAGTCTTCATCGGGGGACTTGCTGTTCCTCACGCCTTCGCCGAGACCACGCTCAACGCGCTTTTCATGGCCCAGGCCGCCTACAGCGAGGCCGACGTGCGTGCCATGACGGACGCCTTCACCAAGGCCAATCCGGACGTCAAGGTCAATCTCGAATTCGTCCCCTATGAGGGCCTGCACGACAAGACCGTGCTCGCTCAGGGGTCGGGCGGCGGCTACGACGTCGTCCTGTTCGACGTCATCTGGCCGGCCGAATACGCCACCAACAAGGTGCTGGTCGATGTCTCATCGAAGATCACCGACGAGATGAAGAAGGGCGTGCTGCCCGGCGCCTGGACCACCGTCCAGTATGACGGCAAATATTATGGCATGCCGTGGATCCTCGACACCAAATACCTGTTCTACAACAAGGAGATCCTGGAGAAGGCCGGCATCAAGACCCCGCCCAAGACCTGGGAAGAACTCGGCGCCCAGGCCAAGATCATCCAGGACAAGGGACTGCTGAAGACGCCGATCGCCTGGAGCTGGTCGCAGGCCGAGGCCGCGATCTGCGACTACACCACGCTGGTCAGCGCCTATGGCGGCGAATTCCTCAAGGACGGCAAACCGGACTTCCAGAATGGCGGCGGCCTGCTGGCGCTGAAATACATGGTCGATAGCTACAAGTCGGGCCTCACCAATCCCAACTCCAAGGAATTCCTGGAAGAGGACGTTCGCAAGGTCTTCGAGAACGGCGACGCCGCCTTCGCGCTGAACTGGACCTACATGTACAACATGGCAAACGACCCGAAGGACTCGAAAGTAGCCGGCAAGGTCGGCGTCGTGCCGGCGCCGGGCGTTGCCGGCACCAGCGAAGTGTCGGCAGTCAACGGCTCGATGGGCCTCGGCGTCACCGCGGTCTCCAAGCATCCGGACGAGGCCTGGAAATACATCGAGTTCATGACCTCGCAGGCAACACAGAACCAGTACGCCAAGCTCTCGCTGCCGATCTGGGCGTCGTCCTATGACGACGCGGCCGTCACCAAGGGCCAGGAAGAGCTGATCGCCGCCGCCAAGCTCGGCCTGGCGGCCATGTATCCGCGCCCGACCACGCCGAAGTACCAGGAACTGTCGACGGCGCTGCAGCAAGCCATCCAGGAATCGCTACTTGGTACGTCTTCGCCGGAAGACGCCTTGAACACCGCTGCCAAGAACAGCGGCCTGTAAGCTTTGCTATCCGGTCACGGGCGGCCTTGTGCCGCCCGTGCTATGTCTGAAACCAAGATGAGTTAGGGAGAGGCTGCTCTGATGTCGAGCACCTGGATGACAACCCGTGCCTGGCTGCTGATGCTGCCCTTGCTCGTGGTCATGGTCGCCGTCATCGGCTGGCCGCTGGTCGACACGGTCGGCCTCGCCTTCACCGACGCCAAGCTGGTCGGCACCGGCGGCAATTTCGTCGGCTTGGACAATTATACCAACATGCTGTCGAGTTCGAACTTCTCGCGCACACTCGTCACCACAACATTGTTCGCCGTCATTTCGGTCGCCGCCGAAATGGTGATCGGCGTTCTCGCCGCCTTGCTGCTCAATCAGGAGTTTCGCGGCCGCGCCGTCCTGCGCGCCTTGATGATCTTGCCTTGGGCACTGCCGACGGTGGTCAATGCCACGCTGTGGCGGCTGATCTACAATCCCGAATATGGCGCGCTCAATGCCGCCTTGACGCAATTGCATCTCATCGACGCCTATCGCTCCTGGCTCGGCGAGCCGGGAACGGCGCTGGCGGCCCTGATCGTCACCGATTGCTGGAAGAATTTTCCGCTGGTGGCGCTGATCGCGCTCGCCGCCCTGCAGGCGGTGCCGCGCGACATCACCGCCGCCTCGCTGGTCGACGGCGCCGGCCCGTTCAACCGCTTCCGCTTCGTCATCCTGCCCTATCTCGCCGGCCCGCTTATGGTGGCGCTGGTGCTGCGTACCATCGAGGCCTTCAAGGTCTTCGACATCATCTGGGTGATGACCCGTGGCGGCCCGGCCAACACCACGCGTACGCTGTCGATCCTCGTCTACCAGGAAGCCTTCTCCTTCCAGCGCGCCGGCTCCGGGGCGTCGCTGGCGCTGATCGTCACCTTGCTCGTCACGCTGCTCGCCGTCGCCTATGCGGCACTGGTGAGGAAGACCGCCGGGAGTGCCGCCTGATGGAACGCAAGAGCCTGGCTTTCACAATCTTCATCCATGCCTGCGCGCTGCTGCTTGCGGCGATCATCCTGGCGCCGATCGCCTGGCTGTTCATCATGAGCATTTCTCCGGCCGCCGATCTCGCCGCCAAGCCGCTGCGCTGGTGGCCGCAAGCCGCCGATTTCTCGCGCTACCAGCAATTGCTGTCGACGGCCGAAAACAGCGCCGGCGCGGCCTTCACCGCATCGCTGCGCAACAGTCTCGAGATCGCAGGCATGGCGACGCTGGCGGCACTCGCCCTGGCGATTCCCGCCGGCTGGGCGGTGTCGCGCACGCCCGCGATCGGCTGGTCGCTGTCGATGGTCATCGCCACCTACATGCTGCCGCCGGTGGCGCTCGCCGTGCCGCTCTATATGGGGCTGTCGCATCTTGGCCTGCTCAACAACGTCTTCGGCCTGGCGCTGGTTTACCTGACCATACTGGCGCCCTTCACCACCTGGCTGATGAAATCCGGCTTCGATTCCATCCCGCGCGAGATCGAGGCCGCCGCGATGATCGACGGCGCCGGCCTGTTCCATACATTGCGCATCATCACACTGCCGCTGGCGGCACCGGTGATGGCGACGTCGGCGCTGTTTGCCTTGCTGCTGGCCTGGGACGAATTCTTCTACGCGCTGCTGTTCACCTCCGACCAGCGCGCCAAGACCCTGACGGTCGCCATTGCCGATCTGGCCGGCGGCCGTGTCTCCGACTACGGATTGATCGCCACCGCCGGCGTACTGGCCGCTCTGCCGCCGGTGCTGATCGGCCTGGTCATGCAGCGGGCGCTGATCTCGGGCCTGACCAGTGGCGGCGTGAAAGGATGATGATGACTGCAGTAAAATCCCGGCCGGCCGGACTGGCCGCCATCGACCGTGAAATGGCGCGCCAGCATGCGGATGCCATCGCTTCGTTCCGCCAGAACACCGCCGAGGCGCGGAAGGCCGCCAGCTCCATCCAGCGGACCGGCCGCCTGCTCCTGCTCGGCATGGGCGGCTCGCATGCCGTTGGCCGTGCCGTCGAGCCGCTTTACCGGGCGCTTGGCATCGAGGCGCTGGCTACGCCACTCTCCGAACAGCTTGGCCAGCCGCTGCCGCTCGATGGCCGCAGCGTGATCGTAACCTCGCAATCGGGTGAGAGCGCCGAGGTCGTCAGATGGTTTTCCGAGACCGGCGGCGGCCCGGACATTTTCGGCCTGACTCTCGAAGGCGGATCGTTCCTGGCGCGCACCGCGCCTTGCCTGGTCGGCGCCGGCGGCACCGAGCTGGCTTTCGCCGCCACACGCAGCCTGACCGTTACCCTGGCCCTGCACCTGGCTATCCTGGCGGCTCTCAGCGAGGATCCTGCCTCCGCCCTCGCCGCGCTCGAAGCGCCGCAGGAGTGCGACATCGCCTTGGCACTCGCGGCACTCGCCACGGTGGATACGATCGTCACCTCCGGTCGTCGCCTGCAAGGTGTCGCCGAAGCACTGGCGCTTGGCCTGACTGAACTGTCGCGGCTGCCTTGCTTCTCACTCGAGGGCGGCCAGTTGCGGCATGGGCCGATGGAGATGCTCGGCCCCAAAATCGGCGTCGTCCTGTTTCGCGGCAACGACCCGACTTCCGAACTGGTGACCGCGATGGCGCTTTCCGTGGTCGAGACCGGCGCGCCGCTGGTCATCTTCGACGCCTCGGGACAAGCGCCGGTGGACGGCGCCGTCACGCTCCCCTTCGAACCGGCCTCGGGAATGGCCGCGATCTTCGCCATGCTGCCGGTGGCGCAGCGCCTGATGATCGCCTTCGCCGACAGCCGCGTCGACAATGCCGGCACACCCGTGCGCACCACCAAGATCACCAGGAGCGAGTGATGCGTCCGCTCGCGGTGATCGGCAACGTCAATGTCGACCTGATTGTCGGCCCCGTCGCGCCATGGCCGAAGGCGGGGACCGAGACCGTCGTCGACCATGACGAATTGCGCGTCGGCGGCCAGGCCGGCAACACGGGGCTTGCCTGGCAGGCGCTGGGCGTCGACTTTGCGATTGCCGCCAATGTCGGTGACGACCAGTTCGGCCGCTGGCTTCGCGAAGCCTTCGGATGGCGCGCCGAAAAATGGCCGGTCCGTCCCGAAGGCACGACATTGTCGGTCGGCATGACCCATCCCGACGGCGAACGGACTTTCTTGACCACGCGCGGCCACCTGCCCCGCTTCAGTCTCGGCGATGTCCTGTCCGTCCTCGACGGCAGCGCGCTCTCCGGCGGCTACGCGCTGCTCTCAGGCTCCTTCCTGACCGACGATCTGACGCGCGAGTATGACGCGTTTTTCGACTGGGCCGACGGCCACGGCATAGCGGTGGCGCTCGACACGGGCTGGCCGATCGATGGCTGGACCGAGGCCAATTGCGCCGCGACAAGGGCATGGTTGTCGCGCTGCGCGCTGGCGCTGTTCAACGAGGTCGAGACGGTGACCCTGGCGGGAGCGCAAAGCCCGGTGGAGGCCGCGCGCGAAATCCGATCCAGCATGAGAAAGGGCGCGACCTTCGTGGTCAAGCGCGGACCGCAAGGGGCGATCGCCATCGGCCCCGACGGAACCCTCGTCGAAGCCGCCGCGCCCGGCGTCAGGGTGGTCGACACGATCGGCGCCGGCGACGTCTTCAATGCCGCCTTCCTGGCCGCTCTCGCCCGGGAAGAGCCTTTGTCCGCTTGCCTGCGGGCGGCGACGCAAATCGCCTCGCGCGCCATCTCCACCTTGCCCCGCAACTATGGTGGGCCGATGCAATCCAGGGAATCCACACATGAGCGCGCTTGAAATCCGCGGCGTCCGCAAGAGCTACGGCAGCGTCGAGACGCTGAAAGGCATCGACATCGCGCTGCAGAGCGGTGAATTCCTGGTGCTGCTCGGCTCGTCCGGTTGCGGAAAATCGACGCTTCTCAACATCATCGCCGGCCTTGCCGAGGCGACCAGCGGCGACGTGCTGATCGGCGGCCGTTCGATCCTCGGCGTCCATCCCAAGAACCGCGACATCGCCATGGTCTTCCAGTCCTATGCGCTCTATCCGAACCTGACGGTCCGCCGCAACATCGGTTTCGGCCTGGAGATGCGCGGCGTCGCGACCGACGAGCGCGACAGGGCGGTGAACGAAGCGGCGAGGCTGCTGCAGATCGAAACCCTGCTCGACCGCAAGCCGAGCCAGCTTTCCGGCGGCCAGCGCCAGCGCGTCGCCATCGGCAGGGCGCTGGTGCGCAAACCGCAGGTCTTCCTCTTCGACGAGCCGCTGTCCAACCTCGACGCCAAGTTGCGGCTGGAGATGCGCACCGAGTTGAAGCGCCTGCACCAGATGCTGCAGACCACCGTCGTCTACGTCACCCACGACCAGATCGAGGCGATGACGCTGGCGAGCCGCATCGCCGTCATGCGCGACGGCAGGATCGAACAGCTCGGCACGCCCGAGGAGATCTACAACGACCCGGCGACACTCTATGTCGCCGGCTTTGTCGGCGCACCCTCGATGAACATGCTGAAAGCGGTCATCAGCGGCGGCAAGCTGGCCATTGCCGGGTCCGACGTGCGGATTGCCTTGCCGGCGCGCTATGAGAACGCCGCGCGTGAAGGCGCAGAGGTGGTCGTCGGCATCCGGCCGGAGGCGCTGCGGGCGGCGGCCGGAGGCCCCGCGGACCCGTCATTGCCGGTGGAGATCGAGGTCGTCGAACTGACCGGCCCCGAACTGGTCACCACGGCCCGGATCGGCACGCAGCGGCTGACGGCCTCCCTGCCGCCGCGGGCCCAGGTCGCCAAGGGCGACAGGCGCAGCCTCGCTTTCGACGAGGCCGCCCTTCGCTTGTTCGACCCTTCAACCGGCAAGGCCCTGCCGACGATCTGAAAACAGGCCGCGCGCCAGCCGGACATGCGCGGCCTGCACGCGAAGTCAGCGCGCCGGCGGCGCGTACATCAGGCCGCCCGCGTTCCACAGCGCGTTGATGCCGCGCGCGATTTTCAGCGGGCTGGACTGGCCGAGATTGCGTTCGAACATCTCGCCGTAATTGCCGACCTTGGCGACGATGTTGTAGGCGAAGGCGGGATCGAGCCCGAGCTGCTGCCCATTGTCGCCTTCGACGCCAAGGAACCGCCGGATCGTCGGGTTCTGCGACTTCAGCGACGCTTCGGCATTGGCCTGGGTGATGCCGTCCTCCTCGGCTTCGACAAGCGAGAACAGCGTCCAGCGCACGACGTCGAACCATTTGTCGTCGCCCTTGCGCACGGCCGGGCCGAGCGGCTCCTTCGAGATGATTTCGGGCAGGACGATGAAGGCCGAGGGATCGGTCAGCTTCAGTCGCTGCGCATAAAGACCGGAGCTGTCGGTGCTGTAGACATCGCAGCGGCCACTGTCGAACGCCTTGATGATGCTGTCGGCGGAATCGATGACGACCGGCTCGTACTTCATCTTGTTGGCGGCGAAATAGTCGGCGATGTTCTGTTCGGTGGTCGTGCCCTGTTCCAGGCAGACGGTGGCGCCCGCGAGCTTCAGGGCGCTGTCGACGCCAAGATTCTTGCGGACCATGAAGCCCTGGCCGTCATAGTAGGCGGCGCCGACGAAATGGATGCCCATGCCGGCATCGCGCGACAGCGTCCAGGTCGACTGCCGCGACAGGATATCGACGGTGCCGGCCTGCAATGCGGTGAAGCGCTCCTTGGCCGACAGCGGCACATAGCTCACCTTGTCGGGCTCGCCGAAGACGGCGGCCGAAACGGCGCGGCAGAAATCGATATCGAAGCCGCTCCATTTGCCCTCGTCGTCGGGCGCCGAAAAGCCCGCCACGCCCTGGCTGACGCCGCAGATGATCGATCCCCTTTGCTTGACGATGTCGAAAGTATCCGCCTTGGCCGGCACGGCCAGCGTGGCCGATGCCAGCAATAGCGCGGTCATGATTGCATGTTTCATGGTTTCCTCCCTTGATGAGGCAAAGCCTCTCCTGTCGCCGGCACCACGTGCCGGACGTTGCTGAAAATCCTGCTCCTGAATTTCTGTCCGCGCCGCCTCCCTGCGCGGTGTTCGTCCTAAGCCCGGTTCGCCAGAACCGCCGCCATGGTCTCATCCAGAACGCCGACCAGATGATCGGCATTGGCCTTGCTGAAGATCATCGGCGGGCGTATCTTCAAGACGTTGTCGTGCGGGCCTTCGGTGCCGATCAGCACGCCGCGTGCCCTGACCCCATCATTGATGCGACGGGCAAGAGCCGTCGCCGGCGCCTTGCTCTTGCGGTCCTCGACCAGCTCGATGCCGAGGAACAGCCCCTGGCCGCGTACGTCGCCGATGATGTCGAAACGGGCCTGCAACGCCTTGAACCGGTCCACGAGATAGGTGCCGACCTCCAGTGCGTTGCGCCTCAGCCCATCGCGCTCGATGACGTCGAGCACCGCCAGCCCGGCGGCGCAGGACACCGGATTGCCGCCGAACGTGTTGAAGTACTCCATGCCGTTGTTGAACGAGGCTGCGATCTCGGACGTCGTCACCACGGCCGCCATCGGATGGCCGTTGCCGATCGGCTTGCCCATGGTGACGATGTCGGGTGTCACGCCCTGTGGCTCGAACGCCCACCAGTGGCTGCCGACGCGGCCGAAGCCGACCTGCACCTCGTCGGCGGCGCAGATGCCGCCGGCGGCGCGCACCATCGCATAGACCTCCCGGAGATAGCCATCCGGCAGGAACACCTGGCCGGCGACGCTGGGGATGGATTCCGCCAGGAACAGGCCCGGTGCCCTGCCTTCCCTGGCCATATCGGCTATCTGCTCGGCGACGCTCTCGGCGAAGCGCTTCGCGTGTTCTTCAGCCGGCCATTCTGCCGGCGCATGATAGCTGTCTGGAATGGTTGCCTCGAAAACATGCGCCGGGCGACCCTTGCCGCCCTTGCGCTTGTACTTGTAGGGGCTGAGATCGATCAGTTCCTGCGTGGTGCCATGATAGGCCCAATCGAGCACGATCGCCTCGCTGCGCCCGGTATGGGTGCGTGCCATGCGCAGCATCAGGCTGTTGGCCTCGCTGCCGGAACAGGCGAAGGACGCCACCGACAGGCCGGCCGGCAGCGTCGCCGTCAGCCGCTCCGCATAAGTCACTATCGCGTCGTGCAGATAGCGCGTGTTGGTGTTGAGTTTCGCTGCCTGTCTTGCGATCGCCTCGACCACGTCGGGATGGGCATGGCCGAGATGGCAAACATTGTTGAAGCAATCGAGATAGGCGCGGCCGCGGTCGTCGATCAGCCAGGCGCCTTCGCCACGCACGAATTTGATCGGCTCGGCATAGGAGATGGAGAGATTGGGCAGCAGCAACGCCTTGCGCGCCGCCACGATCTCCCGACGCGACCGGCCGCTTTGGCGGAAGACCTCGGGCGGAATGCCGGCAAGGTCGGCGGCGTCGGGAAACAGGTCCTTCCACACGTCGAGATAGCGCTCCTCGCCGACACCGAGAATGTCGCGTGCCGGCAGGCTCGTGTCCGTCGATATCTGAAAATGCAGATGCGGCGCCCAGCCGCCGTTTTCGACCGGTGTGCCCATCTCGCCGACAAGCGCGCCCGCTTCCAGACGGTCGCCCGCCTTCAGCCGCCGCCCGGCCTCATGCGCCATGTGTCCCCACAGCGTGACGAAAGGTGGACAGCCTTGAGGCGCATGTTCCAGCGCCACGAGGCAGCCATAGCCGAGCGGATCCTCCTCGATCTCGACGCTCCTGACGGTGGCGGCGAGCGGCGTGTAGAGCCGCGTCCCCGCCGGCATGAAAAGGTCGAGGCCGAGATGATTGGCGCGGCGCGTGCCTTCGACGAAACGCGACTCGAATATGTCGCTGGTGTAGACGGTGCGAGCCTCGCCCCAGGGACCGATGCCGAGCGCGACGCCATGCTCGGCGCAATAGGCATCCCACCATGCGGTCGCCTTGTCGGGCTGCTGTGCCGCCGACGTCACCGTCATCGGATTGCCAGGGTCGCCATAGGGCACGAGCGCCTTGGCAAGCGTCGCCGGATGGCGCTCGAGGATTGGCGCCAGTTGCGCCCGGTTTGCCGCGATCCAGCCGGTGACGGCGTGCGCTCCGGCCACGGCTTCGAAGCCGCAGGCATGGCGCAGGATCGCCGTGGCGAAGCGCCGGTTCATCTTGCCCAGGCGATTGAGCAGCCGCCAGGCCGGTGCTTCCGAGATCGACAGATAGGGGTTGTCGGCGGTGCGGTCCCTGCGTGCCGCCGACAGCGTCACGGAAGTGACCAGACGCATCGCGATCAGGTCGAAGAGCAGGTCGAGCTCTTCTTCGCGCAGCCGATACTCGGCATGAAAGCCGGCGGTCAGACGGGCGGCGGCGCCGATCGGATCCTCGGCATCGAGGATGGCATAGGCGCAGGCGACGGCGACCTCGGCGATCAGCACACAGTGCAGAGCATCGCCGAAATCGATCAGCCCGGCGACGCGCTCGGGCCTGTCGGGATCGACGAGCACGTTCCAGTCATTGGCGTCGTTGTGGATGACTTGCGCCCGCAATGCCGGCAGCCGGGGCGCAACCTCGGCGTCGAAATGATCGAGAAACCGTTCCAGCAAGGCACGGTCCTGGGCATCGTCGATATGATGCAGCCTCTGCCTTGCGCCACCGGCCTGCCGAATGTCCCAGTCGAACGAGCGCAGCGCGCCGGGATGGATGAAACCTTGAAGGGCGCGGTCGAGTCGGCCGAGCGCCCCGCCGAGGCTTTCCAGCAGTGCCGGCGTGGTCTGGCTCTCGGCCAGCGGCCGTCCGGGAAGCCAGGACACCAGCCGCAAGGCATGAGCCTCGCCACCGGGGCCGGCGACACGCGCGAGCCACGCCCCCTCGGTTGTCTTTTTCAGGCGCGGCACCGTCAAGTCGGGACTGCCGCGCGCGAGATGATCGAACAGCGCTGCCTGGAATTCGCTCTCGACGATCGGCTCGCTGGCGTTGACGATCTTCAGTATCCACAGCGAGCCGTCGGTGGCGGCGAGTTTGAAATTCTGGTCGCGCTCGCTGTCGAGCGGCGTCACCGTTCCGGTCACGCCGAAGTGCCTGGCGGCGAGGTCGATGGCCTGACCTGGCGAGAAACGAGGCGCTGGATGGGAAACGTCGGTCATTTGAAATCCGGTATTGCTTTTGTCGAAGCTTGGCACGGGCCAAAAAATCGGGCATCCGGCAAAGCGTCGGTTATACCGGCACAATGACCGCATTGGCCGGCACATTGACGGAACCGCAGGGAGTGTCGGCAATGAGGGAACTGGACGCCAAGGACCGTGACATTCTGGGCATACTGTCGAAGGAGGCCCGCATCCCGCTGAAGACGCTTGCCGGGCGCATCGGCCTGTCGCGCAGCGCGACCAGCGAGCGTGTCGCGGCGCTGGAAAAGAGCGGCGTCATCAGAGGTTATCGGGCCGATATCGGACAACTGGACGCGGGACTGATCCGCGCCTTTCTGCTCGTCACGCTCATCCGCACGCCGTCGATCGGCATTCTCGACCAGCTGGCGCGCTATCCGGAGGTCCGTCGCGTGTCATCGGTCAGCGGTCAGCTCGATCTCATCGTCGAGGTCGAAGTGCCGTCGATCGACCGGCTCAACACACTGCGCGACCTCGTTGCCACGCTCGGCGGGGTCGAGGACCTGACAACCGCGATCGTCCTGCGCCGGGATATCGAACGCGCCGTCGATTGAATGACCGCGCTATCGCGCAGCAAGCCTATCGGGCGATCTCGAGAAGCGACGATACCAGCAGATCCCGTTCGTCCTTCGACAGCACGTCGGAATCGAACAGGTTCATGCTGCGCAGCCCCTCTATGGCGAGATAGCAGACCAGCAGCGACTTCAAGTCCGGCGCCTCGCCCTTCAGCCGCTCGAACAGCTGGCGCTTGAATGTCTTGATCGGCGTCATGAAATCGGGATCCTCGGCGATCGCCGAGAAAATCCAGGATGCCGAGGGCTGCTTTTCCTCGCAATCCTCGGCTGACAGCCTGATGTAGACGGCAAGCGGATTTTTATCGTTGTCGTTGCTGCCGGCCGCCTCCAGCGCTTGCTCGAAATCTCGCAGGTAGCCTTCGACCAGGCCCTGCATCAGTTTGGCCTTGGTTGGGAAATTGTAGAGCAGCCCGCCCTTCGACACGCCGGCACGGCTGGCGACGGCGTCGAGCGACAGGCTGCCGGGCCCGGATTCCCGGGCAACATCAGCCGCCGCGGCGAGAATCTTCTCGCGCGAGTTCGGTCGTTGGGCTCTCATGGCGCCTCCCATCGCAAGCTTAGGCCCAATTGACAAGACCGTCCAGACGGTACAGTAAGATCGCCACCATTTGTAATCGGGACCCGCAGTCGATATGTGTCCCGATGTCCGCGCTTTGCGCCGGATTTTCGACTGAGGGGACTTCCTTGTTCAAGCGCATACTCCGTATCTTTATCATCCTTGTGGTCCTTGCCGTGCTGGTCATCGTGGTCGGCGGTATCGTCGGCTTCAACTTCCTGCGCGACAACGGCATCAAGCAGTATTTCGCCACGATGAAGCCCCCGGCGGCGACCGTGTCGACGACCATTGTGAAGCCGTCCAACTGGACACCGGGCGTCGAGGCGATCGGTACGGTGCGCGCCGTGCGCGGTGTCGATCTGACGGTCGAGACCGCCGGCATCGTCAAGGAAATCCCTTTCCATGCCAATGAGAAAGTGGCGGCCAATGCGGTGCTGCTGCAACTCGACGACGCCGTCGAGCGCGCCGATCTCGACGCCCAGAAGGCGCAGGCCGCGCTCGATCAGGTGTCGCTGAACCGCGCCATCGAACTGACCAGGCGCGGTGTCGGCTCCGACTCGACGTTGGACAGCGCACGCGCGGCGGCGTCCGCTTCGGCGTCCCAGGTCACCAGGCTCCAGGCCGTGCTCGACCAGAAGCAGCTGACGGCGCCCTTCGCCGGCACGGTCGGTATCCCGAAGATCGACCTGGGCCAGTACATCGCACCCGGCACCTCGGTGGTGACGCTGCAGGATCTCGACACGATGCGGGCGGACTTCACGGTCCCCGAACAGGAACTGCCGCTGCTCAAGATCGGCCAGACGGTCCGGCTTGGCCTGGGTGGCGAGGACAAGCCTTTTGCCGGCGCCATTCGCGGCATCGATCCCAAGATCGACCCCTCCAGCCGGCTGGTGAACATCCGGGCGGAAGTCGCCAATCCCGACGGCAAGCTGACCCCCGGCCAGTTCGTGCAGGTGCGTGTCGAACTGCCCGAGGAACAAAACGTTCTGGTGCTGCCGCAGACGGCTCTGACCACCAGCCTCTATGGCGACTACATTTTCGTGGTGCAGCACGCCAAGCCCGCGGAGGCGGCGCCGGCTCAGCCGGCCAAGCCGGAAGAGAAGCCGGCCGCGGCCGCCACCGACAAGCCCGCGGACGCCAAGCCTGCGGATGCGATGAAACCGGCCGCCGATGCCATGAAGCCGGCTGCCGACGCGACCAAGCCGGCGGACGCAGCCAAGCCAGCCGACAAGACCGCTGCCGATGCAGCCAAACCGGCGGCGGCCGATCCGGCCAAGCCGGCGGCGGAAGGCGACAAGCCCGCGCTGGTCCTGTCGCAGGTCTTCGTCAAACCCGGCCGCCGCAATCAGGGCATGGTCGAGATCGTCGAAGGGCTGAAGGCCGGTGACGAGGTCGTCACCGCCGGTCAGAACCGCCTCTTCAACGGCATGTCCGTCAACGTCGACAACACGATCGATCCGACCAAATCGGCGAACAAGCAGGCCGACCAGCAATGAGCTTTTCCGATCTCTTCATCCGCCGGCCCGTCCTTTCGACGGTTCTTGCCTGCATGATCCTGCTGCTCGGTTTCCAGGGCATCTTCAATCTGTCCATCCGGCAGTATCCGAAGGTCGACGAAACCGCCATCACGATCACGACGGCCTATCCGGGCGCCAGCGCCGACCTGATCCAGGGCTTCATTTCCGCCCCGATCGCGCGCGCCGTCGCCTCGACCGAGAACATCGACTACGTGACTTCCTCCAGCCGTCCGTCCTCGAGCACCGTGACGGTGCAGATGAAGCTCGGTTCCAACCCCGACGTGGCGCTGACCGAAGTGCTGTCGAAGGTCCAGGGCGTGCGCGGCACCTTGCCGGACGCCTCCAAGGACCCGGTCATCGTCAAGGGTACGGGTCAGCAATTCGCGATGATGTACATCTCGATGCAGAACCCGAACATGACCAAGGAGCAGTTGACCGAATATATCGAGCGCGTCATCCGCCCCCGCATGTCGACAGTCGAAGGCGTCGCCGACGTGCAGATCTTCGGCGCCCAGGAATATTCGATGCGCGTCTGGATCGACCCGGTCCGGCTCGCTGCCCGCGGCGTGACGGCGGCCGAGGTGCTGGCGGCGATCAACAACTCCAACTTCCTGTCGGCGCCGGGCAACACACAGAACGAATATGTCGTCTCGTCGATCACCGTGCGTTCGACGCTGCAGACGCCGGAAGCCTTCGCCGAACTGCCGCTGCGCTCGACCGATGGCAATGTCGTGCGCTTGCGCGACGTGGCCCGTGTCGAACTCGGCGCCGAGAACACCGACACCAGGGTTTCTTTCAACGGCAAGCCCGGCACCTTCCTCGCCATCTTCCCGACCCCGGCCGCCAATCCGCTGACCACCGCGGCGGCGCTCACCAAACTTGTCCCGCAAATCCAGGAGACGCTGCCGAAAGGCATGACGATCGAGGTCGTCTACGATGCGACCGGACAGATCAGCGCCTCGATCGACGAGGTGTTCAAGACCATCGCCGAGGCGGTTGCCATCGTCGTCGTCGTCATCCTGCTGTTCCTCGGCTCGTTCCGCTCGGTGATGATGCCGATCATCACCATCCCGCTGTCGCTGATCGGCGTCTGCTTCCTGCTGTTTGCGGTGGGCTATTCGATCAACCTTCTGTCGCTGCTGGCCATGGTGCTGGCGATCGGCCTTGTCGTCGACGACGCCATCGTGGTGGTGGAGAACATTCACCGACACATGGAAGAAGACCACATGTCGCCGATGCAGGCGGCTTTCAGCGGCATGCGCGAAATCGCTTCGGCCATTGTCGCCATGACCATGACGCTGGCCGCCGTGTTCGCGCCTTTGGCTTTCACCGGCGGCCTGACCGGCGCATTGTTCCGCGAATTCGCGGTGACGCTGGCCGGCTCGGTCGTGCTGTCGGGCGTCATCGCCATCACCATCACGCCGATGATGTCGGCGCGCCTCCTGAAGCCCGGCAATGCGGGCCGTTTCCAGCGCATCGTCGACGGCACTTTCGCGCGGGTCGAGCATGTCTACGAGCGTGCCGTCACCGGTTCGCTCAACTACCGCCCGCTGACGCTGCTCATCGTGCTGGCGCTTGTCGGCGTGACTGGCTTCATGTTCACCAAGACCTCGACGGAACTGGCCCCGGAAGAGGATCAGGGCTTCCTGCTCTCTCTCGTGACCGCACCGACTTACGCGACATCGGACTACACCGAGACCTACGTGAACCAGATCCTCGGCCTGGTGAAGGATATTCCCGAGACACGGGCACAGTTCTCGGCGGTCGCCTTCGGCGGCACGACAAACAGCGCCTTCGTCGGCTTCGCCTTCAAGGACTGGGCGGAACGGAAGCGCAATTCCAAGGAGCTGCAGGCCGACATAACGGCTCGCATCGCCAAGGTGGCGGGTGTCCAGGCCTTCGTCTTCGCCCCGCCGACGCTGCCGGGCTCCGGCGGCGGTCTGCCGATTGCCATGGTGGTGCGCTCGACCGGCGATTCCGCCCAGGTCTATGAGGAAGCCGAGAAGATCAAGAACAAGGCGCAGGCCTCCGGCCGCTTCATCGTGGTCCAGAACTCGATGTCTTATGATTCGCCGCAGGTGACGGTGACCATCGATCGCGACCGCGCCGCCGCACTCAACCTGCCGATCGCCGACATCGGCCGGACCCTGACGCTGCTCGTCGGCGGTGCCGAGGTGGCGCAGTTCGACCGCGACTCCAACAGCTATGACATCATCCCGCAGGTGCCGCAGGAATTCCGTGACAACCCCGAAAGGCTCGGCGAATATTTCGTGCGCAGCGTGACGGGCGAGATGGTGCCGCTGTCGGCCGTGGTGAAGATCTCGAACAATGCCTCGCCGGCGGCGATCGAGCAGTTCAACCAGTTGAACTCATCGACGATCTCGGCGCTGCCGCTGCCTGGCGTCACCACAGGCGACGGTCTGAAAGTGCTTGAGGACATTGCCAGGGAGAGCCTGCCCGACACCTTCTTCATCGACTATTCCGGCCAGTCCCGACAGGAAAAGGAACAGGGCAACACCATCCTGATCGCCTTCGGCGCGGCCGTCATCGTCATCTACCTGGTGCTGGCGGCACAGTTTGAAAGCTTCCGCGACCCGCTGATCATCATGATGGCCGTGCCATTGTCGATCTTCGGCGCGATCGTGCCGCTCAATCTGGGCCTCGGCACGCTCAACATCTATACCCAGGTCGGCCTGATCACGCTGATCGGCCTGATCACCAAGCACGGCATCCTGCTGGTCGAGTTCGCCAACCAGCAGCGTGAGACCCATGGCATGCGACGGCGAGACGCCATCATTGCCTCGGCCAAGGTGCGCCTGCGGCCGATCCTGATGACGACGGCGGCGATGGCGCTCGGCGTGGTGCCGCTGATCGTCTCCAGCGGCGCCGGTGCCGCGGCCCGCTATTCGATGGGCCTTGTCATCTTCACCGGCATCCTGGTCGGTACCATGTTCACGCTCTTCGTCGTGCCCATGTTCTACACCTTCATCGCCAGCAAGGACCTGCCGCATCTGGCGGAAAAGCCGGATCCGAAACTGATGCCGGCGCTGCCGAGCTGAATTGCGCAAGGCATGATTGGAAAAAAAGAGGCCGGAATTTTCCGGCCTCTTTTTTTGACGGTCGCTCCACGGCTCCGGCGCGATCGGCCGAAGGCAGCAAACCCGCCTGCTACTTGACGATGACGATGCTGGTGTTGGCCGGCCCGAAGGTCTCGACAAGCTGGTAGAAGTCGGCGGCATTGTCGGGATGCAGCCGCACGCAGCCATGCGAGGCCGGCTGGCCCAGGCGCTTGATGGCATAGGTGGCGTGCACCGCATAGCCGCCGCTGAAGAAGACCGAATGCGGCATCGGCGCGTTGTCGTACTTCTTCGAATACCACATCTCATGCATGCGCGTCGGCTTGAACGAACCGGTCGGCGTGACATGCGCCCTGTCGCCGGTGGAGACCTTCCAGGCGAAAGTCGGCCGGCCGTCGACCGAGACTTCCATGATCTGCTGCGACAGCGAGACCCGCGCCACCACGGTGTTGGCGGCATGAGCCACGCTGGCGCCGAACAGAAGCGCGCTGCCCGTGAGCGCGGCGGCGGCGAGGTTGATGAGCTTCGCGGAAATGGTGGTGTGCATGATGTATCCCCTCTCTCTGCCGGCCCGGCCGGCTCCGAATTCGATGAGCGGCTTATCCCCGCGGCATGTTTCGGAGAGATTTCGTGAAATGCTCGTTTGTGTTTCGAATTTGTTTCCCCTGGTTAAGAGGGCAAGCCTTGAACCGCTTGTGACCATCAATGCTGAAACAGGAGCAATGACGAGGTACATAGGTATCCGCCTCGAAACGAAAGTTCGAATTGACCTTATATGAAAGAGTGAGGCTCAATTTCGAAACCAAATTGCAACAAAGCGCGGCTTCGGCGGCATGATCCGGATACCGACCGGAAGCAAAGTTGACGCAACGAAAGCAGACGGCAACGGCCATGGGAACGAAACCGAACACACGGTCCTGGATCTTCAGGATCAGCATCGCGGCGGCAGCCATCGGCGGCGTCGGCACAGTTGCCGGCGGTCCCGTGGCGAAGCTGGCGGCGATGAGTTCGAGTGAGATTTCGACCCTCCACGTCGCCCTGTTTTGCGCCACGGTCTGGATCGTTTCCAGCCTGCGCATAGCCCGGTTGAAGGCCCTCTGGCGGGTTGGCCTTCGGCAGCTGGCATTGCGCGGCCCCTCCGGCAACTTGCTGCCGAGAGGACCGAAGGCCCGCGCCGCGACGGGGGGCTCCGTGGGCGGCGCGGGCACTTCGGGAGTTCCTGAAGCAACCCGCGACATCCATTTTTGCATTTTGGGGATTGTGACGATGAAAACAAAATTCGCAGCTTCGGTGCTTTCCGCACTGCTCTACGCACAGGGCCTGCTCGGCTTTGCCGCCCTCGCCACCGTGCTGCTCAAGGAGCGCGCTCACGCGAGCGAATTCGTCGCCGCCGGCGACATGGCCCCGGGTGCGTCATTGCTGGTTGTGCGCTGAACTCGTCGGCACCGGCGCGGAAGTGGAAGATCCGATGCTCCACCTGCGAGCCACCGGCAACAGGCGACCGTCAGTCGGCGAACTGCTGCGGCGGATCGAACCTGTAGCCGGCGCCGCGTATGGTGGTGATGGTCTCGGTGTCGAGCTTGCGGCGCAGCCGAACGATGCGCGAATCGATCGAGCGATCGAAGGCGTCGGCATTCTCGGCCGGCGCGGCGGCGATGATGTCGTCACGTGTCAGCACTTTGCGCGGGCTTGCCAGGAACAGCCTGAGCAGCGCCACCTGGCCTGGCGAGAGCTGTTCCTCCGTGCCGGAGCGGTGCATGACGATCGCCGACCTCAGATCGACGGTCGCATTCTCCAGCACGATCAGTTCCTGGGTGCCCCTGCCGCGTCGCGACAGCAGGCCGCCGACACGCGCGGCGAGTTCCCTGACATTGAGCGGACTTTCGACGACGTCGGCCGCACCCAGTTCGAGTGCCAGCACCTTGTCGAGGAGATCGGCTGGCCGGCATATCAGGATGAAATCCGGTCCGGTCCCGCTTCCCCCACCCTGCCCGCCATGACGCCTGAGCAGGTCGCGCCCTTCCGCCTGGCTGAGGCTGTCGCCGACGACGACGACGTCTATGCCGCCGCCCGCCAGCAGCGATTCCGCCTCCCAGGGCTGCCGCGCCTGGCGAACATCATGGCCGCGTCGATCAAGATGGTCGGCAAGCTCGGTCGCGACGATTTCAGCGACGGAAACAAGCGCGATGACGGCTCGTGCGGCCATGTTTTCCAACCGTTCCCTGGCAACTGGATATGAGTGCTGGACATCATGTTTATACCCAATCTACTTTCCACTGAAAGTGGGAGCGAGGGCATCGTGCGGGCAAGAATTGTCATTGTCGAGGATGAGCCCGACCTGAGAGACGCGGTCGCCGAATATCTCGAGGCCGCCGGCTACGATGTGGTGACCGCCGAGAACGCGGCTGCGGCGCGCGGCCTGATCGATACCCAGCCCTTCCATCTCGCCATCCTCGACATCGCCATGCCAGGCGAAGACGGCCTGTCGCTCGGCCGCTGGCTGCGCTCGAAAATGCCGATCGGGATCATCTACGCGACCGCGGCCGGCACCGCGCTCGACCGCATCGTCGGGCTGGAACTGGGCGCCGACGACTATATCGTCAAGCCCTATGAGCTGCGCGAAGTGCTCGCCAGGGTCCGCAGCGTGCTGCGCCGTGTCCCGCAGCCGACGGAACCGCAGGAGAGGAAAGCCAGGGCGGACCGCCGCTCCGTCGCTTTCGGCCCCTTCCAGGCCGATCTCGACGGCAGGCTGGTCACCGGCGCCAACGGCGCGGTGATCGACATGGCCAAGAGCGAGTTCGACGTGCTGGAGGTTTTCCTGACCCGTGCCAACCGGCTCCTGACCCGGGCCGCCATATCCGAGGCGATCGGCTTCACCGAGGATCCCGAATCGTCGCGCGCCGTCGACATCCGCATCATGCGCCTGCGCAAGAAGATCGAGACCGACCCGGCCAACCCGAAATTCCTGCGCACGGTGCGCGGCGAAGGCTATATTTTCTCGCTGCCGACCAGCGAAGGCAACTGAGCGCAGACCCAAGGGGGTTGCGCCTCGCAGCCATTGCCAGCCGGCCGATTGACGCAACTCTGGAATGACGGCGGACGATGACGGGCGAGACGACAAGCACCGATATGCAGGGTTTGAGGCAAGGCGCGGCGATGGCGGCCGTGCGCGTCGTGCGCCGGCTGCGCGAGGCCGGCGACTGGCAGCGCGAAATGGACGGCATACTGGAGACGCTGTGCCGGGCCATGGAGTGCCAGCGCGGCATCCTGTTTCGTCTGCGCGAACTGCCCGGACAGGGTTTCGCCCAGTCGGTCGCCGCCTACTGGATCGACCCCGATTTCGGCGGCGAACTGGCTTCGCCGACCGTCATCATGCAGTCGATCGTCAATTCGGACCCGTTGCTGGAGCGGGTGGCCGAGGACGAGCGGCAGGGCAAGATCTTCGCCGGCCACACGCGCAACCTCGATGGTTTCCTCAGAACCGACTTCGAAAAGCAGAACATAAAATCCTTCCTGTCGGTGTCGGTCTTCGCGCACGGCCATCTCTGGGGCACGCTGGCGGTCAATGACTGCGTCGATGAACGCGAATGGACCGACGAGGAAGAGGCAACGCTGCACATCATCGCGCTCGCCATAGGCGACGCCATCGAACACTCGCCCTCCGATGCCCATGCCAGCGAGGTCATCCGCCGCACCATGCTGCAGGCTTCGCTCGACGCCATCATCGTCATCGACGAGGCGGGCTCGATCATCGAATTCAACCCGGCCGCCGAGAAGATGTTCGGCTTTCCGCGCAGCGCCATCCTCGGCAAGGACCTGCTCGACACCATCGTGCCGATCTACTACCGCAAGGGCTATACGTCGGGCGCCGATTACATGTCGGGCCGTGGCGCTCCGATGGTCGGCCAGCGGCTGGAGACCGTCACCCAGAATGCCGCCGGCGAGGTGTTCCCGATCGAGTTGACGGCGACCGAGATGCGGGTAGCCGACCGACGCCTCATCTTCGGCTCGATCCGCGACCTGCGCGACAAGTTGCGCGCCGAGGAAGAGATCAACCGGCAGCGCGAGAAGCTGCACCAGAACGAGAAGATGGCCGCCATGGGCTCGCTGCTGGCCGGCGTCTCGCATGAGCTCAACAACCCGCTTGCAGTGGTGGTCGCCCAGTCGACGCTGCTGCACGAATTCGCTTCCGATCCGCAGACCAAGGTGCGAGCCGAGAAGGTGCGTGCCGCTGCTGAGCGCTGTGGCCGCATCGTCAAGAGCTTCCTGTCGATGGTCCGGCTGCATCCGACCGAACAGGCCGAGACCGATCTCAACCAGGTAGTCCGCGCCGCACTCGAGGTGACCGCCTATGGCGCGCGCTCGAGCGGCATCATCATCGACACCGATTTCACCCCCGGCCCGGTATTGGCCATGGCGGACGCCGACCATGTAACGCAAGTGGCGGCCAATTTCCTCATCAACAGCCAGCATGCGCTGGCCGGTGTCGCCGGCGACAGGCTGATCAAGGTGCGGACCTTCCGCAGCGACCGGGGCAATCCGGGCTTCTCGGTCGAGGACAACGGCCCCGGCATTCCCGAGGGGATCCGCTCGCGCATCTTCGAATCCTATTTCACCACCAAACCGGTCGGTGTCGGCACCGGCATCGGCCTGTCGATTTCGAAATCGATCATCGAGCGCCACAACGGCAATATCTGGTTCGAGGAGGTGCAGCCGAAAGGCGCCCGCTTCGTCGTCCAGTTGCCGGCCATTTCGGCCGGTATCAAGGCGGCCGGCGAGAACCAACCGCGCTCGAGCGGCCTGCGCCACGCATTGATCATAGACGACGAGCCTGACGTGGCCGGGTCGCTCTCCGACATCCTCGAATTGATGGGCATCAAGTCGCGAATGGTGTCCATCTGGGATTCGGCAGCCTCGATACTAGGCGGCCACATGCCGCCGGACATCGTCTTTTCCGACCTGCGCATGCCCGGCACGTCGGGCATATCGATCTACCGCGAATTGCTCGCCCAACGCCCTGACCTGGCACGGCGCTTCGTGCTGGTCACCGGCGACCTGATCGGCGCCAAGGCCGAGATCGAGGCCTTTCCATCACAACAGCGGCCGCAGATCCTGGAAAAGCCGTTCAGCACGCTCGACGTGCGCAGCGTGCTTTCGACAGTTGCCGATCAGGCGGCACTGAAGGAATAGAAAAAGGCTCCCGGCCGGCAAGACCGGCGGGAGCCAGGAGAGCGCTGGAGGACGCGCTCGGGGAGGTCAAGGGCAGGATCCCAAAACGGGAACCTGGTTCGGGATCGTGCCCAGGCAGAAATCCAGATCCGGAAATCAGAAAATGTTCGGCGTGCTGGTCAGCGGTGCGGCATTGGCGATCATGCGGATCGCGCGGGCCTTGTGGGTTCCCGACTGCTCGGCAATGGCGCGCAGGCAATCCACGCTCTCGGCGCCCCAGGCCTGCCCCTTGCAGGCGAAATCGATCGCCGGCATCGGCAGACGGGCGGTGGTGGTCGTGGTCGGCGCGCCTTCGACGATGTTGGCGGGCGGATTCAGCGAAGCGAAGGCCGGGCCGACCGTCGGCGTGAACGCCATGCCGGCGAAGGCGCAAGCAGCCAGCGCCATGAACATTGCCATTGGGTGGTCGCTGGCACGCTGGCGAAGGGCCAGCTTCGGGCGGCGGTCAGCGCGCTCTGGAGCCTGAAAGCGGTCGCCGCTGGTGATCTGGACTTTCGCATACATCATCATCCCCTTCGTTGATTTTCTTTTTGCGATAAAACGAATTTAATCGCGCTTTGTAACAATGCAAAGGTGACGAGAGGCTGGCAATGTAACCGGATTGAAACATCGATACGGGCAGAATCGGGCAAAACCGGTCATCGACTGTTCCGATTCGATATTGCGGGTGCGTCTTTTTCCACCTCTATGGCGTCCGACACCGGCAAGGCGCCCTTTCTTGCCGAAAAATGGAATATTCGGAGGCCCGATCCCAGGCATGAAACCCGGCTGCGGCCGGAGGGTCCGGAACCCCGGCTAAGGCCCGGATTTTCCGGGGTTTTCACAGCCCGCGGCGACGCAGGACGGCATTGAAATCAGCGCCTGGATTCTCCTGGTGAAATTCGCCTATTTCCACAAGCCATTGCATTTCAATGCAAAATATGATTATATTGAATGAGTATTCAATAAAAAGAAGAGACGTTTTATGAACCCGCACCTCCGTGACGTGGCAATCCCGAACGATTGGGACCGGCGGGGACTACCGGGCTGGAGTTATCATTCGGCCGCCCTTCTCGAACTGGAGAAGGAGCATGTCTTCCGCAATCATTGGCAGATCGCCGGGCATGTCTGCGACATACCCAATGCCGGCGACTACCTGACCATGGACGTGATCGGCGAGCGCGCTCTGATCGTGCGCGGCAAGGACGGCGTGGTGCGCGGCTTCAACAATATGTGCCGCCACCGCGGCAGCCGCGTCGTCGCCGACAGCCAGGGCAATTGCAAGAATGCGCTGGTCTGCCCGTTCCATGGCTGGGTCTACAATCTCGACGGCACGCTGCGGGGGGCCGCCCGCCCGCGCTCCTTCCCCGATCTCGACAAAACCGAGTTCGGCCTGATGCCGCTCGATCTCGAAGTCTGGATGGGCTTCATCTTCATCCGCTTCCGCAATGGCGGGCCGCAGCCCTCCGTCGCCGAACTGTTGAAGCCGATCGAGCCCGAATTCGCGCATTACAAGGCCGCCGACATGGTGCCGTCCTGGGGAATCTGGACCCAGAAGACACCGGTCAACTGGAAGTCGGTGCGCGACGTCGACAATGAAGGCTATCACGTTGCCATGGCGCATCCGGCGCTGCAGGATCTCTATGGCGCCACCTATTTCGATGAGCCTTTCGTCAACGGCGTCTCACGTTCCTTCGCCACCTACAACCCGCATGCCGGCCGCCGCTGGAGCGTCAAGAATTACGTCAAGATCGCGCCGGAGCCGACGCATCTGCCGGATCATCTCAGAAAGGCCTGGGTCTATTACGGCATCTTCCCCAATGCGGTCCTGTCCGTCATGCCGGAATCGGTGCAGTTCTATCAGGAGTTCCCGCTGTCGACGGGCGAAACCCTGCTGCGCGGCGCCATCTACCGCTACCGCGACGAAAGCCGCGAACAGGCCGCCGCCCGCTATCTCTCTTTCCGCATCGACCGCGACACCATGTCGGAGGACGTGCAGCTTTCGGTGTGGTCGAACGAATCCATGCTGTCCGAGGCCTTCGAGGGTTTTTACCTGTCCGACCTCGAATATGGCGTGCGCACCCACCACGACCATCTGCGCCAGCAAATCCCGGTGCTCGGCCTGGAGACCGCGCCCGAGGAGAAGGACATGTGGAATTTGAACGACGCGCTCAGGTCGCGGGGGTAGATCTCGTCCTTCTCCCCGTTTACGGGGAGAAGGTGCCCGAAGGGCGGATGGGGGGCGGCGCCAACGCTTCGCGATTAGCTTGCCCGCAACCTCGGTAGATGATCGTGCGACTGAATTCCCGGAAGCCCGCGCCGCGCCAGGCAGTGAGGTTATCGCCTCAGACGGATGACGTTCTCGAAACGCGGCCAATCGCCAACGCTGGCACCGCCCCTCATCCGCCTGCCGGCATCTTCTCCCCGTAGAACGGGGAGAAGGAAAAACTTATCCCCGCCAGACGCCTTCTTTCCTCAGATCGTCCATCGTGCGCGAAATGCCTTCGCGCAGGATGCCGACCATGTCGTCGATCTGCTCGCGCGTGATGATGAGCGGCGGCGACATCACGCACATGTTGATCAGCGGCCGCACCAGCAGGCCGAGCTCGTGGCAGTGGGCGTCGATCCGCTTGCCCACATCCTTGTCGAGCTGCAGCGGGTCCTTGCTTTCGCGGTCGGCGACGCATTCCACGCAACCCATCAGCCCGACGCCGCGCACCTCGCCGACCAGCGGCAGCTCTTCAAGCGTCTTCAACTGCGCCTGGAAGTAAGGCGCCACCGCCTGCGTATGGGCAAGCACGCTTTCTTCCAGCAAGTCGAGGTTTTTCAGCGCCACGGCACAGCCGACTGGGTGGCTGGTGTAGGTCAGCCCGTGGCCGAACATCGCGTCGGGGTGGTTCGAACGGCGCAGCTCTTGCAGCAACCGCTCCGAGATGATCACGCCGCCTAGCGGGAAGTAGCCCGAGGTGACGCCCTTGGCGAAGGTGATCATGTCGGGATCGATGCCGAAGACATCGCCCGAGGCGAAGACATGGCCGAGCCGGCCGAAACCCGTCACCACCTCGTCGGAGACATAGAGAATGTCGTTGTCGCGGCAGATCTCGCGGATCCGCTTGAGATAGCCGTCCGGCGGGATGACGACGCCGCCGGATGCCTGGATGGGCTCGCCGACGAAAGCGCCGATCTTGTCGGCACCGACGCGCGCGACGGTGTCGCGGAACTGGTCGACGAGGAAATCGGTGAATGCGGCAAGGCTCATGCCCTTTGGCCGGCGGAACGGATCGGGCGAAGCGAGCTTGACCACCAGTTCGTCGGCGCCGTCCATCCAGTCGCGGTCGCGCGGGCGGCCGTTGAGCGAGGCCGACAGATAGGTCGAGCCGTGATAGGCGCCGCCACGCGACAGGATCAGCTTCTTTTCCGGCCGGCCGCGCACATTGTTATAGAACTGCATGAAGCGCAGCGCCGTCTCGACGGCCGAGGAGCCGCCCGTGGTGTAGAAGACATGGCTGAGGTCGCCCGGCGCATGGCCGGCGATGCGCTTGGCAAGCTCCGCCGACGGTGCGTTCATCGTGTACCAGGGCGTGTTGTAGGACAGCGCCATCGCCTGGTCGTACATCACTTTGGCGAGCTCCTCGCGGCGGTGGCCGACATTGACGCACCACATGCCGGCGGGGCCATCGATGAGCCGCTTGCCGGTGTTGTCGGTGATGTAGATGCCGTCGCCTTCGCCGATCAGCGCGCGCGCCTCGGAGCCGACGGAACCGGCATAGGGCCAGGGCTGGATGAGATGGCGCTTGGCCAGATCGACCGCATCGTCGCCCTCCGCCGCCAGCGTTTCCGCCGCCTTCAGGTCTCGTACAGCCGCCATCGTCGCCTCCACATCTCTTGTCGATTTTCTCGCGGGCATCAAATTCGGCGCCAAATGCCGGAAACAGGGGCTTTCTTCACCTAATTTTGAATGTCCGTTCAATCAATATTGCAGAAATGACGCTTGATTTCAATCCACGGATGCGTGCATGATGAAAGAAAGCCGGCAAGGGGAACAAACAGCCGGCGACAGCAAAATGGGATGCCGCATGGCGGAGCAGTCCAGGCCAGCAACCGAAATCACGCCCGGAGCGCTGCCGCCCGGAGTCGAGCAATGACGGCGGCCGCGGAAGGGTCGCCCCCGTTGCGTATGACTCGGGCCAGACGAAATGCCCTTCTGCAATCCGAGCCCGTGCAGGGCTTCGTCCTGATCAGCCCGACTTTCCTCTACGCGCTCATCCTTCTGGTCCTGCCGATCCTGGTGGTCATCGCCCACTCTTTCTGGACGCAGCACTACCTGACCATCGATCGCACCTTCACGCTGGAAAACTACCGCATCGCGCTGACCGAACCGATCTACCGCGATCTGCTATGGCGCTCGCTCTACATCTCACTGACGGTCAGCTTGTTCACCGTCCTGCTCGCCTATCCGATCGCCTATTTCATTTCCTTCCATGGCGGCCGTCACAAAAGCCTTTGGCTGTTCCTCATCACCATCCCGTTCTGGACCAGCTACCTCCTGCGCGTGATGTCGTGGAAGGTCATCCTGGGCTACAACGGCGTCTTGAATTCCGGCCTGATGGGCCTCGGCATCATCGACGAGCCGTCGACGGCCCTGCTCTACAATTCCAGCGCCGTCATCATCACGCTCACCCACGCCTGGGCGGCCTTCGCCATCCTGCCGATTTTCGTTTCGCTGGAGAAGGTCGACCGCACGCTGGTCGAGGCAGCCACCGACCTTGGCGACGGCCCGTTGCGCTCGTTCCTGCGCGTGACTTTGCCGTTGTCGGCGCCCGGCATCATTTCCGCGGCGTTGATCGTCATGATCCCAACGGTCGGCGATTATGTGACGCCGAAACTCGTCGGCGGCAAGGACGGCGTCATGATCGCCAACGCCATCCAGGCGCAGTTCGGCAAGGCGGCCAATTGGCCGCTGGGCGCCGCCCTTTCCGTCACCACCATGCTGATCGTCTCGCTGATGGCTGGCGCCACGGTGCTGATCATCCGCACGCTGCAGAGGATGGCGCGATGACGGCGCGGTCTCGTTTCCTGCCTGGCGGCTGGCTGTCCGTCTACGCGTTCCTCTACATCGTCTTCCTCTATCTGCCTGTCATCTTCCTGCCGATCTTCTCGATCAACACCGCGCCGACACCGAAATTCCCGCTCACCGGCTACACCTTGCAATGGTACGAGGACCTGCCGCACACGCCGGCACTGCTCGACGCCGCCTGGAACAGCCTGATCGTCGGCGTGTCGGCTTCCGTACTCGCCACCGTGCTCGGCATCCTCGCCGCCCGCTCGATCACCCGCTATCGTTATCCCGGCCGCCGCGCCATCAACGGACTGATCATGGCGCCGCTTGTGCTGCCGGAGGTGATCGTCGCCATCTCCATGCTGCTGGTGATGCTGCAGCTTGGTCTCAGTCTGTCGCTGTTCACCGTCGTGCTCGGCCATGTTCTGGTCTGCATCCCTTATTCGATGACGGTGCTGACCTCAGGCTTTGAAGGGTTCGACCGCAGCCTGGAAGAAGCCTCGGCCGACCTCGGCGAGAGCGCGTTCGGCACGTTCCGGCGCGTGACGCTGCCGATGGTGGCGCCGGCGATCATTTCCAGCCTGCTGGTCTGCTTCACCATCTCGCTGGACGAGTTCATCATCGCCTTCTTCCTCACCGGCACCGAGGCGACACTGCCGATCTACATCTGGGGCCAGTTGCGTTTCGCCTCGAAACTGCCCGGCGTGCTGGCGCTCGGCACGTTGCTTCTGGTTGCCTCTTTCCTGCTGATGACGATTGCCGAAATCCTGCGTCGCCGCGCGGCCAGACGCACCCAGAATGAGGGAGGCCTCTATGCCTGAGCAGCCGCAGATCGCACGTCCTCAATCCGATCGATCCATGATCGAGATCAAGAACGTCACCCGCAGCTACGGCGCCTTCAAGGCGCTGGACGATGCGTCCCTGACCATCAGGGAAGGCGAATTCTTCTCGCTGCTTGGTCCGTCCGGCTGCGGCAAGACCACGCTTTTGCGCATGATCGCCGGCTTCGACAATCCGACCAGCGGCTCGATCGCCGTCGGCGGCCAGCCAATGGAAGGCATTCCGCCCAATCGCCGGCCGACCAACATGGTGTTCCAGAGCTACGCCATTTTCCCGCATCTCAATGTCGAGCAGAACGTCGCCTACGGGCTGAAGCGACTGAAGCTGCAGGGCGGCGAGGAGAAGCGCCGGGTCGAGGAGGCACTGGCGCAGGTCTCGCTCACCGGCCTCGGCAAGCGGCTGGCCACCGAACTCTCCGGCGGCCAGCGCCAGCGCGTCGCACTCGCACGCGCGCTGGTGATGCGGCCCAAGGTGCTTTTGCTCGACGAACCGCTGTCGGCGCTCGACAAGAAACTGCGCGAACAGATGCAGGTCGAGTTGCGTCGCCTGCAGCAGGCCGTCGGCATCACCTTCGTGCTCGTCACCCATGACCAGTATGAGGCGCTCGCAATGTCCGACCGCATTGCCGTGATGTTCGGCGGCAAAATAGCACAGGTCGCTTCGCCAAAGGAAATCTACCAGCGCCCGGTCAACCGCCAGGTCGCCGACTTCCTCGGCGGCATGAATTTCGTCAAGGCCGAGATCGTCGAGGAGAACGGCGCTTCGCTGGTCGTCGACACGCTGGGCTTCGGCCGCGTCAAGACCGACAAGCCCAAGGCCTTCGTGCGCAATGGCGGCGGCGCGACACTGGGCATCAGGCCGGAGCGGCTGCGTGTGCTATGGGACAATGCGACGGCCAAATTCGAGGTCGCCGGCAAGGTGGTCGAGCGCCACTATTTCGGCGAGATCACCCATCTGATCGTCGAGATCCCAGGACTGGAAAAGCCGCTCTCGGTGACCGAGACCAACGATTTCGGCGCCGATGATATCCCGGTCGGCACCCCTATCCGCCTCGCTTACGATCCTGAAGCGCTGGTCGCGATGGCCGACTGAACGTCCGCGATGATCTTGCGCGCGGCGATGCGCCCGGCCACGATCGCGCCTTCGACATAGCCCGGGAATGACGGCGACAGTTCCGACGACGCGAAATGGACCGGCGGGGCGCCGGCCAGGATCGTCCGTTCGGCGCTCGTCGCCCCCATGTCGACAATGAGGTCGCTGTAGCCGCCAACGCTTCCCGTGTCGTTGAACCAGTAGCGGATGGCGAAGCCGGTCCAGTCAGCGGCGCCCGGGCCGAGCGCTTCGACCAGTCTCGCCGCAAGCTTGCCGCGCAGGCCCTCCTGGCCGTAGCCGCGCCATTCCACCGCCGACGGACCACCGATGAAAACCACCAGCGCCGGATGCTGGTCATCCTTGCTGGTATCGCAGACGAACAGCCCCGGCACGTCGCGCCACATCACCATGCCGCTCAGGCCCTTGTCGCGCCAGAAGGCGCGGGAATAGCGCACGACGATCTTGATGACGGTGCCGCCTTGCCAGGCGCCGAGCGCCGCCACCAGCGCATCCGGCAAAGGTGGCGAGAACGCGACCCGCGACGTCATGGCAGGCGAAGCCGCGACCAGAACGGCACGCGCTTCGATCGTTGCTGTTTCGGTGACGGCGCTTACGCCCTCCGACCCATGCGCGATGCGCGTTACCGCAGTGCGAAGCCGCACGCGGCCGCCGAGGTCGGCGGCCAAATCCTCGGCCAGCGAATGCATGGTCTCGGCCAGGAAATACTGCAGCTCCGGCACGTCGTTGGTGATGCGCCGGTCGTTGCTGATCAGGTACCACAGCGGGACCTTCTCCAGCGCCAGGCACCACAGGCCCTCGATCATCGACCGGAAGGCCGCCTTGGCCTCGCCCGCGTCATCCTGCCGCTCCAGCCAGTCGGCAACGGTCAGTCCGGCAATGGCAGGATCGTCCGGCTCTATCCCGTTCATGCGCTCGCGGATCGCCATCGACGCGTGATAGGTCCGCTCGGCTCTTTGGGCCGACATTGCCGGATGGGTTATGAAATCGCCGTCGACATAGGTCTCGACGAAGGTCTTGCCGCGTGCCTTCGCCAGCGCCATCAGTTCAGGCATGTCCTCGCAAAGGAATTGGCCGCCGCCGTCGATCAGCTCGCCAAGTCCGTTGCGCATCGCCTCGACACGGCCGCCGACGCGATCGCGGGCTTCCAACAGCACGCAATCGATGCCGGCACGCCGCAGTTCGAGCGCGGCCGACAAGCCGGTAAAGCCGGCGCCGACGATGACGACGTCGGTTCTTTCGGTCCTGTCGTTCAATAGCCGGCCTTGATCTTCTCGAACTCGTCAACCATCCGCTTCTTCAGTTCCGGCGCCACCGGCTGCTGGAACAGGGTCTTGTCGAGGAACTTGTCGATGTCGTCGAAGCCGCGCTCGGCCAGCACCTTGTGGTCGATCGCGGCCATGCCGGCGCTGTTGCCATGGCCGTAGCCAAAGGTCGTGACCATGTATTTCGATATCTCGGGCGCATTGACCGCGCTCAGGAAATCATAGGCCTGGTCGAGCTTGCCGGGCGCATCCTTCATCAGCACATAACCGCAGACCCAGGTCGACATCCCCTCCTTGGTGTCCCGGTTCATGGCGACGGGAACGCCCTGCCCGCTCATCGCGATCAACGTCTGGCCCCATCCCCAGGCGAGGTCGACCTCATTGCCGGAAAAGGCCTGGTCGATGTCGCTCGAATCGGTCCAGTAAAGACGGACGTTCTTGTGCACCTGGCGCAAGAAGTCCGACGCCTCCTTGAATTGCGCGTCCGTCATCTTGGTCCAATCCTTGAGCCCGATGACCAGGCTCGCCAGCGCATACGCGTCATCGACATTGTCGCCGATGGTGACGCGCCCCTTGAATTTCGGATCGGCCAAGATCCTGAGTGACTTCACCTCGTCGGCCGTCACATTGTCGGTGCGGTAGAGCAACGCGGTGTTGCCCCAGTCGAACGGCATGAACCAGGCCTTGCCGTCCTCGGTCGTGGTCAGGTTCTTCATCGCCATGATGCCGGGATTGAGATCCTTCCAACCGGCGATGCGGCTGGTGTCGATCGGCTGCAGCATGCCCGCGTCGCGCCATTTGGCAACACTTTGCGAACAGGGATGCGCGATGTCGGCCTTGAAGCCGGCCCGCATCTTCTCGAACGCCTCGTCCTCGTCGCCGAAGAAGGCGAAGGTCGGCTCGGCGCCGTATTTGGCGGTGTAGGCGGGGTGCAGCAGAGGGTCCTCATAGCCGGACCAGTCGAACACCACGAGTTCGCCGCCGCCTTCGGCAAAGGCATAGACCGCGCCGGCGCCGATCACGCAGGCGGCAGCGGCAACCAGGCGGCGAAGCATGGAATTCATGGCGCGAAAACTCCCCCATCGCGAAAGATGTCGGGAGCAAGGTTAGGCAAATTCAGGCGCTTTGGCGAGCCCATCCGCCGCCGCTGCCGGCAGACGGATGGGCCTTCGCGCCGAAGACTCAATAGCCCGCTTTGATCTTCTCGAACTCGGCGATCATCTTGAGCTTGAGATCGGATGGCAACGGCGACTGGAACAGCGTCTTATCGACGAATTTCTGCACGTCGTCATAGCCCTTCTCCTTCAGGATCGCCTGGTCGACGCCGGCCATGCCCTTGGCGTTGGCCTGTCCATAACCCCAGTCCTTGACCAGCACCTTGGCGGTCTCCGGGTCGTTGACGGCGTTCAGATAGTCGTAGGCCTTGTCGACATTGCCGGGCGCGTCCTTGAACAGCACATAGCCGCAGACCCAGGTCGAGATGCCTTCATTGGTATCCTTCACGGACTTGATCGGCACGCCTGCCTTGACCGACTGCACCGTCGCATCGTTCCAGGCCCAGGCGAGGTCGACCTCGCCGCCGGACAGCAGCTGGACGATGTCGGTGGTGTCGGTCCAGTAGGACCGCACATTCTTGTGCACCTGGCGCAGGAAGTCGGACGCCTGCTTGAACTGGTCGTCCGTCATCGTGGTCCAGTCCTTCATGCCGATGGCGAGCGCCGCCAGCGCATAGGCGTCGTCGACATTGTCGCCGATCGACACCCGGCCCTTGAACTTCGGATCGGCGAACGCCTTCAGCGACTGCACGTCCTTGGCGTCGATCTTGGAGGAGTTGTAGGTGAGCTGCGTGTTGCCCCAGTCCCAAGGCATGAACCACGCCTTGCCGTCCGGCGTGGTGGCGAGATTCTTCATCGCCATGATGCCGGGATTGAGGTCCTTCCAGCCTGTTATCTTCGACGTGTCGAGCGGCTGCAGCAGGCCCGCCTCGCGCCATTTCACCACGCTTTGCGAGCAGGGATGGCCAAGATCGGCCTTGAAGCCGGAACGCACCTTTTCGAAGGCTTCGTCCTCATCGCCGAAGAAGGCGAAGGTCGGTGAATCGCCATTCTTCTCAACATATTTCGGGTGGAAGCTCGGATCCTCATAGCCCGACCAGTCGAATACGATCAGGTCCTTGTCGGCGGCGATCGCCAGGGCGGCGGCCGAAGCCGCCAGGGTCCCGGCCAGCGCCAGGGTCAGTGTCAGGCGTCGTGTGAATGTCTTCATTGCTGTTCCATCCTCTGTGGTCTTCTGGTTTTTATGATCTTGTCTTGGCGGCGGCCTTGTGCGGGTAGTGTTTGGGGAAAGCCGCCGACAGGAATTCATTGGCCGCCTGCAAGGCGGTCTCGCGCGTCGTATCCTCGGTTCCCATCATCAATCGCAGCCACAAGCCTTCCAGCATGGCGCTGAGAGCCAGCGCCATGACCGGCGGCTCATAGGCATAGGAGCCGCTCTGCTTCAGCGCGGCGCAGAGATCGATGAAGATGTCCTGATAGACGACGTCGCGCGCGCTGCTCAGCGCCTGATAGGTCGGCCGCGACTTGGCCTCGCCCCAGAAGGCGCACCAGGCGGCGAGCTTGCGTTTGTTGCAGATCGAGCGATCGAAATCGGCGGCGACCAGCGCCTGCAGCTGGCGGGCGGGATCATCCCCGGCCTTCTGCAGCGCATTGCGCCAATGCGCCGAGTATTCGTCATACATAAACTGCAAGGTGGCGACGAGCAGCTTCTCCTTGCTCTCGAAGTGGAAGTTGACGATGCCGCGCGACAGGCCGGCGCCGTCGGCGACATCGGCCATCGTCGTCTCAGAATAACCGCGCTTGGCCAGAGAATCGATCGTCGCCTCGATGAGCTGAAGCTGCCTGACCTCTTTCGAGGCCTTGCGTCCGCGCTTCTCGGATTCGGCCTTCCGCGCCGGTTCAAGCAGGGCATCCCTGGCGTCCGCCGTCTTCATGCGTGTCACGGTCTCCAGCATCGCCGGCTATCCCTCTGCATCCGGCTTCCATCCGCGAAGATGAGTGGGACGGTGCTCGCCACTGTCAAGCACCTTCTGCATGGCTTCCCAGGTCTTGATGTTCTTGTCGACATAGGCCGCGCCTACGACAGCGGCGACCGCCGGATAGAGAGGCCCTCTCAGCCTTTGCAGTTCGCCGCGCGCCACTTCGCGATACCAGGGATTGCGGTCGCGTGCCGTGACCTCGACAAAGCCGGCACGCTGCATCGCCTTGATATAGCGCGCCGGTGAAGCCATGGCGAAAGACAGACCCTCGGCAGCGACATAGGCCTTCATCTCGGGCGACGGTTCGCCATCGTGAGAGATCATCCAGTTGGAAGCGGCGAAAACGCCGCCCGGTTTGAGCACACGGAAAATCTCGGCGAACAGGGCGTCCTTGTCGGGCACATGCAGCAGCGCGTCCTTGGAGAAGACGACATCGAAGGAGCGATCGGCGAAAGGCAGCATGCCCGGCGCGGCCTGGACGAAGCTGGCGCGATCGCCAAGGCCGAGCGCCGAGGCGCGCTGCCTGGCCGCCGCGATCACCGGCCGCTCGACATCGAAGCCTGTCGCATGCGCCGCGCCGTGGCGCCCGACCAGATGCAAAGTGATGCCGCCGCAGCCGCAACCGATGTCGAGGATCGCCTTGCCCTTCAGCGAAAGTCCCTCGACCACCCGGTCGACTTCATCGGGCCCGCCCGGCGACAGATAGCCTTCGCCCCACAACGCCTCAAGGAAGCGGATGGCGATATCGTCATACTCCGGTTCGGCATCTGCCATTTCGATCATCAGCCCTCGGTCCCCAATCGACGAATGCTCATTTCGAACGCCGGCAAAGCGTAGCGCACATGCAGGAAAACGCAACACCATTTGTTGAACATTCATTCAGAATGGCTGGACAAATTGGCCGGTCCCGTGCCAAATTCCGCTCATTCGGGAACAGATCACGCAAAAATGAACAGCGGATCGCCTGAGCAATTCCAGGAAAAGTGTGGGCGGTTTTCCGCCTGGAATCGCGCAGAAGAGGGAGAACGGGGCCACAATGAAGGCTTGGGATGCGATCATCATCGGTGGCGGCCACAATGGATTGGTCAACGCCTGCTACCTCCAGCGCGCCGGGCTCGACGTGCTTGTGGTCGAGAAGAACGACTGGGTCGGCGGCGCTGCCACATCTAGGGAGCTGACGCCGGGCTTCCTCTACTCCAACTGCTCCTATGTCTGCTCGCTGTTCAGGCCCGAGATCATGCGCGACCTCGAACTGCCGCGCTTCGGTCTGCAGGTCATCTCCTACGAAGGCGGCGCGGTGTTCACCAGCGATGGCGACTACCTCGCCAACTACCGCGACCACGATGCACACCGGCGCGAGTTCGCCCGTTTTTCGAAGCGCGATGCCGAGGCCTATGACCGCTACGCCCGCGACGTGACCCGCCAGTGCCGCTTCATCCAGCCGCTGCTGATGCGCACCGCGCCGGACCCGACAAGCTTCAAGCCCCGCGATCTCGGCGAGTTGCTTTATCTCGGCAAGAAATTCGCCGGACTGTCGGCGGAGGAAATGGCGCTCACATTGCGCTTCTGGACGATGTCGATCTCGGAATTCCTCGACGAATATTTCGAGACCGATGTCATCAAGGCGAACTTCGCGCTGTCCGGCATCATAGGCACCGCGCTCGGGCCGATGTCGCCCGGCACGGCCTATGTGCTGCTGCACCACTATATGGGCGAGGTCGACGGCTCGGTCGGCGCCTGGGGCTATGCGCGCGGCGGCATGGGGGCGGTGACCAGGGCGCTGGCCACATCCTTCAAGGCTTCGGGCGGCACCATCCGCACGGGCGCGGAGGTCGACCATGTTCTGGTGAGCCGAGGCAAGGCCAAGGGCGTGGTGCTGACCGGCGGCGAGGAGATCTACGGCAAGCTGGTCGTTTCCAATGCCGACGTGAAACGCACCTTCCTGAAGCTGGTCGAGGAGAAGGAACTGCCCGACATCTTCCTGCGCCGGGTGAAGAACTTCAAGATTCGCGGTTCCTCCGGCAAGGTCAACATCGCGCTCGATTCGCTGCCGGAATTCCCGGCGCTGCCGAAGGACTCGCCCGTCTATCGCGGCGACATGCATTTCACCGATTCCATGGAGCGCATGGAACGCGCCTATGACGACTGGAAGGCCGGCCGCTGGTCCGCCGATCCTTTCCTCGACATGGTCATCCCGACAACGCTCGATCCGACCATGGCGCCGCCGGGAAAACACTTCATGAGTTGTTTCGTTCAATACGCGCCACCCAAGGTGAACGGCCGCGACTGGACCGACGCCGATCGCGACGGTTTTGCCGAGAGCGTGATCTCACAGATCGCTGAGTATTCGCCGGGCTTTCGCGATCGCATCGTCCATATGGAAGTACGCACGCCGCGCGAGATCGAGGCCGAGGTCGGTTTGACCGAAGGCAATATCTTCCAGGGTGAACTCACCTTCGACCAGCTTCTGTTTAACCGCCCGGTGCCGGGCTACGCGCAGTACCGCTCGCCGGTCGGCGGCCTCTATATGTGCGGCTCCTCGACCCATCCCGGTGGCGGCGTCATGGGCGCGCCCGGCCGCAACGCCGCGGCTGAAATCCTGCGCGATCTTGCCAAATCCCATCAGCATATGAGCCCGGCCCATGACGTCATTTGATGCAATCGTCATCGGCGGCGGCCACAACGGGCTTGTCGCGGCGGCGACGCTCGCCAAGGCCGGCCGCAAGGTGCTTGTGCTGGAAGCCGGCGGCGAGGTCGGCGGCGCGGCGCGCACCGAGGAATTCGCGCCCGGCTTTCGCGTCTCCTCGATCGCCCATGTGCTGAACCGTCTGCACCCCGATGTGGTGAAGACGCTGGAGCTGGAAAAGCACGGGCTGCGATTTGCCCGCGCCGATTTCCTGCCCTCGGTGGCGCTGTCGAAGGACGGCCCGGCACTCGTCCTGCATGGCGCCTATGGCGAGGTGCTGACCGGCGCCAGCCCCGCCGAGCAATCGGCCTGGAAGGAATTGCGCGCGCAACTGCTGCGCTATGCCGGCATATTGAAACCGTTCCTCTCGCGACGCCCGCCCGATCTCGGCGGCATGTCGCTGCTTGAGACCGCTTCGCTCGGCCAGACCGCACTGGCGCTGAAGAAACTCGGCAAGGAAGACATGCGCGACTTCCTGCGCGTCCTCTTGATGAACGTAGCCGACCTGCTCGACGAACAGCTTGCCGATAACAGGCTGAAGGGCCTCCTCGCCTTCGACGCCACGCTTGGCAGTCATCTCGGCCCGCGCTCGCCGACATCGCTGCTCGGCCTCTATTATCGTTTGGCCGGAGAGATCGGCGGTGCGGCGGGCGCGCAGATGCAGCCCCAAGGCGGTATGGGCGCAGTGGTCGCCGCCATCCGCGCTGCCGCCGACAAGGCCGGCATCACCATTCGCCCATCGGCGCCGGTGGCAAGGATCCTTGTCGAGAAAAGCCGCGCCGTCGGTGTCACACTCGACAATGGCGAGGAATTGCGCGCCAGGACGATCGTCTCCGCCATCAATCCGGCGACGACCTTCCTCGACCTCGTCGGACCGCGCGAGATCGATACCGGCTTCCTGCGCAAGGTGAAAAACATCCGTATGAAGGGCGATGCGGCCAAGCTTCATCTGGCGCTCGATCGGCCGCCGCAATTCACCGGCGCCGATGCGGTCGACCACAAGGGCCGGCTGGTCATCGCGCCCTCGCCCGACCATGTCGAGCGCGCCTTCAATCCATCCAAATATGGCGAATTCTCACCCGAACCGGTAGTGGAGATCATGCTGCCCAGCCTTGCCGATCCTACGCTGGCGCCTGATGGAGCCTGCGTGCTGTCGGCCGTGGTGCAATACGCGCCCTATCAGTTGAAGACGGGCTGGGATGCGGGCAAGCCGAAATTCCTCGAGGCCATCATGGCGCAGCTTGAAGCCTACGCGCCTGGCATCGGCAAGAGCGTTGTCCATGCCGAGCTTCTGACACCCGACGACATCGAGAAACGCTATCGGATGCCGGGCGGCCACTGGCATCACGGCGAGTTGCAGGCAGACCAGATGCTGATTTCGCGCCCCGTCTCGGGCTGGTCCGGCTACGGCACGCCGCTTGAAGGCCTGTTCCTCGCTGGCGCTGGTTCGCATCCTGGCGGTGGTGTCTCAGGCGCGCCCGGCCTCAACGCGGCTCGGCGCATTATCGCGATGAAGGGGTAGACCATGGCCCAGGCAACCAGGAAAACGCCACTCGCGAAGACACCAGACCCTATCGCGGCCTCCCGCATCGCGGCGCAAGGCCATTTCCGCACGCTGCGTCTCGGCACGCCCTTCCAGCCGCGCCTCGACGCGCTGGCCAAGACCCAGGACTGGTACAATTGGGCAGGCTACCGGGCACCGCATTCGCTCTGGGACGAAGAGCTCGAATATTTCGCCATCCGCAGCCAGGCGGCTGTGTTCGACATCTCGCCGATGACCAAATACCGGATCGAAGGCCCGGACGCCGAAGCCTTCCTCGACCGTGTCACCTTGCGCGATGTGACCAGGCTGAAACCGGGGCGTGTCCACTACACGGCATGGTGCGACGATGAAGGCTTCGTCCTCGACGACGGTACGCTGTTCCGGCTCTCACCGACACGCTTCCGCTTGTGCTCGCAGGAACGGCATCTGCCGTGGCTGCTCGACAGCGCCATCGGTTTCAACGTCACCGTCGAGGAGGAAACCGAGGCGGTGGCCGGGCTCGCCTTGCAGGGCCCCACCTCCTTCGCCGTGCTGCGCGATGCCGGTTTTGCCGGCGTCGAGAAGCTGAAAATATTCGACCTCGCCGAGTTCCCGCATGACGGCGGCACGGTCGTCATTTCACGCACCGGCTTCACCGGCGATCTCGGCTACGAATTGTTCGTTGCAGCAGACATGGCGCTGAGCCTCTGGGACCGCCTCATGACGGCGGGCGAACTGCGCGGCATCAGGGCTATCGGCTACACCGCGCTCAACCGCGCCCGTCTCGAGGCCGGGCTGATCGTCGCCAATGCCGATTTCACCACCGCCGAACACGCCATCCGCGCCGACCGCCCGCGCATGCCCGACGAGATCGGGCTCGGCTTCATGATCGATCTGGACAAGGGCCATTTCAACGGCCGCCGTGCCATCCTCGAAGCAAGGGCCAAACGCAAGCTGCGCCATGTGCTGGTCGGCCTGGAGATCGAAGGCAACATCCCGGCCGAGCATGCCATTGTCTACCACAAGAAGAGCCAGGAAGTCGGCCTCGTCAGCGCCGCCATGTGGTCGCCCATGGCCAAGCGCAACATCGCCATCGCCTCGCTGGTGCGACCCTATGGTGATACAGTGGTGGAGGACCTCTGGGTCGAGATCTACGCCATGCGCGAACTGCAGTACCAGAAGCTGATGAAACGGGCAAAGGTTGTGCAGCGGCCCTTCATCAAACTCGACCGCCGCACGTCAAATCCGCCGGCGGATTTCTGAGAATGGCCGAAGACGCGCAAGGCGAAGCCGCCGAACAGTGGGAGCTGGTCAACACGCCGCTCGGCGAAAAATGGTCGGGCCGTACACGCTACGCGGCCGCCATGTTCTTCTACAAGCGCGAAGAGATGAGCGCCGAGACGCTGGAAGTCTACCGCATCTGCGCCAGGCTCGATTCTGAAAACCCATTGCCGATCATCCGCGACCGTGGCGTCGGCAAGGACTGGCTGAAACGGATGGGCTACGACACGTAGCTGGCTCAGCCGATCGTGCGCTCCAGCATGTTCAGCCAGTTGCGGTAGGCGATTTTCTCGATCAGCGCGCGGCCGAAGCCACGCGCCGCCAGCGCGTCGATGAGCTTGGGCAGGCCGGCGACGTCGCCGATGACGGCCGGGATCATGGCGCCGTCGAAATCGGAACCGAGACCGACGCCGTCCTCGCCCAGCGCCTGCAGCAGCGAATCGACGTGACGCACCATGATGTCGAGGCTGGTATCGGCATTCATTCGCCCATCCTCGCGCAGGAAGCCGGTGGCGAAGTTCAGCCCCACCATGCCGCCCGACTCGCGGATCGCGCCGAGCTGCCAGTCGGTGAGGTTGCGCGAATGTCCGCAGATGGCATGCACGTTGGAGTGTGTCGCGACCAGCGGCGCATCGCTGATTTCAGCGACGTCGCGAAAGCCCTTCTCGTTGAGATGCGAGAGGTCGATCATGATCTTCAACTCATTGCACGCCTTGACCAGCGCCTTGCCCGCGTCGGTCAGGCCGGGCCCTGTATCGGGCGAGGACGGAAAGCGGAACGGCACGCCGTGGCCGAACGCATTCGGCCGGCTCCAGACGATACCGAGCGAACGCAGGCCCGCGGCATGCAGCACGTCGAGCATGGTGAGTTCGGGATCGATCGCCTCCACACCCTCGATGTGGAACACCGCGGCGACCGTGCCTCGCGCCATGGCGGCGCGAACATCGCCGGCACTGCGGCAAACGGCCAGCGCTCCGGCCCGTTCCAGCCGAAACAGGATGGAGGCCATCGCGATCGTCGAATTGAGCGCATCGGCGCGCGGTACCTCGGGCGGCAAGGGCTCGCTGTCGCTTGGCGCCGAGGGCACGGCGCTGCGCCGTGCTTTCTCCACCGGCGGCGGGAAGATGGCGAACATGCCGCCGGCAAAGCCACCGGCCTTCGCGCGCGGCAGGTCGATATGGCCGCCCGATTTCCCTTCAATGAACAGCTTCTCGACGTCTTTGTCTTTCGACTGATGGAGACGCAGCAGCGTGTCGTTGTGGCCGTCAAAGACGGGGACGAGGTCTGTTTCGGTCATCGGGGGGATCATTCAGTTGGTTTGTCGGCACGGCGATATATCATATCTAGGCAAGATGTGCCGCCGGGGCAAATGACAAAGCCCTCACCCTTCCGATCGACGATGCGCCTGCTTACTGCTTCAGCACATCGGCCCATTCCGGATGACGGCGGAACTGCGCGTTGGCGAACGGGCAGAGCGGGATGATCTTCTTGCCCGCTGCCCGCGCGTCCTCGACGGCGCGGGTGACGAGCCGAAGCCCGGCACCCTGGCCCCGAAACGCGTCAGGCACCTCCGTGTGATCGATGATGAGCTGGTGCTCGCCGATCTTGGTGAAGGTCATTTCGGCCTCGGCGCCACCGGGGCCGCGCAGGACATAGCGGCCCTTGGAGCCGCGATCTTCGAGTTCGATCTCAGGCAGTTGGTCGGGCATCGCTAAGCTCCTTGCACGGCGCCGGCGAAAAGCCGCCGCGCCGCCTCGATTTCGTTTGGCCGCACCTCGTGCCCGCCTTCATGCCATTCCACTGTGACATCGGCGCCGTCGGCACGCAAATAGGCTTCGAGCCGCGCCGTCAGGTTCGGTGGACAGATCGGGTCACGCTTGCCCGCCGTCACCAGGATTGGATGGCCGGCGAGGCTGCCATTCACCCGCGGTTCGAACGGGATCAGCGGATGCATCAGCACCGTGGCGTCAAACAGGTCAGGCGCCTCGAAGATCAGCGAGGCCAGTATGTTGGCGCCGTTGGAATAGCCAAGGCCATAAACCGCCGACGGCTTCGCCGCCGCGACATGCGCCTTGACGAATCCCGCCATCTTCCCGGTCGCCCGTGCGAGGTCGTCCATGTCATAGACGCCCTCGCCGGTACGGCGGAAGAAACGCGCGGCACCGTACTCGGAAACATCGCCGCGCGGCGAGACAATCGTGGCCTGGGGCGCGAGATCGCGCCCCAGCGAGACAAGCTGGCTCTCGTCGCCGCCCGTGCCGTGGAAGACGAAGAGCAACGGGCCGCCCGGCGGTCCGGGCAGCACCTTGTGGGTGTAGGCGTCCTTGCTCATCGCCTCAGCCCTCGAGCTTCTGCAGATGCTGTTCGAGATAGGGCCGCAAGTGCTGATGCTGCATCGGCAGCTTCAGCGCCTCGCCCAGATGCGCGGTGTCCTCGTCACGGTCGAAGCCAGGCTCGTTCGTGGCGACCTCGAACAGCACGCCGCCGGGCGTGCGGAAATAGATCGCCCAGAAATAGTCGCGGTCGATCACCGGCGTGACGCCGTAGCCCGTATCGATCAGTGCCTTGCGCACTTCGAGCTGCTTGGCGCGATTTTCAACGGCGAAGGCGACGTGGTGGACTGAACCTGCGCCGAGATCGGCAAAGCGCGCGCTCGGCAGCGATTCAATGTCGACGACATCCGCGCCGTTGCCGTTCTTCACCGCCAGCCGCCTGACATTGCCCGACTTGTCGACCTCCTCGTAGCCCATGAACTTCAACAGCTCCTCGGTGGCGCCGCCATCCTTCAGCCTCAGCGAAACCGAGTGAAAGCCGCGGATCGCTTCGTCGGCGGGGACGCCGCCCTTCACCCAAGGCGCACGACTGTCCGCCTTGTCTTCGACGAGCGCGAAACCGTCACCGTCCGGACCGACGAACCGCAGCCGCTTCTGGCCGAAAGCCTCCTCGCGTGCGACATCGGAGACGCCTTCATCGGCAAAGCGCTTTTCCCAATAGCTCAGTGTGCCGTCCGGCACCGAATAGACCGTGGTGCCGACCTCGCCGACGCCGGGACGGCCCTTGCCGATATTGGGGAACGGAAAGTAGGTCATCACCGAGCCCGGCGTGCCGACCTCGTCGGCATAATAGAGATGATAAACATCGGGCGCGTCGAAATTGACCGTCTTCTTGACCCGGCGCAGGCCGAGCTTGTGGGTAAAGAAATCATTGTTCCGGCGCGCATTGCTGGCCATTGAGGTGACGTGATGCAGCCCCTTGATCTGGTCGAGCATGATCCTGCTCCTTCCCTTCGTGTTTGTGCGGCCCTTGCCGCTGTCCACGCCAATATGAGGATACGACAGATCGCGGCAAAGGCGGTAAACACAGAATGGACTGTGCTCTAAAAGTGAACGATGAAAAGAGATTCGTTCACCAATAGCCAACAGGCACAGTCTTGCGCGGTTCAGGGAATCGGTTCCATGTGCGCATTCGACATGGCTGGCGAGGGGTAGCGCACATGACAGGAAAAGGCAGGCGGCCCAATGTCCTCCTCATAACTTGCGACCAGTGGCGCGGCGACTGCCTGTCCGTCGCCGGCCATCCCCAGGTGAGGACGCCGAATGCCGATGCGCTGGCCGCCGAAGGCGTGCTGTTCAAGCGCCACTATGGCGGCGCGGCGCCTTGCTCGCCGGCGCGCGCCTGCCTCTACACCGGCCTGTACCAGATGAACAATCGTGTCTGCCGCAACGGCACGCCGCTCGATGCCCGCCACGGCAACATCGCGCTTGCCGCGCGCGGCCTCGGCTACGATCCGACCTTGTTCGGCTATACCGACGTGTCGCTGGACCCGCGCCAGCTCGCGCCTGCCGACCCGCGACTGCGCAGCTATGAAGGCGTGCTGCCCGGTTTCACCGTACGACAATTGCTGCCTGAACATCAGAAGCAGTGGCTGTCCTGGCTGAAGCAGCAGGGCGTCGATGCCGGCGCGGGATTTCCCGACATCCATCGCCCCGCGAGCGAGGTGGATGGCGCGGTGACTGAAGCACCGCCCGTCTATTCGAAAGACCAGACGCCGACGGCGTTCCTTGCCGGCGAATTCATCCGCTGGCTGGGCGAGCAGGACGACGCCACGCCATGGTTTGCGCATCTTTCCTTCCTCAGCCCGCATCCACCCTTCATCGTACCGGAACCGTACAACACCCAATACGATCCGGCGGACGGTCCGGCTTTCCATCGCGCGGAAAGCTGGCGCGCCGAGTCTCAGGGCCACCCTTATGTCGCCTATGATCTTGGCCGGCAAAAACGCGCCAAATTCATCCCTGGCGCGACGGGCAAGGTCCATGACTGGAGCGAGGATGATTTCCGCCAGATCCGGGCAACCTATTATGGAATGATCTCCGAGGTAGACGCGCAGCTTGGCCGCCTCTGGCAGGCGCTGAAAACCAACGGCGCGTGGAATGACACCATTGTCGTGCTGACCTCCGACCACGCCGAAATAATGGGCGACCATTTCATGCTGGGCAAGGGCGGCTACTTCGACGGCAGCTACCATATCCCGCTGATCATCCGCGATCCACGCCACCGCAAGGCCGCCGGCAGCGCCGTCGATCGCTTCACCGAGGCGGTGGACATTTTGCCGACGCTCATCGACCTGCTCGGCGAGGCTCCCGAACAGCATCTCGACGGGTGCTCATTGAAACCGTTCCTGAGCGGTGGAACCCCCGCCGCCTGGCGCGATGCCGCGCATTGGGAATTCGACTTCCGCTCGATAGCGGACGGGGAAGCCGAACGGCATTTCGGCCTTGCCTCGCGCCAGTGCAACCTCGCTGTCATCCGCACCAAGAAATTCAAATATGTGCATTTTGGCGGTGGCCTGCCGCCCTTGCTCTTCGACATGGAGGCCGATCCTGGCGAACTGAAAAACCTCGCTCGCAGCCCGGCACATATTTCAACCCGCCTGGAATTCGCCGAAAGGCTGCTGGCCTGGCGGGCCGAACATCTCGACCAGTCATTGGCGCTCTCGGAATTGACGCAGGCCGGTGTCGTCGGACATGTCGGCAAGGCAGCATGCAATAGGCAGTAGGGAATAGGGTCACCTACTGCCTACTGCCTACTGCCTACTGCCTACTGCCTACTGCCTACTGCCTACTGCCTACTGCCTACTGCCTACTGCAGCATCATCCTCTGCTCATCGCGCTTCTGCGCGTAGCTGCCCTTGTCGTAGGCCGGCTGCTTCTCGAGCTGTTCCTTGGTGAAGGTCGTGTAGAGGTACTTCTTGCCATCCTTGTCGGTCATGAATTTCAGATTATCCATGCCGACCGCCACTTCCTTCTCGCCAATGCCAAGGAAGCCGCCGACGTCGATGATGACCGCGTCCGCCTTTTTGTCCGGCGCCAGCACGACGTCGCCGATCTCGCCGACCATCGCATCGTTGGCGCCATAGACGGTGGTACCTTTCAGGTCGTCAGCCCTGATCTCGCCGACCGGCATCGCGGTCAGCGTCGACTTGTCGATGGCAGCCGTCTTGGTCTGGTCGGGAGCAGAGGCATCGGGTGTTGTAGCTGCCGGAGCCTCCGCGGTCTTGTCGGCCGGCGCGGCCGCCGGAGCCGTTGTGTCGGCGGGTGCGGTAGCAGGCGCGGTCACGGCTGGCTCATTGGATGCCGTCGTGGCCGGCACCGGATCATAAGCCTTGCGGTTGAAGTCGGGCTGCGCCTGCAACTCTTCCTTCGTGGTCTGCGCCACCAGCCAGCGATCGCCGTTCTTCTCGGCCCACTGCGCCTTGCTGAAGTCATAGGTGACATTCTTGGCGCCGATGCCAAGGAACCCGCCCACCCCGATGACCAGGGATTCGGCCTTGCCTTCCTTGGTCAGCACGATGTCGTTGACGCTGCCGATATTCTGCGAGTCGTCACCGGTGCCGTTATAGACGGTTTCGCCGATGATGTTGGTGGCGAGATTGCCGTCGGCGCGCTTCACCGGTTCGGCCTGGGCCGCATTCATGTCGGCAGGCTTCTGCGCGCTATCCGTTGCCGCCGGCGCCGTCGGTGCCGCCGCGTCCGTCGATGCGGCGGGTGCCGGGCCGTAGGGTTTGCTGTCGAATTCCGGATGTGCCGTCAGTTCGTCCTTGGTCGTCTGAGCAACCAGCCAGCGGTCGCCGTTCTTCTCGGCCCATTGCAGCTTGTCGTAGTCGAAGGCGACGTTCTTCGTTCCGACACCCAAAAAGCCGCCGACACCGATGACGATCGATTTCGCCATGCCATCCTTGTCGAAGACGACATCGCTGACCTTGCCGATATTCTCGGCGTCGTCGCCGGTGCCGTTATAGACCGATTCACCGATGATGTTGGTGACGATGCTGCCGTCGGCGCGCACCGTCGGCGCGGCCGGCTCCTGGGCGGCGGGCGGGTTCGCCGGTGCCGGTGTCGCGCTCTGCGCGAAGGCGCCTGAGGCAACCAGGGTCGCAAGGGCGGTGGTGGCGAAAAGGGTGCGGATCATGACCATCTCTCCTGATGTGATTTCGTGCATGCCGCGCCAACTCGACCTTCGGTTCGGGAAGGTTGGACGGGGCATCTCTACAAGTTCACAACGTCGTGACCATGCTGTTGTTCCGACAAAAACCGCGGCATCCGGGATGCGTGAAAACTCAATACGCGAAGGCGTAATCGCCGGTCGGTACAACCCTGAATTTCCGGCGCGGCCGGAACTTTTTCGGCTTTGCGGCGTTTCAGCCTGCGGCTGGGCGTGCCCGGCCATATTCTGGTTGAGCAGTGGAGCGGGGCATGAAATTTGCAGCGGTGCTGAACCGGGACGGCGGCACCTTGCGCACCACCGATCTAACGGCATTTTCCGATCGGATGCGGCAGACCCTGGAGGCGGCGGGCCATACTCTCAGCATCGACGTCGTCGCCGGCAAGGATGTGGTCGAGACCCTCGAAAGCGCGGCGTCGCGCCGTGCCGTCGACGTGGTGCTCGCCGGCGGTGGCGACGGCACCATCTCGGCCGCGGCGGCCAGGCTGATGAACAAGAAGAAGGCGCTCGCCATATTGCCCGCCGGCACGATGAACCTGTTCGCGCGCGGCCTCGGCATCCCCCAGTCGCTCGACGCCGCGTTGAAATCCTTCGCCGACGGCGAAATCATCGCCGTCGACATGGCCACCGCCAATGGCCAGCCCTTCGTCCATCAATTCTCGATCGGCATGCATGCCAGGATGGTGCAGCTGCGCCAAAGAATGGAATTCGGCTCGCGCCTGGGAAAGATCGGAGCATCGGCCAGGGCGGCGTGGGCAACGATCCAGAATCCGCCGGCGATGAACGTCACGCTCGGCATCGGCGAAGCGGAGATGACCGCGCGCATCTCAGGCATCGGCGTCACCAACAATCTGTTCGGCGAAGGCCATTTGCCCTATGCCGACGACCCCGCCGGAGGCGTCCTCGGCATCTACGTCACGGTGGCACAACAGCGTGCCGAACTGGTCAAATTCTTCTTCAACATGGCACGTGGCAAATGGCGCGATAATGAGCATGTCGAAATCCACCAGGCCGACAGAACGGTGCTGAAAATCCATTCAGGCGGCAGGCGTTTTCGCGCGGTGATGGATGGCGAACTGGTCAGGCTCGACCGCGAGACGACGATAGAAATCAGGCCTGGTGCGCTGAATGTCCTGGTTCCGGCCAGCGTCGCCGAGGCAAAGGCAGCCTGATGCGATCCGCACCGACGAGAGCCGATGCCTTAACCCTTCGGCGCGCTTCCTTGCTCCGTCGCCGGCGTCTTGGCCGTCTCGCCGTAGATTTCAGCGATGCCCCAGGCTGCAATAGCCAGCAGCAGCGCGGCGATCAGGATGCGCAAACCATGCCAGCCCCATCGCCCCTGGCGCGCTTTGTTCTCGGGAATGATCTTGGTCATGGTCGGCCCTTGTCTCGATTTGCGCTGGCTGGCGCATCCGGAAAAACATGGTCGGGTAACGGTTCCTCGCTAGGATGGTTCCAGGCAAGGCGAACGGTTGCCGGCCAAGAGACCGACAGGACGGCGAGCGCCGGGACAGGGCATTGGGGATTTGGGTGAATAGCAGGGCGCAAACAGTGCCGGGTCTGCCGGCCAAGGTCGCACGCGCGGTGAAGGACGAAGGCCGGCTGGCCGTGCTGCGCGGGCTGGAGGTGATCGATTCGGCGGCCGACGTCGATTTCGACCGCATCAGCACTCTCGCAGCCGCCATAATGCAGGCGCCGATAGCGCTGGTGACGCTCGTCGATCTCGAGCGGCAATGGTTCAAATCCTGTCTTGGCCTGGATGAGACGGGAACGGCGACCGGTATCTCCTTCTGCGCCCACGCCATCGCCGCCGGCGACGAACCCATGGTGGTAACCGACGCAACGACCGATCCCCGCTTCAGCAACAACCCGTTGGTCACCGGCAAGCACCATGTCCGTTTCTACGCCGGCGCGCCGATGCTGGTGGCCGGCGCCAGGATCGGCACGCTGTGCGTGCTGGATCGCAAACCTCACCCCTTTCCGTCTAGCGCCGGACTGGATCAGTTGAAAATGCTCGCCGGCCTCGCCGGCAGCCTGTTCACCTTGAAGGATGCAACCCGTAGCGGCGCGATCGCCGAGGCCGCGCTCGCGCGCGAGGAGAAGCGGCGCGCCATCGCGCTCGATGCGGCCTCGCTCGCCAGCTGGGCATGGGACATCCGCACCGACATGATCGAATGCGACGTCCGGCTGTCGGAGCTGTTCAACCTGCCGCGCTCGACAAGGCTGCGGGCGCGCGACATTCTGACCGCGATCGATCCTCGTGACGTCTACCAGACCGAAACCCGCTTTCGTGACGCCTTGACCGGCAGCGACGACTATTTTGGCGAATACCGGGTGAAAGGCTTTCATCCGCCACGCTGGGTAGCCACGCGCGGCCGCGTCATCGAGCGCGATGGCGACGGCAAGCCGACGCTGATTTTCGGCGTCAACTATGACATGTCGGAACGCAAGCTCGGCGACGAACGCCAACGCCTCCTGCTCCGGGAGCTTAACCACCGCGTCAAGAACACGCTGGCGACGGTCCAGGCGCTGGCCACCCAGACGGTGCGCCATGCCCGCCAGCCGAGTGAATTTCTCGAGGCCTTCAGCGCCCGGCTGCAGGCCCTGGGCATTGCCCATGGTCTGCTGTCCGATCGCGAGTGGCGCGGCATCGGCATTCGCGAACTCGTCCAGATCGAGATCCGGCCGTTCGACACCGCCGAACAGCCGCGCCTGACCATCTCCGGTGCGGACCTTCTGCTCTCGCCCGATCAGGCCGTCGGCCTCGGACTGATCCTGCATGAGCTGGCCAGCAACGCGTTGCAATATGGATCGCTGTCGGTTGCCTCGGGCAAGGTTGATCTCGGCTGGAAGGCGCAAGGCAGGAAGGGCGATCGGCGCCTCGTGCTGACCTGGCGCGAAAGCGGCGGCCCTGAAGTTGCCCCGCCCGAACGGCAAGGCTTCGGCTCCATCCTCATCCGGCGCAGCCTGGCCAAGGTCATTTCGAGCGAAGTGACCCATGAATTCCGCCGCGACGGGGTGTTCGCCGAAATATCGATGCCGCTGGAAGATCTGTCGAAGTGACAGAGGGGGTGGGCCTTGCCCTACCCCTCCCCGATATCCGGACGGTCGGTGTCGGGCTTCACGTTCTCACGGTAGATGGCATAGGCCGCGAGCGCCACTGCCGGACCCAGTATAACCCCGAGCCCGCCTTTTCCCTTGAGCAATGTCGGCAGCACGGCAAGCGCGGCGGTGATGCCGATCGCCTTCATGTCGGCCTTGCGCCGCCTTGCCTCGCGGCGGACCCGCGCGCCCGACATCAAAGCGTGGGCCAGAAGCACGATGCCCGCGATCACCAGAAAGCCGACACCAAAGCCAATGGAAGCAGCCTGCGATCCGTAGCGCGCCGATGTCCAGATATAGGCGGCCCCGACCAGGAAGCCGAAGCCGCACAATGCCGCCAGCGCGGCAAGCACATAGACAATAGCCGCCGTACGCGCACGGCGTAAGGCGGCCATCGTTTCGCCCGAAGCGAAACCCGAAAGCAGGGAAGCCAGCAATCCCATCTGGGTGGAACTAGCGACGCGCAAGCAGTGCGAACAGGAAGCCGACGCCTGCGGCGATTGCCAGCGACGTCACCGGCTTTTCGCGTACGCTCGCCACCATCTGCGCCTCGATATCCCTGGCATTGCCGCGCAGACTGTCGAAGGCCGCTTCCCCTTGGGCGCGTAGCTGCTCAACACCTTCGGCCGCCGCGCGGCGCGCCGTGCCGTAGCCGTGCTCGCCGGTTTTGGCGAGCTGTTTGGTGAGCTTATCGATATCAGCCTTCAACTGCCTGATATCGGCTTCGAGGTCCTGATTTGCCCGCGCTTCGTCGGCGATCTTCCCTGTGGCCGCTGCCATTGCTTAACTCCTTGTGATTGTTCGGTTTCAAACGCGCTGTACGCCCCAAGGTTCCGATGGCGGGACAAACTACCCGAAAACCCCGCTCTCCGCTCCCGGTTCCTGCCGAGGCGTGCTGCGTCAGATCAATGGCCGCCGGCCTTCGCCCAACCCTTCCCAGCCGGCAAGCTGCTTCAAGCCTTCATTGTCGATGACCCCGCAACCGCCGTCGCGCCAGACGATCAACTGGCGGTCCATCAGCTTGCGGATCGTCTTGTTGGTGTGAACCAGCGACAGGCCAAGCGTATCGGCGATGTGCTGCTGCGTTATCGGAATCTGGATGGACTGCTTGCCGTCCAGCCCGACGATCCTGGCGCGGCTGGCGATGAAGGCGATGAGATAAGCGGCGCGCTCGATGGCGCTGCGGCGGCCGAGACTGAGCAGGTTCTCGTCCAGCATCCGCTCTTCGCGCGACGCGATCCAGGTGATGTCGTAGGCAAGGCCGGGATGGTTTCGATAGAGCTCATGCAGGTTGTCACGTTCGAAGACGCAAAGCAGCATTGGCGACAAGGCCTCCACGGAATGCTGCATCTCTCCCATGACGCTGCCTTGCAGGCCGATGAGGTCGCCGGGCATGAGGTAGTTGAGGATCTGCCGGCGGCCGTCCTGCAACAGCTTGTAGCGGAATGCCCACCCTGACAGGACGGTGTAAAGATGGGCGCTGTGGCTTCCTTCCACCAGGACCGTGGCACCCTTGTCGACCGCGAGTTCCCCCTTCTTGAACTTGCTGATGAAGGCCAGCTCCGGCTTCTCGAACTCCCGGAACACCGGCAGGGGCCGCAGCGGGCATTGCTCGCAGGGGTATTGCCGCGTTGAAAAAGCGCGCCCGCCTTGGCTTGGCATTTCGATTCCCTCGCGAAAGCCTGCCGGTCGGCAGGTCCGTTTCACGCGCCTTGCCGAGATCGGCCCTCATTGCCGGCGCATGTCTTTTTTAAATGACAACAAACCAAATTGCGATCATGACTCCCGCCGTTTCAAGGAGCAATTGCCTGTGCCCCAATTACTTGACGGATTGCGCATTCTTGTCTTGGAGGATGAATTCCTCATAGCCATGGATGTCGAGCAGCTCTGCCGCGATCATGGGGCCGGAGAGGTGGTTATTGCCCGGGACCTGACAGAGATCGATGGCCACAAGGTCGCGACGCATTTCGACGCGGCCATCGTCGATCTGATGCTGGGCGGCGCCTCGACGCTCGAATTCGCCGCGGGCCTGCGTGAGACCGGCGTCCCGTTCGTCTTTGCATCGGGCTACTCCGACGCGGACGAAATCAAGGCGTCCTTTCCCGGGATCAGGCTGGTCACCAAGCCCTATTCGGGCCAAGACCTCGTCGAAGCCGTGGCGCTGGCCTACGGTCGCGGTTCGCCTGGCTGAGGAGGTCGCCGCTATTGCGCGTGTTTCAACGCGCCGCCGTCCCCGTGACCTGAGCCGAGATCGCGTCGGGACCATATTCGTCCTCACCGGAGATTTTCAAGATTTCCTGCAGCCGCGTGCGGGCCCTGCTGACGCGGCTCTTGATCGTTCCGACCGCGCAACCGCAGATTTCGGCGGCTTCCTCGTAAGAAAAGCCCGATGCGCCGATCAGAATGATGGCTTCGCGCTGGTCCTCCGGCAATTGCTCGAGAGCGCCGCGGAAATCCTTGAGGTCGAGCTGGCCGTGCTGGGCCGGGTGGACCGCGAGCCGGGCCGTCATGATGCCGTCGCTGTCCTGCACCTCGCGGCCGCGCTTGCGCATCTGCGAATAGAATTCGTTGCGCAGAATCGTGAAAAGCCATGCCTTGAGGTTGGTGCCGGGCTGGAAGCTCTCATGCTTGTCCCAGGCCTTGACCAGCGTTTCCTGCACGAGGTCGTCGGCCTTGTCGGCATTCTGTGTCAGCGAAACGGCAAAGGCCCGCAAGCTCGGGATTGCCCCAAGCAGATCGGTCTTGAAGCCTTGGGAGACCGCAGCCATGCCTCAGTCCTTCTTCTGTGCGGGTTCGGCCTGTTCCAGTTTGCTGAGCAACTGGGCAAAGCGATCCGGCACATTGTCGGAGACCAGCTCGTCATAATATTGTTTGAGTTTGCGTCCGATTTCGGAGTTCGGCCCCAGCGGGTCGCCGACACCGTTCCGGCGCCTGCCCGCGGCGCCAGCCATAGTATCTTTCGTCATATCCTTCATTTTGCCCTTATAGTCCCAGCACTCAAGCCGCTCATATCCAACTCAACACAAGGCAAGCGGCACCCTCGTCTGGGTTGCCCATCCCGACACAAAACGCCGACGCCGCCCATTCGTTCCATATTGGGCGGAACTTTTTCGCAAAACCCACGTTGTATTAGCGGGGCTTGCAATCAGCTTGACCTGCAATCCGTGCAATGTCACGTCATCTGAGGGAGACGTCTTACCATGAGTTTATCCGCTACCATCGCACCGCACCTGCCATTCCTGCGCCGCTTCTCGCGTGCCGTCTCGGGATCGCAAGAGAGCGGCGACGCGCTGGTCGCCGCGATGCTCGAAGCCATCATCGCCGACATCGACATCTTCCCCGAGGCATCGAGTGACCGGATCGCCTTGTACAAGGTTTTCGCCAAGCTCTTTACATCGGTGGCCATCCGCGTTCCGCAGGAGCAGACACAATCTGCCTGGGAACAGCGCGCGGCCGCCAATCTCAATGCGATCGCGCCGCTTCCCCGTCAGGCCTTCCTGCTGGTCGCCGTCGAAGGTTTCAGCGAGGACGAGGCGGCCGAAATTCTCGACGTCGGTGACCAGCAGTTCTCCGAATTGCTCGCCCAGGCAAGCAACGAGATTTCCCGCCAGGTGGCGACCGACGTGCTCATCATCGAGGATGAACCGCTGATTGCCATGGACATAGAGGAAATGGTCGAGAGCCTGGGTCATCGGGTCGTGGGAACGGCGCGCACCCATGCCGAGGCGGTGACGATGTTTGGCAAGACCCGACCCAAGATGGTGCTGGCCGACATCCAGCTCGCCGACGGCAGTTCAGGCATCGAGGCGGTCAACGAAATCCTCTCTTCGACATCGGTGCCGGTAATCTTCATCACCGCTTTCCCCGAGCGCCTGCTGACCGGAGAGCGCCCGGAACCTGCCTTCCTGGTAACCAAGCCGTTCAATCCCGACATGGTCAAGGCACTGATCAGCCAGGCGCTGTTCTTCGACCGGCAAGCGAAGGCCGCCGCCTAGATCGGCCTCCCGACGGCAAGGCAAAGACATCAAGCCCGCCGGATGCGACGCGTCCGGCGGGCTTTTTTCACAAGTCGGATCGGCTGCCGGCGAATTTCCAGCTCGCCTGCCCGGAACGATTTGCAAGCATCGCCTTTTTCGGCGAATGGTGGAACAAACCGCACCCACCCACGTTTTTATCGTATCATTCGAAGGAGATGGACAATGCTCTACTGGGCGCTCGTATTCCTCGTCGTGGCGATTATTGCCGGCGCGCTTGGTTTCGGCGGCATAGCTGGTACCTCCGCCGGCATCGCGCAGATTTTGTTCTTCATCTTCCTCGCCTTCCTGGTCATTTCGCTTCTGGCAGGCCTGTTCAAACGGGCATGAGCCTGGCGGCTTATCAGGCGAACACTGGAAGCCGCACCCCTCAAACGGTTTCCAGCCACCGCCGGGCGGTGTCCTTCAATGGACGCCGTCCGGCGGACCGTTTTAGGGGTGGTTTTCAGGGACTTTCATTGGGAACCCAATCGACGGTGAGCCGTTCAGCCTGAGTTGGGTGGACAGATTGACCGATGCGTTCCAGGACTTCAGATAGAACGGAAGGCGTGCGGGGCGATGAAGTCATCGCCATGCACCCTGCTGAAAGCGGCATGCAGCTTGGCCGGGCACTCCTCCACGCGCTGCACAACGCCGGTATTTCCGTCCTTTATCAGGATCGCCAGATGAAGACCGTATGGGCCCGCAATATGCGCGCGCCCTGGGCATCCGACGATGCCGACGGCAACGGCATCCTGCCGATGGCGCAAGCCGACCGCATTGACGCTGCCAAGCGGGATGTTATCGCCAACGGCAATCCGCAGCGCCTCGAAATCAGTGTCCCGGTGGAGAATGGCGTTCGCTGGTTTCAGATCTGGGTCGATGCCGACCGGAGCGACGATGGCGATGTCCAGGGCGTCGTCACGACAATGGTCGAGACGACCGAGCAGAAGCGGCGCGAACAGACATTGACGACGCTGTTGCGGGAAGTCAGCCATCGCTCGAAGAACCTGCTGGCGATCATCCAGAGCATAGCGACCCAGACCGGGCGTTATTCGGACGGCATCGGCGACTTCCTGACGCGCTTTCGCGGCCGGTTGCAGTCGCTGGCTTCGTCCCAGGATCTGGTGACATCCTCCAATTGGCGCGGCGCGGCTCTTCACGAGCTGGTGGCGAGCCAGGTCGGTCGCTACGGGGCGAACCCGTCGCACAGTCTTCGCTTCCGTGGCGCCAATCCCTACCTTAATCCGAATGCCGCGCTGCATATCGGCCTGGCCATGCATGAGCTCGCCGTCAACTCGGTCAGCTACGGCGCCCTGTCGCGTCCGGACGGTTTCGTCGAGGTATCCGCCAATCTCGACGCCGCCCCCACCGGGGAGGTCGCGCTGTCGCTGACATGGGCCGAAACGATTGGGACCGGCGGCGATGCCAGCGGTCAAAAACGATTCGGCAGCGTCGCGCTGGAGCGCGTGGTGCCGGCATCCCTGAACGGAACCGCGATCCTCGATATCGGCGATGGCCACCTCGAATACCGCCTTGTCGTCCCCCACAGCAATTTCGAGACGCAGTGAGAGCCTTCCGCGAGCGCCGATTCTTAACCGGCTGTTCACCATAAGGGTGGATGCTGTTTTTCCCAGATGCCGCCGGAACTGGCCCTGCCCTCGGAGATTGTGCAGCAGGACTTGCAGCGCGGTACGGAGGAATGTCTTGACGGTTGCCGACATCAACAGACTGGAACAGGCCGCCCGTGTTTCGATGGGCGAATTTCTCGATACCGAAGCCTCCGTTGAAACACCCCCCGATGCACGTCAGGGCTCGATGAAGGGCATCATCCTGGCAGTGGCCGTGATGGTATGTCTGGCCATCTTCTGGCAGTTGAGCTGATCGAAGTCCCGGTTCTCATCACCTTGAATGCCAGTCCAGGCCGGCGGGCCGTGGGCTTGCCAACCGCGCGGTTCGGTCTCTCCGATTCACCATTCGTGTAACCCCGTTGGAATGACAGGAACTTTTTGACGATGCTGTCCGTTATTGCGGCCAGAGGAACATCTGTCATGGAACACATAGCCGCGTTGTTACTGGTGATCGGTTGCTCGAACGCGATGGGCGATTGTCGGGAATTGCAGGTGCCGGTCAGTGTTTTTGAAACGGCTGACGCGTGCACCGCCGAACGCCCCTTTGCCATGGGCGACGTGCAGGGGCAGGCGCAGCATATCGTTGCCAAATGCCTGGCCGTTGATCCCGCCTTGGAGGATGACTACGATCAGATCGTCTGGAAGGTGCGGCCAGACGGCAGCCTTGACGCGTCATTGGCGATTTCCAATCTCGTCATGGCATCGAACACGATCCGCCCAGAAAAAGACTACCTTAGTCAACAATAAATTGGAGCAGCAAAGGCCGTTGTTTCGTGCTAAATGGCGGTTGGAGCTTACTAAAGTGTGGACACAAGTGAGGAGTGACTCAATGCGGAAGATACTTATTGCCATGGTTGCGGTGGTCGCGGTCAGTGGCTGCACCTCGACCGAGCAGGACGTGGTTGGCGGCGGCTTGATTGGCGCTGGTATTGGCGGCCTGGTTGGCGGCGGCAAGGGTGCGCTGATCGGCGCGGCTGTCGGCGCCGGGTCCGGCCTGCTGGTTCGCAGGCTGCAGAACGGCTACTGCCAGTATCGCGATCATCGCGGCCGGATCTACACGGCGCGCTGCAACTAATTCAGCGATTTCGGAATACAGGTCCGGGGGCCATGTCAGGCCTCCGGATTTTCTTGGCCGGTGCCGGCCGGCAGGATTTCAGCCGGCTAACGGAATTCTGATTTCCACCTTCAGGCCGTCCGCCCGGAAATCGCGCTTGATCGTGCCGCGCAATTCGCGCGTGACGTTGAGGTCGATGAGCTTGGTGCCGAATCCGGTCACGGTCGGCGCCTCGACCTTCTTCTTTCCGGCTTCCCGCCAGTTCAGCGCCAGCATCCGCTCGCCCCCGCGCCCTTCCACCGCCCAGTCGACCTTCAGCGCCCAATCCCCCTTGGACGAGTTGGCGGAATTGCCAGCTTCGCCATATTTCAGCGCATTGGTGGCGAGCTCATGAAAGGTGAGACCAAGCGCCTGCGTCGTGGTTTCGTCGAGCAGCACTTCGGGACCGGACAGGAGCCCTTCCGGCAGCTCCTTGCCGAACACCTGCCCAAGCTCGATGCGCAGCAGATCGGCCAGGTCGGCCTTCTGCCAGCGTGAACGCGTCAACATGTCCTGTGAGGCCGCCATCGCCTGGAGTCTCGCCGAGAAGGAAGCAGAAAACTCGTTGACGTCGGTTGCCCGCGAAGCCGTCTGGCGCGCGATCGCCAGCACCCTGGTGATCGAGTTCTTGATGCGATGCTTCATCTCCTGAAGCATCAGGTCCTTTTCGAGCAGGCTCTTTTCCGTCGTCTCGTGCAGGGCCGAGACCGCGTCATAGGCCCGCTCCTGGTAGCGTGCCACCAGCGCAATGGCGCCGGCGAGCAGCAGGCCGAACAACCCCAGCATCACCGGGATGGCGCGGGAAGAAGGTTGCGAGAAGGCACTGGTCGGCCTGAACAAGACGGTCCAGGGCCGCCCCGCCACTGTGATCTTGCGGGTAACCAACAGCCGCTCTCCCAGGGATGACGCCGGTGGCGTCTCCGAGCGGAACAGCAGATCGTCTGCGTTTACCGCTCCATCATAAATCTCGGTGTTGACCGGCAGCAACGGGGCACGGCTCAGCGCGATCTGGAACAGCTCACGCGCCCGGAAGGCGGCATAGAGAAAGCCTGCGGTCGAGGATCGCGATGCGTTGATGACCTCCGGCGCCGTTTCGACATTGAGCCGTACGAACACCAGGAAGCCGGGGAAAGTCTGCGCGGCACCCGTGCCCTGGCCGAGTTGCACCAGCCCGCTCGCATGCTGCTGGTCGTCGGCCATCGCCTTTTCGATCGCAGCGCGCCGCACCGGCTCACTGAACATGTCGTAGCCGATGCTCGCCTGGTTGGACGGATCCAGCGGCTCGAAAAGCGCAATCGGCGTGCGCCAGGGTTGCGTCGTGTCCGGATAGACCGGATGGCTGGCGCCGAAATCGTGGAGGATGTCGCGTTCGACCGCCGCCTCGTCACCCGTCTTGACGAGTTGCAGGAAGCCGATGCCGCGCAGGCCGGCGAAATTGTCGTCGACATCCAGCGCCTTGAAGAAGGCTTTGAACTCGGTCTGGGAAATATCGCCGTTGCGCGCGTCGAACAGGGCCTGTGTCGAGCGCAGCAGCGACAGATGCAGGTCGATGCGGCTCTCGATCCGGTTAAGGGCGTCGTCGGCAGCCCCTTCGAACTTGATACGGGCGGCTTCCTGCGTCGCGAAATAAGCGAAGCCCGCCATGCTCATGCTGATCAACGCAACGGCGACGAACGCGACGATTGGAAAAAACTTCTTCAACGGATGATGCGGTCCAATAGCAAAACAGGACCTTTATGGGCAAGTCGCCGGGCCAACACAATGGTCACGCCAAGCCATCGTGATCACTGGCATATCAAGTGAACGGCACCGGGGGCGTGCGGGAGAGCCATGCCACCCCGCCGAAAGCCCTCAGGCGGCGATCTTCAGCGCGCCTGGTCCAGGAATGGCGCCAGGGGGACACTTGCCCAGGATGATCATGCCGAGCACCTCGTCTTGTGTGACGTCGGTGGTGCGCGCGGTGCCGACGACCTGTCCGTTCTTCATCACGCAGACCCGGTCGGCCAGCTCGAACACATCATGGATGTCGTGGCTGATCAGGAAGATGCCGATGCCGTCGGACTTGAGCTGCCTGACCAGTTCACCGACCTGCGCCGTTTCCTGGGGGCCCAGTGCGGCGGTCGGCTCGTCCATGATCAGGATGCGGGCGTTGAACAGGATGGCGCGGGCGATCGCCACCGACTGGCGTTGTCCGCCCGACAGTTTAATCACCGGCTCCTTGAAGCGCTGGAAGCGCGGATTGAGCCGCCCCATCACCTTGCGCGCCTCGGCTTCCATCGCGACATCGTCGAGCGTGCCCCAGCCGGTCATCAGCTCACGGCCGAGAAACAAATTGGCGGCGGCATCGACATTGTCGGCCAGCGCCAGCGTCTGATAGATCGTCTCGATGCCGTATTTCTTGGCGTCGCGCGGGTTGGAGATCGCGGCCTCCTGGCCGTTGACGAAGATTTGGCCCGCATCGCGTTTGTAGGCGCCCGACAGGATCTTGATCAGCGTCGACTTGCCGGCGCCATTGTGGCCAAGCAGCGCCACGACCTCGCCCGGGAACAGGTCGATCGAGGCGTCGTCGACGGCGCGGATACCGCCAAAGGCGATCGAGATGTTGCGCATGTCGACCAGCGGTGTGCCGCCGGCAACCGTCGCGGGAGCGTTTTTCTCGGTCATGGTCTTCTCCTCCCTCAGACGCGCTTGCGATAGACGGTGTCGAGAAACACCGCGATCACCAGAACGGCGCCGACGACGATGTTCTGCAGTGGTGAATCGACACCGAGCAGCACCATGCCCGACTGCAGCGATTGCATCAGAAGCGCACCGAGCATGGCGCCGATGACAGTTCCCGAACCGCCGGCGAGCGACGTGCCGCCGATCACGGCGGCGGCGATCACGAGCAGCTCATCCAGCGTGCCGAGCGCATTGGTCGCGGAATTCAGCCGGGCCGAGGAGATCGCCGCGGCGATCGTTGCCAGCACGCCCATGATCATGAACACCTTCATGGTGATCCAGCGCGTGTTGATGCCGGCGAGATTGGCGGCCTCCGGATTTCCGCCGATGGCAAAGACGTAGCGGCCGAACCGCGTGCGGTTGGTGATGAAGGTCATGACAAGGCCGACGGCGATTGCCATGAGCACCGGAATGGCGATGCCATGCGCGATGAAAAGCCCGCCCTCGGGCACTGTGATGTTGTTGGCGGCCGCATAGCGGTTCACGATACCGACCGGCCATGGATAGGAATTGGCCACCCACACCGCGCCCAGGATGATGGCGCAGGTGACAGCGCCCATCAGCGTCTCGGCCCAGATCGGGCGGAGCGGGAAACGGAAACGCTTTCGCTGCATCCGCCCGTTGAACAGCGCAAACACCACGGCGAGGCAGGCGACGACGCCGACAACCCAGCTCCAGGTCGCGCCGATCGACCCGGCCGGCCCGCCGCCCATCAGCTGGAAGGTGGCGTCGAGCGGCGCCACGGTCTGGCCTGACGTGACCCACCAGGCAGCCCCCCGCCAGACCAGCAGGCCGCCCAGCGTGACGATGAAGGCCGGCACTTCGAGATAGGCGATGACGAAGCCCTGGAAGGCGCCGATCAGCACGCCGAGCGCCAGGCCGATCAGCAGCGCCAGGACCCAGATCCATGGGTTGCCGAGCTCGAGCCCGACGAACCGCACCAGAAAATGCACTTGGGCAAAGCCCATTACCATGCCGATCACGCCCTCGGCCGAGCCCACCGATAGATCGATGTTGCGCATCACGATGACCAGCACCATGCCTGAGGCCATGATAGCGACGGCGGATGTCTGCACCGACAGGTTCCAGAGGTTGCGCGGCGTCAGGAAGAGGCCGCCCGACAGGATATGCAGGCCGATCCAGATGATCAGCAGCGCGCCGATCATGCCGAGCATGCGCGTATCGATCTCGGTCGCTTTGAGGAAACGGGCGACCGCGCCGAGCTCCGATGCGCGCGCGGTATCCAGCTGCGGGTTGGACGTTGTGTCGGTCATGACTTCCTCCCACCGGCCTGCCCGTCTGACGCGGATGCCGGACCCAGCCTAGAAGCTATCCCTCTGAGGCGGGAACACAAATCTTTTTGAGAAAACGCCGCGGCCTTGCGGGCCGCGGCGCCAGGACATGGGTAAGCTTGCTGCCTCAGTTGCAGGCCGCGACGCTGCCGGCGGCGACGCCCGCGCAGACTTCGTCCTTCTTGATCCAGCCCGCGTCGATAACGACGTTGAGATTATCCTTGGTGATCGCCACCGGGGTCAAGAACAGCGACTTGACGGTGTTGCCGCCAGGCGTCGTGAAATCCTTGACGCCGGCGATGTCGGTCATCTTCTTGCCGTCGGCGAGCTGCGAGGCGATCTCGGCGGCGTTCTTGCCGAGTTCACGCGCGTCCTTCCACACCGACACGGTCTGGGTGCCGAGCGCGATCCGGTTCAGTGCGGCATGGTCGCCGTCCTGACCCGACACCGGCACGGTTCCGGCAAGGCCCTGCGCCGTCAGAGCCGCGACGACGCCACCCGCGGTGCCGTCATTGGCCGCGACCACGGCATCGACCTTGTTGTCGTTGGCGGTCAGGAACTGTTCCATGTTCTTCTGGGCGTTGGCGGGCAGCCAGCCGTCCGTATAGGCCTCGCCGACATTCTTGATCTTGCCGGCATCGATGGCTTCCTTGAGCACTTCCATCGAGCCCGAGAACAGGAAGTCGGCATTCGGATCCGAACCCGAGCCCTTGATGAAGACATAGTTGCCCTCAGGCTTGGCCTTGAACACTTCGCGGGCCTGCATGCGGCCGACTTCCTTGTTGTCGAAGGTCAGGTAGAAGACGTCCTTGTTCTCGATCAGGCGGTCATAGCCGACGACCGGAATGCCTTCGTCGAGCGCCTTCTGCACGGCCGGACCGATGGCCGAGGCATCCTGCGCCAGGATGATCAGCGAATTGGCCCCCTGCGAGATCAGGCTCTCGACATCCGTGAGCTGCTTGCCGGGGTTGGACTGCGCGTCGGCGGAAATATACTTGTCGCCGGCGGCCTCGATCGCCTTCTTCATCGCGGCTTCGTCGGTCTTCCAGCGCTCTTCCTGGAAGTTGGACCACGAAACGCCAATGACCTTGTCCTTCGCCTGCGCGACCGACGCCAGCGTCAGCGACATGGCGACACCCGCCAGGATGGCGGTTGTGAATTTCTTCATGATATCCTCCCTGCGCCGCGTATGGCGCGACCAAACTGGCCCGAAGGCCGGCACAAAGGCTCTATTTTTTCGAGCCTCGAAAAAATACTGATCCATCGCCGGAACACTGTCAACATCGATTCTGATGGATTTTGAGGTGCCTGGAACTTTTTTTCGGGCTCCGCAATAAATAAATGACAGCACCGGCCGCTTCTGCCAGTATTTGTCCCTGCCGGAGCTGTTCGAGGGGGCCTCGAGAACCACGGCGACCGGGAGGATGTGGGAAAGCATGTCGGTCGGAATCCGCCACGACGATCTGCGTCGGCGCAACCGCGCGATGGTGATCGGTGCCGTGCGCCGGGGAGGTCAGCCCTCACGCACCGAGATCGCCGCCACCACCGGCCTCAGCCATTCGACCATATCGGCGATATCGGCCGACCTGATCGGCGAGGGTATCCTGACCGAAGGCAAACCGAGCGAGGCCGGCTCGCTGAAACGCGGCCGGCCCCAGGTCGGCCTTGGCCTCAATCCCGAGGCCGCGGCTGTCATGACCGTGGTGCTGTCGCTGAATTTCCTCTCCGTCGCCGTCATCGACTATGCCGGCCAGGTGGTCGCCGAGGAACAGCGCCGGCTGGACACACTGACCATGTCGCGCGAAGCGCTTATCGGCGAATGCACGGCGATCGTGCGGCGCCGGCTCGAGGATCCGGACCTGGATGTCCGCAGCGTCGCCCGCATCGCGCTGGCCATCCAGGGCATCACCGACACCGAGGCGCGCGCCATGCTGTGGTCGCCGATCACGCCGCAGACCGACATTGCCTTCGCCGACATACTCGAAGCCGAGTTCGGCATTCCCGCCACCATGGAGAACGACTGCAACATGATGGCGGTGGCGCTGCGCTGGCGCGACCCCGAGCGCTACCGCGACGATTTCATCGCCATCCTGCTCTCGCACGGCATCGGCATGGGCCTCGTGCTGAAGGGAGAGCTGTTTACAGGCACCCATTCCTCCGGCGGCGAGTTCGGCCACATGATCCATCGCCCGGGCGGCGCGCTGTGTCGCTGCGGACGGCGCGGCTGCGTCGAGGCCTATGCCGGCAACTACGCCATCTGGCGCAACGCCAGGATGATGAGCGAGGACGCCGAACCGATCGACGTCAACGACGCCGATATGCGCGCGCTCGCCGCGCTCGCTCGCGAGAGCGATGGACCCGAGCGCGAGGCCTACCGCAAGGCCGGCGAGGCACTCGGTTACGGCCTCGGTAGCCTGTTCGCGCTGATCGATCCGGCTCCCGTCGCCATGGTCGGCGTCAGCGCCGCCGCCTTCGACCTGATCGAGCCGGCGCTGCGCGAGGCCATCGCCCAGACCGCCGGCGGCCAGCATTCGAAGTCGATTTCCTTCGACACCGAGCCTAACGAACTGCCGCTCATCCGCGAAGGCTGCGCCATGCGCGCACTGACCTTCGTCGACCAGGAGATTTTCGCGCCGGGTGTGCAGACAAGAAGCGGTACGGGGAAGAACGTGGCGTAAGGCGCAAACGCCGGTATATGCTGAGGTTCAGGTCAGGCCGAATCGAGAATGGCGGATTCCGAGAACCGGAACGGAGCGTACTTTGAGTACGTGAGCGCAGGAAGCCGCCATTCACAGGCCGGCCTCACCTGAATATCAGCATATCCCTAGTCTTCCCTGATGGCATATCCCGCACCGCGAATGGTACGGATGACGTCAGGCATGCGGCCATTGTTGACCGCCTTGCGCAGCCGCCCGACATGCACGTCCACCGTGCGCTCGTCGATATAGATCGTCTCGCCCCAGACATTGTCGAGCAACTGGCTGCGCGAGAACACGCGGCCGGGATGGCGCATCATGAATTCGAGCAGCCGGAACTCGGTCGGACCGAGCCGGATTTCGCTCTTCTTGCGGTAGACCCGGTGCGACTCGCGGTCGAGCACGATGTCGCCGACCTTGAGGACGCTGGACAGCACTTCCGGCTTGGCGCGGCGCAGCAGCGCCTTGACGCGGGCCATGAATTCGGGCGTCGAGAACGGCTTGACCAGATAGTCGTCGGCGCCGGTCGAGAGGCCGCGCACGCGGTCGCTCTCCTCGCCGCGCGCCGTCAGCATGATGATCGGCAGCCGCTCGGTCTCGGGCCGCATCCGCAGGCGCCGGCAGAGCTCGATGCCGGATACCGCCGGCACCATCCAGTCGAGCACCAGAAGATCGGGTACGTTCTCCTGCAGGCGGATCTCGGCTTCGTCGCCGCGTGTCACCACCTCGACCTGGTAACCCTCGGATTCAAGATTGTAGCGGAGGAGCACGCCGAGCGGCTCCTCGTCCTCCACCACCATGATGCGTGGCGCGATCATTGGCAGGTCACCTTATTCTCAGGCCGCCGGCGCCGACATGGCCGTCTCGTCCTGCTTGGGGCGATTGGCGGGCAGTTGCGTGCCGGTCAGCACATAATAGGCATTCTCGGCGATGTTGGTCACGTGGTCGCCGATGCGCTCGAGATTCTTGGCGCAGAACAAAAGATGCGTGCAGGCCGTGATGTTGCGCGGATCCTCCATCATGTAGGTCAGGAGTTCGCGGAACACCGAGGTGTATTTGACGTCGATGCGTTCGTCGTCATTCCTGAGCTTGGCGAGCGCGGCGGCATCGCCGGCCGCATATTCCTCGACCACGCCCTGCACCTGGATCAGCACCAGTTGCGCCATCGCGTCGATCGAGTGCGACAGGTCGCGCGGCGTGGCGGTGAGGCCGACCGAGCCAACCCGCTTGGCGATGTTCTTGGCAAGGTCGCCGATCCGCTCGAGGTCGCCGGCCATGCGGATCGAGCCGACGACATGACGCAGATCGTCGGCCATAGGCTGGCGCTTGGCGATCAAGGTGATGGCGCGGTCGTCGAGTTCGCGCTGGCGCGCGTCCATGATGGCATCGTCGGAAACGACGCGCTGTGCCAGCGCGTTGTCGGAATTCAGCAGCGCCTTGGTGGCGCCGCCGACCATCGTGCCGGCGAGATCGCCCATGTCGCTGATCAGCCTGCTGATCTGTCCGAGATCCTCGTCGAAGGCTGCGACTGTGTGTTCGGCCATGATCCTGGTCCTCGTATGCGTGAGATCAGCCGAAGCGGCCGGTGATGTAGTCCTGCGTGCGCTTCTCGCGAGGCGACGTGAAGATCTTCTCGGTGCGGTCGAACTCCACCAGTTCGCCCAGATACATGAATGCCGTCTGGCGCGACACGCGCGCCGCCTGCTGCATGTTGTGGGTGACGATGACGATCGTGTAGTCGGCCTGCAACTCGTCGATCAGTTCCTCGATCTTGGCGGTCGAGAGTGGATCGAGCGCCGAGGCCGGCTCGTCGAGCAGGATGACCTCCGGCTTCACCGCCACGGTGCGGGCGATGCAAAGGCGCTGCTGCTGGCCGCCCGACAGGCTGAGGCCGCTGGCGTTGAGCTTGTCCTTGACCTCGGTCCACAGAGCGGCGCGCTTCAGCGCCTGCTCGACACGGCCGTCCATCTCCGCCTTGCTGATCTTCTCGTAGAGCCTGACGCCGAAAGCGATGTTTTCATAGATCGACATCGGGAACGGCGTCGGCTTCTGGAACACCATGCCGATCTTGGTGCGCAACAGATTGAGGTCCTGCGAGCGGTCCAGGATGTTCTGGCCGTCGAGCAGCACCTGGCCTTCGGCGCTCTGCTTGGGATAAAGCTCGTAGATGCGGTTGAAGACGCGCAGCAGCGTCGACTTTCCGCAACCCGACGGGCCGATGAAAGCGGTGACGCTGCGCTCGGGCAGCGACAGGCTGATATCCTTCAGCGCCTTCGACTGGCCATAGTAGAAATTGAGGTTCTTGACCTCGATCTTGGCCTTATCCACAACCGCTTCAGGCGTGTTCAACTCGGTGGACAACATCGGTTTCATCTGTCCTCTCTGCGTCCGGTAAGGCTGCGGGCGAAAATGCTCAGCCCGAGAACCGTCAGGGTGATTATGAGTGCGCCGGTCCACGCCAGTTGCTGCCATTCCTCATAGGGGCTGAGAGCGAACTGGAAGATGGTCACAGGCAGGCTGGCCATCGGCGCGTTGAGATTGCTCGACCAGAACTGGTTGTTGAGCGCGGTGAAGAGCAGTGGCGCCGTCTCGCCGGAAATGCGGGCTATGGCCAGCAATATGCCGGTGACGATGCCGGAAAGGGCGGCGCGGTAAGCGACGGAGCGGATGACCACCCAGCGCGGCGCGCCGATCGCGGTGCCCGCCTCACGCAGCGCGTTCGGCACCAGGTTGAGCATGTCCTCGGTGGTGCGCACCACGACGGGGATGACCAGGATGGCAAGGGCCACGGCGCCGGCGATAGCCGAGAAATGCCCCATCGGCCGCACCATCAATTCGTAGACGAAAAGGCCGATGATGATGGACGGCGCCGACAGCAGGATGTCGTTGATGAAGCGCACCACCGTGGTGAGTTTCGAAAAGCGGCCGTACTCGGCCATGTAGGTGCCGGCCAGCACGCCGATCGGCGTGCCGACGACGATGCCGATGATGGTCATCACGATGCTGCCGTAGATGGCGTTGAGCAGGCCGCCGGCATCGCCGGGCGGCGGCGTCATTTCCGTGAAGACCGCAAGATTGACACCTGCGAGCCCCTTGTAGAGCAGTGCGCCGAGGATCAGCGCCAGCCAGGCAAGTCCGATGCCGGCGGCGATGACACACAGCGTCATCATCACGCCATTCTTGCGCTTGCGGCTCTGGTGAAGCGATGCGGCGGTCGACATCGGTCAGGCTCCCGTGCGGGCGTCGATGCGCATCAGCATGTAGCGGGCGATGGCAAGGATCAGGAAGGTGATGATGAACAGGATCAGGCCGAGCGCCACCAGCGAGGACGTGTAGAGATCGCCGACGGCTTCGGTGAATTCATTGGCGATGGTCGCCGAGATCGTCGTGGCCGGCGCAAACAGCGAGGTGCTGATCCGGTGCGCGTTGCCGATGACGAAGGTCACCGCCATTGTCTCGCCGAGCGCACGGCCCAGAGCAAGCATGACGCCGCCCATGATGCCGATGCGGGTGTAGGGAATGACGACCCGGCGCGTTACCTCCCAGGTCGTGCAGCCTATGCCATAGGCCGATTCCTTCAGCACCGACGGCACCGTATCGAACACGTCCTTGGTGATCGAAGTGATGAAAGGCAGGATCATGATCGCCAGGATCATCGCCGAAGTCAGCAGGCCGATGCCATAGGGAGGACCGGCGAACAGGCTGTTGAGGCCGGGAATGCCGTGGAACACGCTGATGATGAATGGCTGGATGGTCGTCTGCAGGAACGGCGCCAGCACGAACAGGCCCCAGATGCCGTAGATGATCGAGGGGATGCCGGCCAGCAATTCCACCGCCATGCCGATCGGGCGCCGAAGCGGGCGCGGGCAAAGCTCGGTGAGAAAAATGGCGATGCCGATGCCGAGCGGCACGGCGATCAGGATGGCGATGGCCGAAGTGATGATCGTGCCGTAGATGGGCGCCAGGGCACCGAATTTCTCGGTGACGGGATTCCAGCTCTCGGTGGTTACGAACGACAGGCCGAAGGTCGACAGTGCCGGCCACGCGCCGGCAATGAGCGAGATGGCGACACCGCCAAGCAGCACCAGCACCAGAATGGCGGCGGCGCGGGTCAGCCCGTGGAAGATCGAATCGGTGAGCGCGAACCGTCTGACGGTGGCGTCACGTGAACCTCGAATGGCTGGCAAGGCTTCCTGGACAGCGCTCATGTCAAGCTCGGCTCTTTGTGTTGAGTGAAAAGGAGCGCCGCCGGTGCGGCGCTCCTCCAGAGGATATTACTCGCCAGCGTAGACCGGCTTGCCGTCGGCCTGGATGTCGGCCTTCCACGAAGCCTTGATCAGGTCGACAACGCTGTCGGGGATCGAGACATAGTCGAGCGCCTTGGCGGTTTCCTTGCCGTCCTTGTAGGCCCAGGCAAAGAACTTGAGCGCTTCGCCGGTGGCGGCAGCGTCATCCGGAGCCTTGTGGATCAGAACCCAGGTGGAAGCCGCGATCGGCCAGGTGGTGTCGCCGGGTTCGTTGGTGATGATGACGTTGAAGTTCTTCGCGCCCTTGAAGTCGGCGTTCGAAGCGGCAGCGCCGAAGGATTCGAGCGACGGCTCGACAACCTTGCCGGCTGCATTCAGCATCTTGGAGTAGGAGAGGCTGTTCTGCTTGGCATAGGCGTACTCGACATAGCCAATGCCGCCGTCGGTCTGCTTGACGGTGTTGGCAACGCCTTCCGAGCCCTTGGCGCCGACGCCGGTCGGCCATTCGACGGCCGTGTCAGAACCGACCTTGTCCTTCCAGTCGGGCGAGAGCTTCACCAGGTAATCGGTGAAGTTGAAGGTCGTGCCCGAGCCGTCCGAACGATGAACGACGGCGATGGCGGTCGACGGCAGGGTGAGGGTCGGGTTCAGCGCCTTGATCGCGGCGTCGTCCCAGCTGGTGATGGTGCCGAGATAGATCTGGGCAATCGTCTTGCCGTCGAGCACGAGTTCGCCCGGCTTCACGCCCTGGAGGTTGACGATCGGCACGATGCCGCCCATCACCATCGGGAACTGCACGAGGCCGTTCTTTTCCAGATCGGCGTCGGACATCGGCTTGTCGGTGGCGCCGAAGGTCACGGTCTTGGCTATGACCTGCTTAATGCCGCCGCCCGAGCCGATCGACTGATAGTTGAGGCCGATGCCGGTGTCCTTCTTGTAGGTGTCGGCCCACTTGGCGAACACCGGATAGATGAAGGTCGAACCGGCGCCGGAAAGGTCAGCTGCCATTGCTGCGGAAAGGGTGAGGGTGGACGCCGCAGCCATTGCAATCGCAACGGCCGCCGAGCGGATGAAATGTCTCATGTGGCCTGCTCCTGTTCGGAAGATGGTCTCTCGGCGCCACTTCTTGCCGGCGCCCGCTGAGGCCAATAGCCTTCGATTATAACAGTCGCATGACAGTTTCATGTCAGCCCGGTAACGCGTCGCCGACACCGGGAAAGGCCCTTATCCCGGGCGCCTCCGGCGTGATCCGAGTTTGCCGCGGGAATCATGGGGTTGAGCCGTCCCGGGGCCGAAATCGACCCGGGTTCGACCGGGCAGTCGCGTCTGAATAAAATCCGGACGGGAGCGCGTTGCTCAAAGCCAGAGCGTGTCATGGCCGGGCCATCGCCAAAAACAGGTCCGTTGGGGTAGAGTGACGCTGTTTCTTGCCGGCGGTCGCTGCTCCCGCCCGTAACCGAGAAGAGCGGAATTCGATTTTGCTATTGTCCCGGCTGGGCGCCGCCTTTGATATGGTGCGATCGCACCATAGTCATTGCACGCAGAGGTAGCACCGCATTGCCCGCTGATTCCCGCGATCCGCGTCGCCGTTCCCGACAATCCACGCGACGCCGGTACTATCCCGCGTTGCGGTGGACCCGACGGCCGGCTCCGACCCAGCGCTCGACCTTCTCGAGCAGGGCTCTGGGGCTGATCGGCTTTGGCAGGTAGTCGTCCATGCCGGCTTCGAGACAGCGTTCGCGATCGCCCTTGAGGGCGTGCGCGGTGACGCCGACGATCGGCACATGCGTGCCGGTTTCCTGTTCCAGCCGGCGGATCGCCGCCGTCGCCTCGAGACCGCTCATCTCCGGCATCGAGACATCCATCAGGATCATGTACGGATTGAGCCTGCCGAAGGCGTCGAGTGCCTTGCGGCCATTGCCGACGATCTCGAAACCATAACCGGTTTCGCCGAGGATCTGGGTGAAGACCATCTGGTTCACCTCGTTGTCCTCGGCCACGAGGATATCCAGCCTGTGTCCACCACCGGCGGTGGCAGGCAGCCTGGGGCGGACCGGCGGCGGCTGCAATTGCGCGCGCTGCTCGGCCGGCGCCAGGAGCTGCGGCCGCGAAATCTCTGGCGCCTCGCCCGCCGGCGGTTGAGCGGCCTCGCCGCCGGTGGCGTGGCGGTGACGCTGGATGGTCGCGACCAGCGTTTCCAGGAGCACCGAGGAGCGCGCCGGCTTGATCAGTTGCGCATCGATGCCGAGGTCGCGGTAGCTGGTGTTGGCAAGCGACTGGTCGACCGAGGTCAGCATGATGACTGGCGTGTCGGCCAAGCCTTCGGTGTTGCGCACGATCCGCGCCATTTCGGCGCCGCTCATCCCGGGCATCTGATAATCGAGCACGACGCAGTCGACCGGCACGCCGTAGGCTGCCGCGGCGATCAGCACCTTGAGACCTTCGGCACCGCTTTCGGCCGCGCAGGAATCGAACGTCCACGAGGTCATCTGCTCGGTCAGAATGGCCCGGTTGACGGCATTGTCATCGACGATCAGCACGCGTGCGCCGGTCACGTCCACCGGCGTGATGCGCTGTCCGTTCTGTTGCCCGGCGCGGGGTAGCGTCACCGTGAACCAGAAGGTCGACCCCTTGCCTTCGGCACTCTCGACGCCGATGGTGCCGCCCATCAGATCGACCAGCCGCGAGGTGATGGCGAGGCCAAGGCCGGTGCCTTCATGCCGCCTTGTCGAGGACGTGTCGACCTGGCTGAATTTTTCGAACACCAGTTTCAGCTTTTCCTCGGGGATGCCGATGCCGGTGTCGGTGACGGAGATCGTCAGTCTGGTTCCGGTCGGGACCCGCTCGCCGGTCACATCGACCAGCACATGGCCCTCGTCGGTGAACTTGACCGCATTGCCGAGCAGGTTGGTGACGATCTGCCTGATGCGGCCGACATCGCCGATGAACAGGCTTTCGAGCCTCGGCTCGATGCGCACGATGAGCTCGAGGTCCTTTTCCTTGGCCCGCGTCGACACCAGCGTTGCCACGTCCTCGATCGCCTCGGCGAGATTGAAGGGTGCCGGGTCGAGCACCAGCTGGCCGGCATCGATCTTGGAGAAATCCAGAATGTCGTTGATGATGGTGAGCAGCGCGTTGCCCGATTTGACGATGATGTCGGTGAACGTCTTCTGCTTCGGGTCGAGGTTGGATTTGGCGAGCAGCTCGGCCATGCCGAGCACGCCGTTCATCGGCGTGCGGATTTCGTGGCTCATATTGGCGAGGAATTCCGACTTGGCGCGGTCGGCGAGCACGGCGCGCTGGCGCGCCTCGCCGAGCTCCGCCTCGCGCTGCTTCAGTTCGGTGATGTCGGTGGTCGACCCGATCAGGTAGAGCGAGCCGTCGGAGGCAATCATCGCGCCCTTGCGCGCGAATTGATGCCTGACGCTGCCGTCGGGAAGGCGCACCGTCTCTTCGATCTCCTGCGTCTCGCCGGTGCGCAGCACGGCAATATCGCTGGCCACGAAGGCCTCGCCATCCGGCCCGAAAATCTCGACGTCGGTCTTGCCGATCGCCTCCTGCTTGCTGAAGCCGGTGAGGTCGCACCAGCCCTTGTTGACATAGAATTGCCTGAGATCGGAGCGCTTGGCGTAGATCGATACCGGAACATTGTCGATCAGGCTGCGAAACACCTCGTTCTCGCGCATGCTCTCTTCCAGCGCCCGCTCGCGCGCCTTGACGTCGGTGATGTCGGTGCTAGAGCCGACCAGATGCACCGAGCCGTCGGTCGCCACCAGCCGGCTCTTGCGCGTCATCAGCTGCCGCACCGTTCCGTCGCGGTGAGTGACCGGCTCCTCGACCTCGCGCACATTGCCGCTCGCCACGACATCGGTGTCGTCTTGGCTGAAGCCATCCGCTTCCTCGCCGCGGAACAACTGGCGGTCTGTCCGGCCGATGACATCGTCCTTGGCCAGACCGGTCAGCGCGCACCACGCCTTGTTGACGAATTCGATGCTCAGATCCTGCGCCTTGATGAAGGCAGCCACCGGCAACTCGTCCATGACGTGCCGGAACAGATCGATCTGGCGCATCGAGTCGCGCAGCGCCGCCTCGCGGCTCTTTATGTCGGTAATGTCGACGCGCACGCCGATGAACGTGCCGTCCTCGGTGCGCATGTCGTAGACCTGGTACCAGCGCCCATCCGCATTGAGGCGCTCATAGGAGGAATTCGGCAGCCGGTAGCGTGCCTGAATGCCGTCAAGCCAGCGCTCCTTGTCGCCGTCGTACAAGCCGTCGATCCCGGCGTCACCGCTCGAACGGAAATAGCCGACCGAATGGCCGAACCCCAGGGCCTGGCGGAACGTGCATCCGGGCTGCCAGAACGGCTTCAGCGCCGGCAGCGTGTCCTGCAGCTTGCGGTTGGCGAAGACGAAGTTGTCGTCACGGTCGTAGATGATCACACCCGCCGGCAGCGATTCCAGCACGCTGGCGAGATGCCTGCGGGCGTCCTGCGCCTCGGCCTCGCGATTTTTCATGTCGGTGACGTCGACATAGGAGATGAGGCGTTTGCCGCCGGCGAGCGGCGCCAGCGAGGCGACGAGCGTGCGCCCGTCATTATGCGGCATTTGCTTGGAACCCGCGATACCGGCCCTGACTTCGGCTTCGCGCTCGCCGATGTGGCGCTGCCACGCCGCATCGTTGGCCCCGTAGGCATCGATGGAACGGCTTGCTTCCATCAGCTCGCGGAAACTGGAACCGATGCTGGCGCGGCGCGGATCGATCTTCCACAGATCGTAGAAAGCCCGGTTGATGACCTCGGCACGCAGATCTGCATCGAGCACGACGACGCCAACCGGCATCGAATCGAACATCATGCCGATATCGGCAAAGCTCCCGGAAGCTGCCGCTCCTTGATGTCCTTGCGTCAATTCCCCGGGAGCGTCTGCCAGCGCTCCCGTTGCCGGCCCGCTTGCGCCGCGCGCGCCGATCGATCCGTCCGCTTCCGCCATGCCGTCCCCACCCGAAAACCAAGGCCGAACCCTCCCTCCCAGGTTCGTCGGCGGAATGTGCCGCAGAAGCATTAACGATCCGCTAACCTTAACGACGCAACCGGCCTGTTCCTGCTGCGTTATTCCGTCCGGTTGTCGGCTGTGGCAGGGCCACGCTATAAGCACATGCAGGGGTGTTGCTGATGTATGGACGGATAGGGCCTTTGTTGCTGGGCGTGGCGCTGCTTTTCGGCAGCGGCTGTTCGCGCAGCTATGACGGTACGGTCATGATCCCCCGGCCGCTCGACGCCAGGCGGATATGGGAACGGCCGCCACCCAATGTCGATTACCAGCCTCAGGTCGACAACAGCGCCTTTCCAGGACCGCCGCAGCCAAGCGAACAGTATTCCGAGCGCAGGGCCGGCAAGCCCGCCGTGCACAGACGGTACCGTTCCAGGGTATCGCAGTCGTCGCTTCCGCCATCGAGCCCTGAAAAACCGCTGGCCTGCAGAAATGTAAGCGCGCCCGGCCAACGAGTTCGCATGGTCTGCGACTAGGTTCGCGCTCCTGGCGAACAAATCCTAAAGCGAAGCCGCCCCTTTCCTCGGTTCCCTTGCCCCCAGCTTGTCGAGGGCAAGCCTGACCTGGCGCAGATCGTCCTGCCAGCCGTCATCGTCGCCCATCGGGCTCTCCGATGCCGCCCGCTGCAGTCCGCGCGCCTCGGATTCGATCTTGCGCAATTCGGCGATCTTCTGGTCGGAAGTCAGGGAGCCGTCCTCGACGATCTCCAGAACTCTCATTTCCCTGAACGTGGCCATGGCGTTCCTCCTGCCTGATATCGACAACAACGCCGGCAACACGACCCTGTTCCTGTCAGCCCTGATTCCAGCGGGCAAGCGACAGGCGTTCAAAAGATAGCCATTTGCCCGAAAGCGGCTCGGCTCATTCCGCCGGGAAGAAAGCGGGACCAACTAGGCGTACCGAGCGCTTGCCGGCCTCGATGGACTGCAACTGGGCGGCACCTGGAGCCTCGGCATCGGACTGCGGAATTGCCGCGACATTGCCGAGGTCCGGCTTGGATTGAGGCAAGGGGATGATGGCATTGGCCATGTTCGTCGGCGTCACCGTCCTCGCTCGCAGTTCGGCAACCCGCTGGTAATAACGCTTGACGTCACAAGCCTTGAAATTGGCGTCGTCACGGTACCGGAAAGCGGTCGGCAGCTCGGTGTATGGTTTGCGCGTTTCGAGCCCGATCATGCTGTCGGTTTCCTGGCTGATATCGCTCAGCGTGTAGACATCGACCGCCGGATCGTCGCAGATGTAGCGGCATTGATCGGCCATCTCCTTGACATCGCCGCCGCCGGCGAATTGCGACTTCGGCGCGGGGAAGAAATATCCATCCGACAGGCGAACGCAAAACAGCATCGCATTGCCGCCGACCGTTGGGCCGGCCGCCGATTGCGTCTTCGGCGCCTGGCGCTTTGCTCCCGACGAACATCCGAGTGCCGCGAACCGCGCCTGCAGGCCCGAACCGTCTCGGCCGGAATTGGACGCGGCCGCCATCTGGCGCTGCACTTCCGTCCGGTTTCGGGCAAGATCGGCGCAAGCATTGAAGAACCCGCCCGCGGCACTTTGCGCGGTGCACCTGCGCTGCCTCTCCAGGCCCTGGATCGCCGCGAGCTGACGGCGAAGCTGAGCCTGTGCCGGGCTCACGCCTGCGCCGCGGTTGGCGGAAAGCATCTGGTTTCTGATCGCGTCGCAACTATCCGCGTAGGAAGACGTCGCGCCGAAAGCGAGGGTGGCCGCCACTACCAGTGCGATCGTCATGAGAAGACAGAAACGAGTCATCTGAACGTCATGATCCTTGTTGCCGATATTCCGGAATCACGCATTTCAACTTGCACGGATTTACCACAAATGAGCTATACCTAATACTTCAAGACTATGGCGGGAACAGACCTTCGCCCAGTGTAATAGATCGCCCCCTGTAAATTCGGTATTACATTTTTATTTCAAGATTGAGACGACCGGAAAACGATGCGGACAGGCCGGGAATCGGTGCCGGCAGGCCAATGCGTCAAGCCGTGCCATCAATCTGGCGTTATCGCGCCTGGCATTGAAACCTTTGTCCGCGCTGCCGCGTTGAAGGGCAAAGGAGAACGCAGATGTCGATCCACTTCACGGTATCGGAACTGACAAGAAACCTTTTTCACTCTCTCGGCCTGGATCACGAACGTGGCCCGCGACCGCTCAATCCCGAACAGAACTTGTTGCTGGAGTGCTATCTGGCAGGGCAGATTCCGGAATCGGCCTGGAGCGACTACATCTTTGAGACGCCGGATCTGGCACGGCATGCTGAGGTACGACGCCTCAGCCATTGATGTGCCGGGCGGGAAGGGTTTCTTGCACCCGCCTGCGGGCCCCGGGGCACTATTTCTTCGGTGAAACGAGTTGCAACGTGAAGACGTTGCCGCCAATGCCTTGCGCCAATGCCGGTGAAAAACTCAGCGGCGTGCAAGCCTTGACGGCAGCGACGGCCGCGTCGATGAACGCCTTGCGCGCCTTGTCGTCGCCAGCCACCTTGGCTGCGGTCGCCCGCGGCGGACCGATCAAACTGCCGTCGCGCTTGAAACTGAAGCTCAGGGTGACGGTCGAATTTCCGGCGTCGGCAGGCGGTGTCCAGCAAGCCTGGATCGCATCTCCGACATCGCCCATCGTGTTGAGCGTCGCGGCACTCGATTGACATGCGATACCTGCCGATAGCGCACCCGCAATCACCAGTTTGGCAACGCCGTTCATCGAAAAGCCCTCGTCGTCACGACCAGCCGGCAATCCGCGCCGGGCTGTCAATCCGATGGTAGAGCCGACATCGGCAATGACAATATCCCTTGCCAAAAAGTTGTTGCGAGAGAACGGCCGCTAAACCCCCGAACGCCGGATCGTCACCGGCGCGTATCTCGGTATGGAGAAGCAAAAAGGCCGGCATTGCGCCGACCTTTCCTTTCCGCTTCGACACTTGCGCCAGTACATCCGTGGTCGCGGGCCGAAAGCGAATTGTCCCCAGTAGACAGGCTATTGGTAAACCAAACCTTAACGTGCCTGATATCCCGGAGCGTCAAACTCTTGAATCGATGACCGAAGGCCATCCATCGCCGCTTCCAGGCGGTCTATGCGACGGCCTTGAATTCGGCTTCCGGTATCGTTCCCAGGCCGGCACACTCCGCGCATGCCATGGTCTTCCCCGGGCACCCGCTTTGATGCGTCCCTTGCGGGCAGCAATGCCCTTTGGACGCGCGCCATCTGGCGCAATCGAAAACCTTGCCGCCGCCATGGCAGTGCGGGCATGTGATCTTCACAGAGGTCATTCCAAACTCTACCCGGCCTAAAATCCGCGCTGGCGCGGAAGCTACCCCCACATCGCAAGTATCAGAGATCGCAGCGCTTTCAAGCGCCGGCGTCTGACTTAAATTGGGTGGATTCGGGGCTTGGCATGACCTTCGGCTCCCGCAGCCGTCCTGCGCTCGGGACGCATGCAAAAGCTAGCGGGGAGCGGCCCGGCATTGTTCAACTGTCTGGAGATCAACGACCGTGCCGTCGTTTGGTACGCCCAAGGGGAATCGAACCCCTGTTCCCGCCGTGAGAGGGCGGTGTCCTGACCGCTAGACGATGGGCGCGCTCAAGAAGGGGCGATATAGGCTGGCGGCCGGCAAAAAGCAACTGGGCTTTCCAGACTTCGTAGGCTTTGCCGAACGATCCCGGTCAACCCTGCCGTTTCGGCTCGATCAGGTCCCACAGATTGCCATGGAGATCGGCGAAAACCGCGACCGTGCCATAGGGCTCGAAACGCGGCGCCTCGCGAAATTCGACGCCCCGTTCGAGCATCGCTGCATGGTCGCCGGCAAAATCGTCGGTTTCGAGGAACAGAAAAACCCGGCCGCCGGTCTGGTTGCCGATGCTTTGTCGCTGCGCCTCGTCGGACGCTTCGGCAAGCAGCAGCCTGGCGCCCTGCCCGTTGGCCGGCGCCACGACGACCCAGCGCTTGCCTTCGCCGAGATCGACATCCTCGAGCAGCTGAAAGCTCAGCCGCTCGACATACCAGGCGATGGCCTCGTCATAGTCGGCCACGACAAGCGCCACGGTCGCGACACGGCGATGTTCGGAAAAACCGGTCATGTCGGCGGCAAACCCGTCTGTTGCACCGGCGTTCGCCTATTTGTTCCGGATCGCGAACTGGCCGATCAGGCGTCGTTCGGCGACATTGTAGAGGAAGATGGCGCGGCTGCCGTCCGCGAGCTCGGCATCGATCGAGAGCCGGTCACCCGAAAGCGACTGGCTGACCACCTTGGCGCCCACCGGCAGCACGATATCGCCGCTGGCCGGCTCGCCCGCCGGGGTCTGGATATCGCCGGCCAGAGGCGGGGTCGCCGACGGCGCCTTGCGGCCTTTGTAGACAAGGGCGCCGATCACCACCATAAGAGCGACAAACAGCAGGCCGAGATTGACGACCATGAAGCGGATGAGCTTGCCGCGCAGCTTGTCGACCTCGGGATCGAGCGGCTTTTCCTGGTCTTCGTCGGCATCGGGCCGGGCCATGGCTAATATTCCAGAATGGTTTTTCGATGAGCGCTCATAGCGAAGAGGTCCCCGAATTGATAGAGGCCGCGCCCACCGTGCTGGTCGCGGGTGCGGATGCGGCCGGCCAGCGTCTCGACCAGTGGCTGGCATCAGCCCTTGGTCCGGACATGTCGCGCAGCCGCGTTCAGATGCTGATCAGGCAGGGCGCGGTTGTCATCAACGGCAAGCCTGTCGACGAAACCAAGCGCAAGATGAGCGGCGGCGAGAGCGTGTCGGTCGCCCTGCCGGAACCGGAGCCGGCGCAGCCGCAGGGCGAGAATATCGCGCTCGACGTGCTCTACGAGGACGACGAACTGATCGTCATCAACAAGCCGGCGGGGCTCGTCGTTCACCCCGGCGCCGGCAACTGGACAGGCACGCTGGTCAATGCGCTGATCCACCATTGCGGTGACAGCCTGTCTGGCATTGGCGGCGTGCGCCGGCCCGGAATCGTCCACCGCCTAGACAAGGAGACCAGCGGCGTCATGGTGGTGGCCAAGACCGACCGCGCCCACAAGGCGCTGTCGGAGGCCTTCGCCGACCACGGCCTGACCGGCGACCTCGAACGCGCCTATCTGGCCCTGGTCTGGGGCATACCGCAGAGGCCGACCGGCACGATCGACGCGCCGCTTGGCCGCGCCGCCGACCGGGTGCGCCGCGCCGTCGTGCCGGAAGGTCGCGACGACGCCCGCCACGCCGTCACCCGCTTTGCCGTGCAGGAGCATTTTGGCGAAGCCCAGCGTGAATTTGCGACGGCAAGCCTCGTCGAATGCCGGTTGGAAACAGGCCGCACACACCAGATTCGCGTCCACATGGCCCATATCGGCCATCCCGTCATCGGCGACCCGGATTACGGCCTCGCCTTCCGCACCAAGGCCAACCGGTTGCCCGAACCGTTGAAAAGCCGGGTCAAGGCGTTTTCCCGGCAGGCTTTGCATGCCTGGCTCCTTGCATTTCGGCACCCCACTACCCATCTAACGATGAGGTTCGAGGCGCCGATACCGGGGGACATGGAGGAACTCGTCGGCGGCTTCCGCAAACTCTGAACCTGCCATCAAAAAACCTGAGTGGCATTGTTCACTTCAACGTGACACACTGTTTCGTGTTGAACAAATGCCTGTCTTTTCTGGTTTTGTTCCTGTATAAGTTCTGATGTCGCGAGCGAGCCTCCGGGTGTTCGCGTCACATGCCCGCCGCGTTTCGGGGGCATCACTCCAATAGAGAGGGGGCGCTATCATGGCCCAGTCATTACCCAGTATCGTTTCCGGTGAAGGCGGCCTCAGCCGCTATCTGGAAGAAATCCGCCGCTTTCCCATGCTGCAGCCGCAGGAAGAGTACATGCTCGCCAAGCGTTATGCCGAGCATGAAGACACCACGGCCGCGCACAAGCTCGTCACCAGCCATTTGCGGCTCGTCGCCAAGATCGCCATGGGCTATCGCGGCTACGGCCTGCCGATCGGCGAGGTGATCTCGGAAGGCAATGTCGGCCTGATGCAGGCCGTCAAGAAGTTTGAACCCGAGCGCGGTTTCCGTCTCGCCACCTATGCCATGTGGTGGATCAAGGCATCGATCCAGGAGTACATCCTGCGTTCGTGGAGCCTGGTCAAGATGGGCACGACCGCCAACCAGAAGCGTCTGTTCTTCAATCTGCGCAAGGTGAAGGGCAAGATCCAGGCGCTGGATGACGGCGACTTGAAGCCCGATCAGATCGCCGAAATCGCCACGCGGCTCAACGTTTCCGAAGCCGAAGTGGTGTCGATGAACCGTCGCCTGTCCGGCGACGCCTCGCTCAACGCGCCGATCCGGGCGACGGAAGGCGAGTCCGGCGAATGGCAGGACTGGCTGGTCGACGACCATGAGAGCCAGGAAGAGATGCTGATCGAGCAGGACGAGCTGGAAAACCGGCGCGGCATGCTGTCGGGCGCTCTTGCCGTGCTCAACGATCGCGAGCGGCGCATCTTCGAGGCGCGTCGCCTCGCCGAGGAGCCGCTGACGCTGGAAGAGCTTTCGGCCGAGTTCGACATCAGCCGCGAGCGTGTTCGCCAGATCGAGGTGCGCGCGTTCGAGAAGGTGCAGGATGCCGTCAAGGCCGCCGCCAAGCGCCAGACCCAGGCGCTGCGCACCATCGAGGCTCAGCCGGCGGCTTAAGCCAGCTTCGGCGCGAAAACATCAAGGCGGCGTCAGGAACTGACGTCGCCTTTTTTGTTTCTGCCGCCGAGCTGCGACCTCAAAGCCCATCCAGCGGGAACTTCAAATACCGCCTTCCATTGGCTTCCGGTTCCGGCAGCCGGCCGCCATTCATATTGACCTGCAGCGCATGCAGGATCAGCCGCGGCATTGGCAATGTCCGGTCGCGCGCCTCGCGCAAGGCGACGAACTCGGCTTCGTCACGCGCGGCGACGAGATGGGTGTTGGTCGCCTTCTGTTCCGCCACCGTGCTTTCCCAGCGCGGCTCGCGGCCGCCGGCCTGATAATCATGACCGACGAAAACGCGCGTCTCACCAGGCAGCGCCACGATATCCTGGATCGCGCGCCACAGCCGCGCCGCGCTGCCGCCGGGAAAATCCGCCCTAGCCGTCCCGCTGTCGGGCATGAACAGCGTGTCATGCACGAAGGCCGCATCCCCCACGACATAGGTGATCGATGCCAGCGTGTGGCCGGGCGAGAACAGCACCTTGACCGGCAGCGTGCCGATCCGGAACGTCTCGCCCTCTCCAAACAACCTGTCCCACTGCGATCCGTCGGCGCGAAAATCCGGCCAGTTGTAGATCGCCTTCCACAAGGCCTGGACTTCGACCACCCGGGCGCCGATCGCCGTCGGCGCCCCGGTCTTCTCTTGGAGATAATGGGCGGCCGAGAAGTGGTCGGCATGCGGATGGGTGTCGAGGATCCACTCGAGCTCCAGTCCGTTCTCGGCAATGAAATCGAGCAGGACGTCCGCATTGGTCGTCGCGGTCGCGCCCGACTTCTCGTCGAAATCGAGGATCGGATCGATGACGGCGCAGCGCTTCGTCGCCGGGTCGGCGACGACATACTGGATGGCCCCGGTCGGCTTGTCGTAGAAGCCGGCAACCTGCGGCCTGGCCAAAGCGATATCCAATGTCAGGCTTCCCTGCCGCGTGCTTTTGTTGGCTGGGCAGGAATGGTTTTCCCCGCCAGCGCTAACCGCGAGCATGGTCATCTAGCGCGGCGCGCCGGTCAAGCACGCCATGCTAGAAACAGGACAAAAGTCGAAATATCCCGACCGAGGACCGGCTATGCCGAGGGCTGCTTGGTCTTCCTCAGATAAGGCAGGATGGTCTCGTAGGCGCCGAAGCGCTTGATCGCATCCTCGTTGGAAACGGCGGCGGTGATGATGACGTCCTCGCCCTGCTTCCAGTTCGCCGGCGTCGCCACCTGGTGCTTGGCGGTGAGCTGCATGGAATCGACCGCGCGCAGGATTTCGTCGAAGTTGCGCCCCGTGGTCATCGGATAGGTCAGCACCAGCTTGATCTTCTTGTCCGGCTCGATGACGTAGACCGAACGCACCGTGGCATTGTCGGCTGGCGTGCGGCCTTCCGAGGTTTCGCCGGCGCCGCCGGGCAGCATGTCGTAGAGCTTCGCGACCTTGAGGTCCTTGTCGCCGATCAGCGGATAATGCACCGAATGGCCGGTCGCCGTCTTGATGTCGTCCTGCCATTTGCCATGGCTTTCGACCGGATCGACCGAAATGCCGATGATCTTGACGTTGCGCTTCTTGAACTCGCCTTCGAGCCCCGCCATCGTGCCGAGCTCGGTCGTGCAGACCGGCGTGAAATTCTTCGGATGGCTGAACAGGATTGCCCAGCCGTCGCCGATCCAGTCATGGAAGGTAATGGTTCCCTGCGTGGTCTCGGCGGTGAAATCCGGCGCGATGTCGTTGATACGAAGACTCATGACCTATCCCTACCCCTTGTGAAATGTAGCCGGCATTCTTTCGTCATCCGGCGATGACGGTCAGTTCTATCACCATGACGACATCGATTAAACGCCTGACATGACAGGCGTTCCCCCGGCCGGCGAAAATTTTTCCGCGCCAACCGGACCCAGGCAGTATTTTCTGCCGCGATTCACTCTCTCTTGGGCTCTCCCCGGCTCCCGCCAGGGCATCATAGCGTGGGGTAAGCGCCTGAAGCGGGCGCGGCTCAGGCCTTGTTGATCGCCAGCGACGTCGCCAGATCTTCCATGCGCTGCGCCAGGGCGCCGAGCGCGCTGGTCAGCACGCTGTCGCTCTTGTCGGCCTTGGTCAACGCCTCGTCGCGCGTCTTGCGCAAGGTCATCACTTCGCTTTCCATGCCTTTGACGCGCTTCTGCAGTTCGGAAAGCTCGTCCATCACCATGATGCCGGCCATGACGGTCAGCCGCTGGTCACCGATCTCGCCAAAGGAATCCTTCAAATGCGAGACATAGCGGTCGAAGCGTTCGGCAAGATCGATCAGATGCTCTTCCTGGCCCTCGTCGCAGGCCATGCGGTACTGCTTGCCGTCGATTGAAACCGTGACCTGTGCCATCGGGCCAGCTCCTACCTGTCCAACACGGCGCGAATGGTTTCCATCGCGGTCACCAGCCGTCGCGAGACTTCCTTGTTGGCGTCTTCAAGCCGCTCGGCACGCGCTTCGGAATTGTCGAGCTCCTGCGCCAGCCGCGAGCGGTCGGCATTCATGCGCTGTACTTCGGCCTCGGCTTCCGAATAGTCGCGTTCATGCTCGAGCTTGGCCGCGACGGCATTTTCCAGCCCTTCTATGGCCTTGCCCAGCCTGGCTATCACTTCCTTGAGCGTGGTTTCCCCGGTCATGGCTTGTCCTGTGCCCTGCCCATCACCGAATCGTTCGCGTTCAGAACGCGTTATGTCAGAAACATTAGGCACCGGGTGAAGGCAACGTCAACAAAGCTCTCGCGACTGTCCCCCGCTAACGCTAATGTAGTCCCGCCCGCGGCATCACAAGACCGGCAAATCTGCACCCGATTTGTTGACTAAAAGCCCGTGCCTGCTATGTGTCGCGCACCCTTTTCAAGGGCTCTCCCAAGCCCGCAAACCCCCACCCTGGAGGAACCATGACGTCGCGTGAACAACATGACCGGATGGCCAATGCGATCCGTTTTCTCTCCATGGACGCTGTCGAAAAAGCGAATTCCGGCCATCCCGGCCTGCCGATGGGCTGTGCCGACATCGCCACGGTGCTGTTCACGCGCTTCCTGAAATATGATCCCAAAGCCCCGCACTGGGCCGACCGCGACCGCTTCATCCTGTCGGCCGGCCATGGCTCGATGCTCCTTTACTCGTTGCTACATCTCACCGGCTACGAGGATATGACCATCGATCAGATCAAGAATTTCCGGCAATTGGGTTCCAAGACGGCCGGCCATCCCGAATATGGCCACGCCACCGGCATCGAGACCACGACTGGTCCGCTCGGCCAGGGCCTCGCCAATTCGGTCGGCTTCGCGCTCGGCGAGCGCATCATGAACGCCGCCTTCGGCAATGACCTCGTCAACCACTACACCTATGTGCTGGCCGGCGACGGCTGCCTGATGGAAGGTGTTTCGCAGGAAGCCATCGCGCTTGCCGGCCACCTCAAGCTGAACAAGCTGATCGTCTTTTGGGACAACAACAACATCTCCATCGACGGCCCGGTCTCGCTCGCCGACAACACCGACCAGGTCGCCCGCTTCCAGGCCTCCGGCTGGAACGCAAGCCATATCGACGGCACCGACCCCGAAGCGATCGCCTACGCCATCGAGGCCGCGCGCCACTCCGACAAGCCGACGATGATCGCCTGCAAGACGACCATCGGCTTCGGCGCCCCGACCAAGGCCGGCACCAACAAGGCGCATGGCTCGCCGCTCGGCGCCGACGAGATCGCCGGCGCGCGCAAGTTCTTCAACTGGGACTCGCCGCCCTTCGAGATTCCGGCCGACATCCTCGACGCCTGGCGCGCCGCCGGCAAGGCCGGGGCGAAGCCCCGCGCCGACTGGGAAGGCCGCCTCGCCAAGGCGGAGCCGAAGCTGAAGGCCGAGTTCGAGCGCCGCCTCGGCGGCAAGCTGCCGTCCAATTTCGACGCCGTCATCGCCGACTACAAGAAGAAGCTCTCGGCCGACAAGCCGAAGGTCGCCACCCGCAAATCCTCGGAAATGGCGCTGGAAGTCATCAACGGCGCGGTGCCGGAAACCATCGGCGGCTCGGCCGATCTGACCGGCTCCAACAACACCAAGACCAGCCAGACCAAGAACATCACGCCAGACGACTACGGCCAGCGCTATGTCCATTACGGCATCCGCGAGCATGGCATGGCGGCCGCGATCAACGGCTTGACGCTGCATGGCGGCCTCATCGCCTATGGCGGCACCTTCCTGTGCTTCTCCGACTATGCCCGTCCGTCGATGCGGCTTGCCTCGCTGATGGGCATCCGTTCGATCTTTGTCATGACCCATGATTCCATTGGCCTTGGCGAAGATGGCCCCACCCACCAGCCGGTCGAGCACGTCGCGGCTCTGCGTGCGATCCCGAACCACAATGTGTTCCGTCCCGCCGACGCGGTCGAAACCGCCGAATGCTGGCAGATCGCGCTCGAATCCGAAAAGACGCCGTCGACGCTGGCGCTGACCCGGCAAAACCTGCCGACGGTTCGCACCGAGCACTCGGCCAAGAACCTCTCGAGCCAGGGCGCCTACGAGCTCGCCGCGGCCAGCGGCGAGGCGGCGGTGACGATCTTCGCCACCGGTTCCGAGGTCGAGATCGCGCTCGGCGCCCGCGACCTTTTGGAGAAGCACGGCCACCCGACCCGCGTCGTGTCGGTGCCCTGCTTCGAACTGTTCGACCAACAGAGCGACGCCTATCGCAAGAAGACGATCGGCAACGCGCCGGTCAAGATGGCGATCGAGGCCGGCATCCGCCAGGGCTGGGATCATCTCATCGACTCGGACGGCATCTTCATCGGCATGACCGGCTTCGGCGCCTCGGGCACCATCGAGCAGCTCTATCCGCATTTCGGCATCACGGCCGACGCCGCCGCCAAGGCAGCGGAAGCGCGCCTGCACGGCAAATAAGGGCTGGTTCCCAGACCCGCGAAGTCGCCTGAGGCGACGTCACGGGTCTGGACCAACCTAATCGATTTAAATCCATGCCCCTGATGGCTGGATTCTTCGCCCGTCCGCCGCTATGAAGCTGCGGACCAATCGTCTGCCTTCCAGCTCCCAGGGAGAGAAAAATGACCGTCAGAGTTGCCATCAACGGATTTGGCCGCATCGGCCGCAACATCCTGCGTGCCATTCATGAGTCCGGCCGCAAGGACATCGATGTCGTGGCCGTCAACGATCTCGGCCCGGTCGAGACCAACGCCCACCTGCTTCGCTACGACAGCGTGCATGGCCGTTTCCCGCATGAAGTCTCGGTGTCCGGCGACCAGATCTCGGTCGGCAAGGAGACCTTCAAGGTCACGGCGATCAAGGATCCGTCCCAGTTGCCCTGGAAGGAACTCGGCATCGACATCGCGCTCGAATGCACCGGCATCTTCACCGCGCGCGACAAGGCCGCCGCGCATCTGGCCGCCGGTGCCAAGCGCGTGCTGGTCTCGGCACCCGCCGACGGCGCCGACCTGACCGTCGTCTACGGCATCAACCACGACAAGCTGACCAAGGACCACATCGTCATCTCGAATGCGTCCTGCACCACCAACTGCCTGGCGCCGCTGGCGGCTGTCCTGCATGAAACCGTCGGCATCGAAAAGGGCATGATGACGACGATCCATTCCTACACCGGGGACCAGCCGACGCTGGACACCATGCACAAGGATCTCTATCGCGCCCGTGCCGCGGCGCTCTCGCAGATCCCGACCTCGACCGGTGCCGCCAAGGCGATCGGCCTCGTCCTGCCCGACCTCAAGGGCAAGCTCGACGGCATCTCGATCCGCGTGCCGACCCCGAACGTCTCGGTCGTCGACTTCAAGTTCATCGCCAAGCGCGCCACCACCGCGCAGGAGATCAACGAAGCCGTCATCGCCGCCTCCAACGGCAAGCTGAAGGGCATCCTCGGCGTCACCCATCACCCGAACGTGTCGATCGACTTCAACCACGATCCGCGCTCCTCGATCATGGCGCTCGACCAGACCAAGGTCATGGACGGCAACTTCGTTTCGGTGCTGTCCTGGTACGACAATGAATGGGGCTTCTCCAACCGCATGGGCGACACCGCTGTCGCCTTCGGCAAGACCATAGCCTGATCGCGGATCAGTCTTCTCGAAACTCGAAACGCCCGGCTTCGTCCGGGCGTTTTCGTTTGCCGGAGCAGCAACGCGAAAATCAGCGTCGCCGGGCAAAAAACCACCCTCCCGCCTTGCACTGGTCACGCCTTCGCCCCACTCTCCCGTAAAGCCAGAAGCCAATACAGCTCCGCGCGTCCTTGGACGCGCAAAGGACGCTGTAAACTTTTGATTTGCGCATGATCCTTTCCGAAATCGATCCCGATTTCGGGGTCATGCGGCAGGAATTCGAGGGGCAAATCACGGATGGAGCATGCGATCTATCTCGTTACGCTGGTCGGCACGGCGCTTGTTGTCGCCGCCGCGTTTTCGAGCCTGATCGCATTCCGCTTCGGCGCCCCGCTTCTGCTGCTGTTTCTGTGCATCGGGCTCGCCACCGGAACCGACGGCCTCGGCATCGAATTCGACAATGCCCGCATCGCCTATTTTGCCGGCTCACTGGCGCTGGCGGTCATCCTGTTCGATTCCGGCTTCGGCACCCCGCTCAACGCCTTGCGCCAGGCCGCGGGGCCGGCCCTGTCGCTGGCCACCATCGGTGTCGTCCTGACCACCGGCCTGTTCGGCGCCGCAGCCTACTATCTGCTTGATCTCAGCTGGCTGGAATCCTTCCTGCTGGGCGCCGCCGTCGCCTCGACGGACGCGGCGGCCGTATTCTTCCTGCTGCGTGCCGGCGAGATCAATCTGCGCGAGCGTGTGCGCTCGACGCTCGAAGTCGAATCCGGCACCAACGATCCGATCGCCATCTTCCTGACCATCACGCTGGTCGAGATCATCGCCGCCCACGCCAATCCCGAAGCCAATGTCCTGGTTACCAATCTGGTCCTTGGCTTCCTCCTCAATATGGGCCTCGGCGCCGTCGTCGGTGTGCTTGGCGGCCTCGGCATCGTGCGGCTCGTCGACCGGCTCAATCTCGACCATGGCCTGCTGCCGATCTTCGTACTGACACTGTCGCTGATGGTCTTTGCCGCCGCCGGCGCGATCGGCGGCTCCGGCTTCCTGGCTGTCTATATCGCCGGCCTGATCGCTGGCAATTCGGATATCCGCGCCGTCACCATCCTGAAGCGTTTCCAGGACGGCATGTCGTGGCTGGCGCAGATCATCATGTTCCTGATCCTCGGCCTGTTCGCGACGCCTTCGCAATTTCCGGCCATCATGGTACCCGCGATAGCCCTTGGCCTGTTCCTGATGTTCATTGCCAGGCCGGTTGCGGTCTGGCTCTGCCTGATCCCGTTCCGCCTGCCGCGCCCGGAAGTCGCCTTCGTCTCCTGGGTCGGCCTGCGCGGCGCCGTGTCGATCCTGCTCGCCATCACACCGCTGCTCGGTGGGCTGGAGAACGGCCGCACCATCTTCAACGCCGCCTTCATCATCGTCTTGGTGTCGCTGGTCATCCAGGGCTGGACCGTCGGCCCGCTGGCACGGCGCCTGGGCTTGATCGTGCCGGCGCGGCTCGGACCTCTGGACAAGGTCGAGCTGGAACTGCCAGGCTCCGCCCATCACGAGCTGCTTGCCTATCGCGTCGCGCACGGCAGCCCGGTAGCGCGCGGCGAGCGCATCCCGCGTTGGGCGCGGCCCTCGCTGGTGCTGCGTGACGGCCGTTCGATGCGCTTCCAGGACATGGGCCGGCTCGCCGCCGGCGACCAGGTCTATATCTTCGTGCCCGACCGCTATCCGCGCCTGCTCGACAAGCTTTTCGCCAGCCGCGCCGTGGTCGATCCCGAGGATGCCGATTTCTTCGGCGCCTTTGCCGTCGACCCGGCCCGTTCAGCCGCCGAACTAGAGGCCGCCTATGGACCGGGCCTGACCGAGGCCGAGCAGAAGCAAACCGTCGGAGCGCTGGTCACATCGAGGCTTGGCGGCCATGCCGAATATGCCGACCGCGTGCTGCTCGGCCCGATCGAGCTGATCGTCAGGGATGTCGACGACAAGGGCAGGATAACGGGCCTCGGTCTTTCCTTCGAGCCAACCGCGCCGGTGGCGCGCGTGCCCGTCTTCCTCAGCGCCGGCGAGATGGGCGACCGTCTGAGTGCCTTCATCCGCAACTGGCGCAAGCCGGCCGAGGCGCAGGTGGCGGCGGGGCCGGATGACGCCCCCGAGCCTCCGGTCGAGAAGGCATCGACCGAAAGCTGACAAGGGCGGCCGGTTGCCCCTGTCCACTTTGGGGGCGGTCTTCACGCACTGTGTCCCTGCCCGCCTCAAAATTTCACGCTCACCCCAGCCAAAGCCTTGCATCGTCATTGATGCGAGGTATGGTCCCGGCGATTTTCAGACGAAAGGGACCGGCATGGCTGCCTTCAAGACACTCGACGACATCGGCAACATCGGCGGCAAGCGCGTGCTGGTGCGCGTCGACCTCAACGTGCCCGTGGCCAACGGCAAGGTCACCGACGCCACCCGCATCGAGCGCATCGCGCCGACCATCGCCGAACTGTCCGGCAAGGGCGCCAAGGTCATCCTGCTCGCCCATTTCGGCCGTCCCAAGGACGGCCCCACCGCCGAATTCTCGCTGGAGCCGATCGCCAGGGCCACCGCGGAGGTGCTCGGCCGTCCCGTCGGCTTCGTCTCGGATTGCGTCGGCGACACGGCCGGAAGCGCTGTCGCGGCCATGGACAAGGGCGACGTGCTGCTGCTCGAAAACACCCGCTTCTACAAGGCCGAGGAAAAGAACGACCCGGCCTTTACCGAACGGCTTGCCGCCAATGGCGACATCTTCGTCAACGACGCGTTTTCGGCCGCGCACCGGGCCCATTCCTCTACGGAAGGGCTGGCGCATCTGTTGCCTTCCTTTGCCGGCCGCACCATGCAGGCCGAACTCGAGGCGCTGGAGAAGGGCCTGGGCAATCCGGTGCGTCCGGTCGTCGCCATCGTCGGCGGCGCCAAGGTCTCGACCAAGATCGACCTGCTGATGAACCTGGTGAAGAAGGTCGACGCGCTGGTCATCGGCGGCGGCATGGCCAACACCTTCCTCGCCGCGCGCGGCACCGATGTCGGCAAGTCGCTGTGCGAGCATGACCTCGCCCCGACCGCCAAGCAGATCATGATCGAGGCCGCCGAGGCCGGTTGCGCCATCATCCTGCCGGTCGACGGCGTCGTCGCCAGGGAATTCAAGGCGGGCGCGGCCTGCGAGACCGTCGCCATCGCCGACGTGCCGACCGACGGCATGATCCTCGATGTCGGCGAAAAGACCGTGACGACGATCGGCGAATGGATCGACCGCGCCGCGACGCTGGTCTGGAACGGTCCGCTCGGCGCCTTCGAAATCGAGCCTTTCGACCACGCCACGGTCGCCGCCGCAAAGCATGCGGCCGCGCGCACCAAGGCCGGCAAGCTGGTCTCCGTCGCCGGCGGCGGCGATACGGTGGCGGCGCTCAACCACGCCGGTGTCGCCGACGATTTCACCTATGTCTCGACCGCCGGCGGCGCCTTCCTGGAATGGATGGAAGGCAAGCCGCTCCCCGGCGTCGACGTGCTGAAGCGGTAGGATCCCGCCACGCGGACGGCAATCCGATCAACTCAAGCGGAGCGGGCGACTACGTCGGCGACTTTCAATCGATTCGAGCTTTCCGGCGTCATTCCTTTGGCGATAGTGTTCTGCTAGGCGCAACCCAACCGGTTCAGGAGAAGCAGAATGAGCGAACGTCTGGAAGACATTGCCGCCGCGATCGTGGCCAACGGCAAGGGCCTGCTGGCTGCCGATGAAAGCTCGGGCACGATCAAGAAGCGCTTCGATGTCATCGGTGTCGAATCGACCGCCGACAGCCGTCGCGACTATCGTGAGATGATGTTTCGCGCCACGGACGCGATGACCAAATACATCTCCGGCGTCATCCTCTACGACGAGACCATCCGCCAGAAGGCGGCCGACGGTACGCCGCTGGTCGACATCATCAAGGCGTCCGGCGCCATTCCCGGCATCAAGGTCGATGCCGGCGCCAAGCCGCTGGCCGGCTTCCCGGGCGACACGATCACCGAGGGCCTCGACGGTCTGCGCGAGCGGCTTGCCGATTATTACAAGCTCGGCGCCCGCTTCGCCAAATGGCGCGCGGTGATCGACATCGATATCGGCAAGGGCGTCCCGTCGGCCACCTCGATCGGTTCCAACACCCATGCGCTCGCACGCTACGCCGCGCTTTGCCAGGAAGCCGGTATCGTGCCGATCGTCGAGCCGGAGGTGCTGATGGACGGCGCCCATGACATCGACACCTGCTACCAGATCTCGAAGGCCACGCTGCTGAAGCTCTATGCCGAGCTCTATGCCGCCCGCGTCGTCCTGGAAGGCACCATCCTGAAGCCCAACATGGTTCTCTCGGGCAAGAAGTCAGGCAAGGTGGACAGCCCCGAGCAGGTCGCTGAAATGACCATAAAATTGTTCCGAGAGACCGTGCCGGCGGCGGTGCCGGGGATTGCCTTCCTCTCCGGCGGCCAGGAAGACGAGGAGGCGACCGCCAACCTCAACGCCATCAACGCCATCGGGCCGCACCCGTGGAAGCTGACCTTCTCGTATGGCCGCGCGCTTCAGGCCGCGCCGCAGAAGGCCTGGAGCGGCAAGGCCGCCAACGTCGCCGCCGGTCAGGCCGCCTTCACCCACCGCGCCCACATGAATTATCTGGCCGCGCTTGGAAAATGGCAGCCGTCACTGGAAAACGCCGCCTGAGCATCGACACCATCCTCCTGCGAACCCGGGCCAGGTGCCCGGGTTTCGTTTGCGCCAGCCAAGGATTGGGCCAGGGCTTGGGGTAACGCCCCGCCATCCTTATGTCCTCTGCGGCATTTCCGGCCGCGATGTCGGATCACGCCCGTCCCGAACGTCCTTGGGGCGACCGACAGGGAGAGGCATATGCATCGCAACAAGGCCGTATCGCGCGAGGACTGGTTTCTGGCGCACAAGGCACATCTGGCACGCGAGAAGGAACTGACGCGGCTTCGCGAGCGCGTCGCGGCGGAGCGACGCGACTTGCCGTGGCTCAAGATCCGCAAGGACTATGTCTTCGAAACCGAGCAGGGACCGAGGAAACTGGCCGATCTCTTCGCCGGTCGCAGCCAGTTGATCGTCTACCACTTCGTGTTCGCGCCAGGCTCGACGCATCACTGCGAGAGCTGCGCCTTCGTCGCCGACCATATTGACGGCGCCAACCAGCATCTCAGGCATCACGACGTGTCGCTTGTCGTGATCTCGCGCGCTCCGCTCGCCGAGTTGCGGCCCTACAAGCAGCGCATGGGCTGGAAATTCGAGTGGATGTCGTCCTACGCCTCGGACTTCAACTTCGACATGCAGGTGTCCTTCACCGACAGGCAGATCGCCTCAGGCGAAGCCGTCTACAATTTCGAGACACCTGTCACGACGTCGAAGGACCTGCCCGGCACCACCGTCTTCTACAGGGACGAGACCGGCGACATTTTTCTGACCTTCATGTCGCGCGCCCGTGGCAGCGAGCAGTTCATCGGCGCCTACCAATATCTCGACATGGCGCCAAAGGGCCGGGACGAGCCCGGTCCCTACAGGACGTCGATGGATTGGGTGCGGCTGCATGACGAATACGGAAACAGGTCGCAGTCCGGGGGCGCATGACCCAGGGACATCTTCGGATGGTACAGCAATCCGTTCACCCCGGCCGCGACATGCGCTAAGGCTGCCGCTGGTTATTTGACGGTTTGCCCATGCGTTTCCCGACCATCCTCACCTGGCTCGCCTTCCCCGTCTATGTCTGGCAGGGACTGGGGGTGCGTCGCCGCACCTCGCGCATGCTGCCGGCGCAAGGACCGGTCATGCATGAGATATCGGGCAAGGCGCCTGATATCTCGCTGTTGGTGCTGGGCGATTCCTCCGCCGCCTCGGTCGGCATCGGCAATTCCGAGAACGGCCTTGCCGCGCAACTCGCCGTGCTGATCGCGCAACGCACCGGCAGCGCCGTACGCTGACGCGCCGCCGGCTTCAATTCCGCGACATCGGGCCAGATCCGCGACCATGTGCTGCCCAATTTGTCGGCCGATCCGTGGACGCATATCGTACTGGCCATCGGCACCAACGACACCAAGAACTTCCATTCCGTCCCGCGTTTCAAGAAAGAGTTTGGCGGGCTGCTCTACGCGCTGCGCGCCAAATGGCCCGAAGCGCGCGTGATATGGTCGCCGGTGCTGGAGTTCACGCGCGCGCCGGCCATGCCGTCGCTGCTCGGCGAGATTCTCGAAATCCGCGCCACCGCGATGAACCGGATGGGCGAACGCCTCTGTCTGGAACGCGGTGCCGTGCCGGCACCACGCCTGCCGATCACCAATCCCGAGGCCGGTTTTGCCTCCGACGGATTCCACGCCTCGGAGGCTGGCTATCGGGCCTGGGCCGAGCATCTCGTCGGCCCTGTGATTGGAGACTGAAAACCGCCGGCGCCGTGTCGTGAGGGCCTATGTCAAATGCCCGAGCACGGCCGCCAGCGAAATCGCCGCCATGGCTAGAAGCGCCAGCTTCCAGAAATCGGCGCGACGCTTGAGCCCCGGCCAGCCCAGCGGCTTGATCAGCTGGATGACCATGAACCCGATAATGACCAGGGCGAGAAGTTTCGTCATGACGCTTTTGACCAGCAACATGGCCAGCTGTCAAAGCGCTTCACCCAAGTCCCCGTAGAGGCGAAAACCTGCCTGTTCTGGCAGCGTAAGACCCACGAGAAATATTCCGGCGCGCCCTGACATCCTCCTGACAGACTGCTGTCAGGAGGGGTATGCGATAGTGTCTCCATCAGAGAGAGGAGACAGGTCATGAACGGTTACACCATTCTGCGCGGCATGCAGCACTATGTCGGCAAGATTCGCACGCTGCGCAACGAAATCCGGACCCAGCGGTTCATGGACACGCTGCCCGCCGACATTCGCAAGGATATTGGCTGGCCTGACATGTATGCCGAGCGTCGCCGTCACCACAATTGAGGCGAAATTTTCAAGGCAGCGGTTGGATGCTGAAATGTCAGCACCCAGATATTAAGTCCGGCACGCAAGGGATGGAGCGAGCTCATGCCCGGTAACAAGACGATCGGCTTCCTTTTCATCGAGGGTTTCGCCGACTGGGAGTATGGGCTGCTGGCGGCCTCCGCGGTCGAATGGTTCGGCGCCCGCGCGGTTTCCTTGACGCCGGAAGGCAAGCCGGTAACCGGAATCAGCGGCTTTCGGCTGGCCCCGGACCGCTCCGCGGCGGCTGATGAGAATGCCGATCTCGACGCCATCGCCGTCATCGGCTCCGAACGGTGGTTCGGCAAGGCGCCGCCTGACGTTGCTGATCTGCTCACGACCATCGCTACGCGCGGCGGTGTCGTTGGTGGCATTTGCGCCGGGACACTCGCGCTGGCCCGGGCTGGTGTGTTCGAACATGCCGGGCACACCAGCAATGGCCGCGACTGGATCAATGGCCATGAAGCCGGCTATGCCGGGGACGGCAATTATCAGGACGTGCCGCATGCGGTGGCCGACGGCAGGATCGTATCGGCGCCGGGTTCGGCGCCCGGCACCTTTGCCCTTGCCTTCCTGGAGACGCTCTATCCCGAAAAAGGCAGCGATCTCGCGCAGATGCGGACGCTGTTCGTGAAGGAATATGCCGAAGCCTCCTGACAGTATGCTGTCAGGAGCGGCGTGCGATGGTGACAATGCGCATGGCCGGCCGAGAGGACGATCGATGAAGAGCTGGAACGACCGATTGAATACACCTGGCATCAATGGCGTGAAGCCAACGCCCCGCACCATGAGCGACGTGGTCGAGGGCCAGCCCATGCTGGTGCCCACCGCGCGCCAGGTCGACGACTTCATCCGCTCGATTCCCGAAGGCGTCGAGATGGACGTTCGTGCGCTGCGCACCGCTCTCGCCATGGAACATGGGGCCGAAGTGACATGCCCGGTCACAATAGGCTATCATCTGCGCACCGTCGCCGAGGCAGCCCATGAGGATCTCGAGCGCGGCTTGACGCTGAGTGACGTCGCGCCTTTCTGGCGCGTGCTTGACGCGAAGACGCCGACAACAAGTAAACTGTCCTTCGGCGCGGAGTTCGTCGCCGCGCAGCGCAAGCGCGAAGGGCTGAAGCCGTAATGCATGCCGCCAACAGGTGGGACCGGTTTTGGGCCCGCGGCATGCAAGGGATCAACATCGGGAGACCATACGATGCGACGCGCCGACAGGCTCTTCCAGATCGTGCAGCATCTGCGTGGCGGCCGTCTGGTCACCGCACAGAAGCTTGGCACATGGCTCGAGGTTTCCGAGCGAACGATCTATCGCGACATTGCCGACCTGCAGTCGACAGGCGTGCCGATCGACGGCGAGGCTGGCGTCGGCTACATGATGAGGGAGGGTTTCGACCTTCCGCCACTGATGTTCACGCGTGACGAGATCGTGGCGCTGGTTGCCGGCGCCCGCATGGTGCGCGCCTTCGGCGGTGCTGCCATGGCGCGCGCCGCAGACGAGGCGCTGGTCAAGATCGGTGCCGTGTTGCCCGATACCGAAAAGGACCGCATCGCCCGCACCGAGATCCACACGCCGATGTGGGTGGTCAGCGACGCCGCCCGCGAGGCGATCGACCTGATCGAACGCGCCGTCGAAAAGCGCCAGGTGTTGACCATCGACTATTCCGACGAAGCCGGCCGCGGCACCGCGCGCGATATCAGGCCGCTCGGCCTGTGGTTCTGGGGCAAGGTGTGGACGCTGGTTGCCTGGTGCGAGATGCGCGATGATTTCCGCGCTTTCCGCATCGACCGCATCGCCTCGGTGGTCATCGCCGGCCGTATCTTCAAGCCGGAACGCGGCAAACAGCTTGCCGATTTCTACCGGGCTGTGGAGCGCTCAGAGGATTACGGCATGGCGCCGGACCGCGCCGTACGAAGCTGAGAATGAAGAGATCGCATGAAAAAGCCCGCTCGATGAACTGACCCCCGAAAGTTGGACGGTTCATTGAGCTGGTAGATTTAAGGGCTGGTTCCTGTATTGCACAGGGGCCA
>NZ_VFVY01000007.1 GCF_006442315.1 Mesorhizobium sp. B2-3-4 | reverse complement strand
GGACCGGATGGCCATCCGGTCCGAGGCTCAGTCGCTTACATCGCACAAACTCTCCTCCGTGCAGATACAAGGGGCGGTGCCAACGCTTCGAAACGATGGCGCTTCGAACCTATCCCACGAACTGCCGCGCCAGGATCAACACTGCAGCCCCCGCCAGGAACATCGCCATCAGCCCGCCGCGCAGCGAGACAAGCGCGGTAACCACCAGCGCCGCCCACTCCGCCGGCCCGGCGTTCAGCAGCTCCGGCGCCACCAATGTCGTCAGCACCGCCGCCGGCACAGCGTTGAGGCCCGCTTCCACCCGAGGATGGATGTTCTCGAAACGGGAAATGACCAGATGCCCGCCGATGCGGGTGAGATAGGTGGCGATCGCACCGGCGATGATGATCCAGAACGTCGTGCTCACGGCCTTGTCTCCACGCCGCTATGATGCGGCGGCAGGATGACGGCGAGCAGCACGCCGGCGATGGCGCCGATCGAGACATGCCAGGGCGAGCCCACCGTCTTGTAGGCGATAACAGAGGCAACCGCACTGGCAAGCACCACCGGCAGCCACAGCGGCCGCTTGCGGAAGCCCATCACAAGGCCCAGGAAATAGATCGGCAGCAGGAAATCGATGCCCAGCGCGTGCGTGTCGGGAATGAGCTTGCCGAACATCGCGCCGAGCGCGCTTTCGACGATCCAGAACAGATAGACCGGCAGGCCCAGCCCCAGATACCAGGCGAAGCCGACGGTCTGCCCGGATTGCGCCCGCGCTTCGGCGACCGCGAACTGCGGGTCGGTGAGGATGAAATAGCCGAGGGCCTGGTTGATGACAGGCCAATGCGCGATGCGCCGGCCGATACCGGCGGAGTAGAGCACATGGCGGAAGTTGACGGCGAAGATCGACAGCACGATCAGCCATGGCGCGACATGCTGGCCAAACAGCTGGATGCCGACCATCTGGCTGGCACCGCCATAGATCAGCGCGCTCATCAGGAAGGCTTCGAGGACCGAAAAGCCATTGTCGACGGCGAGCGCGCCGAACAGCACCGCGAACGGCGCCGACGCCACCACAACCGGCATGGACAGCCGCACACCTTGCCAGAAATCGCTTCTCGCGCCGTCCTCGGAAATTGCTTGCGCCGACATGTCTCTCCCCAATCAGAGGGCTGATGTAGGAAGCACCGCCGGGCTTGTCACACGAATTCGCTTGAGCCAAACGATCAGCGGAAATGATCGTGGAGCACTTGCCTGGAAGCTCAGTCCTTCGCAGGCTTGCCCTCGATCGCCCTGCCCCAGTCGAGCAACGGCCTGGCTCTTATGGTGAAGTCGACGAGTTCGTCGACCAGTGCCGGACCGTGAATGATGGCCGGATCGATGGTGTGTCGGACAACGAAATGCCGATTGCGGATGGCGGCAACGAGATCGGCTTGCGCAACATGTTCGAAGCCGCGCGGCGTCCGCTTCATGCAGCCATCCGTGTCGAGCGCCAGGCCGTTCCTGGCGAGCGCCTTGACCATTGCGCGAAACTTTTCAGGCTTCGTCTCGATCGCCCGGCGTATCGCCAGCAGCAGTGCCGGCTGCGGGCTCCACCAGGCAACGCCGGCAAAACACCGTTCGAGCCCGATATGAACGTAGAACACGCCTTGCTCCATCTTGGTGCCGTCCGGCGACAGGATGGCCGACAGATGCCGGTTGTAGGGCCGCTTGTCCTTGGCAAAGCGCACATCGCGATTGATGCGGAACATGGATTTCTTGCGGTCACCGCGCAGGCCGAGCCCTGCCGCCGCGAAGCGCTGGGTCAGCGTCTCCACCAGATCGCAGAAAGGCTCGTACAAGTCGCTGTCGTAGAGCGCCCGGTTCTCCCAGAACCACTCGCGGCTCTGGTGAAAGTCGAGCGCCTTGAAGAACGGCATGGCCTTCGGGCCAAAGCCCCTGAACGTTCCGTCGCTCACGCCTTGCCGACCCGCTGCAGCCAGGTGTCTTCGTCGATGACTTCGACGCCGAGTTCGCCGGCAAGCTTCAGTTTGGAACCCGCACCCGGCCCGGCCACCACCAGATCGGTCTTGGCCGAAACCGAACCGGCCACCTTGGCGCCGAGACGTTCGGCCATCGCCTTGGCTTCGGACCGGGTCATCTTTTCCAGCGAACCGGTAAAGACGATGGTCTTCCCGGCGACCTCGCTGTCGGCCGAGATGGTGACGATGTAGGGCTTCGGCTTGACCTGCTCCAGCAGCTTGTCCAGCACGTCGTCATTGCGCTCATTGCCGAAGAAATCGCGCAGCGCGTCGATCACCGTATCGCCAATGCCGTTGATCGAGGGGAAGACGCTGTGCGGATCCTCCGCTGCCGCGGTCTCCTTGCCGACGCGGATCACCTCCTCGATGGTCGAGAAGGTTCGCGCCAGCACGGCGGCGGTGGTTTCGCCGATATGGCGGATACCGAGCGCGAAGATGAAGCGGTCGAGTTCGGGCGCGCGGCGCGAATCGATCGCCGAAAACAGCTTGTCGAGGCCTTCGTAATTGCGGTCCTCGACGCCGCGCACATTCTTGCGCGTCTTGCCGGATGCCGCCTCGCGCTGCCTGGCCTGCTCCTCCCGCCGCTCGGCCAGTGCCTTGGTCACGGCCGGACGGCGCTCCTTGAGCGTGAAGATATCGGCCGCCGTCTTGACCAGTCCCGAGTTGAAGAACAGGTCTATGTTCTCGGCACCCAGGCCTTCAATATCCATGGCGCCGCGCGACACGAAATGGCGCAGCCTTTCGACCGCTTGGGCGGCACAGATCAGTTCGCCGGTGCAACGCCGCCGCGAATCCTCCTTGCCGGTCTTCTCGTTGATCTCGCGCGTCGCCGGCGAGCCGCAGATCGGGCAAGAGTGCGGGAATTCGTAAGGCACGGCGTCGGACGGCCGCTTGTCGATAACGACGCTGACGATCTGCGGGATCACATCCCCTGCCCGCTGGATCACGACCGTATCGCCGATGCGCACGTCGATGCCGTCGCGGATCGGCTGGCCGGTGCTGTCCAGTCCCTTGATGTAGTCCTCATTGTGCAGCGTGACGTTCTCCACCACGACGCCGCCCACCGTCACCGGCGCCAGCCGCGCGACCGGCGCCAGCGTGCCGGTGCGGCCAACCTGGATGTCGATCTTCTCAACGGTCGTCATCGCCTGTTCGGCCGGGAATTTGTGTGCCACCGCCCAGCGCGGCTCGCCGGTGACGAAGCCCCAGCGCCGTTGCAGTTCCAGCTGGTCGACCTTGTAGACGACGCCGTCTATGTCGTAGCCGAGCGACGAGCGTTGCTCCTCGATCAGGTGATAATGCGCGATCAGATCCTCGACGGACTTCGCGCGCACCATCAGCGGGCTGATCTTGAACCCCCATTCGCCGAATTTCTGTACCGCACCGAACTGCGTCGGAGCCGGGTCGGCGGTCGTATACCCCCAGGCATAGGCGAAGAACTTCAGGTTGCGGCTGGCGGTGACGGATGGGTCCTTCTGGCGCAGTGATCCGGCCGCCGTGTTGCGCGGATTGACGTAGTCCTGGCCGCCGACGGCCGCCGAGCGCGCCTTGAGCGCCTCGAATTCCGCGTAGGTCATGTAGACCTCGCCGCGAATCTCGATCGTCTCTGGCCAATCCGAACCTTTCAGCCTCGCCGGAATGTCGGCGATGGTCCTCAAATTGGCGGTGATATCCTCGCCGACCGCGCCGTCGCCGCGCGTCGCGCCCTGCACGAACACGCCCTTTTCGTAGCGCAGCGAAGCCGACAGCCCGTCGATCTTCGGTTCGGCGGTGAAGGCGATGTCGAGATCCTTGTCGCGATCGAAGAAACGCCGGCCACGCTCGATGAAATCGGTGACGTCGGCGTCTGTATAGGCCTTGGCGAGGCTGAGCATCGGCACGGCGTGGCGCACCTTGGTAAACCCTTCCGCCGGCGCCGCACCGACCCTGAGCGAAGGCGAATCCTCGCGCACAAGGCCGGGAAAGCGCTCCTCGATGGCGAGGTTGCGCCGCCGCAACGCGTCATACTCCGCGTCCGAGATCGTGGGCGCGTCCTCGGCATGGTAGCGCCGGTCGTGCTCGGCGATCTCGGTGGCAAGGCTCCGGAGCTCGGCCTCGGCCTCGCTTTCGCTGAGCGAATCGACAGGTTTTTCGGCCATGCTTCTTGTCCCCGAACGGTGGCGCGTCACAATAGATCAGGATTTTGGGAAAATCATTCCTGAACAGCAGGATGGAGCCATATCCTGACTCGGATCATGACCCGATGGTCTCATGCCGCGTTCGTGTTCTCGCGCAGCAACCGCTCGGCGGCGGCGCGCGCCTCGTCGGTGATCGTAGCGCCTGCCAGCATGCGGGCGATTTCTTCCTGGCGCGCCGGCCGGTCCATCTCGGCGATTCCGGTCGCCACACGGTCGGTACTGCCTGATTTGGAGATCAGGAAATGCGTTGCCGCGCGCGCCGCCACCTGCGGCGCGTGGGTGACCGAGAGCACCTGCACGCGCTTCGACAGCCGCGCCAGCCGCTGGCCGATCGCGTCGGCCACCGCGCCGCCGACGCCGGTGTCGATCTCGTCGAAAACCAGTGTCGGCGCCGAGCCTCGGTCGGCGAGCGCCACTTTCAGCGCCAGCAGGAAACGCGACAGCTCGCCGCCGGATGCGACCTTCATCATCGGTCCGGGTCGTGTGCCGGGATTGGTGCGCACCCAGAACTCGATCTGGTCGATGCCTTCCTCCATGCGCGTCTCGGCCTCGCTCTTCATCTCGACGATGAAGGCGGCGCGTTCGAGCTTCAGCGCCGGCAATTCGGCCATGACGGCCTTGGTCAGACCCGCGGCCGCGCCATGGCGAAGCGACGACAGCTGTGCGGCGGCGATGTCATAGGCTTCGCGCGCGGCGCCAGCCTGTTCTTCCAGCCCATGCAGGCGCTCCTCGCCGGCATCGAGATCGGCGAGATCGGCAACCATCGTGTCGCGCAACTGTGCCAGGTCATCGACGGCGACACTGTGCTTGCGCGAGGCCGCACGCAGCGAAAACAGCCGCTCCTCGGCCTTTTCTAGCCGTTGCGGGTCATATTCGGTGGCACGCAGCGCGGCCTCGACGCCCGACTGCGCCGCATCGAGCGAAAGCATCGCTTCATCGAGCGACTTGACCACGTCGTCCAGCAATCCCGGCGCCTCGCCCGCCTTGCGCTGCAGCCGCCTCAGCAGGCTGGCAAGCTGCGGCAAGGGCGAGGACGGGCCCGACAGCACGTCCTGCGCATCGTGGATTTCCGAAGCGATCTTCTCGGCGCGCATCATGTGGGCGCGCAGTTCGGCAAGCTCCGTCTCCTCGCCAGGCTGCGGATCGAGCTTACTCAGCTCGGTGACCGCGGCGCGCAGATAGTCGGCTTCCCGTGCGGCGGCCGCCACCTTGGCGCGGTGGCGTGTCAGCTCCTGCTCGCAGGCGCGCCAGTGCCGCCAAGCCTCCCCCGTCGAACGAACGGCGCCCAGATGGCCGCCGAAAGCGTCGAGCACGTCGCGGTGGGCGCCGGGATCGACCAGGGCGCGCTCATCATGCTGGCCATGGATCTCGACCAGCGCCCGTCCGACATCGCGCATCAGCGTCACGCTGGAGGGCTGGTCGTTGACGAAGACACGCGTGCGCCCGTCCGCCGTCTGGACACGGCGCAGGATCACGTCGCCATCGTCCTCGATGGCGTTTTCGGCAAGCAGGGCGCGCACGGGATGGTTGCGCGGCACGTCGAACACGGCAATCACCTGCCCCTGGGTAGCGCCATGGCGCACCAGCGAGGCGTCGCCGCGCGCGCCGAGCGCCAGCGACAGTGCATCGAGCAGGATGGATTTGCCGGCGCCGGTTTCGCCGGTCAGCACTGAAAGGCCCGGCTGGAAGTCGATGTCCAGCTTCTCGATCAGGACGATATCGCGGATCGACAGTCTGGAAAGCATCGGAACCCGGACCTATTGCATGCCGCCCAAAGGTGGACCCGGTTTTGGGACAACGACATGCACAAAAGCAAAAGACTTAAAGCGCGTCGCATGGATCCGTTCAAGCACGACGCGCTTCAAAAAGCGGCACCCCGACGATGGAGTCGCAGCGCCGCACTATCTTTTTGTTTGAGCTTCGGATCAATCCGAAAAAGCGCGCCGCGGCGGCGCGCTCTCGCGGTCAGGCGCCGGTGATCAGCTTGCCCGCCTTGGATATCCACGATCCGGCGTTTTCGCGCGGTGCCAGGCCGTTGCTCTGCAGCAGCTTGTAGGAATCCTTGTACCACGGGCTGTCCGGATAGTTGGTGCCGAGCACCGCGGCGGCTGTCTGGGCCTCCGAGGTCAACCCCATCGCGTAATAGCTTTCGGTGAGGCGGGCGAGCGCTTCCTCGACATGGCGGGTGTTGGAATAGCTTTCGACCACGGTGCGGAAGCGCTTGACGGCGGCGATGTATTCGCGCCGCTCCAGATAGTAGCGGCCAATCTGCATTTCCTTGCCGGCGAGCTGGTCGTTGGCGAAACGCATCTTCTCCTTGGCGTCGTCCACATATTCCGAATTCGGCCAGCGCGTGACCAGATCCTGCATCGTCTGCAAGGTCTGGCGTGCTTCCTTCTGGTCCTGCGTCACGTCCTTGATCTGACGATAATAGCTGAGACCGATGATGTACTGGGCATAGGCGGCGTCGTCCGTCGACGGATAGAGGGCCAGATAGCGCTTCGCCGACTGGATCGCGTCGTCGTAGCTGCCCTTGCGGTAGTCGGCGAAGGCGCCCATCACCATCGATTTGCGGGCCCATTCCGAATAGGGGTGCTGGCGGTCGACCGCGTCGAACTTCTTGCTCGCCTCATCCAGGCGTCCGGCATTCATGTTGGCCAGGCCCTGATTGTAGAGAACGTCGGCCGGTTCGGTCTGGTCGACATAGGTCGACAGGTCGATATCTTTCTCGGACGACATGCAGGCCGACAGAAAGAGCGATGGAACAACCACCGAAAGCGCCAGGAAAACAGACCGCCGTGGCGCCTTCGATTGACCGAGTCGCGTGAAGAACATGATTGGATTCCGCCCTTTCGGCGTTATTTTAGTGCTCGTTGCATGCAGTTCTCCCAAAACTGGTCCCCACTTCCAGGCGAACATGCACTAATCGACGGCAGCAGCCATAAACCATAACCGTCTTGCCCGGCAACGCTATGTCTAGCCAATCGCACATTTTTGTGGCGGGTTCGCGCCACTCGGCCGGCAATACGATTTGGTCGCCTACTGATGCAATCATGCAACATTAGCGAGCCATAACAAAGCGCAAAAACGGCGCACGGTATCGAAAATATGCAGGCATTCGCAACGATATCGGACCGCGAGCGCCCTGAGATGGGAAATCAGATCATCCAGGGTGCGTAGAGCGGTGCGTTGACGGCGTTCATCTCGGCGGCGCGGCCGCGCTCGCGGCGTGTCGTCTCGACGATCTCGAAGGCGGTGCGGTCCGACAGCAGGCGCCGCAGCGCCGCGGCGTTCAGCCGGTGCCCGCCGCGATAGGAACGGAAACAGCCGATGAAGCGGGCGCCGGCCAGCGCCAGGTCGCCCATGGCGTCGAGCGTCTTGTGGCGCACGAATTCGTTGGGATAGCGCAGGCCGCCCATGTTGATGACGCGGTTGTCGTCGCCGATCACCAGTGAATTTTCCAGCGAGGACCCCAGCGCATAGCCGGCGGCCCAGAGCCGCTCGACATCCTTCATGAAACCGAAGGTGCGGGCGCGCGCGATGTCGCGGCGGAAAATGTCGGCATTGATGTCGGATGCGAAAAGCTGGCGGCCGATGGCCGGGCTTTCGAAATCGATCTCGACTTCGAAGCGGGTGCCGTCATAAGGCCGGAACTCGGCCCAGGAAGCGCCGTTCTCGATACGGACAGGCTTGACCACCCTGATATAGCGGCGCTTGACGGCCAGCGTCTCGATGCCGGCCTGGTCGATGGCCTCCACGAAGGCCATGGCGCTGCCGTCGAGGATGGGAACCTCATGGCCGTCGATCTCGATCACGACATTGTCGATGCCGAGCCCGAACAGCGCCGCCATGATGTGCTCCACGGTGGCGATGTGCTCGCCCGAGGGATCGCCAAGCATGGTGCAAAGGTCGGTGGCGCCGATCTCGGAGAACAGGGCGCGAAACTCGCGGCTCTGCCCCTCGTCATTGAGAAGCTGGAACACGATGCCGGTATCGGCATCCGCGGGGAGGAAACTGATGGAAACTTCTTTGCCGCTGTGAACGCCGGTGCCTGTAAGCGACGCGCGCGTCTTCACTGTCGTCTGATGGTCTTGCAAGACAATCCCCATAAGCCCGTACTGCCTAGGTCCGCTTCTCCAGCCCGAGGGCGCGGCTCTTGTTAAATCGGCAGGCAGGGCCACTTCCCCGAAATCCCAGCAAACCGACTATGGTAGGCAGCGAAGATAATGTCCCGGCAGGGAGACTCCAAATCACGGTTTCTTACTCTCTGTAACCGCGAACTGGAACATGTACGGCATCATAACCGATTGATTATGCAGCGCTTTAAACGTTAACAGGCAAGCAATCTCTTGCCTGCCTGTTAACAATTGTTACAGTCCGTTAACCGCTCAGTTGGCCTGGCGGCGCAGGAAGGCCGGAATCTCCAGCTGGTCGTCGTCCTGAGTCGCCCTCACCTGCGGCGTCAAGCGGCCCTGGTCGTCCAGCTGGCCGCGGCGCGGCGCGTAGAGCTGTGCGTCCTGGCTGGCAAGGCGGCGCACTTCCGGCGCGGCCTGGCGCAGCTTGGGTTCGCGCGGCTGCGCCGGCTGCAGCCGTGCAGGCTCTTCCTCGCGGCGGGTCAGGCCATTGGTCAGGCGCTTCAGCAGGCCCATCGGCCCGCTGTTCTCATGGTCAGCCGGGCGGCTCTTGGCATCAACCTCGGCCTTCACGACCGGCGGGAAGTCCTCGACGCGCGGCATGCGCTGCGGCGCCATCGCCACCGGCTGCGGGACCTCGCGCAGCATTTCGCGCGGCTGCGGAGCCGGCTGCATCATCTGCTGGACGACAGGCTGGGGCATCGGCTGCTGCTGCGCGGGCGGCGCCTGGAAGATCTTGCTCTGCGGGCGGAAATCGTCCGCATGGGCAACGGGTGCCGGGCGCGGCTGAGCCATGGCGGCGGCGTTTGCTTCGGCCAACTGGATCGCTTCCGCCACCGGATCGACGGCACGCGGCTCGTAGACAGCCTGCTGCTGGACCGGCGCCGGGCGGCTTTCCACCGCCGCAACGGCCGGACGGGCGGCCGGCTTCTGCGGCGCGGTGCGGATCGAGATCGGCGCGGCGGCGATTTCAGCCGCCGACTTGTCGATGCCGGTCGCGACCACCGAGACGCGGATGACACCCTCGAGTTCCTCGTCGAACGTGGCGCCCAGGATGATGTTGGCGTCCTGGTCGACTTCCTCGCGGATGCGGGTCGCCGCTTCGTCGACTTCGAACAGGGTCAGGTCGCGGCCGCCGGTGATCGAGATCAGCAGGCCCTTGGCGCCCTTCATCGAGGTCTCGTCGAGCAGCGGATTGGCGATCGCGGCTTCCGCGGCGGCCATTGCGCGGCCCTCGCCCGAAGCTTCGCCGGTGCCCATCATCGCCTTGCCCATCTCGCGCATCACCGAACGCACGTCGGCGAAGTCGAGATTGATCAGGCCTTCCTTGACCATCAGGTCGGTGATGCAGGCGACGCCGGAGTAGAGCACCTGGTCGGCCATCGCGAAGGCATCGGCGAAGGTGGTCTTGTCATTGGCCAGCCGGAACAGGTTCTGGTTGGGGATGACGATCAGCGTGTCGACGCACTTCTGCAGCTCCTCGATGCCGAGGTCCGCTGTCTTCATGCGTCGCGCGCCTTCGAAATGGAACGGCTTGGTGACGACGCCGACGGTCAGGATACCCTTTTCGCGCGCGGCGCGCGCCACCACCGGAGCAGCGCCCGTGCCGGTGCCGCCGCCCATGCCGGCGGTGACGAAGCACATATGGGTGTTGGACAGGTGGTCGATGATCTCATCGATGCACTCTTCAGCCGCCGCACGGCCGACTTCCGGCTGCGAACCGGCACCGAGCCCCTCGGTGACATGCGCGCCGAGCTGGATCAGCCGGTCGGCCTTCGACATGGTCAGCGCCTGCGCGTCGGTGTTGGCCACCACGAACTCGACACCGCGCAGACCGGCGGTGATCATGTTGTTCACGGCATTGCCGCCGCCGCCGCCGACACCGAACACGGTGATGCGCGGCTTCAGCTCGGTGATGTCCGGCTTCTGCAGATTGATGGTCATTGTCTCCGTCCTTTGCCTTTCACGCCGCTTCGCCGCCGCGGCCGCCTATGGGGCTGTCCCCGTCAATTAGAAACTGTCTCTCAACCACTGACTCATGCGATGCAGTTTTCCGCCCGTTCCGGTCATCCTGAGACCGGAAATGCCTTTCGCCGGATGGCTCTCGAAATTCGCCATCTGCGGATAGATCAGAAGTCCGACCGCGGCCGAGAAAGCCGGTCCCTTCGCCGCCTCGGGCAAGCCCGCCACGCCGAGGGGACGTCCGATGCGCACATTGCGTCCCAGAATGCGGCGCGCCGCCTCAGGCAGGCCGGCCAGTTGGCTGGCGCCGCCGGTGAGCACGACGCGCTTGCCAACGGCATTGCCGTAGCCCGACTTGTTCAGCCGGTCGCGCAACAGCTCGAGCGTCTCGTCGATGCGGGCGCGCACGATGCGCGTCATCACCGAACGCGGTATCTGCAGCGGCACGTCGCCATCGTCGCCGATCGGCTGGATCGAGACCAGATCGCGGTCGTCGGCGCTGCCCGGCAACGCTGAGCCGTGCATCACCTTCAGCCGCTCGGCAGCGTCGAGCGATGTCGACAGCCCCTTGGCCATGTCGAGCGTCACGTGATTGCCGCCGATGGCGATTGCGTCGCCATGGACGAACTTGCCTTCCGAAAACACCGAGATGGTGGTCGTGCCGCCGCCCATGTCGATACAGGCGGCGCCCAGTTCCAGCTCGTCGTCGACAAGTGCCGCCAGCCCGCTTGCATAGGGCGTCGCCACCATGCGCTCGACCGACAGGTGCGAGCGGTTGATGGACAGTTCCAGATTGCGCATCGGCGCGGCATCGCCCGTCAGCACATGCATGTCGACGCCAAGCGCGTCGCCCACCATGCCGCGTGGATCGCGCACGCCGCGCTCGGCATCGAGCGAGAAGCCCACCGGCAACGAATGGATCACCTCGCGCTCGGCCTTCAGCGCCTGCTTGGCGCCGGCCCCGAGCACGCGCTTGATATCGGCCTCGTCGGCCTCGTGGCCGCCAAGATTGATCGTGGCCGAGAAGGCTTCGCTCTTCAGCCGTCCGGCGGTCATGTTGACGATCAGCGAATCGACCGTCAGCCCCGCCATGCGCTCGGCTGCGTCGACGGACAGGCGGATGGCATGTTCGGCGCGGTCGAGATCGACGACCACGCCCGACTTCACGCCCTGGGATTTCTGATGGCCGATGCCGATCACCTGGATCCGGTGCGAGCGGCCGCGCAAAAGCTTGCCGTCGTCGCACGGCTTGAGCTTGGCCACCATGCAGCAGACCTTGTTCGAGCCGACATCCAGCACCGTCAGGGTGCCGGACCGGCGCGACGAGGCATCGCCAGAACCGCCAAGCCAGCTCATATCTTCGTCTCCGGCTTGCGCTTGAGGGTCTTTGGTTTCTCGTTGAGCGCGGCCTCGCGCTGGGTTGCCGCCTCAGGCGTCAACTCCACGACCAGCCGGTCGGAAAGACGCATGTCGACGGCGGCGATGTCGCGCGACAACAGCCCCTTGTCGTGATCCATCTTGACGAGTTCGGCCAGCGCCTGGTCCTCGCCATCCTCGGGCAGCTTGACGGTGATGCCGTTGTCCAGCTTCAGGTCCCAGCGCCGCTCACCGACACGGACATAGCCTTTGATGCGGCTGGCAAGGTCTGGATATTGTTCGATCTTGGCCATGAAGCCCGGCGCCGTGGCGGGCGCGCCGGCACCGATCAGCAACGGCAGCAGAACCTGCTTGCCACCCGAGAACGGCGCGATGACGGCGCCGTCCTTCTCGATGACGGAAAGGTCACTGCCCTGCTGCCAGAGCGCGAAGGCCTCACGCTCCTCGACGCGCACTTCCAGCGTATGCGGATAGACCTTGCGCACCGCCGCGACCTCGATCCACGGCAAACCCGCGATGCGCTCGCGCGCGGCTTCCGCATCGAAGCCGATCAGCGACGTCCAGCCGTCGAGTTCGAGCCTGTCGAGAATATCGATCTCCGAAGTCTGGCGGTTGCCGACCACCTTGACCTGGTCGACGGCGAAGCCGGTGCGCGCCGTGATGCTCTGGATGATGCCGTCGGCATGACCGCCGAGATAGGAGCCATAGGCACCGCTCGAGGCCAACAGCACCGACGACATGACAGCGGCGGAGAATCGCGGCGCCTGGAATTCACCATCGCACAGGCGCGCGAAGATACGGACCGGGCGGCGAAGCACGCGCGGCAGAACGAAATGGTCGAACGACAATGGCAGGCCGAACAGCGACGGCCCGGCCGCGCCCCTCACCTTTCCCTGTCCCCATTTCAACGCAGACACGAAGCGTCCTCCACCATCCAACTCAACAGATCACCAAACGAATGCCCGGCCTGGGCAGCGATTTCAGGCACCAGAGACGTCGGCGTCATGCCAGGCTGGGTGTTGACCTCGAGCCATACAACTTCGCCATTTTCGGAGTGACGATCGTCATAACGGAAGTCCGACCGGGAAACGCCCCGACAGCCGACAGCTTGGTGAGCCTTGAGCGCCAGTGTCTGTATTTTTTGGTAAATATTCGGTGAAACTTTTGCGGGGCATTCGTGTTTTGATCCGCCCGCGACATATTTTGAATCGTAATCGTAGAAGGAATGCCCCGTCGGGATGATCTCGCAGACGCCGAGGGCCACATCGCCCATGACGGCACAGGTCAGTTCGCGCCCATGGATGTAGCGCTCGACCATGACGGTATCGCCATATTTCCACTCCGACGACCCGACAACCTGCGGCGGATGCGATTGCCCCTCCGACACGATGACGACGCCGAAGCTCGACCCCTCACTGACCGGCTTGACCACATAGGGCGGCTTCATCGGATGCTTGTTCTGGATGGAGAAGCGATTGGCGACCTTGGATTCGGCAACGGGCACGCCGACCGATTTGACGACCTTCTTCGCCTGCTCCTTGTTCATGGCGAGCGCCGAGGCGAGCACCCCGGAATGGGTGTAGGGAATGCCGAGATATTCGAGGATGCCCTGGATGGTGCCATCCTCGCCGAAAGGCCCATGCAGCGCATTGAAGGCGACGTCGGGCCGAAGCGCGGCAAGCACCGAGCCGACATCGCGCCCGACATCGACACGGGTGACCTGATAGCCTTCCTGCTCAAGCGCATCGGCACAAGCCTTTCCGGAAGACAGGGACACGGGCCGCTCGGACGAGAAACCTCCCAGCAATACAGCCACATGCTTGCTCTTCATTCCCCGTCATCCCCTCTCGCGGCGGACCAAAACCCAAAGATCTCCGCAACATTGAGTCCGAGTCTCCCGGCAGGTTGCCCCCCAGACGGAAAACGCTGAAAACGCGTCGAACGACTCAAATCAGGAAACGCTTTAGGGCAGAGAATCAGAGAGTTGATTCACTGGCAAGTGCTTATGATTCCGAGAGATTCACTTTGTGAGAAAATGGACGCGAAAACCGTGTCGCTGAGTCTTTCCGGCAACGTTTTTGCGCGATTTGCGAACCCGTTGAAGTTCATCCATCACATGAACTTCAAGGCGTCTCAGAGAAGCTGCCCGAGGAACTCCTGCACGGCATGTCCGGGCCGGAAATTGCCGAGGCGCTTGATCTCCCATTGCAGCCGGATGCCGGAATGCTCGAGCACCCGCGCGCGCACCGTCTCGCCGAGATATTCTAGGTCGTAGCCGGTCGCCGTGCCGGTGTTGATCATGAAATTGCAATGCATCGGCGACATCTGCGCGCCGCCGATCATCAGGCCGCGGCAACCCGCCTTGTCGATTTCCTTCCAGGCCGACGTCCCTTCCGGATTCTTGAAGGTCGAGCCGCCCGTCTTTTCGCGGATCGGCTGCACGGTTTCGCGATGGTTCTGCACGGCATCCATCGCCGTCTTGATCGCCGCCTTGTCTTCGGCAAAGCCTTCGAAAACGGCCGAGGTGAAGATCAGCCCGGCGGGCGCTGCCGAATGGCGGTAGGCGTAGCCCATCTCGGTATTGCTCAGCGTCTGGAGATTGCCCTTGCGGTCGAGCGCCCGCACCTCGATGACGCGCTCGCGCGTCTCGACGCCATTGGCGCCGGCATTCATCCTGAGCGCGCCGCCGATGGCGCCCGGAATGCCGTGATAGAAATGGAACCCGCCAATGCCGGCCTCCAGCGCCACCGCCGCCACACGCTTGTCGGGCGTGGCCGCACCCGCCTTGATCCTGATCGGCGAAATCACCTCGGCATCGCCGAAGCCCTTGGCCGAAAGCCTGACGACGAAACCAGGAATGCCGCCGTCGCGGACGAGAAGGTTCGAGCCGACGCCGACGACGGTCAAGGGGACCTCTTCGGGAACCGCCTTGAGGAATGCGGCAAGGTCTTCCTCGTCGGCCGGCTGGAACAGCGCCTCGGCCAGACCGCCCGCGCGGAACCAGGTGATCTTGTCCATTTCCGCATTCGGCGTGACGCGGCCGCGCAGGCCGGCCAGCCGGTCGCCAAGTCTGTCGATCAGGGCCTGGCCGTTCATCATGAGGCGGCGAGCTCCTTGGGCAGCGCATAGGCCCATTGGGTGATATTGCCGGCGCCGAGGAAGACGACGAAATCGCCAGGCTTGGCGATGTCGCGGATGATGGGCGCGATATCGGCCGGCCCCTCGATATAGCGCGCGTCGCGATGGCCTCCGGCGCGGATGCGCGACACCAGCGCGTCCGAGGTCACGCCGTCGATCGGCTCTTCACCAGCCGCATAGACCGGCGCCACCATCACGGTATCGGCGTCGTTGAAACAGGCGGAGAATTCGTTGAACAGGTCATGCAGCCGGGTGAAGCGATGTGGCTGGGCAATGGCGATGACGCGCCCCTTGGTGGCGCTGCGCGCCGCCTTCAGCACCGCCGAGATCTCGACCGGGTGGTGGCCATAGTCGTCGAACACGTCGACGCCGTTCCACGAACCGGTGTGGGTGAAGCGGCGCTTGACGCCGGCGAAGGAGGACAGGCCCTTCTTGATCGCTTCGGCGGACAGGCCGAGTTCGTGCGCGACCGCGATCGCGGCGGTGGCGTTGGAGACGTTGTGGCGGCCAGGCATCGGCAGGCGCAAATCCGCTATCGTCGTATGACCCCGCCCCTTGCGGTCGCGGATGACCACGTCGAACTCCGAAGTGGCGCCCGCCATGCGGTGGTTGGTGAAGCGCACATCGGCCTGCGCGTTCTCGCCATAGGTGATGACGCGGCGGTCCTCGATGCGGCCGACCAGGGCCTGCACTTCCGGGTGATCGGTGCACATCACGCCGAAGCCGTAGAACGGCACGTTCTCGACGAACTGGCGGAACGCCTCGCGCACCTTGTCGAAGCTGCCGTAGTGATCGAGATGTTCGGGATCGATGTTCGTGACGACGGCGACATCGGCCGGCAGCTTGAGGAACGTGCCGTCGCTCTCGTCGGCCTCGACCACCATCCATTCGCCATCGCCCATGCGGGCATTGGTGCCATAGGCATTGATGATGCCGCCATTGATGACGGTCGGATCGAGCCCGCCGGCTTCGAGCAGCGTCGCCACCATCGAGGTGGTCGTCGTCTTGCCATGCGTGCCACCGATCGCCACGGCCTGGCGGAAGCGCATCAGTTCGGCCAGCATCTCGGCGCGGCGCACGATGGGCAGCAATTTCTCCCGCGCGGCCTTCAGTTCCGGGTTGGATTTCTTGATCGCCGTCGAAACGACGATGACCTCGGCATCGCCGAGATTCTCGGCCTTGTGACCGACGAAGCATTCGATGCCCTTGTCGCGCAGCCGCTGTACATTGGCGCTGTCGGCCTGGTCGGACCCTTGCACCTTGTAGCCAAGATTGTGCAGCACCTCGGCGATGCCGCTCATGCCGATGCCGCCAATGCCGATGAAATGCACGAGGCCGATGGTCTGCGGCATCTTCATGCGTGCGTCCCCTTCTTGAAATCCGATACTGTTTTGCGGGCCGCAATAGCCTCTGTCAGGTCGGCGAGCAACCGCGCGGCGTCGGGCCTGCCGACCGACTTCGCCGCCGCCGCCATCGCCGCCAGCCGCTCCGGCTCTTCCATCAGGGCGCCGAGCAATGCCGCGATACGCTCGGGCGAAAGTGAGGATTGCGCATGCACCTCGCCGCCGCCGGCAGCGGCAAGGGCTGCCGCATTGGCCGCCTGGTCATGGTCGAGCGCATAGGGGTAAGGCACCAGCAGCGCCGGCCGGCCGATGACGGCGATTTCCGACACGGTCGAGGCCCCTGAACGCGAGATCACCAGGTGTGCCGCCGCCATGCGGGCCGCCATGTCGGTAAAGAAGGGCGAAACCTCGACGGCGACGCCAAGCGCGGCATAGGCATCCTTGACCCGCGTCACGTCGTCCGCGCGGGCCTGCTGTGTGATCACCAGCCGCTTGCGCCGCGCCTCGGAAAGCTGGGCGATAGCGCCCGGCATGGCATCGGAAAAGAACTGGGCGCCCTGGCTGCCGCCGAACACGAGCAGGCGGAACGGGTCGTCGAACCCCGATGCCGCATAGGCCGTCTTCGCGGCCTCGATCACCTGCGGGCGGACCGGATTGCCTGTCGTCACCGTCTTGGCCCCGGCGACGCTCGCGTCCTGCGGCAGGAAGCCGCCGGCGATCGCATCGACCCGGCCCGACAGCGCCCGGTTGGCGCGCCCCATCACCGCATTCTGTTCATGGATCAGCGTCGGCACCTTGCGCCGCGTCGCCGCGTAGAGCGGCGGCAGGGTCGGATAGCCGCCGAAACCGATCACGGCCTCCGGCTTGATCCTGCCGATGATGCCGGAAGCCTGGCGCACACCGCTCCAGATTTTCCAGAAGGCGCCAAGCAGCGCCACGGGATTTTTCGAGCCCAGGGTCGCCGACTGGATCGGATGGATGGCGGCGGCCGGGAAATGGCCGGCAAACCGCTCGGCGCGGGTGTCGGTCGCCAGATGCACCGTCCAGCCGCGCTCGATCAGTTCATGCGCCAGCGCTTCGGCTGGAAACAGGTGTCCGCCGGTACCGCCCGCGCACAGAAGAATGACGCCTCTGGCCATGTCACTCCGCCGGCATGGCGCGCTGCGGCAGCGTAAAGCCCATCTGCTTGCGCTTCTCCGGCCGCTTGCGCGTTAGCGCCAGCACCATGCCCATCGAGATGGCGATGGCGATCTGCGAGGAGCCGCCATAGGAGATGAAGGGCAGCGTCATGCCCTTTGCCGGCACCAGCTGCAGATTGACGCACATGTTGATGACGGCCTGCAGGCCGAACACGGTGACCAGGCCGCCGACCGCGTAACGGGTGAAGTCGTCATGCTCCTTGAGCGCCGTGTTGAGGCCGCGCAGCACGATGAAGGCGAAGATCGACATGATGAAGAAACACATGATCAGCCCGAACTCCTCGCCCGCGACCGAGAAGACGAAGTCGGCATGGCTGTCGGGGATGACCCGCTTGACCGTGCCCTCGCCCGGCCCGACGCCGAACCAGCCGCCATTGATCAGCGCGTCCCGGCCCATATCGACCTGGAACGTATCGCCTTCGCCGGTGAGGAACTTGTCGATGCGCAGCGCGACGTGCGGAAACACCGTATAGGCGGCGAAGACGCCGCCGACACCGGCGGCACCCAGCACGATGATCCAAAGCCAAGGCAGCCCGGCCATGAAGAACATGATGCCCCAGGTGCCGGTGGTCAGCATGGTCTGGCCGAGATCCGGCTGCGCCACCAGCAGCGACACGACCAGCACCAGGAGCAGCATGGCGAACAGATTGCCGGGAATGTCGGGCTGGCGCTTGTGTTCGGCGAACAGCCAGGCGCACATGATGACGAAGGCCGGCTTGAGGAATTCAGACGGCTGGATCGAGAGGCCGGCGAACGAAACCCAGCGGCGCGCGCCCTTCACCTCGACACCGACATAGAGCACCGCCACCATCAGCACCAGCATCAGGCACAGCATGATCAGCGACATGCGCCGAATCTCTCGGGAATCGAGGAACGAGACCAGCAGCATCACGCCGAGCGCCGGCACGGTGAAGATGATCTGCCTTGTGGCGAAGTGGAAACTGTCGAGGCCGATGCGTTCGGCGACGGCAGGGCTTGCCGCGAACGACAGGACGATACCGAGCCCCATCAAGGACAGGAACGCCGCCAGGAACCAGCGATCGATGGTCCACCACCAGGTTGCAACAGGACTTTTGTCGAGACGGCTCTGCATTATCGTGCCCCTCCGATGGGTTTGACGCCATCTATAGCGCTCGCAGCTTGCCTGAAGGCTTCGCCGCGAACCTCGAAATTCTTGAACTGGTCGAAACTGGCGCAGGCCGGCGACAGCAGCACCACCGCCTCGCCGCTGTCGTCGCCGGCCGCGTCATGCGCCGCGTGCTCGACCGCGGCGGCGAGCGTGCCCGAAATCTCGTAAGGCACGGCTTCGCCCAGCGTCGCCGAAAAGGCCGGCGCGGCCTCGCCGATCAGATAGGCCTTGGCGATGCGCGGGAAGAAGCCGCGCAGCGGCTCGATGCCGCCTTCCTTGGGCAGGCCGCCGGCAATCCAGTAGATACGGTTGAAGCTGGACAGAGCGGGCGCCGCCGCGTCGGCATTGGTCGCCTTGGAATCGTTGACGAACAGCACATGATCCTTGCGGCCGACCTGCTCCATGCGATGGGCCAGCCCCGGGAAGCTTTCCAGCCCCGACTGGATTTCACCGAGGTCGAGCCCGACCTTGAGGCAGGCCGCGACCGCGGCCAGCGCGTTCTGCGCATTGTGCTGGCCACGCAGCGAGCCGATGCCTTCGAGGAAGGCAACCCGGCTGTAGCGGCCGTGCACGGCCTCCATCAGATTGGTGCCGTCGGCGAAATAGCCGTCGGTCAGCGGCAGCCGCTTGGAAATACGGATGACCTGCCGCCCCGCCCGCTCCAGCCGTTCGGCGATCTGCGCGCACCACGAATCGTCGATGCCGATGATCGCCGTCTCGCTGCCGGCGACCAGCCGCTCCTTGATCGAGGCGTAGTGCTGCATGGTGCCGTGGCGGTCGAGATGGTCGGGCGTCAGATTGAGCAGGATGCCGGCCGTCGGATTGATCGAGGGCGCAAGGTCGATCTGGTAGGACGAGCATTCAACCACATAGTGCCGGTCGGGCGTCGGCGGATCGAGCGTCATGACCGCGCGGCCGATATTGCCGCCCATCTGCGTGTCACGCCCCGAGGCTTTCAATATATGCGCCGTCAGCGCGGTCGTCGTCGACTTGCCGTTGGTGCCGGTGATGGCGATGAAGGGCGCGTCCGGCGCACGCTGTGCGCGCTCCCTGCAGAACAGCTCGATATCGCCAATGACCTCGACGCCCGCTCCACGCGCCAGTTCCACCGTCCAATGCGGCTTGGGATGGGTCAGCGGCACACCGGGCGACAGCACGAAGGCGGAAAACCCGCCCCAGTCGGCGCCACGCAGGTCACCGGTTGCAATGCCGGTGGCGGCGGCCTTGGCGACGCTGTCGGGATTGTCGTCCCAGGCCAGCACCTGCGCGCCGCCCTCGATCAGCGCGCGCGCCGTGGCGATCCCCGAGCCGCCGAGCCCGAAGAGCGAAACACGCTTGCCTGCGAAGGATGCGGCGGGGATCAAGAGGCGCCTATCTGAGCTTGAGGGTGGAGAGGCCGACCAGCGCCAGGATGACGGCGATGATCCAGAAGCGGATCACCACCTGGCTTTCGGTCCAGCCGAGTTTTTCGAAATGATGATGGATCGGCGCCATCAGGAACACGCGCTTGCCGGTCATCTTGAAGTAGCCGACCTGGATGATGACCGAGAGGATCTCGACCACGAACAGGCCGCCGACGATGACCAGCACGATTTCGTGCTTGGTGGCGACAGCGACAGTGCCGATCAGGCCGCCCATGGCCAGCGAGCCGGTGTCGCCCATGAAGATCGCCGCCGGCGGCGCGTTGAACCAGAGGAAGCCGAGGCCGGCGCCGATGACGGCGCCCAGCACAACCGCCAGTTCACCCGTGCCGGGCACGAAATGGATCTGCAGATATTCGGCGAACACCGCGTTGCCCGACAGATAGGCGATGACGCCGAAGGACGCCGCCGCGATCATGATCGGCACGATCGCCAGCCCGTCGAGACCGTCGGTCAGGTTCACCGCATTGCCGGCGCCGACGATGACGAAGCAGGAGAACGGAATGAAGAACCAGCCGAGATTGATGATGAATTCCTTGGCGAAGGGAAACGTCAGCGACGACGAGAACGGCGCCTGGCCGTTGTGCATGATCGCCCAGGCGGCGATGCCGGCGATGACGAATTCCAGCCCCAGCCGCGCCTTGCCGGAAAAGCCCAGATGCGACTGCTTGGTCACCTTCAGGTAGTCGTCATAAAAGCCGATCGAGCCGAAGCCCAGCGTCACCAGAAGCACCACCCAGACATAGATGCTCGACAGGTTCGCCCACAGCAGCGACGAGCCGATGATGCCGGAAAGGATCATCAGCCCGCCCATGGTCGGCGTGCCCGCCTTCTTGAAATGCGTCTGCGGTCCGTCGGCGCGGATCGGCTGGCCCTTGCCTTGCCTGAGCCGCAGCGAGTTGATGATGGTCGGCCCGAAGATGAAGACGATCAGCGCCGAGGTGATCAACGCCCCGCCGGTGCGGAACGTGATGTAGCGGAAGACGTTGAAGACCGAGATCTTGTCCGCGAAATCGACCAGCAGTGTGAACATGCGCTTTCGTCCCCCGACTTGAACTAGGCCTGATTGCCGCTTGTGGTTTCAGCCGGGAATTTGCCCAGCAGCGCATCGACCAGTTTTGCAAAACCGATGCCCTTCGACGATTTGACCATCACCACGTCGCCTGGCTTCAGCGCGGCGAGCAGCACCGGCTTCAACTCCTCGACGCCGGCGCGATATTCCGTCTTGATGTCATCAGGCAGCGCTTGCGCCAGCGAGCGCATTTCCGGCCCGCCGAGAAAGACCGTCCGCGTGCCCGTGCCGACGATGAGGTCGGCAAGGGCGGTATGCAGCTTGGCCGAATGGTCGCCGAGCTCCAGCATGTCGCCAAGCACGGCGATGCGGCGTCCCTCGCCCGTCACCGGCGTCGCGTTGAGCAGCGCCATCGCGGCCGCCATCGAGGCCGGATTGGCGTTGTAGCTCTCGTCGATCAGCGTGATGGAGCCGCCGGCGTGGCTCGAAGTCGAGCCACCGGGATGCCGCAGCACGTGGCGCTTGCCGCGGCCGCGCTCAGCCGACAGGTCGACCAGCGCCATCGCCACCTTGTCGAGATCGGCGCCGACCAGTTGCGCGGCACCCAGCACCGCCAGGATGTTTTGCACCATGTGCCGTCCGGGCGCTCCGATGCGCGCGATCATGTCGTGGCCGCTGATCCTGGCGGCAATGTCGGAATGGTCGGCATGCAACTCGCACTTGGTGAGCTTGAAGGTCGAGCGCGCATTCTCGCCGAAGCCATAGACATGCTCGACGCCGGCGGCCTGCGCCATCTTTTCCAGCAGCTTGAAACGGGCATCGTCGCGGTTGAGGACCGCCGCGCCGTCAGGCTCCAGCCCCTCGAAAATCTCGGCCTTGGCCTTGGCGATCTCGTCCAGATTGCGGAAGAAGCCGAGATGCGCGGCGGCGATCATGGTGACGATGGCGACATGCGGCCGCACCATCTTCACCAGCGGCCGGATCTCGTCGGGATGGTTCATGCCGATCTCGAACACGGCATAGTCGCAATCGGCGGGCATGCGCGCCAGGGTCAGCGGCACGCCCCAGTGATTGTTGAAGGACTGCGCCGAGGCATGCACCTTGCCGACCGCCGAAAGCACGTGGCGCAGCGCCTCCTTGGTGGTGGTCTTGCCCGCCGAACCGGTGACCGCGATGATTTTCGCCTGGGAGCGCGTCCGCGCGGCGACACCGAGCTTCTCCAGTGCGGCCAGCACGTCCTCGACGACGATGATCGGCGCCGTCAGCCGCCCGAGCGAGGGCAGCTTGCCTTCGGCCACCACCAGCACGCCGGCGCCGGCCTTGATGGCCGCGGTGACGAAGTCATGGCCATCCATCGCTTCGCCCTTGATGGCGAAGAAAGCGTCACCCGGCTGCAGGCTGCGGCTGTCGATCGAAATGCCCGATATGCCATCGGGCATCGGGCCGAGCGGACGACCATCCGTGGCGGCGACCAGTGCTTCCGATGTCCACAGCAAACTCATGCGGCACGCTCCCTGAGCGCGGCGCGCACTTCCTCGTGGTCGGAGAAATGCAGGGTCTCGGTGCCGATCGTCTGGCCTTCCTCATGCCCCTTGCCGGCCACGATCAGCGTGTCGCCGGCATGCAGCATGCCGACGGCCTCGTGGATTGCCTTGCGCCGGTCGCCGATCTCTATGGCGCCAGGTGCCGCGGCAAGAATGGCGGCGCGGATGGTTTCGGGAACTTCCGAGCGCGGATTGTCGTCGGTGACGATGACGACATCGGCGAGCCGGGTGGCGATCTCGCCCATGATCGGGCGTTTGCCACGGTCACGGTCGCCGCCGCAGCCGAACACCACCATCACGCGCCCGGTGGTGAACGGACGCACCGAGGCCAGCACATTCTCCAGCGCGTCGGGCTTGTGGGCGTAGTCGACATAGACCGGCGCGCCGCTCGCCGTGGTGCCGACGAGGTCGAGCCGGCCAGGCGCGCCTTTCAATTTCTCCAGCGCCGCCAAGGCCTTGGCGAGAGGCGTTCCCGTGGAAATGGCAAGCCCCGCCGAAACCAGCGCATTGGCAATCTGGAAATCGCCGGCAAGCGGCAGGTCGATCTCGTGGATGACGCCGTCGGCCTCGACTTCGGCACGCTGGCGATGGCGCTCGTGCTCGACCCGCTTCAGCCTGAGGAAATCGCCATGGCGACCGACTGTCAGCACGTCGAGCCCGGCGGCCCGCGCCGCCTTGATCGTCGGTTCCGACCACGGATCGTCGGCAAAGACGATTGCCGGTGCGCCCTTCGGCAGCAGCGTGTCGAACAGGCGCAATTTGGCGCGATGGTAATCCTCGACAGTCGCATGGTAGTCCATGTGGTCGCGGCCGAGATTGGTGAAGCCGCCGGCGGCGAGCTTGACGCCGTCGAGGCGGCGCTGGTCGAGCCCGTGGCTGGAGGCCTCCATTGAGGCGTGGGTAACGCCGGCATCCGCCAATTCCCTGAGCAACTGATGCAGGGCGACCGGATCGGGCGTCGTCAGCGAGCCATAGTCGTTGCGGCCGGGCGCCACCACGCCTGTGGTGCCGATCGAGGCGGCGGCGTATCCCGCCTGCTCCCAGATCTGCCTGGTGAAGGCCGCGACCGACGTCTTGCCGCTGGTGCCCGTCACCGCGACCATGGTTTTCGGCTGTTTGCCGAAGTAGCGCGCGGCACTCAACGCCAGGGCCAGCCGCGGATCATCGACCGCCAGCACCGGAACAGGCAGACCGGCAAGGGCGCTGCCTTTACCCGCGACGATCGCGGCAGCGCCACGCCTGGCAGCGTCGGCGGCATAGGCGGAGCCATCCGCCTTGCTGCCCGCAAGCGCGAAAAAGACGACGCCGGGTTTCACCTGGCGGGAATCCGACGAGATGCCGGTGACCTCCAGATCGGCGGAAGCTGTTCCTTCGACTGGCAGGATACCGGCTAGATCTTTGAGCTTCATCGAGTCCCGTTCACCGCAACAAAATAGCGCGCAGTTGCCGGCGCGCCCTAAGAATCACTGATAGGAAACCAGCGTTGCACCATTTTCATGGCTGAAATCTGGCTTCACGCCAAGCATGGCCGCTGTACGCCTGATGATATTGCCGGCCATAACCCCCGCATTGTTGGCCGCAACGTCGGTCATCCCCGGCTTTTCCGGATGCGGCGCGTCGGCGATCGTGAACACCAGATATTGCGGGTCGTCCATCGGGAAGGCGGCGACGAAGGTGTTGAAATTCAAGTCCTTGGAGTAGCGGCCGTTGATGACCTTCTCGGCCGTTCCGGTCTTGCCGCCGACGCGATAGCCGGGGACCCGGGCGTTTCTGGCCGAGCCTTTCTCGGCATTGAGCGAATAGAGGTAGCGCATGCCCTCGACGGTCTTCTCGCTGACCACTTTCTTGGCCACGGCCATCGCCTCCTCCTGGCTGCGCACGAGGAATGTCGGCTGGATCAGATAACCCTGCATCAGCGCCGCGCAGCCGACGGCGGCCTGCAGCGGCGTCGTCGACACGCCATGGCCGAAGGCGATGGTGAACGAGTTGACCTGTTTCCAGACCTTCGGTTCGGTCGGGCGGGCGACCTCAGGCAGTTCGGTCTGCATCCGGTCCAGAATGCCAAGGCGATGCAGGAACTCACGATGCCCCTCGATGCCGACCAGTTCGGCCTCCCTCGCCGACCCGATATTGGAGGAATAGAGGAAAACTTCAGGCAGCGACAGCACACGGTTCTTGCCGTGGAAATCGTGGATGGCCTGGTGGCCGACCCGGATCGGATGCGAAGCGTCGAACCGGCTCGACATCGTCGCCTTGCCAGAATCGAGCGCCATGGCCGAGGTGAAGCTCTTGAAGGTCGAGCCCATCTCGTAGAGCCCCGCCGACATCCGGTTCAGCCTGTCCTTGTCCTGGGCATTGTAGGGATTGTTCGGATCGAAATCCGGCACCGAGGCCATCGCCACCACTTCGCCGGTCTTGACGTTGAGCACGACGGCGCCAGCACCCATGGCGCGGTAGCGCTCCAGGCCGGCCGCGATCTCGTCGCGCACCACATGCTGGACGCGCAGATCGATCGACAGCTTCACCGGCTTGAGGTCTTTGGCCACCGCCAGGCCCGACGCCTGCAGGTCGCTGAGCCCCTGCTCGTCGATATACTTCTCCATGCCGGAGATGCCCTGATTGTCGATGTTGGTCAGGCCGACAATGTAGGACGAGGTCTCGCCGCTCGGATAGAAACGGCGCTTCTCGGTACGGAAACCGAAGCCGGGAATGCCGAGCTGCATGATGTCGGCCTGCTGCTTGGGCGTCAGCTGCCGCTGCAGCCAGACGAAACCGGCGCCGCTCTTGAGCTTGTGATAGGTCTGCTCGTAATCGATCTCTGGCAGCACCGTCGACAGCTTCTCGATCGCCTCGTCGGCATCGACGATGCGGCGCGGTTCGGCGAACAGCGACGCCGTCTTGATATCGGTGGCCAGCACTTCGCCGTTGCGATCGACGATATCGGGGCGCGATGCGGTCACCCGGCTCTGCGGACCGCCCGACAGGTCGGGAGTCTGGAAGCCCAGATAGACCAGCCGCCCCGATATGGTCGAGAAGATGCCGAAGAACACGGCCATCGTCATCACGATGCGCGCCTTGCCCTTGCCGCCTGTCGCCTTGCGGGCGCCCTCGACCACGATCGACCTGTCCTCACCTGTCCTGGCGCGGCGTGCCGTGGCGAAGCGCTTCAGCAGTTTGCCGATCATTGGGCGATGTCTCCGGTCACGACGGGATCCTTGTCGCCCGCGGGCGCCTTGTCGGAATTGTCGGCCATGGCGCCCTGGCGCCCGTTCAGGATGTCCTGGATGTCGAGGGCCTTGGCCGGCAGGTCGCCGAGGCCCACGATCTGCCGGCCACTGACCGGCTCCAGCGCGAGCTGCGATTTGTAGAGCTCGGCCAGCTTCTGCAGCCGCGACGGCTGCGTGAGCAGGCTCCAGTCGGCCTTGAGCAGGTCGATCGTGTCCTCCTCGTAGCGTATCTGGGCGTGGATCTTCTGCACCGCCGCCAACTGATCCTCGGCCTCGCGCTTGGCCTTGTAGGTCAGGGCCGCCGCCGAAACCATGACGGCGATCAGGACAATGTCGCTGGTACGAAACACGTGCTTACCTCTCCCCCGGCCGATCGATGCCGGGAAGTTTTGGAAGGCCGAAAATCGAAAAATCGCCGCTGCGCGCCGGTGCCTCGGTGCGAACCGCAGCACGCAGCCTGGCCGAGCGGGCGCGCGGGTTGGCGGCGACCTCGGCGTCACCCGCCGTCACGCCACCGCCTGCCTTGCGGAAGGTGGCACTGCGCGCCTGCGCCTCCGGCATGTGGCGAGAGCCGCTGGCGGCCTCCGCGCGGTCGGCTATGAAGCGCTTGACGATACGGTCTTCCAGCGAATGGAACGTCACCACCACCAGACGCCCGCCCGGCTTCAGCACGCGTTCGGCCGCCAGCAACGCTCGTGCCAGTTCGCCAAGCTCGTCATTGACGAAGATGCGCAGCGCCTGGAAGACCCGCGTCGCCGGATGGATCTTGTCCTTCGGCGCGCGGCCGATATGCGTCTCGATGGCGTCTGCGAGTTCAAGGGTGCGCTCGAACGGACGCTTCTCGCGCCGCGCCTCGATCATGCGGGCAATGCGCCCGGCATGGCGCTCCTCGCCGAGGAAGCCGAAGATGCGGGCAAGGTCGCCCGGCTTGAAACTGTTGACGACGTCGGCGGCGCTGATCCCGGCCTGCGCCATGCGCATGTCGAGCGGGCCGTCGGAGCGGAATGAAAAGCCGCGTTCGGCCTGGTCGAGCTGCATGGAGGACACGCCGATGTCGAGCACGACGCCATCGGCGCTTTCAACATGCTCGTCCAGCGTCGAGAACGGCGCCTGTACCAGTCTCAGCCTGCCGCCGGACCGGGCCTCGAGATCGCGCCCGGCCGCGATGGCATCGGGATCGCGGTCGATGGCAATCACCGACGCTCCGGACGCCAGGATGGCCTTGGTGTAGCCACCGGCGCCGAACGTGCCGTCGACGATGACGTCGGCCTTGGCCGGCGCCAGCGCTTCCAGCACTTCGCCAAGGAGGACCGGAATGTGGCGGACCGATCCGCCAACGGCGTTGATTTCATCGCCGTGGCCCGCCGTCATTCCGGTCGCTCCCCAGGCTTCGTCCCCTGCCGAAGCTGCAAAAGCCTGGCCCGCGCCTGCGCCCCGTAGGCCGCAAGCCGTCCCGGCTCCCAGATCTGAAAGAAATTGCCGCGTCCGACAAAGGCGACCTCCGCGGAGATGCCGGTGTGCTCGCGAATGAAATCGGTCATGGTGATGCGGCCATCCTGATCCAGCTTCAGGAACGTTCCGTCGCCATGGCAGAAGAACGACATGTCGTCCGCCGTCTGCAGGAACGGGTCTTCCTGCGCGATGCGCTGCTCGTAGCGATCGAGCAGGTCGAGCCCGCCGACATCCATCGCCGGCAGGTCCAGGCAACGCAGCGCGTAGAGTTCCGAATAGCCGCGCTTCTGCACAACGGCACGGAAATGCGCTGGAACGGACACCCGCCCCTTCGCATCGATCCTGCTCACCGTGTTCGACAGAAACCGGTCCATCACACGCTACAGCCGCTTGCGCCGCCGCACCCCTCTTCATCGTCTCGTACGCGCCGCCGCAGCGCGTTCTCTGCCCCGCACCAACCTCGTCCAAACGGGCAAAAATCGGCAAACGCGCAGCCGCCGCGGCTGCCCGATTGGCGTACGCTTTACCCTGACGCGGAACGAAGGCTTTGATGTCTGGATGGGATATCATGGGGCACTATGGGCGTCAACGGGAACAGGCTTCACAAACATGCGTGTCGACACTGAGGAGAATGGACATTTGACGGCACGTTTCGTCTTTATGATCCATTAAGCCTAACGAACCGTTTAGCCGGTATGCGCGCATCGCGGTCGGCGCCCGCGGCGCCTGAATAGCGCCTGCGCAAGGTTTGCAATCTCGGATGGTTCTGATAATTTTTGAGCAGAGCCGCCGCCGCTGTCGGCTCTTCGATTATCGACATGACAAGATAGCTTGAGAGACTTTTTTCGTAGAATTTTGGGGTTGTCAGCGCCGCCGCAGAACCGGCGCGTGGTCTATACCTGTCTTTTCGGCTATTCCGAATTGCTCGCGGACACGAAATACCGCCGCGACGGATTGACCGATTTCATCTGTTTCACCGACGACAGGAGCCTACGGTCGAAGACTTGGAAGTTCGTGTACGTCGACATCGAGACGATGGACCCGGTCAGGGTCGCGAAGATGGTCAAGATATTGGCGCATCGTTATGTCGGCCAGTACGAAACAAGCCTGTATCTCAACAACACGGCTCAGCTCGTTTGCTCGGTGTCCGAGATCTTTGCGCACCTCGGGAATGACGGAGCGCCAATGGTCTGCTTCTGCCATCCCGAGCGGTCATGTGTTTACAAGGAGGCGGAGCTCGTCGCCAAGGAGCGCTATGATGACATCAGGGTCATCCAGGATCAGATGGGGCATTACCGCTCGATTGGCCACCCCGAGGATGCCGGCTTGATCTTTGGCGGCGTCCTTCTGCGCCGGCACAACGATGCGCGGTTGCAAGCCGTGATGGAGCAATGGTTCGACCAGGTCTGCGCGTATTCTTACCGCGATCAACTGTCGTTCAACGTGATCGCCAGGCAATTGGGATTCACGCCGGATTATTTTCCTGGACACCCAGGCGACGGCAAACTGGTTCTTTCCCCCGTGGTCAAGGCCAACATAAGACTGCCCAGGGGCTTTCGCGATGACGTCTATCTCGAATTGCACGAAGACGTCAGGCGATCGGGCATGAATGCGCGCGAACATTATCTCAAACATGGAATGCCCGAGGGGCGGCCGTATCGCCACCCCGATCGTCCGAACTAGATCACCTGGCCAGGCCGCAACAGGCCGCGGTACCCACCTTATTTCGATTGACAAGGACTGAACCCGGATGCCTGACACTGCGAAAGCCCGCGCCGCGGCACTCCCACATCTGCGTCGTGGCGGACTTGCCAAGGGCGATTCCATTCCGCTGCCGCTGACCATGGCGGCGATCTTTCATGCCCCAGGCGACGCCACCGGCTTCGACCAGTACGGCCGCTTCAGCAATCCGACCTGGGGCGCTGTCGAACATATGCTGGCGCATCTGGAAGACGCGCCCTGCGTAGCCTTCCCTTCCGGCATGGGGGCGATCTCGGCCGTGTTCTTCGGGCTGCTCAAAGCCGGCGACCGTGTCCTTCTGCCGTCCGACGGCTATCACACGACACGAGCGCTCGCCGACCGTTTCCTGAAACCGTTCGGCGTTGCCTATGACGTCAGGCCGACATCGACCTTTCTCGACGGCGGTTTCGACGGCTATCGCCTCGCCTTCGTCGAAACGCCAGCCAATCCGGGATTGGACATCTGTGACATAGCGGCGGTGGCCGCGGCCGTTCATAAAGCCGGCGCGTTGCTGGTGGTCGACAACACGACGATGACGCCCTTCGGCCAGCGCCCGCTCGACCACGGCGCCGATATCGTCGTCGCCGCCGACACCAAAGCGCCCAATGGCCATTCCGACGTGCTGTTCGGCCACGTCGCCAGCCGCAATGCCGATGTCATTTCTGCCGTGACCGGCTGGCGCGAGGTCTCGGGCGCCATCCCCGGGCCTTTCGAAGCCTGGATGGTGCATCGCGGCCTGGAAACGCTTGATGTGCGCTTCGACCGCATGTGTTCGTCGGCGGAAATCATCGCGAAACGGCTGCAAGGCCATCGGGCGATTACCGGTCTGCGCTATCCCGGGCTGGAAGGCGACCCATCGCACAACCTTGCCCGCGCCCAGATGGAGCGTTTCGGCTTCCTCATTTCCTTCGAACTCGCCTCGGAGGAAAAGGCTGAGGACTTCATCAATGGCTGCCAACTCATGCAGGCCGCGACATCCTTTGGCGGCGTCCACAGCTCGGCCGAGCGGCGCCTGAAGCGAGGCGACGCGGTGCCGGCTGGCTTCGTACGCCTGTCGGTCGGCTGCGAGCCGGTGGAGGAACTCTGGAAGGCGATCGAGGCTTCGCTGGATCGGATCAGCGGCTGACCTGCCCTGATCAGGAGCCGAGGGCGTCCGCATCGACGTTACGACGACCATGCAGCACCCGAATGATCTCGATGGCGTCGCCGCCGACGCGGTAAAGAGTGAGGTAGTTGCTAACCACGATATGTCGGACGCCGGGCGCGATATCGTCACGTGGCGCACCTGAGAAGGGATGCAACGTCAGCAAATCCCAACGGCTTTCCAGCACGTCCACGAGACGGACGGCAGCCCGCGGGTCATGGCTAGCGATGTAGTCGCCGATGTCTTCGAGATCGTCGACCGCCTGAGGAAGCAGGCGATACTTCACTCATGGAAGCCTCTCGGCCCCGCCATCTTAAGGTATTTGGCGCGCAATCGATCCATGACCTCTCCGCCGTCCCGGCCCGGCCCGCTGTCGATCCCCTCCTGCACAAGCCTGCGCAACTCCTCGACCGTGTAGCCGAGCAGGTCGCGGCGGTCCTTCCACTGCCGCAACGCATCGCGGATCACTTCGCTCGCCGAGGCGTACTCTCCAGCGGCGACCACATCGTCAACCGCCTGCGCCAGTTCCGGCGAAAGCGTGATGCTGCGTTTATCAACCTGACCCATGATAGACTCCCGACGATGAGCCATGGTACGATTTAATCGCACCAGTTTCAACAAAGCCGGCGAGCCCTTGGCTCGTGCCCGATGCAAGGGCAACGTTCTCGCCTTGAATCGAAAGCTGCGCCCAAGGGCGCAACCTTCTGATTTTGAAAGACTTACCGGAAATGTCGGGGAGAAAACTGCCAGCTGGCCTGTAAGCCGGGTTCTGTATGGCCCTCGCCCCTTGCGAGGCGAGAACGTGGCGGCCATTCATCTTGGGCGCATGTTGCCATGCACCTCACGCAACCTACCCGGACGGTGAGCCGGAAACAGCCCCCGAGGGTTTCCCCTCGCACCGCCCCTATTCGGTCTTGCTCCCGGTGGGGTTTACCGTGCCGCTCCTGTTGCCAGTCGCGCGGTGGGCTCTTACCCCACCCTTTCACCCTTACCCCGACAAGTCGGGGCGGTTTGCTTTCTGTGGCACTTTCCCTGGGGTCGCCCCCGCCGGCCATTAACCGGCACCGTGTCTCCATGGAGCCCGGACTTTCCTCACTCGCGGCCTTTCGGCGTTTGCGAGTGCGGCCGCCCAGCCAGCTGGCTGGGCGTATAAAGGGGTTCAGGCGGCAAAACGCAAATGAAAAAGCCGCTTATCCCTGCATCGTCATGCCGGCGAACCGAGCGCGGCCATCTGCACCTTGACCTTGCTGCAATAGGCAGCCGACACCGGGTTCATACGGGTCGCGGCATGGCCGGCATTGTATTTCAGGATCGTTCCGCAGGTCGTGCCGCCACCAAGACCCCGCGCCATGGCAAGGTACTTCATGCCGTATTTTATGTTGGTGTCGGGATCGAACAGGCCTTTGGCCGAGCCGCTGTAGCCCATCATCCGCGCCGTCGCCGGCTTGATCTGCATCAGCCCGATCTCACCGGCACTGCCCACGATGTTGGGCCGGTAGTTGCTTTCGATCTTGATGACCGCCTTGGCCAGCGACACCGGCACGCCTTCGATCGCCGCATAGCGGGCGATGATCGCGGAATACTGGCCGCCGCCAGCCATCGTAGCGCCGGAAGTCGTGCTGATCTCCGGATGGATCGACGCAGTGGTCGTCAGGTCTACGTTCTTGCGGCCTCGCTTGGTGTAGCGCTTGGCGACTGGTTTCCTCGCCTTCACCGCGGCAGCCTTCTGTATCTTCGCGGCCGATGCCTTCTTTGCCTTCGGGCCGGGAGCCGCCTTCTGGTTGGCGGTCTTGCCCGATACGGCCGCGAAGCCAGTGTCGGCTCGCAGGCTCTGCGGCGCGGCATTCGCCGTACCGATGGCAAAAGTCATCATACCGGCAGCAACGGCTGCCGTTAAAACGGTCAAATTTTGCATGTGGTCCTGTTCTGTTAGAACCGCGCGAAGATTTTCACGCGATAAAGCCAATTCAACATCGGATCATCCGGGGGGGCTAGATATCCGATAACTTGCACGAAACGCCTTTGACGGCCGATTTGGCGGCAATGAAGGCGAGGCAAGTCACTTTGAGTGACAGATTGTAATTTAGTGATGCAAAATGGACTGTCAGGCCGAAGCTGTCTTAAGGGAAGCAACCAGCCTTCGCAGCGTGCGCAGCGTCGAGCCGTCGGCCAATCCATCGACCCGGCGCGGCCGAAAATGCCGTTGGAAGGCCTCGACGACAATCCGCGTCCGATCGTCGAAAACACCCGATATCTCGACGCCATAGCCATAGAGCGACAGCATCGACTGCAGTGCCTCGACATCGGCACCTCGGTCGCCGGGCCCCAGCGCGGCCCCGCGCCTGACCGGAGCGGGCGGCACGAGATGGCCGACACCGGCTTGGAACAGCGCGACCCACGGGAACTTCTCGCCTGGATCGATCTTTCGACCCGGCGCCACGTCGGAATGCGCCAGTACCCGCGTGGCGGCGATGGCATGCCGCGCGGCAATCCCCCGGCACAGTCCGATCACCGCGTCGATCTGGCGGCGCGGAAAGCCTGGATAGCCCAATGAATGGCCCGGATTGACGATTTCAATGCCGACCGAGCAGGAATTGATATCGGTGCGTCCGAACCAGGAACTCTTGCCGGCGTGCCAGGCGCGATCGCTTTCCCGCACCATCTGCACGATGTGGCCATTCTCATGGACGAGATAATGCGACGAGACTTCGCTCGCCGGATCGCACAGCCAGGCTTCGGCCCCGGCACCGGTCGCCATACCGGTATAGTGCAGTACGATCATGTCGGGGGTCGGTGTATCCCGTCTTGGCCCGAAATTTGGCGACACCCTGACCTCGGCGCTTGGCTCGTCGGGCAGGAAGCCGCTCATGCGTGGCGCAGGCCCCGTTCGATCATCTCGTAGGCGGCGTTGATCGCCGCCACCCTGGTCGTAGCGATCTTGATGAACTCCTGCGGCAACCCGCGCGCGATCAAACGGTCCGGATGGTTGTCGGACACCAGCTTGCGATAGCGTTTCCTGACCTCCTCGAACGGCTTGCCGCGCTCGATACCGAGCACGACATAGGGGTCGCCGGCGCCAAGATTGACGTGCCGCGCCAGGATCGATTCGTAATGTGCCTCGTCGATGCGGAAGATTTCGGCGATGCGGTGCAGGAAGATGCCTTCGCGCTCGTGCACCAGCCCGTCGGCCTTGGCGATGTGGAACAGGCCATCGAGTATGTCTTCCAGCATCACGCAGTTGGAGTGTCCGGAACCACAGAGCTGCGCCATGCGCTCGGCATAGGTTTCGAAGCCGGCCACGTCCTGCTGGGCAAGATCGAACAGCCGCGCGACGTTGCGCGTCTCTTTCGGCGGCACCTCGAATATTTCCTGGAAGGCACGCACCTCATCCTGGGTGACGATGCCGTCGGCCTTAGCCATCTTGGCCGAAAGCGCGATCATTGCCACCGAAAAGGCAACGCGTCGGCGCAGGTCGGCGTCGCCGGAGAAAACCGTGCGCACCGCCTCGACCACGTCGGCGACGCCGGACGTGGCTGAAGATGAAACCCGGGTGATGAAGTCGCCGAGGCGGTCCCAAATCGACATGGCCAGCTTCATAAAGCCAACCGGTCCCCGCTATCAAGCCAATAACGGACGCTGGCCCAGGCGCGTGGAAGCAGAGACGAATTGCCGGTCCAGGCGGTACGCCCAAGAGAAAAGGCCGGCATCGAGCCGGCCTTCCTCCCAAGACGCGCTTACTGCTTACAAACTACTGCGCAGGCGCAGGAGCAGGCGTTGCCGGAGCCGGCTCGGCGGGCTTGGTTGAGTTATCGACAGGCGCCGCAGGCTTCATCGGCTGCTCGGCGGCCGGCGGATTGGTGCTCTGCGTCGTGGTGCTGTCGGTGCCTGTGCCGCTGTCGCTACAGGCGGCGACGCCCAGCAGGGCAAGAGCGGACACGGAAGCAAGAATGAGCTTTTTCATAACATCTCTCCTTCAACACACGCTCACGTTGCAGTGAGCGGTCGAAGGGAAAATGCATCACACGGCCACGGGTTTCGTAACGTTGCGTTTCCGCATGTAACATCAATGGCATGCAGGCGACATTGCTGCCGGCGTCCCGGCGCTTTAACAACGGCACTGGAAACGAGATACCGGAGACAGAAGCATGACCGCGAAATGGGATTTCTGGATCGATCGCGGCGGCACCTTCACCGATATTATCGGCCGGGACCCAAAGGGTGCGCTGCATCCACGCAAGCTTTTGTCGGAGAACCCCGAAGCCTATGCCGATGCCGCCATTCAGGGCATCCGCGACCTGATCGGCCTGGAAGCGGGTGCGGCGATCCCGCCCGGCCTTATCGGCGACATCAAGATGGGAACGACGGTGGCCACGAATGCCTTGTTGGAGCGCAAAGGCGACCGGGTGTTGCTGCTCGTCACAAAGGGGTTCCGCGATGCGCTCAGGATCGCCTATCAGGCGCGGCCCGACATCTTCGCCAAGGAGATCGTTCTTCCCGAGCAGCTCTATGAACGCGTCATCGAGGTCAACGAGCGCGTCCTTGCCGATGGCTGCGTGGAACGGCTGCTCGACATCGCCGCCTGCCGCCCGGCTATCGAACAAGCCAGGGCCGACGGCATCGACGCCGTCGCCATCGTCTTCATGCATGCCTGGAAGTACCCAGATCACGAGAAGGCGGTGGCCAGGGTCTGCCGCAAGCTTGGCTTCGGCCAGGTCTCGGTCAGCCACGAGGTCTCACCGCTGATCAAGCTCGTCGGCCGTGGCGATACCGCCGTGGTCGACGCCTATCTGTCGCCCATCCTGTCGCGCTATGTGCAAAGGGTGGCGAAAGAACTGGGCACAGCCGCAGGGGACGACGAATCCCCTCGCCTCATGTTCATGATGTCCTCCGGCGGCCTCACCGCCGCCGACATGTTCCAGGGCAAGGACGCGTTGCTGTCAGGCCCGGCCGGCGGCGTCGTCGGCATGGTCGAGACGGCCAGGGCCGCCGGCTTCGACAAGGTCATCGGCTTCGACATGGGCGGCACCTCCACCGACGTCGCACATTATGACGGCGCCTATGAGCGGGCCTTCGACACCGAAGTCGCCGGCGTGCGCGTGCGCGCGCCGATGATGCGCATCCACACCGTCGCCGCCGGCGGCGGTTCGATCCTGCATTACGAGGCCGGCCGTTTCCGCGTCGGCCCGGACTCGGCGGGCGCCAATCCAGGCCCCGCCGCCTACCGGCGCCGCGGGCCGCTGGCCGTCACCGATGCCAACGTCATGCTCGGCAAGCTGCAGCCCGATTTCTTCCCCTCGATCTTCGGCCCCGGCCAGGACGGGCCGCTCGACGCGCAAACCGTGCGCATAAAATTCGCCGCCCTTGCCGCCGAAATCGGCGACGGCCGCTCGCCGGAGGCGGTTGCCGAAGGCTTCGTCACAATCGCGGTCGAGAACATGGCCAATGCGATCAAGAAGATCTCCGTCCAGCGCGGCTACGATGTCACCGAATATCTGCTGAACTGCTTTGGCGGCGCCGGCGGACAGCACGCCTGCCTGGTCGCCGACGCGCTCGGCATGGAGGCGGTGCTGATCCATCCCTTTTCCGGCCTGCTTTCTGCGTACGGCATCGGCCTCGCCTCCGTCTTCGCCTCGCGCCAGCAGGCGTTGCTGAAGCCGCTCGCCGAAGAATCCAGAACGGAGATCGATGGCCTCATCGCCACCTTGAAGGACGCGGTGGTCGCGGAGCTGACGGCGCAAGGCATCGACGGCAACATGATCGTCACCCGGCCGGTACTGCACATCCGTTATGACGGCACCGACACGGCACTGCCCGTGAATTTCGAGGCGGACTCGATCTTTCAGGCCAGGCGCGATTTCGAAATCGCCCATAAGGCGCAATTCGGCTTCGTCTATGACGACAAGCCGATGATCGTCGAGATCGTAGGCGTCGAAGGCAGCGAAACCGGACAGGGCGGCGCCGAAGCCCATGCGCCCGCCGGACCTGCCAGGGTCAAGCCGGACACGTCCGAGACCAGGCCGATCTACACGGAGGGCCGGTGGCATCAGGCTGGCGTCTACCGCCGCGAGACCCTCCAGCCATCCAATCTGGTTGCCGGTCCGGCCCTGATCATCGAGCCGAACCAGACCATCGTCGTCGAGCCGGGCTGGCAGGCCGAAATCACCGATGTCAACCACGTCGTCATACGCCGCACGGAAAGAAAAGCGCGCACGGCTGCCCTCGGTACCGAGGCCGATCCGGTGATGCTCGAAGTCTTCAACAATCTCTTCATGTCGATCGCCGAGCAGATGGGCGTGACGCTGCAGAACACCGCCTACTCCGTCAACATCAAGGAAAGGCTGGACTTTTCCTGCGCCGTCTTCGATCGCACCGGGGCACTGGTCGCCAATGCGCCGCACATGCCGGTGCATCTCGGCTCGATGGACCGTTCGGTCGAAACCATCATCCGGCTGAACTCCGGCGACATCCATCCCGGTGACGTATTTGCCTTGAACGCGCCCTATAATGGCGGCACGCATCTGCCCGACATCACCGTGGTGACGCCGGTCTTCGACGACGCCAGGAAGAACATCCTCTTCTGGACCGCCTCGCGCGGCCACCACGCCGACATTGGCGGCACCGCCCCCGGTTCGATGACGCCGCTCGCCACCACGGTCGACGAGGAAGGCGTGCTGTTCGACAATTTCCGCGTTGTCGATCGCGGAAAATTCCGCGAGACGGAGCTGCACACGCTGCTGACCAACCACCGTTACCCCGCGCGCAATCCGCACCAGAACATCGCCGACCTGAAGGCGCAGATCGCCGCCAACGAAAAGGGCGTTGCCGAACTGCGCAAGATGGTCGCCCATTTCGGCCTCGATGTCGTCCAGGCCTATATGGGCCATGTCCAGGACAACGCCGCCGAGAGCGTGCGCCGTGTGCTGGAACGGCTGCCGGATGCCTCCGAATATGAATATCCGACCGATACCGGCCAGGTCATCAAGGTGAAGATCACCATCGACCGGCAAAAGCGCGAAGCGACCGTCGATTTCACCGGCACGTCGAAGGTCGAGAAGAACAACTTCAACGCGCCCGAGCCGGTTGCCCGCGCGGCGGTCCTCTACGCCTTCCGCGTCATGGTCGAGGACATGATCCCGATGAACGCCGGATGCCTCAGGCCGATCAACATCGTCATCCCCGATGGCTGCATGCTGAAGCCCGCCTATCCTGCGGCCGTCGTCGCCGGCAATGTCGAGACCTCGCAGCACGTCACCAACGCGCTGTTCGGCGCCATGGGCGCCATGGCCAATGCGCAGGGAACGATGAACAACCTGACCTTCGGCAACAAGACGTACCAGTATTACGAGACAATCTGCTCCGGCTCGCCGGCCGGTCACATGAACTCCGGGCGCGGCTTTGCCGGCACCTCGGGGGTGCACACTCACATGACCAATTCGCGTCTTACCGATCCCGAAGTGCTGGAACTGCGCTTTCCCGTGGTGCTGGAGGATTTCCACATCCGCCAGGGATCCGGCGGCAAGGGCAAATGGAGCGCCGGCGACGGCACCAGGCGCACGATCCGCTTCCTCGAGAAGATGGAATGCGCGATCCTGTCGTCGCACCGCAACCGCTCGCCGCAAGGATTGGACGGTGGCGGCGACGGCGAAGTCGGCTCGACCAAGGTGCGCCGCAACGACGGCACGGTCGACGTGCTGAAGGCCTGCGACCAGACCATGCTCGATGCCGGTGAGGCCGTCATCCTGACGACGCCGACGCCAGGTGGCTTTGGCAAGCTGTAAAGAACGCGTCAACAGGCTGTCACCGGCCTGTCATGACCCTGCGCTACCCGCTTGCGCCAAAGCAAATGGGGAATCACTTTGCCATGACGGACGTCTCTTCTGACCTGGTTTTTCGCCGCGGCAAGGAAGTTGGCAAGGCCGTCTACCAGAACCGTCCGCTTTCGAAGGCGGGCATTTCGGAACGGCTGTTCGCCTTTCTGTTCTCCGGCCTCGTCTATCCGCAGATCTGGGAAGACCCCGATGTCGACATGGAAGCGATGCAGCTTGGCCAGGGCCATCGCGTCGTCACCATCGCTTCGGGCGGCTGCAACATCCTGGCCTACCTCACCCGCTCGCCGGCCAGGGTCGACGCAGTCGATCTCAATGCCGCGCATATCGCTCTGAACCGCATGAAGCTCGAGGCGGTGCGCCGCCTGCCTTCGCAGGCCGACTTGTTCCGCTTCTTCGGAGCCGCCGACACCAGCCACAATTCAGAAGCCTACGACCGCTTCATCGCCCCGCATCTCGATCCGGTCAGCCGCCATTACTGGGAGCGCCGCAACTGGCGCGGGCGCCGGCGTATCGGTGTTTTCGATCGCAATTTCTACCAGACCGGCCTGCTCGGCCTGTTCATCGCCATGGGCCACCGCACGGCGAAATTCTTCGGCGTGAACCCGGCCCGCATGATGGAAGCCAGGAACATCGGCGAACAGCGCCGTTTCTTCAACGAGGAGCTGGCGCCGGTCTTCGACAACAAGCTTCTCAAGTGGGCGACGTCACGCAAGGCCTCTCTGTTTGGCCTCGGCATTCCGCCGGCACAGTATGATTCGCTGATCACCTCCGGTGACGGCACCATGGCCAGCGTGCTGAGGGCCCGGTTGGAAAAGCTCGCCTGCGATTTTCCCTTGGAAAACAACTATTTCGCCTGGCAGGCTTTCGCCCGCCGCTATCCCGAGCCTGGTGAGGCCGCCCTGCCCGCCTATCTGGAAAAGCGCAACTACGAGACCATCCGCGGCAACATCGACCGTGTCGCCATCCACCACGCCAACCTGATCGAATTCCTCGCCGGCAAGGATGCGGGCGCTGTCGACCGCTTCATCCTGCTCGACGCGCAGGACTGGATGACCGACGACCAGCTCAACGCGTTGTGGTCGGAAATCACCCGCACGGCTTCCGCCGGCGCCCGCGTCATCTTCCGCACCGCCGCTGAGCCCAGCCTGTTGCCGGGGCGCGTCTCCGCCTCGCTGCTTGATCAGTGGAGCTATGAGAGCGACGCCTCGCGCGAATTCTCGGCTCGCGACCGTTCGGCCATCTATGGCGGCTTCCACCTTTATGTGAAGCGCGCCGCATGAGCACGACGGAGCTGCCGGCCAGCCACGCCGAACTGATGGACGGCGTCTACCGCTGGCAGCGCCATATCTACGACCTGACCCGCAAATATTACCTGCTCGGCCGCGACAAGCTGATATCGGGGCTCGACGCACCGCCCGACGGCACGGTGCTGGAACTTGGCTGCGGCACCGGCCGCAACATCATTCTTGCCGCCCGCGCCTATCCCGACGCGCGCTTCTACGGCCTCGACATCTCCACCGAAATGCTGGAGACGGCCGGCGCCGCTGTTGCCCGCGAAGGCCTGTCCGGTCGCGTCATGCTGGCCAGGGGCGACGCCACGGATTTCAACGCCAAGGCGCTGTTTGAGCAGGCCAGTTTCGACCGCGTCTTCGTCTCCTACTCGCTGTCGATGATCCCCGGCTGGGAGAAGACCGTATCCGCGGCCCTTGCAGCCCTCGCCCCTGGCGGCTCATTGCATGTCGTCGATTTCGGCCAGCAGGAGGGCCTGCCGCGCTGGTTCCGGGCGCTGTTGCGCGGCTGGTTGAAAAAATTCCACGTCACACCGCGCGAATCCCTGCGCGATGTTCTGGAATCGGAAGCCGAGCGAACCGGCGCAACCTTCCATTTCCGCACGCTTTATCGCGGTTATACCTGGCTGGCGGTGATCAAAGTCCGGCATCCGACGTCTCGGAGATAACGGCCGCCCCAACGCCGGCCTATCGGCGCCCGACGCTGCAACCAACCGGGCAATCCGACGAATACAGTAGAGCTGTTCAGCGCATTGCGAGGCGTCCCAAGGAGTGGTACATTGTCTCCATGTTGGAGATAGCAAGTGATCGTCGGGTTTCGGGACGGATGGCTACGGGCTTTTTTCGTGGAAGACATCCACTCCCGTAACATTCCCTCCGATCTTGAAAGCCGATTGTTCCGCAAGCTCCAGATGATCGACGACGCAATGACCGATCAGGATTTGCGTGTGCCGCCGAGCAACCATTTCGAAAAGTTGCGCGGCAATCTCCATGGCTTGCATTCGATCCGCGTCAACAACCAATGGCGGCTGATCTTCCGGTGGGATGGCGGCCGCGGCGAAGCGTCGGATATCTATCTCGACGATCATAGCTACCGATGAGGTGACACATGTTGATGACCACACGCAAGCCGGCAACGGTGGGCGAGATACTCACGGAAGAGTTCATGCATCCGCTTGGCCTGACACAGGCTGCTTTGGCCGAAGCGATGGGGGTGCAGCGCAAGCATGTGAACGAATTGTGCAACGACCGCCGCAATGTGACGGCCGCAACCGCGCTCATTCTGGCGCGCGTTTTCGGCAACAGCCCGGATTTCTGGCTCAACGTGCAGCGCCGCAGCGACATTTGGACCGTCATGAATTCACCCGACGAGCGGGCGCGCGTCGATCGCGCGAGGCCTTTGGCGACTGCGGCATAGAAGACAGCGATCGACTTGCGCTTAATGCAGCGCCTTCACCAGCGCGCCCACCATCGTCTGCGGGCGATAACCAAGCTTGGCCGGCGTCAGGCCGAGCCGCACCACCACCAATTGCTCGGACGGTATGATGGCGACCGTCTGCCCGTCATGGCCTTCCATCCAGTAGGTGTCCTTGGGCAGGCCGGCGGCGGCGCCGGCGCCTGGATTTTCCTCGTCGCCCGGGGCTTCGATCCACAGCTGGCCCTTGCCATAGACTTTCGAGGCAGGCGCCGGCTCGCGCATCCAGTCGACGAAGCCGGCCGGCAGCACCTGGTTGCCGTTCCACACGCCGCCCTGCAGCAGGAACTGGCCGAAGCGCGCCCAGTCATGCCCCGTGGCGTAGAGATAGGACGAGCCGACGAAAGTGCCCTGCTCGTCGGTCTCGAGCACCGCGCTGTGCATGCCGAGCGGCTCGAACAGCGCTGCGCGCGGCCATGTCAGCGCCTTGGCCTTGTCGCCGATCGCGTCCTGCCACAGCCGCGACAGCATCACCGCCGTGCCGCTCGAATAGGAAAACACCTTGCCGACCTCGCCGGTCAGCGGCTTGGATTCGGCAAAGCCCGCCATGTCGGGTTCGAGATAGAGCATGCGGGTAACGTCGGCGACGTCGCCATAATCCTCGTTGAACTCCAGCCCGCTCGACATCGCCATCATGTCGGCAAGGCTGATGGCGGCGCGGCCATCCGCTTTCCACGGCGTGAACAGGCCTTTGTTGTCGACCGCCATTTTGCCATCCTTGACCAGCGTGCCTATGATGGCGGCGTTGACCGTCTTGGTCATCGACCAGCCGAGCAGCGGCGTCTTGGCTGAGAACCCTTCGCCATAGCGCTCGGCGACGACCCGCCCGTTCTTGACCACGACGATCGCACGCATGCCGGTGCCGGCCATCGCCTCGTCGCCGACAATTTTCACGACCTCGGGATTCTGCGAGGCGTCGACCTTTTCGCCCTCGGGCCACAGTGCATCCTGGCTGGTTGCCGCCGGTTCGGCATAGACCGCCGTGCGCCGCGCCTTCCCGACATCGCCGTCGGGGACCGAGGCGCAGCCCAGCCCGTCGCGGGAAACCGCCTCGCTCTTGCCGAGGAAGCCGAGCAGTCCGGCCGAAACCGTCCCCCGGTTCTTGTCGACCGAGACCCGCATCAGCCGCAGCAGCGGGTGTCCGGGTGCCTGCACGTCGACGGCCAGCACCTCATTGGCATCGCGACCGGCGATGAAGACGTTGGAGCAGACGATCTTGGCCGAATAGCCAGAGCCGACGCGGATCAGCTCAGGCGGCGCGATGTAGAGCCAGGCAAACAGCGCGGCGACCGCCAGCACGACCAGCCCAAGCAGCCATTTGACGATCTTGACGATGATCCGCATCCGTTTCCTCCCAGGCGCTTACCTGACCGTTATGTCATCGAATTGCCGCCATTGCTTCCGCAAAATCGGGTCGCTTGTCGAGCGCCATCAACGGATTATCAACCATGATCGGCGATCAGATAATCAAGAGATCAGGCGATGCTGTGGGGCGATCGCCTGGAGGGGGCCAGACCAGCTTCGGCCATCAGTCGACAGACCCATCAGCGACCGGCTGATTCCGGCTTGGAAGTTGCGATGCGCCGTCTTGCGGTCCTGTTCATGCTGACGCTGCTCGGCGCCTGCTCGACCGTGGATGATCTGTCGCCGCTGTCGCCGTCCGCTTCCAGCAGTCCTACGGTGGCGGTGCGTGCGCCGCGATTCGCCGATTCCAAACCGCATGAATGGGACAGCGGCGCACCCTGGAACTACGCCGTCCACGGCACCGACGTCTCCAAATACCAGACCTCGGTCGACTGGCCGACGGCCAAGGCCAGCGGCATCTCCTTCGCCTTCATCAAGGCGACCGAGGGCGGCGACCGTTTCGACGAGTATTTCAGCGAGCACTGGGCGCGCACCAAGGCCGCCGGCGTTCCGCGCGCCGCCTACCATTTCTTCTATTTCTGCACTCCGGCCGCCCAGCAGGCGCGCTGGTTCATCCAGAACGTGCCTGTCGACCGCTCGGCGATGCCGCCGGTGCTCGACATGGAATGGAACCCGAAATCGCCGACCTGCCGGCTGCGTCCGGACGCTGCCACCGTTCGCGCGGAAATGACCACCTTCCTGGAAATCGTCGAGCGGCACTACGGCAAGAAACCGATCATCTACACCTCCGTGGACTTCTTCGACGACAATGAGTTGTCGACCTTCCGCGGCTATCCCTACTGGCTGCGCTCCGTCGCCGGCCATCCGCGCCAGAAATATGGCAGCCACCCCTTCACCTTCTGGCAGTACACCGGAACCGGCATCGTTCCCGGCATGACCGGCAAATCCGACATCAACGTCTTCAACGGCTCGGAAGCTGCCTGGAACAAGTGGCTGCGGCAGAACACCCGTTAGACCGGCTCAGCGGCGAAATCGCCCTCAACGGGAGACTTCGGCGGCAGAACTGTTGACGCCGTGGCAACGGTGGCAGAACGCACGAAATGGCCGCAGAGGCAGAAGAACCGTTGACACCGTGGCAACGGCCGCAAAGCGCACGAAATGGCCGCAGAGGCAGAAGAACCGTTGACACCGGGCTTGCCGCCTGCTTTTCGACACAGCCGGTGGTCAAGAGTGCAACCGCCGGTAATTCGGGGCGTTGGGTTTCCCAGCTAGGCACGACGAAATTGCCCCTGTTCATTTCGAGAGGAAGTCGATGCGACTGCGTTCCCAAGCCCTCGCGGCGCTGTTCTTGTGCGCCACGGCCTTGCCGGCGATGGCGCAGGAATGCGGCGGCGATTTCGAAACCTGGAAACAGGGCGTCGCGGCGGAAGCCAAGGCAGCCGGTGTCGGCGCCGTCGGGCTCGACGCGCTGGAAGACGCCAGGATCGACGAGAGGGCGCTGGCGCGCGACCGGGCGCAGGGCGTGTTCACCCAGACCTTCATCCAGTTCTCCAACCGCATGATTTCGGCCTACCGGCTGAAGCAAGGTGCGGCGAACATGAAGAAATACGCCGATATTTTCGCCCGCGCCGACCAGCAGTTCGGCGTCCAGGCGCCGGTCATTACCGCTTTCTGGGCACTGGAAACCGATTTCGGCGCCGTGCAGGGCGATTTCCACACGCTGAGCGCGCTGGTCACGCTCTCGCATGACTGCCGCCGCCCGCAACTGTTCCGCCAGCAATTGGTGCCGCTCCTGGAACTGATCGATCGCGGCGTGCTGCCGGCCGATGTCACCGGCGCCTGGGCAGGTGAAATCGGCCAGACGCAGATCCTGCCGTCCGACTATCTGGCGCGTGGCGTCGATGGCGACGGCGACGGCAAGATCGATCTGCGCGGCTCCGTTCCCGACGTGATCATGACCACCGCCAACAAGGTGCTGTCGCGCGGCTGGAAGCGCGACGAACCCTGGATCCAGGAAGTGCGCGTGCCCGACGAGATGCCGTGGGACCAGACCGGACGCACCAACAAACTGCCGCTGACGCAGTGGGCACAGTGGGGCGTCACCAATCCCGACGGCTCGCCGCTGGTCGACAAGGGCCTCAAGGCCGGCCTGGCGCTGCCCATGGGCCGCAAGGGTCCGGCCTTCCTCACCTACGAAAATTTCGACGTCTATCTCGAATGGAACCAGTCCTTCACCTACGCGCTGACCGCGGCCAATCTCGCCTCCCGGCTGGCGGGTGCGCCACCGCTCGATCCGCGCAATCCCGAGCCCGGTCTCAACAACGACCAGATGAAGGAACTGCAGACCAAGCTCGAGGCCAGGGGCTACGATGTCGGCACCGTCGACGGTATTCTCGGCACCAACACCCGCGAAGCCATCCGCAAGGAGCAGATGCGGCTCGGCCTGCCTGTGGATGGATGGCCGACGCCGGAACTGCTGGGGAAGTTGTGAAGAGAGTGAGTAGTGAGTAGTGAGTAGTGAATAGTGAGTAGTGAAATAGAAATTCCCTACTGACTACTCACTACTCACTACTCACTACTCACTAATCACTACTCACTACTCACTACTGACTACTCACTAATCAGCCATCGTCTCCAGGCTGGCAAACCCCTGCGGTGCGTCGCCCTCGTCGAAGGGCGTCGTTACCTCGACGAATGTGTCGGGATAAAACCCGTTGAAGCGGGTCCGGAGCGACAGCGAATAGGCGCCGATATGGCCGATCTCGATCCAGTCGCCGGTGTCGACGGTTTCCGGCAGCCAGAACGGCCTGGACAGGATGTCGACGGAATCGCAGGTCGCACCACACACTTTGAACGGCACGATGTTCTTCTCGTCGCCATTGCGGGTCCGGATCGCCGGATCGGGAATGAAGCGCGCCGGCAGCGTGATCTTGCCGGTCCATGAATCCGACAGCGACGCCCAGATGCCGTCATTGATGTAGAGCCGCTTGCCCTTGCGCAACAGCACACGCACGATCAGCGACAGGCAGCGCGCCACGATCACCCTGCCCGGCTCGGCCACAAGCGGTATCTGGTCGAACTGATATTCCTTCAGGTCGCCGGAGAGCCGCGACATGATCTGGCCGAGCGACGGCATCTCGATCTGCTTGCGGTTGGGGTCGTGTCCGTATTCGGCGGGAAAGCCGCCGCCGACGTCGAGGCCGGCAATGTCGAAGGTCAGCCGGTTACGCACCCAGTCGGCGGAGGCCAAGGCCCGCTCATAGGTGTCGGGATCCTCGATCTGGCTGCCGACGTGGAAACACAGCCCGACCTTGTAACCGGTACGGTTCAGCCGCTCGGCGAGCTCGACCGCATAGGCAGGCCCGGCGCCGAATTTCTTCGACAGCTCGTAGGCGGCATGACCCTTGGTCTGCACCCGCACGAACACGCTGACCGCGCCCGGATCGATATCGAGCGCCCGCACCACCCGGGTCAGCTTGGTGATCTCGTCCTCATGGTCGAGCGAGATGACGCGGATGGCGTATTTCTCCAGCGCCAGCTTGATGTCGGACTGCGCCTTGACCGGATGCATGTAGAGCATCTCGGCGTCCGATGAGACCGCGCGCACGGCGGCGAACTCGCCGGGTGAAGCGACGTCGAAGGCCGTGACGCCGGCCTCGACCAGCGTCTTCAGCACGATCTGCTCGCCATTGGTCTTGACCGCATAGGCGGTCTTGCCGGGGAACATCCCCATGAACTGCCTGGCATCGGCCTTCAGGACCTGCGGGCGGAAGCAATAGACCGGATCGTCCGGACGAAGCGCCAGTGCCGCCTCGCGGGCATTCTCGAATCGCTGCATGGACGAATCCTCGACTTCAGCCTGCGCACAATTAATCCAAGCTAGCGGCTAATGAAAACAATTCTGTGTCTCGTGCACATGACGCAGCGGCGCTAGCTTCCGGCAGCATCGCCTGCCAGCGATCAGGTTTCGGGTGGCCCTTGTCGCCGGAACCGATATGCCTTGTGTCCGACTGGCTGGCATTCAGGCCGTCTGGGGGAGGACGACACATGGCGATAGCCACGACATCCGCACCGCGCGGGCCGATGACGCTCACCGACTGGGGCCAATTGCTGCTGCTCGGCGCGATCTGGGGCGGCTCGTTCTTCTTCGCCCTCATCGCGGTGGGGGAACTTCACCCGCTGGTCCTGGTGCTGTTTCGCGTCGCCATTGCCGCGATCGCGCTGCAGCTCTATCTCGGCCTGCGCGGCCCGTCCTTCCGCCTCGCCTTGCCGCATGCCGGCCTGTTCTTCCTGCTGGCCTTCACCAACAATGTCGTCCCCTTCTCGCTGATCTTCGCCGGCCAGACGCAGTTGGGTGCCGGCGTCGCCTCCGTGCTCAATGCCACGACGCCATTCTGGACCCTGATCCTGGCCAATGCGCTGACGTCGGACGAAAAGCTGTCATGGAACAAGCTCGCCGGCATAGCGCTCGGCGTCGCCGGCACGGCCGTCATGATCGGCCCCGGCTTGCTTGCCGGGCTCGGCGGTCCGGTCTGGGCCAAATTCGCGCTGATCGGCGCCTCGCTGTCCTATGGCATTGCGCTGATGGTTGCCCGCCGCTTCAAGGGCGTGCCCTCGCCGGTCGTCGCCACCGGACAACTGACGGCCTCGACCATCATCATGATCCCGGTCGTGCTCTTGACCCACGGCCCGGCCGGCCTGTTCTCCGCCTCGCCGCCGGTGTGGGCGGCCGTGCTGGCGCTGGCGCTTCTGTCCACCGCCTTCGCCTACATCCTCTACTTCAACCTCGTTGCCTCGGCCGGCGCCACCAACGCCTCGCTGGTCACGCTGGTCGTGCCGGCCAGCGCCATGCTGCTCGGCTTCCTGTTCCTCGGCGAGCGGCTGGAACTGTTCGAGATCGGCGGCGTGGTGCTGATCGCCCTAGGCCTGGTGACCATCGACGGGCGGATGTTCGCACGCCGTCAGAGCGAGGCGTGACGTGAAATTCGAAATGCGGCTTTCAACGCGAAAGTCGAATGCGACTTTCACGGCGGTAGCGCTGTCATGACACGCCGGCGACACCATCCCGCCACAATTTATTCACAGGTGCGAAGCGGGTTTTTGCCAAGGAGTTTCAACGGCTAACGGCGAAACCGGGGTCGCAAAATCCACAATCACGTCGCAATGCAGCACATTTTCCGCTTGCCTGTGGCACAAATGGACCTAGACTCCAGGGCATAGCTCTTTAAGAGGAGGCTATGTCATGGGACTTACGAGGCCAATCAACGCATTGATGATTTGTGCTGCGTTTGCTTTCATCGGCGCCCTCATTATGGGCGTCCTTCCCTGAACCCGCCAAGACGGGGAAGACCAGCACCAAATAGTCCAACCAATTCGAAAGGCCGGGTTTTTACCCGGCCTTTTGCTGTTCGCCGTGTCTTACGCGGCCGCTGACCCGGCCGCCTCCGCCTCATGCGAGCGGATGCCGATCATGTGGCAGACGGCGAAGACGAGATCGGCCCGGTTCATCGTATAGAAGTGAAAATCGCCAACGCCGCGCTCGACCAGGTCCAGCACCTGTTCGGCCGCCACGGCGGATGCCACCAGCGCATGCGTCTGCGGATCGTTCTGCAGGCCGTCGAAACGCTCCGCCAGCCACGCCGGCACCAGCGCACCGCAGCGCGCCGAGAAATTGGCGACCTGGGTGAAATTGTGTACCGGCAGGATGCCGGGAACGATCGGGATGTAGATGCCGGCGCGGCGCGCGCGCTCGACGTAGCGCTCGTAAAGATCATTGTCGAAAAAGAACTGGGTGATCGCCCGCGTCGCGCCATTGTCGACCTTGCGCTTCAGCATGTCGATGTCGGTGGCGAAATCGGGACTTTCCGGATGCTTTTCAGGATAGGCCGAAACCGAAATGTCGAAATCGCCGGCGCCCTTCAGCGCGCCCACCAGCTCCGCGCCGTTGGCGTAGCCGTCCGGATGCGGCCGATAGGCGGTACCGACGCCTGCTGCCGGATCGCCGCGCAAGGCGACGAAGCGCTTGACGCCCATGTCGGTGAATTCCCGGATCACGGCATCGACCTGATGGCGGGCGGCGTCGACACAGGTCATATGCGCGGCCGGCGTCAGACTGGTCTCCTTCAGCATGCGGCCGATTGTGCGCGCCGTGCGCTCACGCGTCGAACCGCCCGCGCCATAGGTCACCGAGACGAATTTGGGCTGCAGCGGCTCCAGCCTTGTGACCGTGTCCCACAGCCTTGCCTCCATCTCGTCGGTCTTCGGCGGGAAGAATTCGAACGAGACCCGGACCTTGTCGCCAATGTCGGGACGGCGGGAAAAACGAAACTGGTTCATCAGGCGATTTCCCCTATCGAGCTCACTCTGGTCTGCTGGCTGGCATTGGCGGGATCGGCGATCAAAAGGCGCCGGTCGCGGCCAAGCCAAAGCTTGACGGTCAGCCTGGCCTCGTTGCCACCGCGCGGTTCGAACTCCTGGGCATCCTCGAGATCGAGGCCGGCTTCGGCGAACCACTCCCCTATCTGCCGGTCGGAAAAGCCAAGCCGCATATGCGCGTGCTGGTCGCGCAGGAATTCCAGCGCGTGCGGCGCGAAATCGACGATGACCAGACGGCCCGCCGGGCGCAGCAGCCGCGCCGCCTCGTGGATCGCGCGGGCTGGGTCGTCGAGATAATGCAACACCTGGTGGATGGTGACGAGATCGAAGGCATCGCGCTCGACCGGCGGTGAGAAGATATCGCCCTGCCGCACCTGCGCGTTCGAAACGCCGGCCTTGTCGAGATTGGCGCGCGCCACGGTCAGCATCTCGCGCGACATGTCGATGCCGATGCCGCGCCGGTAGAGCGGCGAGAAGATTTCGAGCAGCCGCCCGGTACCGGTGCCGAGGTCGAGCATGGACTGGAACGGCCGCTTGCCGACCAGCTTCAGCATCGCGGCCTCCACGGCGCGGTCAGGCACATGCAGCGACCGGATATGGTCCCAGCTTGCGGCATTCTGCGAAAAATACTCGGTGGCGCGATCCTGGCGCTTGCGCTTGACCGAGGCCAACCGCTCGAGGTCACGCTCGACCTGCGGATCGGCGTCACGGATGCCGGCCACCAGCCGCAGCACGAAATCGCGCGCCGAATCGGCGTCGGACAAGCGAAAGAAGGCCCACGACCCTTCCTGGTAGCGGCCGATCAGCCCCGCCTCGAGCAGCAGCTTCAGGTGCCGGGAAACGCGTGGCTGCGACTGACCTAGAATTTCGGTAAGGTCGGACACTGTGAGGTCGCCGCGCGACAGCAGCGCCAGTATGCGCAGCCGGCTGGATTCTGCCGCTGCCTTCAATGTGTCCACCATGGTGTCGAGCGAGACGTGCATCGGCGTATTCTCTTTTCAGTGCATTCACATTCAACGCACTAACGTTGAAAAAGATATAAACATATGTTTATGTCGATTTTCAAAACGATGCAAGCGCTATGTCGCTTCCGGACAAGAAAATGCCGCATGCGTGATTTTTCGGTGCATGCCGTCCAAAAACGTGTAGCGGTCTGAGGCCAATGACATGCATCGAAAAGAAGATCGGCCGATGACCCAAACGCGTGAGAGGTTCGAGGCACGCGAAGGCGAGCGGAGACTGGACCAGGATCCGGCGACGATGCCGCCCGATGGCGGCATCGTCTTCATCGGCCGCATCGCCTCACCTTGGATCACCCGCGAAAGCTGCCCCAAGAACATGCGCGCGGCGCGCGAGACCGGCCAGCGCGCAGTGCTGACCATCGATGCACCCTATCGTGACGGCCTGCGCGGACTAGAGCGCGCCAGCCATGTCGTCATCCTGTCCTGGCTGCACCACGCGCCGCGGAATCTGATTGTGCAAAACCCCCGCCATGCGGCTGAAGCCAAAGGCGTATTCGGGCTGCGCTCCCCTGCCCGTCCGAACCCGGTCGGCCTGCATGTGGCAAAGCTGGTCACGCTCGACATCGGCGCCGGCCGCATCGATCTGGACGCCATCGACGTGCTCGACGGCACGCCGGTCATCGACATCAAGCCCTACTTCGCCTCGACGGACGCGATACCGGAGGCAACCGTCGAAGGGCGCGAGGAAAGATGAGCGCGCCAACCGGCCGCCGCCGGGCCATCGCCAAGGCGCTGACGGCACTCCTGCCGCTGGCGCCCTATGCCGACATGGAGAAGATCCGGGCCGATGCCGGCTCGGTGCATATGAAGACCTTGCCACCGACGATCGCGGTGTGGCTGGCGACGATCGCGCATATCCGTCATATGCACACCGACTACGAAAAGCTGCTGGCCGAGGGCTATGATCGCGACTCCGCCCGCTTCTTCGTCATCGAGCAGACCAACATCGTGCTGACGCGCTGGCGCGCCACTCGCCTGCTCGACGCCGATGACGAGGAGGATTGAGGCCCGGGGCGCTATTGCCGCGTCAACACGGCGATCGCATTGTAGGGCTGGCCGTCGGCCTGGCCGACCCAGGTCCAGGACAGGTTCCCCTTGTAGAACCTGACGGTGATGTCGCCGCCGTCGATGCACTTGTCCTGGCCGTAGGTGATGCTTTCGTGGAATTCAGCCGACATGTCGTCCCTGGATGTCTGCGACAGCGATCCGCCGCAGCCGAGCGACGGATAGTCGATCGAGGCGCTGCCATCGCCGATCGTCATGGTGATCGACCAGTCGGCGCCGGCATCGCCCTGCGGGCTCTGATGGCCGTTGCCGGTCCAGGTGCCGTTGAAGGACGTCGCGGGCACGTTCACGCCGCAAGGCAGGTTCTGGAAGATTGGTGTCAGCTCGCTGCCGGTCTTTTCGCAGCGATAGGTCTGGCCGCGTTGGCAAAGCTCCTCGCCTTGCCTGGTGCACTGGGCGCTGGCTTCGCCCGTGGCGGCAAAGATCATCGTGATCGCGATCGCGGCTCCAAACCTGCTCATATCCCCCTCCCGCAACAAGCCACCGGACTATAAGACAATTCTAATTCGATGTATCGGCCAGATCGTGACCGAGGACGAACTGCGCCGGGCGGCTGGCCCTATGCGCTCCCCGCCGGACCGATAGGCTGTTGGTCCGCCTTGTGCGACAGGAGCCCTTATGAGCCCGACGACGAAGATGCGGGATGCGACGCAACTGCCCTTGGTCGGCGACCGCCATGTCGACCCGCATTCCTACCCCGCCGGCATTGCTTTCCTCGACGGCCAGTATCTGCCGATGTCGCAAGCCAAGGTCTCGGTGCTGGACTGGGGCTTTCTGCATTCCGACGCCACCTATGACACGGTGCATGTCTGGAACGGCAGCTTCTTCCGCCTCGATCTGCATCTCGACCGGTTTTTCGCCGGACTGGAAAAGCTGCGCATGACGATCCCCTTCGATCGCGACGGCGTTACAGAGATCCTGCACAATTGTGTCGCACTGTCGGGACATCGCGCGGCCTATGTCGAAATGCTGTGCACGCGCGGCGCTTCGCCGACCTTCAGCCGCGACCCGCGCCAGGCGATCAACCGCTTCATGGCATTCGCCGTGCCGTTCGGCTCGGTCGCCAATACCGAACAATTGCAGCGCGGCCTGCGCCTGGCCATCAGCGACAAGGTGCGCATTCCGCCCGCCTCGATCGATCCGGCCATCAAGAACTATCATTGGCTCGATCTCGTGCGCGGCCTCTACGATGCCTATGACCGTGGCGCCGAGACCGCGCTCATTCTCGATTTCAACGGCAACGTCGCCGAAGGCCCGGGCTTCAACGTCTTCGCCGTGAGGAATGGCGAACTGTCGACACCGGCCATTGGCGTGCTGCCAGGCATCACCCGCCGCACCGTTTTTGACCTCTGTGGCGAGGAAGGGCTCACCGCGAAGGCCGCCGACGTCAGCGTGGCATCGCTCAAGGCAGCCGACGAGGTCTTCATCACCTCGACCGCCGGCGGCATCATGCCGGTGACGAGGATCGACGGCGCTGGCGTCGCCGACGGCAAGGTCGGACCTGTCACCAGCCGGCTGATGGCGCTCTATTGGCAAAAGCACGACGACCCGGCCTGGTCGTCTCGGGTGAACTATCCCTGACCAAGCAACGCTTGATCAGGGATCAGAAGGCGCGCCTTGTTCAAAAAGATTTCCCCTCGCCTCTGGAAAATCGCGCGACAGGCCGTATATGCCCGAAAGCGGAGAAGCCTCCGCTTCCATAGAAATTGCGCCCGCAGGGGCAAGGATCCCACATCATGACATCAAAGGTTTGGTTCATCACCGGATCGTCGAAGGGCTTTGGCCGCGTCTGGGCCGAGGCCGCATTGGCGCGTGGCGACCGCGTCGCAGCGACCGCCCGTGACGCCGGCACGCTCGCCGATCTCGTTGAAAAGTACGGCGACAACGTCGCCGCCATGAAGCTCGACGTGAACGACAAGAAGGCGGTCGATGCCGCTGTCGCCGAGGCCCACAAGCGCTTTGGCCGGCTCGACGTCGTCATCAACAACGCCGGCTACGGCCATTTCGGCGCCATCGAGGAAGTCAGCGAAGAGGAAGCTCGCGACCAGATCGAGACCAATGTGTTCGGCGCGCTCTGGGTCACGCAGGCCGCTCTGCCGATCATGCGGGCCCAGCGTTCCGGCCACATCATCCAGATCTCGTCGATCGGCGGCGTCAACGCCTTTGCCTCGCTCGGTCTCTACCATGCGTCGAAATGGGCGCTGGAAGGCTTCAGCCAGTCACTCAGCATCGAGGTCGCGGAGTTCGGCATCCATGTCACGCTGGTCGAGCCGGGCGGTTTCTCCACCGACTGGTCGAGTGCCTCGGCCAAGGTCTCCAAGCCGATCGAGGCCTATGCGCCCGCCCGCGCCAAGATGGCCGAGCGCCGCGCCAATTCGGTCGCCGGCGACCCCGAGGCAACCGGCCCGGCGATGCTGGCAATCGTCGACGCGGCCGAGCCGCCGCTCAGGGTCTTCTTCGGCGACGGCGGCCTGCCGATGATCCGCCAGGAATACGCCAACCGCCTCGCCACCTGGGACAAGTGGGACCACGTCTCCGTCATGGCGCAAGGCGCCAACAAGAACCGCAAGGGCTGACCTTGCCGTTGCCACGCCGCCTCCCCGGCGGCGTGGCTATGCCTTGTAGATCCACTGCTCCGGCACGCGCACCGAGATCTCTTCGCCGGTCCTGATGATTCCAGGTTTCTCGACCCAAGCGACCAGCCCGCGCAGACGTTTCGCCGCCTTTGGGAAGAGCAGCGCAGTTGCGTCATGGTCCGACGCGCGGACATGTTTTGCGATCGACTGTCCGGCAACGCGGCACGGCTTGTTCTGCGCTTCGACCTTGATCGTCACCCCTCCCTTGAAGAACATCAGCGAGCCGGCAGGCAGCATCGAAAGCCATGGCACGCCTTCTATCAGGAGATTGGCGCCGATCCATTCCGGCCGGATTTCCTTCAGGCCCATGCGGTCGGCAACGACCGCCAGTTCATCGGCCGCGACCAGCGACAATTGCCGTTCGTTGCGCATTTCGGTGCCGCGCGGATACCAGGGTTCGCGGCCCCCGGAGCGCCGCGTCGGCCCGGCGTGGAAATCACCGGCGATGCCATCGAAGCCGAGGTGCAATTGCTCGACGGCCTGCGTCTCGAAACGATCGAACGGGGCGACATAGAGCGCCGCCGCCCTTGCCGTCAGCTTGCGGCCCGGCACGATATCGACGGTCGGCTCGGCGGATGCAAAAAGCTCGAGGTTTGTTTCCCGCATGCCGCTGGTCTAGTGGCCTCTGACATCCCGGTCTAGTCGAAAGCGCTGATGATCCGATCACGCGGCTTGATGGCGATCACGACGTTATTACCGCAAACTCCGCCTTCATGCGCTGAGCGCCGCATTGCCGCCGCGTCGCCGGCATAGACGACGGCGCCAGTTCGGGAGAAGATCAGGCCATGCAGGTTGGACACGCTATCGCCGCGCTCTGGCTGTTCTGGATTGTATCCTGGATCCTCGCGGCGTCTTGGGCCGATCCCGCAAAGAAGCGCGCGGACTTCAAGTCCGAGGCCCGGTACAGGATCCTCTGGCTGGCCGGCACGGTGCTGATGTTCGTTCCGGCGCACGGCTATCACGGCGGTCTGCGGTTATGGACGCCGACACTTACCGAAGCCTGGATCTGCGTCGCGCTGATCGCCATGGGCATTGCTTTCGCCTGGTGGGCACGCCTGCATCTCGGCCGGCTGTGGTCCGCCACGGTAACGGCAAAGGCTGACCATCGCGTGGTCGAGACCGGCCCCTATGGGCTGGTCCGCCACCCGATCTACACCGGTTTGCTGCTTTCCATTCTGGCCACCATGGCGGTCAAGGGCACGGTGTGGGGGATAGCCGGCGCCGCTTTGCTGCTCGTCGGAATCGTCGTCAAGGCAAGGCTGGAGGAACGTTTCCTGCGCGGCGAACTGGGTTCGTCCTATGATGATTACAGCAGGCGCGTGCCGATGCTTGTGCCTTTCATGCCGACTTGAGGCGGCGCGCGCTCAAAGCATCCGCAGAAGCGCCCCGCCTATCGAATATCCCGCGCCGAAGGCGCAGATCAGACCGAAATCGCCGGGCTTCATGTCGGCATGGTTCTCCGACAGCGCGACGATGGCGCCGGCGCCCGCCGTGTTGCCCAGACGCTCCAGCACCATCGGCGCGCGGTCGTGGTCGACGTCGTGGCCGAACGCCAACTTCAGGATCATCGCGTTCATGCGCGCATTGGCCTGATGCAACCAGAAACGCCGCACCACTTGCGGCGTCAGCCCGTGTTCGGCCAGGAAGTCGACGATGAATTTGTGCCCGGCGACGGTGACTTCCTTGAACACCTTGTTGCCGACCTGCTTGATGAGATTGCCTTCCAGGTCGATCATGTAGGGATCGTCCTGGGCGGTGCGGGTGTGGTAGCCGAGATTGGTGCGGATGTTGTTCGACATCTGCGTCCAGAGGCGCGTGTCCAGCACCTCGAAGCGGCCCGGCCGCTTCTCGCCCTGGGTGAGCCCCTCGACCACCATCGACACCGACGCATCACCGAAGATGAAATGCGTCTGCCGGTCGCGGAAGTTGAGATGGCCGGTGATGATCTCGGGCGTGGTGACCAGGACGCGCTTGTGGGCGCCCGAGCGGACAAGATTGACCGCCATGTGCAGTGCCGCCGCCGCCGACGAACAGCCGAGCCCCATGTCGAAGCCCGCGCCCCGGGTACCCAGCGCCTCCTGCATTTCGATGGCGATCGCCGGATACGGCCGCTGCTGGTGCGAGGACGAGCAGATCACAAGATCGATCTCCGACGCCTCGACGCCGGCATGCTCGATCGCCTTTCTGGCCGAAGCGACGCCGAATTCCGCCTGCAGCGAGAGCGCGTCGTCGGGGCGCGCCGGGATGCGCGGCGCCATCCGGGTCGGGTCGAGAATGCCTTCACGTTCGATCACGTGGCGGGAGCGCACACCCGAGGCATGGACGATGAAGTCGGCGTCCGATTTCTGCAGCGGCGTCTCGCCGGCAGCCTGGCGCCGCGCGTTCTCCGTATCGACCCAGGCATTGAAGCTGGCGACCAGTTCCTCGTTCGTAATGACAGGCTTGGGGATTTCAGCGCCGATGCCGCTGATGATGACGCGATGCATGTTTCAGTCCGTCCCATCCGCTGGCGCTGCGGCTTCATGTGGGCGCCGGAACGCTCCGGCGCAACACTTTTCTCATCGGCCGGTTTATGCCGGCTTAAGCCAAAGGTTTAGGCCGGCTTAAACCAAAGGTTTGGGCCAGCCCAAACAGGCTTCACCAGGCGCACAGCTTGGTGTTCGTCTGCGGGTTGTTCCAGCATGCGCCGTCGTCGCGGCTGCGCACGAATTGCCCCGGCAGCGGCACGTTGCGCCGCCCGAGATTGACATAGCCATAGGCGAAGCCCGGTCCGTCGATCTCCAGCACATAGGCGGGATAGCCCGGTGCCGAGATGCGGAAGCTGCCGGCATCGTCGATCGCCCTGTAGGTGCAGGCGAAATACCCGTCATCCGTGGTGAAGCAGCGGGCCCGCTTGGCCTCGGCCGAGACCGAGAAGGCCAGAAGTGCCGTCGCGCACACGCCACACCCATAAAGCAGTTTTCTCAACATCGTCATTCATCCCCCCTGCCACGCGGGCCATCATGAGCCTGCATGATGAATTGCGCATGGCGGCGAAAGCGGGTCAAGCGGTCGCGGCAAAGCCCCGGCGACGGCGCGGTCCAAGTCTAGCCGGCCCGCTTGGCGACGATGAAGAGACGCGGAAAGCGCAGCAGCACCTTGCCATTGGCCGTCTTCGGATAGGCCTTGGCGATCTTGGCTGTGTAGCTGCCCAGGAAAACCTCGCGCTCGTCGGCTTCCAGCGGATCGAGGAACGGCTTCAGCCCGGTCGACTTGACCCACTCGACGATCGCCTCGGCATTGGCGAGCGGGTGGTTGTAGACGGTATGCCAGATGTCGAGCCGATCCGAGAGCGGCGATAACAGGTCATAGTAGAACGATACCGGCGGCAGCGGCGCGCGCGCCGCCCCCTTTATCTTTGCCGCAAAAGGCACTTCCGCCGCCGTTTCGCGCATCAGCCGGTGCGAATCCTCGCCCATATTGTCGGGCATCTGGACGGCGAGCGCGCCGCCCGGCGCCAGCAACCCCATCAGCCGCTGGAACACGGCCGGATGGTCGGGCAGCCACTGGAAGACCGCATTGGCGAAGATGACGTCGACCGGCTTCTCGGGCTGCCATTGGGAGGCATCAGCCAGATCGAAGGTGACATTGGGAAGCCGCGCCCTCGCCTTCTCGATCATGTCGGGCGAGGTGTCGAAGCCGCTCACCTGCGCGTCCGGCCAGCGCTCGACCAGGAGTTCCGTCGAATTGCCCGGCCCGCAGCCTATGTCGACGACGCGGCGCGGAAAATCGACCGGCACCTGCGCGACCAGATCACGCGCGGGCCGCGTGCGCTCGTCTTCGAACTTCAGATATTGGGCGGCGGACCAGTCAGCCATTCGAGCTCTCCTCGTATCCCAGAGAAATTCGCCGCCCAATCAACCCTTACCGCGTCAGCCGCTTGTGCGTCATGCGGTGCGGGGCTGCTGCTTCCGCGCCCAGGCGCCGTAGCTTGTCCTTCTCATATTCCTCGAAATTGCCTTCGAACCACTCGACATGCGCGTCGCCCTCGAAGGCGAGCATGTGGGTGGCCATGCGGTCGAGGAACATGCGATCGTGGCTGATGATGACGGCGCAGCCGGCATAGGCTTCGAGCGCGTCTTCCAGCGCGCCCAGCGTTTCGGTGTCGAGATCGTTGGTCGGTTCGTCGAGCAGCAGCACGTTGCCGCCATTCTTCAGCATCTTGGCCAGGTGCACGCGGTTGCGCTGGCCGCCTGAGAGATTGCCGACCTTCTGCTGTTGGTCGCCACCGCGGAAGTTGAAGGACGAGCAGTAGGCGCGGCTGTTGATCTCGTGCTTGCCGAGCTTGATGACTTCGGCCCCGCCGGAGATTTCCTCCCACACCGTCTTGCTGCCATCGAGCGCGTCGCGGCTCTGGTCGACATAACCGAGCTTGACCGTTTCGCCGATGCGCACTGAGCCCGCATCCGGCTTTTCCTGGCCGGTGAAGGTCTTGAACAGCGTCGTCTTGCCGGCGCCGTTCGGGCCGATGACGCCGACAATGCCGCCCGGCGGCAGCCGGAACGACAGGTTCTCGATCAACAGCTCTTCGCCAAAGCCCTTGTTGAGGCCCTCGACCTCGATGACGACATTGCCGAGGCGTTCGCTCGACGGGATGACGATCTGCGTGTCGGTCGGCTTGCGGTTCTGCGACTGCTCGACCAACTCCTCATAGGCCTTGATACGCGCCTTGGACTTGGTCTGGCGCGCCTTGGGCGACGACTGGATCCATTCGCGCTCGCGCCAGATCGACTTCTGGCGGGCGTCGTCCTCACGGCCTTCCTGGATCAGGCGCTTGGCTTTGGCGTCGAGATACCGGGTGTAGTTGCCCTCGTAGGGAATGCCGCGGCCGCGGTCGAGTTCCAGGATCCAGCCGGTGACATTGTCGAGGAAGTAGCGATCGTGGGTGATGATCAGCACCGAGCCCGGATAGTCGCGCAAGTGCTTTTCCAGCCAGGCGGTCGTCTCGGCGTCGAGGTGGTTGGTCGGTTCGTCGAGCAGCAAAAGGTCGGGCTGCTCGAGCAGCAGCCGGCACAGCGCGATGCGTCGGCGCTCGCCGCCCGACAGGTTGGTCACTTCCGAATCGCCAGGCGGGCACTGCAGCGCGTCCATGGCCATTTCGACCTGCTGCTCGAGATCCCACAGGTTCAGCCTGTCCATCTCGTCCTGGAGCTTGGCGGACTCGTCCGCCGTCTCGTCGGAATAGTTCATCATCAGCTCGTTGTAGCGCTCGATGATGGCGGTCTTCCTGGCAACGCCGTCCATGACGTTTTCCATCACGGTCTTGGAGTTGTCGAGCTGCGGCTCCTGCGCCAGGTAGCCGACGGTCGCGCCCTCGGCCAGCCAGGCCTCGCCCTGGAACTCCTTGTCGAGCCCGGCCATGATGCGCAGGATCGTCGACTTACCCGAGCCGTTGGGACCGAGAATGCCGATCTTGGCGTCCGGATAGAAGGACAGATGAACGTTATCAAGCACCTTCTTGGTGCCATAGGCCTTCGACAGGCCTGACATGTGATAGATGAACTGGCGTGCCACGCGCGCTTTCCCTGAAAAACTGACTGGATGTGCCGAATTGAATGGAGGTTGGCCGCTATGTAGGCGATGCGGCGGCGAACGGCAATCGCTTTTGCCGGATCGGGCCGGCCACACGCATATGTGCGCGCGTCCCCTGAAGTTTTCCACCGACAGCCACGCGCCTCGAAATCTCTGGTTAACCGTTGGGCGTCAAAACAGGATCGGGGTGGAATCGCCGGCTTGCCGCGGTTTCTGGCGCGAGAGAGAACGGATCGACGGCAGTGTTGAACAGTTTCCTGCTCCTCGCCGAAGCGGTCGTCTACTTCACCGTCATGGTGGCGCTTTTCCGCTTCCGCAAGCGCATCGGCCTCGGCGTCTTCGTCTGCGCGCTTGGCGCCATGCATTTTCTGGAAACCTATCTCGCCAGCGTCTTTTACGTCGCCTTGCCGTTCGGCATGGTCTCGCCGGGTTCGGCGGTGCTGTTTTCCGGTAAGCTGGTGATGCTGCTCCTGCTCTACATAAAGGAAGACGCCGCAACCGTGCGCCAGCCGATCTATGGCCTGCTGCTTGGCAATGCGCTGATGATCGGTCTGGGGCTGTTGCTGCGCATGCATGCCATCGCGCCCCTGCCCGACGGCAAAATGCCCGACATCGGCTTCATCGACGAGATGGGCTGGCTGATGGTGTGGGGCACGACGCTGCTGTTCGTCGACGCCATCCTGATCATCCTGCTCTACGAAAAGCTCGGACGTTATCTACGCAAGGCACAGTTCGCGCGCATCCTGATCTGCGTCGCCTGCGTGCTCACCTTCGATCAGGCGGGCTTCTTCACCGCGCTGCATTTCGTCGCCGGCGCGCCGATCGCCGTCTTCTTCGGCGGCTGGTTCGCCAAGATGGCGGCGGCGCTGACTTTCAGCGCCATGCTGGTCGCCTATCTCAGATGGTTCGAGGTCCGCGACATCCAGGTGCCGCGCGGCCTGACCGACATTTTCGAGACCCTGACCTACCGCGAACGCTATGAAGCGCTGGTCGAACATGTCGGCCGCGACGGCCTGACCGGCCTCTTGCACCGCGGACGCTTCGACGCCGATGGCGAAGCCGCCGTCCAGTCCAGCCTGCGCACGGCGAGGCCGCTCAGCCTGATCATCGTCGATGTCGACCACTTCAAGTCGATCAACGACCGTTTCGGCCATGCCGAGGGCGACAAGGTGCTGAAAGCGGTCGCGACCGTGCTTTGCGAGGCAGCAAGTGCCGAGGACCAGGTGTTCCGGATCGGCGGCGAGGAATTCGCCATTCTGAGTTCGCGTCCGCATTCCGTCGCCAGGCTGTTTGGCGAAAGCATCCGCACCGCGGTCAAGGCATCGGCGGCCACCAGCCGGTTCGAACTGTCCGTCAGCGCGGGGGTTTCCACCGTCAGCGAAACGACGCAGTGCCTGGCCGACCTCTTCGCGCTCGCCGACCAACGCCTTTACAAGGCAAAATCCACCGGACGCGACCGCGTCGTCGGCGAACCTGGAGGCCCTGAGGCCGATGCCGCGATCGCCTGGACCAGATCCGTGCAGATCTAGCTTTTCGCTACGACTTCCTCTGCCGCGCAATGCCTGTCAGCGTCGAGACCGTCATCAGCGCGACCGCCAGCCATTTCAGCGCCGTGATAATCGGCCCGGCCTCGATGTCATAAGCGATGAACAGCAGGATGCCAGGCACCAGCAGACCGCACATGATCAGCATGATGCGGTTGATCTGCCAGGACACTTTTGAAGCCAGCGCCTCGTCGCCTGCCGCCGGAACCAGCGCCTCGCGCACCCTCTTGCCGCCGACGAGCATGGCCGAAAGGCGCATCGAGATCGGCAGGCCGAGCCCGATGATCAGGAAAGCGCAGGCAGCTAAAAGCATCGAGAACTTCAGCGCGCTGGTCTCGGCCGGCACGGGAAACAGCAGCGTCGCCAGCGGCAGGAAGACGCCGAAAATGCCAAGCGCTGCGATGGCGATGAAGATCGCCGCGTTGACGATCGTGAAGAGCTGATAGGTGCCGGCGCCGATCGGCGCGGACAATGCGCGCATCCGCGCCCATTCGGGCTCGCTGTAGGAAAAACCCGGCCATTCCATGCGGGCATCGTTGATCAGAACCATGCCCTTGGCCCAGAAGGCCAGCCGCGCCAGCGCGCCGCTCGTCATGCCACTCATTGCAACCCCCGCTGAATGAACCGCCATGCAAACATACCACCAGCCGCGACAAGCGAAAGCCCGGCTGCCGGATCCGTCTCTTGTGTTACTGGAACCCGATCGCGTCGACCGTGCCGGTCGGGCAACCCGCCTTGTTGGTCGGCACCGAGGCCAGCAGCAGGTCCTTGAGCGAACTGTTCGGGCCGATCGGCCCGGCAAGGCCGAGCGTCAGTTCGCCGATCAGCCGCCGGCCGCTCGACGGATCGATGAGACAGGACACCCGTACCCTGTCCCCCGCCCCGGCGCCAAAGGCCTGGTCGAAGGCGCCGCGGATCTGGTCCGCCGTCAGCTTGCCGCCGATATTCTTGGCAAAGAGGTCGCGCACCGGCGAAGCGTTCACCTCGCGCATCAAGTGCAGCGCGTCGGAAAAATACTCCTGCTGGCTCTTGCCGTAGCAGGTGCCGTGCTTGATCCACTCATGCCGTTCCAGCTTCGAGGCCGTGCCCGGCATCACCTTGTCGAGCTCGGCGCGGGTATCGGCGTCGAGATTGACCGGCGGCAGATCCTGCCAGTGGGCCGGATTGTCGTTTGCCTTGTCGCTGGCCGAAGCCTGGCAATAGAAATTGCCGTTCGGCTGCGGCCACAGGCCGTGCAGCGTGAAATTGGTGGCATCGAATTCGTTCGGGTTCTGCGCCTTGCATTCGGTCTTGTTCGACTTGGTCTCGCAGAAGGCCGGCTGCCAGCTCAGGGCGAAGACATATTCGGGTTTTCCCGAAGCCGCCGGCTTGCCTTGCCCGCCCGGTGCCGCCGGCACGGCCGCGGCGCTGCTGCCCGAGAGATGGCCGCAGCTCACCTTCACCCAGCGGCGCTCGGGATCGGCGCCCGGCACAAGGATGAGGTAATGGGTCGGCGTGTCCTTGTTGCCGGCGACTAGCTGGTAGCTCTGTCCGGCATCGGTCGAGACATTGCCGGGGTTCTTGCCGTTCTTGATCGCCTGCGTTGCCGGACAGGAGGCGTCGGCCACGAAGGTGCCGCTCATCTTGACGTCGGCCTGCGCGGCACCAGCCAACGATGCCGCCAGCAAGGCCAATCCGAAAACAACCCCAATGCGCATGCAGAATCCCCGGCTGGAAGAAAGTGGGCAACAGACTGAAGCTGTTTCCATGTCAGAATTGCGATATTTTGCAGGTCCGTGGCAAGAAAGATCGTCGCGGAAAGGTCGGCCGGCTGGATTGACCCAAATCCGGCGACGGCGCACACAGGGCAAACGCCACGAAGGCGCACCAAGGGGGAGACCGGCCGGCATGCCATTCAGCCAGCAGCGCATGGTCAGCTCGCAGACCGGCGCCGACCTCAATCTGTTCGTCAGGCAGGCCGATAGCCGTCCGCGCGCGGTGATCCAGATCAATCACGGACTGGCCGAACATGCCGCCCGCTATGCCCGTTTCGCCGATTTCCTCGCCATGCACGGGTTTCACACCTATGTCCATGACCATCGTGGTCACGGCGCGACCAAGGCGCCCGATGCGCCGCTCGGCCGGTTTGCGCGGGAAAGCGGCCCTGCCAAGGTCATCGCCGATGTCGATGCCGTCCACGATCTCATCGCCCGCGAGCAGCCTGACCTGCCGGTGATCCTTTTCGGCCATTCCATGGGCGCTTCCGTGGCGCTCAATTACCTGCTGAGCCATTCCGGACGCATTCATGCCGCCGCGATCTGGAACGGCAATTTCTCGCAGGGCCTGCTCGGCCAGGTGGCGCTCGGTGTCCTTGCCTGGGAACGGATGCGGCTCGGCTCCGACGTCCCGTCGCGCCTGCTGCCGAAACTCACCTTCCAGGCCTGGGGCAAGGCGGTGCCCAACCATCGCACTTTGTTCGACTGGCTGTCGCGCGACGAGGCCGAGGTGGCGAAATACATCGCCGATCCGCTCTGCGGCTGGGATGCCTCGATCTCGATGTGGCGCGATGTCGTCGCCATGGCGCTGAACGGCGGCAAGGATGCGGGCTTTGCCGGTGTCCGCCGCGACCTCCCCGTCGCCGTCGTCGGCGGCGAGAAGGACCCCGCCTCGGATTACGGCAAGGGCATCGGCCACCTCGCCAATCGCATGCGCAGGATGGGCTTTTCGAATCTGGTTTCAAAGGTTTACGCCGGCACCCGCCATGAAAGCCTGAACGAGGTGAACCGCGACACCATCATGGACGATTTCGTCGCTTGGGCGGACAATGTCTTGAGAGCGTGACGGGTTGGCCCATTGCAAGGACCGTGACAGCCGCTGCCGGGCTTGATAGAGGCTCTCCCTTCGCGGCAATCGGCGTGATTGCGGCAACCACGGTGATTTATGGCTGAGCCCCCGCTGAAAGGCGTCCGCGTCGTCGAACTCGCCCGCATCCTTGCCGGGCCCTGGGCCGGGCAGTTGCTTGCCGATCTCGGCGCCGATGTCATCAAGGTCGAGAGCCCCGACGGCGGCGACGACACCCGCAAATGGGGTCCGCCCTTCGTCATGGGTCATGACGGCGAGAACCTGTCGGCCGCCTATTATCATTCCTGCAACCGCGGCAAGCGGTCGATCGCCATCGACTTCTCGACCCCGGAAGGCGCCGAGACGGTGCGCCGGCTGGTCGCGACGGCGGATGTGCTGATCGAGAACTTCAAGCTCGGCGGCCTGAAGAAATACGGGCTCGATTATCAGAGCCTGAAAGCGATCAACCCACGGCTGGTTTACTGTTCCATCACCGGCTTCGGCCAGGACGGGCCTTACGCACCGCGCGCGGGCTACGATTTCATCATCCAGGCCATGGCGGGCATGATGTCGATCACCGGCGAGCCCGGCCGCGAACCGCAGAAGGCCGGCGTCGCCATTTCCGACATCTTCACCGGCCTCTATTCGGTGATCGCCATCCAGGCTGCCCTTCGCCATGCCGGACAGACCGGTGAAGGCCAGCACATCGACATGGCGCTGTTCGACACCCAGATCTCGGCGCTCGGCAACCAGAACCTGAACTATCTCGTTTCCGGCAGGTCGCCGGTGCAGATGGGCAATGCGCATATGAACATTGCCCCTTACGAAGTGCTTCCGGTCCGGGACGGCCACATCATCCTGGCGGTCGGCAATGACGGCCAGTTCGCCAAATTCTGCGCCGCGGTCGGGCTGGACGAACTGCCGGTGAGTGCCGATTTCGCTACCAATCCGGCCCGGGTCGCCAACCGTGTGGAACTTCGCGCACGCATCATCGAGGCGCTGAAGAGGAGGGATCGCGATCCGTTGCTGGCGAAGCTCGAAGCGGCAAGCGTGCCGGCAAGCCCGATCAACACGATCGGCCAGATGTTCGACGACCCGCAGACCATTGCCCGCGGCATGCGGCTCGATCTTGATGACGGCCATGGCAACCGCCTGCCCTCGGTGCGCGCGCCGATGGTGATGTCGGGCACACCGCTTACCTATGAACGCCCCTCGCCGCGTCTTGGCGAGCACACTGACGAAATCCTCGCCGAACTGGAGAAGTCTGGGAAATGAAGACCGGTGGACAACTGATCGTCGAGGCCCTCGAAGCCAACGGCACCGACCGCATGTTCTGCGTACCGGGCGAATCCTACCTCGCGGTGCTCGACGCGCTGCACGACTCCTCGATCCGCACCATCGTCTGCCGCCAGGAAGGCGGTGCCGCCATGATGGCCGACTGCCAGGGCCGGCTGACCGGCAAGCCCGGCATCTGCTTCGTCACCCGCGGCCCCGGCGCCACCAACGCTTCGGCCGGCATCCACATCGCCATGCAGGATTCCGTTCCGCTGATCCTGTTCATCGGCCAGGTCGCCAGCCACGCCAAGCAGCGCGAGGCGTTCCAGGAGGTCGATTACGTCAGGTTTTTCGGCGACATCGCCAAATGGGTGGTCGAGATCGACGATGCTTCGCGCATCCCCGAATTGGTGACCCGCGCTTTCGCGGTCGCAACCTCGGGCCGGCCCGGCCCGGTGGTCATCTCGCTGCCCGAGGACATGCTGACCAGCGAGGTCGAGGCGCCTGACGCACTTCCGCACACGCCGGTCGAGACCTATCCCGGCGGAGCCGAACTCGACGCGCTGGAAATGCTGCTGGGCAGCGCCAAGCGACCGGTCGTCATCCTCGGCGGCACACGCTGGAACGAAGACGCGGTGGCGCGGATGCGCGCTATATCCGAGGCGTGGTCGCTTCCCGTCGGCTGCTCCTTCCGCCGCCAGATGCTGTTCGACCACCTGCATCCGAACTATGCCGGCGATGTCGGCATCGGCATCAATCCGAAGCTGGCGACGGCGATCAAGCAGGCCGACGTCGTGCTTTTGATCGGAGGCCGCATGGGCGAGATGCCCTCCTCGGATTATACGCTGCTGAAAAGCCCCTATCCCGACCAGGCGCTGGTGCATGTCCATGCCGATGCCGGCGAACTGGGCCGGGTCTACCGGCCGGCGCTGGCGATCAATGCCTCGACCGCCGCCTTCGTCGAGGCCTTTGCCAAGCGCAAACCGGCCGGCACGCCGCCATGGGCGGCCGAGACAGCCAGGTTGCACGCTGCCTATCTCGACTGGTCGACGCCCCCGGAAACCGGTCCCGGCGAGGTCCAGATGGGGCCGATCATGAACTATCTGGAAAAGGTACTGCCCGACGATGCCATCCTGACCAACGGCGCCGGCAACTATGCCACCTGGGTGCACCGCTTCCATCGCTTCCGCCGCTTTGCCACGCAGGGCGCGCCGACATCGGGCTCGATGGGTTACGGCACGCCGGCGGCGGTCGCCGCCAAGGCGCTTTATCCGGACCGCACCGTGGTCGCCTTTGCCGGCGACGGCTGCTTTCTGATGAACGGGCAGGAATTCGCCACCGCCGTGCAATACGACCTGCCGATCGTCGTCATCGTCGTAAACAACGGCATCTACGGCACCATCCGCATGCATCAGGAGCGTGAATATCCAGGCCGCGTCGTCGGAACGGACCTGAAAAATCCCGACTTCGCATCGCTCGCGCGGGCCTATGGCGGCCATGGCGAGACGGTGGAGAAAACCTCCGACTTCGCGCCCGCCTTCGAGCGCGCGCGGGCCAGCGGCAAGCCGGCGATCGTCGAAATCCGGCTCGACCCGGAAGCGATCACGCCGACCCGCACGATGACGCAGATACGCGACAAGGCTTGAGGCCGGTCAGATCCTCAAGCCCAGGCTGCGCTCCCGGTCGCTACATCGCCTTTTCGATCTGGCCACGGATTTCGCCGTCCTTGTTGGCGGCCGTGTGCACGTTGACGTAATATTTGCCGGCCTCCAGATCGGCGGCCTGGGCGTCAGTCAGCGTCGCAGATCCCTTGATCGGGCTCTTCAGCTTGCCCTTGAACGGCACCACGGGGGGCGCGTTCTCGCCCGCCGCGGCCGGGCCGTGAATGTGCGCCGCGGTCGCCGGACCGCTGAGGCCGGAATATTTCACGTTCCAGCTGAGTTTCTTCTTGGTCGTGTCGAAAGTGAAAGTGGCTGTCCCCTTGCCCTTGGTGGTGACCGCCGGGCTCTGCTGGCCGCCATCGAGGGTCGCCTTATACTTCACGGTCTCGGCCATGGCCGGTGACGCGAACAGGAACGCGGTGGAAACGGCGAGCGCCGACAACGCCGGCAGGAAGGAGTGAGCGCGCATGAAGAACCTCCGATTGGATGAAGCATCCGTCGCGGCTCCCCGGCGCGCGCATGCCTCAATGCAACGGTTGGACGGCGCAATGTATCCCGGCACACGGTTTTGTGATCGCGGCGCATGAAAAAGGGGCGGTCGCCCGCCCCTTTCGATGTCAGCCGTCAAGCCGCCCGCAAGCGCTGTCGGTCGCGCCGGCGGCGCTTACTTGACCGCTTTGTCGGTGATCGCGGTCGTGTAGGCGCCGGTCGGCTCCTTGGTGATGATCTTCTGGTCGAGCAGCGCCTTGGCGGTGCGCTCGTAGGTTGCTGGATCGAGCTTGCCGTCGGCATTGTCGATCAGCTTGGCGACTTCGCTCATCATCCGCTTCTGGTGGTTCTCGTCCTGGCCACCGCCGTCCATGACGATGCCGGCGGCCTCGTCATTGTTGTCGACGGCATATTTCCAGCCCTTCATCGAAGCGCGCACGAAGCGCACCATCTTGTCCTCGAAGGCCGGGTCCTTGAGCTTGTCTTCCGAGGCGTAGAGCCCGTCCTCGAGCAGGTCGTTGCCCATCGCGGAGTAGTTGAACACGGTGAGCTGTTCCGGCTTGTAGCCGGCGTCGATCAGCTGCCAGTACTCGTTGTAGGTCATGACCGAGATGCAATCCGCCTGCTTCTGGATCAGCGGCTGCACGTCGAAGCTCTGCTTGAGAACCGTGACGCCGTCCGGGCCGCCTTCGGTCTTCAGCCCGAGTTTGTTCATCCAGGCATAGAACGGATACTCGTTGCCGAAGAACCAGACGCCGAGCGTATGGCCCTTGAAGTCGGCTTCGGTCTTGATCGGGCCGTCCTTCGGGCAAACCAGTTCCATGCCCGCCTTCTTGAACGGCTGGGCGATGTTGACCAGTGGCACGCCCTTTTCGCGCGCGGCGAGCGCGCCGCCCATCCAGTCGACGATGACGTCGGCGCCGCCGCCGGCGATCACCTGTTCGGGCGCGATGTCGGGGCCGCCCGGCTTGATGTCGACGTCGAGACCTTCGGCGTCATAGAAGCCTTTGGCCTTGGCGACATAGTAGCCGGCAAACTGAGCCTGTGTCACCCATTTCAGCTGCAACGTCACCTTGTCGGCGGCCATTGCCTGAAACGCGGCCAGCGACATTGCACCGGCCAGAACTGGAATAATCAGTCTTTTCATTTTTTTACCCTCTGAAGTTAGTGCCCTGAACCCACCGCCCCTATCCACCACGGACAGAGGGATGCCAAAACGTGACTGCCCTTTCGACAAGGGCGACCACACCATAAAAGACCGAACCCGCAAGGGCTGCAACTGCGATTTCGGCCCACACCATGTCGATGTTCATCCGCCCGACCTCGGTCGAGATGCGGAATCCCATGCCCACGACCGGCGTGCCGAAGAACTCGGCGACGATGGCGCCGATCAGCGCCAGCGTCGAGTTGATCTTCAGCGCGTTGAAGATGAAGGGAGCGGCGGCCGGCAGCCTGAGCTTGATGAGCGTCGGCCAGTAACCCGACGCATAGGTGCGCATCAGGTCGCGTTCCATATGCCCGGAGGCGGCAAGGCCTGCGACCGTGTTCACCAGCATCGGGAAGAAGGTCATGATGATCACGACAGCCGCCTTGGACTGCCAGTCGAAACCGAACCACATGACCATGATGGGTGCCACGCCGATGATCGGCAGCGCCGAGACCATGTTGCCGATCGGCAAGAGCCCGCGCCGCAGGAACGGAACGCGGTCGGCGAGGATGGCGGTGATGAAGCCGGCACCGCTGCCCACGACATAGCCGAACAGCACTGCCTTGAAGATGGTTTGCCGGACATCGGCGCCGAGCACCGGTAGCGAACTGGCGATGCGCACACCGATGGCGCTGGGCGGCGGCAACAGGATGAAGGGGATACCGGCGCCCCGCGTTACCGCCTCCCAGATGATCAGGATCCAGGCACCGAAGATGGCGGGGATGACCAGACGCAACGCTGTGCGCAGCCAGCCCGCTATCGGGCGAAGTCCCGACAACACCGCGACGCAACGCCAGCCGAGCAGCCATGCGGCTGTCAGCAGCAGGAAATACGGCGCCAGCGCGCTACCCTCGAACCCTGTAATGCCCGAGATCAGCAGCCAGGCGACGAGATGGGCGCCGATGAACAGAACCACGGCCTCGGCAACCGATGGCATCCGGACCATCGAGATCAGCGCCGCGACCACGGCAAGGCCGAGCATCAAGCCCTTCGTTCCCAGATAGGGATAATTGATGCTGGCCGTCGGATCGGCGAGCGCTGCCGCTTCGGGTTTCGACATGGCGCCAAGCGCGACCGCGATCAGGCAAAGCACGATTGCCAGCACCGCCTGCCAGGAAGGTTTCAGCCAGTTCATGCCGGCCTCCCGCCCATGGCGCGGTCGACGAGGCGACCGGCAATGCCGACCACCATGACCAGCAGTGCCGCCACGATCGAGCCCGCCACCAGCGCCGACCAGATGTCGATCGACTGGCTGTAATAGGCGCCGGCGAGAAGCTTGGCGCCGATGCCGGCGACCGCACCGGTCGGCAGTTCGCCGACGATGGCGCCGACAAGGCTCGCCGCCACCGCCACCTTCATCGAGGTGAAAAGGAACGGCACCGAGGCCGGCACACGCAGCTTCCAAAAGGTTTGCGAACGGCTGGCATTGTAGGTGTGCATCAAATCGAGATGCATCAGTTCGGGCGAGCGCAGGCCCTTCACCATGCCGACCGTCACCGGGAAGAACGAAAGGTAGGTGGAAATCATCGCCTTCGGGATCAACCCGGTGACGCCGATAGCCGCCAGAACGACGATGATCATCGGCGCCACCGCCAGGATGGGAATGGTCTGCGAGGCGATGATCCACGGCATCAGGCTGCGGTCGAGCGTCGCCACATGCACGATGCCGACGGCAATGACGATGCCGAGCGCCGTACCGAAGGCAAAGCCGAGCAGCGTCGAGGACAGCGTCACCCAGGCATTGTAGACGAGGCTGCGGTTCGAATTGATCGGCCGCAGGAACGTGTTCTCAAAAAAATTCACCGCCACCTGGTGCGGCGCCGGCATTGTCGGCTTGGGCTGCGACAGCGTCTTGCCGATGAATTCGACCGTGCCTGGGGTCGTGTTGGCGCGAGTATCTAGATCGCGCTGGAACGGCGTGTTGAGAATGACGGCGAAGACGTACCAGAGCACGACCACGCCGGCGAGGATCGAGGTGACGGGAACGAGTTTCGAACGGAAGGTGTCCATTAGCCGAGCCCTTCTCCTCTCCCCCATGGGGAGAGGGTGGCCGGAGCGAAGCGAAGGCCGAGCACCTTCGCGTTCGTCATCCTAGGGCGGAGCGACGCGAAGCGTCGCGCAGACCCTAGGATCCATTCCGTGACGTCGATCGAGTGGTGTAAGCGGTAGGGCAAATTCCCCTTCAAAGGCACAGCGGAGGGTGCATCGTTTTGCACCGTCGCGGGGGGGAGAGGTAACGGCATGGATCCTAGGGTCTGCGCCGCGTCGCTACGCTCCTTGCTTCGCCCTAGGATGACGAAATCGCGGGGGGCGGCTCCCTTTGTAATGGCCGCCGCGCGCCTGACCTGCCCTAGGATGGCGAAGGCGTAGGGCGCTCTCCGGCGAGGGCGCTCAGTCATCATAGCTATGCCCTGCCCGCAGCCCGTCGCGCACCCTGGCCGCGATCGCCAGGAACTCCGGCGTTTCACGGATATCCAGCGGCCGCTCCTTCGGCAGCGTCGATTCGATGATGTCGCTGACGCGGCCCGGCCGCGGCGACATGACGACGATGCGCGTCGAGAGATAGACCGCCTCGGGGATCGAGTGGGTGACGAAGCAGATCGTCTTGTCGGTGCGCGCCCACAATTGCAGCAGCTGCTCGTTGAGGTGGTCGCGCACGATCTCGTCCAGCGCGCCGAAAGGTTCGTCCATCAGCAGCAGGTCGGCGTCGAAGGCGAGCGCACGCGCGATCGAGGCGCGCTGCTGCATGCCGCCGGAAAGCTGCCAGGGGTATTTCTTCTCGAAGCCACTGAGGTTGACGAGGTCGAGCGTGCGCTTGATGCGCTCACCCTGCTCGGCCCTGGACAGGCCCATGATCTCCAGCGGCAGCGCCACATTGCGCTCGATGGTGCGCCATGGAAACAGCGCGGCCGCCTGGAAGACATAGCCATAGGCGCGTTTCTCGCGCGCCTGTTCCGGTGTCATCCCGTTGACCGATATCGTCCCCGAAGTCGGCTTCTCCAGATCGGCGATGACGCGCAGCAGCGTGGTCTTGCCGCAGCCGGACGGGCCGATGAAGGAGACGAACTCACCCTTGCCGATCGTCAGGTCGACATTGGACAGCGCCTGTACCGGCCCGTCATTAGTCTGGAAGGTGAGGCCAAGTTTGCTTGCCGAAACGACGGCTGGCGAAGTTCCCGTCATCGGCGGCCGCCTGCCTTGTCCCGCCCTTGCGGCGCCGGCCGGATTCCGATTGCTTTTATCGCGACGTTGTTTTCCACTCGCCCAGTCCCATTGAATTTATCCCACTCGATTGACGCCCGGAGTTTCCCCGATGTCGCCCAAACCCACTTGTCATCTTATCCGCCCTGAAAGCACTTATGAAGGCAAGCAGGGTTTGACCTATTTCGCCGGTATTGCAACGGAATCGGTCGGCTCTTCCGGCATCTGCATGCATGTGCTCACCATGCCGCCCGGCGCCCGCGCCAAGGCGCATCTGCACGAGAACCATGAAACCGCGATCTATGTGCTCTCCGGCGAGGTCCATACCTGGTACGGCGACAGGCTGGAACACCACATCGTCGTCAAGGCCGGCGACCTCTTCTACATTCCGGCCGGGGTGCCGCATCTGCCGGCCAATCTGAGCAACGCCCCGTCCTCGGCGGTCATTGCCCGGACCGATCCCAACGAACAGGAAAGCGTCGTCCTGCTGCCGGAACTGGATGCGCTGGTCGCCTGAGGCTGACGGGACCGCCGTCATTTGCACAGGGCGACTTCTCCCATCACATTGCCGTCCTCGTCGGCGATCGTCAGCTTCTTGGCGTTCTTCGCGCTGCGCTTGATGGTGAACTGCGTGGGCGTCTCGCCCTCCTCGCCTTCCGCCTGGCAAGTCGCTTTGACCAGCAGCGACCCGTCGGCCTGGGTCTTCTTATCGGTAAAGGTGCAAGCGCTCGCCACGGTGACGAATGCCTCGCTGGTCAAAAGCAGCATATCCTCGGCATAGACTTGCTGGCCGGCCTTGTTGATACAGCCGGACTTGTTGCCATAAGGCTTGGTGAGGTCGATGCCCGCGGCCACCGCGTGGCCAGCCGCGAGAACAACGACCGCGGTGAGAAAAAGCCCCGCGCGCCTCACTTCAGACCCCGGTCGCCGGAATGCCCGTCCGCTCGACCTTGCGCGGCGCGGTGATCTCCTTCCAGGTCGACAGCGCCCGGTTGACCGCCGCATTCGGCTCGCGGCCGACGAACTGGCCGTGGCCGGGCTTGGCCTTGACCTCGGCTTCCTCGATCGACAGTTCGCCGCGCGAGAACACGAAGCGCGGCAGGCCGGTCACTTCGACACCTTCGAACACGTTATAGTCGATGACCGACTGCTGCTTTTTGGCCGAAATCGTCTTTTTGCGCTTCGGGTCCCAGACGATGATGTCGGCATCCGCGCCTTCGACGATGGCGCCTTTTTTCGGATACATGTTGAGGATCTTGGCGATGTTGGTCGAGGTCACCGCGACGAACTCGTTCATCGTCAGCCGGCCGGTGTTGACGCCCTTGGTCCACAGCACCGGCATGCGGTCCTCTAACCCGCCCGTGCCGTTCGGAATCTTGGTGAAATTGCCGACGCCGAAGCGCTTCTGGTCCGTGGTGAAGGCGCAATGGTCGGTCGCCACCACCTGCAGCGAACCCGCCTGCAGGCCGGCCCAAAGCGAATCCTGATGCAGCCTGTTGCGGAAGGGCGGGCTCATGACGCGGCGCGCCGCATGGTCCCAGTCCTTGTCGAAATACTCGCTCTCGTCCAGCGTCAGGTGCTGGATCAGCGGCTCGCCGAACACGCGCATGCCCTTCTGCCGCGCACGGCGGATCGCCTCGTGGCTCTGCTCGCAGGAGACATGCACGACATAAAGCGGCACGCCGGCCATGTCGGCGATCATGATGGCGCGGTTGGTCGCCTCGCCTTCCACTTCCGGTGGCCGCGAATAGGCGTGGCCCTCGGGTCCGTTATTGCCGGCCGCGAGCAGCTTCTGCGACAGGGCCGCAACCACGTCGCCGTTTTCGGCATGCACCAGCGGCAGCGCGCCGAGATCGGCGCAGCGCTGGAACGAGGCATACATCTCGTCGTCATCAACCATCAGCGCGCCCTTGTAGGCCATGAAGTGCTTGAACGAGGTAATGCCCTTGTCGACGACGGTGGCCATCTCGTCGAACACCTGCTTGCCCCACCAGGTGATCGCCATGTGGAAGGAGTAGTCGCAGGCGGCCTTCGAGGTCTTGTTGTCCCACATCTGCAGGGCTTCGAGCAGCGATTGCTGCGGCGCCGGCAGGCAGAAATCGACCACCATGGTGGTGCCGCCGGCGAGCGCCGCCCGCGTGCCGGATTCGAAATCGTCGGCCGAATAGGTGCCCATGAACGGCATTTCGAGATGGGTGTGCGGGTCGATGCCGCCCGGCATCACATAGCAGCCGGTGGCATCATACTCATGATCGCCATGCAGGTCTGAACCGATGGCGACGATCTTGCCGTGGCTGAACAGCACATCGGCCTTCCAACTGCGGTCGGCGGTGACGACGGTGCCGTTCTTGATGACTTTGGTCATTTTCTTGTTCCCTTGTTCTCTTCGCGCTTCTTGGTGAGCGGCGTTTGGAAGGTCGTTTTCTAACTTCACTCCACGATGACGGCTGTCTCCACCACAGCGTGGAACAGCACGTCAGCGCCGGCCGAAGCCCATTCCTTTGTGATCTCCTCGGCCTCATTGTGGCTGAGCCCGTCGACACAGGGGCACATCACCATGGCCGTCGGCGCGACGCGGTTGATCCAGCAGGCATCGTGACCCGCGCCGGAGACGATGTTGCGATGCGTGTAGCCGAGCCGTTCGGCGGCATCGCGGATTGCCTTGACGCAGCCCTTGTCGAAGGTCACCGGATCGAAATGGCCGACCTGTTCGATCTTGTATTTGATATCCAGCGCCTCGCAGATCGTGTCTATGCCCTCGCGGATGCGGCCGTCCATGGCGTCGAGCACCTCCTTCTCCGGCGAGCGGATGTCGATGGTGAAGACGGTGCGGCCGGCAATGATGTTGCGCGAGTTGGGATAGACCTCCATGTGGCCGACCGCGCCCACGGCGTCGGGCTGGTAGTCCATGGCGATCTCGTGCACCAGTTCGATCACGCGGGCCATGCCGAGCCCGGCATTGCGGCGCTTGGGCATCGGCGTCGAGCCGGTATGCGCTTCCTTGCCGGTCAGCGTCACCTGCAGCCATTTCAGGCCCTGGCCGTGCGTGACGACGCCGATGTCGATATCTTCGTCCTCCAGGATCGGCCCCTGTTCGATATGCAGTTCGAAGAAGGCATGGATTTGGCGCGCGCCGACCTTTTCCGTGCCCTTCCAGCCGATGCGCTCCAGTTCCTCGCCGAATTTCTTGCCGTTCTTGTCGGTGTGCGCGTAGACGTCCGCCTGGTCGAGCACGCCGGCGAACACGCCCGATGCCATCATCGCCGGCGCGAAACGCGCGCCTTCCTCGTTGGTCCAGTTGGTAACGACGATTGGGTGCTTGGTCTTGATGCCGAGATCGTTGAGCGAGCGAACGACTTCGAGCCCGCCGAGCACGCCCAAGACGCCGTCATACTTGCCGCCGGTCGGCTGCGTATCGAGATGGCTGCCGACATAGACCGGCGGCAGGCTGGGATCGGTGCCCTCGCGGCGGGCAAACATCGTGCCCATCTCGTCGACGCCCATTTCGAGCCCGGCCGCGTCGCACCAGCGCTTGAACAGATGCCTTCCCTCGCCGTCCTCGTCGGTCACGGTCTGGCGATTGTTGCCGCCGGCAATGCCGGGGCCGATCTTCGCCATCTCCATCAGCGAATCCCACAAGCGGTCTGAATTGATTCGCAGATTCTCGCCGGGTGCGGCCATTCAAAGTCCTTCCATTTCATGGTCCGGGCGGCTGACGGTTCCCATCGCCAGCCGCCCGGATAAAGCCAAGTCTAGTCGATCGAGCGCAGCACTTCGCGCACATGGTCGATCAGTTCGTTGATCTGGCCCTTGGTGATGATCAGCGGCGGCGACAGCGCGATGATGTCACCTGTGGTGCGGATCAGCGCGCCGCGTTCGAACGCTTTCACGAAGGCCGAGAACGCACGCTTGGTCGGGCTGCCGGCGATCGGCGCCAGCTCAATCGCGCCGATCAGGCCGATATTCCTGATGTCGATGACATGCGGCTCGCCCTTCAGCGAATGCAGCGCGTCTTCCCAATAGGGAGCCAGTTCCTCGCCACGGGTCAGCAGGCCCTCTTCCTTGTAGGTGTCGAGCGTGCCGAGCGCCGCAGCGCACGCAATCGGATTGCCCGAATAGGTGTAGCCGTGGAAGAACTCGATCATGTGCTCGGGGCCGGTCATGAAGGCGTCGTGGATTTCCTTCTTCACGAACACCGCGCCCATCGGGATGACGCCGTTGGAGACGCCCTTGGCGGTGGTCATGATGTCGGGCGTGACGCCGAAATAATCCGCCGCGAACGGCGCGCCGAGGCGGCCGAAACCGGTGATGACCTCGTCGAAGATCAAAAGGATGCCGTGCTTGGTGCAGATTTCGCGCAGCTTCTCGAGATAGCCCTTCGGCGGCAAGATGACGCCCGTGGAGCCGGCGACCGGTTCGACGATGACGGCAGCGATGGTCGAGGCGTCATGGAGCGCAACGATGCGCTCCAGCTCGTTGGCGAGCTCCGCGCCATGCTCCGGCACGCCCTTCGAAAAAGCGTTCTTCTCCGGCAGATGCGTGTGCGGCATATGGTCGACGCCGCCGAGCAGCGTGCCGAACATCTTGCGGTTGGTGACGATGCCGCCGACCGAGATGCCGCCGAAATTGACGCCGTGATAGCCACGCTCGCGGCCGATGAGGCGGGTGCGCGCGCCCTCGCCGCGTGCGCGGTGATAGGCGATCGCCATCTTCAGAGCGGTGTCGACCGATTCCGAGCCGGAATTGGTGAAGAAGACATGGTCCATGCCCTTGGGGGCTATATCGACCAGGCGGTTGGCCAGTTCGAACACGATGGGATGGCCCATCTGGAAGGCCGGGGCGTAGTCGAGCTCTGCGGCCTGATGCTGGATCGCCTCGGTGATCTTCGGCCGGCAGTGGCCGGCATTGACGCACCACAGGCCCGCGGTGCCGTCCAGCACCTTGCGGCCGTCGCTGGTGGTGTAGTGCATGTCCTTGGCGGACACGAACATGCGCGGCGCCTGCTTGAACTGCCGGTTTGCCGTGAACGGCATCCAGAATGCGCTGAGATCGTTCGGCGTGACTTTCAGCCGGTTGGACATGACCAAGACTTCCCCTTGTAACCTGTTTCGGTGCGTCCAACGCTTGGTCTTTGCCGCGCTTTCATGCTACGCAAATTTTGACCGATTGGACAAACGTTAGCACCGCCCTGTCGGCGGTCAAGGGATTACTAGCGGAAATGCGGCACCGGAAGCGCGTTCCACAGGCTGGGGAAAAACTGGTCCAGAGAATTGGTCCAGACGACCTTGAACACGAGGTTTGGCAACGCGAGGGCAAGCAACGGTGACCGCCAGCACGGAAGCCCCTCGCCGCACCCGCATCCAGCAGGAAAAGCGCGAACTCATCCTGGAAGCAGCACTTGAAGTGTTCTCCGCCAACGGCTTCCGTGGCTCCACCATCGACCAGATCGCCGAAGCCGCCGGCATGTCGAAGCCGAACCTGCTCTATTATTTCCGCCGCAAGGAGGACATTCACGAGACATTGATGGAGCGGCTCCTCGAAACCTGGCTGGCGCCGCTGAGGGAACTCGACGACATCGGCGATCCGATGACCGAGCTCAGGAGCTACATCAGGCGCAAGCTGGAAATGGCGCGCGATTTTCCCCGCGAGAGCCGGCTGTTCGCCAATGAGATCCTGCAAGGCGCGCCGCGCATCATGCCGCTGCTGGCGGGCGAACTGAAGACGCTGGTCGACGAGAAGGCATCAGTCATCAAGGGCTGGATGCGCGCCGGCAAGATCGCCCGCACCGATCCCTGGCACCTGATCTTCTCGATCTGGGCAACGACGCAGCATTATGCCGATTTCGACGTCCAGGTCCGCGCCGTGCTGGGACCCAACCGCGGCGGCGACGGCCGCTTCGAGGACGCGGCGCGGTTTCTGGAGCAGTTGTTTCTGGATGGGCTGAAGCCGAAGGGCTGACAGCGCCACCAGTGATTCAGGCGCTGCGCCGTTCGGACGGCAATTCATCGAGCAGTTTTTGCAGCTTGGCGATCGAATTCTGCTCGGCGAGCGGCGTATAGACGACCAGCCGCATGTCCGAGCCGTCGTCGATCGACAGGCTCATATGTTCGAATGCCATGGCGCCGGCGACGGGATGCCGGACATGCTTCACGCCGGTCAGCTTGCGTGCCACGTCGCGCCGCGGCCACCAGTCGCGAAACTCGGGGCTCGAGCGCATCATCAGCGCGATCAGCCGGTCGAAATCGGGATTGCCGACATATTTGGCGCTTTCGGCGCGAAACGAGGCGAGCACGATGTGGGCAAGCTCTTCCCAGTCGACCAGCAGGTGGCGATGGTGCGGGCTGGTGAACACCATGTGGACGATGTTTCTGCAATCGCCCTCCAGCAGGCCATAGTCGCCGAACACCGCCACGGCCGCGTCGTTCCAGGCAAGAACGTCCCAACGCCGGCCGACGACATAGGCGGGCTGCAGGACGAGGCTTTGGAGCATGTGCAACAGGGGACCATCGGCCTTCTCCGGCGTCGCCACACGGCGCTCGGGCTGCTGGCGGCCGGCGAGGATGAACAGATGCCGCTTCTCGACGGCGTCGAGACGCAATGCCTCGCAAAGCGCCGAAAGCACTTCCACCGAAGGCCGTACATCCCTGCCCTGTTCGAGCCAGGTGTACCAGGTGGTGCCGACACCGGCGATCATCGCCACCTCCTCACGCCGCAGACCAGGCGTGCGCCGTCGCGGCCCCGTTGCGATGCCGGTGGCCGATGGCGTCAGCCTTTCCCGGCGCGAGCGCAGGAAAGCGCCGAGTTCGCGCCGGCGGCTTTCGTCGGCTGACTGGCTCGAGGCGGCGGCGGTGGATGCGTTCATGGCCGCCATTATAGCAGTATTGATACCAGGATAAAGTTTGAACTGTTTGGGGTCGCCGAGGCGTCCCATCTTGTGTGCGGAGCAGCAACAGGAGGCTCTGAACATGGAATTGAAAGACAAGACCGTTCTCATCACCGGATCGACCGACGGCGTCGGCCGGGTCGTGGCACAAAGGCTCGGCTCCGCGGGCGCACGGGTGCTGGTGCATGGCCGCGATGCGTCGCGTGGCAAGGCTGTTATCGCCGAAATCGAAGCCGCTGGCGGCACGGCCGAATTCTTCGCGGCCGATCTCGCTTCGCTGGCCGAGGTTCGACGCCTCGCCGAGTTCGTGCGCGGCAGGACGAGCCGCCTCGACATCCTCATCAACAATGCCGGTGTCGGCACGGCCGGCGACAAGCGGCAGACAAGTGCCGATGGCCACGAACTGCGCTTCGCCGTCAACTATCTCGCCGGTTTCCTGCTGACGTCGGAACTTCTGCCGCTACTGAAGGCAAGCGCCCGAGCGCGGGTCGTCAACGTCGCGTCCGCCGGCCAGCAGGCGATCGATTTCGACGACGTCATGTTGAGCCGCGGCTATAGCGGCGTGCGTGCCTATTGCCAGAGCAAGCTGGCGCAGATCCTGTTCACCATCGATCTGGCCGAGCATCTGAAAGGCACCGGGATCACCGTCAACGCGCTGCATCCGGCGAGCTACATGAACACCACCATGGTCCGCCAGGCCGGCGTGACGCCATGGAGTTCGGTCGAAACCGGCGCCGAAGCCATCTTGAACCTTGCCACCTCGTCCGCGCTCGAAGGCCGCAGCGGCCTCTATTTCGACGGCCTGCGTGAATCCCGCGCCGACGCCCAGGCTTACGATGCCGAGGCAAGACGAAAATTACGAAGCCTGAGCCTCGACCTTGTCGGGCTGGCCTCCACCAAAGCGAAGGAAGAACAGTCATGACCGAACACACAGTCATCATCGGCGGCTCGTCCGGCATCGGCCTGGCGACCGCACGCAAACTGCTCGGCCCCGGCATGAAGGTGACCATCACCGGACGCAACCAGGACAAGCTGGTCGGTGCCTGGAAAACCCTTGGCGGCGCCGCCGACAAGGCCGCCTTCGACGCTTCGAAGCCGGATGAGGTGCGCCGGTTCTTCGAGCGCCTCGGGCCGTTCGACCATCTCGTTCTGGCGGCGAGCGGCGGCAAGGGCCTTGGCCCCTTCCAGACCCTCGACCTCGCCGACCTCGGCGGCGGCGTCGACGAAAAGGTGCGGCCGCAGCTGTCCTGCCTGCAGGCCGCCCTGCCGACCTTGAACAAATCGGGATCCGTCACCTTCATCTCGGCCGTATCGGCGCAGGTCGCGATGCCGGGCGTTGCCGGAATCGGCGCCATCAACGGCATGCTGTTGACGGTGGCGCCGATCCTGGCGGTGGAATTGAAGCCGCTGCGCGTCAACGTCGTGGCGCCCGGCGTCATCGACACGCCGTGGTGGGACTTCCTGCCCGACGATCAGAGGCAGGCGGTCTTTGCTGATTATGCCGGCAAGACACCCGTTGGCAGGATCGGCCGCGCCGAGGATGTCGCCTCGGCAATAGCCTTCCTGGTCTCCAACGGCTTCATGACCGGCCAGGTGCTGACCTGCGATGGCGGCCTGCGGTTCGCCGCCTAGCTTCGCCCCTCAAAGCGACTGCGCGATCAGCGTCAGAAAACCACCGCTCAGCGCGACATTGCCGACAAAGCCGTTGATGCGCGACGCGCGGTCCGGGCCCTGATGGTCCCAGAAATTGTGGAACATCGGGGTCGCGGCGATCAGGAACAGCACCAGCACCGCGCTGGCCAGCGCGGTCCAGAGCCCGGCCATCACCAGCACACCGGCGATGACCTGCAGGACAATGCCGGCCCACAGCGCAAGCCGCGCCTGCGGCACGCCGCGCGCGGCCATCAGCCCCGTGAGGAAGCCCTGGTTCTGGATGTTGCGCAGTCCGGCGAAGACAAAGGCGCCGCCAAGCAAAAGGCGGCCGACAAACAGCAGGCTCGAAGGCAAATCGGCAGGCATCAAACTCTCCCTTGAAAAGGCTTCCTTAAAAACAGCGGGAGCGCCACCTTCGCGACAGCGCTCCCTTATATGCCGGAACGATCAGGCAGCCTTGGCCGCCGGCACCGGATGGATGGCGTGGAACGGGATGCACAGCCGGTTCCAGGTGTTGATCATGCCGACCGCCACCGAGAGCTTGACCAGTTCCTCGTCCGAAAAATGCTCCAGCGTGCTGGTGTAAAGCTCGTCCGGCACACCATTGTTGGCGATCAGCGTCACCGCCTCGGTCCAGGCGAAGGCCGCGCGCTCACGCTCGGAAAACAGCGGCGATTCCTTCCAGGCGGCAACGAGATAGAGACGCTGCTCGGTCTCGCCGTCGCGCTTGGCCTCGCGGCTGTGCATATCGACACAGAACGAGCAGCCATTGATCTGCGAGGCCCTGAGCTTGATCAGGTGCAGCAGGCCGACTTCCAGCCCGCATTCGTCGACCGCCTTGTTGAGCGCCGACACCGCCTTCATGATCTCCGGCGCCTTGGCGAAGAACTGCATTCTCTGTTTCATCTTGATGTCCTTTACATCTGCTTTGGGTTTTGAGGTGTGGAACTGGATTTCTGCGGCCGCTGGTGGCGCTCGACGAAGGCGCAGCTCGCGGCGATCGACCGGGGATCGCCCTCGGCCGCATAGTTCGCCACGATGTCGGAGATCTTCACCTCGGCCAGCGCTGCCCGGTAGGCGCGCTCGGCCCTGAGCATCGCGGCATTGATGCCGCAAGGTTTGACATAGGCCGAGGCATCGATCTTGACCGGACCGTTGCGGCGGATCTCGCCGCAGCGAAACGCCGGTTCGCGGCCCTCGACGGCCAGCACGATGTCGAGCAGCGTGATGCGTTCGGCCGCCCGCGCCAGCCGATAGCCACCCGCCGGCCCCGGCACCGATTCCAGGATGCGCGCCGCCGTCAGCATATTGAGATGCTTCAGGAGATAGCTCGGCGAAAGACCAAACGCCTCCGCCAGCGCCGCGCCCGGCATGGTGCTGTTGCCCTCCACGCTCGCCAGCGTGGCCGCGCAATGGATGGCCGCTTCGACCCCTTCGCCCAGCTTCATGGTCTCGATCTCCAATTCATGGATATCTTTTATCGTGGATAATTTTTGTCTGCAATAGAAAAGTACGGAAATCCACATGTTCGCGATGGTGATATTGGTTGTGCCAGCGGGACCGAGGGAAGCAAGGAATTCGCGCGCATTCCCTCGCAGGTCGGTGCTGCCCTCATTGCCCTGCCGGGCATTTCTCCCCGTAAACGGGGGCGAAAGATGCCTTCATCGATGATGTCGCCAATTGGCGACGTTGCAAGAAGTGCACCAAGGGCGACGCAGCTTGCCTTCTCCCCGTTCACGGGGAGAAGGTGCCCGAAGGGCGGATGAGGGGCGGCGCGGACTTCTGAAATCGAGGCGCCTACCCCATACAAGATCGCCCCATGCCAAGGCACGGGGCGACTAAGCCAAACCACGAAAGAAAACCCTACTCCGCAGCCACCTTGGCCATCGGATTGTTCGGATGCGTGGTCCAGTTGGCATAGATCGGCGACACCGGCTTGCCGGTGCGCTGGTCCATCGCGCCCACAGCCAGCGGCTCCATGGTGATGCAATTATCGACCGGACAGACATTGACGCACAGATTGCAGCCGACGCATTCGGCCTCGATCACCTCGAAATGCCTGACGCCGTCGACCATGTTGGTGATCGCCTGGTGCGATGTGTCCTCACAGGCGATATGGCAGCGGCCGCATTTGATGCAGGCGTCCTGGTCGATATGCGCCTTGGCGACATAGTTGAGGTTGAGATACTGCCAGTCGGTGACGTTGGGCGTGGCGCGCCCGATGACGTCGTCGAGCGAACGGTGGCCCTTCTCGTCCATCCAGTTTTCGAGGCCAGCGATCATCTCCTGCACGATCTTGAAGCCGTAGGTCATCGCCGCGGTGCAGACCTGCACATTGCCGGCGCCGAGCGCCATGAATTCGGCCGCGTCGCGCCAGGTGGTGATGCCGCCGATGCCCGAAATGGGCAGGCCGCGCGTTTCGGGATCGCGCGCGATCTCGGCAACCATGTTCATGGCGATCGGCTTCACCGCCGGGCCGCAATAGCCGCCATGCGAGCCCTTGCCGTCAATGGTCGGCATCGGCGCGAAACTGTCGAGGTCGACGCCGGTGATGGAGTTGATCGTGTTGATCAGCGAAACCGCATCGGTGCCGCCGGCGTGTGCTGCCCGCGCCGGCTTGCGGATGTCGGTGATGTTGGGCGTCAGCTTGGTGATGACGGGCATGCGCGTGTACTGCTTGCACCAGCGCACCACCATTTCGATATATTCCGGCACCTGGCCGACGGCCGCACCCATGCCGCGCTCCGACATGCCGTGCGGGCAGCCGAAATTGAGCTCGATGCCGTCGGCTCCGGTCTCCTCGACCAGCGGCAGGATGGATTTCCAGCTTTCCTCGACGCATGGCACCATGATCGAGGCGATCAGCGCCCGGTCGGGCCAGTCCATCTTGACCTGCTTCATCTCGCGCAGGTTGGTCTGCAGGTCGCGGTCGGTGATCAGCTCGATGTTGTTGAGGCCGAGCAGGCGCCGGTCGGCGCCCCAGATCGCGCCATAGCGCGGGCCGTTGACGTTGACGACCGGCGGGCCTTCCTCGCCCAACGTCTTCCACACTACGCCGCCCCACCCTGCCTTGAAGGCGCGCACGACATTGTAGGCCTTGTCGGTCGGCGGCGCCGAGGCCAGCCAGAACGGATTTGGCGATTTGATGCCGACGAAATTATTTCTGATGTCAGCCATGGCAGGTCCCTTTCAACCGAGACGAAGGATCAATTCGACAGGCGCGAGAATGCCGCCTTCGAGGGCGGCGACAAGGTGGGTCATCTTGGTGCGGGCGTCGTCGCCCATGACGAGGCCGAGACCGGGCGATGGCTTTTTGCCCGTGGCTTGCGCCGCGGCCAGCCGGGCACGCATCGCAGCGAAAAACTCGATGGCGAAAGCGCCGCGCGGCCGCTCCGCCGTCACCGAGAAGCCCGCCGCGACGGCGGCCGAGCGATAATCATCGGGTGTGGCGACGAAGGACATGGTGTCATCGGATGCCCACGGCAGCGGATAGGTCAGATCGCCGTCCTTGAGCCGCATCACGTCATAGACGGCGAAGACGCCGCCCGGCTTCAGCACGCGAGCGGTCTCGCTCATCAGCTTCGGCTTGTCGGGCAGGTTCATGCCGACATGCAGGATGACAGCCGCATCGAAGCTGGCCTTGGCGAACGGCATGTCCAGCGCGCTGCCTTGCACGAAGCGGGTCATCTCGCCCAGGCCGGTGCGTTTCGACAGGCTGGTGGCGATATCGACATAGCTTTGCGTCAGGTCGATGCCGGTGACCTCGGCGCCGGCAGCGCTGGCGACAAAGCGGGCCGGGCCACCTATCCCCGATCCGATGTCCAGCAGCCTGGCGCCGGGCGTGAGCCCCATCTGGTCGATCAGTTCTCTTGTCGCGGCGACGCCGCCAATGTGGAATTCGTCGACCGCTTCGAGATCGCTTGCACGCAGATGGGCAATATCCACGCCCGTCTCGGCGAGCGCGGCGAGAATCCGCTGCTCCAGCCCAGAAATCTCGTAGTGACGGGCAACGCCCGGTTCCACCGTGGTCATGATCCTTATCCCTGGGTCAGACTCCTATGGATACTCTCGGCCGCATCGCGTCCTTGTGCCACGGCGGACACGGTCAGGTCGTCGCCGCCGAAGATACAGTCGCCGCCGGCCCACACCTTGGCCAGCGACGTGCGCCCTTCCGCGTCGACCTTGATGCGGCCGGCCTCGAGGTCGATCGATGCCCCGCTGCCGTTCAGCGCTGCCGGCACAAAGCTCTGGCCGATCGCCTTGAACACCTGGTCGGCGGTGAGCGTCAGCGTTTCGCCGGTACCGGCAAGCCTGTCGCCATTGAGCGCGGTGTATTCGAGTTCGATGGCCGATACCTTGCCGCCTTCGGCGATCACCCGCTTCGGCTGCAGCCAGTGGCGGATGGTGACGCCGTTGGCCGCGGCCAGATCCTGCTCGAATTCGGAGGCGTTCATGTGCTCCTGCCCGCGCCGGTAGCAGATCGTCACCTCCTCGGCGCCGAGCAGCTTCGACTGCACCGCGGCGTCGATCGCCGTCATGCCGCCGCCGATGACGACGACGCGGCGGCCGACCGGCAATCCCGAAAGGTCGCTCGCCTGCCGCAGTTCGGCAATGAATTCCACCGCATTGGTCACGCCGGCGGCATCCTCGCCGTCGGCGCGCAACGCGTTGACGCCGCCCAGCCCCATGCCGAGGAAGACCGCGTCGTAATTACGGGTCAGGTCGGAGAGCTGGTAGTCGCGGCCGAGCGCCTTGCCGTTCTGGATGTCGATGCCGCCGATCGCGGTGACATAGTCGACTTCGGCCTGGGCGAAATTGTCGACGCTCTTATAGGCGGCGATGCCGTATTCGTTGAGACCGCCGGCCTTCGGCCGCGCCTCCAGGATGGTGACGTCATGGCCATGGCGGGCCAGACGATGCGCGGCGGCAAGGCCGGCCGGGCCGGCGCCGACCACGGCGATCGTCTTGCCCGTCGCCGTCTCGCGCGGATAGAATTGCTTGTTCTCGGCCATCGCGACATCGGTGGCATAGCGCTGCAGGCGGCCGATCTGCACCGGCTTGCCTTCCGCCACCTCGCGCACGCAGACCTCTTCGCACAGCGTCTCGGTCGGGCAGACGCGTGCGCACATGCCGCCGAGAATATTCTGGTCGAAGATCGTCTTGGCCGAGCCGATCGGATTGCCGGTCGAAATCTGGCGGATGAACAGCGGAATGTCGATCGAGGTCGGGCAAGCGTTCATGCACGGCGCGTCGTAGCAGAAATAGCAGCGGTCGGATTCGACCAGCGCCTCGTGATGATCGAGCGGCGGATGCAGGTCGGAAAAATTGTCCGCGTACTGGTCAGCCGGAAGCCGGCCACCGACAATACCCTCTTTGAACTGACCCTCTGGCATTCTCAGTTCCCCATGTTTTGTTTTGGGGAAGGCTAGCACGTTTTATTTTTTTATCAATTGGTCAATTTTCGGAGCAAGGCACTGATAATGCTTGATAAAAACATGATTTTTTTACTCATGTTATGGCTGCGATGGTCGCTCTACGGCACGGAAGAACCGAAATCATGCGAGCTGCCATGCAAGGTCCGAATCTCGTCCGCCACCAATTCCTGCAACCGCCATAGATTGCGGTCGTGGATGCCGAACGCTTCGAGATGGCTGACGGTGTTGTAGAGATACTCGGCCCCCGATCCGATATGCCCGCACGCCCTGGCCAGCACGCGCGCCACTGTCTCCGGCGGTTGGCCGAGCGATGTCCCCCTGCCCGTAACCCCGACCCAGAAGCCAAGCGCCCGCAGCGCGCCTTGTGCCGTGCGTACCGGCAGCCATCGGACCGAGCTGACGCTCTCATGGTCGGAGATCTCGCGCCGCAGCAGCCTTTCGATCTGGGTTGGCTTGTCGCCGTCAGGCAGGCGATAGATCACCCCGTTGCATTGCCCGCCGCGTTCGAGCGCCATCATCAATCCCGGCTGTTCGGCACTGCCGCGCCAGCGCACCATGTCGAGGCAAAACGAGCGGTGCCAGCCAAAGGCGGTGGCGAGCTGCTGTTCGACCGATTCGAATTCCGGCTTCCAGATCAGCGATCCATAGGCGAACACCCAGAGCGGCCCCTCGTCCGCTTCGCCGGAAAGCCGCAAGGCAAGCGCCCGGAAATCCTCGTCGTTCAACTCGGTCCAGCTCGGATCCGGGCCAGGATCTACCTCTTCCCGATGGCACAGTGCGACAAGCTCTGGCGTAAGCGACATAATGCGCATGAAACGACGTCCCCCTTGCCGCAGACAAATTGAAAACCGGGGCAGGCGCAAGCCCGGGAACGCTTGGCGTGGGTCGACCATTATTGTCCGGGCGGGTGTCGGATTTCCGTCGTGGAGATCGTCCTAGGATGGATCGAACGACGATCGGCGCACAAAGGTGAGGAGACCGACCATGCCAAAATCCCCCATGCCCTTCTTCTGGTACGAACTGATGACATCGGACGTCGACGCCGCCGAGGCTTTCTACACCGCCGTGGTCGGTTGGACGGCCGAGCCTTTCGACAAGGCCCCGGGCATGCCGCGCTATATCGTCATGAATGTCGGCGAGCGTGGCGTCGGCGGCCTGATGACGATGCCGCAGGATGCGGCAAAGATGGGCATGCCGCCCGCCTGGCTGGGCTATATCCACACCAGGGATGTCGATGCGGCCACGGCCTCGCTGGGGCAAGCCGGCGGATCCGTTCACCGCCAGCCCGACGACATTCCAGGCGTCGGCCGCTTCGCCGTCGTCGCCGATCCGCAAGGCGCGACCTTCATGTTCCTCCAGCCGAACGGCCCGGACCAGCCGATGGTGCCGGCCAGCACGCCGGGCCATATCGGCTGGCACGAGCTCTATACGAGCGATTGGAAGGCCGCCTTCGATTTCTACTCCAGCCAGTTCGGCTGGGCCAATGCCGGCGATTTCGACATGGGGCCGATGGGCACCTACCAGACCTTCACGGCTGGCCCCGAATCCGGTGGCGGCATCATGAACAAGCCGGCCCAGATACCCGTCCCGGTCTGGCAGTTCTATTTCAACGTCACCGGTATCGACGCGGCAGCAAAACGCGTCACCGACAATGGCGGCAAAATCCTCATGGGACCAATGGAGGTCCCCGGCGGCAGCTGGATCGTACAATGCCAGGATCCGCAAGGCGCGCATTTCGCCTTGATGGCGCCGGTGCGGTAGGCGTCCGCGCCACCGCCCGATGTCACGCTCGCTGGCTCCGGTTCATTCCGGCGCCAGCACAGCGACCTTGAGGGTCTCTTTCTTGGCACCGCTGAACTGCACCGTAGCCGGGCCGGCCGCAAGCTTGAAGCGCACGCTCTTGCGGATGCCGGGGCAGGTCTTCACGCCACTGTAGCCGGACGACTTCACCGCCTTGCCGTCCTGAATGACGTCGATCCAGGCTTCGCCCGACAGGCTGATCTGGATGGCGCCATCGGGCGGCACCGACACGCTGGCGACGGCGCCGAAGGTGCCCTCGGCCGGGGCATGTTCAGGCGGCACCGCAAATCCCGCCTTCTCGGTCGGCACCAGCGCCAGATCCGCCGCGGCCCCCACAGCCAGCTTCGCTCCAGACGGCGTCGAGGGTGCCGCTGCAAACAGCGCTTCTTCGCGCGTCACCGGCCATTTGAAGGCCTCGCAGCCGGCGTCCTCGGCCAAGGCGAAGCTGGTGCTTGCAAGGATTGCGAACAGGCTGATGGCGACTTTTTTCATGACGAGGGAAACCCGTGTCTGGAGAGCATCCACAACTCAATACAACCAAAAATTTACAAACGCAACCTCTGCGAGCACATCATGAGAAGCCGGACCGGGGAACTTTGCCAATCACCAATTGTTGATGGCGGGCCATGGGATGTGAATGGTCCCTTTCCGGTCGATAATCTATGGCCGGGCCGGGAGGGTAAAATGGAGTTTCGGATGAAGCTTTTCGACGGCCTTGCCAAATACCAGCCGCAGGCGCTCGGTGTGCTGCGCATCATGACCGCGCTGCAATTCATCGAGCACGGCACCCAGAAGCTGTTCAACTTCCCCATCAACGCCCAGCCTCATGCCCTGAGCGGATTGACGTTGACGGCGGGCATCCTCGAATTCGCCGGCGGCATCTTGCTGGCGTTGGGTCTGTTCACCCGTCCGGTCGCGTTCCTTCTGGCCGGCGAGATGGCGATCGCCTATTTCACGGCGCACTATCCGCGCGACTTCTTCCCGGTCAACAATAGCGGCGACGCGGCGATCTCGTTCTGCTTCATCTTCCTCTATCTGGTCTTCGCCGGCGCCGGCGCCTTCGCGCTGGACAATCGCGGCAACGCCTGATGTCCCATGCGGGGGTGAAAGCTCACCCCCGCATTCGTTCGAAATTCGCATCGAACAGGGGCGCCGCCTGGATACGCGCGGCGTGGCGCCTGCCCAGCAGTTCGATTTCGAAACCATCGCTCTCCTCGGCGATCTCCTTCGGCACATAGCCGACCGCGACCGATTTCTTCGAATGGTGCGCATAACCGCCCGATGTCACCCAGCCGCGCACCGCGCCACCGAACCAGATCGGCTCGTCGCCGATGACGTCGGCGTCGACAGCATCGACGATGAAAGCGCGCAGCCTGAGCTTGCCGCCCTCCCTGCGCTCGGCGAGTGCCGCCGTCTTGCCGATGAAATCGGCGTCCTTGCCATAGGCGACGAAGCGGTCGAGGCCGGCTTCGAGCGGCCCGTAGATCGGCCGGTATTCGCGCCCCCATGAGCCGTAGTTCTTTTCGAGACGCAGCGCATTGAGCGCGCGCGAGCCGAACAGGCCGATGCCGAATTCCTCGCCCGCCGCCATCAGCGCCTGATAGGCGGCGCGCTGGTATTCCGGCGCCACCCAGATCTCGTAACCGAGATCACCCGTATAGCTGACGCGACCGACCAGGCACGGCGCCATGCCGATATCCATCCTGGCCACCGCCATGAACGGAAACGCCGCATTGGAAACGTCAGCGCGGCTGACCTTGGCCAGAACCTCCCTCGCCTTCGGCCCGGCGATCGCGAGGCCGCTGAGTTTCGCGCCCAGCGCCTCGATATGGACCGAACCATCCCCCGGCAGATGCGCCTCGAACCAGCGCATATGGTACTGTTCGGCAATGCCCGAACCGGCGAGAAACCAGCCTTCCGGTCCCAGATTGGCGAGCGTGAAATCGCCGATCAGCTTGCCGTCCTCCTTGAGCATCGGCGCCAGCGTCATGCGGCCCGACTTCGGCAGCCTGCAGGCGAGCATGCGGTCGAGCCATGCAGCCGCGCCCTCGCCCGTCACCTTATATTTGGCGAAGCTCGAAATCTCCGACAGGCCGACGCCGTCGCGGACAGCCGCCACCTCTTTGGCGACATGGGAAAAATCGCTGGAACGCCGCCAGGAAAACTCATCCCTGACGCCTGCCGGCGCGTACCAGAGCGGCACTTCCAGCCCGTAGGCGACGCCCCACTGCGCGCCCCTGGCCGACAGCAGGTCGTAGACTGGCGTCGTCTTCAGCGGCCGCCCGGCGGGCAGTTCCTCATTGGGGAAGCGGATCGAAAACCGCCTGGAATAGTTTTCGCGCACCTTGGCGTTGGTGTAGGCCATCCCAGCCCAGTCGCCATAACGCGCCACGTCCATTGCCCAGATGTCGGCGCCCGGATCGCCCTCGATCATCCAGTTGGACAGCGCCAGCCCGACGCCGCCGCCCTGGCTGAAGCCGGCCATGACGCCGCAGGCGACCCAGAAGCCCGGCAGGCCGCGCACCGGGCCGACCAGCGGGTTGCCATCGGGCGCGAAGGTGAAAGGCCCGTTGATGATCTGCTTTATGCCGGTGTTCTGGAAAGCCGGGAAATGCCGGAAGCCGACCTCGAGCGACGGCGCGATGCGGTCGATATCGGGCTCCAGCAATTCGTGACCGAAATTCCACGGCGTCTGGAACTCGGACCACGGCTTGTTGGCCTTCTCATAGGTGCCCATCAGCATGCCGCCACGCTCCTGGCGCAGATAGAGCTCGCCATCGAAATCGACCGCATGCATGATCTCTTCGCCGGTCCTGGCATTCCAGGCGGCGACCTCAGGCATGTCCTCGGTGATCAGGTACATGTGCTCCATCGCCAGCACCGGCAATTCGAGCCCGACCATGCGACCGACCTCGCGCGCCCACAGGCCGCCGGCATTGACGACATGCTCGGCCACCACCTCGCCCTTGTTGGTGATGACGCGCCACAGCCCGTCCGGGCGGCGTACTATGTCCTCGACCTTGGTGAAGCGCTCGACCTCGGCGCCGAGCTTTCGCGCCGCCTTGGCGTAGGCATGAGTGACGCCGGATGGATCGAGATGGCCGTCCTCCTTGTTGCGCACAGCGCCGACGAACTGCTTGGGATCGAGCAGCGGCATCAGTTCGGCAGCCTCTTTCGGCGAGATCTCCTCCAGATCGATGCCGAGATAGCGGCCCTTGGCGACGACGCCGCGCAGCCAGTCTAGCCGCGCCTCGGTGGCGGCCAGAAGCACACCACCGGTCAGATGCACGCCGGTCGCCTGCCCCGACAGTTCCTCGATCTCCTTGTAGAGGTTGATCGTGTATTTCTGCAGCTTGGCGACATTGGGGTCGCCATTGATCGTGTGCATGCCGCCGGCCGCGTGCCAGGTAGAACCCGAGGTCAGTTCGTCACGCTCCAGCAGCACGACGTCGGTCCAGCCATGGCGGGCAAGATGGAACAGCACGGAACATCCGACGACCCCGCCGCCAATGACCACGACCTTTGCATGCGATTTCATGGATTTTTCTCTAATATCAGTGCGTTGGAGAGATAAAGTGAATCGGAGAGGCAGCGCGAGGCCCCCCTCTCTGGCCTGCCGGCCATCTCCCCCTCAAGGGGGGAGATCAGATGCTGTGACCGCTTTCGCCAATCGCCAACATTGTAGGAATAGCGCCTTCGCCGAAGCTGCTGATCTCCCCCCTTGAGGGGGAGATGCCCGGCAGGGCAGAGAGGGGGGCCTCGGGCCGACGCCAAATAACTCACGGCTCACCCGACCCGATCGCTTCCTTGCGCCTGATGACATAGGCCTCCAGCGCCTCGCGCACGGAAACATCCATCGCCGGCTCGGCATACTCTTCAAGCGCCTTCTTCCAAAGTCGCGTCGCCCGGGCCGTCGTGTCGAGGCCGCCGGCCTCCTGCCAGGCTTCGAAATTCTGCCAGTTGGACAGCATCGGCTGGTAGAAAGCCGTGGCGTAGCGCTCCAGCGTGTGCGGCTCGCCGAAGAAATGACCGCCGGTCGGCACCGCCCCCAGCGCCTCGACGGCAAGCTCGGCCTCGTCGACCACGATCGGGCGCAGGAATTCCATCATGTGCTGGATCATCTCGACATCGATGATGAATTTCTCGAACGACGCCGTCAGCCCGCCCTCCTGCCAGCCGGCGGCATGGTAGACGAGATTGCCGTGACCAAGGACCGCGCCCCATAGCGCCATCAGCGTCTCATAGGCGCCCTGCGCGTCGGCGGCGTTGGAGGCGGACCCCGGCGTCGTGCGGTATGGCAGGCCATAGCGCCGCGCCAATTGTCCCGAGGCGATGTTGGCCTTGGTGTTTTCGGGTGTGCCGAAGGCCGGCGCGCCGGACTTCATGTCGACATTGGAGGTGAAGGCGCCGTACATGACGGGCGCGCCCGGACGCACCAGTTGCGTCAGCACGACGCCGAACAGCGCCTCGGCATTCTGCTGCGCAAGCGCGCCGGCCAGCGTCACCGGGCTCATCGCCCCCATCAGCGTGAACGGCGTCACCGCTACCGACTGGCCGAACTCGGCCATCGTCATCAGCCCCTCGGCCATCATCTCGTCGAAGCGGCGCGGCGAGTTGACCGAGATGATGGTGGCGATGCCGGGGTCATCGCGCATCTGGTCCAGTGTCAGTCCACGCGAAATCGCCATCATCTCGATGCCGTCCAGCGCCCTGCCCCGGCCGATCGCCGAAACATGGAAACTCTTGTCGGTCAGCGTCAGATTGGTGAAGTAGGTGTCGAGATGGCGCGAGTTCGCCGGCAACTCGACCGGCGCGCAGACCTGGTTGCCGAGCATGTGCACGCAGTTGAAATGCTGCGCCAGCCGGGTGAGGTCGGCATAGTCGCGCAGATTCCCGGCACGCCGGCCGCGCTCCATGTCGTGCACGTTGGGTGGCCCCGCGACCAGCGTGAAATTGATGGTGTTGCCGCCCAGATGAATGGCATTGGCCGGATTGCGCGGCGTCAGCACATAGTTTGCCCGCGTCGTCCTCAGCGCCTCATCGACCATGCCGCGATCGACACGGACATTGGCCGAGGCGTGGTCGACCTTGGCGCCGGCCTTCTCGAACAGCGATAGCGCCCGAGGGCTCATCACCTCGATGCCGAAATTCTCCAGAATGTGTATCGACGCCTGATGGATCGCCTCGATCTGGTCGGGCGACAGCAAGGCCATTGGCGGGTAAGGATTGGTCACCCGCCGGAGCGGCAATTGCGGGATGGCGGCCGGTCCCCGGTTGCTGGTGCGCTCGGCGCCGCGTTTGCGTCTAGGTTCGTTCATGCCCGGCATCAAAGCCCTGGCAAATCCGGCAGGCTGTCAGAAATACGCCATCTGCGGGCGTGATTTTAGCCACGGCGGCATTTTTGCAGAGACAGTATATAAAAAGCGACGGAATACGACGTTATCCTAACAGTATGTCTTCGCAGTCGGCAAACCGCCGCGAGCAGTTAACGGCGGCCGCAAGATTCCCTTTATGATTTCGGCCTATTGCTCCTGCCATGCGTAGGTCGAGTTTTAGTAAAATCGTAGCGGTTTGCGCGCTGCTGGCGCTTTCGGCTTGCGCCACCGCGCCCAGCCACATCAACAATGTCTGCGCCGTCTTCGACCAGAATGACGGCTGGTTCGACAACTGGCAGTCGGCTGCCGAGCGCGCGTCGCAGAAATATGGTGTGCCGGTACCGGTGCTGATGGCCACCGTGCGCAAGGAATCCGGCTTCAAGAGCAATGCCCGGCCACCGCGCACCAAGCTGCTCGGCTTCATCCCGTGGAAGCACGTCTCGACCGCCACCGGCTTCTCGCAGGCGCTGGACGGCACCTGGTCGCAATATCAGCGAGAAACCGGCAACTGGGCCGCCCGGCGCACGAAATTCGCCGACGCCGTCGATTTCGTCGGCTGGTATCATTCCAAGACGGCGGACACCTACGGCGTCGCCCGCAACGACACCTACAACCTCTATCTCGCCTATTATCTCGGCTGGACAGCCTATGGCCGGGGCAACCGTGGCGACGCCGGCGTCCAGAGCTATGCCAGGGCGACGGACAAGATGGCGCGAGACTATGACGCGCAGCTAAGGCAGTGCGGCAACTGACATACGGCCCGCGTCAGTGCCGCCTTGTCGTATCCTTTGGCTTTGACACACCGGTTTCAGAAACCTCGTCGCGCACTTCGTGGCGACGGGCTCGCATGCCAGCCTCGCTTTGCTCCACCGCGTCCCCGATCTGGTCGGCTTCCGGGCTGCCCGTTTTGCCGCGCGGCCGGTTGGGCGCTGTCCCGGCCGAACCCGGTCCGGCGCCGTGCGCATCATCCGGCACGCCTTCATGGGCGGCGTGCTCCTTGTCGAACTTGATCACCGGTTCCATGGTCTTGAGCACGTCGTCCGAGAGCCAGCACAGGCTCATATGGCCGTCGCCCAGGTTCTTGACCGGCGGCACCTTGGTCTCGCAGAGATTATCGGGAACCAGCTTCTTGTAGCCGCAGCGCGTCTGGAACGGGCAACCGGTGGGCGGGTTCATCGCCGAGGGAATGTCGCCTTCGAGCACGATGTGTTTCTTGACCACGCTGGTGTCGGCGATCGGGATCGCCGACAGCAGCGCCTCTGTATAGGGGTGATAGGGCGGCGCGAAGATCTGGTCGGTCGTGCCCTGCTCGACGATATAGCCCAGATACATGACGACGACGCGGTCGGCGATGTAGCGCACGACCGACAGATCGTGGCTGATGAACAGCATCGTCGTCTTGTTCTTGCGCTGGATGTCCATCAAAAGTTCGGTCACCGCCGCCTGCACCGAGACGTCGAGCGCCGAAACCGGCTCGTCGGCCACCACCACCTTGGCATCGCCGGCAAAGGCGCGCGCCACGCCGATGCGCTGCTTCTGGCCGCCGGAAAGCTGGCGCGGCTTGCGGGTTTCGAAGGCGCGCGGCAGCTTCACCAGGTCGAGCAGTTCCAGCATGCGCTTGCGCCGGTCGGCGACCGTCTTGCCGACATTGAACTTCTCCAGCGTACGGATGATCTGCGAGCCGACCGAATGGCTGGGGTTCAGCGTGTCGAACGGGTTCTGGAACACCATCTGGATCGACGACACCGTGTCGACGCCGCGGCTCTCGATGCCGGTCGACTGTATCTCCTTGTTCGAGAGCGACACCGTTCCGGAACTCGCGGTCTCGAGCCCGAGGAGCACCTTGGCCAACGTCGATTTCCCGCAGCCGGATTCGCCGACGATGGCGACGGTCTCGGATTCGCGCGCGGTGAACGAGATCGTCTCGTTGGCCTTGACGACGCGGCCATCGCTCGAGCCGAACACCTCGCTGCCGCCGACCTTGTAGTACTTCCTCAGGTCCTCGATCTTGAGCACGGGCGCGCCGGGCACCACCTTCTCGTTGACCTTCTTGGCGCCGGGCGGCAGTGCTTCCCAGTCGATCTCGTTAAAACGCACACAGCGCGAGAAATGACCCTCGTGGCCGGCAACCTCGATCATCGGGATTTCGGCCGCGTTGCAGACGCCCTCGACGAAATGGTGGCAGCGTGGACCGAAATTGCAACCCTTCGGCCGCTCATGCGGCAAAGGCAGCTGTCCGGGGATCGAGATCAGCGGTCGCGAATTCTTGTCGGCGCCCGGCAGCGGGATCGAGCGGAACAACCCTTGCGTATAGGGATGGCGCATCCGGTCGAACACGTCCTTGATCTTGCCGGTCTCGACCGCCTCGCCCGAATACATCACCGTGATCTTGTCGCAGGTTTCCAGGATCAGGCCCAGATTGTGCGACACGAAGATCATCGAGGTGCCGAACTTCTCGCCCAGACCCTTGACCAGTTCGACGATGCCCGCCTCCACCGTCACGTCGAGCGCCGTCGTCGGCTCGTCGAGCAGAAGCAGCGCCGGCTTCGACAGCAGCGCCATGGCGATGACGATGCGCTGTTGCTGGCCGCCGGAGAGCTGGTGCGGGTAGGAACGCATCATGCGCTCGGGATCGGGAAGCTTGACCGAGCGCACCATTTCGAGCGCCCTGGAATAAGCCTCTTCCTTCGACACCTTGTCGTGGATCAGCGGTACTTCCATCAGTTGCTGGCCGATCTTCATGGCCGGGTTGAGGCTCGCCATCGGCTCCTGGTAGATCATGGCGATCTGGTTGCCGCGGATGGCGCGCAGCTCCTCCTCGGAGAGCTCGCCCATGTCCTTGCCCTGGAACTTGATCTTGCCGCCGACGATCTTCCCGATGTTGGAGAGGTCGCGCATGATGCCGAGCGACACGGTGGACTTGCCGCAGCCGGATTCGCCGACGATGCCCATCGCCTCGCCGGGCATGACGGTGCAGGAAAAATCCATCACCGCCGGTATCTCGCCCTTGCGGGTAAAGAAGGAGATCGAAAGGTTCTCGATCTCGATGATCGGCTGTGCCGGATTTCGAACTGCCTCGTTCATGGGTCGCTCCAATCCTTAAGTTCTGGCCAGGTGGGGTCTTGGACCCCGCCGTCAATCCTTCATCGATTGTTCACGCAGCGAGTCGGCGAGCAGGTTGAGACCCAGCACGAACGACATCAGCGCGATCGTCGGCGGCAGCGCCGGGTGGATAAAGGAACGCAGCAGGCGGCTGGCGTCCTTGATCGCCGTGCCCCAGTCCGGGCTCTCGGGCGCGAGGCCCAGGCCGAAATAGCCCAGCGTGCCGAGCAGGATCGTGGTGTAGCCGATGCGCAGGCAGGCATCGACGATCAGCGGCCCGCGTGCGTTGGGCAGGATTTCCCACAGCATGATGTACCAGGGCGATTCACCGCGCGTCTGCGCCGCCGCCACATAGTCGCGCGTCTTGATGTCCATGGTCAGGCCGCGCACGATGCGGAACACGCCGGGGCTGGAGGCGAAGACGACAGCCACGAAGATGTTGAGCTGGTTGGGATCGATGTGCACGATCTTCAGCGGATCCCTGTCGAAGACGAGGCCGACATAAATCCAGCCGCCGATCAGAAGCGTCAGGCCAAGCAGGATATAGATCCGGTCGGGCCGGTTCTTGTATCGCGTCCAGAACAGCACGCTGAAGAAGATGATCGGAAACAGGAAGAAGACGCCGGCCAGCGCGTAGGGTATCGGCGTGTCCATGATGCCCGGTGTCACCAGCAGGTAGAACAAAAGGATGACCGGGAAGGCCAGCACGAGGTTGGCCAGGAACGACAGGATGGAATCGATCTTGCCGCCATAATAGCCGGCCGGCAGGCCGAGCGTGATGCCGACCATCAGCGCGAAGCCGGTCGCCGCCGGAGCGATGATCAGCACGATCTGGCTGCCATAGACCATGCGCGAAAAGACGTCGCGCGCCAGCTTGTCGCCGCCGAACAGGTAGGCGAGCCCCGATTGCGGCTCGATGGCGCCCGGCAGCGTATCCTTCATGATCGGGATCTGGCCGAGCGGATCGAAAGGCGAGATGGTCGAGGCGAAGATTGCCGTGAACAGCCAGAACAGGCAGATGAACACCCCGGCTATGCCGACGCCGCTGTCGAACAGCTGGCCGTAAAGCGCCAGCTTCTTCTTGTAGAGGAAGCTCGAGCCCATGACGATGAAAAGCGCGACCCAGACCGGCCAGAAGCGCCAGAGCACTTCGAGGATGATGGTAGAGGCGCCGATATATTGAGCTTGCATGCGCCTTCTCCCTACTGAACCCGGATGCGCGGATTGAGGAACGCGTAGCCGACATCGGAAATGAGCTGCGTGATCAGGACGATGAACACCGAAACCAGCGAACAGCCGAGCAGGAGATCGATGTCGTTGTTGCCGGCGGCCTCGACCAGCGTGTAGCCGAAGCCCTGGTAGCGGAACATCACCTCGACGATGACGACGCCGGTGAGCAGCCAGGGGAATTGCAGCATGATGACGGTGAACGGCGCGATCAGCGCGTTGCGCAGCGCATGCTTGACCACGACGCCCTTGAAGGAAAGCCCCTTGAGGCGCGCGGTGCGGATATATTGCTGCGTCATCACCTCGACCATCGAGGCGCGTGTCATGCGCGCGATGTAGCCGATGCCGTAGATCGCCAGCGTGATCACCGGCAGGGTGAAATTGTAGAAGGTGATGCCCTGGCTTGCGGACGCGGCCGACCCGTTCAGCCAGCCGAGCCAGGAGGCGAAGACGACGGTGAAGATGACGCCCGACACATATTCAGGCGTCGCCGTCGACGCGATCGAGGCGACCGACAGCACGCGGTCGGTGCGCGACCCCTCGCGCATGCCGGCAAGAATGCCGATCAGCAGCGAGACCGGCACCATCACCGCCAGCACCCAGAACATCAGGATGCCGGTGGCGCCGAGCGCCGGGAACAGCTTGGCCGCGACCGTGGTCTTGAACTTGGTCGAGCAGCCGAAATCGCCCTCGATCACGCCGGAAAATGTCGAGACGGTCGGATCGTTGCAGAAGGAGAAGCGCTGCGTCGTCTTGCCTGTCGCCGGATCGGTGATCGGCTGCTTGGGCACGACGCCCAGCCACTGCCCGTAACGCACGAAGAAGTTCTGGCGATAGCCGTGATTGACCAGCCAGCTTTCGAGCTGCTCGGCCGATGTGTGCATTTCGGTCTGGCTGATCGCCAGCTTCTTCAGATTGGGTTCGAGATTGACGAGGAAGAAGACGACCAGCGTCAGGCACAGCATCGTGAGCAGAATCGTGCCGATGCGTCTGATGATGAATGCGAACATTGTGCCCCCCTGCCGGCCGGGTTGGGGTCAGATAGGTTCAACCCTGTTTCGAAAAACCTTGTGACGTCCCGCCGCCGCTGCATCCTGTGCAACGGCGACGATCCTGCGAATATGAGGGGCACGCGCCCCTCATATTCATCAAGTCGCGGGTCACGCCTGATCGAGCCAGACCTTGCCGAAGTCGTGCTCGTAGGTGGGGTGCATCGAGTGGTTCTTCACCTCGGGCTTGATGTTGATGTAGAGCTTGCGCCAGTAGGGCTGGATGATGATGCCGGAATCCTGCAGCATCTGCTCGATGTCCTTCATCACCACCTTGCGCTTCTCGGCGTCGGCGATGCCGAGCGCCTCGTTGACCTTCTTGTCGAAGTCGGGATTGGCATAGGCGGTCTCGTTCCAGGCTTCGCCCGAGCGGTAGGCGATGGCGATGACCTGGATGCCAAGCGGACGCATGTTCCAGTTGGTCTCCGAGAACGGATACTTGGTCCAGTCGTTCCAGAAGGTCGAGCTCGGCAGCACGGTGCGCTTCACCTTGATGCCGGCCTCGCGCAGCTGGGCCGCGATCGCGTCCGTGGTGTTCTTGTGATAGTCCTCGTCATTGCTGATCAGCTCGTGCTCGAAATCGATCACGCCGGCTTCCGTCAGCATCTGCTTGGCCTTGGCGACATCGCGCTTGATCTTCGGCAGTTCGACATATTCCGGATGAATCGGCGCGACATGGTGGTTTTCAGCAGCCGTGCCGGCATTGCCGTAGCCGAGTTGCAGCACGACCGAATTGTCGACGGCCAGGCACATCGCCTGACGCACCTTCTGGTCGCCATACGGCTTGGCGTTGACGTTGAAGCGCGACACCACGGTCGCCGCGGTCACCACTTCCGAAGGCGGCGCGCCGACATCGGCGATGATCTTGACGTAGTCGGCCGTCGTTTCGTGGTTGGTCTGCACCTCGCCCGATTCGAACGCCGAAACCGTCGCTGCCGGATCGGTACCGTAGTCGATGAACTCGACGCCATCGAGGAAGGCTTCGCCCTGCCACCACTTGCCGGTCTCGCGGCGCTTGTAGACGACTTTCTGGCCGACGTCATAGGAGACGAGTTCGAACGGACCGGTGCCGATCGGGCAGTTCTTGAAGTTGGCCCCCTTCTCGTCGAAAGTCTTGTGGACGACGAGCGCCGGATAATCGGTCAGGTTCGGGATGATGGCGATGTCGGGCTTGGAGAGCTTCAGCTTGACGGTCATGTCGTCGACCTTGACCACCGAGCCTTCGCGCAGCTTCTTGGTACCCTCGTCGACGAGGCTGCCGAGGCGGCCCGGCATCGAATTGCCTTCCGCCGCCTTGTCGGCCCAGCGGGTGAAATTGTAGATCACGTCGTCGGCGGTGAACTTGTCGCCATTGTTCCATTCGACGCCCGGCCGCACATGCAGCGTGTACTCGGTGGCATCGTCGTTGATGTCCCAGCTTTCCAGCAGATAGGGCGCGAAAGTGTACTGGTGGGTGTATTTCACCAGCGGCTCGAGCGCCTGGCGTTCGGCGTTGGAAATTTCCGACCAGTCGGCGGTGCGCGGATCCTTGGGATCCTTGACCGACATCGCCACTTTCAGGACGCCGCCCTTCTTGCCCTGCACGTCCTCGGCCTTGGCCGGGGTCGGAGCGGCAAGACCGAGCAGGCCGTAGGCCATCGCCGTCGAGGCGCCGAAAACGCTGGCGAGCGCGAGAAATTCGCGGCGGTCGACCTTACCCGACTTGGCTTCTTCGGCCATCGCCAGGATGTGATCCGGAACGCTGTCGCCATTACTCTTGTAAATTGTCATGACTAACTCCCATTGTTGGCTTTCCGCCGATTAACATTCCGCATCCAGGCCATGATGTCAAAGACGACATGGATTGGGAACATGTTAGCGAATGTGCAACTTTGGGAGGGGACCGGTTCGCGTGATAGCGACAGTCTTGGCGCAAAATTGCTATTGCGCCCAGATTTCGCCAATCTCTTCGGGCGATTAAACTGAGACATTTACACTGGTTAGGACAGCGCCAGTTTCGGTCAGCACGAGGGCCAGGCCCTCAATATTCCTTCTCGTAGAAGATGCCACCCTTGGCCTCGCCGGCATCGGTCGCCTCACCGCGCAACTTGACGCCGCGCCCGACATTGAGGTCGATGGTCGCCTTGCCGGAGCCCGGTTTGTCGCCTTTCTGGATCGTCACATAGGTGCGGTCGTTGAGGTATTTGCCGGCCGAGACGGCCGTGCCGCCCTGGTCGTCGGTGGTGACGTCGAGATCGTCGACGCCGATGGCGCTGCGCAGGTTTTCGAGCAGCGACGTCGAACCGCCGACGCCGGCCAATTGCGCGGCTGCCTCCGCCAGTTGCGCGATCTGCAGCGGCGACAGGTTCGACATCGAGCGGCCGAAGATCAATTGCGCCAGCACCTCGTCCTCTGGCAGCGCCGGCACCGATGAGAAGGTGAATTTCGGATTGGTCGCCTCACCCGACACCACGATGGTGACCGTGGCGCCGGTCGTGGTCGTCGTTGCCGTCAGGTTGAGGTAAGGCACCAGCGACCCCGAAAACCCGACCGTACCCTCGGTGAAGGTCAGCCGCTTGCCGAGGATCGACAGCCGGCCGCGCTGCAAGGTGAAGGTGCCGACGGCTTGCGGCGACGAGGCCGGGCCTGTCAGCCTGAGCGAACCGCCGAGTTCGGCGTCGACGCCCCGGCCCTGGATAAAGATCTGGTTCGGCGCGTTGACGGTGACATCGAGCGCGAGGCCGCTGCCGCCGCCCTTGCCTGATGTCGTTGCCGGACGCAACGCCTTGTCCTGCGCCCTGACCGGCCCCGGCGCATTCTTGTGCTTGACGTCGAGCGCCGACAGCGAACCGGGCAGTTTGTCGGGAACCGTGATGACTGTCTTGGCGAGGTTGACCGTGCCGGCAATCGCCGGTGCCGAGACAAGCGGACCCTTGATCGTCAGGTCGCCGCCGAGGTTGGCGGTGACCACGCGTCCATCCGTGTAGCGGCCATCGGTAAGCTTGATTGACAGGTCGGCCGGAAACCCTTGCGCCGGATTGATGCCGACCGTGCCGCTGGCCGACAGGCTGCCGCGCGTCGACAGCGTACCGGTCAACCGGTTTATCCGGGCAACGCCATTGCCGATCGAGACGTCGGCCGCGATATCGTTGACGGCAAGGCCGGAGCGCGCGTCGACCAGCCGCGCGCCCGAGGTTTTGACGCTGCCGCCGATGACGGGCGATGTCGCCGGACCGCGGACCTGGACGTTGACGCTGGCGGTACCAGTCAGCGACAGGCCTTGCGCGGCAAGCTTGTCGGCGAGCAGGCCGAACGGCACCGCGCCGTTGAAGTCGAGCACCAGCGCCGGCGTGCCGGCCGTCGTCACCGAACCGCCGCCCTTCAGCCCAAGCCCGGCCCCATCGCTGACATTGGCATCGAAGGTCAGCTTGTTGCCGGCAAAGGTGCCCGACGAGGATACGCTCACCGCGCCGACGCCCGCGCCACGGGTTTGCGAGGTCTGCACGCCGGCCGCGTCTATCTTGAAGGCGACGTTGGGGTTCGTCGGCGCGCCCGTCACCTTCACGGTGCCGGAGATGGACCCGGCGGCATCGAGCCCGGGCGAGAAGCTGTTGGCGAGCGACATCGGCACGCGCGCCAGCACGGCGTTGATGTCGAGCGCCTGCCCGACCTTGCCGGTGACCGTCGCGGTGCCGCCGCCCAGGTTGAGCACCAGCCTGTCCAGGCTTGTCGTGCCGTTGGCGATGCTGACGGTCGAGGCCTGGGCGATGGCCGCCTTGATGCCCTGGACGGTCGCCTGCCCCGAAGCGAGCTCGATGGTGGTGGTGCCGCCGGCCACCTTGACGCGTCCGGCGGCCCTGGCCGGAATGCCCTTGACCGTGGCGCCGCCGGAAAAGCCGGTCCAGTCGCCGTCGCGCTTGAGGTCGACGTCGATGCCGCTGATCACGGTGCCGCCCGAGGTGATGGTATCGGCGCGCACTTTCCCGGAGATCACCGGCGCCGCCAGATAGTTGGCGATCAGCGCGTCGACCGAGACGGCCTTGGCCTGGAGGTCGCCACGCACGATCGAGCCGGTTGCCGCCTTGACGATGACCTGGGGTACGCCGCCGTTCTTCGAGAACGCAATGGTGCCGCGCACGTCGCCCTCGGCCTTCTCCAGCGCCAGCGCGGCCAGCGGCCCGATATCGGGCAGATCGAGCGAGATCGTGCCTTCGGGCTCGAATTTGTCGTCCAGCGCCAGGTCGCCGGATATCCTGTTCTTGCCGAGCGAAAGGAGCAGGCCGTTGATGGCGCTCCTGCCGTCCGCCGTCGCCAGCACGGCGCTGCCTTGCAGCGGCTGTCCCGCGACATTGCCGGTCAGCTGCACATTGGCCGCCGGATTGGCGGCGTCCGCCTTGCCGCTGGCGGTGAGCTTCAGCCCGGTAATCTCGCGCTCGGCCACGACAAGGCGATCGCTGTTGACCGTCAGCGACAAATCGGGCGCCATGGCCGGCCCTTGCGCGTTCAGCGCGAAGGCAATCGCGCCCCTGGCGTCCTTCGACAGCGGCGAGATGTCGGCAAGGGCGCCGCTAATGTCGGCGGCCACCTTGTTGTCGGCAAGGCTCGCCTGCCCCTGTGCGGTCAGTCCTCCAGAGACCAGCTTCAGCCCATCGACACTGATACTGCCGTTGGGGTCGCGTTTCAGCGCGGCGCTTATCCGCGCGCGTTCGCCAAGCATGCCGCGCGCCGCCGCCGGCAAGGCCGAGGCTGGCGCGTCCGCATTCAGCTTGAGATCGATGGCACCGTCACGCAACGACACCTGGCCGGCGACCTGGCTGCTCAGCGCATCGCTTTTCAGCGAGCCGCTGTCGATGGCGACAGCGTCGGCGCTCAGACGCGCGTTGAGGGCGGCCGTCACCTTGCCGGCGATGAGCGGCGCAATCGTGGGATTGTCGAGCCCGACCTTGTCCACGGACATCGTTCCGGAAACGGCCCCGGCGCGATTCGCGAGATCGAACGCGTCCGAATGCAGCGCCAGGGTCAGCCCGTCCACCTTGGCCGGGCTGGTGGTGACGGAGGGCAGGATCGCGGAAAGGTCCAGCCGGGCACGCGTGCTTTCGCCGGCAATCTTGGCCGATACCGACCTGACCTCGATCTTGACCGGGCTCTCGGCGCTTCCGACCGTCAACGGCAGGCTGGGGCCGGACGAGGTCAGGTCGATGGCGAAATCGCTGGTCCCGTTCGGATTGATGGTGCCGGTGGCCTGGCCGGAAACCTTGTCGCCGGAAAGCGTCGCATGGTCGAGGGCGACGCCGCCGGCAATCGTGTAGCTGCCGGCCGCATCGATGGCGAGTTGTCCGAGCCCTGCCTGCCTGGTCTGGCTGGTCTCGGCACCGGTCAGTTTCGCGTTGAACCTTATGTCGGGAGCGGCCGGCGCTCCGCTTACTTCGGCGATACCGTCAAGCGTTCCAGCGGCATCCAGGCCAGGCGAAAACGCATTGGCAAGGGCGGCGGGCAAAGCGGAGACCTGCGCCGTAAGATCGAGCGTCTCGCCGGCACTGCCCGACAGCGCCACCCGGCCGCCGCCAATGTCGAGCGCCAGCTTGTCGATGTTGGCCGTGCCGTTGGCGATGGTCAAAGCCGACGGTTCGGCAATCGCCGCCTTGATGCCGCGAATGGTGGCTTCGCCCGAACCGATCTCGACGCTCGTGGTGCCCCCGGCGATCTTCACTCGGCCGGCAGCGGTCGCCGGAATGCCCGCGATCGTGGCGCCGCCGGTGAAATCGGTCCAGTCGCCGTCGCGCTTGAGATCGACGCCGATGCCGCCGATCTCGGTGCTTCCGGACGTGACCGCATCGGCCTTGATGGTGCCCGAGATCGCCGGCGCCTTGAGATAATTGGCGATCAGCGCGTTGATGGCGATCGCCTTCGCCGTCACCTCGCCGCGCGCGACCGACGTGCTCCTGGCGTCGATGGCAATGGAAGGCGCGTCGCCGTCCTTGGCGAACTGGATGGTGCCGTTGATGTCGCCGGTCACCGCCTGACCGGCAAGTGCGGCCAGCTGGTCGATCGCCGGTGCGGCGAGCGTCAGCGTGCCGAGCGGCATGAACTTGTCGTCCAGCGTCAGGTCGCCCGAGACCTTGTTGTCGCCGAGCGAGACCAGGAAGCCGTTGATCGAGCGCTTGCCTTCGCTGGTCACCAGGGCCGCCTTGATATCGAGCGGCTGCTCGTTGACGGCGCCGGTCAGCGAGACGTTGGCGGAAGGGCTTGTTATATCGGCCTTGCCGCTGGCGGAGAGCTTGATCGCCTTCACCGTGCGGCCTGAAGCGGTCAGGCTGTCGCTGTCGGCGCTGACGGTGAAATCCGGCGCCGTGATCGCGCCGGTCGCCGACAGCGCGAAATCGACGCCGCCTGCAACCGGCACGCCGACCGTCGGCGACAACACCGAAACGTCGCCCAGCTTGCCTTTGATGTCGGCCTGGATGTCCGTGCCTTGCATGCTGGCCGTGCCGCTGGCGCTGAGCGATCCCGAAGTGAGTTCGATCGAGTTCGCGGCGAAAGACCCCTGCGGATCGCGCGATGCCGTGGCCGAGAATTTCACCCGCCCGCCGAGCACCGAGGCGATCTGCTGCGGGAATGCGGTCGCCACGGCGTCGGCATTCATCTTGAGTTGCATCGACATGTCGGCCAGCGCCACGGTCGCCGTCAGCGACGCATTGAGCGCGTCGGAGCGCAGCGTACCCTGATCGATGGCGATGGCGTCCTTGCTGACCGAGCCGGCCAGATCGACATCGACCTTGCCGGTGATCAGCGGCGCCAACGTCGCGACGTCGCTTTTCAGGCCGCCCGCCTCCAGCTTGACCGTAACCGGCCCGGCGCGATTCTGGATATCGAAACCATCGGAATGGATTTGCGCCGCCAGATCGTCGAGCCGCGTGCCGCCGGCGACGATCGAAACGAAGGAGGCGCCAATGTCGACGATCGGCGCCTTGCCATCGCCGAAGGCGCGCGCGGTGGCGTTCTTGATCGCCAGCGTGATCGGCTGTGCCTTGCTGCCGACGCTGATCACCACGGGCGGGCCCTTGGCGGCGAGTTCGATCGAGAGATCGCTGGCCCCGGCGGGATCGGCGATCCCTTTGGCCGTGCCATGCACGGCATCGCTTTCGATGCTGGCGCGATCGACACTGATGCCGCCGGCGGTGGTTGCCGTGCCTGCGACATCGAAGCTGGTCCTGCCGGCAAACAAAGGCTTCAGATTTTCAGGCAGGAAGCGCGCGAAATCGCCGTCGCCCTTCGCCTCGACATGGTTGCCCTTGTCGGTGAGCTGGTGGCGGCCGGTAAGCTGGGTGACGATCTGGTGGTCGACGAGGAAGGTGCCGACACCGCTCCAGTTGGCAAGCGGCCCACTGCCCGAGACCACGATATCGACCGGTGGTGCATCCGGCAGCTTGAGCAGGTTGGCGATGATGCCGCCGGCCGGCTCCGACGCCTTGAGGTCGAGGTCCAGCTTGTTGTCGGCGGGTGCGAAATGGATCTTGGCATCGACATTGCCCTGTTTGCCGTCGTGGCGGCTGATGTCGAGCGTCGTCTCGACCGCCAGCGGTGCGGCGTCGGCCTTGAGCATTCCCTTGGCCGCGAGCTCGGCGATGCCGCTGCCGGCCAGTTGCTCGCCAAGCGCGATTTCCGGCAGGTCGATCTGCCTGATGTCGATGGAGACCGGCAGCGTCGTCGTGCCGCCCTGCGCCGGCGGCTGCGAACCGGCCACCGGCAGGCGCGCCAGTTCGATGCGCCCGGCGGCGATACGGTCGGCACTGAAGCTTTTCGACAGCAGCGCCGTCGGCGACCAGTCGACGGCGACTTTTCGCGCCACCAGCCAGGCGCCCTCGCGGTCCTCCAGCACGACATGGTCGACGCTGAGATTACCCGACCAGATGCCGTCGATGCCGCTGACGGTGACCTTGCGGTCGTCGCTGGAGGCGAGCCGCGAAACGATCCCGGCGAGATTGTCGCGCCCGCGCTCGGTCTTGGTCAGCACGATCAACGCGCCAATGGCGCCCGCGACCACGATCAGCAGCGTGTAGAGGACAATGCGAAGGATGCGCCAGACCATCTTCATTGTCAGAACGCCTGGCCAATGCCGGCATAGATGCCGAAACGCGGATCACCAGGGTCGCGGTTGAGCGGCACCGCGGCGTCGATGCGCAGCGGGCCGAACGGCGTGACATAGCGCAGGCCGACGCCGGCGCCGACCTTCACATCCGAGAAATTGGGAACCGACTTGGTCGACACTGTGCCGGCGTCGACGAACGGCACGATGCCGATCGTGTCGGTGACGGCGATGCGCATCTCGACCGAGGTCTCGAAGAAGGAAAGGCCGCCGATCGGCTGGCCGGTGAAGTCCTTGGGGCCGATGCCCTGATAGGCATAGCCGCGCACCGAGCCGCCGCCGCCGGAATAGAAGCGCCGGTCGGCCGGCACGTTCTCGAGCCCCGTGCCGACGATCGAGCCGGCCGCGACGCGCTCGGCCAGCACGAATTTCGAGGCAGTGTCCAGCGACTGATAGGCCGATCCCTCGCCCTTCAGCTTGAGGAAGGCGGCACCGCTCAATATGTCGTAGCTCGGCTCGGCATAAGCGAGAACACGGAAACCACTGGTCGGATTGAGCCGGTTGTCCCTGTTATCGTAGACATATTGCAGCGGAATGCTGGCGATCAGGTATTTGTGCTTGCCGAAGGCGTCGTGGATGCGTGAGTAGTCGAGCGCCACTTCCGCCGACACGGTCTGCTTCTTGTCGAGTTCATAGGAGAGGCCGGTGCTGCCCTTGACCGAGAAATGGTCGTAGGCGTCCGGATGCTCCAGCACCGTCTTGACGCTGGCGAAGAACTTCGACGCCGGCCCGATCACGCCGGGTTTCTCGAACATGATGCCGGCATTGTAGTTGAGTTCGGACAGATTGTTGCTGCCGATGCCGCTTATGGCGCCGTCGATGCGCAGCTTTTCGGCGTGGCCGAACAGGTTGCGATGCCCCCAATAGCCTTCCAGGCCAAGGCCTTCGGTGTTGGAAAATGTGGCGCCCGCTCCGAAATAGCGCGGCTTGCGCTCGCTGACCTGGACGCCGATCGGGATGTTGCCGTCGGCATCGAGCTTGTCGGCTTCCTTGAACGTTACGCTGTTGAACACCTCGAGCGCCAGCAGTCTGTCGCGCGCGTCGCTGATCTCCTGCGGTGAATATTGCCGGCCGCGCTTCAGCCCGGTCATGTATTCGGTGAAGTCGCGGTCGACCTTCTCGGTGCCTTCCACCGTGGTCGCGCCATAGCCCGCCACCGGCCCGGCCGCGACTGTCAGCGTCACGTCGAGTGTCGAACTGGCGTGGTCGGCGACGATCTGACGGTCGGTCACCTTGGCCAGCGGCCTGCCTTGCTCCTTCAGCGTCCGCACGATCAACGCCTCGGCCTTCAGGACTGCGCCCGATCCGGCGTCGCCACCCGCAATCAGCCCATAATCGGCGCTCATCAGCCCCGCCGCGTCGCCCTCCAGCCGGATGTTGCCGAGGGTGAATTTGGGGCCGGCGGCAATGTCGATCGCGACCGGGATCGGCTGCGGTCCCTTGAACTCGGCGTCCGGCGGCAATTCGTCGAGCGGCTTGCCGTCGATGGTAATGGTGACGACGCCTTCATAGCGGGCATCGGCATAAAGCGCCGCGACCAGTTGCTCGCGGTCGCCGCGCGCCTTGGCCATCAGCCCGAGCGAGCCCGAGACCGGCCGGTCCTCGTCGCCCTTCAGCGCCGAAGCGTTTTCGAGCTTCTTGACGAGGTCCTTGTCGGCGTCGGGTGCCGAGATGGTGACCGTGTAGCGCAGCGGATCGACAATGTCGGCGTCGTCGTTGTCGGACGACCCCCAAAGCTTGATGCCGAAAAGCTCGAACGCGGCCGCGTGCCTCGATTCGCAGAGCAGCACGGTCGAGCACATCATGGCAAAAAGCAGGGCGCGCGGAAGGACGCGCCCTGGCGCTTTCCCTCCTGACATCTGCTTTTCATGCGCCGGCATTAAGACAACCTAGTTCCTAAACCTAAAATTGGAATGAAGTTCTGAAGCGCTCGTAAAGGGGCCACAATCCAATTGTCTGAAATAGGACGGGCTTGGAATTCACACCTTCTGCGTCGTCGCAAGAAAGCGTGATCCCCTGTCCTATGGAGGTTACTGTTCGCATACCGGCACTTGGCCGGAAAATAAACCGTTGGCAGGCGGCACCTGCCGCGTTCGCGCGTTGACAAGCCCGGCTGAAGCTTGAACATGCCCGGACGTTTGCACTTGTCTGGAGGGTGTTATGGCAATGCGCGCGGCTCGTGGTCTGTCGGTTCTCGTCCTTCTCTTCTTCGCCTGGAGCGGTGTCGCGCAATCGGCCGAAGCCCGGCGAATCGCAACGACGGACAATTCCGATTATTTCGGCTTCGACCTCAGGTCCGACCAGAATGTAACGCTCGACCAGTGCAAGACGACATGTCTTGGCGATCCGGCCTGCCGCGCCTTCACCTACAATACCAAGGCAAAATGGTGCTTTCTCAAATCCGACTATAACCAGTTGAAAACCTTCAATGGCGCCGTCGCCGGCAAGATCGTCAACATAGACGGCGACCCCGACATCGGCGCGCCGCCGGAACTCGCCTTTTTCCCCAACTGGATGGCCGACCAGGCCCAGCAATACCGCAACAAGCTGCTTGGCCCGGCCTTCGACAAGCCGACCGAGGGCATGGCGGCGCTGCTTTCTGCGGCCGAGCAGGCCGTGCTGACCGGCGACCACCGCTCCGCCATGCAGAAATACGAATCCGCCGTCTCGGTGCTGCCCGACGACGGCCAGCTCTGGCTCAACCTGGCGCGCGAAACGCTGGCCGTGCAGCCGGCGGCCAACACCACCGAAGCCTCTACCTTGCCGATGAACGGCACCTCGGCGGCCTTCAACGCCTACAAGCTTTTGCGCACCACCAAGACGCGTGCCGAAGTGCTGGCGCTGCTCGGCAACGGCCTCGACAAGCGCGATCTCTACCGGCCGGCGCTGCAGGCCTATGAGGCCAGCCTTGCCCTGGAAAGCTCGCCCGCGGTCCAGGCCGACTATGCCGATCTCAAGGCCCGCAAGGGGTTCCGCGTCATCGATCATTCCGTCGATGCCGACACCAGCGCGCCGCGCATCTGCGCGCAATTCTCCGAGGATCTGGTCAAGACCGGCGTCGACTACGCGCAGTTCGTGACTGTCGACAATGCGCCGCCCAAGGGCGTCGAGGCCAAGGACAAGCAGATCTGCGTCGAAGGGCTCGAACACGGCCAGCATTATGACGTCACTTTCCGGGCGGGCCTGCCGGCCGCGATCGGCGAAGTGACCGCCGCCCCGACCGTGCTGTCGATCTACGTGCAGGACCGTGCTCCGTCCGCCCGCTTCACCGGTGACAGCTTCGTGCTGCCGGCCGGTGCGCGCCGCGGCATCCCGGTCGTCACCGTCAACATGAATGCCGCCGAGATGAAGCTCTACCGGATCGGCGACCGCTCGCTGGCGCAGCTTCTGTCGGGTTACCAGTTCCTGCACCAGCTCGATGGCTATGACATCTCCAACATTTCCGAGCAGATGGGCGAGCCGGTCTGGAAGGGTCAGCTCGACATCGTCAACGACCTCAACAAGGAAGTCACCACATCGTTCCCGGTCGACGAAGCGTTGCCGCAGCGCAAACCCGGCGTCTATGTGCTGACCGCGCAGTCCGTCAACGACAAGAGCGACGACTACGGTTCGATGGCCACGCAGTGGTTCGTCGTCTCCGACATCGGCCTGTCGACCTATACCGGCCAGGACGGGCTCAATGTCTTTGCCCGCTCGCTGGGCTCCGCCAAGCCGATTGCCGGCGCCGAACTGACGCTGGTTGCCAGGAACAACGAGGTTCTCGGCACCGCGACGTCGGATGCCGACGGCCACGCGGTCTTCAATCCCGGCCTGACGCGCGGCGATGGCGGCATGGTGCCGGCCGTGCTGATGGCCAAGCAGGGCGACAATGATTTCGTCTTCCTCGACATGGCCAAGGCCGGCTTCGACCTGTCCGACCGCGGCGTCACCGGACGCGCCGCGCCCGGCGCGCTCGACGTCTATGCCTGGACGGAGCGCGGCATCTACCGCGCCGGCGAGGACGTCCATGTCGCAGCACTCGCCCGCGACGGCGCGGCCAAGGCGGTCGACAACCTGCCGCTCACCTTCATCTTCTCGCGCCCCGATGGCGTCGAGGACCGTCGCATCGTCAGCGACGGCGTATCGGCCGGCGGCCACGCCGTCGACCTGGCGCTCGAACCCAACGCCATGCGCGGAACATGGTCGGTGTCGATCTACACCGATCCCAAGCAGCCGGCGGTTGCCAGCCAGATGTTCCTGGTCGAGGACTTCGTGCCGGATCGCATCGAATTCGACATGAAGGCCGACAAGCAGGAGATTGCGCGCGGCGAAACCGCCAACATCAACATTGACGGGCGCTTCCTTTACGGCGCGCCGGCGGCCGGCCTGGCGCTGGAGGGCGAGTTGACGCTGTCGACGTCGCGCGACTGGGACCGTTTCCCCAACTTTTCCTTCGGCCTCGCCGACGAGCAGTCGGCCGAGCCCACGGTCACGCCGCTCACCGGCCTGCCGCTGGTAGGCGATGACGGCAAGGCGACCTTCCCTGTCACCGTCGACCAGTTGCCCTCGACCACCAAGCTGGTCAACGGCAAGGTGACGGTGCGTATGCGCGAAACCGGCGGCCGCGCCATCGAGCGCTCGCTCAACATTGGCATCCGCCCGCAAGGCCATATGATCGGCATCCGTCCCGATTTCGCCGATGACGAGGTGCCGCAGGGCGGCACGGCCAAGTTCAGCCTGATCGCCGTCGATCCCGACGGCAAGCGCGAGGCGCTGAAAGGCGCGCAATGGTCGCTGGTCAAGGTCGAGCGCAATTATCAGTGGTACCGCTCCAACAACTCGTGGAACTACGAGCCGGTGACCTTGACCAAGTCGATCGCCAACGGCCAGATCGACCTCGGCGCCGATGGCGATGCCACGGTCTCTGTCCCCGTCGACTGGGGCCAGTACCGGTTCGAAGTCGAGACGGCGGACCCCGAGGGACCGGCGACCAGCTATGAGTTCGACGCCGGCTGGTATGTCGCCTCGACCACCACCGAAACGCCCGACGGCCTGGAGATTGCCCTGGACAAGGACAACTATGCCGCCGGCGAAGTGGCCAAGCTCAAGGTCTCGCCGCATTTTGCCGGCGAACTTCTGATCAATATCGGCTCCGACAAGCTCTTGAAGACCATCACGGCGACCGTGCCGGCCGGCGGCAGCACCGTCGACATTCCGGTCGGCGACGACTGGGGCGCCGGCGCCTATGTCACGGCAACCCTGTTCCGGCCGGGCGACGCGCAGGAAAGCCGTATGCCGGCTCGCGCCATCGGCGTGAAATGGCTGACGGTCGACCCGGGTGCCAAGAAGCTTGCCGTTACGCTCACGCCGCCGGAAAAGACCATGCCGCGCCAGCAGCTGTCGATCCCGGTTTCCGTGGCCGGCGTGCAGCCGGGCACCAACGCCTATGTCACGGTCGCGGCGGTCGATGTCGGTATCCTCAACCTGACCAACTACAAGGCGCCGGATCCGGAGAACTGGTTCTTCGGCCAGCGCATGCTGGGCATGGAGATCCGCGACATCTACGGCCGCCTGATCGACGGCTCGCTGGGCACCACCGGCAAGCTCAGGACCGGCGGTGATGGCGCCAACATGCAGACGCAAGGCAGCCCGCCCACCGAAAAGCTGGTCGCCTTCTTCTCCGGTATCGTCCAGCTCGACGCCGACGGCAAGGCGCGGATCGACTTCGACATTCCGCAGTTCAACGGCACCGTGCGCGTCATGGCCGTCGCCTGGACCAAGGAAGCGGTCGGCCATGCCCAGTCGGACGTCATCGTGCGTGATCCCGTGGTGATCACCGCCGGCCTGCCGCGCTTCCTGGCACCTGGCGACAACGCCGTCATGCGCCTCGACGTGGCCGACACCGACGGCCCGGCCGGCGACTATGCGCTGTCGATCGACACGACCGGCGACCTGTCGACCGGCGACAAGCCCCTGCCCCAGAAGCTGACGCTCGCCCAGGGCAAGCGCCAGACGCTGACCGTGCCGCTGATCGCAAGGACGCCGGGCAATGCCTCGCTGACCATCAAGCTTGCGCATGCCGACGGCACCAAGGTCGAGCAGACGCTCTACGTTCCGGTGCGCCCGGCGCAATTGCCGGTCACCACGCGCCTTGTGGTCGACCTCAAGGGCAATGGCGGCGCGCTGCGCGTCGACAAGGAACTCTTGGCTGCCAGCCTGCTCGACGGCGCTTCGGTCTCGGTCGGCGTTTCGCAGGCGGCTGCCTTCGACGTGCCTTCGCTGCTGATGACCCTCGATCGCTATCCCTATGGTTGCGCCGAGCAGACCACCAGCCGCGCCATGCCGCTTCTCTACGTCAACGAGATGGCGTCAGGGATCGGCATGGAAAGCGATCCGGACCTGCATGGCCGCATCCAGGATGCGATCTACAAGGTCCTGAGCTACCAGTCCTCGAGCGGCAGCTTCGGCCTGTGGGGTCCCGGCTCCGGCGATCTGTGGCTCGACGCCTATGTCAGCGAATTCCTGACCAGGGCGCGCGAGCAGAAATACGACGTGCCGAGCCTGGCCATGAACCAGGCCCTCAACAACCTGCAGAACTCGCTCGGCTACGACCAGAGCGTACAGGACCGCGGCAGCGAGATCGCCTACGCCCTCTACGTGCTGGCCCGCAACAAGAAGGCCTCGATCGGCGATCTGCGCTATTACGCGGACACCCAGCTCGAAGCCTTCTCGAGCCCGATGGCCGTCGCCCAGCTGGCGGCGAGCCTGGCGCTCTACGGCGACACGCAGCGCTCGGAGGCGACGTTCAAGACCGCGCTGCAGCTCGCCAAGTCGCAAACCGACTACGACTGGTACCGCTCCGACTACGGCTCGGCGCTGCGCGACGGCGCCGCGATGCTGTCGCTGGCGGCGGAATCGAAACCGGTCTCGACGATCGTGCCGGAACTGATCAAGCTCGTGACCAGGGAACGCGCGGAAGTCCGCTGGACCAGCACCCAGGACGATTCCTGGATGCTGCTGGCGGCCCGTGCGCTGAAGGAGGGCAATGACTCCATCACGCTGACCGTCAATGGCGCGCCGCATTCGGGCGGCTATTCCAACCAGGTCAACGGGTCCGAGCTGGTTGACAGCCCGCTCGAAATCGCCAACACCGGCAAGACTCCGCTGCAGGCCGTCGTCACCACGGTGGCTTCGCCGATCCAGCCACTGCCTGCCGGCGGCGACGGCTTCACCATCGAGCGCACCTACTACAAGCTCGACGGCACCGAGGCCAACGTGACGGAAGCAACGCAGAACGAACGCTATGTCGTCGTGCTCAAAGTCACGGAACAGAACAGCTGGCCGTCGCGCCTGCTGGTCACCGACCTTCTGCCGGCCGGCTTCGAGATCGACAATCCGGGCCTGGTTTCCAGCGCCCAGTTGACGAACTTCTCCTGGCTGGCACAGACCGACGCCGCGCATCTGGAATTCCGCGACGACCGTTTCGTGGCGGCGTTCAACCCGGCCGATGGCGACCATGACCACAATCTGACGCTCGCCTATGTCGTGCGCGCCGTGACGCCGGGCACCTACGCCCATCCGGCAGCGACGGTGGAGGACATGTACCGGCCGCAGTTTTCGGCTCGCACCGCCACCGGCATGATGGAAATCAAGGCGCCGTAAGGTGCCGATGGTAGCGATCATGCAAACGGCGATTGCGCTCACGACAGTTTCCTTCTCCCCGGCCGGGGAGAAGGAAATGGCTGCGGTATAAGGGGCATCGCCGTGCTCTCCAGGGCATTCCTTCGTCGAACGGCAATCGCGGGAGCCTCGCTGGTCGGGCTCACGGCAATCGCCGTGACCTCCCTCTGGGAGCTCGACCGTGTCTTCCCGCCGCCCTTGCCAGCGGAACTCACCGTTTCCACCGAAGTCCAGGACCGTGACGGCCAGTTGCTTCGCGCCTTCGCCACGCCGGACGGCTATTGGCGGCTCGAGACCCGCCTCGACCAGGTCGACAAGCAGTTCGTCGACATGCTGGTCACCTATGAGGACAAGCGCTTCTGGGACCATGAAGGGGTCGATCTGCTGGCGCTCGGCCGCGCCGCCGGGCAGCTCGTCACCAGCGGCCACATCGTTTCCGGCGGTTCGACCCTCTCGATGCAGCTTGCCCGCCTGATCGAGCCACGCGAAAGCCGCAGCCTTGGCTCCAAGATCAAGCAGATGCTGCGCGCCATCCAGATCGAACGGCGCCTGTCGAAGCGCGAGATCCTCGAACGCTATCTCACGCTGGCCCCCTATGGCGGCAATCTAGAGGGCGTGCGCGCTGCCTCGCTGGCCTATTTCGGCAAGGAGCCGAAACGGCTCACCGTCTCCGAGGCAGCCCTGCTCGTGGCGCTGCCCCAATTGCCGGAAAAGCGCCGGCCCGACCGCAATCTCCAGATCGCCCATGCCGCCCGCGACCGTGTGCTGACCCGCATGGTCTCCTCAGGGCTGATCGGCGAACGCGAGGCCGCACGCGCCGCGCTCGACGATGTCTCGGGCCTGCGGCGCACCTTGCCGGCGCTCGCCGCGCATGCCTCCTACGCGATGCTGCCGAAAGCCATTCCCGGCCAGCCGCTCAAGCTGACGATTCGCAAAAGCGTCCAGCAGGGGCTGGAACAGGTGGCCAGGGACGCCGCCACCAGGCTCGGGCCGCGCCTGTCCGTCGCCATGGTGCTGGCCGATGCCCGCACCGGCGACATTCTGGGCGAAGTCGGCTCGGCCAATTTCTTCGATTCCAGCCGTTCGGGCTGGATCGACATGACCAAGGTCGTGCGTTCGCCGGGTTCCACGCTGAAGCCGTTCATCTATGGCCTTGCCTTCGAGCAGGGACTGGTGGCGCAGGAAACGCTGATCGAGGACAGCCCGGTCGATTTCGGCGGCTACCGGCCGAAGAACTTCGACATGGGCTATCAGGGCGATGTCTCGATCCGCCAGGCCTTGCAACTGTCGCTCAACGTACCGGCGATCCGCGTGCTCGACGCGGTCGGTCCGGCGCGGCTGACGGCGCGCTTCCGCCAGGCGGGCGTCAACCCGATCCTGCCCGTCAACCAGGCGCCGGGTCTCGCCATCGGCCTCGGCGGCGTCGGCGTGACGCTGCGCGATCTGGTCCAGCTCTATACGGGGCTTGCCAATGGCGGCAAGACGCACTCGCTGCGCGACGGCACCGAACCGGCCAATGCCGTGAGCTCAACCACCACCATCCTCAACGACCAGGCCAACTGGCAGATCATCGACATATTGTCGGGCGTGAAGCCGCCTGAAGGCGCCTTGCAGCGCGGCATCGCCTACAAGACCGGCACGTCATACGGCTATCGTGACGCCTGGTCGGTCGGTTTCGACGGCCGCTATGTGCTTGGGGTCTGGGTCGGCCGCCCCGATGCCGGCGCGGTGCCGGGCCTCTCCGGTTATGTCTCAGCCGCCCCGATCCTGTTCGAAGGCTTTGTCCGTTCGGGGCTGGCGACCGTGCCGTTGCCGGGCAAGCCGCCAGGCACCTTCTCGCCCAGGCGCGAGGAGCTGCCGGTGACGCTGGCCCGCTTCGGCGCCGGCGCCGATGGCCTGGTGCAGGCCACGCTTACCGAACCCGCGCCGACCATCATCTTCCCGCCGGACGGCGCGCGCGTCGATCTCGGCACCAACTCGACCGATGCCTCGCCGCTTGTGCTCAAGCTGCAAGGCGGCCGCGCGCCGTTCCGCTGGCTGGCCAACGGCAAGCCGCTCATCGGCCTCGACCGTCGCCGCACCGCGACCTGGCTGCCCGACGGCGCGGGCTATTCGACACTGACCGTCATCGACGCGGTGGGACGGGCGGCCAGCGTGAAAGTCTTCGTCGAATAGGATGTGGCAAGCGATTCAGAGGATTGCACTTCTATGTTGTATGTCCGGCGCGAGGCCCCTCCTGGCAGCATCCTTCCTAGCGCTGGCACTGCTGATATCCCCTTCAGCTCACGCCGCCCCCCTGCCCGCCGGCTTCGTCAGGCTGGCCGATGTCGACCCGACCATCCGTCAGGACATCCGCTACGCCGGTCTCGAAAACTTCCTGCATCGCAAAGCTGATGGCTATGACGCCCCGGTCTGCATCCTCACCGCGCAAGCGGCAAAGGCGCTATCTCGCGTCCAGAAAGCGATGACCGCGAAAGGGCTCATCCTGATCGTGTTCGACTGCTACCGCCCTGCCCGCGCCGTGGCCGATATGGGCGATTGGACGACCGCCGGCGGGCCGCCGGATCCGCAATGGTATCCCAAGGTCGAACGCGGCGATCTCATCGCCAAGGGCTATGTCGGGAAACTATCCAGCCATTCGCGCGGCTCGACCGTCGATGTCGCCATCGCGCGCACCGGCGGTCCGTCCATGGCGAAACCGGTCTGCGGCGCGATCGATGCCGATACGCTCGATTTCGGCACCGGCTTCGACTGTTTCGACCCGATGAGCGAGACGGCGCACCGCCCGCTCGGCGCCGAAGCGGCGGCAAACCGAAAGTTGCTGGTCGCTGTGATGCGTGCCGGCGGGTTCAAGAACTATGCGCGCGAATGGTGGCACTTCACGCTGACATCGGAACCCTTCGCCAGGGAGCGCTTCGATTTTCCCATTACTTCCAATTGAGAACCCCGCCTTTGGCCGGGGTTGGCGCCAAAGTCGTGAAGGGTCCTGAGCCGACTAAATCGTACTAGTACAGCCAGAATTCGGAGTGATGTTGCATTATTACAACACACTTTATCTATCACTAAATTTCTACCTGCAAATAAAAGACTCAAATTGCATTTTTTTTCGGCAGGCGTACCCATCCCTTAGGGTAGGGAGTGCCTCATATGACTTTTTTATCGGGTTTTGACGTCGCGTTCGAGCGCGGGGCTGTTCCGTCGCGTCCAAAACGTCGCCGCCTTCTCCTTCTGGGCACTGCACTTGGCTCGACACTGGCGGCGTTCTCCGCCTCCCCCTCCTTCGCGGCGAACTGCACGCAACCGCCATCGCCCTCCCCCATCACCGTTAGCGGCGCGGCGACCCCGATCTCCTGCACCAACACCGTTCCGCGCACTGCGACGGTAGCCGGCGACAACGCTATCGGCATCGTCACGACAGGCAATGGCAACACGGTCGACATCACCAACAGCGGTCTGCTGACGACGGACCCCGGCTCGCTCATTCCGCAGCCTCCAGGCGGCAGTTTCTCGCAGTCGAAAGGCGCACGCGGCATCTATGCCGGCACCAATGGCATCGGTGCCGACATCACCATCAAGAACACCGGCACGATCAATTCCTACAGCGACAGCATCAAGGCCGTCAGCGCGGCCACGAGCGGCCCGGTGTCGAGCAGCGACACGCATATCAGCATCACCAATTCGGGCAATCTGACCGCCGGCCCCAACGCCGAAGGCATTTTCGCCAACGCCAGCTACGGCTCCAACAACGCCGTGACGATCGACAACACCGGCACCATCCAGACCGGCGCCAGCGCCTCCATGAGCGGAACGTCCTCCGGCATCTTCGCCGATGTCGACGGCGACAATGGCAAGATCAGCGTCACCAACAATGGTGCGATCAGCACGACGGGCGCCAGCGCGGCCGGCATCTCGGCGATCGCCAGCTACTATCACGGCAACAACAGCAGCATCGTCATCAACAACAAGGCCGGCGGCACGATCACGGCGACGGGCGACGCGGCATATGGCATCTTTGCCCAGGCCGGCAGCATCGCGCCGAACAACGCACCGCCCAATCCCGATGATGGCGGCACGGTCAAGATTACCAATGCCGCCAGCGTCACGGCCGGCTACATGGGCGTTGCCGGCTTCACCTATGGCAGCGGCGGCAACATCACCATCGACAACAAGGGCAACATCACCTCCGGCACCGGAGGCTATGACGGCTCCGATGGCATCAAGGCGTCGGCCAACAGCGGCAATTCGACGATCACTGTCACCAACACCGGCAACATCGACACCACCAGCGGTGGCGACAAGTCGGTCGGCATCGAGGCCGTCAACGGTCCCGGGTTCACCGGCTCCAACCTGAAGATTTCGGTTACGAATTCCGGCGACATCACGACCGGCGCGGAATCGGCTGGCATCAAGGCTGCCTCCACCGGTGCCAATGGTGTCGTGACCGTCGACAACAGCGGCAACATCGAGACCGGTGCCAGCGTCTCGACCATCGGCGGCTCGACTGGCATCTTCGCCGATGCCGACGGCGACAACACCAAGGTCAGCGTCACCAACGGCGGCACGATCAGCACGATCGGCACCAGTGCGGCCGGCATCTCGGCGATTGCAAACTATTACCACGGCAACAATGGCAGCGTCGTCGTCAACAACAAGGCGAGCGGCACCATCACCACGACCGGCAACGAGGCCTACGGCATCTTTGCACAGGCAGGCAGTACCAACCCGACCAACTCTCCGCCCAATCCCAACAATGGCGGTACCGTCAAGATCACCAACGCGGCCACCGTCAGCGCCGGCTATATGGGCGTCGCCGGCTTCACCTACGGCACCGGCGGCAACATCACGATCGACAACAAGGGCAACATCACCTCGGGCACCGGCGGCGCCGACGGTTCCGACGGCATCAAGGCGTCGGCCAACAGCGGTAACTCCACCATCACCGTCACCAACAGCGGCAACATCGACACCACCAGCGGCGGCGACAAGTCGGTCGGCATCGAGGCCGTCAACGGTCCCGGCTTCACTGGCTCCAACCTCGCTATCTCCGTCACCAATTCCGGCAACATCACGACAGGGGCGGAATCGGCGGGCATCAAGGCCGCCTCCACCGGCGATAACGGCTCGGTGAGCGTCGACAACAGCGGCACCATCCAGACCGGCGCCAGCGTCTCGACCATCGGCGGTTCGACCGGTATCTTCGCCGATGCCGATGGCGACAACACCAAGGTCAGCGTCACCAACAACGGTGCCATCAGCACGATCGGAACCAGCGCGGCCGGCATCTCGGCAATCGCCAACTATTACCACGGCAACAACGGCAGCGTCGTCGTCAACAACAAGGCCGGCGGCACCATCACCACCACGGGCAACGAGGCCTACGGCATCTTTGCACAGGCCGGCAGTATCAACCCGACCAATTCACCGCCCAATCCCAACAATGGCGGCACCGTCAAGATCACCAACGCGGCCACCGTCAGCGCCGGCTACATGGGCGTCGCCGGCTTCACCTACGGCACTGGCGGCAACATCACCATCGACAACAAGGGCAACATCACCTCGGGCACCAGTGGCGCCGATGGCTCCGACGGCATCAAGGCGTCGGCCAACAGCGGTAACTCCACCATCACGATCACCAACAGTGGCGATATCAACACCGCGGCCGGTGGCGACAAGTCGGTCGGCATCGAGGCCGTCAATGGCCCCGGATTCAATGACACCAACCTGGTCATCTCGGTCACCAATTCGGGCGACATCACGACCGGAGCGGAATCGGCGGGCATCAAAGCCGCGTCGACCGGCGCGAATGGAAAGGTGACGGTCGACAACACCGGCGACATCGAGACGGGCGCCAGCGTTTCGACCAACGGCGGTTCGACCGGCATCTTCGCCGATGTCAACGGCGACAACACACTGGCCACCGTTACCAACAGCGGTCGAATCACGACAAGTGGCGTCACCGCCGCCGGCATTTCGGCAATCGCCAACTACTACGGCGTGACCAGCGGCAACGTCATCGTCCCCACCAACAATGGCAGCGTCGTCGTCAACAACAAGGCCGGGGGCGACATCACCACGACGGGTGCCGACGCCTTTGGCATCTTTGCCCAGGCTGGCAGCGCGAACCCGCAAAACCAGCCCCCCAACGCGAACAATGGCGGCACGGTCACCGTCACCAACGCCGCAACCATAAACTCGGGCGGCAAGGGCATCGGCGCCTATACCTACGGCTCGGATGGCACAGTCACCGTCACCAACAAAGGCGATATCTACTCGGCCAACGAGGAAGGCATCTACGCCAAGTCGAACGGCGCTAACAGCAACGTCATCGTCACCAATTCGGGATCCGTCAACGCTTATGGCGGCGTGGCGGGACTTGCCGCCTATACGAGCGGCGCCGACAGCAATATCGTCATCACCAACAACAAGAATTCCAACCTCTATGGTGTCGGCTTCGGCGTGATTGCCGAGACGACCGGCGCTGCAAGCACGATCACCGTCACGACTGACGGTGACGTGTATGGCGAGATGGGCGGCATCAAGGTCAATTCGACCGGTGGCGCAACCGTCAATGTCGGCACATCAGGCTATGTCGGCGCCGACAACTTCCTCGCCATCAAGTCGACGGTCGGCACGGTCGAGATCAACGACAATGGCATCATTGCGGGCCGCGTCGAGTTGAGCGACGCCGGCAACGTCATGAACATCGATGAGAAAGGCACCTTCCGGGCGTTTACCGACAGCAATTTCGGCGCCGGCAACGACACGCTCAACAATGCCGGCATCGTCAATGCCTCAGGCAGCTATTTCGGCTCATCGCCGAACACCGTCACCCTCACCGGTCTCGAAAACTTCGTCAACGGCAGCCTCGGCTCCGGTCCCGGCCTGACGACGATGATCGACGGCGTGGTCGGCGACAAGCTGACCACGTCAGGCAACTTCACCGGCCAGGGCAATTCCAAGCTCGGCGTCGACACCGATTTCGCGAACAACACCTCGGACACGCTGACGATCGGCGGCAATTCCTCCGGTCACACCAATCTGGTGGTGAACGTTACCGCCATCGCACCCGGCGTGCCGACCGCGACCTTCATTCCGGTCGTCACCGTCACCGGCACGACATCCGACAGCAATTTCGATGTCCCCGCGCCGGTCAACGCCGGTCTGTTCGCCTATGACCTCTTCCTGCAGGGCAACCAGCATGGCCTGCGCTATGTCGGCCTTGGCAATGCCGCGTTCGAACTGCCGGCCGGCATCACCGGCGCGCAGAATGTCTGGCAGGACACCACCGGCTTCTGGCAGGACCGCATGGCGGACCTGCGCACCGAGACGACCGGGACGCATAATGCCGACATGCCCGAGGAGAACCTTAAAACGCGCATGGGTGGCATCTGGGCCCGCGCTTCGGGCGACTGGTCGAGCCAGGATGGCGACACCAGCTACACCGACCCGATTTCGCAGCAGACCGAAACGCTCAATCTCGATCGCCGGCAGCAGACCGGTGCCTTCCTCGGCGGCATCGACATGGGGCTGGAAGGCGTCGCCGGCGGCGACATGCTGTTCGGCGTCATGGCCGGCTACGTCACCTCCAAGCTCGACTTCAAGGCGACGGATGACAGCTGGAACTACAAGGGCGGCACGGTCGGCGCCTATGCGACCTACCTCAGCGGCGGCTTCTATCTCGACGGCCTCGTCAAGGCCGACTTCCTCAACGTCGACATCAACGACAGCCAGGGAGTGATCAACGACAAGGCGAGCACAAACGCCACCAACATCGGCGTGCGCCTCGACACCGGCTATCGTGTCGCCATGGGCTGGGGCTTCATCGAGCCGCAGGCCAGCCTGGAATGGGTCCACACCAGCATGGACTCGGTCTCGATCTTCGGCGGCGATGTCGACTTCCAGAACGGCAGCAGCGGCCGCGCCAGGATCGGCGTGCGGGTCGGCACCGACATGCAGATGAACGGCATGACGGTCAGTCCCGATTTGACGCTGAGCGTCTGGAATCGTTTCGGCGGCAGCAATAGCGTCAACATCGACTTCCCCGGCAATGCCTTCTCGGCCACCGACAGCGTCGGCAACGGCACGTTTGGTGAAGTCGGCGTCGGCGTGAATGTGGCGAGCGCCAGCAACTGGTCCGGCGTGGTGCGCGGCAGCGTCCGCTTCGGCGACCACTACAGCGCCGGCTCCATCGGTGCGGCTATCCGCTACGGCTGGTAATCACGCGGATTGCATTGAAATTCTTGCGCCGGCCCTCGTGGCCGGCGTAGTCATGAATGGGCCTACCCTTGGAGCAAGCGTGAGCACGTCCAACGCCGCCGACGAACCCCCGGTGAAACCGGCCGAGACCGCGCCTGCCGCGCCGGTCGAACAGCACACCAATGTCTCGCTGTCGCGCGGCTTCATCAACTGGCTGGAGACGGCGCAGTGCTCGCTCGCCTTCACCTCCTACCAGACCGGACAGTTGTTCCTGGTCGGTCTTACCGGCGACAGGAAGGCCTCGATCCATCAGACCAACTTCACCAGGGCCATGGGCGTCACCGTGGCGGGCCAGCGCATCGTGCTCGCTTCCGATACGGCGGTATGGCGGCTGGAGAACATCCTTGGCCCCGATCAGGTCGCCAACAATACCTACGACCGGATGTATGTGCCCCGCGCGGCCTCCTACACCGGCGACCTGGACGTTCATGAGCTGGCTGTGCGGGAAGACGGACAGATCGTCTTCATCAACACCAAATTCTCGTGTCTGGCGACACTGAGCCCGACGCATTCCTTCCGGCCGCTGTGGAAGCCTTCCTTCATCAGCAAGCTGGTGCCGGAGGATCGCTGCCATCTCAACGGCCTTGCCATGCAGAACGGCCGCGCCCGCTATGTCAGCGCCATCAGCCGGTCGGATTCAGTCAGCGGCTGGCGCGACCGGCGCTGGGAAGGCGGCATGATCATCGATATCACCGAGGACAAGGTGGTGGTCGACGATCTGTCGATGCCGCATTCGCCGCGCGTCCACGACGGCGCGCTGTGGGTGCTCGATTCCGGCCGCGGCTTTCTGGTCCGCATCAATCCCAAAAACTGGGAAAGACAGAACATCGCCTTCTGTCCCGGCTTTCTTCGGGGCCTGAGCTTTCACGGCCGTTTTGCCATCGTCACCACGTCACTGCCGCGCGACGGCTTGTTCAAAGACCTGCCGTTGCAGGCCAATCTGCAGGCGCGCGACGCCGAGCCGCGCTGCGCGCTCTACATCATCGACCTCCATACCGGTGGCATCGCCGAATGGATCGAGCTCAAGGGGCATATCACTGAACTGTTCGACATCGCCGTCATTCCAGGCTGCCGCTGTCCCTCGTCGGTGCCGCTCAACAGCCCCAACATGGCCTCGCTGATCACCATCGACAGCGAAGGCTGAGCGGATCGCTCCTCCCCGCCTGGATAAGAACATCTGGCGGGTGTAGCCGCGCCGACATCGCCGTGAGGAAGAAATTTCTCCGTGCTGCGAAATTGCGTTGAAGATTTTCTTCAGGAGGGCAAAAAAGGCAACATTCAATGCATCTTATTTCTATCAATTCGGTAGATTTGGCGCGGGTTCAACGGAGGCAGAAATGACCAAACCTCATTTCCGGAAACTGCTCGGCGCGCTGGTCGCCACATCTGTCCAGTTCGGCACGCTCGGTTTCGCGTTTGCCGACACCACCATTCTCAACGTGTCCTACGATCCGACGCGCGAGCTCTACAAGGCCTATGACGAGGCCTTCGCCGCGCACTGGAAGGCCGAGACCGGCGAAACCGTGACCATCCAGCAGTCGCATGGCGGCTCCGGCGCCCAGGCTCGTGCCGTGATCGACGGCCTCGACGCCGATGTCGTGACGCTGGCGCTCGAAGGCGACATCAACGCCATTGTCTCGAAGTCGAAGAAGATCAATCCTGACTGGCGCACGAAATTCGAAAACAATTCAGCGCCTTACACCTCGACCATCATCTTCCTCGTCCGCAAGGGCAATCCCAAGGGCATCCACGACTGGAACGACCTCGTCAAGGACGGCGTCCAGGTGATCACCCCCAACCCCAAGACCTCGGGCGGTGCGCGCTGGAACTATCTCGCCGCCTGGGCCTATGCCAACGCCAATGACGGCGGTGACGAGGCCAAGACCAAGGAATTCGTCGGCAAGCTCTACGCCAATGCGCCCGTGCTCGACACCGGCGCGCGCGGCTCGACCGTGACCTTCGCCCAAAAAGGCCTGGGCGACGTGCTGATCGGCTGGGAAAACGATGCCTATCTGGCGCTCGACGAATTCGGCGCCGACAACTTCGACATCGTCTATCCGCCGACTTCGATTCTGGCCGAACCGCCGGTCGCGGTGGTCGACGCCAATGTCGATGCCAGGGGCACCCGCAAGGTCGCCGAAGCCTATCTGGGCTGGCTGTACTCCAAGGAAGCCCAGACCATTATCGCCAAGAACCACTATCGGCCTTCCAAGCCCGAACTGGTGCCGCCGGAGGATCTCGCCAAGCTGCCGGCGATCAAGCTGGTGACCATCGACGATCCGCAATTCGGCGGCTGGAAGAAAGCGCAGCCTTATCATTTCGGCGACGGTGGTATATTCGACCAGATCTACAAGCCGGCCCAGTGAGCAATATCTAGATCAGGACGACATGACCACAGCACCCGCGCAGGCGGGGTGGCGGTTCAGGCAGCCGAGCGTCATTCCGGGTTTCGGATTGACGCTCGGCTTCTCGCTTGCCTACCTCACCCTCATCATCCTCATCCCGCTGTCCGGGCTGATCTGGCGCTCGGCCGCCCTCGGCTGGACCGATTTCTGGGCCATCGCCACCGATCGCCGCACGATCAATGCGCTTCGGATCAGCTTCGGCACCGCCTTCATCGCGGCTGCCGTCAATGTCGTCTTCGGCACGCTCGTCGCCTGGGTGCTGGTGCGCTACCGTTTTCCAGGCCGCCGCATCGTCGATGCCATGGTCGACCTGCCCTTCGCGCTGCCGACGGCGGTTGCCGGCATCGCGCTGACCACGCTCTACGCACCCAACGGCTGGATCGGCAAGCTGCTGATGCCACTCGGGCTTAAGGTCGCCTATACGCCGCTCGGCATTGTCATCGCCCTCGTCTTCATCGGCCTGCCATTCGTCGTGCGCACCGTGCAGCCGATCATGGAAGAGATCGACAAGGAGGTGGAGGAAGCCGCCGCCACGCTCGGCGCCAGCCGCTTCCAGATCATCACCCGCGTGCTGTTTCCCGGCCTTGCGCCTGCCATCATCACCGGCTTCTCGCTCGCCTTCGCGCGCGGCGTCGGCGAATATGGCTCGGTCATCTTCATCGCCGGCAACCTGCCCTACAAATCCGAAATCGCGCCGCTGCTGATCGTCATCCGGCTCGAGGAATACAATTATCCCGCGGCAACCGCGATCGCGGCAATCATGCTGGCGCTGTCGTTCCTCATGCTGTTGATCGTCAATCTGGTGCAGACATGGAGCCGCAAGCGCTATGGCTGACCCCGAGATCAAATCCTGGGAACCGCATCACGACAGCAAATCGGCGGCGGTGACCGAAAGCCGGCCGGCACAGGCCGTGCTGATGGCCATTGTCTTCGTCTTCCTCGCCGTCTTCCTGCTGCTGCCGCTGATCATCGTCTTCAAGGAAGCCTTCGCCAAGGGCATCGGCACCTATCTGCAATCGCTTGGCGACGCCGACACGCGTTCGGCGATCCGCCTGACCTTGCTGGTGGCGGCGATCTCGGTGCCGCTCAACATCGTCTTCGGCATCTCGGCCGCCTGGGCCATTGCCAAGTTCGAGTTCAAGGGCAAGGCTTTCCTGACCACGCTGATCGACCTGCCCTTCTCGGTCTCGCCGGTCATTTCGGGTCTGGTCTACGTGCTGCTGTTCGGCGCTCAGGGACTGCTCGGCGAATGGCTGAAGGGTCATGGCATCCAGATCCTGTTCGCCGTGCCGGGCATCGTGCTGGCCACCGTCTTCGTCACCTTCCCCTTCGTCGCCCGCGAACTGATCCCGCTGATGCAGGAACAGGGCAATGGCGACGAGGAAGCCGCCCTTTCGCTCGGCGCCAATGGCTGGCAGACCTTCTGGTACGTGACCTTGCCCAACGTCAAATGGGGCCTGCTCTATGGCGTGCTTCTGTGCAATGCGCGCGCCATGGGCGAGTTCGGCGCGGTTTCGGTGGTGTCGGGCCATATCAGGGGCCTGACCAACACCATGCCGCTGCATGTCGAAATCCTCTACAACGAGTACAATGCCGTCGGCGCCTTCGCCGTCGCCTCGCTGCTTGCCGGGCTGGCGCTCGTCACGCTGGTCTTGAAAACATTGCTCGAGATGCGCTACGGCGCCGAACTCGCCGCGACGCGCGGGCACTAATGCATGCCGCCCAAAAGTGGAGGCCGGTTTTGGGGCAACGACATGCATGAACTAAAAGAGGTTCTTTAGATGGAAGTTCGCGTTGCCAATGTGCGCAAGGAGTTCGAGCGGTTTCCGGCGCTCCACGACGTGTCGCTCGACATCAAGTCGGGCGAACTGATCGCGCTGCTCGGTCCATCCGGCTCCGGCAAGACGACGCTGCTCAGGCTGATCGCCGGGCTGGAGCGCCCGACGCGCGGCAAGATCTTCTTTGGCGACGAGGACGCTTCGCAGAAGTCCATCCAGGATCGCAATGTCGGCTTCGTGTTCCAGCACTACGCCCTGTTCCGCCACATGACGGTGGCCGACAATATCGGTTTCGGCCTCAAGGTCCGGCACGGACCGTCGCGGCCGCCGGCTCAGGAAATCCGCCGCCGCGCTTCGGAACTGCTCGACCTCGTCCAGTTGTCGGGTCTGGAGAAACGCTATCCGGCGCAACTTTCGGGCGGCCAGCGCCAGCGCGTGGCGCTGGCGCGCGCCATGGCCATCGAACCCAAGGTGCTGCTGCTTGACGAGCCGTTCGGCGCGCTTGACGCGCAGGTGCGCCGGGAATTGCGCCGCTGGCTGCGCGAAATCCATGACGCCACCGGCCACACCACCGTCTTCGTCACCCACGACCAGGAGGAGGCGCTTGAGTTGGCCGACCGTGTCGTGGTGATGAGCCAGGGACGCATCGAGCAGGTCGGCACCGCCGACGACATCTACGACACGCCGAACTCCCCCTTCGTCTACGGTTTCATCGGCGAATCCAGCTCGCTTCCGGTCAAGGTCGAGAATGGCGAGATCTGGCTGGCCGACCGCCCGATCGGATTGCAGGCGCCGCATGCGTCCTCGGGAGATGCGACGCTGTATTTCCGTCCGCATGACGTCGAATTGCTGGATGGCTGCAGCGGCTGCATCGCCGGCACGGTCGCCGCCAGCCGCCGCGTCGCCGGCACGCGCCGCGTCGAGCTGGAGATCGGCGGCGAACGCCAGCGGGTCGAGATAGAGCTACCGGTAGGCCATCCGGCGGCGCAAAAGAGCCGCGTGGCGTTCCGGCCCGGTCGCTGGAAACTGTTTCCGGCGGCGTAAAACAATTCCAGGAAAAGTATATAAAGGTTTTCTCGGGAACAGAGCATAGCGCTTTCCCTGGAAAGCCGTGTAAAAACAAATGGTTATGGTAGCTCGGCGATTCCATCGAACCTACTCTTTCGCCAACCCCTTCAACGACAGCACCAAAGTCATCGGATTTTTCGGGGAAGCCGCGAAGCCATAGTGCTCATAGAAGGCTTTGGCCTCATCCGATATGGCATGAACGAAGATGCCGCGAATCCCAAGGATCGTCGCGGCGTGAGCGGCGCGCAGAACAGCGTCCCGCAGCAGCGCGGCCCCTAGTCCCTTCCTTTGCCAGCCAGCGTCCACGGCGAGTCGCCCGAGCACAACCATTGGGATAGGGTCAGGCATGTTGCGGCGGATGGGGCCAGGCGCCGCTGCAAGATCAAGCCCACCCGAAGACAGGCAATAGTAGCCGACAACACGTGGGCCTTCCGCCACCACATAGGTACGCGACGCGCCACCGATCTGGTTGGCCCGAGCCCTACGACGAAGCCATTGATCAAGGCTTTCCGTGCCACTTTGGAATAGTCCGAGATCGTGGCTATCGATCAGAGGCGTCGGCGCCGATAGCATCAATCCTGCCATGGTTTGGGGGCGTTCATAAGGCGCGCAAAACCTTCCCCGCTCGGCGGTTCATCAAGGATGTCGAGATAGCGCTGATAACTCTCGGGATCCACCTTGATCAGGGTCTGGTCGAGTAGCGTGTCCTCAGCTGCTCGATAGGCCGCATCGATCATGAAATCGGAGCGGGTTTTCCCCCGTATTTTCGCGGCACGGTCAATCAGCATGCGCATGTCCTCCCGGATGCGCAGATTGACAGGCTTGGCGTGGGTCTCAGGTGCGGCCTTTGTCATGAAAGACTCCTTTTCGGCACCATAGCATGCCCTGCATACACAATGTGTATCTATTTTATCAGGAAGGGACTGTACGCATGGCCAGACAAAGTGACTCCACTTGGAAGAAAATCCTACGATCGGCCCATTACGGCAACGGTTTTTCTAGCAATGAGCACCAAGCTTTAAGACCCATGCCTCGCCCTGACCCATGCGCCACGGCTATGGTCGAGCCATAACCGCATTGCATCCGGAGCTTTTCATGAAGCGATTTTTCCTCGGCGCAGCCGCCGCCGGCCTTCTCCTCGCATCTTCCCAGGCTTGGTCCGCCGACAAGCTGCTGAACGCGTCCTACGACGTCGGCCGCGAACTGTTCGTGCAGGTCAACAAGGCCTTCATCGAGAAGCATCCGGGCGTCAGCATCGACCAGTCGCATGCCGGCACATCGGCACAGGCGCGCGCCATCGCAGAAGGCCTCGGCGCCGATGTCGTCACCTTCAACCAGGTCACCGACGTCGACTTCCTGGTCAAGAAGGGTCTCGTCTCCGCCGACTGGCAGAAGGATTTCCCCGACAACGCCTCGCCCTTCTATTCGCTTCCGTCCTTCCTCGTGCGCGCCGGCAATCCCAAGCACATCAAGGATTGGAACGACCTTGTGCGCGACGATGTGCAGGTGATCTTCCCCAATCCGAAGACGTCGGGCAATGCGCGCTACACCTATCTGGCCGCCACCGCCTACGCCAAGGAAGCCTTCAAGGGCGACGACGCCAAGGTGAAGGAGTTCATCACCAAGCTTTTCAACAACGTGCCGATCTTCGACACTGGCGGGCGCGCCGCGACCACCACCTTCGTGCAGCGCGAGATCGGCGACGTGCTGATCACTTTCGAATCCGAGACGCGCGGCATCCGCAAGGAATATGGCGACGACAAGTTCGAGCAGGTCACACCTTCGGTCAGCCTTCTGGCGGAGTTCCCGGTGGCGATCGTCGACAAGGTCGCGGACGAGCACGGCACGCGCGATCTGGCCAAGAGCTATCTCGACTTCCTCTATACGCCCGAAGGCCAGGGCATCGCCGCCGACAATGGCCTGCGCGCCCGCGACGCGGCTGTCGCGGCCAAATACAAGGCCGATTTCCCGGATGTGCGGCTGCTGACGGTGGAGGACGTCTTCGGCGGTTGGGACAAGGTCCAGAAAGAGCATTTTGCCGCCGGCGGCCTGCTCGACCAGGCTTATGGCAGCCGGTAAAGCCGCCGCGGCCCAATGGAAGATCACAAAAGCCGGCCCCGGGCCGGCTTTTCTCGTTCATGCGGTGCGACACGGCAGATCCGGCGCTCCGCGTGCAAAACGTTACAAAGAATCAACGCGTTTGTGCCTAACATGCCCTGCAATGGCTTGTTTTCGCGAATCGGCAGCGTGCAGGGGCAAAGCCGTCATCATTTGCACACAAACAGCCTCCAGATGCGGGGCGGTTGGGGCTTTAGCGGGTTGATCAGGGCATGCTGACGAAAAAAGGCAAATACGGCCTCAAGGCCCTCGTGCATCTTTCCAATCTTCCGGTTGGCCAATTGGCCTTCGTCAACGACATCGCCGTCTCCAATAACATCCCGAAGAAATTTCTCGATGCCATCCTGGGCGAATTGCGCAACGCCGGCTTTGTCCAGAGCCGCAAGGGCAAGGAAGGCGGCTATCGCCTCGCCCGGCCGGCCTCCGAGATCAAGATCGGCCATGTCGTGCGTGTCCTCGATGGTCCGCTGGCGCCGATCCCATGCGCCAGCCGCACGCAATATCAGCGCTGCGAGGACTGCGACGAGGCGACCTGCCAGGTCCGCCACATGATGCTGGAAGTGCGCCAGGCGATCGCAGAGGTGTTGGACAACAGAAGCCTCGCCGCCATGCGCGATGCCGACAATGACGATTTTCCGGTCGAGCTGACATCCCAGATATAGAGCCGGGCGAATGAGGCTGTCGAGGTTCACGAAATCCCGAAAAGCCGAACGCAAGCAACCATCGACCGCCAGTTTTCGCACTGAGATCATCGCCGATGTCTTCGTCCCCGACTATGGCGAGGACGTGCGCTTTTTCAGCCGCAAGATAGTCGATCCCGGCAGGCTCCGCGGCTTCTCGACCAGGGATTCTCGCGAAGGTCTGGTTGCCCTCTTCTATCTCGCCGTCGCGGCGGCACTGCCGGTGCGATGCTGGGCGCCGATCTGCGATTGGGCGTCAAGGTTTCGCCTGAAGCGCCATATGCGCAAGGATTTCCACGGCTATGCCGCCGCGGCGCAAGCGGTGCTCGGCAATGGTATCGATGCGCGCCAGCTTTTCGAGGCATTGCTGGCGGCGCGCCATCGTCGGCGCATGCAACTTGCCGCGCACCTGGTCGCCCGCCGCTGGAAGCCGACGATCCGGCTGGAAGGACTGGAGGGTCTGCAGGCGGCCTTGCGGCGCGGTCATGGCGCGATCCTCTGGTGCGATCAGTTCACCGCCCAGACCATGATCGGCAAGCGCGCCATATACGAGGCCGGCATCGAGGCGCATCAGGTCAGCGTCGACACGCACGGCGTGTCCGAGACGGCCTTTGGGCTGCGCTTCCTCAACCCGCCATTGGTCGATGTCGAGAACCGGTTTCTGAAAAGCCGGATCGTCTTCGACCGCGACGACGCCTATCAGGTCACCATCCGCATCCAGAAGATGCTGAGGCAGAACGGCGTCGTGATGATGACCAACACCATCCACGCCGGCTCGACCTTCACCGAAGTCGCGCTGGGCGAGAGGGGCTGGACGCATCTTGCCTCGGCACCGGCGAATTTCGCCGCCCGGGGCAAGACGGCGCTCTTTGCCATGTCGACTTTCGAGGTGGTGCCCTTCCAGGAATACCGGGCTGTGCTAAGCCCCGAATTTGTGCCGGCGATACCGGCGCCCTCCTCGGTGGACGCAGCCAGGGACGGAGCCAAGAACATGGCGCTGCAGGCACACTACATCCTGCTCAAGCGCGACCGATTGCTGGAAGCGCTGAAGGCATACCCGGAGCAGATGATGTCCTGGTCCCGCCATGAACGGATGACGGAAGCGCAGGACAGCATTGCCATCGGTTCTGAAGAAGGCTCATGACCGGCGCATCGAGCGCATTGCCTGCGCGACGAGCTCGGCGACCGGCCGCGTCGCGTCAAGCGTCAGCGCCTGCTCATCGACGCCCGGCGGATCGAGGATGGCGAATTGGCTGTCGACCAAACTTGCCGGCATGAAATGGCCCTTGCGGTTGCCAACGCGCCGCCGCGCCGTGGCCGGATCGATCTCCAGATAGAGGAAGACGATGCCGGGGCAAAAACCGCGCAGGCGCTCACGGTAGCGCCGCTTCAGCGCCGAGCAGGCGGCGACCGCGCCTTGCCCTTTGTCAACCGAGGCCGCGATCTGCGCGCCGATCGCATCGAGCCAGCCTTCGCGCAACTGGTCGGTGAGCGGCTCGCCACGTGCCATGCGGGCGACGTTTTCGGACGGGTGCAGCCGGTCGCCCTCGATGAAGACGGCACCCATTGCGGTTGCCAGGGCGATACCGACGGCTGACTTGCCGCAGCCGGCGACGCCCATCACGACGATGGCCGCAGGCACCGCGCCGGGAGCGCCCGTCGGCGCCTCTGCTGTCTTTTCGTCCACTGTCAGCGGCTTGCCGGCGCGCGGCCATAAAGCAGCAGCATGGCGACGATGACGACGCCATAGATAATCTGCCGCCCCGCCTCCGGCATCTGCATGACCGACAGGATGGACTGCAGCAGCGTGATCAGGATCACGCCGGCGACGGTGCCGAGATAGGAACCACGCCCGCCCAGGATGGAGGTACCGCCAAGCACGACCGCCGCGATCGACGGCAAGAGATAGGCGTCCCCCATCGACTGCGCCGCCTTGGAGGCGTAACCGGCCAGCAGCACGCCACCGAAGGCCGACAGCCCGCCGGAGGCCGCGAAGGCGATCATCACCACGCGTCTGGTGTCGATGCCGGAGAGATAGGCCGCCCGCTCTCGATTGCCGATGCCGTAGACCGCACGGCCAAAGCCGGTCCGGGTCAGCACGAACACCATTGCCGCGCCGATAAGCGCCCAGATGATGACCGCGTTTGGCACGCCTGGAATGGCGAAGCCGGTTGCCAGATAGCGCATGGCGCCGGTCGCCGAATCCTGCGGCGAGAAGCCGCCGGTATAGACCACCATCAACCCTTGCGCGACGGCGTTGGTGGCCAGCGTGATGATCATCGAGGGAATGCGCAGATAGGCAACGCCGATGCCGTTGACGATGCCGATCAGCACGCCGCAAAAGATGCCGAACGGGATCGCCAGCGCCACGCCGGACGGACCGTAGGCGGCCGCCGCGCACGCCATCATCGCGCCCGCCGCCACCGACCACGGCACCGACAGATCGATCTGGCCGAGCAGGATGACCAGCATCATGCCGGTGGCGATGACGCCGAGGAAAGAGGCTACCTTGAGCTGCTGCAGGAGATATTCAGGCGACAGGAAGCTGCGCGAATAGAGGCTGCCCACCAACAGCAGCACCACGATGCAGGCAAAGGCGGTCAGCACCGCCGGGTCGGCGCGGCGGATGAATTTGGGCATGCGGCCGGCAAGGGTCATGTCGCTCACAAGAACCACTCCAACCGGTTGCGGACCCGAAACAGGGCGAAAGCGCCGAGGCTGACGGCGACCAGCAGGATAACGCCCTGGAACAGCGGTTGCCAGAGCGGATCGAAATCGAAGACGAACAGCAGGTCGCCAATGGTACGGAACGCGAGCGCGCCGAAGATGGCGCCGATGGCGCTGCCCTTGCCGCCGAACAGCGACACACCGCCAAGCACGACCGCGGCGATCGAGAACAGCGTGTAGGAATTGCCGCTCGCATAGGCCGCCTCGCCCGTATAGGTGAAGAAGGTCAGGAACAGGCCGCCGATCGATGCCAGCAGTCCGGCCAGCGTGTAGGCGGCGAACTTGCCGCGCCTTATCGGCACGCCGGACATGTATGCCGCCGTTTCCGACGACCCCGCCGCATAGGCCGCGCGGCCGAGCACCGAGCGGCTGAACGGTACCCAGATCACCAGCACGATGGCGAGCAGCACGACCAGGCTTGCCGGTACCACGCCAAACACACGGCCGGTCAGCGCGTCGGCGAGGTCTTCATTGACCGAACCGCCCGGGAAGGGCCGCAGCAGAAGGCCGATGCCGTAATAGACAGCTCCGGTAGCGATGGTGGCGACGATCGGCTGCAGCCGTCCGTAGATGACGATGGCGCCGTTGATCGCGCCGCACACGAGCCCTACGGCCAGCACGGCGACGACGCCGAGCGCCGTCTGCGTCGGCATACCCACCACCAGCCAGGACGCCAGGCAGTTGGTCAGGAGAAAGATCATGCCGACGGACAGGTCGATGCCGGCGGTGATCACCACCAGCGTCTGCGCCATGGCGACGAAGGCGAGCAGCACGCCCTTGTTGGCCGCCGTCTGCACCACATTGGCGGTGAAACCCGCCGGATGATTGGAGGTGTAGATGACGAACATGACGATGAAGATGCCAAGCGCCAGCAGCGTTCCGCGCTGCTCGGCCAGCCAGTAGCGCGAATCCCTCACACGCTTGCTCCCAGGCCCACCGGGCTCTCCTCGCCATGGATGTTGAGCGCGCTCGATATCAGCGCCCGCTCGGTGATCTCGGCGCCGACCAGCTCGCGCTTGACCGCCCCGTCATAGAGCACCAGAACCCGGTCGCAGCAGCCGATCAGCTCGTCATAGTCGGTCGAATAGAACAGGATTGCCGCGCCGGCATCCGCAAGCTTGCGCATCAGCTGATAGATCTCCTGCTTGGTGCCGACATCGATGCCGCGTGTCGGGTCGTTGAGCAGGATGATGCGCGGTTGGCGCATCAGCCATTTGGCGATGACCACCTTCTGCTGGTTGCCGCCCGACAGCGCGCCGACCGGAATATCGAGCCCCGCCGTCTTGATTGCCAGCAGGCCAACCATGTCGTCGATCAGCCGCTGTTCGGCGACGCGGTCGATGATGCCGCCCTTCGACAACCGGTCGAGCGCGGCGAAGGATAGGTTTTCGCGCACCGTCATCGGCAGCATCAGGCCTTCGGTCTTGCGGTCCTCCGGGATGAGCGCCATGCCGATGCCGTCCTCGCGGGCCGCCGCCGGGCTGCTGATCGCCGCCGGCTTGCCGTCGATCAGCACTTCGCCCGACAGGCCGCGCAGCACGCCGAAGAAGGCAAGCAGCAACTCCCGCTGGCCCTGGCCGTCGAGCCCGCCGAGGCCGACGACCTCGCCTGCCCTGACGGTTAGCGAAATGTCGTGCAGCCGGTCGGCCCATGACAGCTTGCGCGCCTCGAGCCTGGGGGGCGCATTTGCTGGCGCCGCCGCCGTTTTAGGCGGGAAGATATGGCTGTACTCACGGCCGATCATCAGTTCGACCACCTCATTGTCGCTCTTCGAGCCGGCCTTGTAACTGGCGACATTGCGACCGTTGCGGAACACCGTGCACTGGTCGGCGAGTTCGGCGATCTCGTTCATGCGGTGTGAGATGTAGAGCAGCGCCAATCCTTCCGAGCGCAGCCGCTTCAGCACGCCGAAAATCTTGGAGACGTCCGCCGCCGTGAGTGCCGAAGTCGCCTCGTCGAGGATGAGGATGCGCGGCTTGCGGGCGAGCGCCTTGGCGATCTCGACCATTTGCCTGCGCGACAGCGGCAGGTCCTTGACCAGCGCCAGAGGATGGATGTCGGCCGCACCGGCGCGCGCCAGCGCGTCCTCTGCGATGCGCCGCTGTGCCTTGCGGTCGATCATGCCGAAGCGTTTGGGCGGGTCCGATATGACGATATTATCGGCGACGCTGAGCTCGGGGATCAGCGACAGTTCCTGGAAGATGCAGACGATACCGGCCTTGTTCGCCGCTCCGGGCGAGGCGAAGGTCACCTCGCGCCCGTCCAGCATCATGCGGCCCTCATCGGGCGCGACCACGCCCGACATGACCTTGATCAGCGTCGACTTGCCGGCGCCATTTTCGCCGAGGATGGCATGGATGCTGCCGGCCTCGACCGACAGTTCGGCCTTTTCCAGCGCCCGCACGCCGCCATAGCGCTTGGAGATGCCTTCCATGCGAAAGAGTGCTGCCGCACCGTCCATCAACCCTCCCGGGGCATTTCAAGAGTGAGGGGTGGCGCCGCGGGGGTGAGCCGCAGCGCCGGATGAGAGGAAGGGACTACTGGTTTTCCTTGGTCTGCCCCATGATTTCCTGGGCGCTGAAATTGATGCCGCAGGTCGGGAAAGAGTTGCCGACAAAGAAATTGTCGGATTCCTTCGGGAAGTAATCCGTGCCTTCCTTCATGTCCGGATCCGTGGCGACGGCAAGAGGCAGCTTCACCTCCTGCGGCACCACCTCGCCCTCGAGTGCGGCGATCGCCGTCTTGATGGCGACGGCGACCTGCGCCGGGCCCGAGCCGGCGGAGGTGCATTTCAGGCCATCGGCCGAATGCGCCGCGCAGAACTTGCGGAAGCCGTTTTCCGTCTCGCCGCCGAAGGGCACGAAGGGATGCTTGGCGTCGATCATCGCCTGGACGATGCCGGTGTCCCCGCCCTGCCCGGTGATGCCGTCGAACGGACCGTTGGTGGCGATCGCGTCGGCGGTCACCTTCTGTGCCACGCCGTCGTCCCACTTGCCGGCGACTTCGGTCACGTCCCATTTCTTACCCGAGGCGTCGAGCACTTCGTGGATGCCGTTGTGGCGGTCGGTGTCGACCGATGTGCCGGCGACGCCGCGCACTTCGAGGATCTTGCCGCCGTTCGGCACCTTCTCGACCAGCCACTTGGCCCACAATTCGCCAAGGCCCTTCTGGTCGACATTGACGTTGATGGCGTCCTTGGTGTCGAGGATGTTGTCGAAGGCGACCAGCACGATGCCGGCCTCCTTGGCGCGCTTGATGACCGGCCCGAAAGCGGTCGGGTTCTGCGCGTCGGTGACGATGGCGTCATAGCCGGAATCGATGAAATTGTTGATCGCCGAAATCTGCGCCGGCACATCCTCGCCGGTCGACACAACCTTGAATTCCTTGATCTTTGCCTTGACGTCTGGCTGTGCCGCGTAGGCCTTGGCCGTCTGCACCATCTGGATGCGCCAGGTGTTGGCGATATAGCCATTGGCGAAGGCGATGCGGAACGGACCTTCCTTCTTTGGATATTTGAAGAACTTCGTATCCGCGCCCCAGGGCGCGAAACAGTCGGCCTGGGCGGCGGGGCCGGAGACGATCTCAGGGCCGGCGGCCATGGCGGCCGAATTGAGCATGACGAATGCGCTGGCGGCAACAATGCCACCGACGAGTGACTTGATCATCGATAATCCTCCCGATTGCAGTTCTGATTGTCTGTTCAGTTCTATGCAATTTTTGCGTTCCGGCTGGCGCCCTCCCGCCTTGCCCATCATGGCCTCCAGGTGCCGAAGACCTCCGCGCTCCCTCCCCTTGGCCGTCCCCATCAGTCGCAGAAACTTATCATATTATCCATAATAAACAAGCATCAGCTGTCGCTTATGTATAATAAACAGGAGTCAATCGCTCAACGACAAAGCCTGCCGAGAGAAATGGTAGCGCTACCATGACGTTGTGTAAAGCACCATTCGGGTGCGTTCCCGAAACTGTGTTCAGCGCGCCGTGCTCTCGCGGCGCTTCAGCTCGAAGCCAAGATCGGCGATCCGCTCTTGCGGCCTGTTTCCGGATATCGCGGCAAGCGCCATGGCGACCGCCCGCCTGCCGATTTCATAGCGATGGGTGCGGATGCTGGTGACCGAGGGAAAGGCCACCTGCATCATGTCTAGATCGTTGAAGCCGACAATGCCGATCGTCTTCGGCACGTCGATCGAAGCGCGATGGCATTCGAACAGCACGCCGAGCGCGATGTCGTCATTGTTGCAGAACACACCATCCAGCGTCGGCATCTTGGCCAGCGCGTCGCGGAACAGTTCGCGGCCCAGCGACACGCTGGACAGCACCGGCGTGGTGGTGATCAGCCGCGGGTCCAGCAGGCCGGCCTTCTCCATTGCCACCCTGTAACCGGCCAGGCGCCGCTGCGAGCGCGGATCCATGCGCGCACCGATGAAACCGATCCGGCGATATCCCGCCTCGATCAAGTGCTCGGTAGCCGCCCTGCCGCCGTCGAGATGCGAGAAACCGACCATCATGTCCACGGGATCAGGCCCGGTCTCCATCACCTGGACCACCGGGCACCCGGCATTCTCCAGCAGTTTTCGTGAGGCAGGCGTCTGATCGATGCCGGCGACGATCAGCGCGGCCGGCCGCTGCGAGCCGAACACCTGCAGCAGCCGCTCCTCTTCCAGTCCGGAATAGTGCGTGTTGCCGAGCTGGATGCGGAACGGACTGTCCGACAGGCTGTCATAGATGCCGCGAACCACCTCGGCGAAGACGTTGTTGGTCAGCGACGGCACCAGCACGCCGAACACCTCCGCCCGCGCCGAGGCCAGCGCCCGCGCATTGGGGTCCGGCACGTAGCCGAGCTCTTCGACGGCGGCCTGGATCTGGCGGCGCAGTTCCTCGGAAACGCGCTCCGGCTCGCGCAACGCGCGCGAAACGGTGATGGCGCCGACGCCGGCCTTGCGTGCCACATCCGATATGGTCGGGCGGCCGCCGCCCCGGCGCGAGCGCGGCTTGATCAAGGCCTTGGACCATGCGCGTGGCCACTGACCCGCAATGCGATCTTTCCAGCCGTCGCCATCTTACCAGCCTGTTGCCGCACCCATCGGCTCTTGGCGTCGCGCAGTGACCGGCTGTTGTCAAGCCAGCCGTGCCTGGCCTGGCCTCAAGCGGCCGCGGCAACTCTCTGCCTGGCCTTCCACATGAACAGGCCGATGGCCAGTATGTTCAGGAGGTTCCAGGCGATGCCGTTGAGGAACGCGGCCGCGTAGGAGCCGGTCAGGTCGTAGATCCAGCCCGACATCCAGCCGCCGATAGCCATGCCGAAGATCGTCGCCATCATGACGATGCCGATGCGCTGGCCGGCCTCCTTGGCCGGAAGGTATTCGCGCACGATGATCGCATAGCAAGGCACGATGCCGCCTTGCGACAGGCCGAAGACCAGCGACACGACATAGAGCGAGGCGAGCCCGTCGAACGGGATATAGAACAGCAAGGACAGGCATTGCAGCACCGAGCCGATAATCAGGGTTCTGACGCCGCCGATGCGATCGGCGACAAAGCCCGAGGCAAGGCGGCTGACGACGCCCGCCGCCATCATGATCGACAGCATGTCCGCGCCATGCGCCATGCCGTAGCCGAGATCCATGCAATAGGCGACGATATGCACTTGCGGCATCGACATCGCCACGCAGCAGCCGAGACCGGCGACCACCAGCAGCACCTGCATGGCCGCCGGCGACATCGCAAGTGACTGTACGGATCGGCTGCCGGGTGAGCCGGCGACCGCCGCTTCCGGAACCCCACGCCGCAGCAACAGCACCAGCGGCACCATGGTGACCAGGCAGAAAATGCCGATGGCGGCATAGGTGAAGCGCCAGCCTTCCGCCTTGATCAGCGTCGGCATGATCGTCGGCCAGATGGCTCCGGCGAGATAATTGCCGGCGGCCGCCGCGGTGACGGCCACGCCGCGCCGGCGATTGAACCAGTGCGAGATGTCGGCGATCAATGGTCCGAAGATAACCGATGTGCCAAGACCGATCAGCACCCCCTGGGCAAGGGTGAATTGCAGGATCGAGGTCGACAGCGCCGCGAGCAGGAGGCCGGCGGAGAGCGCTATCGAAGAGATCAGCGCCGGAATCCAGTAGCCCATGCGGTCGATGGCACGGCCAACCAGAACATTGCCGGCGGCAAAGCCCACCATGGTCGCGGTGTAGGGCATGGATGCGGCAGCGCGGTCGACGCCGAACTCGGCCTGCACCGCCGGCAGCACCACGACGACAGCCCACATGCCGACAGCGCCGATCGTTGCCAGCAGCATCGAGATGGCCAGCCGCATCCAGGCGTAGGAACTGTCGATGCCGGGACTGGGCCGGCTCAAATCGGTTCGGGTCAAAGGCGTTTCCTGTCGGCGGCTTCAGCCGCTGCTGTTTTGGCTACTATCGACGCATTCGCGGAACACTGCAGCGCCACAGCGTGCAAATCCGTGGCTCCAGAACGACCACGAAGGGGAACCGACGCCAGTATCTGGAGTTTCCGCTCAACAGCCGCAAAGGAGACCAGCCATGACCGCAGCCACACAAAAATGGTCGGCCGGGGTGACCGAGCACAGCGATGCGATGGATCTCGAGGAGCATATCTTTGAGTCCGGCGACGCCAGGAAGATTGCCGCCTCGCTCAAGCGATCGGCCGAACACAGCCACCGCCGCAAGGCCGAACCCTTCCAGTCCGCCATGTCGATGCTGAATTTCTACATCAACCGGGCCGGCAAGAACCTGCTGGCAAAGCAGAAGAAGGTGCTCGAGGACGCCAAGGACGAATTGCGCGAGGCGTTTGGCCGCCCGAGGGAGGACTAGCCTCCCTCGCCCGCCATCGGCGCCTATTGGTTGATCTCGGGCTCGACCAGCTTGGCCAGGTTCCTCAGCGATTCCTGCCAGCCGAGATAGCAGGCTTCCGCGGGAATGACGTCAGGAATGCCGGCCTGGGTGATGTTCACTTCGGTGCCGACGGACACTTTCTTCAGCGTCACGGTCACCTCGATCTGGCCCGGCAAATTGGGGTCGTCGAACCTGTCTGTGTAGCGCAGGAGCTCGCCTGGAACGAGCTCGACATATTCGCCGCCGAAAGAGTGGCTGTCACCGGTGGTGAAGTTGCGGAACGACATCTTGAACGTACCGCCGACCTTGCCTTCCAGATGATGGACCGTGCAGGTGAAGCCGTTTGGCGGAAGCCATTTGGCAAGCGCGTCGGCCTCGAGGAACGCGCGGTAGACCTTCTGCGGGCTGGTGGTCAGAACGCGATGCAGACGAACGGTGCTGGGCATTTTCCTTACTCCTTTTGGTCCTCTTCGATGTCCCAAGGACGGGCATCACACAGCCGATCCGACACAGGCCCTCGAATTTTGTTGAGATGGCGGCCCGATTGCTTCGACAGCCGGCCAAAAACAGACCAACGCCGCCAGCCATTCGAGGTTGCGTCGCGCACTGGACAAGGATCGCGGCCTTCCTCACCTTGGCGCCAACAAAAGGAGGCATACATGAACGCTTCGATCAGGCTCGGCATTGTCGGTGGCGCGGGCTGGCTGGGCGGCGCGATTGTCGGGGCGGCTCTTGCGGCTGGCGTGGTCCGCGCGGAAAACCTCACGCTATCCTACCGGCGCGCGAAACCGCCACGCTTCCCCGGCGCCTTCTGGACAGACGACAACCAGGCGCTCGCCGACCGCTGCGATGTCATCCTGCTGTCGGTGCGGCCCGAAGACTGGCCGTCCCTGGCTGTCGACGCCAAGGGCAAACTGGTGGTTTCGGTGATGGCCGGCATCCGTCTTGCCGACATCGCCGGGAAGCATGCGACCTCAAGGGTGGTGCGCTCGCTGCCCAACGCGGCCGCCGAGGTGGCAAGGTCCTATACGCCGTGGATCGCAAGCGGCGGCACCTCCGAGGCGGACCGCGCCGTCGTGCGCGCGATCTTCGACGCCTGCGGGATACAGGACGAGGTCGGCAGCGAACGCGACATCGACTACCTGACCGGACTTGCCGGCTCCGGCCCGGCCTTCCCTGCCCTGCTGGCGGAGGCGATGCGCCGCGACGCGGTTGCCTTCGGCCTCTCGCCCGATGTCGCGCAGCGCGCCGTCAACACGCTGCTCGCGGGCACCGGCCGGCTGCTTGAACTGCGGGACGCCTCTCCGGCCGATACGGTCGAAGCCTTCCTCGACTATCGCGGCACCACCGCGGCCGCGATCGAGACGATGCGCGAAGCCGGTTTCGACGAGGCGGTGGCAAAGGGTCTGGCCGCGGCTTTCCGCAAATCCATCGCCATGGGCAAGGCGTGAGCCACGCGGCGGCAACACCTGCGCCAAACGGAGATGTCGCGAAATCTATCGCGACCGGATGACGTTGTCGGTATTGGCCAGGAGCTTTCGCACGGCATTGCGCGCCGCGTCCGGCCGTTTCAGGCGGATGTTCTTCTCGATCGCCTCGTGCATCTTCTGCGCCAGTTGCAGATCGTCGAGCTCCCGGGTCGTGTAGGTGAACAGGTGATCGAAGGCGGATTCGATCAACACGCCGAGCGGCACCAGCAGGTCATTGCCGGAAGCACGCAGGATTGCGAGGTGGAAGCGGGTGTCGGCGCGGGTGCGTTCCTGCAGGCTGGTCGCCTCACCCATCTCCCGGCAGGCCTGGCTGATCTCGGCCATCTGCTCCTCGGTCCGCCGCATGGCGGCGAAGGCGGTCGCTTCCGGCTCGATGATGTGGCGGAATTCCTGGACCGTCCTCAGGAACACTTCGCGGTCCGGCGACGTCGCGTACCAGGCGAGCACGTCCCGGTCAAGCAGGTTCCACCGCTCCTTCGGTTCGACCCAGCTGCCGATCTTGGGACGGGATGCCAACAGGCTCTTGGCCATCAGCATCTTGATCGCCTCGCGCACCGCCGAGCGGCTGACGCTGAAGGTCTCCGACCATTTGGCTTCGTTGGGCAGGATGGTGCCTGGCGGATAGTCGCCGCGCACGATCCTGAGCCCGATCTCGCTGGCCAGCGACGTGTGCACGCTGGCGCCGGGAATGCGCGCCGCGTCGGGCCGGCGAACGCCGGCCTGGCGCTCGGCGGCTACAGCCTTTTTGGGCGATTTTTCCTTGTTCGGCTTCGCGTCCCGCATGAGTTCCAGAAAGGCCGGTTTAAGGAAGCTGTCAAGCGCGGTGCGGTCGTTGGGCGCCAAAGCCCCGGGCTATGCACAACCCAACGACGATTCGACCATGGTCAGGCGGTCTTGACGTATTTGCGCCAGCTGTGTTCCGGGCGGAAGCCGAGCAGGTCACGTGCCTTGCGGTTCGACAGCAGCGTCTCGTATTCGCCGAGCTCCTCCTTGACCGGCACGCTGGGATAGAACCGCTTGAGGAGTTCGGCCGTCGGCAGGTCCGACGAGGTGTCGTCATTGGCGGCATTGAACACCTGGTAGCCGAGCCCGTCCTTCTCGACCGCGCGCAGCGTGATCTGGCCAAGGTCGCGCGCGTCGATATAACTCCAGGCGATGCGCTTGCGGAATCCGGGATCCGCGAACCATTTCGGAAACAGCGAATATTCATGCGGCTCGATGACGTTGCCGATGCGAAGTGCGTAGATGTCGGTGCCGTTGCGCTGCGCGAAGGCGCGCGCGGTCTGCTCGTTGACGATCTTGGACAGCGCGTAGCTGTCCATCGGATCGACGTCATACGCCTCGTCGAGCGGGAAATATCTGGGATCGCGCGGCTCATTGGCGAAGACAAGGCCGTAGGTCGTTTCGCTGGAGGCAATGATCACCTTGCGGATGCCGAGCTTCACCGCCGCCTCGATGACATTGTAGGTGCCCATCGCATTGATGCGGAACACTTCGTTGTCGGGGGTGATCATGATGCGTGGAATGGCGGCGAAATGCACCACGGCGTCCACCGGCTGCGGGCGCAGCGACGGATCGAATTCGTGCAGGCCCATATAGCTCGACAGCGCGTTGAACACCTGGCCGCTGTCGGTGATGTCGGTGATCAGCGTGCGCACCTTGGGATTGTCGAGCGGCCTGGTGTCGATGTTGAGCACCTGGCAGCCCTGCTCCACCAGATATTGCACGACGTGGCGCCCAGCCTTGCCGCTGCCGCCGGTAAACATGATCCGCTTCGTCATTCCTGGTCTCCACGAAAATCCCTGGGATTTGCGTCTATTGTCAGACAATATTGCTTTCCGCAACCGTCTATGGCTAAAACAGCGCCGAGATTATCGATAATCGTAAACAGGACAGGCAGCATGAACACGACCGCAACCCACGAAAAAATCGGCTTTGTCGGCCTCGGCCTGATGGGTCACGGCATCGCCAGGAACATCGTCGACAAGGGCTATCCCCTCACTTTCCTCGGCCGTAAGAACCGCAAACCGGCGGAAGATATGCTTGGCCGGGGCGCCAAGGAGGCGGCGACCGCGCGCGACGTGGCGGCGGCATCCGATATCGTCTTCATCTGCGTCACCGGCTCGCGCGAGGTTGAAGCCATCATCCGCGGCCCCGGCGGCCTCAAGGAGGGTTTGAAAAAGGGTTCGGTCGTCGTCGACTGCTCAACCTCCGACCCGGTCTCGACGGTGGCGCTTGCGGCCGAATTGAAGGAGATCGGCGTCGACTTTGTCGATGCACCGCTGAGCCGCACGCCCAAGGAGGCCTGGGAAGGCACGCTCGACGCCATGGTCGGCGCGCCCGATGCCGTCTTCGCCAGGGTCAAGCCGGTGATCGAGACCTGGGCCGGCCGCATCGTCCATATCGGCGACACCGGCGACGGCCACCGCATGAAGCTGCTCAACAATTTCATCTCGCTGGGCTATGCGGCCATCTATTCCGAGGCATTGGCGCTGGCCGAGAAGGTCGGCATCTCGCCGCCGCGCTTCGACAGCGTCATCCGCAACGGCCGCATGGATTGCGGCTTCTACCAGACCTTCATGCGCTGGACCCTGGAAGGCGACCGCGACGCCCACAAATTCACCATCGCCAATGCCTTCAAGGACCTGACTTATCTGGAATCGATGGCAGGGGCGGCCGGCATCGCCAACCCGCTCGGCAACGCCACCAAGAATTCATTCGCCGGGGCGCACGCCACCGGACCGGCCGAGCAGTTCGTGCCGATGCTGGCGACCCATATCGCCAAGGTGAACGGCATCGATCTGATGCCGATGAAGGATGGCAAGAAACAGACCATCTGACGCCCGAGCGGCCGACCTACCGCCGCGACCGTTCGATCACTTCGTCGGTGTTGGCGAGCAATTTATGCACCGCGCTCCTGGCGGCGGCCGGCCGCTGCAGGCGGATGTTCTTCTCGATCGCCTCATGCAGCGCCTGCGCGCGCCGCTGGTCGCTGTGCTCGCGCGTGACGAAGACGAAGAGATGGTCGAGCGCGGACTCGATCAGGACGCCGAGCGGCACCAGCAGATCGTTGCCGGAGGCCCTGAGGATGGCGAGGTGGAAGCGCGTATCGGCGCGCGTGCGCTCCTGCAGGTTTGTCGCCGCGCCCATCTCGCGACAGGCCTGGCTGATCTCGGCCATCTGCTCGCCGCTGCGCCGGATGGCGGCGAAGGCGGATGCTTCCGGCTCGATGATATGGCGAAATTCCTGCACGGTGCGCAGGAACACCTCGCGGTCCGGCGAGGTCGCGTACCAGGCAAGCACATCGCGGTCGAGCAGGTTCCAGCGTTCCCGGGGTTCGACCCAGCTGCCGATCTTGGGACGCGATGCCAAAAGGCTCTTGGCCATTAGCATCTTGATCGCCTCGCGCACCGCCGATCGGCTGACGTTGAAGGTTTCCGACCATTTGGCCTCATTGGGCAGGATGGTGCCGGGCGGGTAGTCGCCGCGCACGATCCTGAGGCCGATCTCGCCGGCCAGCGAAGCATGCACGCTCGATCCCGGATTCCACGCCATATCGGGCCGGCGAACCGTGGCGGCGGGCGGGCTGGGCGGCATTTCGGCCGCGGCGGATCGCTTTGTGGGCTTGTCGTCCGGCATCTTCGTTCCGGCGTCGGCAATCTTGTCTCGCAGGCCGTTCGACTGTCCGCCCCGCTGTTGTCCATGCCGCATGGCAAGACGCACGGGCACGTCAAGCCGGAGCCTGCTGGCCCGACAAGGCTGCCTTGTCCTTATCCCTGAGGGAAGTGATGGGGCGCCCTTCGAAAAGGACGCCCCGATAGTGCGAGCTACTTCTGGATGCAGGTGTCGACCGTGTCCTTGGTGCATTCGTCGAGGCCGGTGAAGACCGGATCGTCGACCTTCTTGCCCTCGATCAGGTCGATCATCACCGACGGTGCCTTGTAGCCCATTTCGAAGGGCCGCTGGCCGACCAGCGCGGTGACGAGGCCATCCCTGGCGATCGCCACCTCGTCGCCGATCGTGTCGGCGGCGCCGATGACGAAGTCGTTCTTGGCCAGCCGGTCCTTCAACGGTCCGACCAGGTCGCGATAGGGCTGCGGGGCGCCGAACAGCGGCCAGCCGCCCATGATGCCGAACGCATCGAGCTTGGGGTTGGCGGCGAGGATGTCGGTCATCGCCTGCACGCCCTTGGCGCCGTCGTCATTAGTGAACACCGGGCAGCCGGCGACTTCCGTCCAGCCGCCTTCGCCGGCCAGTGCCGCGAGGCCTTCCTTGCCGGTCAGCGCGTCGCGCATGCCTTGCGCGCGGCGCAGGATGTTGTCGGCTGCCGGATTGCCCTCGATGGTGCAGATCGTGCCGCCATTCGGCTTGGCCTTCTTGATGTACTCGCCGATCTTCTTGCCCATCAGGTAGTTGTCGGTGCCGAGATAGGTCTTGCGCAGGGCTGCGTCTTCCTTGGTGAGATCGGCGTCGACGGTCATGATCGGGATCGTCGGATTGGCGGTCTTGAGCGTCTGCGCAATCAGCGGCGCATTGGACGGCGAGATCGCCACCGCCGCCGTGTCCGGCTTGCTCAGCACGTCTTGCAGGATCTGCGCTTCGCCGGCCTCATCGGAAGTCGAGGCCGGACCTGTGTAGAAGCATGCATATTCCGAGCTGGCATTCTCCTTGTTCCACTTCTCGCAACCCTGGTGGATGGCCTCGAAGAACGGATTGTCGAGACCTTTCACCACGATGACGAGTTGCTTCTTGGCCAGAGCCGGCCCGGCGCCCAGCGCCATGGCGGCGACGGCGGCGAGCAAAACTGTTTTCCTCATGTCAGTCCTCCCTTGGAAACAGACGGACACGGCGTGCCCGCCACACAGACCGGCCCGGATCCGAGATGACGAAGGCGCGAGCGCTCTTGCCATCATGGCGGGACGATAAGCATTTATCAGACGCGATCGCCCGGCTATTCGCCGGCACCACCGCCAGTTCCATGCCGGCAGCCGTTGACGACGGCCGACACATCTTCCTCCAACATGCAGCTAAGTACGGCAGGCGGCCGACGTCAATTGCTATTTGTCCTACAAAACGGATTTTTCAAAATGCAATGGCACTATTCGTCTGACAAATCGCAGGTTCTCGCCTACACGACAATTGACGCCCGGGCGGGCTTTTGCGTAGATGACGACGTTGCTGTCTCAGGGAGGAGCCGGGGGAGCGACTGTAGAAAGCCATTGTCCATTGTTCGGGCGCATGGCAGGGCATGGGAGGCAGCAGGCTGGTGGCGGTTCTCGAACTCACCAACATCTCGAAGCATTTCGGCGCCATCCAGGCGGTCAACGACGTATCCCTGTCGATCGAGCCCGGACAGGTCGTCGGCCTGATGGGCGACAATGGCGCCGGCAAGTCGACGCTGGTCAAGATGATTGCCGGCAATTTCCACCCGAGCCATGGCATCATGCGCATGGACGGCAAGGAGCTGTTGCTGAACAAGCCGGCGGAAGCCCGCCAGCACGGCATCGAGATCGTCCATCAGGATCTCGCGCTCTGCAACAATCTGACGGCCGCCGCCAATGTCTATCTCGGCCGCGAGCTGCGCCGCGGCGTCGGTCCGTTCCGCATCCTCGACTACGCGGCCATGTACAAACGTGCCGGCCAGCTTTTCGCCGAACTGAAGTCCGAGACCCGCCCGCGCGACCTGGTCAAACAGATGTCTGGCGGCCAGCGCCAGGCGGTGGCGATCGCCCGCACCATGCTGTCGCAGGCCAAGATCGTGCTGATGGACGAGCCGACCGCCGCAATCTCGGTGCGGCAGGTCGCCGAAGTCCTGAACCTCATCCGCCATCTGCGCGACCAGGGCATCGCGGTCGTCCTGATCAGCCACCGCATGCCCGACGTCTTCGACGTCGCCGACCGCGTCATCGTCATGCGGCGCGGCAGGAAGGTCGCCGACAAGACAATCGCGTCGAGTTCGCCCGAGGAAGTCACCGGACTGATCACCGGCGCCATCGAGCAGGCGGCATGAGAGCGGCAAAACCGGGTTTCATTGCGCTGGCGCGCTTCGCTGCCGGCAGGAAAGGTCGATAATGGCAGTCACTCTTGACCAGACGATCGCGCAGAAGCAGCACACCTTCCTCTCGCGGCTGTTCTCCACCCAGACCTTCTGGGTGGTGATCGCCGTCATCCTCGCCTGCATTTTCCTGTCCTTCGCCACCGACGCCTTCGCCACATCGAAAAATCTCTACAACATCACGCGCAACGTCACCTTCGTCGCCATCGTCGCGCTCGGCATGACCTTCGTCATCATCACCGGCGGCATCGACCTGTCGGTCGGCTCGGTGCTGTGCCTGTCGTCGATGGTGCTGGCGGTGACCATGCATGCCGGCTACTCGATCGAAATCGGCATCCTCGCCTCGATCGTCACAGCGCTGGCCATCGGCGCCTTCAACGGCATATTCATCGCCTATCTCGGCTTTCCGCCCTTCGTGGTAACGCTCGGCATGCTGTCGATTGCCCGTAGCCTGGCCATGGTCGCCTCCAACAACACCGTGGTCTTCCAGTTCGGCCCCGACCATGACAAGCTTCTGGCGCTCGGCGGCGGCGCCTGGCTGTTCGGCATCGCCAATCCGGTTCTCTACATGATCATCCTGGCGCTGATCACCGGTTTCGTGCTGCGCTGGACCAAGTTCGGCCGCCATATCTTCGCCATTGGCGGCAACGAGCACGCCGCGACGCTGACCGGCGTTCCGGTGAAGCAGATCAAGGTCGCCGTCTACATGATCTCGGCGCTGTCGGCCGGCATTGCCGGCATCATCCAGACCGGCTGGCTGGGCGCCGTCACCACCAATCTCGGCAACGGCATGGAACTGCAGGTGATCGCCGCGACCGTCATCGGCGGCGCCGACCTCGCCGGCGGTGTCGGCACCGCCTTCGGCGCCATCGTCGGCGCGGCGCTGATCGAGGTGATCCGCAACAGCCTCGGCCTGCTCGGCATCAACGCCTTCTGGCAAGGCACCTTCATCGGCGGCGCCATCCTGCTGGCGGTGCTGTTCGACCGCATCCGCAATTTCAGGCGCAGCGACTGAGGGGTTGTCGTTTGCCGAAGCGCTATTCGTTCTGGTTCCTATCGCTCAGTCTGAAAATCGGCTGAAGCCCAGAGCCCTGGGGACCGGCCAATGGTCGATCCCTTGACGGATACCGAAAACCCACCGCACAATCCCAATGCAAGCGAAGGGAGGCCAGTCGCTTGCGGGAGGATATACCTATGACGGAAGCGATCAGGCTCTACTGGGGCCGGTTCGGACATGTTTCTGTCCTGAATGTCGCGAGCGACTTCGTCACCCATGCCCATGTCGAGGCACATCTGATCATCTGGCTCGAAGGCACGGCCGGCGAGATGACCATCGGCCGCGAGACGGTCCGGCTCGGACCGGGGACCGCCGCCGGCATCAATTCGCTGCAGCCGCACAGCCATGTGCTCTCGCAGGAAGGCAGGCCAGGCCTTTTCCTCGCCTTCTACATCGATCCGGACTGGGCGCGCCGCCGCCGCGACCTGCCGTCCAGTGCGCCGCTGTTCTCGCAGGCGGCAATCGCGCTCGAGCCGTGGCTGCATCAGGCCGCCGCCGGCCTGCTCGACCATCTCACCGACAATGAAAGCGTCGACGATGTCGCCAACTACGAGATCGAGCGCTTCATCGATTCCGTGCTCGATGCCGCCGACGCCTCGGCGCCGCAGGAGCTACGCGCGCGCATAAGCACCATGCAGGATTTCCGCGTCCGCAAGGCGATCCAGCTGATGAAAGCCAATGTCTGCGAGCGCATCTCCTTCGACGACGTGGCACGCGCCGTCGGCCTGTCGAGGCCGCATTTCTTTGCCCTGTTCAAGGAACAGACAAATCTGACGCCCAATGTCTACTGGAACACGCTACGCATGGAAGAGGCGGTGCGGCAGCTGCAATGGTCGCAGGAACCGCTGATCTCCGTCGCCTGCAATCTCGGCTTCACGACGCAAGGCAATTTCTCGCGCTTCTTCCGCGACCATGTCGGCGTGCCGCCGACGCTCTATCGCGAAGCGGCACGGGCAACGGCCTGAACCGGCGGACATCTGTTTTTCAGACTGCTTGATACAGGCTCAAGACGCATTGATAAGCGCTGCCCGGTCCAGCGCCCTACCCTTGCCGCAACGGTCATCCGCAAGGGAACATCACATGCCCAAAGTCACCATCTCCAGCGTCATCGACGCGCCGGTCGAAAAAGTCTGGGCGCGCATACGCGACTTCAACGGCCTGCCGGGCTGGCACCCACGCATGGTGGAGAGCCATATCGAGGACGGCAAGGATGCCGGCACGATCGGCTGCGTGCGCAACTTCCAGCTCGTCAGCGGCGCCCGGCTGCGCGAAAAACTGCTCGACTTTTCCGATAGTGATTTCCTGGTCAGCTATTCCATCCTGGAGACGCCCCAGCCACTCACCAACCACAAGGCGACGCTGCAGCTCAGGCGCGTCACAGACGGCGATCGCACCTATGCCGAATGGACCGCCAGCTTCGACGCCGCCCCCGAGGACGCGGACAAGCTCGCCGAGGGCATGGGCACCAATGTCTTCCAGGGCGGCTTCAACGCCCTGAAAAACCATTTCGCCGGCCAGGACTGAAGGAGCGGGCCATGGCGTTGGCGCTGCAGACTTTTGCAACGGTAAAGGACGCGAATGCCGCGCTGAAGTCCGCCGGTACGCGCTATCTCGGCGGCGGCACGCTGGTGGTCCGCGCGGCCAATGAAGGCGACGTCTCGGTCTCCGGCCTTGTCAGGTCGACCGACCCTGCCCTGTCGGCCATCGGGGTCGGCGCCGGCAAGGTTCGCATCGGCGCCTCGGTGACGATGGCGCAGATCGCCCGCCATCCCGACCTTGGCGCGCTTGCCGGGGCCGCACGAGCCGTCGGCGGCCCGGCGATCCGCAACATGGCGACCGTCGGCGGCAACCTGTTCGCGCCGGCGCCCTATGGCGACTTCACGGTAGCGTTGCTGGCGCTCGATGCGACGGTCGCCACAGATGACGGCGAAAGCCCCCTCGAGACCTTCCTGTCCAGGCGGGGCGACAGCCCTGCCATCGTCACATCGGTCAGCTTCACGCTTCCGAAGGCCGGCGGCCTCCGCTTCCTCAAAGTGTCGCGGGTCAAACCCAAGGGGGTTTCGGTGCTCAGCATCGCCGTCGTTCTGGAGCAGGCTGGAGATGGGACAGTGTCCTCGGCGCGGATCGCGCTCGGCTGCATGGCCGATCGGCCGGTGCGTGCCAGGGCGGCGGAAAAAGCGCTCGAGGGAAAGACGCTCGACCAGGACGGCATCGCGGCCGCGCTGGTCGTCGCCACCGAAGGGGCCGCGCCAATCACCGACCCCATCGCCAGCGCCTGGTACCGCGCTGAGGTCCTGCCGGTCCATCTCGGCCGGCTGCTGCTCAGCTAATCACATGTCGGGGGGCGCGCGCTTGCCCTGCGGGGCAGGCGCGCAAGGAGGAAAGAATGGCGAAGGTCCCGGTTCAGTTTACGCTCAACGGCTCCGAAAAGGCCGAATTCATCGACAGCGGTACCACGCTGCTTCATGCGCTTCGCGACAAGATCGGCGACACCTCGCCGAAAGGCGGCTGCCATCAAGGCACCTGCGGCGCCTGTTCCGTCATCGTCGACGGCGAACTCAGGCTTTCCTGTCTGACTTTGGCCGAAACCTGCAATGGCGCGACCATCACGACCACGTCGGGCCTTGCCGAAGGTGGTGTGCTGCACCCGCTGCAGCGCGCCTTCCTCGACACCTTCGCCACGCAATGCGGCTTCTGCACGCCGGGTATGATCATGGCCGCGAAGGTGCTGCTCGACCACACGCCCAATCCCAGTCGGGAGGACGTCGTGGAGGCGCTGTCGGGAAACATCTGCCGCTGCACCGGCTACGAGCCGATCATCCAGGCAGTGCTTACCGCCGCCCGCGGCAATTCGCAGAACGCGGCCTAGAGTCGGATGATTTCAGGTCTGTTCGACCTGAAATCTGAATCCGTCTCTAAATCAAAGAGATAGAGCATGATGTCGTCCGAAAACCGCTTCACACTTTTCGGCATCATGCTCTGAGGGGACGAAAGAATGAAACTGCGCAAGAGCTACTTCGCCGATGTCCGCAAGGACGATCTGCACGAGATCGGCCAGGCCCGGCCCCGCTCGGACTCGCCCGGCCATGTCACTGGCAAGACCGCCTTCTTCGCCGACCGCAATTTCCCCGGCATGCTGCATCTGAAGATGGTGCGCAGCCCCCATCATCACGCCCGCATCCGGTCGATCGACACCTCGGAAGCCGAGAAGCATCCGGGCGTGGTCCGCGTGCTGAGCGCCAAGGACGTGCCGCACAATGTCTACACCATACTGATCCTGATCCAGATCGGGCCCGAGGACGAGACGGTGCTGGCCGACGGCAAGGTGCGCTGGAAGGGCGAGGCCGTGGTGGCGGTGCTGGCTGAAACCGAACGCGCCGCGCAAGAAGCCGCCGCCAAGGTCAAGGTCGATTACGAGGTTTTGCCGGCCGTCTTCGACATGGAGGAAGCGCTGAAGCCCGGCGCGCCCATCGTCAACGAATATCACGGCCAGAACTACTATCTCTATGACAGCGGCGAGTGCCGCAAAGTGCGTTTCGGCGATGTCGAGGGGGGCTTCGCCGGCGCGGATCACATCCTCGAACAGAGCTATCAGTCTTCGCCCATCGAGCATGCGCCGACCGAAACAACCGGCTGCGTAGTGGCGCCGGAGGGCAATGACCGCTTCACCTGCTACACCAACACGCAGGCGATGTTCTTCACCCTCGACAACACCTCGATCATCCTGCAGATGCCTGGCTCGAAGCTGCATTTCGTCGGCGGCACCGTCGGCGGCGGCTTCGGCGGCAAGGTCGACGTCATCGTCGAGCCAATCGCGATCCTTGGCGCCAAACTAACCGGGCGACCGGTCTGTTTCATCTACAGCCGCGAGGAGGAGATGCAGATTTCCTCGCCGCGAGCCGCCGAAAAGGTGGTGATCAAGGACGGCGTCATGAAGGACGGCCGCATCGTCGCGCGCAAGGTGACCGGCTACACAGATGCCGGCGCGTATTCGCGCCATTCGCCTTACGGCGCGCAGAAGGGCGCCGGCCATTACCCCGGCCCCTACACGATCCCCAATGTCTGGATCGACACCTACTGCGTCTACACCAACCGCACCCCCTCCTCCGCCATGCGTGGCTTTGGCATCACCATCGGCGACTTCGCGCTGGAGGTGCAGATGGACAAGCTGGCGCGGCTGATCGGCATGGACCCGCTCGAATTCCGTTTCATCAACGCCTACCGCGACGGCGACATGAAGGCGCATCGCCAGCCGACGGAAGGGGCAGCACTCATCGAATGCATGCAGGAGGCCGCGCGCGCCGCCAGCTGGCCGGTGGCGGAGAAATACATGGCGATGTCCTCCTACAAGAAAGGAGCCTGAGATGGCGATCCGGCGTGGACGCGGCGTTGCCGCGATCAACTACCCCACCGGCATGAACCTCGGCGGCGACCCCACCCAGGCGCTGGTCCACTCGACCCCGACCGGCAATTTCATGGTGACGCTGTCATCGGTCGATCTCGGCCAGGGCATGAAGCAGATCATGGCGCAGATCTGCGCCGAGACCATCGGCGTGCCGACCGACTGCGTCGTCGTCGACACAGCAGACACCGACACCGGCCCGCATTGCATGGGCACCTTCGCCTCGCGCGGCACCCACCGCGCCGGCAATGCCGTCATCCAGGCCGCCAAGGAAGCGCGCCAGGTGATGCTGGAAGTGGCGGCCGAGGAGTTGGAGGTGAATGCCTCCGATCTCGAAACCGACGGCCAGGGCAACATACTGGTCAAGGGCGCGCCGCAAAAGTCGATCTCGATCTTCGATGTCGCGCTGTCGGCGCATTTCAAGCGTGGCCGTTCTATCTCGGGCCGTGGCATGTTCCTGATCCCGCGCTCCTATCCCGAAAAGGAAACCGGCGCGATGAAACCCTCGACCTGCTATGCCCATGCCTGCACGGTGGCCGAGGTCGAGGTCGACGACGAAACCGGCGAGGTTACGGTGCTCACCGTGAAGAACGTCTTCGAGATCGGCCGCGCGCTCAACCCGAAGATGGTCGAGCAACAGCTCGTCGGCGGTTCCTGGATGGGAATCAGCCACGCGCTCTACGAAACGACCGAGCCCTATTATCCCAACCGCGACCATGGCGGCACCGACTTCAACCAGTATCTGATGCCCGGCCCAGGCGATCTCGCCGAAACCGAGATCATCGTTCTGGAGCGGCCTTCGGCCGACGGGCCGTATGGCGCCAAGGGTCCGGGCGAGATGTGCGCCAACCCGCAAATCCCCGCGGTCGCCAATGCCGTCTTCGACGCCGTCGGCGTACGCGTCGACACGCTGCCCATCACGCCGGAGCGCATCTTGCGCGCGCTGAAGGCGCAAGCGAACTGAGTGGTCGAAATGGCTGATGGAAATGTCGAAGCCGTCGCGACCTCCCCGGAGGCGGTAGCGCGGCACCTTGCCGCCTCGCGCTATCTTGCCGACGACAGCCTTGCCACCGCCATCTTTCTCGCGATCCGGCTCGGCAAACCGCTGCTGCTCGAAGGCGCGCCGGGCGTCGGCAAGACGGAAGCGGCCAAGGCGATCGCCGAACTGCTCGGCCGCGATCTGGTGCGCCTGCAATGCTATGAAGGCATCGACGCCGCGCACGCGCTCTACGAATGGAACTACCAGCGTCAGTTGCTCGCCATCCGCCACGCCGGCGAACACGAGATCGACATCTATGACGACCGCTTCCTGATCGCGCGGCCGCTGCTGCAGGTTTTGCGGGCGCCGGAGCAGCGTGTGCTTCTGGTCGACGAGATCGATCGCTCCGACCATGAATTCGAGGCGCTGCTGCTCGAATTCCTGTCCGATTTCCAGATCAGCATCCCGGAGCGCGGCACCATCCGCGCCACCGCGCAGCCTATCGTCATCCTGACTTCGAATCGCACCCGCGAACTTGCCGAGGCGCTGCGCCGCCGCTGCGTCTACCACTGGATCGGCTATCCCGACGCCGGGCGCGAGGCCGCCATCATCATGCTTCGCGCCGGCGACGTGGCCGAGGCCACCGCGCAGGCCGTAGCATCAGCCGTACAAATGATCCGCGCCCGTCCGCTCGCCAAGCCGCCCGGCATTGCCGAGGCTGTCGAATGGGCCAACGCCGCGACCATCCTGGAAAAAGGCGGCAGCCCCTGGCCGGAAGCCTTCCGCCGCGCCATCGGTGTGCTGATCAAGGATGAGGAGGATTTGTCCTATATCGCGCCGGAGCTTGGGAGGATTGTCGAGGAGGCGCTGGGGTGATGAGCGGCATCAACGACCCCTTCTCCCCGTTTACGGGGAGAAGGGGCCCCGAAGGGGCGGATGAGGGGCAGCGCCACGCTGGGCAGAGCCCGGCGCCGCCCCTCACCTGCCTGCCGGCATCGGGGGTCGAGCCGCCGGTCTCGACCCGTCCTTCGGACCCCCGTAAACGGGGCGAGGAGAGCTTGCCCCGCGCCGCCCAACCCTTCCTCGGCTTCGCCTGCCTGCTGCGCCGCTACGGCTTCGCCATCGCCCCCGAACAAATCACAGGCTTCATGCAAGCAGTAACCCTGCTCGGCCCGCGCTCCATGAACGATATCCGCGAAGCAGCTCTCGCCACGCTGGCCCCGCCGCCCGACCGCCACACCGAATTCGAAGCCCATTTCCAGAGCTACTTTTACGGCAACACATCAATCAGGACTGAGGCAGAGGCGGACGAAGAAACCCGCGTCAAGGACGATGGCGGCGCCGACGACGAGCGGATCGAGGCCGAGCAAACCCGGGAAGGTGGCGAACTGTCCTCGGCGCTGGAGCAATTGAGCAGCCGCGACTTCCAGCGCGAGGACGACCGGCTGACCGCCTTTCGCCGCCAGCTGTCGAGCGCCCTGCCGGCGCGGCGCTCCTTCCGCACCGTGCGCACCCATTCGCGCGGCAAGCTCGACCTGCGCCGCTCGCTGCGCGAAATCGTCAGCGCCGATGGCGACGTGCCCTTCCCGCTGCTGCGCCGGCGCCAGACCGTGCCGCGCAAGCTGCTCATCCTGATCGACGTCTCCGGCTCGATGAAGCTGCACACGGCTGACTATCTCAAGCTGACGCATGCCGCCGTGCAAGGCGCCGACCGCGCCGAGATCTTCACCTTCGGCACGCGGCTTACCCGCATCACCTCGGCCCTGCGCCTGCGCGACCGCGATCAGGCGCTGGCGCGCGTGGCCGGCCAGGTCGACGATTGGGATGGCGGTACCCGCATGGGGCCGACGCTGCTCGCCTTTCTGTCGGTGCCGCGTTTCTCGTCTTTCGCGCGCGGCGCCGCAGTCGTCATCCTGTCCGACGCTCTGGAGCGCGGCGGCCATGCCGAACTGGAGACGGCCATGCGCCGGCTCAGCGCCCGTGCCTTCCGGCTGTCGCTGGCGACACCGCTTGCCGGCGACCCGCGCTTCCGCCCGGCAACGGCAGCGCTCAGCGCCATCCTGCCTTCGCTCGACGATCTCATCGACGGCTCGTCGGTCGGCAGCCTCACCGATTTCATCCTGTCGCTCGCCCGGCCCGCCCCGAGGGCCGCGGCCATCTGGAAAAGGGTATCGTGATGCAGAAAGCCATCGACGCGCATTTCCACATCTGGCGCCAAAAGGATCAGCCCTGGCTGGTCGGGCCGATGGTGCCGCGCATCTTCGGTCCTTACGAGCCGATCCGCCGCGATTATCCGATCACGGAATTCCTGGAAGACCAGAAGGGCTCCGGCGTCGAAAAAGCCGTCTATGTCCAGACCAACTGGGCCAAGGAGGATTTCGAGAAGGAAGTCGCCTTCCTGCAGACAACGGCTGACGAGACCGGCTGGCCGCACGCCATTGTCGGCTATGCCGATATGACGGTCGACGATGTCAGGCCCCAGATCGACCGGCTGATGAAATACAGGCTGCTGCGCGGCGTGCGCATGCAGTTGCACTGGCACCAGACTCCGGCCTTCCGCTTCGCCGCCTCGGCCGATCAGGTCATCGATCCCAAGGTACGGGCCAATGTCGCCAGGCTGAAGGATTACGGCCTGTCCTTCGACCTGCAGCTCTTCCCCGCCCAGATGAAGGACGGGCTGACGCTGGTTGGCGAAAACCCCGAGACCAACTTCATCCTCACCCACGCCGGCATGCTGACCGGCACGGAGCCGGAAACCACGAAGGCGTGGAAAGCCGGCCTGCGCACGCTGTCGGCCGCGCCCAATTTCTACGCCAAGCTGTCCGGTCTCGGCACTTTCGTCCACCGCAACGACCCGGCCCTGATCGCCTATATCGTCGACAACGCGATCGACATTCTGGGTTCGGACCGCCTGATGTTCGGCTCGAACTTCCCGATCGAGAAGCTGTGGACCAGCCACGCCGAGCTTGCCGGGGCTCACCGAACGGCTGTGGCAAAGCACGGTGCGGCCGCCGAGGCCGATATTTTCTGGAACACAGCGGAAAAGGTCTATCGGCTCTGAGCGGGCCTGCGGTTTACGCAGGAGTGCGGAATTCCGCTCCTACTTCTATTGTAGAGCGGAATTCCGCTTGACGCTTCGCCAGAGATCGAGTATGCGGAATTTCGCTTCTTTTCATATAAAAAGCGGAAAAGCGCATGTCTCAGTCGATTTTTCAATCCCTTGGAACTCAAATCAAGGAAGCTAGGCAGCGTCGGCAATTAACACAACCAGCTCTTGCCGAACGACTAGGGCGGGACCGTGCACGTATTTCCGAACTGGAACGCGACCTTACCAAAGAGCGCATCGGACGAGACAGGCTCTCCCTTCTGGTCGATATCTGTGACGCTCTTGACCTGACGCCATTGCTTGTACCCAATTCCAAGCTTGCCGCCGCACGCGAGTTGATTTCATCCAAAAGGGTGGAGCGTGAGATACCACCCGGCCAGTCCACCGCTTTCGAAGACGTGTTCGTCGACCTGTCCGATGACGAGGACAAATAATGATGGAGGCAGCCGCGGTTCTGGGTGTGTACCTTTTGGATCGGCACGGCAAAAGAATCCGCGTGGGAACCCTGACGCGCGACCGCGACAGAGCGACCAGCTTCGTGGTCGACGAGGCCTATTTGAGAAATCCAGATCGACCCATTCTCAGCCTCGCCTGGGTTGTGCCGGGTGACGAAGAAGCCACACGGGCACGGCTTGCAGCGCGCGGCGACAAGATAGGCCTCCACGGTTACTTGCCACCCTGGTTTTCCGGACTGCTCCCCGAAGGCGCCTTGCGCGACCTGGTCATGACTGAGATGGGACCAGGCAACCATGACCAATTCGATTTGCTGACACGACTTGGTGCGGATTTGCCGGGCGCGGTTCTGGCCACGCCGGAAACTGGGCCGTCGGCTTCGGCCGGGCCGCTTCGTCTTGAAAATGCTCAAGGCCTTGATCTCGTGCGCCCAGAGGGTGTTGTGAAATTCTCGCTCGCTGGCGTGCAGTTGAAATTCGGCGCCCTGGCTATAGGCGACCGTCTCACTGTCCCGGCGAGAGCCGGAGAGAGTCGCTGTATCTTGAAGGTGCCCACCCCCCGATATCCTGGTTTGCCGGAGGCGGAATTTGCCGCCATGACCCTTTCACGGATGATTGGCGTCAACACAGCGGATTGTCGCCTCGTCCCGACGAGCGCTATCGAATCCATTCCGGCGGCCTTTCTCGAAGGCGGCAAGCAGGCCTTGGTTGCCGATCGTTTCGACCGGCCAGGCGAAGAAAAGCGCATCCATACGGAGGATGCGGCCCAGATTATTGGAGCCACCGGCGAGCGCAAATATACGATGGCCACCTACGAAACCATCCTCAACATGATCCGCCGCTTCAGCACCGACTGGCGGGCCGACGTTATGGAGGGATTTCGCCGGATCGTTGCCGACGTCCTGATCGGAAATGGAGACAATCATCTCAAAAACTGGTCATTCTGCTTTCCCGACAATCGCGAGGTCAGGCTTTCGCCGGCTTACGATATTGTTCCGACCATTTTTTATGCGCCGAATGACGATTTGGCACTGCGATTTGCAGGTACGCACACATTCGCGAATATCAGCTTCAAACGGTTTCGGCGTGTTGCCGAATTCCTGAAGCTCGACCCCGACTGGATCGAGCGGGAAACGAAAGCTGTCGTCAGCAAAGCACTCGAGCGATGGCCCGGAGCATGCTTTGATCTCCTGGAGGAAACGCGGGCCAACCAAATCGTCAATCGCTTGGACACACTTGCCCTGGTGCAGGAGACAAGACGGTAGGCGCCAGATAGCTCATCATCTCGAATTTCGGGCCGATCGGCATCAACAGAGGCCGGTCAGTCGTACCGATCCTATGATCGACGCCAGTTCGCCATACTCACATCGGTCATGTCCCGGGCTCGGGCACCGCCGCGCTGGCGCGGCGGTGCCCCGCTAGCCTCCTCATTGCGTCGGCAGCATGCCCTCGACGTCACCGGCCGCATCCGTCAGCGCTTCCTTGGGCGAGGCCGACTGGTCGACGATGCGCGACAGATTGTCGACGATGGTCTGCGTCACCTTGACCCCATTGGTGCCCGGGAAGGCATACCACGGAACCATCAGTTGCATCTGGCTGAGCCCGGCCTGGAAGAGCGGGTTCTTCTTGTAGAAATCGCCGAGATATTCGGAAGACTTGGCCGCGAGCTCATTGTTGGGAACATAGCCCGTGCCCGGCACGACAACCGAGGCGCCATAAGGGCCGGCGGCGAACTTGGCGAACTTCCAGGCGGCGTCCTGCTTGGCGGCATCCTTGGTCAGGATGACCACCGCGTTGCCGCCGGTCGGAAGATGGCCGTTGACCGGGTCGATCAGCGGGATTTTTGCGGTGCGCAACGTGAACTTGTCGCCGACGTTCTTGATGGTGTTGACCAGCGCGCCGGTGGTCTGGAATTCGAAGCCGACCTTGCCGGCCGCGAAGGCCTGTTCGCCGGCCGGCTTGGTGAAGACCGGCATGCCGCCCTCCTTCACCATCCGCTCCAGGATTTCCACGGCCTTCTCGCCTTCCGGCCCGTTGAAGGCGACCTTGCTTTCGTCCTCGTTCAGCATCTTGCCGCCGGCACCGAACAAAAGCGCCGAGAACATCCAGTCGTCGCCCTGCCAGCGGAAGTCGATGCCGTCGACGCCGTTGCCCAGCGCCTTGATCTTGCCGCCGAGCGCGATCACCTCGTCCCAGGTCTTGGGCGGATTGTCGGGATCGCCGCCGGCCGCCTTCACCAGGTCGGCATTGTAGTACATGATCGGGTTCGAAGTGGCGAAAGGCAGGCCGATCTGCTTGCCGTTGACCTGCGCCAGCTTCAGGATCGTGTCGGAGAAGCCAAGCTCCGCCATGTTGCCGTCCTTCTTCACCAGCGGCCCGAGATCGACGGCGACGTCACGCTCGTTGAGCATGCGCAGGCGGTTGAGGCCGATGAAGGTGATGTCGGGCATTTCGTCGGTACCGGCCTGGCGCAGGATGGTCTGGATGCCTTCCTCATAGGTCGCCGACGGGCTGGCGAACTGGATCTTGATATCAGGGTTTTCCTCCATGAACTTCTTCGAGATCGTGTCCATCACGTTCTTGAAAAAGCCGGGCATCGGGTAGTGGACGGTCAGCGTGGTTTCGGCATAGGCCGGCAGGGCCGCCGCCAGCGACACCGCCGCGGCGGCGAAGATCCTGGAAAAATGCTTCATTGCTTCATACTCCTTGTTGGCCAGTCGGTCGTGGTCCGGTCAGCCTTTCAGACCGGTCATGGTGATGCCCTCGACGAAGCGCTTCTGCGCGAGCAGGAAAGCGGCGACGAGAGGAAGGGTGATGATCAGCGTGGCGGCCATCAGCGCGCCGTAGTCGTCGCCGGCCTCTGCGGCGCGGAAATACATCAGGCCGAGCGGCGGCGTGGCATAGGCTTGCTTGCTGACGACGATCAGCGGCCAGTAGAGGTCGTTCCAGTGTGCGACCACCGAGAAGATCGCAAAGGCGGTGACGGCCGGCCAGGCATTGGGCACGATGACGCGCGCCACGATGCCGAGTTCCGACATGCCGTCGAGCCGCGCCGCGTGGATGAGATCGTCGGGCATGGCGCGGAAAAACTGCAGGAACATGAAGATCGCGAACACGGAAATGGTGAACGGCGCGACCAGCGAGGTGTAGCTGTTGAGCAGCGACATCCTGTCGAAGGCGACATAGAGCGGCAGCGCCGTGGCATGGATCGGCACCAGCAGGCCGAGCATGACCAGCACCATCATCAGCCGCGCGGCGCGGAACCTGAGCTTGGCCATCGCGTAGGCGCAGGGAATGGCGACCAGAACCTGAAAGAAGAAGATCAAGCCGCACACCAGGACGCCGTTCCACAACAGCGTCGCCATCGGCACCTTGTTGAGTGCTTTGGCGAAATTCTCAGCGAAGTAGAAATGCTCGGGGATGAGCGACAGCGACGAGGTGAAGATGTCGCTCTGCGTCTTGCCCGCCGTCGAGACCATGAAGATGTAGGGCGCCAGGATCATCAGCGCGCCGAGCGACAGCAGCGCGAAGCGGATGACGCGACCTGCCGGGATGCTTCTCATGTGTAATGCACCCGCCGGTCGAGCACGCGGTATTGCAGGAACATCAGCACGACCAGGATCGCCAGGAAGACGACCGTCATTGCCGAGGCATAGCCGACGCGCAGATAGACGAAGCCTTCCTGGTAGATGGTGAACAGCAGCACTTCGGAGGCCTTGTTGGGGCCGCCATCGGTCAGCATCTTCACCGTTTCGAAGACCTTCACCGCATTGGTGATGCTGATGGTGACGACGAACAGCGTCGTTGGCCCGAGCATCGGCCATGTGACCAGGAAGAACCGGTCGAGCGCCGATCTGGCGCCGTCGACATGGGCGGCGGCATAGAGTTCGCGCGGGATCGCCGTCAGGCCGGCCAGGAACAGCACCATGTTGAAGCCGACGGACTGCCAGACGCCGATGATCGACAGGCTGTAGAGCACGGTGTTGGAGGCGCCGAGCCAGTTCGGCCCGGGAATGCCGGCAAGCGAAAGCAGCGCGTTGATCGGCCCGATCGTCGGATGGAAGAGATATTGCCAGACCGTAGCCATGGCGACGATCAGCGAGGCCACGGGCAGGAAATAGACGGTGCGAAAGAAGCCGCGCGCCCGTGGCTCGCTCTCGATCAAGAGCGCCACGCCCAGGCCGAGCCCGATCGAGACCGGCGCGACGATCGCCGTATAGACCGTGGTGTTCCACAGCGACTTGCGGAACGTGCGGTCGCTGAGCAGATGCGCGTAGTTCTCGAAGCCGACCAGGCGGAATTTGCCGTAACCGAGCTCGAAATCGGTGAAACCGAGAAAGATGACGGCAACCACCGGCAACAGCACGAACAGCAGCAAAAGCACGATCGCCGGGGCCGCCAGCAGCCAGGCGGTGCGGTCCTCGCTGCGCCTGTGAAGTGCCGCGGCGCTCGGGACATTGCCCACCAGCGCGACGCTAGACATAAGCCGGCTCCTGCCTGACGCTCGCCGTGCCGGCGATGCGCAGCCTCTTTCCCTCCGGCCCGAACACCATCGCCTGTTCGACAGACAGAAGGATACCCACCGGCATTCCCGCGATGAGGTCCCTCGCCTCATGCGGCGCCAGCTTGGCGATGACCGTGTCGCCGCTGGCATCGAGACGGCAATGGGCGATCACTTCCGAGCCGAGGAATTCGAGGCGTTCCAGCCGCCCCGCGAGACCGCTGCGGCCATCGGGCGCCAGTTTGACGAATTCAGGCCGGATACCGAGACTGACGGGACCGTTCGCCACTTTCTCCAGCAGCGCCAGCCGAATGCCTTGGAAATCGACACGGCCGGCGTCGGCGACCGCGGGCAGGATGTTGATCCTGGGCTGGCCGACAAAGCGCGCGACCTCGATATGGGCGGGATCGTTGTAGATCGCCTCCGGCGCGGCAAGCTGCAGTAGGTTGCCGCCGATCATCACCGCCACGCGGTCGGCCATCGACAGCGCCTCGGCCTGGTCGTGCGTCACATAAAGCGTCGGCACGCCGGCGCGGCGGTGCAATTCGACGATCTCGCCGCGCGCATGGACGCGCAGATTGGCGTCGAGGTTGGAGAGCGGCTCGTCCATGAGGAAGATCGAGGGCTGCCGCACCATGGCGCGCGCCAGTGCGACGCGCTGCCGCTGGCCGCCTGACATCTGTCCCGGCTTGCGGTCGAGCAGATGGTCGATCTTGAGCACGGTCGCCATCTCGCGGACATCGCGCGAAATGCCGGCCCGGATTTCCTTCTGGCCCGGCAGGACAGAGCCGACCAGCGGCAGGCGCTGCGTCCGGCTGAGCCGCTTCATGGCGAGCGGAACCGCGATGTTCTGGCCGGCCGTCAGATGCGGGTAAAGTGCGTAGGACTGGAACACCATGGCGATGTTGCGGTCGGCCGCGGCAACCGCCGACATGTCCTTGCCGGCGACGACGATCTCGCCGCTGTCTGCATGGTCGAGCCCTGCGAGAATGCGCAGCAAGGTGCTCTTGCCGCAGCCCGAGGGACCGACGAGAGCGATGAACTCGCCTGCTTCGACATCGAGGCTAACGCCGTTCAGGACGGCGTTAGCGCCAAACGACTTGTTCAGCCCGCGAAGCGAGAGCGCGCTCATGAGGCGACTTTCTTGCGGACCTTGTGCGCTTCGTGCGGGTAAACCTCCTCGACAACATCATCGAGGACATGGACGGTCATGTCTGGAACCGCGACTATTTCGCTGGTGACGGTGTCGTCGCCGAATTCATGGATGACGGCACCAAGCAGCCGTTCGCCCGACATGTCGCGCTCCATGTCGCCGACAATGAAGGCCGCCGAGGGGCCCCAGACCAGCGACGTGTTTTCGTAAACACCTTGCCATGCCCGGTGCAGATGACCGCTGGCGAACAGTGCGACGTCATGGTCGGCGATCAGATCGTAGAGGCGCCGGCGCTGTGCCGGCCGGATGCTCCAGTAACCGGTATCGCCGTCGCCGGGCTCATCGATGAACAGCGGCTTGTGGGCAAAAATGGCAACGCGCCGGCCGCCGCGGCTTTCCAGTGCGGCACGCAGCCACTCGAACTGGGTTTCGTCTTCGGCATCGTCAAAGCCCATCAGCAGGCTGTCTAGGCCGATAAACCGCCAATTTCCGGCGTCCTGCATCCAGTAGTCAGGGCCGACCAGCCGGCGCCAGCGTTCCAGGCGCCCGGCATTGACCGGCTGCAGCGAACCGGGGAGATGACCGACATCGTGATTGCCGGGCACGAGCAGCATCGGCACCGAGATTTCCCGCATCAAATCCATGCAAAAGGTGATGTCGTCGTCCTTGTCGGCACCGTCGACGCTGAGATCGCCGGTATGGATGACGAGATCGGCCCCGCTCCGCTCGATCCAGGCCGCGAGCGGCTGCCAATTGCCGTTGAAATGCGGCTTGGTCGGGCTGAAATGGGTGTCAGTGATCTGAACGATTCTCATGCCGGCTCCACCATGCGAGCCGAGCCCCCCGGCGAGCGGCATCGCATGGGGCTTCCTTAGTGCCGTTCCATGTCACTTCCTTAACAGCGGCTGGGATAAATTGTGCAATTGCGAACAGCTGCCGGGGAAGGGCATCAGAGACGATCGCCGCAGCGCGGAAATTGAAGATATTTCAGATATTTGCCGCCGTTAGCCGGCGCATCGGCCGCGCTGACAATCCTGTGATACGCGACCGCAAGTCGGGCTCACTTCACCTCGAATTGCGGATCGACCGGGATCTGCATCGCCGTCACCAGATGGTTGGTCTGGCCGGCCAGACCGATGATCGACACAAGTTCGCCATGCTGCGCATCCGTCATGCCCTTGGCCCGCGCCGCCGCGGTGTGCGAATGCACGCAGTAGGAACAGCCATTGGCGGTCGACACCGCGATGTAGATCATTTCCTTGGTCAGCGGATCGATGGCGCTGTCGGCCACCATCACCGCCTTCAACTGCTCCCAGACCCGCTTTAGAGATACCGGATCGTTGGCGAGCCCGCGCCAGAAATTGTTGACGAAATCGGATTTGCGTGTCGCCCTGATATCGTCGAACACCGCCTTCACGGCCGGGATCTTTTCCACCTCGGCATCGCTGAGGAGTTTTGTGGTGGCCATGGTATGTTTCCTTCTTTGGATCGTAGCGTGAATTGAATCAGGCCTTGAGCAATTGCGGGCAATCCGTTCGCCCGATTCACCTCTCCATCGCCGACGTCGAGATTCAGGTCAGGCCGAGTCGAAAATGGTGGCTTTCGAGAACCAGAGCGGAACGTACTGAAGTACGTGAGCACCGGAGGCGCAGGTATCAGCCATTTGCAGGCCGGCCTCACCTGAATATCGGCACACCCTAATGCACCGCCGCGTACATGATCTTCTCCTCCGTCGCCTCCGCCGGCGAGAACTCCTCCACGATGCGGCCCTGGCGGCAGACGAGGATGCGGTCGGACAGGTTCATGATCTCCGGCAGGTAGGACGAGATGACGACGACGGCCAGCCCTTCATCGGCAAGCCGGTTGATGATCTGGTGGATTTCGGCGATGGCGCCGACATCGACGCCGCGCGTCGGTTCGTCGAAGATGACGATGCGCGGCTTCTGCACAAGGCCCTTGCCGATCACCACCTTCTGCTGGTTGCCGCCGGACAGCTCGACCACGCGGGCATTGTCGTTGATCGCCTTGATGTTCAGCGTCTTCGTCCATTCCGCCGAGAGCGCGCGCATTTCCTGCTGGTTGATCACCCAGGCCTTTTCGCGCCCCGCCGCCAGCAGCCCGCCAAACAGGTTCTCGGCGATGCCCATCGTCTCGAATATGCCTTCGCTCTTGCGGTCCTCGGTGACGTAGACGATGCCGTCCGCCACCGCTTCGCTCGGCACGAGATAGCGCACCGGTTTATCATCAAGTTCAATCGCGCCGCCGCGCAGGAAATCACGCTTGTAGATGCCCGACACGATCTTGAAGGTCTCGGTGCGGCCGGAGCCGATCAGCCCGAAGACGCCGGTGATCTGGCCCTCGAAGATCGAGAAGGAATTGTTTCGCACGACATTGCTCATCGAAATATCCTGCACCGACAGCACCTTCTTGCCGGCCTTGCGCAGCTTGCCCTCGTCGCGCTGGCGGTAGATCTGCCCCGACAATGTGCGCCCAACCATGGCGGCGACGATCCTGTCACGGTCGAAGGCTGATGTGTCGTCGGTGATGACCAGTTCGCCATCGCGCAAAATGGTGATGCGATCGGCGATGGCGAGCGCCTCTTCCAGCGCGTGGCTGATGAAGACGATGGAGACGCCGCCTGCCTTCAGCCGGCGGATCAGCGCGAAGAAGTGGCGCTTCTCCTCCGGCGTCAGCGTCGCCGTCGGCTCGTCGAAGATGATGATCTCGGCATTGTGGTGAACCGCGCGCGCGATCTCGACCATCTGCCGCTTGGCGGCGCCCAGCGTCGCCACCATGGCATTGGGATCGACCGGAAAATTCAGCGACTGCAGGAACTGCTGTGCTGAAATATACGTGCCGCGCAGCCGGTTGAGGAATTTTTCAGTACCGAGATAGAGGTTCTGCGCCACCGTCATCGACGGCACCAGGCTGGTCTCCTGGAACACCATGGCGATGCCGGCTTCGAGTGCAGCATGCGGCGAGGCGTAAGTGATCTCGCGGCCCTTGTGGAACATCTTGCCTGAGGTGGCGTCGACCACCCCAGCAATGATCTTGGTCAGCGTCGATTTTCCCGCGCCGTTCTCGCCGAGCAGTGCGTGGATTTCGCCCTTGCGCAGTTCGAAGCTGACTTGTCTCACGGCAGGCACGCCGCGATAAGTCTTGGTGACGTTCTCCAGACGAACGATCGGCTCCATCAGAAACCTCCTGAAGCGAGATCGACGGCCAGCACGCAATCGCCGCCCTTCGAGGCGATGAACAGCTGGCCGTCATTCTCCCTCACGCTGCAGATGCCATGACGCGTGCCGTTGGCACGGCTGTGCAGGCTGAATTGCGGCTGCATGGCTTGGTCAAGTTTCACCACCAGCCCGTAGGAGCGGCTGGGCGACCACGGCTTGTGGATACCCATGGTTCGGATGCCGCCGCATTGCAGCGGCTCGAGGAAGCTGCGGCTGGAGGAAAGTGCCGGTGCGATCCAGAAGGCCGGCGGCACCTGCTCGATCATATCCTGGCGGTAATGCGTTTCCTGCAGCACGAATTCGATCAGCCGGTTGCGCGGTGCGAACAGGGTCAGCCACGCCCCGCCATCGCCGGCCGGCGACAGCCGCGCGGGGTAGCCGGGCAGATGCGCAAGCACCGTTGTGCGATGACCGGCAGTATTGAAGCGAACAAGCTGGTGGCGCCAGCTTTCACTGACCAGGACGTCACCGCCGACGGGATGCAACCCATAGGGAAATGCGATGTCGCCGGCCACCTTGCGGAAATCGCCGCCCTGCATGCGTGCCCATAGCGAACCGGAAGCCCCCTTCTTCATCAGATCGGCCGCCCATTCGGACGGTGCGTGGCGGTCCGAGCCGTTGGCCAGCCAGAGCGTGCCATCATCGGCATAGGCGAGCGCGGTGATGCAACGGATGGCGGCCGGGAGCGAAACCTCCCTGCCCGCGATCAGCAGCGTGCCGCTCTCCAGCCCTACCGTCAGTTCGCCCGATGGCGACAGCGCCAACGCCGTGACAGGCGACTGAAAAGTGTCGACCACGACGGGCTCCGAACCGGCGGCAAGGGCATGAATGGCGTTACCGCTGGAGGCCAGCAGCCGGTCACCGGATGACAACAGATTGTCCGGTTCGGTGAGCTCGGCGAACACAGGCGCATCATCGAGCCGCGTGTTGGGCCGAAAAGCGCCGTCGAGCGGCGGGATGGTGACTGCCTTGCCGCGAAAAACATCCAGGATCGGATCCAGGATCATGGCTTCGCCCCCCAATAGGAGGCGGGGCTGGTCCAATCCGGATCGGCGCCAGAAATCTTGTAGCGGCCGATGCGGTTGTTGAGGATGCCGCCGACAAACAGATATCCCTTGTGCTCGCGCATCGAGGTGACCATCGGATGGGCGGCGCCCGAGAGGTCTCCCATGGCCTCGACAATGCCGCCCGTCTCGTTGAACTTCACCACGCCGCCGGTATTGATGTTGGGAAACAGCCACTCGTCCTGCGGCAGCCGGCGCGTCATGCGCTTGCGCATGTCGGGGTGGCGCAGCGACAGGTCGAAGCTCGGCGTACGCATGCCGAGCCACGCCATCCAGTAATTGCCGTCGGAGGCCCGGTTGATGTTGTCGGGATAGCCCGGCATGTCGCGGATGACGCATTCGGCAGTGCCGGCCTTCGGCCCTTCCAGCCAGTAGCGATGCACGCGGCAGGCCCAGCTTTCGGCGAAGAACAGCGACTTGCCGTCATGCGCCATGCACACGCCGTTGGTGTAGCGGTAGCCGTCGAGCAGCGTCTTGGTCGAGCCGTCCCTGGGGTCATAGACCAGCAGCCGGCCAGTGGCGCGGTTCTCGATCGAGTCCAGCGCCCAGTCATGCGCGTCATAGCGCTTGGTGGAGTCGGTGAAATAGATGCGGCCGTCCGGCGCGATGTCGCAATCATTGGGATCGCGCAGCCGCGCATCGTCGACGATCGAGGTCCAGGAACGAGAGGTCTCGGCCGACAGCCGTTTCACCTCGCGATCGGGCGACACGGAATAAAGCCCCATGGCGCCGACGCAGCTGATCAAATTACCCGATTTGTCGAAGGCCAACCCCAGTGGAAACCCGCCAATATGGGCAAACACTTCCGATCTGACATAGTCAGGCGCGAAGAAGCGGACGATCTCGCCGTGGCGGGTGCCGCAATAGAGATGGTCGTCGCGATCGAGGATGACGTCCTCCGGTCCCTCCAGTTCGCCAAGCCCGATATGGTCGGCGGCGGACAACCGGTTGTCGAGTGCGTAGGGCGTGCCCGAACCGGGCACCGCGGACTGTGTGTCGCCCATCTTGAGATAGACCGGCGCGACATAGACTTCGTTCAGCACCTTATGGCGGTTCTTCAGCCAGCGTATGTCGATGGTGACCGCCACCGCCAGCATGATGCCGAGCACCATCTGGTTGGTGCCGGTGCCATAGCCCAACCGGATCAGGCCGTTGGTCATGGTCAAGACGATGATGGCGCCCATCAGGCCCTTGACCACCGAGCCGCGTCCGCCGCCCAGGCTGACGCCGCCGACCACCGCTGCCGTCAGCGCCATGATCTCGAGGTTGAGCCCGGTGCCAGGCCCTGCCCCGCTCAAGCGGCAGGCGATGAGGAATCCGCCGATCGAGGCGCAGAAGCCGGAAAAGACGTAGGTCATGAACACGGTGCGGCGTACACGAATACCGGCATTGTGCGCCGACCGCCTGGAGCCCCCGACCGCCAGCACATGCCAGCCGGGACGCGAGCGGGTCAGCGCGATATGGGTGACGATGGCCAGGATGATCGCCAGCCAAACCGAGACCGACAGGCCCCAGAAGGTGCCGTCGCCGATGAAGTCGAGCACATCCGATGTGGCCTGGGAAAGCTGCACGTCGGCGGCATAGGTGGTGACCAGGATGTCGAACAACGCCCGACCGAAGATGAAGGTCACCAAGGTCGTGAGGAAAGCACGCAGCCGCAGATACCCGACGAGATAGCCGTTGACGGCGCCGAAGATGAGACCGGCGGCGAGCGAGGCGCAGAGCGCCAGCCAGATCGACTGTTCGAGGATGAAGAAGACATAGACGGCGGAGAAACAGGACAGCGCGAAAATCGAGCCGACCGAGAGGTCGATGCCGCCGCCCAGCATCACCACGGTCATGCCGGTGACGACCATCGAAAACTCGCCGAGCTGCCGGGTCGATTCCTGCAGCGAGGAGAGTTTGAAGAAGCCCGGAATGATCGAGCCGAAACTGGCCAATGTCACCACCAGCGCCAGGAAGGGAATGGCGTTGTCGGTCCAGCGCTTGGTCAGGATCTCGCCGACCAGATGGTCGGGCACGAGATTGTAGCGCCAGGACTGGAGGCGTTCGCGAAGGGACATCAGGTCACGGCTGCAGGAGAAACAAGATAAAGAGGTGGCCGGATGATCCGGCCACCTCGGTGATATCGGTTGGAGACGATCGGCCTATTTCGCCGCCGCCTCGGCCTGCAGCGCCTTCAGGTCCCAACAGCTGTCGGGCTTGAGGTCGGCCTTGGTCGTCGCTTTCTCCAGCGTGTAGATGTAGGTGTGCGAGGTGCCGGCCGGCTGGCCGCTCTGCAGCAGGAATTTTATGATCGCGTTCATGTCGCCCGACTGGCGGGCAAGGTCGGTCATCACCACGGCGCCATAGGTGCCATCGTTCAGCTTGTCGCAATCGGCCGCCTTTTCACCGCCGCCGGTGGTGACCAGGAACACCTTGCCGTCGAGCTTGGCGTCGCGGATCGCGGCCGATGCGCCGGTCGCATCGCCATCCCAGAAATCGATGATCGAGCAGATGTCGGGGTTCTGCTGCAGCATGGTGGTGGTCACGTTGCGCGAGGTCGTGGCGTCCCAGTTGGAATCAGGCTTGGCGACCACCTTGAAGTCGGGATGCTTGTCCAGCACCTTCATGATGCCGGCATATTGATAGAGGCTGGAGGAGTTGGCCTGGTCGCCTTGCACCAGCCCGATCTTCTTGGACGAATTCTCGCCGCAGCCCTTGATCGCCGCTTCCGCCTCGAGCTGGCCGAGCCGGTCCCAATCGCTGCCGACAAAGGCGTCGGCGGGGAAGTTTGCGGGATTGTCGACCAGGATCACATAGGTGCCGGCGGCCTGCGCCTTCTTCATCAGCTTGGAATAGGAGTTGAGGTCGGGCGCGTGGATGATCAGCACGTCGGGCCTCGTGTCGGACGAGATGGCATCGGTGATCGCCTGCGCGCCGGCATCGACGACCCAGTTCGGATCACGCGTCTCGAACGTGCCGCCCCAGGCCTCGACCTCCTTCTTCAGATAGTGCGCCCAGCCCTGCGCAAGGTCGAAGCCCATCGCCAGCGGCACCAGCATGACGCGCTTGCCGTTGAGCGCCTTGGCGTAGGCGGCCGGGCCCGGATCGTCGGCGGCGAAGGTCGGCGCCACGAAGGCGGTAGCGGCCAGCGCCGTGGCGGCGACCATCAGTGTTCTGATCAGTTTCATGTCACATCCTCTGGTTCGTTTTCATTGCCGGCCGATCGTCTCGATCGCGCCGGGTACCCCCAGAGCAAGATGGGCTGGCCCATCTGCTCTAAATGTCGCCCTGCTGCGCTGTCTGTTCGTCGCGCGGATTGATGATGCCGTCGACGATGATGGCGCCGAGCAGGATCGCCGCCTTGATCAGGTTCTGGTAGAGCAGCGGAATGTCGATGATGGTCATGGCGTTGAGCAGGATGCCGATCAGCGCCGCGCCCACCAAGACGTTGCGCACCCCGCCCCTGCCGCCCGACAGGCCGATGCCGCCGATAACCGCCACCAGCACGATGTCGTAGAGCAGGGTCGAGTTGACGACCCGCGTGTTGATCGAATGCAGGCTGGCCGCCGTCAGCAGGCCGGCTATCAGCGCCACGAAGGCCGAGAGCACATAGCGCAGCACCAGCATGGGCCGCACCGGAATGCCGATGTTGCGCGCCGCGACCGGATTGTCGCCGGCGAAATAGATATAGCGGCCCCATTTGGTGTAGCGCAGGAACAGGAAAAACAGGAAGGCGAGCCCGGCGAAGACGAACACCTCGATCGGGATGTCGAGGAAACGCAGGCCGCCAAGCAGTTCCACCCAATGGTCCTGCGGCACCGGCACCGCATCCTGTGTGATCAGTTGCGAGCGGACATAGCCGAAGACGAAGGAACCGGTCGCCAGCGTCACGAAGATCGCCGGTACATCGGCATAGGCGACCAGAAAGCCGTTGAGCAGGCCGATGGCGAGCACGCCGGCCAGCACATAGGCAAAGGCCAGCCCATCCGGCGTGCCGGTGTTGAGCAGTTGCAGATACCAGGCGACGGACATCGCCATGATCGCCACCGCCGACAGGTCGATGCCACGGCCGATGATGACGACCGCCATGCCGAGCGCCAGAATGCCCAGCACCGAGACCGAGCGGACGATTGCCACCAGATTGTTGGGATCGATGAAGCCGGGCAGGCCCACAGCCGCGGCGACGAACAGCACCACCGCTATGGCAAAGACAATGCCTTCCTGGTTCAGGCTCCTGAGACTAGGCCGACCGATCGCGTTCATTGTCTGTCTTCACCCCGGTGGCGGCGCGGCCACCCCTGGGAGGGAAAGCTAATCGGCTCAGCGTCGCTTCGTCAAATGAATCCGCGTTCAAAACACCAGCTGGCGGCGAGATTCGCAAAGTGGACGCATTGATTGCCGAATCTGGCGCAATGCCCGGAAACTCCAACACTTTTGGCAATTATTCGCGCCATCGCGGCGCCTTGCGAAAGCACCGCACCAAGGCGAAAGGCGAAGACGGAATTTAACCCTGCGATGGACGGGAAAATTCGATTTCAGTTCCCGGCCCGATGGCCGGAAACCTCGGCGCCGGCGCTCCTTGGCAACACCAGGAAACGGAACGACGCCGCCAGGCCGATGACGCCAATCGCCAGGAAGGCGATTCGAAAATCGGCGAGATCGAGCGCCGGCCGGTCCCTGGCGATCTGCGACAGGTTCAAGATCGCCGCCGCCACCGCGACGCCGAACAGCATCGCCACCTGCTGCAGCATCGACGACAGTGTTGCCGCCGAACTGCGTTGCACGGCGGCGATGTCGGCGAAGGCCAGCGTGTTGAGCGCGGTGAACTGCATCGAGCGCGTCAGACCGGCAATAAGCATCAGGGCCACCACCAGCGCCTGTGGCGTCTGCGGCGAGATCGCCGCGCACGCCATGATCGATGCGGACGCGATGATGCCGTTGACCACCATCACCGAGCGAAAGCCGAAACGGCGCAATGTCGGCGTCGTCACCGTCTTCATGCCGAGATTGCCGAGAAAATAGGCCAGGATCATCATGCCGGCATCGACCGGCGAGAGGCCGAAGCCGACCTGGAAAAGCAGCGGCAGAAGGAACGGCGTGGCGTTGATCGCCACCCGGAAGATGGTGCCGGCGGCAAGGGTCGAGATGGCGAAAGTCTGTACCTTGAACGAGGAGAGATCGAGCAGCGGATGCGGCGTGCGCCGGAGATGGCGCACCGCCACCCAGCCGACGACTATTCCCGCCGCGATCAGCAGCACCGTTGGCATGGCGCCATCTTCCGGATGCGCAATGCGCTCGAGGCCGTAGAGCAGGCAGGCGAGCCCGAGCGAAGTCAGGAAGAACCCCGGCCAGTCGAGCGGCTTGGGATCGGCCTCGCGATCGCCCGGAATGAAGCGGGCGACCAGCGCCAGCCCGATCAGCCCAAGCGGAATGTTGATGAAGAAATTCCAATGCCACGACAGATAGGTGGTTATGAAGCCGCCGAGCACCGGACCAACGACAGGGGCGAACAGCGCCGGCCAGGTGATGAGCGCCGTGGCGTTCAGCAATTCGGATTTCGACGCGTTGCGCAGAACGAGAATTCGTCCGACCGGCGTCATCAGCGCGCTGCCCAGGCCCTGCACGGCGCGCGCCGCGACGAACTGGGTCAGGTCTTGCGAAAGACCGCAGGCGAGCGAGGCCAGCGTGAACAGCGCGATCGCCATGAGAAAGATGTTGCGGGCGCCGAACCGGTCGGCCAGCCAGCCAGACAGCGGCACGAACATGGCCATGGTCAGCATGTAGACGGTGATGCCGATGCTCATCGCCACCGCCGGCACGCCGAAGGATTGGCCCATCTGCGGCAGCGAGGTCGAGATGATGGTCGAATCCAGCAATTGCATGAAGAAGGCGATGGCAACGATCAGCGCCACGCGCCGCGCATTGGCTTCAGTCTGCGTCCCCGTCGGCTGCGATGCGGTTTCGTCTTCGGAAATGACTGCCATGGCGCCCCGGTTTGAACAGCATCCGGCTGGCTCAGTCCATAGCTTATCCAACAAACTTTCGTGTCGCCTGATTGCCTGTTATGGAGGGGATGGGGGCTCCCGAGGAACCGTGCACGCATGAAGCCCATCTATATCGACTATCTGAACGCCCTCGATATCGACGCCCTTGCCATGACCGATGCCGAGATCATCGGCGCCGTCGAGGCCGGGCTCATCGCGCAGGGCAAGGGCCAGACCGTCATCGAGCCACGCGTCCATCTCGAGCCCGACCCCTCCTTCCACGGCCATTTCAACGTGCTTCGCGGCTATGTCGCGCCGCTCGACGCCGCCGGCGTGAAGATCGTCGGCGACTATGTCGACAACTACCTGCATGGCCTGCCCTCCGAATTCGGCATCCTCAATCTGTTCGACCCCCGTACCGGCACGCCTCGCGCCATCCTGGACGCCACCGTCATCACCGACATGCGCACCGGCGCCGTCACCGCCATCGGCGCCAAGCACCTGGCGCGCAGGAATTCCAAGGTGCTCGCCCATATCGGCGCGCGCGGCACGGCCTACTGGAACGTGCGCCTGCTCGACCATCTCTTCGACTTCGACGAGATCCGCGTCCACTCGCGCCGCCCGGAAAGCCGCGACGGCTTTGCCGCCAGGCTTTCCGACGACCTTGGCAAGCCGGTCAAGGCGGTGGCCGACTGGCAGAGCTGCGTCGAAGGCGCCGACATCGTCGTCGAAGCTTCGCGCCTGCCCGAGCCGCAACCACTGCTGAAGACCGCATGGATCAAGCTAGGCGCGCTGGTCGTGCCCTATGGCACGATGAGCGCGGTTGAGCTGTCGCTGACCGATATCATGCAGAAGATGGTCGTCGACGATTGGGGTCAGTGCAAGGGCGGCAAGTTCGGCTCGCTGCGCGCCCATGTCGAAACCGGACGGCTGAGCGAAAAGACGCTGCATGCCGAGCTCGGCCAGATCGCCGCCGGCTTGAAGCCCGGGCGGCAGAGCGACGACGAGACCATCCTGTTCTGGCACCGGGGCCTGTCGCTGTCCGACATCGCGCTGGGCAAGGCGATGCTGGCCAAGGCGCAGGCGCAAGGCATCGGCCAGAGGCTGCGCTTCGCATGAGCGCGCTCGTCCTCACCGGAGCCGGCGTCAGCGTCGACGACGTCGCCGCTGTCGCCCGCCATGCGCGCAAGGTGGAAATCGGGGCCGAGATCATCGGCAGGCTGGAGAAGGCGCGCAAGATACTCGACCAGGCGGCCGCGTCCGGCCAGCATATCTACGGCCTGAACACGGGTCTCGGCGCCAATCTCGGCACATCGGTCGAAGGCGACGCCAGCGCCTTCCAGCGCCAGTTGCTCGAGGGTCGCAGCGGCGCGGTCGGCGAAGCGCTGCCGGTCGAGGCCGTGCGGGCAACCATGCTTGCCCGCCTGACCATGCTGTCGGCCGGCGGCTCCGGCCTGTCGCCCGCCGTGTTCGTCGCCCTGGTCGATGTCCTCAACGCCGGCGTCCACCCGGTCATGCCGTCGCTGGGCTCGATTGGCGCTGGCGACCTGGTGCTGATGACCGCAATCGCCCGCCTGCTGATCGGCGAAGGCGAGGCCGATTACCAGGGAAGGCGCATGCCCGCCGCCAAGGCGCTGATGATGGCGCGCCTCGCACCGACAAGCCTGGCGCCGAAGGACGGTTTGTCGCTCGTCAACGCCTCGGCGGTCTCCGCCGGCTGCGGCGCCCTCGTGGTCACGGACGCGCTGTCGGCGTTGATGCAACAGCAGCATGCCGGCGCGCTGACCATGGAAGGGTTTGGCGCCAACCGCACGATCCTTGACCCACGTCTGCACATGGCACGGCCGGCCGCCGGCCAGCAGGAAGCCGCCAAGGCGCTGCATGATCTTCTCGCCCGCGACGAGGCGCCGACGCCCATTACGATACAGGATCCGCTCTCGATCCGCTGCATGCCCTCGATCCATGGCGCGCTGATCGAGGCGATCGGCCAGGCGGGACAAGCCGTAGAGATCGAACTCAACGCAGCCGCCGACAACCCACTGGTGCTGGGCGACGACGGGCTGGTGCTGTCGACAGGCAATTTCCACACTGCATCGCTGGCGCTCGCCTTCGAGGCGCTGGGCCTGGCAATCGCCCAGTGTGCCGCCGCCAGTGCCGCCCGTTTCATCCAGCTCACCGGCCCGGGCCGAAACGGCCTGCCGAAATACCTGTCTCCGGTTGGTGGCGCCTCGGCCGGTTTCGTGCCGTTGCAAAAGACGGTGACGTCGATCCTGGCGGCCATCCGCCACAAGGCCAATCCGGTGATGCTCGACTTCCTGCCGGTTTCGGAAGGCGTCGAGGATCACGCCACGCAGACGCCGCTGGCGGTTTCGAAATGCGCAGGGATGCTCGTGCTATGGCGGCGGCTGATCGCCTTCGAGCTGATGGCCGCGGCCCAGGCCGTGGACCTGCGCGAAGGCTTGGCACTGGCGCCGCGCACATCAGCCGTCCACGCGGCGATACGCGCACTGGTCCCGTCCCTCAGCCAGGACCGGCCGCTCGGCATCGATGCCGAGACGCTCCATGCGGCCCTTGCCAGTGGACGCTGGCAGCCGGGCTCAGCCCCGGCCGACCTTGTCGAGGAACAGGCGTAGCTCAGCCGGGTCCATGTGCACGACGTGCCTGTCCTCGGGATAGGCGCCGCTGTTGACGTCGGCGACATATTCGGAAAATGCCGCCACCCGTTCCGCCTGCAGCCGATCATATTCAGCGGCGAAGTTGCGGTAGACCTTCGAGTGACGCGGCATGTGACCGCGATTGCTGCCGAGAATATCCTCGGCGAACAGATACTGCGCGTCGCACCCCGTGCCGGCGCCCATCGACAGCATGATCAGCGGCGTCCGCTCCGAGATCGCCTTGGCCACCTCGACCGGCACCACCTCGATCTCGGCGCCGATGGCGCCTGCCGCCTCCAGCTGCTTCACCGCCTCGAACACCTGCATGGCGGTGTCAGCGGTCTTGCCGACCGCCTTGAAGCCGCCGGTCCAGGTCGCGCGGGAAGGAATGAGGCCGACATGGCCGATGACCGGAATGGCGTCGTCGGCCATCCGCTTGATGGTGGCGTAACCAGCGCTGCAATAGACGGCGTCGGCGCCGGCCTTGTAGAGCCGGAACGACCAGCGAACGAAATCGTCAGCCGTGCCTATCTCGAAGAAATTGTCGCCCGGCATGGTGAACAGGCTGGGCGCGGCATCGCGATATTGCGGGTTGAGCACCAGTTCGGGGGGCACCGAGACGATGTCGACCCCTGCCCGCTCGGCGGCTTCCGCCTCGTCGAGCGTCAGCACGCGCAGCATGGTCAGTTGCCGCTTGCCCTTCATGGCGCGCAGGTCGGCGACGGTCGGTCTCTTTCGGCTCATGGAACTCTTTCCTTGATTGCTTGGGCCGGCTCTTCAGCCGATATCGATCATCACCTTGCCAGCCTCGATGCGGACTGGATAGGTCTTGAGATTGACGCAGACCGGCGCGGCCTTGGCCTGGCCGGACTTGTAGTTGAAGCGCCCATTGTGCTTGGGGCATTCGATGATGTCGTCCATGACAAGCCCGTCGGCCAGATGCACCTTCTCATGCGTGCAAAGACCGTCGGTGGCGAAGAACTCGTCGTCCGGCGAGCGATAGATGGCAAAGGTTCGCCCGCCATGGTCGAAACGCATCACATCCTCTTCCTCGACATCGTCCACTGCGCACGCTTGCACCCAATCGGCCATTCCTGTCTCCTGCGGATATTGGCGGCGCTATTCGGCCGCGGCCGACATATCGACCTCGTGGAACTCGCCGCGATAGGGCCGGGCCGTCGGCGGCAATTCGCGCTTGAGGTAATAGTCCTCGTATTTCAGTTGCCTGAGCAGGACCGGCCAGACCTCGCGGTAGGCATGCCACATTGACGGGTTTGCCACGGGAAGGTCGTGCTTGATCAATTCATGCAGCCTGGGCAGCGCGTGATAGGGCACCATCGGGAACATGTGGTGCTCCACATGGTAGTTCATGTTCCAGTAGATGAACCGGCTGATCGGGTTCATGTAGACGGTGCGCGTGTTGAGCCGATGGTCGATGACATTGTCGGCGAGGCCAATATGCTGCAGCAGGCCGGTCGTCACCATGTGCCAGGTGCCGTAGAGGCGCGGCAGGCCGATCAGCACGAGCGGAATCCAGGACCGCAGCACGATCGCCAGAGCGATCGTCGCGACATAGATGGCGACATGCCAGCGGGCTGCGACGACAGCCTTGTGCAACTCCATCTCGGGGATGTAGCTCTTTTCCTCGTCCGACAGTGTGCCGAAGGCCTGGCGCACCAGTGTCGGCAGCGAATAGCGGAAGTCTAGAATGCCGGTGAAGGCCAATCCCGCTTTCAGCAAGTCCGGCGGGCGCATGACGGCGATCTCGGCGTCGCGGCCGACGATGATGGTGTCGGTGTGGTGGCGCGCATGGCTCCAGCGCCATTGCACGGGATTGCGCATCAGCATGAACGAGGCGATGTGATAGACGACATCGTTCATCCAGCGCGTGCGGAAAGCCGTGCCATGGCCGCATTCGTGCCAGCGCGAGTCGCTCGACGAGCCATAGAGCACGCCATAGACCAGCATGAACGGCAACACCCACCACGTGCCCCAGAACCAGACGATGCCGGCGGCCGAGCCGAGGATCGTGACGATCCAGATGATCGTATCGCGGATCGCCGGCCCGTCGGACCGTTGCATCAGCTCCTTCATCGCCTTGCGCGGCACATCGGTATGATACCACTCGGCCGAGGCGAGCCCGGTCTCGATCGCCGCTTTGGTGCTCTCGCCGACAAGGCTGTAGTCGCGCTTGTTTGCCATCGTCACATTGACCTCCAATCGTCGCGCAGCGCTGGCAATCCGGTCCGCCCGCCGGAGGGCTTGCATCGAATAGCTGTCGAGCTCATGTCCTGTCCGCCAGTCTTGGAAAATTGCCGGACGGCTGAGGATAATCCTGCTCGGGTTGTCGGGCGATAGCCGCGATCCTGGTTTCGGCCGCCGCGATTTCGCCGGCGCCGTCGAGAACCCGGAACGCCGCATCATAGGCTCGGCTCTCGCCGTGCTCCAGCCAGATCATCTCTCCGCGTTGGCGGGCGGCGAGATCGCCGAGCACATGGTGGGTCGAGGGCTCTATCCCCAGCGCGTATTGCCCGGCCTGGAAATTCTGCCACTGATAGGCGCAGGGCAACTGGTCCTTGCGCGTAACCAGTTCCAAACCGAGCCCGATGCGGTCGTTGACGACGGCCACCGGCACTTCGCCCTTCACGTCGGCATCCATCTCATGCTGCCAGACCTGCTCGCTGAAGCCGAGTTGCGGCGCCGGCGCCGTGCGATAACCGACCCTCTGCGCCTCATAGCGCTCGCCGGCATGGCCGGCCCAGATGACGTCGCGGATCGGCGCCAGATAACGGGAGCCCTCGTCCAGCAAGGGATGGCTGACATTGACGTGGTAGAAATACATATGCGGCGTGCGGTTGAAGCCGTGGTTGACGACGCGGTCGGACAGCCGGATCTCGTTGCCGCCGACATCGGCCTCGATGCGGCGGATCAGATGCAGATCCTCCGCGAATACCGCGGACTGCTGGACGACGCCTTCGGCCCACAGCACGCAGCGGTCGCCCTCCCAGCGCTCGCCATAGCCGGTCAGCCGCGCCGGGATCGTGCCGAGACGACCATGCAGCGAATGGGTTACGCTCTTCTTGCCGGGGTAATTGTAGGTCTCGGCCGGCACGTCCTCGCGGCCCAATATGTGGTCGAGCCCGCAGGTCACCAGCAGGCCGGAGAAGGAACGCGCCCAGGCCAGCCCCCCTTCCCCTTCATACTCGTGCAGCGCCGGATTGCGAAAGCCGCTCGGCGAATGCCAGCCGATCGCCTGGCCCTTGAAGTCGCAGTCGGCGATGTCGAGTGCCCGGTCGACCAGCGCGGTGAAGCGCAGGCCGGAACCGGTACGGAATTCGAGCATTCGGATGCCGCGCTCCACCCCGTCGCCGAGCGTCATCAGCCGCACGCCGGCGAATTGCGAAAGCATGCCGGATCGCTCGGCCACTTGCCGGCGCGACAGCGTCTTGCCGTAAAGCTCTACCATGCGGCGCCCTTCACTTTGCCCTCGCCTGCTTGAGCAGGGCCGACATGTCGGCGCCGGTGATCAGGCTTTCCACCGTCAAGAGGTCGGTATCGGCCACCGTCTGTTCGGCGACGATCTCGCCGCGCCGCATGACGACGATACGGTCGGCGACCTGGAAGACATGGTGGATGTTGTGGGTGATGAGCAGCACCGAATGCCCGGCGTCGCGCACCTCCTTGACGAAACGCAGCACGCCATGGGTCTCCTCGACGCCGAGATTGTTGGTCGGCTCGTCGAGGATGATGACCTTGGCGGCGAACTGCATGGCGCGCGAGATGGCGATCGACTGCCGCTCACCGCCCGAAAGCGTGCTGACCAGCGCGTCCGCATCGAGCTTCTTCGAGATGCCGACGCGCTTCAGCAGCGCCGAGGCGGCATTGCGCAATTTGGCGAGGTCGAGCGGCGCGAACACGCCGAGCCAGCCGAAGTTGACCGGCTCCCTGCCGAGGAAAAGATTGCGCGCGATGCTGAGGTCCGGCGCCAGCGACGTGTCCTGGTGGATGGTCTCGATGCCGAGGTCCATCGCATCCCGGGTCGAGCGGATCGACACCTTCTCGCCGCGCACATAGATGTCGCCGCGGTCGACGGGAAACACACCCGAGATTGCCTTGATCAGCGTCGATTTGCCAGCGCCGTTGTCGCCGAGCAGCGCCACCACCTCGCCTTCCCGCAGTGTCAGCGAGGCATTTTTCAGCGCCCGCACGCTGCCGAAGGATTTTTGCAGATTCTGCAGTCGGAGCATGTCCATTGTCAGCCGCTTGCGGCGTTCTTCTGCAGCAAAGCGTGCAGGATGAGCATGGCGAGGATGATCAGACCGACGAAGATGTTGTAGGCGAGCCCCGGCACGCCGATCAGCACGATGCCGTTGCGAATGGCGCGCAGCATCAGCGCGCCGACGATGGTGCCGAGGATCGTGCCACGTCCGCCGGTCAGCGCCGTGCCGCCGACGACCACCATGGCGATGACCTCCAGCTCGTAGCCGGTGCCGGCCACCGGCGAGGCAGCGGAGATGCGGAAGGCGCTGATCATCCCGGCAAGGCCTGCCAGAACCGACGTCGCGATAAACAACCAGATCTTTACGGCATCGGCCGGTACGCCGCGCGCCACCGCCGCATTGTGGTTGGAGCCGATGGCGCTGATCCAGTTGCCGAGCTTGGCGTAGCGCAGGACATAGATCGCAAACAGCGACAGGCCGATGAACCACCACAGCGAGGTGTAGAAGCGGAACGAGCCGACATTGAAGCTGCCGGCGAGCAGCGTCACGAAGAAGCCGGGCTGATCCCAGGATTTCAATGGAAAGCCCTGCGTGATGTAGAGGGCCGCCCCGCGCACGACGAGCAGCATCGACAGCGTGACCAGGAAGGACGAGATGCCGATCTTGGTGACGATCAGCCCGTTGATCGCGCCGATCGCGATGCACAGCACAAGTCCAGCCAGCAGCGCGACGCCGATATCGACACCGGCGTTCTGGACCAACAGCATCACCACCACCGGTGCCAGGCCAAACACCGCGCCGACGGACAGGTCGAATTCGCCGGCCGTCAACAGCAGCGTCATGCCGAGCGCGATGATGCCGAGCTCGGGCAGGAAGGCCATCATATTGGAGATGTTGAGCGGCGACAAGAAATTGGCGTCGGCGACCGCGAAGACCACGAGAAGAACGACCAGGATGATGAGCGATGAGAATTGCGGCGAGCGCATCAGGCTCGCTCTGCGTTTCCCGACAGGCATTTCGTCTTCTGCGGCGATCGTCATGACTGTTTGAACCATGCTTGAAGACGCCCGCCGCTTTCACGGCGGGCGTTGCTTTCTCACTTCTTGTCGTAGAGCTTCAGGATCGGGTCGACGCTGGAGGCGTCGTAAAGACCGAAGGTGTGGATGTCGTAGCCGATCGGCTCGCCCGAGGCGGCGAGACCGAGCAGCGCCACAGGCATGAAGCCTTGCGCCGACGGATATTGCCAGGCTGCGGCATTGACGAAGCCGTCCTTGACGGCCTGCGCCGTCTCCTTCGAATTGCCCCAGCCGACGACCGGGATCTTGCCGGCCGGCACGCCGGCGCCGTCGAAGACGCGCTTGACGCTGGCCGCCACGGAATCGCCGAGCGCAATGATCGCCGGCGGATTGTTGGCGACCATGTAGTCGGTCATCTTGGCGATGATGCCGGCCGGATCGGTGCCGCAATCGACGACGTCATATTTGATCCCCAACGGATCGAAAACGCTGGCGATGCCTTCGGTTTCCAGCTGCTGATAGCTGGCGCCGGGAACCTCGACCGGCAGGAACACCTTGTCGCCCTGCTTCACCATCTTGTGGTCGACGAGATATTTCGCCCAGATCGCGCCAGCCTCCTTGAGATCGGCGCCGACATAGGCCTGGCGGCCTGTCGCCGGATCGTCCGTGTTGAAGAACACGATCGGGATGCCGGCCGCCTTCGCCGCCTTGACTTCCTCGGTCCACAGGCCGGGCTGCGCCGAGGTGGTGGCAATGCCGTCGGGCTTGGCCGCCAATGCCGAGTTGAAAGCTTCCTTCTGCGCCGCCATGTCGCCGCCGCTGAAGGAGATCTTGCAGGTCACCTTGAGCTGGTCACAGGCGTTGGTGGCACCGGCATTCCAGTCGATCCAGAAGGCATCGGAAGGCCCGCCATGCGACAGCAGATAAAAGGTCTTCTGGCCGTCAGCAGCCTGCGCGGTCGAGCCGAACGCGACGCCGGCAAGCACCGTCGCGGCGGCCGCCAATTTCAATGCGAATTTCAACACTCTTTCCTCCCTTGTTTCGAGCCATCAAAGCCCGTTGGCGCGGAACTTCCCGTCGAGGAATTTTTTGGCGCGCGGCACGTCGTCTTCCGACAGATGCTCGATGATGACCGGGATGTTCGGATGCTTCTCCGCCAGCCGCTTGAGATAGAGGTCGTAGTTGAGCGAGCCGAGACCCGGCGCCGGCAGTTCGATCTCGCCAACGCCGCGGAACGTGTGGCTCTCCATCGCATCGGCATCGCCGATATCGGCATGCTTCTCCGACTTGTCGTCGCCCGAGCGCTTGACGTCCTTGGCGTGGGCTATTCTGATCTTGTCGGTCAGCGTGTCGAACACCTGGTTCAGGATCTGGTCCATCCTGTCGATGTTGTGGGTCTCGAAATAGTTGGTCGGGTCCATCAACAGGCCAAGACCGGGATGATCGACCTGCGCGAACATCTTCACCGTCTCCTCGACAGAGCCGACGACGTTGTTGACATAGGTCTCCAGCAGGAAGACCGCGCCATGGTCATAGGCCGTCTGGGCGAGGTCGGCGATCACCTTGCGGCATTCCTCGAAGCCTTCCTCGGTCTTGTTCTTGGGATGATGCACCCAGTCGGACTCGGTGTTGTAAGTGCCGGTCTCCGAGATCACGTAAGGCGAGCCGAAATCGCGCGCGTTGCGGATGATCTCCTTGAGATAGCCGACGCGCTTGTCACGCTCGGCCTTGTCGGGATGGATGATGTTGGTGTAGCCCGACACGCAGCAGACCGGCAGATTGTGGTCGCGGAAGACATCGCGCACCTTCTTGGCCTTGTCCTTGGTGATCTGGCCGGCCGACAGGTCGACATCCCTGAAATGCAGGTCGAGCTGCACCGTGTTGAAACCGAGGCCGCGGATCTTCTTCGCCGTCTCTTCAAGGCCGTACGGGAAATAGCCCGTGAAAATACCTGCCTGCATCATGGTGTGAATTCCTCCCTGTAAGCGATTCAGTTGTCTGGTGTTTCGGTTGCGGTGATCAGATAGCGATCTCGGAAAGTTTTACGGTGCGTCCCGACGCCATCGAGCGGTAGCCCGCTTCGACCAGCGCCATGGTCTTGACGTTGTCGGCGACGGAAAGCGCCGGCGGCGTGCCGGTCTTCACCGCGTGCTGGAGCTGTTCCATGACGCCGATGAAGGCATGTGGGAACCACATCGTCTCCCAACTCGGGCTCACCCATTCGCCGCCGGTCGTCTCGGCCGACGCATAGGTCAGCGTCGAGGCAGCACCGGTCGGCCAGCCGATCGTGCCCTTGGCGACGCCCTTGGTGCCGTCGACGCGCCAGTTGATGTGCTGGTCGTCCTTGTAGCCGTCCTGGCGCGGGCCGGACCAGACATCCTCCAGCGACACGGCAAGCACGCCGGAGGGGAACCGCAGCGTCGAGACGGTGATGCCGTCGGAGTGGTCGAATGTCGTGCGCGGGTCTTTCCGGGTGAGTGTCGTGATCTCATCGGGATCGCCGAACAGGAAACGCAGCACGTCCAGGTGGTGCACGCTCATATTGGCGAGCGTCAGCCGGTCGTAACCCTGCAGGAAAGTCTGCCAGTGCGGGATGGCATGCATATCGATCTGGGCGAAGACGATGTCGCCTAGCGCGCCGCTGTCTATGATCTGCTTCAGCACGCGCATCGACTGGTCGTAGCGCATGTTCTGGTTAACCGAGAGGATCTTGCCGGCCTTCGCCGCCTCGTCGCGCAGCTTGACGGCCTCCTCGACCGACAGCGCCAGCGGCTTCTGCGCCAGGATCGCCTTGATGTGCTTCTGCTTCAGCGCGTGGCGGATCAGCGCCGGTTGCTGGTCCGGCGGAAAGGCAAGGTCGATAATGTCGACATTGGCGTCCTCGATGAGTTGTTCCGGCGTATCGTGCACCGTCGGGATGCCCCAGCGTGCGGCGACCTTCTGCGCATTCGCCCTGGTGCGCGAAGCGATCGCCACAACCGGAAAGCCTGCTTCATGATAGGCGGCCAGATGGCACTCGGCCATGATCATGCCGGCGCCGACGCAGCCGATCCGATATTCCTTTGTGCGGACCTTCACGTCCGGCTCGAAATCCTTGCCTGTCATGCCTTCCTCCCGAAACTCTGTCCTCGCGGCAACCGTCATCTCGCCAACGCGCTCCCGCCCTGTCCGAAATAATGCACGCGGGCCGGCTCGCAGGATATTGCCACCATCGCGTCGGGCCTGATGTCGGGCTGGCCGCGCAACAGCGCCTTGAGTCGCGCCTGCCCGGCGGCGAGCGTCACCACGGTGTAGCCGCCAAGCGGCTCGACCTCGAACACCCGCGCGGGGCGGCCCGGGCCCCCGTCCGCCGTCTCATTGCCCGTCCATGGCTTGACCTTGATGTCCTCCGGCCTCAGTCCGATCTCGATCGCCTCGGCCGGGGCCGCGCGGTCGGCGATGCGGACCGTTCCTTCGGCAGCTTCGACGCCGCCGTCGCCACGAACGGATTTCAGGATGTTCATGACCGGCGAACCGAGCAGCCGCGCCACATAGGTGCTGGCCGGACGGTCGTAGATTTCCGCCGGCGCGCCGATCTGCCTGATCCGGCCATTGTCCAGTATGGCGATCCGGTCGGCGATCGACATCGCCTCTTCCTGGTCGTGCGTGACATAGACCAGCGTCTTGCCGAGGTCGCGCTGGATACGCTTCAGCTCGACGCGCGTCTCCTCGCGCAGCCGCGCATCGAGCGCCGAGATCGGGTCGTCCATCAGATAGGCGTTGGGATCGCGCACCAGCGCGCGCGCGATCGCCACGCGCTGCCGCTCGCCGCCCGAAAGCTGCGCCGGCGGCTTGTGCAGGATATGGCCGATATGCAGCTTGGCCGCGACATCGGCGACGCGTCGCTTGATGTCGACATCGGCGACTTTGCGTTCGACCAGCGGGAAGCGGACATTGTCGAGCGCGCTCATATGCGGGAACAGCGCCAGGTTCTGGAACACCATGGCGACGTTGCGTTCGGCCGGCGATACCGTGTTGACCGGCTTGCCGCCGATCAGGATTTCCCCGGCATCCGGCGTCTCCAGCCCCAGTATCAGGCGCAGGATCGTCGATTTACCAGACAGCGGCGGACCGAAGAAGCAGAAGAACTCGTTGTCGTTGACCGTGAACGACGCATCCTCGACGGCAAGCATCGCGCCGTAGCTTTTGCTGACATTGCGGAAGACGATATCGGCCATGGTTCAATCCGCCCTTATCGCGATGCCGCTGGCGGCATCGAAGACGCGTACCGATGCCGCCATGGGCGCGACGGTCGCGGTCTGCCCGATCGAGAGCCCGACATCGTTCTCAAAGACCGCCTTCACGGCGCTTTCGCCCTCGCCGAGATGAACGATGGTACGGGCACCGATGCGCTCGACGAAGGTGACGGACATGGCCAGCCCGCGCCCCCCTTGCGCCAGGGCGACCTGCTCCGGCCGGAAACCGTAGAGCACGTCGCTGCGCGCGCCGCGCAAGCTGGTCGCCAGTTCATCCGGCAGCGGCGGCGTCACACCCAGCGGGCCGAGATCGACGACCAGTCCGCGGTCGCTTTCGGCCGGCCTGCCCTTGATGAGATTCATGCCCGGCGCGCCGATGAAGCGGGCGACGAAGACATTGGCCGGATTGTTGTAGACTTCGAGCGGCGTGCCGACCTGCTGCAGCACGCCATGATCCATGACAGCGATACGGTCGGCCATGGTCATCGCCTCGAGCTGGTCGTGGGTGACGTAGACCATGGTCTGCCTGAATTGCCGCTGCAGCTGTTTCAGCTCGGTGCGCATCACCGCCCGGAAAGCCGCGTCGACATTGGACAGCGGCTCGTCGAGCAGGAAGATCGCCGGCTCCATGATCGCCGAACGGCCAATCGCCACGCGCTGCAGGATATTGACCGAAAGCCGGTCCGCCTTGCGGTCCAGCAGCGGCGAAAGCTGCAGCAATTCGGCAATCGCGCCGACGCGGCGATCGACCTCGGCTTTGGCGGCGCCGCGCATCCTCGGCCCGTAGGCGAGGTTCTGGCGCACGCTCATATGGGTGAAGATCGCATAGTTCTGGAACACGAAGCCGACGCCGCGCCGGCCCATCGGCACGCCGGCCATGTCGCGCTCGCCGAACAGAATCTTGCCGCTGGTCGGCTCTTCCATGCCGGCGATCATGTTCATTGTCGTCGACTTGCCGCAGCCCGACGGCCCGAGCAGCGCCATGAACTCGCCGTCCGCTATCTCGAGATCCATGGTCTTCAGCGCGGTGAAGTCGCCGAATGTCTTGGTCAGGTGTTTGAGCTGGATCGCGCTCATGCCGGCACCTGCCTTCCTCGCGCCATGCGTTTCATGGCGAACACGGCAACGATGGAAAGCACGATCAGGATGGCGAGCGCGATCGCCGCGACATAACCCCAGATCAGGTCCTGGGTGGTGACCTTGTAGATGTAGACGGAGATCGTCTCGGTGGCGACGCCGGGGCCGCCGCCGGTCATGATGTAGAGCGTGTCGAAGATCTTGAAGTTCTCGATCACCCGGATCGCCAGCGCGATGACGATGATCGTCTTCATCTTCGGCAGCACGATGGTGGTGAAGCGCTGCCACGGATTGGCGCCGAGCAGTGTCGCCGCCTTGATCTGGTCCTCCGGCACGCCGACGAGGCCTGCAAGCAGGATCAGGAACATCAGCGGCGTCCACTGCCAGATGTCGGCGATCATCACCGCGATCAATGCCAGCGTCGGGTCCGACAGCCACGCGATGGTGACTTGGGTTCCCGTGACGGCGGACAGGATGTCGTTCACCGGGCCGCCCGACTGGAACAGCATGAAGAACATGTAGCCGGCGACCGCGGGCACCACCATCATCGGCATCAGCAGGATCGAATAGAAGATGCGCTTGCCGGGAAAATCGTCGGCGAACAACGTTGCCAGCGCGAGACCCAACAGGAACTCGGCCGGCACGCAGACGACCATGACGATCGCGGTGCGCTTCAGCGCGCTCCAGAAGCGCGTGTCCGCCACGAGATCGGTGTAGTTGGCGAAGCTGTTCCACATCTCCCAGGCGTTCCACCAGCCGAGGCCCGAGAGCGGCGACCAGTCGGTGACGCTGATGTATAGCTGCATCAGGAGCGGAAAGGCCGAGATGAACAGCACCAGTATCTGCGCGGGCAAGGTCAGACGAAAGCCGAGCCGCGCTCCCTCGTCGCGCGAGACCGGCTTGCCGCGCACGGCATTCATCGCGTCCTCCGAAATCGTTGCGGCCACGGCGCTCATTGCTTGAGCGCCCCGAAAGTCAGCCCGCGCACCAGATGGCGCTGGATGGCGATGCCCATGATGACCGGCGGCACGGCGGCAATGAGCCCGAGGGCCGCCTTGGCGCCATAGAGCTGGCCTGTCATCGAGGACGACAGCGACGCCATGTAGACGGGGATCGTCACCCATTCGCGCGTCGTCAGAAGCAGCGCGATCAGATAATCCGACCAGTTGAGGATGAACACGAAGAGCGCGGCGCTCGCCAGCGGCGCACGCATCATTGGCAGCGTGATGCGGGTGAAGACGCGCAGCCGCGAGCAGCCTTCGACCAGCGCGGCTTCCTCGATCTCGCGCGGCATGTCGTCGAAGAAGGTCTTCATCAGCCAGAAGGCGAACGGCAAGGTGACGATGCCATAGATCAGCGCCAGGCCCCACCAGCTGTCGGTGAAATTGAGGAACGCCCACATGATCATCACAGGGATCATGACCGCCATTGGCGGAAACAACCTGAGCTGGATCAGCGCCAGCGGCAGGTTCTGGCCGGAACCGAACCGCGACAGGCCATAGGCGGCGGCCGTGCCGGCCGACATGGCGATCGCGGTGCCGAACACCGCCGACAGCAGCGACGACAGGATCGGCTTCAGCGCGGTGCGGTCGAGCGCGACGATCAGATTGTTGGTCGACTCGCCGAACACGAACTGGAAATTGCTGAGCGTCGGGTTCTTCGGCCACCATGTCAGGTCCGCGCCGGTCGCCGACCATTCGGCGATCGGCTTGAAGGCCATCGACACCATCCACAGGATCGGCACCAGCGTGACCGCCATCGCCGCGAGGATCGCGGCGTAGCGGAATATCTCGAAAGGAACTGAACGCTTCATCTGGCTGCTTTTGCTGGTGGCGTTGATGCGGAGGGGAAGAGCTTTCGCCCCTCCCCTCCGGCTCTGATCCAGGGAGATGGATCAGCTGATTGGATCGAGAACGGTCGGCCATGCCTCCTTGTTGGTCCTGATGGCTTCGAGCAATTTGTCCTCGCCGATGCGCCGGGCGATCTTCTTCCATTCGGCCTCGGTGTCGGCCATCGCCTGCTCCGCCGTCTTGGCCTTGGTCAGCGAGGCCATGAGGTTTTCGTCAAGCGCATTGTGGAAGGCGGTGGCGCCGGGATAGTTGATGGTCGGCACCGTGCGGGCGACCGTCTCGCGCACCACGTCCATGTGGTAGGCATGGTAGGTCTGGCGAACCAGCGGATCGGAGAAATCCGAAAGCCGGAACGGATCGAGATAACCGCCGGGATTGGCGCTCATCCAGGCGTAGATGCGGGCCGAGCCCAGCCATTGCAGCAGGAGATAGGCGGCCTCCTGGTTCTTCGACTGCGACGAGACCATGCCGGTCAGCGAGAACCACAACACGGAGCGGCTGATCAGCTTGCCGTCGATCTCGCGGCCGGGCGGCAGCATCGTGCCGACCTTGCCGGTGACCTTCGAATCCTTGTTGCCGGCATTGTCGAGGAATTTCGGCAGGTTGGAAAAGGCGCAGGTCATCGCCGCACCACCCTTGGCGAAATTGCCGTACTGCTCCGGCCAGCCCCACGAGATCGCATCGGGCGAATGATGGACGAGCGACTCGACATATTCGCTGGTGGCGGCGATGCCGTGTTCGGAATTGATCAGCGGCTTGCCGTCGTCACCGAACAGGAACTGGTTGGGCGAGGCCATCGAGACGTAACGTTGGTACCAGTTGGTATAGCCCCAGCCCTGGTTGCGCAGGTCGGTCGAGCCGAACAAGCCCTTGTCCGGACGCTGGAAGAAGGCCGCGACATCGCTGTGCTGTTTCCAGGTCTTCGGTGGCGCCAGATCGTAGCCGTATTTGTCCTTGAAAGCCTTTTTCTCGGCCTCGTCGCCGAACAGGTCGGTGCGGTAGACCCAGGTCTGGAAGTCGCCGTCCAGCGACACGCCATAGTTCGAGCCGCGATACTTGTTGAGCAGCGACACGCCCTTGGCGCCGTCGACATAGCCGGTCTTGGGATCGTCCCATTCGGGCTTGTACTGGGCAACGAAGTCGTCGAGCTTGGCGATGCCGCCGGTCTCGGCAAGGTCGCCAAGGCGGTTCCACTCGGTCGAATAGATGTCATAGGCTCCACCCTTGGTGGAGATGTCCTGCATCGTCTTGGTGAATTCCTGACCGTTCGGCAGGCCGACGATCTCGATCGGGATGCCCGTCTCCTTTTCCCACAGATCCTTGATCGACGGCGCGCCGGCCGGGAAAGGCTGGGTGAGTTGGCCGATCGAGCCATCCGAGAGGCCGAGCACGATCTTGGCCGGCGCCTTGCCGGCGCCCTTCATTGCCTTTGCGGCCTCGACGGCGCGGCCTTCCGGCGTGTCGGCGCCATACTGATAACGCTCGGCGCCCTCGAAACCGGTCGGCCCGCCGATCATGCCGGGCGCCAGTGCGTCAGCGGCATAAGCGCGGCCGGGGCGAATGAATTGCGGTGCGATACCTGTCGCCGCGACGAACACCGCGGCCTTTCCTCCGGACGCCAGCAGCCGGCGCCGCGAGATGCGGATCAGATCAGACATTCGAATTCCTCCCTCAGGGCCAACGTTTCCTCCACGAGCCCATGAGGGATATTGACGGCAGTATCGGAAGGCTGTCAACATCATAAATAGTCAAAACACCTCACAATATCGCAATGAGGCGAGAGAATGCGTCATACCGGGGTCCATACATCTCTCCAGATGCCTCGATTTGATGGGAAATGCGCTTTTCCGCCCCGACATGATCGTACCGGGCGAGCTGATTTAGCCCGGCGGCTTGCACATCGGCCAAGGCCGGATACATCATTTCCCATCAGAATCGCGGATAGCGATGCATTGGCTGCATTGGACCGGCAGCCGGCATTGCGTGATCCTGATGCATTGAGGAGATGAAGACGGTGCGTTCCACCCTGACCGACATAGCCCGGGAAGCCGGCGTCTCCGCCGCCACCGTCGATCGCGTGCTCAACAACCGCCCCGGCGTGCGGGCGCGCACCCGCGAGATCGTGCTCGAAATGGCGCAGCGCCTCGGTTACATCGCCGAGAGCCCGCACGGAGCGCCGCCGAGGCCCTCGCCCGGCGAGGTCATCCGGCTCGACTTCGCGCTGCCGGCCGGCACCAACTCCTTCATCAAGATGCTGCATCGTCAGATCGAGGCGCAGGCGCTGGCGCGCCCCGATCTCGATGTCCATATCGCCACCATAGAAGGCTTCAATCCCGATCGACTCGCCCGCCTGCTGCAGGAATTGCGCGGCCAGACGCAAGGCGTCGGCGTCATCGCGCTCGACCATCCGACGGTCCGCGAGGCGATCCGCTCGCTCTCGGCCAACGACGTCAAGGTGGTGACCATCGCCTCCGATATCCTGCATGTGCCGAGGGTCGCCTATATCGGCATCGACAACCGCGCCGCCGGACGCCTGGCCGGCTATCTGCTCAACCGTTTCATGGGCTCGGGCCGTCCCGGCAAGGTGGCGCTGTTCGCCGGCTCGCTCTCCTATCGCGGCCATGAGGAACGAGAGATGGGATTCCGGCACATACTGACCGAGGAATCGCCCAATCTGGAGATCGTCGAAATGCGCGAAATGCTCGACGACCGCGAGAAGGCCTATTCTGAGGCCTCGGCCCTTCTGGAGCGCCACCCCGACCTTGCCGCCATCTACAATGTCGGCGCCGGCAACACCGGCATCGCCCGCGCGCTCAAGGAACGGGGCCGAGCGCAATCGATGGTCTTCCTCGGCCACGAGGCGACGGACGGCACCAAGGAACTGCTGCTCGACGGCACGCTCGACGCGGTCATCGACCAGAACCCGCGCGTCGAGGCGCGCGAGGCGCTCAACATCCTGACCCATGCCGTGCGCGGACTGCCCTATGAACTGCACCAGCCCAGGCTGCAGGTGATCTTCAAGGAGAACATTCCGGAGATCTGACCGCCAGTTCTAATCGACGGTCTCCGGATAGAGCGCCTTCGCCAGGTCGCGGATCGCGTCCGCCGTGCGTGGGCCGAAACCGATCATGTAGGCGCCGTCGAGCACCACCAGCGCCTTGTTTGCCGCCGCCGGGGTCGTCGCCAGCGCCCGGTTGGAGAACACCTGCTCCGGCGTCGGGCCGCCCTTGCCGTCGCTCATCATCACAATCACGTCGGGCGCCATCTCGACCAGCTTTTCCTCCGACGCCGCCTTGTAGCCTTGCACGACGTCCATCGGGTTGAGGCCACCGGCATAGCGGATGATGGCGTCGGCCGAAGTGCCGGCGCCGGCGGCACTCAGCTTTACCAGCCCGTGAAAGAACACCACCTTCTTGCGCCGCTCCGGCGGGATTTTTGCAGCCAGGTCGGCCGCTGCCTGAAAGGCGCCGAGCACGTCCGCCGACACCGACTTGCCCTTGTCCTCGAGCCCCAGACTGGCCGCGACCAGCGTGATCTTGCGCTCGATGCCTTGCGGGGTGTTGTCCTGCGGGATGAAGACGATCGGGATCGCCAGCGACTTCAGCACCTCGACCGCCTCGGGCGGTCCGCTGTCCTCGGCGGCCAGGATCAGGTCGGGCCGCAGGCCCGCCAATCCCTCGACAGACAGCTGGCGGCGGTAGCCGACATTGGGCTTCCCGGTCACTTCGGGCGGATATTTGCTGCCCCGGTCGACAGCGATGATGCGCTCGCCGGCGCCAAGCGCGAAAACGATCTCGGTGACATCGGAACCAAGCGTCAGGATTCGCGTGGCTGGCCCCGGCGCGACAGTTCGTCCCAGCGCATCGACGACGGTCTCCGCGGCCATGGCCTTGAAGCCGCAGGACGGCGCCAGCACCGACAGCGCCAGAAACAGCATCGCTGCCAGCCTGCCCGGCTGGAACCATGGCATCCGTCCAGCCCCATCCAAACCACCAGCCATGTTTTGCTCCTTGCCCAAATGCATTTTCGACGATGGGTTGGCCTATAAATTTAAAGTTGACTTGTGTCATCATGTTTTAATATGTGACCCCTGCCCCGGCCGTTTCGGTCGCGGGATTTCAATCATGCCAGCCAGGGCCGTTCAGCCGCCGCCAGCAGTTTGCTTTGCTTGGGGGCTTTGCATGAGAACGACGACAAACACGACCTTGATGGCCAGCACCGCGCTCGCCTTCTTGCTCGGCCTTTGCGCCGCGCCTTTCGCCAGCGCGCAGGAGCAGGAGCCGGAGAAAAAGGCCGCCAAGGCCGACCGCCTGGCACCGGCCAATGCGGTGCAAAATCAGCCGGCGACCATGCTCGACGTCATCACCATCTCGGCGACGATGATCAAGACCGCCGTCATCGAATCGATGGCCGCCATCAGCGCCGTCGACCAGGACGAACTCGACCGCATCCAGCCCGACACGGCCGCGGACATTTTCCGCACCACGCCCGGCGTCGCGGCCTCCATGAACGGCGACGATCCCGCGACCGCCATCAACATCCGTGGCCTGGAACAATATGGCCGTGTCGTCGTGACGCTTGACAGCGCCCGCCAGGATTACTGGCGTGTCGGCCACGGCTCGGGCTCCTTCTATGTCGAGCCGGACCTGATCAAGGAAGCCACCGTCATCCGCGGTCCGGTGTCCAACGCCTATGGTTCGGGCGGCATCGGCGGCGTCGTCTCCTTCGAGACCAAGGACGCCGGAGATTTCCTCAAGTCCGGGGAAAGCTGGGCATTGAGCGAGAAGCTCGGCTATGAGGACAATGGCGACGGTTTCACCACCAGCACCACCGGCGCCTACCGCTTCAGCGACGATGCCGACATCATCGGCAACCTCATCTATCGCGACCGCGACAGCTACACCGACGGCAATGGCGACACCGTGCCATGGACCGGCGAGCGGGTGACCAGCGGCTATCTGAAGACGACGCTACGGCCGGCCGACGGCCACGAGCTGAAGCTTGGCGTCATCCTGCAACGCTACAACGACCAGATCACCGGCTCGAGCGGCTCCACCTCGCCGACACTCAGCCGCTACGACACCAACACCACCAACCAGACCTATACCGCCGCCTACACCTGGAAGCCCGACGACAACGACCTGATCGACCTCAGCGCCAACGCCTACCACAACCGTACCCGCGCCGAGCAAACGCAGGTCTGGCCGACCTCCGCGATCGGCAATTTCCGCTTCTACGATGTCGCCACATCGGGTTTCAACGTGAAGAACTCCTCGCGCTTCGATGCCTGGGGCATCGCCCATACGCTGACCTACGGTCTCGACTATTACTATCTCGAAGCGTCCTCGGAAGCGGCGCATTTCGGAGCCGGGCAACAGCAGGGCTATGGCGGCTTCCTGCAATGGCAGGGCGACTACGACAACTGGCTGCAGGTCATCGCCGCCATGCGCTACGACGGCTATGAGCTGGACGGTGAGACCCGCGTGCCATCGCCGCAGCAGGCTTCCATCTCCGGCGACCGCTGGTCCCCGCGCCTGACCGTCGGCGTCACGCCTTTCGAAGGCTTTCAGCTCTACGGCACCTATTCCGAGGGTTATCGGGCACCGGGCCTGCAGGATGTCTTCCGCGGCGGCGGTGCCCATGGCGGCGGCGACAGCTATCGCCCCAACCTGCTGCTGCAACCCGAGACCGCAAAGAACTGGGAAGCCGGCATCAACGTCAAGTATGACGACGTGCTGACGGCCGGCGACCGGGTGCGCGCCAAGCTCAATGTCTTCCACACCAATGTCGAGGATTACATTGACGTCGACCTCACCGTGCTGCCCCGCACGGCGATCAACATCGGTGATGCGCGCCTGAAAGGCGTCGAGGCCGAGATGGTCTATGACTATGGCGCGGGCTTCGTGAACCTTGCCGGCGCGCTGATCGATGCCAAGGTCGTCAGCGGCGTCTATTCCGGCCAGGCGCTGAACAACACGCCGCTCGACCGTTTCTCGGCCACACTCGGCTTGCGCATGCTGGAAGACCAGCTCACCGTCGGCGCGCAATATCTCAGCGTCGGCAAGATCACCCGGACCAGCCGCACCAATCCCAATGCGGTGCCTGTGGTCGATGACGGTTTCGACCTCGTCAACGTCTTCGCCAACTGGACCATCAACGACAATCTCAAGCTCGATTTCGGCGTCGATAACGTCTTCAACACCGCCTACACCGACCCGCAAAGCGCATGGTCGACCACGGCGGCAACGGAACAGGGCAAGGGCCGCACCTTCAAGGTGGCGCTGACCGGCAGGATCGGAGGATAAGGATGAGCCAGACATCGATGCGCGAACTCGCCTGCGAGGCGCGGCTGAAACTGCGGCATCTGCCCGACTACATGGACAGCATCACCGACCGGCTGCAAAGCTTCGAGGCGGATGCGTCCCATCAGGGACAGCGCATCGATTTCCGCTTCGCCTTCGGAGGCGCGTCCATCGACATGGAGCGCCTCGTGATGCGGGCCAACGCCGCCGACCGCGACGGCCTCGCCCGCATCAAGGACCTGCTCGCCACCGCGGTCCAGGTCTATGCCAAGGCGGAAAATCCCGAGATCGTCTGGACCGGCGATCTCTCCGGCGAGACCAGCCTGGCCCAGTTCCGCGAGATGACGGTGACTGAGGTTCGCGACCTCACCGCGCATATGCGCCGCGTCAGCTTCTCCGGCGAGGATCTAGGCCGCTTCGCCAAGTTCGGCGGCATGCATATCCGCATGCTGTTTCCGACCATGGATGTACCCGATCCGCTCTGGCCCGTGCTCGGTGCCAACGGCCTGCCGGTCTGGCCGGCCGATGATCGCAAGCCGGTGGCGCGCGTCTACACGATCCGTGCGCTCGACGTCGCCAAGGGCATCATCGACGTCGATTTCCTGGTCCACCCAGGCGAGAGCGTCGGCTCCGCCTGGGCCATCCAGGCGAAGCCTGGGATGAAGGTCGGCATCATGGGGCCGGTCGGCCGCCCGGTGCGGCAGGCCGAGTGGTATGTCATGGGCGCCGATGAAACCGGCCTGCCGGCCTTGGCACGCCTGCTGGAAACATTGCCCGCCGAGACCAAGGGCGTCGCCTTCGTCGAAATCGCCGACGAGCGCGAGAAGCAGACAATCGACAACGTCACCGGCATCGAACTGCACTGGCTGACGCGGGACGGCGTACCGGCGGGTGAAGACCGGCTACTGACTGAAGCCGTGCGCTCGGTGGCGTGGCCGCAAGACGGTTCGGCTTTCGGCTGGTTCGCGGCGGAAGCTTCCGCCGCGAAGATCGTACGCGAATATTGGCGCGACACGTTGCGGCTTGGCCGAGATCAGACGCTGGCCGCGGCCTACTGGCGGCGCGGTGCCGCCGGGCTGATGGCGGGGTAAGATCTCACGATCGCTCCGCCTTCATCGCCAATGCCAATGACGATGCGCTCACCCGAGACGAAGCTCGCAGTGTCGCACACCGCCAGCGGCATGCCGATCCCGTAGAGAAACTCCGCCACGATGGCGCCCACCGCCAGGATCGGGTCCGGCCGCTCGAGAAGGATGCCGGCCGGTGCCGTACCCCGGCGGATCGCTTCGGCCAGCACGGAGGACGAGGACGAGGAGCCGCGTCCGCTCGGCATCACCAGTATCCTGCCGGCGACGTTCTGGCCAAGGCCAGGATGCGAGTGATCGATGATCTCGCCGCTCTCGGCATCGACGCCGCCCCAGAAACTGAGCGGCTGCGAAAACACCAGCGCCCGCCCCTCGGCGCTGCCGGCCAGTTGAAAGGTCCCAGCTCTTTCGAAGGCTTCCACCAGCCGGGTCATACCGCCCCCCTCACGACATGCCCGACGGCAGCGGAGCGAATGCAGTCCTTCATCTCCGCGAAGGCGACTGACACGCCGATATTGCCCGGTGCGTAATGCGCCCATTTGCCGGAATTGGTCATCACCACGCCGTCGAGCCGTTCGAGGATCGAGGTGACATAGGTGCAGGTGTCGGCGACCGGGATCAAGCCGAATGCTTCCATGCCGAGAAGCGCACCCTCCTCCTGCAAGCGCGTCAGCGTCGCGCGTCCGGTGTTGACGTAGATCGGGATGCCTCTGCCCGGCGCGACCTCACGCAGCATCGGCAACAGACGCATCCATTCCTCATGCGAGAAATGTGGCGTGCCCAGCGAAACGGCCGAAAGCGGCGCACCATCCTGCACACCGGACAGGCTGGCCAGCGCATGATCGATGTCGGCGCGGGTAATGCGTATCGTCTGCTCGGCGGCGCGGCCGTGGAAAGCCTCGTCGAGCGTGCCGGCCTCCGGCGTGATGCCAACCGCATGAAACAGCGCCACGGCCCCGGTCGTCGCCGCCGCAGCGCCCAGCGCCTTCAGGTGATCCTCATCACGTGGTTCCGGCAGGCCCGCGATCACCGGAACGCGGTCGCCACTGGCTTGCCCGATGATCAGCCCGACGCCGACGAACAGGTTGTCGCTTGGCTCTGTCTCGGCGATATCCAGTCCGAACAGGACGCGGCCGCGACGGTTCTCGCTGAGATGCAGGCCCCAGGCCGGTGCACGCCCGGTCATGGCGCAGCACAGGTCGATGAAATCGCCATAGCGGTTGGTGCGCGCGCCTATCACCGAATTGGCGAAGACGATGGCATTGGATTCGCCCCAGGCGATCTGCTGGCCGAATTCAGGCCGGAAGCGGGTCTGATAGGGTGCGCAGGTGAAAGTCGCCTGACAGCCGAGCTCCAGATGCGCCTTCATCAGCCGCCGCGCCGGAGCCTCTTCGTTCGAAGGCATCTTTACCATGCCGGGATGGATGAGGTCGAACGAGCCGACATTGAGCGTCGTCGGCACCTGGACACGCCCGCCGCCCTCGACCAGCCGCTCGACGAAATCGAGCCCGGCCTTGCCGTGGTAGAGGCAGCCATCGATATGGGCGCCCGATATGTCGAGCAGGCTTTCGGCGCCGACCGCATTGGAAAACGCGACCAGGATCTTCATGGCAGCGGCCGCGGATGGGCCTTGCCCGCCGTCGAGCATGGATTGGTCGCGTGCGGTCAGTTCCAGGGTCATCACAGCTCCGGACTTTCGTCCGGCTATGCGTTCCTCATTGTCCGTCGTCTGGCAAGAGCCGAAACGTGGATCAGCCAGCCGCCGCGATCAACACCGTGCTCTCGGGCGACCAGCGCAACACCACATCCTGCCCTTCCGCCAGCCGGTCAAGACCAGTGTTCTGAACGATGACCTTCAGCGTCTGGCCGGCGCGATCGACAAAATAGGTGCTGTTGTTGCCTGCGAAGATTCGTTTCGACACCTGACCGCGCAGGACATTTGCATCGCCGTCCGTAGCTCCGGCATCGGTGGCAATTTGGATGCGTTCGGGGCGCACGGCGCAGCTCGCCTTGGCGCCGGCGGCGAGCCTGTCTCCCACCCCAGCGGCAATCGCCGTGCCATCCGGCAGACGGATACCGTTGGCGGTGGCATCGCCGCGAAAGATGTTGGCGTCGCCGAGGAAAGTGGCGGCGAATTCGCTTTTCGGCCGGTCGTAGATTTCCTCCGGCGGCCCTTCCTGCACCAGCCTGCCGTCACGCAGGATACCGATGCGGTCGCTCATCGTCAGCGCTTCTTCCTGATCGTGAGTGACGAAGATGGTGGTGATGCCGATCTCGCGCTGGATGCGTTTCAACTCGATCTGCATGTCGACGCGCAGCGCCTTGTCGAGCGCGCCGAGCGGCTCGTCCAGCAGGAGCACGCGCGGCTTGGTGACGATGGCGCGTGCCAGCGCAACACGCTGGCGCTGGCCGCCGGAGAGCTGATGCGGTCGCCGTCCGCCGAGCTTGCCCAACTGCACGAGATCGAGCGCGCGCTGCACTTCCGTCGCGATAACGGCCTTTGCCTCGCCGCGCACCGAGAGGCCGAAGGCGACATTGTCGGCGACGCTCATATTGGGGAACAGCGCATAGTTCTGGAACACCATGCCGATGCGCCGTTTTTCGACCGGCACCCGCTCGACACTCTCGCCGCCGATCGAGATACGGCCGCTGTCGGGAAAATCGAAACCGGCAATCTGCCTGAGCAGCGTGGTCTTGCCGCTGCCCGATGGTCCGAGCAGCGCATAAAAGCCGCCATCGGCGAAATCGATGGAGACATTGTCCAGCGCCTTGTGCGCGCCGAAACGGCGCGAGACTTCAGATACGGTGACGCCGGCCATTATTTCTCTCCACCGAATTTGAAGAAGCGCGCCGTCAGCAGCATCAGCGCCATCGACACGACGATGATGATGGTCGACACCGCATTGATCTCGGGCGTGAAGCCCTTGCGGATCGCGGCGTAGATTTCGACCGGCAGCGTCGTCTGCCCGGGCGTCGACAGGAAATAGGAGACGACGAACTGGTCGAAGGACACCGCGAAGGCGAACAGCCCGCCGGCGATGACGCCGGGCATGATCCATGGCAGTGTGACACGCGCCGTCACTTGCCACTGGTTGGCGCCGAGCGAGCGCGCTGCCTCTTCCAGTTCCGGCGCGAAGGTCTGCAGCCGCGCCGAGACGACGACGATGACATAGGGCAGCGCCAGCGCGACATGGCCGAGGAGTATGGCGAACAGACCGCGCCCGATGCCGACGCCGAAGAAGAAGATCAGCATCGCCGTGCCGGTGATGAGCCATGGAATGGCGATAGGCGGAAACAGCAGCGCCTGCAGCAGTTTCTTGCCGCGGAATTCATAGCGATAGAGCGCCAGTGAGGCCGCCGTGCCGAGCACCACGCTGATGATGGTGGTGATGACCGCGATCTCGAGGCTGTTCCAGGTCGCCGAGATCAGTTGGCCGTTCTGCCAGAGCGATTGATACCAATCGACAGTCCATTCGAACGGCAACTGGTAGAAAGGCGAGGCGTTGAACGACATCAGCGCCATGATGATGATGGGCAGATAGAGGAAGGCGAGCAGCATGAAGACGTAGAGGCGGCCAAGCCCTTCGAGGATCCGCGTCGTCGCCATCACGTCGCCCTCCGCAGCACCGGCGAAGCGACCGCCAGGATGACCAGAACGACGGCAAGCAGGATGAAGGACAGTGCCGCGCCGAGCGGCCAGTTGAACACGGCGACGAACTGGTCCTCGATGACAGTGCCGTAGAATGTGCCGGTGCGGCCGCCAAGGATGCGCGGCTCCATGAAGGAGCCGACGACGGGCACGAAGATCAGCGCCGCGCCGGCCACCAGTCCCGGCATCGACAGCGGGATGATCACCCGCTTCAGCACCTGTAGTCGCGAGGCGCCAAGCGAGCGCCCGGCCTCGATCAGCGAGTCGTCGATCGCCTGCAGCGTGAGATAGCAGGTCAGCACCATATAGGGCACGTAGGAGTGCACCAGCCCGATGATCACCGCCGGATAGGAATACATCAGATCGATGTTGATCTTGAACGGCAGCACGGCGTTGAGCGCCGTGTCGAGGATTCCGCCCTCGCGCAGCACCATCGCCCAGGAGAAGATGCGCACCAGCCCGTTCGACCAGAACGGCAGGATGACCAGCAGGAAGATCGCCTCTCGGCTGCGCCCCTTGAGCACCTTGGCCAGCACATAGGCCGCGGGATAGCCGATGACGATGCACCACAGCGTCACTTCCAGTCCAAGCCTCAGCGAGGCCAGCAGCAGGGTCAGATACAGGCTCTGCGAAAAGAAGGCGGCGTAATTGCCAAGCGTAAACGCCCACGGCTTTCCGGTCAGCGGCAGGTCGGTCATGAAGGAGAAGAAGACCATTGCCGACAGCGGCAGGAAGATCGCCACAGTCAGCCAGAGATAGGCCGGCGCCAAAAGCGGCAACGCCTTTCTCAGCCCGCCGCGCGCCGCGACCGCGCCGTGTGCCGCCATGCTACCCTCCTCCCCAGGATTGAAGACCAGCCGGCGCCAACCGCCGGCTGGTCCGGACATGAGCCTACTTCACATCGACCTTGAGCTGCTGCCAGAGCGCCAGATAGACTTCGCGCTGCGCGTCGGTGATCGGCGCCTGGAATTGGATTCGCTTGGCGACCTCGGGATCACCCATCACCTTGCGGTTGAAGGCATCCTCCGGTAGCGCTTCCACCGCCTTGGTGTTGGCCGACACCGGCGCGCCGACCTTGGTGACCCATTCGACATAGAATTTCGGGTCGATCATGTAGTTGATGAAGGCCTCGGCGCCGCCGACGTTCTTGGAACCTACTGGAATGGAGAAGGCGTCCAGCCAGGCGACGGCGCCCTCCTGCGGGATGACCAGCGAGACCGGCAGCTTGAAATGCGTCTTGGCGCGGTCGGCCGAGCCGCTCCAATAAGTGCCGATGTCGATCTGGTTGGAGGCGACCATCTGGTTCCAGTCGTTCTCCGAGCTCCAGAAGGTCTTGATCTGCGGCATCAGCGACGTGAGCTTGGTCTTGACCGCGTCCATATCCTTGATGTCGTTGATGTTCTGGCCGGTGGCGATGGCGCCGAACTGCACCGCCTCGACGGCGTCGTCGCGGATGACGACGCGGCCCTTGTGCGCGGGATCCCACATTTCAGCGATCGACGTCGGCGCCTTGTCGAAGGATTTTTCGTTGATGGCGAGCGCCGTCAGCCCCCACACCCACGGCACGCCATAGACCTTGCCATCATGGTCGAGCATCGGCGATCCGGCCTTGTCCTTGCTGATATCGGCATAGTTCGGCAGCTTGGAGGTATCGATCGGCTGGATCAGCTTTTCCGCCATGGCCTGGTCGTTGAAGGCGGCGTTGATCATGACCACGTCGTAAAGTCCCGGATTGGTCCGGATCTTGGTCAGCATTTCCTGTTCGGAATTGAAGAAATCGTTGATGACCTTGTTGCCGGTCGCCTTTTCGAAAGCCTCGACGGCCCACGGCTCGTCGGCGCCGTAACCTTTCCAGTTGAGCACATGCACCTCGCCGGCTTGGGCGGTAAAGGCAAATGCGGAGGTGAAGACGGCGGTCGCCGTCAATAGAGCAGTCAGGTCAGGCATGCGCATGGATGTGTTCCTCTCTTTGGTTTGCCCGCTTCCCGGGCTTGTCAGGCTGTCTGATGGGCCTTCCGCGTCTGGCCCGGCGCGCCGGTCAAAGCGGCCTGGCTCAGAAAAGTCTGGATCTCAGCGTCGGTGGGCGCCGATGAGCCGCCATGGCGTGTCACCGAAATAGCCGCCGCCGCATTGGCATAGATGGCCGCCTCGAAGGGAGGCACGCCACGCGCCAACGCGCTGACGAAGGCGCCGATATGCGTATCGCCGGCGCCATTGGTATCGACGGCCGCCACATTAAAGCCGGCGACGGCCCGTGCCGTGCCGTCGGCCAGCCGGACCAGACATCCTCCTGCTCCAGCCCGGATAACGACGCCATCGGCCTTTGGGCAATGATCCCTCAGAAGCCTCGCCGCGAGCACTTGCGCGTCGCCGGAGCCGGCAATCTCAGCCGCTTCCGTCGTGTTGCAACTCAGCCAGGTCGTGCGGGCGAGCACGCGATCGAGAATGGCACGCGGAATGTCTGAAATGACAGGCGTCGGATCGAAGACGAAGGGAACGTCCGCCGGCAACGCCTCGATCCAACCCGTCAGTGCATCGCGGCTTCGGGGATAGCTCAGCGTGTAGCCCGACGTGAACACCCAGTCCTCGGGCCTGGTCACCACCGGCGCCATCATGTCGAGGCCAAGAACGCTCTCCGCGCCCGGCCACGAAACGAACGTGCGTTCGGCATCGCTCGAGATCATGGCGACGCAATTGCCGCTGTCCATGACCGGCGATGGCGGCGTCAGCGTTTCGATACCTTCGGCGGCGAAAGCGGTACGCAGGAAGTCGCCATTCGGGCCGCTGCCGAGCTGGCCGCCAAACACCACCTTCATGCCGGTGCGCGCCGCAGCCGCCATCATGTTGAAGCCGCCCCCCGCAAGCTGCGCATAGCTTGACGCCGTCTTCTCGGTACCGGGCGCAGGCAAGGCATCGATGCGGTAGACATAGTCGACCACCGCGCTGCCGACATGGACGAGACGCCCGCTCATGCCGCATCCTTGCCGGATCCGGCCTTGCCGACGTGACCGTTTGACATCCGCGCCGCGACAAGGTCGGCGGCCAGCGCCCGAACCTGCTCCATGTCGATACCCCTAAGGCCGACGATGCGATCCTGCGGCAGGCGTGAAAAGCCGGTGCAGGCGCCAGCCATGCCGGCCGCGATGGCGCCGATCGTGTCGGTGTCGCCGCCGAGATTGGCGCTGATTTCAGCCGCTCGCCACGGATCGCCGCCGGCGATTTCCAGCACCGCGAACGCCGCCGGAACCGATTCCTGGCTGGCAACGCCCGTACCGACCAGGTCGGTAATCAGCCGGATCGCATCCCTCTTCAGTTTGCCGCGCACCAGATCCTGCGCCCAGACGATGCGCGCGGCGATGTCGCCGCCGGTTACCCAGTGGCCGAGCGTCGCTCCGCGCCGCGCCGCCGCGACCGCGCTGTCGCATGCCGCGCGCCAGTCGCCGCCGGCAACACCACGGCTCACGGCGGCGGCAACGGCCGCGGCGGAGGCAATGGCGATCGACGTGTTGTGCGTCGCCCGGCAGGTCTCCGCCACCTTGGCCACGAATGCGTCGAGCGGCTGCAGCGGCACCATGATGCCAACCGGTGCGATGCGCATGGCCGCGCCATTGGTGTCGCCGCTACGCCCCGCCTCCTCCGCCGGCACGCCATTGTTGATGGCGTCGATGGCACGCTTGGTCGACGGCCCCAGGAGATCGTAGCTGCCACGCGCCTTGACCTCGCGCTCCCAGTCGAGCAGCGCGTTGACCCAGCGCCCATGGTCGAAGCGATCGCCTGATTCGATCAGGATGCGGCCAAGCAGCAATGCCTGTTCGGTATCGTCGGTGATGGTGCCGGCCGACAGTCCCTTCGACACCGGATGATCGGCGAAGGGCGCGACGAAATCCTCGACATGGCCGTAGAGTTCGGCAATACGGGCCGGCGACAAAAGCTGGGTCGGCATGCCGAGCGCATCGCCCAGCGCCCCGCCGACAAGCGCGCCGATGGCACGATCAAGCGTTATGTTGTCCGGCATCGCTCAGAACCTCATATGCAGCGCGAAATGAGCGGGATTGAGCAGGCTGGTGACATATTCGATCGGCCTCTCATCGGCCGCACGCGTCAGCCGGCGGCCGCGCAGGAACGGGGTGCCCTGTGGGCAGCCGAGAATGGCGGCGTCATCGGCGTTCAGCATCTCGATATCGACCCACTCCTCGCCGTGGTCCGGTATCAACCCTGCCCCGCGCAGCGTCTGGTGGAGCGAGCCCTCGCGCAGGCCACGCAGCGGCACGTCCTCCAGCTCCGGCGACAGCGGCAAGCGGCTGCGTTCGATGGAGATTGCGTGACCGTCGCTGGCATTGGTGCGCACCCGGTCGACAGCGATGAAGAACGGGCTCTCGACGTCCAGCAAGGTCGCCAGGTCGGCATCCTCGATGACCTCCAGCCGCAGCGTTCTTGTTTCCGCATTGGCGCCCGCATTAGCCAGCGCCCTCGACCAGCCGATGGCGTCATCGACCGGCTTGCCATCAAAGGTGACGAAGGAGCCGATGCCGACCTTGGTGGTGATCAGTCCGCGGCTGGAGAGTTCCTCAAGACCCTTGCGGACGGTATTGCGGCTGACGGAGAAGCGCTGAACGAGTTCATTCTCGCTTTGCAGGCGGTCGCCGAAACCCAGGACGCCGGAGCGAATTTCATGTTCGAGAACTATGGCGATCTGCTCGGGCTTGCCCGTGCCTGGAGACAGTTGAACCGCCCGCCGCTTCATATGCGTACCTGTTCATTGAACCTGTATGATCCTGTTCAATATATTGGCGCGCGAATTCTGTCAACGAGCCCTGGCGGTGCGTTTCGCGACGGTCGGATAGGAAAAAGAAAGCCCGCTCCGGGAAACCGGGGCGGGCCTTGGAGGAGGATGAAGGGGTGGGACCCTCTCCTCTTGTTTCCACGGGGGGTGTGGACCGCAATCACCATACGTGAGTCCGGCAAAATGCCTGATCACAAGCCGGCTTGCTTTCATCACGATCCGGTGCGCTCCCGTCTCAACACCCTCACGAGATCGCGACTATCCTGCGATCGAGGCCGCTAGATGCGCCCGAGCACGACAAGGATGATGATAATCAACAGGACGAGGCCAAGCCCGCCACCGCCATAGTAGCCTGTGCCGTAGAACGGACCGCCGCCAAGACCGCTGAAGCCGCCGAGCAGCGCAATGACAAGAATGATGATGAGAATGGTGCCTAAGCTCATGATTTCCCGCTCCGTGGCGCTGACGCCGGTTGAACATCGCTACATGCGATGTTCGAAGAACGTCCGAGCAGCATTAGCGTTCCGCCGATCCTGGCTGGCGTTGCGCGCAACCGGAGCTGCGCCGGCAAATCAATAATATCCCACCCGCCCTCAACGGGAATGCAGGCAACCGGGCTAGGCCCATGATGCAGAAAGCCCGCCACAATGGCGGGCTTTCCGACCGGCCGGAGGCCAGGAGAGTGCGGTCAGAGCCTCACGGCTGGTTCCGCAGCCTCATCCTTCAGCCCTAGCGGCGTGCGATCAGCAGGCAGAGCTGGCGCAGGTCCCGGTCATAGGTGCCTTCGCTGCTGAGGACGTCGACGCAGCGCTTCTTCATGCGCGCCACCTGGCCATCCGACATCTGCGCCACCGCACCCGGAATGCCAGGGCGGCTGGGATTGGACGGGTTGCTCGGGTTCGACGGGTTGCTGGGATTGGTCCCGTTGCCAACACCTACCCCGACGCCGACACCAATGCCGCTTGTGCCGCCGCCATTCGCGCCAAGTCCGGCGCTGATGCCGCCTGTTCCACCAACATTGGCGCCGAGGCCGGCGTTGACGCCATTGCTGCCACCAACCGATGCGCCGAGCCCGGCGCTGACGCCGCGAGAGCCACCGACATTGGCGCCGGCCCCGGCATTGACACCACCGCTGCCACCGACCGATGCGCCGGCGCCGGCGCTGATACCGCCACCGCCACCGACGGAAGCGCCAACGCCGGCATTGACGCCGCCGCTACCGCCAACCGAAGCGCCGACACCGACGCCAAGACCCGCGGCGCTTGCCGGCAAGGAAAGGACGACGACCATTGCACTGCTTGCCAACACATTGGCGACTGTTTTGATCGTAAAAGCCATAACACTCTCCTGTTGTAGTTGCGCTAAGACAGTCGGCACACGGCCGATTGCAGAACTAACTACGCAGAAGACGAATTCCAGTTTCACAGAGAATGATGCTTGCAAAGCTGATGGTTTTTATTAGAAAAATACAGTTGAGATAAAAATAATAAATGTATATTACCCTTGTAAAAAATATTTTTCCGACAACATCAATATTATCGATTTAATGATGGATTTCAATAAAAAAACGTTTTTATGATTTGGCACTCCCTATGGTGCCGACACTTACCTGCATCGGTGGACGATACTCAAATCGAACCAGGAAAGCCCAGGCACCACAGACGGGCGTTGTCCTTTGCTCGGGCAGACGGAACTGGCACTGGTGCCGCGATCGGCGATCTCGACCTCAGAACAGCCGGTAGAACAGCCTGTAGCGCACACGTTCCATATAAGCGCGGTACTCAGGCGCGGCGGCCAACAGCGCCTCCTCGCGCAAGATGCGGTAAAGCTGCATGTAGGTGATCACCGCATAGACCGCGAGATTATGGAAGGAAAAGGCCGACAGCAGGAAAAGCACGTGGCCGGCGAGATAGCCGGCATAGATGGGATGCCGCACCAACCGGTAGGCGCCGCCCGTCATCACACCGCGATTGCCGGGCAGGATGGCAAAAGAGCGCCCCAGCGAAATCTTGCCCCAGATGACGAACAACAGCGCGATGAATTGCAGCGGCGCGGCGACGTGGACGGGGATAATGGCAATGCCTGGTTGGAGGCTTACCAACGCCACGCCAAAACTGGCTGTCACCGAGACGACGACGGTAAGCGGATTCCAATCGCGCTCCATCGGACGGCGCGACAGTAGCAACCAGGTGAAGGTGAGTATCTCGGAAATCGCCACCAGCGCGGCATTGAGCCGGGTCGGATCTTCAACAAGTTGAGAAACGCCACGATAGACGAACAGTCCCGCGCACAACAGCGCGCAAGCGCGAAAGAAGCCTTCGCGCAGGTCAAGCATGATTTCGCGCTTGCGTGCCGTGGATAAAAGCCTGTTGTCGGCCGCACGCGAAGGCGCTTCACTTTTTGATATCAGCAAGGCAGGTATCCCGGTGGTCCCTCCATGCGACCTTTGCACGACAAGCATTGCCGCGCCGTTAACCGAGACGATCAGATCGGCGTCAAACCGTCGAAATGCGAAACGGTAGGGCCGTGGCGCCCTATTCAACATATAGATTGCTGAAATATTCCGCGAAATCTGGACGTTGCGCGACGATCTTGCCATCGGCATCATGCAAGATGCCGGCGGCGAAGAGATAGGAGCCGATCGCTTCCATCTTGGCCGGATCCATGGTGCCGATGGTGCCGTTTTGACCGCGCAGATAGTGCCCGTCGATGAGCGCCTTAAGCGAGGCGTAGATCAATGCCGGATTGGTCAGGGCATCCTTGTTGGCGGCGATGAGCACTGTGGCGGCTTCCCCTGGATGATCGACGGCGAACTGATAGCCGCGCCGCGTTGCCTGGACAAAGGACGACGCCAATTCGGGATTCTCCCGAAGATACGCATCGCTCGAAGAGATGAGCGTGGTGTGCTCGTCGGGAACGCCATGGTCAGCATAGACGAAGCTGCGCTGCCTGACGCCTTTGAGTTCGGCTTCGACACCCTCCCAGGTCGACACTTCGAGCGTGAAGTCGACCGAACCGTTGGCCAGCGCCTCGTAAGCGGAAGTGCCGAGCGTCACCGTTTCGAATTCTCCCTTGCCGCCATCATGGCGGATGATGGTCGAAATCAGCGCATTCTCCCAGGCGCTGCCGAAGCCGCCATAGGTCAGGCCGTCCAGATCCTTCGGGCTTCTGATCTCGCTGCGCGCCGCATTGAACACCAGTCGGCCCGTCTCTGACTGCACCACGGCATAGACGGCCTTCAAATCGGCGCCGGCAGTCTTCTGGGTGAACAGGCTTATGGTGCCGTTGATGCCGAAATCGGCAACGCGGTTGGCGACAAGCGTGCCAGCGCCGGCATCGCTATAGGGCACAATGTCGACCTCCAGACCCGCCTCGCCGTAAAACCCCTTGTCGCGGGCGACGAACAGCCCGACATGGTTGGTGTTCACTGTCCAGTCGAGGGCAACCGTGACCTTTTGCATGGCCGCGAAGGACCGGCTCGATCCGACGATCAGCGGAGTGCTGCCGGCAAGGGCGAGCAGCAAGGCCTGCCTGCGCGTCAAGTCAGTCATGGTCATGTCCTTTGGATGGCTGGAGGTTGAGCAAAACATCGAGAATCTCGGCCTCGAGTGTTCCGGCCCGCCGCCCGGCGACGCCGGTAGAGTCGCGCGGACGTGGCAGCGCTACGCTGAATTCGCGCACGACGCGGGCCGGCCGCGCGGAAAGCACATAGATACGGTCGGACAAGAACACGGCTTCGCGCACGTCATGGGTGATCAGCAACGCGGTCCAGCGATGATGCCGCCACATCTGTTCGAGCCAGCGCTGCATGACCGCGCGGGTCAGCGCATCGAGCGCGCCGAACGGTTCGTCGAGCAGCAACATGTCGCGTTCCTGCACCACGGTGCGCAGCAGTGCCGCCCGCTGGCGCATGCCGCCTGAAAGCTGTGCTGGAAAATGCCGCTCGAAGCCGGCAAGCCCAAACTCGGCAAACAGGGGCGCGACCCGCATCCGCGCCGCCTTGCGGCCGAGGCCTTGCACCTCGAGCCCGAGCGTCGCGTTGTCGAGGATGCGCCTCCATGGCATCAGCGCGTCGCGCTGCGGCATGAAGGCGAAATGCCTGCCATAGTCGTCGAGCGGGGCGCCGTCGAAGAACATGCCCCCCTGGCCCCGCTCCGCTCCCGTCACAAGCTGGAACAGCGTCGACTTGCCGGCGCCGGAGGGTCCAAGGATCGAGACGAACTCTCCAGCGCCAACGCTGAGCGAAATGTCGGCAAGCACGTCCAGCCCGCCAAACGCCTTGCGCACATGCCGCAATTCGAGCCGGGTCATCGCCGCGGACCCTTTCCAGCGATTTGCCTGCCGGCATCTCGCTCCCAGGGCATGGCAAGACGCTGCAGCAGCACCGTCAGCCCAAACAGGACGAGGGTCAGCCCGGCGCTGACGCCGACCGCGGCCAGCACCAGGTCGGGACGGAAATTGTTCTTGGCGTTGAGCATGTAGATGCCAAGCCCCTTGGCCGCGCCCGCATACTCGGCGAAGATGGCGCCGACCACGGCATAGGTGATGGAGATCCTGAGGCCGGCGAAGAAATATGGCAGCGCCGAAGGCAGCCGCGCCAGCATGAAGACCCGCCAGCGCCCGGCCCCCATGACGCGCAGCATCTGGCCGATCTCAGCCTCGGTCGCCTCGTAGCCCTGTACCAGGGCAACCAGCATCGGGAAGAAGGTGACCAGCGCCACCAGCATGATCTTGGGCGTCAGCCCGAAACCGAACCACAGCACCACCAGGGGCGCGATGGCAACCAGCGGCAATGTCTGGCTGACGATGAAGACAGGAAACAGCGCGCGCCGCAACGGCTGGAAGAAGTCGACCAGCATCGACAGCACGAAGGCGGCGCCGAGCGAGCAGGCAAAGCCGATCAGCGTCGCTCGGATGGTGGGGATGGCATTGTCGATCAGCGCCTCGCGATTGAGCACGGCCTGTTCGAAGACGCGCGAGGGCGCGGGAAGGATGGTCGGCTTGATGCCGGAATGATTCGCGTAGAGCTCCCACGCCACGAGCAGAAAACCGACCGACATCACTGGCGGCGCCGCCTTGGCGAAGAAGCCCGCAAACTGGCGCGGGCGGTTGAATGACGATGAAGCCACGAGAGGAGAGACCCTTGACGGCCGTCGCGCGACAGCGCGAGCGGATCAGACGGCGGTGGGACTGTTGGCCGAAACCGTGACATCGAGGGTTACGTGGCCGGCGCCCGGTCCGAAGCGGCAAAAAGCTTCGTTCAGCGCCGCGAAAATCGCGCCGGCATCGCCGCGCAGCTTGGTGCAGAAATTCTTGGAGCGATCGTAGACGCCGGACTGCTTCAGGAAGTCGATGCAGCCGTAAATCTCGTCCATGTGATCGCCCGTGCCCATCACATAGAGCGAGAACTGCGCCGCTGCCGACTGGCCGGTTGCGGGCGCCCCGCGCACGGCGCTGATGGCGGCTTGCTTGCGCGGGCCGAGCGGTCCGGCAGGTCCGCCTGTCTTATCGGAGTGGCAGATCGGATCGTCCGGCTCGCCCGGGCAGCCACGCGAAATGGCGGCTGACAGCACGCAATGCTTGCCGCTGCCGGACGCTGCCACGAAAAGGTCGCGCAGCGCCGGAAACAACACCTCGGGCGGCCCGACCAGCAAGGTCGATATGTCGTCGGTCTCGATCCTGAGCCGGTCGCGCCAGGGGTCGAGTGCGCCGAGCGCACCAAGGATGACGCCGACGAAATCGTCGGTCATGGGATATAAGGAAACCTGTGCGCCTGAAAACATCGCCCGCCTCGCTCCGCTGGTATTACCCAGATCAGCTTTTAGGGTCTGTGGGCTTGCCGCCCCCGTCTCAGCCCCGACCGTACGGAGCACCCCTGTGGATGGGCGCGTTAAAGCACCATTCGATCGGTTGGGGAAGCTGTTTTTTCAGCAAGCTGCACCAAAAGCATTGCGCCAGCGCGCAGGCAATCGCGCACCGCCGGCGTGCAGGACCGCGCGCCGTCGGCGCGTAAATTTGTCTGGAACTATCGCCGAACCGAGAGGTTGTTCCCTCAGTCGCCAGACGCGATTTCAGGAAAATCGTGAAACGGTTTCTGTCGGGATTTGCGTCAAAACCAGGAGACAAAGCGGTTCGCCGCGCCAGTGAACTGCACCGTTCGAGGCGACAGGTTCACAGAAAATGGAGACCAACGACGTTTATGAAAATCCTTGCGGCTTCGGCCTTCACGATCGCCCTTGCAACGTCCGCCATGGCGCAAAGCAATGGCGCAACTGACAATGATGGGTCTGGAGGCAGCAGCAAGTCGATCACCGTCGACCCGAGCACCCCGGCTTCCCCCAATACCGTAGACCCGGCCGCTACCAATAGCACGACCACCACGCCGGGCGACATGAACTCCAATGCGGACAAGAATTGCCCGACTAGCCCGCAGGGCGCGCAATCGGATGCCAATGGCAATGCAACGGCACCGACCGTGAACGACAACAACTGCGGCAAATAGCGTTCGATCACCACAAGGAAACCGCGGAGCTCGGGCTTCGCGGTTTTCATTTGCATCGATGTCAGTGCCCGGGAGCCTCGCCTCGCTTCACCGTACGCGTCGCTTCGCTGTCCATCTTGCCGAAAACCCTTATTTCAGGGGCGGAATTTGCAGCCGACCCGCGTGCGAGTCTAAAGTGCATTTTCAATAGCCGTTTGAGCAGGCGACCATAGACCAGAAACTGAACCCGGCCGTTGACCAGATCGAACTCCACCCTGCCCCATCGCCTTACCGGATCCTTTCCGGTTCGCGGTCCGAGCCGCTTGACCTGGAAGGCCAACCTGACCTTGCGGTCGGCAATCCTGAGATAGATACCAGGATCGAATCCCAGCACATGCCACAGCCTGGCAACGTGCTCGATCGACATGTCGGATGAAATCGCCATGTGGTGCCGCTCAAGCCGCGCCCAGACGAAATCTCCAGTTGGCTGCCGCATCCCCGACACCTGGTCCCTGCAATAGGCCGGCGCCACCTCGCTCACCAATCCGCGCATCGCTGTCGCCACGCTATCGACCATGACGCGCCGCGATGACCAGTTTGCTTCACCGAACGGCACCTGTCCAAGGATGTCGCCTTCATCGAAACTGGCGGACATCTTGTGCAGCGTCACGCCGCCATGGATGGCGTGCTCCCCATCCGCTACCAGGCGATGGAGAGGATGCGGCCCCCGGTAGTGGGGCAGCAGCGCCGGATGAAGATTAAGCCCGCCCTTGGGAAAGAGACCGAGCAGTTGTTGGGGGATCAAGGTCGCAAAAGCGTAGCAGATCAGGACATCCGCGGCGATGTCGGGCAATTGCCGGGCAAGCTCGTCCCAGTCGTAAGGCGGGGAGAATTCGATCAATTTGACCGGCGTGCCGCCGAGATAGCGCCTGAGCAGAAGCCGGCGCCTCAGCCTGCGCCGAAAATTGCCGACGCTGAAACCTCTGGATGGACGCCGAAAGCCAGGCACGACGATCGCGCCGATACGGTTGCCCGCTTGGATCCAGCCGGAAAGCAACGGCCCGGTGTAGGCAGAAACATCCAGTATGAAAACCGCATTGAGCTGCCCGGCAGCGGCATCGGGCTTGGAGGACGTCATTTCCAGTGCCCGGCGAGGCTAGGCATCGCCTGCCCATGCGCCAGCAATCCTGACACGGTCACGGACCCGTCCGGGCAGGCCCAAAGGCCGGCTGAGCCCGTCAGCCTGGCTTGGGAGAAAGCGGCCCCGCCGCGGCGACACTGGAGAGTCTTTCCCGCTTCACCAACACAGGTTTTTCGTAAATCTTCCGCATGCTCACCCCTGAGACCAAATCAACCGCCACAGTTGGTCAGCAACGCGGCGGGCTGTCAACCACTGGGCAGTGGTCGACAGCCGCAGTTCTCGCGATCCTGCGGCAAGCGCTTACGTCGGCTCGCCGCCAAGGACCGATCCCGCCAACCTATGAAACGGCCTTTTCACGAACCGGCAGCTTCCAGCCCGGCCTGACGAAATGGCAAGTGTAACCGTTGGGATATTTCTCCAGATAGTCCTGATGCTCGGGCTCGGCCTCCCAGAACGCTCCGACCGGTGCGAGTTCGGTGACAACCTTGCCGGGCCACAGGCCGGAAGCATCGACATCGGCGATGGTGTCTTCCGCCACGCGCTTTTGCTCCTCGCTCGTGTAGTAGATCGCCGAGCGATAGCTCATGCCGACATCGTTGCCCTGGCGGTTTCGCGTCGTCGGATCGTGGATCTGGAAGAAAAATTCCAGAAGCTGGCGGAAGCTGATTTTCGCTGGATCGAAGCTGATCTCGATGGCTTCGGCATGCGTGCCGTGATTGCGATAGGTGGCGTTCGGCACGTCGCCCCCGCTATAGCCGACACGCGTGTCGAGGACGCCGGGCATGCGCCGGATCAAATCCTGCATGCCCCAGAAACAGCCGCCGGCAAGCACTGCGCGTTCGCTCGAAGTCGTCATGTAACGTCTCCTCAAAAGAGCAATTCCGGGGAAAGAGTACCGGCTTTCCCAAGGGAATTGCGCGACAACAGATTTGGATATCCCATAAATGGGCATTGTCGCCTGGTTCGTCCAGTCGCACGCGCGGCCATTCGGCTATGCGGACATGACGCCGCCCGCCTTAGAAGGGCGGATGCCGGGTCCGGCTGCTGGCGGCGACAGGCAGATATCGCCTGCCCGGCGGAATGGCGGCAAAGCTGATCGCCACAGGCGGCGCCTTGCGCGACCAGTTGAAGAGAACGGTCTTGACCGGGATGTTGTCCAGCCATGGCCGCAGCCCCGGCGGCACCGGACGGCCCGACCAAACCATCAGCATGCCGTGGTCGCGCAGCCGCTGCCTCGTGATCCAGGGGGCGAACCGCATGTTGAGGTCGGTGAAAATCGACGGCTTGTCATAGGCATTGAGGCCGGCCAGCATGGCCAGTTCGGTGTCGCCGCCGACAATGTCGAGCCGGCCCGGCACCGCGGCATGCCAGACCGCCTCGGCCTCGTCCGAGATCGGTCGCGCCGGCCAGCAGACGGCGTCCATGCGCCCGCGCACATTGCAATCGGTCCAGCGGATGGCGGCATAGGCGCTCGACATGGCCACGATGCAGATGAAAGCGCAGATCGCCAGCCGTCGCATCTCGGCGGCGCCGAGCCGGTGGCCGAGAAAGGCGAGCGCGACGACGCCGACAAGGTTGTACATGGGCGCGCCCCAAGCCTCGCCGGTGCCGGTGAACAACGAGGCCACCATGATCAGAACAGCCGGCCCAAGCCCCATCCAGCAGAGGTAGACGAGCGTGCCGCGCTCGCCAGGGTCTTGCGCCGGTGGCGAGCGCCGCAACAATCCCGATATCGCCAACACCAGGAGAAAGCCGCAAAGGCCCGCCATCTGGACACCGATATAATAGAGCCGCGCACGATGTTCGCTCACCCACGCGTCGCGGCCGGCGAAATAGGTCAGGGGCAGGAAGTCGATACGGTAAAGTGCGACGGCCAGCGGTGCGGCGACCGCGAGAAAAACGGCCAGGCCGAACCATGGCCAGGGGCTCGCCAGCCGGCTGCGCGCGCGTGGATCGTAAAGCAGCCACAGCGCGCCGAAAGCAAGCAGCAGGCCGGTGGAGAACTTGGCGTACAGCCCGACCCCGGACACCATTCCGAGCGCCAGCCACCAACCCGGCCCGCCGCCACGGCCGGCGCGCCAAAGCAGCCAGCAGATCGCGGCCCAGAACGGCATCTGCGCATAGTCGTGGTTGAACTGCGGCGTCGGCCAGCCGAAGAAATAGACCGACGGCATCAGCAGCACGGCAGCCAGCGCACTCCTGCGCCCCAGCATGTCGCGCGCGAGCAAATAGACAAGGACGAAAGTGGCCGAGATCGTCAGTTGAGACAGCAGATATTGCGGCCAGCGGAACGATCCGGTCAGGAGATGACTGGTCTCGAGCAGCCAGCCGGGAAGTTGCGGGTGTTTGTAGGTCAAAAGCACCCATTCGCGGCCCCACATGAAGCCTTCGACAACGTCCCCGGGCGGCGCGGGATCGATGAGTGTCGGCACCATCGTCCAGCACAGGATCTGCGCCAGGCACAAAAGCGCCAGCAGACACCATGGTTGCCGCAGCAGGGCGGACCAGATCGACGACGAGTCCAGCCCTACGGCAGGCAATCCCGCCGGCGCCCAACCATCCATGGAGTCGTCAATTCCCGTCATGCGGCGCTTAAACCACATCGCCCGGATTGTCGAACAGCCCCAACGTCAAAGCTTACAAAAATGTATACTTGCGTGCCATTGCAACACCAAGATTGAGCGGCAACTTCGACGCCTCATTGCTCCGCCCGGGGCAGAATAGCCCGTACGCCCGATCTCGCCTGAACATCCCGGACATTCGATGCGCCACCCCCATGCCGTAATTCACCACCGCGCGCTCGACTTCTGGCTGGCGCGCACGGCGGTCCTCGTCATCATCTGCCTGCAGCTTCTGGTCATCAACGATCTTTCGTTCGGCCCCCGCTGGCTGGCGCCGGCAATCGAGGCCGCCCTGCTCATACCTCTTTCGGTGGCCACCGCCTGGACGCAAGTCGCCACCCAGAAAGCGGTCGAGGAGGAACACTGGCATCTGGTCGGCCGCTTTCGCGTCCTGATCCGCCGGACGGCCCTGGTGATGACCGGCGTCGTCAGCGTCATGAACTGCGGTTCGCTGGTGCTTCTGGTGCGCGCCTTGCTGGCGGGCCATGCCGGCTCAAGCGGCCAGACGCTGCTGATCGACGCGCTCAACATCTGGCTCACCAACATCATCGTCTTCGCCTTGTGGTTCTGGAGCACCGACCGCGGCGGGCCGCCGACCTGCGGCCTCGTCAACCGCGCCCATTCCGATTTCCTGTTCCCGCAGATGACCCTCAACGATCGCGAGATTCGCGACTGGCTGCCCGGCTTCGTCGACTATTTCTTCCTCGCCTTCACCAATGCGACGGCATTCTCGCCGACCGACACCTTGCCGCTTTCCCAACGCGCCAAGCTGTTGATGATGGCGGAGGCAATGATCTCGCTGCTGACGATCGCGCTGGTCGCGGCCCGCGCCGTCAACATCCTTGCCTAGGCCGGTGGCTGCGGTGTGAGGCCGCCGCCGCAAACGCGAAATAGCCCGCCCGGCGAACCGGAACGGGCTATTCGGTGTCGACGACGAGGATGCCGGTCTCTAATGACGCTTGCCGATCCTGTAATCGTTGCCTCCGGCCAGATTGATGCCGATGCCGCTCAGGACACCGCCGACAAGGCCGGTCTTGTTGCCGCTCAGAATGCCCGAGACGAGATTGCCGCTCAGGACGTTGTTGCCGTTCAGCACGCCGTTGAGCACATCCACCTTGCCGAGGTCGATGGACGGCGAAATGTTGATCAGGCTGCTTGATCCGCCTCCCCATCCGCCCGAACCGCCGGATCCGCATCCGGCCTCGGCGGCCCCGACGGAGGATGCGACTGCGACTGCGGCGAAAATAACAATGAACTTGTTCATGAAAGCTACTCCCGTTCGATTGATGGAAATGGCTTCCGTCTTTCGTGTTCTACCTCTTGCTTAACAATATATGAACAAACATTTGGCTCAAGTCTTTGTCGAATTTAAGGAATTCAATCGAAAATTAACAATAATGATTATGCATAACCTGAATGATTAACTTGGCGGTCGCTACAACGCAAAAAGCCCCCCGGCGTGCCGGAGCGGGCTTGGCTGCAGGTGATGGATCACTCCTCGACGGTGGGTCTCAGCCGGCGGACGACGAGCTCGACCAGGATGTCCGAGATCCACATCGCGCAGACACCGATGAGAAAGGCGGCGGCCAGCGTCGTCGTGTCGTCATTGGCCAGCGGCAGCCCGGTGGCGCGGGCATACTGGACCACCGGCAGTGTCAGATACGCCGCCGCCAGCGCCCCGCAGATTGGCGACGCGACCATTTCGCGCAACTTGTAGCGATGACGCGACAAGGCCCGCAGGACGCCGCCGGCGAGACCGGCGGCAACGACCGGCCCCTTGATGCCGAGCAGGTCGAAGAGATCATGCATCATTCCACCGCCCTCGCGCTCATGGTTTCCACTCGCATAGTCTTTCGCCCTTGCGGTTGTGCGCCAGCAACGGCTTGACCTCGGCATCCGACAACGCGTCGACCGCGCCCACCGACAGGCGCAGCGGGCTCGACACCGCGCAAAATCCACCCTTGGCGGTGGTGCAGCCGGCCGTGGCAGCCAGAACCAGGGCGAGCATCAATCCCTTGCCCATGACTTGAGCTCCTTTCGGGCGGCTGCCGCGGGCAACGCGCCGATATCGTTCTGAACCTGATCGGCAATTTCGCGCGCCGCGGCCTCGCCGGCGGCCTGCCGGTCCCGCTCTGCGCGTTCGCCGGCCAGCCGCTGGCGAAGCCCCCAGCCGAGCGCCGCCACGATGGCGGCACCAATGCCCAGAATGCCCGGATTGGTGAGCAGGAAATTGACCAGCGCGCTCATCGGTTTGCCTCATCCCTGACGAGGTATCCGACGGCAAACACCGCGACCGGCAGGAGCGTGGCCCATGTCTCGGCGTCATACCAGGACGGCCAGAGGTTGCGCACGACGACGCCGGAAACGGAAACGGCCGCGGCCGCGATGGTGGCGGCCGTCAGCTTGTTGGTCGGACGAATGGTCGGCTGGGTGACTGTGGCCATGATCAGAATATCCTTTCAAGCGCAGCCGCGACATGGTGCCAGGCAGCAAGGAGGACCAGCATGCAGGCGGCAATGATCCCGCCCATCCTGGCAGCCATCGGCATCCCGGAATTGTCAGGCGGTACCGACGTGGCTTCCGGCGCATGAACCTGCGCTGGTCCAGCCTTTGGCGGAGCCGCTTCCGGCGCCGGCCGCGCGGGCAGCGGCGCTGGCACGGCCGACGGCGCCGACATCAGCAGGGCCTCTGCCCGTACCGACTTGACCCGGTCGGACCAGCCGCGCCCGAATGTCGCCCATGTCGGCAAGCGGCGCAGGAACGCCAGCCGCGCGTTGCAGAGCTGGTCGATCACCACGCCTGCCGGCTTTGCCCTGGCCGCGGCAAGCGTAGCCGGCCCGATGCGGCCGTCCTGTACAGCCCCCACCACCGCCTGCAGATACTTCGCCGCCCTGCCCGGGCCGCTGTTCACCGCGAAGTCGAAAACGGCGAAGTCGACGCCGTCCGGCAGTTCGGCGCCCAGCACCGCATCCCAGTAAAAACGGCGAAAAACCGTTGCCACCTGTTCATCGCCGATCTTGTGAAGGTCGGCCTTGCTGGCGTCGGCTTTCACATAGCGGCGGAAGTTCGTGAGCGTGACACCCTTCATCGTGGCGCCGCCGGGATCGGCCGGATTGTCCGACCAGCCACCCTCGGATTTCAAGACGAGTGCAAGCGCCCGCGCGAAGTTGCGGTCCATGGGAGTTTCCTTTCGGATTGTGATGATTTTGGCTGAATACGCGAAGCAGGCCATGCCGTCTTTCAAGAGCGCCAGCCCAAAAGCAAAGCGTCCCGGCCTCGGTAACTGTGCGTTGTCGGGCATGCCGCCTTGCACGCGGGCCGACGCATGCTAGAAAAAATCCATTGTCAGGACGAATGGGTTTCGGATGAGAAACTATGTTGGCGCCGCGCAACGCCTGGTCTTCAACAGGCTGGCGGCTGTCATCGATCGCCGGCACAGCACCGATCCGCTGGGTGCGGCGCCGCGTGCATCGAAGGCGGACTATCTCCAACTGTTCGAAGCGGCACGACAGGTGCCGTTTGCGGAGATCGACAGGCTGGAGGCCGAAACCGGCTACGCCATCGACCGCGATTGGCTCGATGAACTCGCCCTTCACACCCAGATCACCGTCAAGACGAGCGCGCTGGCCTACCCGCACGGGCGTGTGCTCTACAGCCTGCTTCGCCGCCGGTTGGCGGACAAGCCCGAGCCGTTCACCACCATTGTCGAGACCGGCACGGCGCGTGGTTTTTCAGCGATCTGCATGGCCAAGGCGATGGCCGATGCCGGCGCCGCCGGCCATATCGTCACGCTCGACGTTCTCCCGCATCAACACCGCATCTACTGGAACTGCATTGACGATCATGAAGGCAGGAAGACACGAGCCGAACTGCTTCAGCCCTGGCGGACGTTGGCCGACCGGATCGTCTTCCTGCAGGGCGATTCCCTGTTCCAGCTGCCGAAGGTCGGCGTCAACCGCATCCATTTCGCTTTCATCGACGCGCAGCACACGAAGAAGAACGTTCTGCTCGAATATCAAGCGGTCGCCGCCCTTCAGCAAGTCGGCGACATGATCGTCTTCGACGACGTCACGCCGGGCCAATTCGAAGGTGTGGTCGAAGCGGTAGAGCAGATCGAACAGCAGGGAGCATATGAGATTCGCCGACTCGTGGCGTCTGACTCGAGGGCCTATGCCTGGGGGGTTAGACGTCAATGAGCCAGTTATACGCGTCATCGCCCGGAATACAGAACACAAATGGCGGACGAGCCGAATTACTCATAAAGCTCGCAATTGGGACGACGTTCGCACTTGCTGTTTGGATGGTTGATTGGGTCTCAATCCGAGGAGCACCTTTCCCGGATCTGCAAAACTATATCATGAATTTCGACAAGGGTGCTTACTACGTGTCTCCAGACGCGGCCTCAGTGGTTGAGTGGTATGCCCAAGAATATTTATGGCGAAAAAGCATCTATGCGCTCAAGGAAAGCTTCGAGCTCGGCAGCATTTTTTCCGTGTTGGCACTGATTGCGCTGTTGATTTTCAGCACATATGTGGCGGTTAAGGCTTCTGCTCCTGCCTATCTTCTCCTGTTAATTCACCCGCAGCTAATCGATCTAGCTTTTTCACAGGTGCGATCCGCTACGGCAATGGCGGCGATCTATCTGGCACTACTGTTACCTTGGCGCCTTCTCAAGTACGGGTTCGTTGCGGTGGCCGCCTTCATCCATTCGGCCGTTCTGGTCTTCGTTGGAGCGTTTGCGGTCGGCCAGTTGATCACTCGTTTTAACGTGGCTCGACGGCATCACATCCTGATATCGGCTGGCTATATCGGCGCTGTCGTCGTCGCTGCAACCCTCCTCAAAAGTTACTTACTCGGCTCTATCGGGGACAGGCGCGCTATGATCGAGGTGAACACTAGCGGCTTCCTACTAACGATCATGGTCACCGCTTATGCCGTGCCGTTTATGTTCTTCAATCAGATGTTTAGTCGGAAATTTGCGGCCTTCATGGTCCTGCTTGCATCATCGCTCTGCTTTGCGATGTATCTCTATAACCAGAACGGCATTAGGTTCGTCGCCCTTGCGCTCCCCGCCTTGGCGGTGGCAATCTCTGGTATACCCGATGTTCAATGGCGCCGCCTCACACTCACGGCAGCCGTGGCCTCTCAGATAATTTTCTTCGGTTACTGGGCCAAGGGCATTTTGTAATGAAGTCGATCCGCTGGATAGCCGAGCAATATTTGGCGGAGATCGACCGGTGGCGGACAGCTTTCGTTGAGGTTTTCGGCCCAATCTGGCGCAACGCCTTCTTCCAGGCGTTCTTTTGGCTAATGATTGTCGGCAACATCGTAGCGATGTTATTCGGTGACACTCTACTACGATGATCAACCACCAAACTGCCACTTGCGAACGACAATAGTCATCACACCGCTACCGGGATCCTTCGTAGCCCCAGTGTCGTTTGCGATGATGATGTCGACGTTGTCGGCCGTGATCACGCGAGCATCTCGTATAGTGCAGCCGAGGAGATCGGCTGTGAAGCCAACACCTATCACTAGATCACCACGCGCCGCTCCTGGCACAGCGACCTGAACAGTTAGCGTCGTACCGGTGGGGATGCTGGGCGTTGGATTGACAAATGTCTGCCCAACCGTACGCAACTCACTTTCAGTGATGCCGCTGAAGGCGGCCGTAATCGCACCACCACTGACATTCATAGCGTTTCCACCAAGCCAGTTCTTCCCACCGTCGGTAACGTTTGTGAAGCGAATGCCGTTGGTGAATGTCACTCCTGTCGTAGCGTCGAAAACATTGTTGACTATCCGGCAGCCAGCAAGCTTTGCGTTCTGCACAAGAATTCCGTCATCGACCGTGCAGCCCGAGCTTGGTGCGAGGAAGCCACCGAAGACGTTATTCTCGACCACTAAGCCCCCAAAAAGGCGATTGCCCGAGGGTGCGCCGATCCGAATGAACGACGAAATCCCCATGCCGGGAGAAAATCGAAACTGGTTGCCGCTTACTGAGCCGCTGACTGGGTCGTTGGCCTGATCATTAGTGATCTGAATGCCCTGGTTCTTCTGGGTCGCCACGTACGGCGACTGCGACATATCAAACATGTTGTCATTAACTGCGAAGCCGGTCGTGCGATGGATGATAATGCCGTTATGAGCCACGTCCGCGAGCATGTAGACTTGAAGCCAGCATTTCCGGATTTTCACGCCGGCTCCATCCCGAACATAAATCTGGCAATTACCACCGGCACCCTTGGTCTTCACACCTTCAATGATTGTTCCATTGCCGAAATACGAGACGATATTGCCCGTAGGGATCGCTGCCGGCACCGTCAGATCCGTTCCGTCTCCACAGCAATCTTGAACGTCACCATTGATTACGCGTAATGAGGCAGAGCGGTAATCCAGAATGCCAAACCGGTCGATTTGCGAGAACAGTGGGTTGTCTATCAAGCAGTTTTGAGTGTTCCCCATATAGATACCGCCGCCGCAACGTAGAATCTCGATATCGCGGAAAATGCAACCTAAACCGCCTTTGTTGTTGACGCCGCATGCTGGTATCGATCCGATGCTGTCTAATGGTCCTCCCTCCGGGCCTGTGCCGCGAAAGCCGTCGATGACAACTCGCTCCATAATCACCGACTGTGGAAGCGCAGAGCCGACGCCGATGCCGTCAGTGTCCCAAAGCGCAAAAGCGTGACCATTGCCGGCAGCGCCGGTCAGTTGGTTGCCCAACACCTTGAAATCGTGAAAGCCAAGCCGCAAGGCATGGCCGACGAGCCGGAAAAGCGGCGCTCCATTGACCATTGCGCTGGCAACGGTCGATATGCTGCGGCCAAAACCTTCGATATCGAACAGTCCGAGCGTGATATCGATCGTTTGGTTGATCGTGATGGCAGAAGGAGGCAGTCGAATGTTGCCGCAGTTCTTCCCATCGACGATCTGCACAGCAGCAATCATCGCCGCCGTGTCAGCGTTGGCGTTTCCCAAACCAGCGCCGAGCATGCGAAGGTCGATAACACCCTCCCTCAGCACCCAATACCCGCCATCCACCGAGTTCACGGTTCCGTCCGGCATGAAACGGTCCGTCGAGCGGAACCAGGATAGCGCCGGGTAATTGCCTGCGGTGATTGCCGATAGCGCCATGCGGGCATAGTTCGCGCCTCCCACAAGGGTTGCCGGCGTGGTGAACACCGGGGCATAGAACTGCGTGCGGATGGCTTTCACGCCGGCGGCGATGGTGGCTCCGGCCGCCGCCGCGACGGAGACATAGATCGGCACATTGACGCCCGACACCATGGCGGCGTCGGCGGCATATTGCTGGGCAAGGTCGCGGGCGTGCCCGGCCTCGGCGATGATGGCGGCCAGTTCGTCCCGCACCGCGGCTGTCGCATCGCCGACCAGATCGTCGGAACTGAAGAAGGCAAGCGTGATCTCGTCGCGGCCCACGGCCGGCGCCAGGGCCTGGAAGGCATAGACGAAACCGGCCGACACCGCGCCCTCCTGCACGTGCACGGTTGTGCCCTTCTGCATCGTGCGGCTGGTGCGGGCATCGGCCGCGCGATACCAGAAACCTTCCGAGGCGGTATAGATGCCGTTCAGCCTGGCGTCGTCCTGGTCCTTGACCAGCACGCGATCGCCAACCGCGGTCTGGACGCCGTCGACGGACTTTAGGCCTTCTATCCATGCAATCCCGTCAACGATGATCGTCTCCAGATTGCCGGTGGTGGCCAGGCGCACGGGTTCGCGCTCGCCGGTCAACAGGCGAACGGCAGCGGTTGCAGGTCGGGCCATGAGGCTTGCTCCATGAAAGGCCGCGCACAGGCGGGTACTTATTGATGATCGTGTGGCGGGTTCGGTTGCGGAGGTCACGGTCAACCGACCCCTCCCAGAAATAGTCAACGGCAAGACGTTGACCCGGCGGCAGGCAACATCGTCTTAGTATTGGCTCACACATAAAGGTTCGAGCCGATGGCAGTGCGCATCAGATTGCCGGGTGGCACCTTGAAGATAAAGTTCTACCGGGAACTGCGCAGCCCCGAACGGCAACGCCGCGTGCCGGTCATGAAAATGGGCTCGTTGTATCTGATCTGGTGGTCGAACAACCGCCGGCTGCAGGACAGCGATGCCGAAGGCGGGGGCCAAGGCCGCTTGCGCTAATTCACCAGCGGCCAAAGGCCTGATAGCCAATCGCTATATGAACCTTGAACCCTGCCTTTTCTTTCCGGCAAGTTTGGTCTTGTCGAGACCGGACCTCAGGTGAGGCCATATCTCGAACTGCCTTCGGCATCGTGCCGGGCATGTGAAGAGCCCAGGGCGATGGCGTCATCCCACCGTCCGCCGCCCCGGTAGATGCCTGCAATTTCGGAGCCATTGCATTCAGGGAATTCTCCGGCTCCCGAGAGAGCTCCCCGACCGCCTTGAGCACATAAAACTCACAAACGCCTGGCAGGCAATTTTGAGATCTAGGGATGAGTTGCATCACTCTGGATTCGGGGGCGTGATGCCACCCGAAGCTCAACACTGCCTCTATCGCGATCTTTCTCAGCTAAGATTGACTTGAACGGAACTTCCATGCGGCAAGTCTTTGGTCTGAACCAAGATTTGCCCCATCAAATGCCAGTATATATCAATGTCCCACAATTCCAGGTTATCAATTTCGTCTTTTCCATTTAGGAACAGCGGCTTCTTGTAACCTATGCATTGGTTGTAGGACGGCTCAGCGCCGCCAGCCCTGCGCCAATCAGTGTATATGTTTGCGGCCAACGCAGCGTCTTCGTCCTGTATCAGCTCGACCTCGTGGAAAGTTCGGACATTGGCCGGTATCTGCAGGGCCTTTCCGGTGCCCGGCTCGAACATCACCACGCCTGGCTCTCCTTGCTCCAACCGCCACGCGTCAGTGGCAAATGCCGTTCCTTGCCAATCATAACCAAAGCAGGTGATGCGCCCAGTGAATTTAGGGAAACCCAGGCAGACACGGGCGTTCCAATCCGCCACGTCTGATGCGCGAACCATTCGGTACAAACCACGGTTGAACGAAGCGCCACCGAACTCTGCCAGCAATTCATTCAGTCCAGCCACTTTTGTATCGAGTGGAAGGTTATTAATTGGAGGCGTTCGCTCATCATCCATGAGAAAAATTCGCCGGAATCTCTCGAACACTAGCGATCTCCAATCGTGACTTTGTTGATCTTCGCCCCATGGGAATTACGGTGACAGTGCACTCTTTTCCACGGGTCGGTCTCCAATCACGTGGAGATCGTTAAGAGTGCACTACCTAAGAGCGTTCGCGTACGACCACGTATGGAAAATCAGTGCGGAAGCAGCGGCAGGATCTGCTCGTCGATGAATTTGAGCCGGCTCGCAAGCATCTCTGCATAGGCAGGCGTTGCAGGCACGTTCACAGGGATAATGTCTTCGACCGAGTTTCCCTCGCGGGCTGCTTCGACCCACTCTTCCATGGCGCCAATGTAGCCGTCCAGCGCCACATAGGGCGTCTTGGCATGGTGACAGCTAATGTAAGCCGAAGGCACATCGCCAATGATCACCCATGTCCATGACGGTACATCGGGCTCAGCGGGCAAGAATTCGAAGAGGAAGACGTATATGACGCCGTCTAGCCGATATCCAAGGTATTCACCTTTGATAGCCGATACCCAGTTGTGAGATTCAAGATATCGTCGCGCCCGACGGCGGGCATCCCTAAATTCTACACTCCAACGCCGATCGTCGGGCGCCAGAGGCTTTACGCTATTCAAATCAGGGCTGGCATCATCCAGGCTTGTTGTCACGGTTTTGATCCTCTGTTACCTCTGCTCCAGCCGCCCCAAATCTTAAAGTGGCCCTGTTCTTTGTGATGCTTGATGTGGTCGGCTCTACTGAGAGGCTCATAATTCCACACGTCGTCTGTCCCGCCCGCAGACCGTGGACGCTTATGATGGAGATCCATATTCCGGCCTGTATCGGGATCTATGGGCCAGTCTTTATTATACTCGATTTCCCACTTCTTACGAAGAGGCTTTGAGCGGCCTCCTAGCCAGCCCGGCAACTCGTTGTGAATTACATTTGCCTTTTCTTTCAAAAATTGAGTGCCGGCGCCCCATAGCGCGCCGGATGCCATACCGCTGCCGATCGGCTCATCGTGACCGGCCGCTTCGACGCCGCCATAAGCCGCCCCCTCGATGCCCATAAGGCCTGCGCGAGCGAGAACGCCGGACAAGCCCTCCATCGTAGCTGTGCCAAACCGGCCGGTAAGTGTGATGCCGGACTCTCCAAGGCCCCGGCCGGTCAGATACGCACCAAGTGCCTCCGCAACGATCCCGGCAGAGTTGGCTCGATCTCTCGAATCCTGTGTCCCGGCACGTTGAGCGGCGAGTTCTTCCTCGTAGCTGCTGCCCGAGATCAGCGAATTCATGGTGGCGGCGAATTTGTCCGCGTACCCAAATGTCGCTCCGTCCGCCATCAGACGTACGGTGTCATTGAGCGCTACGAGCGCCTTCAGGGGCGCAGGCAAGACATCGAAGGCAGCCAGATTTCGGTTGACACGTTCCTCCGCGGATACAGGAATTGCGTTGTTCGCAATGCTTCGCGCAATCCGAGACTGGTTCTCGTTGCTCAGTTGCAACGCCATGGCTGCCAGGACACCCTGATCAGACGTGCCCGCAAATAAATCCTGCAGCACGCCATCCCGCTCACGCTGTGGGATTTTCTCGTCGTTCAAGGTGTCGACCAGGTTTTTGACGATAGACGGCGGCAGCGGCTGGACTTGCTTGAATCCAAGCTGCAGCTGAACCGCGACAGAGCGGGCGATCGCCTTCGGGAGATCGCTCGGATCGTAGCTGTCTTTGCTCGATACCGCATTCCAGTATGCGTCCGCTGTCGGATCAATCTTGCGAACAAAGTCGGCGGGAGCGGCGGCGCGAGCCTGCAACACCTGCCTGGCAGCGGCCGCCGTTATGTCAAACTCTGCCTGATCCTGCTCCGAAGTGTCACTGCCCGGCTTTGGCGTGGCAGCGAGCACTTTTGCCTCGATGGCATCTTTCGGCATTCTGACCATGTCGAATGCCTGGTGGCCGACCTTGAACGTCCGTTCGAGATCCAGAGACTGTTTGCCGCCCTCCTCGGCGCCATAGACCGCAGCGAAGTCTGCATCGTCCGGTCTCTTGCCGGAGTAAGAGCCGGTGTACATGAGGGCGTCCGGTGCATACTGGTGAGCGAGTTGGACATTGGTGCGCGCATCGAAGAGTTGTGTCGTCATCGCAACTTGGGCCTTCTGGCCAAGATCCTGCAGATCGTTCTGCGGCAGATCGGCAATCCACGGAGCTGCCGCAAGGACGGCGGTTCTGTCCGCCGCAACCGCCGGCGCTGTGGAGTCGGTATTCAAAGGAGCTGCCGCCGTGCTGCCCACAGCGCTGGTCTCGTTCTCGCGACTGGCACCGATTTGTTGCGAACCACCAGCCACCTCTGCGGCATCGTCCTTCGTCCGGCCCTGCGCCGCGCCCAGCATCTCCGCGGCGCGCTTCGGGTCCTTGGCGATCATTGCCTGGACCAGCGCCTTGGCGGTGTTGGTGCGCCAGGCCACTTCGGCCGCTTGCCTGATGAGCGGGTTACCGATCTTGGCGATCAGGTTGGACCCGCTCTGCCGGATCGCCTCGAAGTTCGCGGTGTCGTTCGGATCGCTGTTCGCGATGGCGCTGGTGGACATGGTGTCGACCTTGGTCCACTCGGCCAGCTCGTAGTCGTCGCGTCTCGTCTTCTGCCGCAGCGCCATGCGCGGCGAGCCGATCGCGCGCATCGGCTCCTTCTGTCGGGCGAAGTTTGCACGCTGGCTTTCGGGCATGGTCGGCAGGAACTTGTCGAACAGCTTGTCGAACAGGCCTGTCTTCACCACCCGGCCGGTGCGCGGATCGACCAGGCCATACATAGCGTCATGCAGGCCGGCACCGTCGGCCGGCGCGTTCGCCGTCGCCTCGTCTTCCGCCTGCGCGATCTGGCCATTGAACTTGCGACGCGCCAGTTCGGCGTCGAACGCTTCCTGCCGCTCTGTCATCTGCCGGTAATGCTCGGCGAGAGCGGAAAGCTCGTCGCCGAAACCCTGCATGGCGCCGCCGATCGGCGAGCCCTGGGGATATCGCGGCGCATTGCCGGTATCGAGCCGGCGCTGGCCAACGGAAAGGGGGATGACGTGGACCATTTTAGTAAAGCCCCGAATAGCCGTTGGCTATGGCCGCGCTCGCCCGAGGCGAAAATGCCGGACTGCCAAAGGTCACGGCCTTCGTCGGGTCGTAGATTTTGGAGAGGCCGCCAACGAGATTGCTGCCGGCGCTGAAGATCGATGCCGTGGCCGCCTGCTTGCCGGAGAAGCGCGAGATGGTGGCCTGGTCGTTGAGGTTGTTCTGGCGCAGCTGCGAGCTGTACTGAAGTGCCTTAAGGTCCATCTGGTCCTGCCTGGCGTTGGCGGCCAGCACCTCGGTCGGCGAACCCGCTATGCCGACGCCGGAGGCGCCGGCCTGGGCGCGCGCTTGGGCCTGCAGCAGGTCCTGCTTGTGGCGCTCCTGGCTCTGTTCGAAGGCGGAACTCTGCGCCTCGGCCCGCGCCTGCTGCTCATAGGCCCTGGCCCGGTAGTCGGCCATCTGCTTCTGCTGCTGGCCTTCCATCAGCGCGCCGCCGACCGACAGGGCCGTGCCTGCCAGTCCAAGAAGGGCAAGTGTGCACATAGTTCAGCCTCGTTCGTTCAGAGAGGGAGTTGCGGGAATGAATTTGCTTTTGACGCCGTCCACGGGCGCGCCGAGCGGCGGGCGCGGGTCGAGCGCGCCGCCGGGGCTTAGGAAGGACAAAAGCAGCCTGTCGGCCTGCAGTGCCGGCCGGCTGAGCCGGGCGGGTGCTGGCGCTCGCGCGCCAGCCATGGCGGCGCGGCGGGTGGTGGTCAGGTTCACCTTCAGATCGCGGACGCCGGCGGCATCGAACAGGCCGTTGGCGGTGGTGATGGCGCGGGCGAGCGCATCGGCCTCGAACAGTTCCTGGCGCAACTGCTCGACCAGCCGGTGCACGCCGCGCCAGCGTTCGCCAAGCAGGATTGCCCTGGTCTTGATCTCCTCGCCAAGGGCCGCGATGTCGGCGCGGGCTTCGCTTAGCGCCGCCTCCGCGCGGCGCTTGCCGGCAGCGTCGATGGCTTTTTCGAGAAGCGCGATCTGGTCGTTGCAGTCGTCGAGCGCCGCACGCGCGGCGGCCAGGTCGCCATCGCCGAAGACCGCGCGGTCCTCTGCCTCGGCCAGTTCGCCCTTGCGGGTGATCGCGTCGTTGAGGTCGGTGTCGAGCAAGGCGATGACGGCCGCGAATTCGGCAGCCGTCCGCGCCCTGCCGAGCTGTTCGGCATGGGGGGATGTCATTGGGATGTCCTTTTTGGAGTGTGGGCCGGCGAAGGGGGGTATCTCCCCCACTTGGTGGGAGATCGGCAGTTCCGGCGCCGGCTCCTACGGCTCGGCGTCAAACACCGGCGTGAACGCCCGGATCGTGCAGGGCGTCGGGTTGACATGGCGGATGCGCACCCGGCCCTGCCCTTCCCAGCTGTCGTCGATCGGCACCTCGACATTGCCGGTGAACAAAGTCGCCCGCCCGTCGGGTGCGACGATCGAGGGCAGGCGCACCGGTTCCCAGAGACCACGCATCAGGGATTGCACTTCCAGCCCGGTCGTGTCGGTCTCGAGCAGCGACAGGATCGCCTTCGCCACCTTCTTGCGGCGTCCGATGAGGGAGCCGTCGCGGCCGCCGACATCGAGCTCCAGCGTGTCGGCGGCCGCGGCATAGGGCAGGCCGAGCTGCCATCTGGCGGCGGTCGCGCCGCCAGGCAGCGTCACCGTGCCGCCGCCGCTGACGGTAAGGCCGCGGTAGACCTTGCCGTCGGCCAGCACATCGACGGACTGGCCGGCGAGATGCATGGCGCCGCCGACTGTGGTCACCGCGGCACCAACATAAGTCAGGCCGCAATCGACCTCGAAGGCATCAGTGACGGCGACATATTCGAACGGCGCGGTCTTGATCTCGATGTAGCGCTTCGTCACGCCGCCAATGGTGCGCTTGACGACCAGCCAAAGGTCGTCATTGCCGTCCTGGCCAGGCGTCACTACGGCACTTTCGACGACCGCCCAGCCAATACCGCTGAAGCTGCCGCCGAGGCGATGCCGGTGCATTCCGCGCACTTCCTGGCTCGGCTGGTGCGTGTAGCCGCCGAGCTCGCCATTATCGAGCGGAAACCAAAGCAAGGGGTCGGGATCGGTCTGGAAGGCCAGCTCGACCACGCCTTGCTTGGGAATATGCTCGGAGATCTGGCCGACATCGTCGGAGGTGAAGCGGCTCTGCGCGGTCTGCGTCAGTTCGGCGATCGATCTGCGCGAGCGCGTCACATAAAGGAACGACTGGCCGGCATCGACCGGGCGGATGCGGGCGCAGCCGAAGGTGCGCGAGCGCCGGTTCTTGAATGAGGACGGCGTCAGCGCCTCGTCTATGCCCGAGCCCGACAGCGCGCGCACGCCGCCCGATGTGCCGATCAGCAGCGCTCCGTCGGAATCGGTGATCCAGACGATGTCGTTGGCCTGGCCGCCACCGGCCTGGATGAATTCCAGCGCATCGTCATCCTTTTCGCCGAGCGCGAAATTGTCGAAATCGCCGGTCGCCGACGCATAGACGGAAAACCGCCGGCTGAACGCGAGCCGCTCCTCATAGAGCGATCCGCTCTCGACAAATTTGCCGGGCACGAAGGTGCCGAGCCGCCAGCGCGTTATCGGCGAGGCGTCGGGCAGTGCGTGACCGAAAAGCCGGATCTTCACCACAGTCGTGCTGGTGCGGCTGGTGATCCTCGCCCAGCGCCAGACATTGTCGGCGCCGAGCAGGCGGATGGCGCGGCCGACATCGCTGGCCTGGAAGCCGGTATCGCCATTGATGCCGGTGACCGAGGATGCCGTCAGGTCGAACGGCGCCATCGTGTCGCCGCTCTCGGCCATGGCGATCTCCGCCAGGCTGGTAATGTCGGCATCGCCGCCCCCGCCGCCCGAAAAGGCGAATTTGTAATATTCGTAGGCAGACTTGTTCTGGAACTCGTAGAAGCGCACTTCCGAACCCGACCAGCCGACCTCGCCGGCGCGGCTGTCGAGCGAGATGTAGTTGACCCCGTCATTGGAGGCCGAGAGCGTCCATTGGGTCGCCATGTCGCCATTGGAGGCGACATTATCGGACGCGGCGAGCCAGTAGGCGTTCACCGCTTTGCCCTGCCCGCCCGGAAACTGGTATTGGACAAAGCCGCTGCTGCCCGTGGTGATGGCGATCTGCTGGGTGATGTCGCGGTCGAACACCTTGTAGCTGTTGGTGCCCGAGCCGTCGTCGGTGACGGTGCCGCTCGGCGCCGTCGAAGAGGTCATCCTCGGCGTCGCATGCCCCGTGCTCGATGGCCTCAGCGTCGTGGCCGTGTCGTTGATCGGATCATAGGGACCGTCGAGAAAATCGTAGTCGTCGAGCGCCCATACCATGTGTGCGCTGCGCGTCAGCACCTTGGGCGGATAGTCGCGATGGGTGATCCACATCTGGTCGGCCGACTGGACGTAGGCGAGCTCGAACAGGTCCGCCTCCAGATAGGGCGAAGCCATCTCCACCGTGCCGACGCGCGCACCATAGGCATAGACGCGGATATACTGGTCGCCGAATTCGAGCGCATAGGCCTGGTCGGCCGAGAAGATGAAGGGGATCAGCCGCGTCTTCCCTGCCGAGATCTTGACCTCGCCGGCGAAATAGGTGCCGCCGCGCTTGCGGATGCCGCCATGCGGCAAGGTGACGAAGTTCTCGCATCTGGCGAGCGCTGCGCGGTAGAAATCGAGCGAGGCACGGGCATGCAGACGCGGACTGATCTCGCCACGGGTGAAGACGTCCTGGACGGGATAGAGCGCGGCCATCAGCGCGCCCTCCTGACGTCGCCGCGCTGCATGGACCATGACCCGTCGTAGAGACGCCCGCCGCGCTGGACGGCATTGGCGTTGAAGGCGGCGTCCAGCGCCCGGTCATAGGCCGAGCGGGCAATGTCGATCATGCCCGACTTGTGCGTCAACGGATGCGCCACCTTGACGGCGAGCGCGGCCACCAGCACCTCGGTGAACAGCGCGTCCCAATCGTTGGGATCGGTGAGATTGGCGATGTAGCGGATGATCAGCGGCCCGGGCTGGTCCGAGTAGATCAGCCCCGCCTCCTGTCGCCATGAGACCGGCACGCCGTCCGGTTCGGCATTGTGGGTCAGCGGCAAGGGGCGCAGGCAGTCGGCGGGAAGCTCATAGGCGAAGTTCAGCGCGCAGGCGCCGTCGCCGGCGAACGACCCGGCGACCGTGGCGCGCAGGATCGCGAACACCCAGGCGTGCCTGGTCAGTTCGCCTTCGCGCGTCAGATCGAAATGCAGGTTGAGCAGGCGTGCCGCCTTGACGTCCTGGTCGAGGCTGTCGATCGGCGCCTCGTCAAGCACGGCGAGCGCCATGTTGGCGATATCGAGCGGGGTGATGGCCATGGGTCAGCGCCTCCATTGATTTCGGGTCGGCCAAGTCTCGACCCTTTGCGCGAAGAAATGCAGTCCAGACGAGATTGGGCGGGAGCTCCTAGCCCCCGCCCCCTCGCCTCGGTTCAAGCCTCGGTGGTCTTCAGCGCGATGAAGGTCATGTTCTTGACGCTGGACGCCGTGCGGTCCCAGTTCGCCGCCAGCGCGAGTTCGGCGTCGGTGGCGAACTCGCCGGCCGAGGAGGCGTCGAGGAAGCGGGTGCCGGGCACGTGCGGCACGAAATGCCGGCGGCCGACCATTTCGGTGACGCCGCCGCCATGGCCCTGGCGCGGCTTGCGGTCGAACTCGAGCGGGCCGCCCTCGGTGTTGACCGGCAGCTCGTTCCACAGGATCGCCTTGTCCTTGAACATGAAGGCGGTGTAGACGCCCGCGGCCTGCGGAATGTCGTCGTCGACCACGCAGCGCAGCCCCATATAGTAGGGGATGAGCGGCCCGCCCTGCTCGGAGGACGGCACGTAGTCGATGAGGTCGGCGAGCTTCAGCGCCTTCATCTGCTTGGAGTGCATCCAGATCGTCTTGAACTTGTCGGCGCGGTCGCCCATCAGATAGGCGGCCTCGATGATGTCGGTGTCGACGATGGAGGCGCCGGTGGTTCGCACCAGGTCGCCGCCGTCATTGGCGATGTTGTCGGCGACGACGCCTTTCAGGATGCCGAGCAGCGTCAGCTTGTTGGCGCGCTGCCAGTACTCGGTCTGCCGCTTGACGATCAGCTTCTGCGGATCGTCGCCGGCCAGGATCGAGGTCAGGTCCGGCACGCCCCACGCCTGGGCGCGGACATTGCGGGCGGCGACCTCGCGGCGCGAGCCGACCTTCTTCATCTCGATGGAATCGGCCGGATCGTCATTGACCGGCTCGGACGGGTCGTTACCGAGATCCTTCCAGCCGGGCATGTCGACGGAGCGGCCGCCCATCGACAGTTTGGACGAGATCGCCGGGTCGGAAAACAGGATTCCGGCCTGGTAGATCTCGAGCGACTGGACGTGTTCCTCGAAAGCATATTGCGCATAGACGGACGGAACGATCGCGTCCGCGATACGGGTGTAGGCATCTGCCATTTTTCTCTTCCTTTCAGGTGGGTTGGGTGGATAGCCGCCGGAGTAGAGTTTCCGGACGGACTAGAGGGGGTTGTTGGGCATCCAGCGGTCGGGATTCTCGCCCGCTTCGCGAGCCAGCCGCCGGGCGCGGGCTGGGTCGCTTTTGACGAGGGCCGAGATGGCCGTCAGGTTGCGGTCACCGGTCGCGTTGCGCTTGAACGGATTGCCTCCGCTCGAACGGGCGCCGGCGTCGATCGTGTCTTCCCTGAACATCGCATCGCCAATGGCGTGGAACGCCTTGGCGATTTGCGGATCGGTCAGCGCCCCGTCAGGCAAAAGGATGCCCTTGGCCTTGTAGGCATCGACCAGGCCGAGCTTCTTCATCGCCCGGTTGGCGACCTCGAGCTTGCGGCGAAAGCCGTCGCTGTCGGTCGGCCCCCACTCTTTGACCAGATCGTCATGGGTGGCCTCGACCGAGCGGGCGAGCGCGATCTGCTGCGCTTGAGCCTGCTCGGCCATGTAGCCGACGAACTTGTCATGATAGGCCTGCGCGGTTCTGGGGCTGGCGCCCGCTTCGACCGCCCAGGCCTTGGAGGCGCTGGCGAGATCGTCCGAATAGGCGAAGTTTTCCGGCAATCCTTCCGGACGCCGGTACTCGACCCTTTCGGCCGATGTCAGCGGACGCATCTGCTCGGGCAGCCGGGCGTGGAACTTGTCCCAGTCTTCCCTGGATGCGTCCTTGGCCGGAACGCGCAGGCTCTCGCCCTGCTGCCGTTCCAGCTCCGCATAGGATGTGAAAACCCGATCGAGGTTTTCGGCCTTGGTCCAGCCCTTGGCTTCAGCAAGCTTGCGGTTGCCTTCGGAAAGACCGTCAAACCAACTTTTCGCGGCCGGTGCGGCGGACCCGGTATCCGCGGCCGCCGATGGCCCGACTGGGTTGCCCGCCGGTAGCGCACGCGCCGCCACGGACCCGGCATCTGCCAGATCTGTCATGTGATTTTTCCTTTTTTCCTTTTTCTCCTTCTCCCCTTGTGGGAGAAGGTCGATCGGCGCGTCAGCACCGAGACGGTTGAGGGTTGGGTGAAGGAATGGGAGACCTCGGCGATCGTGTCGCCGGTTGGATGAGGTTGCGCCAAGCTGAAGCACCCCTCATCCGACCGCGCTCCGCACGGCCACCTTCTCCCACAAGGGGAGAAGGAAGAGCGTCAGCACCTAGACGTTATCGCCCCAGTTTTCCCAAAGCAGCGTGATCGTGCCGGTCACGGCGAGCGTTCCGTCGGCGTCGATGTCGGCGCCGGTGGCGAAGGCAAGGTTGAGATAGAGGTCGACCGGCGTGACGCTGCCGTCCAGCGTCGAGGCTGCCGCGATATCGGCGGTGGAGGCCGACGAGAGTGCCGCGCCGACGCCGTCCAGCGTGCGGCCGGTGGCCGCCAGCACATTGACCATGCTGCCGGCAAGCGTGGCGCTCGACGCGGCTGCCGAACCCAGCGACCAGGTAAGCGCGGCGGCGTCGTTGATGGTCGATGCGCGCGTGGTCGTCACCGCGAACTGCAACCTGGCCGTGCCGCCCTTGATGCGCACCTTGCCGTCGGAAAAGTCGAAGATCTTCTGCGAGGCATAGGCCTGCGCATCGGTGACCGGCACCTGCATGCCGGCGAAAGTGAACACGGTACGGAACGCGCCGCCCTGCCCGATGGTCACGGCCTTCAGGCCGAGCTTGGGCGGGGCAAGGCCGGCCTCGCGGGCAGCGGCTCTGGCGAGTGTGCGGGGAAGGCCACGCGTCATTTCATGTCTCCATTGTTGGTGGGGCGGGAAGTGGTGTGGCATGCGCCCGGCAACCCAATTGCCTCGCGTGCCGAACGACGAGCGTCCGGAGCGAAGGCAAAGCGACGGCCGGCCGGGCGCGGACGAAAAGAGCCTGAATCGATCTGCCAGCAAGCGGCGCTATCGCCTTGTTCGAAAAGGCGTGTTTGCCGTCATCGGCCGATCAACGCCCGAGAAACCATGACTCACATCGTGAGAAAGCGCGCCGCCGTTCCGCCGCAATGCGACCGCACTTGGGCGCAATCGGCCCGCGTGGCCTCAAAAGGAGGTTTCCCAGATGATACTCAAGAAGGCGATTTTGGCCGTCCTCATGACCGCCGCCCTCGCCGGCTGCGAAACGCAGAGCGAAGGCCAGCAGCGCGCCACCACCGGCGCGCTCATCGGCGGCGCCGGCGGCGCGCTTGTCGGCCAGGCCATCGGCGGCAACACCAAGAGCACGGTCATCGGCGCGGCCAGCGGCGCGCTGCTCGGCGCCGTCGTCGGCTCCGCCACCACCCCGCAGCCGCGCGGAGAACAGCTCTGCCGATACCAGGACCGCTACGGCCGCATCTACACCGCGCCCTGCGACGACCGCTACTACAACGGCAATTATTGATCCCTGGCCGCCTTCTCCCCGTTCAACGGGGAGAAGGTCCCGGCAGGGAGATGAAGGGCAGCAGCGCCAACGTCTAGGATGTCGGCGCCGTTGAAGAATAATGCCGGCGCGGGACTACCGATCGGCGAGAGGCCAATTCTGAATTCCGGAGCGCCGCCCTCCCGCAACCATCGCGGCATCCGCATCGGCTATCGCGGCGCAAACAAAACCCGCCTTGAAGGCGGGTCGCTGGCGCAAATCAGCACCATGGACAGAATTGTAGCATTGCTGCCGTCACTGCGTCAATGGACTTGAGAATAAAATCCTATTGGACATTCTTTTCGGCGTAGGCGAGCCGTCCATCTTCTCCTGCCGGATCGTCTTTCTGGTTAGCTCTCGTGTCAGCCATGCCGCCCTATCCCATTGCCGCCATGTCATTCAGGCTGTCTATCGTGCTCAGTCGGATTATTTCCTGGGAGCAGCCAAAACAGCCTGCAATCCTCTCGCAAGATCCGCCCGTCTCATGCGCAAACTGTCGCTGCCGGGATTCAGGAGCAGCATCTGGTCGTCGCTGAGGATAGAGATAAGAAGATTGCGGTCGATCGAAACACCTTGGTCTTCGAAACCGCTGCCGGCCGCCTCTCGCTTGAATGTCGCTTCGTCGACAAAAATCGGGATGAAAGACTCTCCGTTTATGATGAAGTCCTGGAGCCTGATGTCGTGGCCTTTGACATCCTCCCAGCCACCAATGACAATGACATGATCTATTGCCATATAAATCCTCCCGGTTTCTGCCTAGACGTATGGCTTTCCATCAAAAGCCCTATCATATACTCAAGAGCACCAGACTCCGATGGGAAACTCATTTCTTTTAGGCGGTTTCCTCGCTCACTATAGTATACCACCCATCGATATCCGTCTTTATCCAGAACAAGAGATTCATCTTTGACCTCATACAGGCTGAAGGCGTGGGGCATAATTTTCTCTTCCCGGATCAGGGCCAAAAAATCGTGCCTATTCATCATTTTCTCCATTTCAGGTAGCCTAGGCGAATTAGATCTTCGACACTTATATAGAACATGTACTGAGGACCACCTCCCCCTTGGTTGAACCAAGGTGCAGCCGTTCCCTTCAAAGCAGGAAGAGGCTTCATCACTTCGTACAGATTATAAGGCTTGGATTCCACGGTGCCAGGTACAAGACTTCGCATCCAAACCGGAGTACCCGCTGGAGCCACATATCTGCCGAATGTATCCCCGAACCGGTCGACAAGGTCTCCCACTGGTAACAGGCCATCTTCCGGCATTTTAAGGAAGCCGTTATTTGGAGGGTAGTAGGTGTATAGACTGGTGCCGGTGGAAATCTCCGGTTTGGTTCCTGCTTTTGCAATCGGCACAGCAAGGCTCTCTGCAGCCTGACCGGGAGCAACCCTGGAGGTTGGCGTATTTGTCGCTTCCAAACCACTAACGGATCGTCCTGCTTGCCCTGCCGCCTTGGAACCGAGCCATTCAATCGCTCGCGCTATTCCTCTCCCAGCACCTTCGCCCAAGCCCCAGGTCGCCGCGTCGGATCCCTGATGCATCATCAAGTCTTCAACGTCGTTCGCTGGCTCGTAGTAAACGTCTTTGTTCTCTGGAGACTTGACGCTGGCTCCGCCCAGTGAGGCAAGGTTGGAGCCCATCTGGTCACTGACCTTGCCTAAGAATATCCCTGCATTGGCGGCAAGTTTGCCAAGCGCTTTGGCCTCCGATGCAAATATTGAGCTGGTGGATGGCGGTTGATAGCCAGCCTCGACCGGCAAGATCCAACCCAGACCAGCGGCAGCCAGTTGCCTACCCACGGCTGCCCGGGCGACAGGGCCGGAGGTTTCCGCAAGCAGCGCGGTTATTTTCGCGTTCTTTTCCTGCTGATACGTACTGGGGCTATTACGATTGTCCGAAAGCTCTTGAATAACGTATTGCGGCACGAGTTGGGGGTTCTCGATGCCCAGTCTTTCTTGCGCGACAAGTCCGATGGCTATCGCCTTGTCGTAAGCTTCCTTGTTATACCCGTTGGGATCTTCGAGCCCGCCACCGATCACGGCTTTCCAGGCAGTGGCCATTGCAGGCACCGACTGCGCGACGGAGCCCCAGGCGTCGGTTCGTCTTGCGGTGAGAATTCGCATAGCTGCGACCGCAGTTGCCAGGCGATGCGGATTGTCTTCCTGCGATCCGCTGGACTGCGAAGTGGCATCAAGAAGGGTGGCATTGACCGCCTGGTTCGGCATGGTGCCCATGTCGAAGATTTGCTTGTTGACGTTGACCTGCCATTCGAGGTCCTTCAGGCGCCTGTCGCCCTCGTCGAGCCCATAGATGGTTCTGTAGGCATCCCGGCCTGGCATGCTGCCCGAGTAGGCGCCTGTGCGGGCGATTTCGTCTGGCGCTTCCGCCTCGGCGCGGCTGATGGCTACGCGCGTCGCGATGTCCTGCGTGAACTTGGCCAGCTTTGCCTTTAAGGACAGCGCATCCTGTTCCTGCTGCGGAAGATCGTCCCTGAACGCCTGTGCTATACGTTCGTCCGGGGTCTGCGTGCCGACACGGTCACTTTTCCCCGCAGCCACCTTTGAGCCGCCCGGCAAGGAGTCGCCCTGGGTCTGCGCGCTCTCGGCCGTAGCCTTGCCGTCGGCGGCCAGCGTGCCGACACCAAACATATCCAGCGCGCGCTGCGGATCCCTGGCGATCAGCGCCTCGAAGCGCGCCTTGGCGGCGGTGCCAAACCAGTCCTTCGCCATCTGCTGCCGGATGCCGGGATCGACCCCCATCCTGTCGATGAGGTCGAGGCCCTCCTGCCTGGCCGCTTCGAAGGTCACGTGATCGTCGGGATCGGCATTGCCGATGGCGATGGCGCTGGTCTTCAGCGCCGTGTCGACCTCGGCCTGCTCATAATCCTTGCGCCGCTGAAGCTGCCGCGCCGCCATGCGCAGCCCGCCGGTTCGACGCATCGCCTCCTTCTGTCCGGCGAAAGCGGCGCGCTGGCTCTCGGGCATGTTTGGCAAGGCGGCGGCGAACAGCTTGTCGAACAGGCCTGTCTTCACCATCCTGCCGTCGTACGGATTGACCTGGCCATACATGGCCTCATGCAGGCCGGCACCGTCGGCCGGCGCGTTCGCCGTCACCTCGTCTTCGGCCTGCGCGATCTGGCCATTGAACTTGCGGCGCGCCAGCTCGGCGTCGAACGCTTCCTGCCGCTCTGTCATCTGCCGGTAGTGCTCGGCCAATTCCTGCAGGTCGCCGTCATAGCCGCGCGTGGTCCCGTCTGCGGACGATCCCTGCGGATGTTGCGCCGCGCGATCACGCCCGCGCTTGGCAATGGAAAGGGGGATGACGTGGACCATTGGCTGTTTCCTGCCTGGCTGGCTTGAACAAAAGCGCGCGTCGCCGGCGATCGCGGAACGGCCGCATCGCGCGCACGCTGGGTCGTCGCGTTCGCGGGTTTTGTCGGATCGATTTTTTGGAAGAATCCTGGAGCAGCGCTGCTGCCCGGGGAACCTTCCTCCCGCTCACGGGGAGAAGGTCCCGGAAGGGGCGCCGAAGGACGGCAGCGCTAAGTCTCGACAGGCTGACGCTGCCCCCTCGCCTGCCTGCCGGCATCCTCTCCCCGTAAACGGGGCGAGGACCGCAGCTTCACGGGCTCCGCCTACCCTTCCGCCCGCGCCGCCTTCTCCAGCGCCGCCAGTTGCGTCTCGTCCAACGTCAAGAATCCCATAATGTGCTGCACCACTTCGGCACGCGCATTGGAGAGCGCGCTGTGCAGTTCAAAACCTTCGGGCGTCCTGGTCCGCGCCATCCACTCGCCATAGGACGGCCGCCGGTAATAGCCGACGGTCGCCGCGAGGTCGGCCAGCACCATCTCGCCGTCCTCGCCGGAGAACACGCGCAGATAGGCCTTGGTCAGCGCGTCCCGTGCCCTGGCCGGGCCGCCGGCCTGACTGGCGCGGGCGAAGCGTTTGCCGCTCATGCGCCGCCTCCCGCCGGCGCCTGGCCGGCCGGTGTGCCTTGGCCGGCGCCCTGCCCGCCACCCGCGCCCTGCATCATGTTCTGCAGGCCATCGAGCAGGCCGCTGTCGCGCGCCTGCACCGCCGCCGGCACCGCATCCTTGGCCGCCTTTCCTGCTGTGGCGATCGCCGCCATGCCGGCCTGCGCCTGCTGCGCCTGCGCCCTGGCGCCACGCAGACCTTCGACCTCTTCCTTGCGGCGAAAAATGCGCTGCGGGCTGCGCCCGGCGCTCTGCACGATCTTGATCGCCTCGTCGCTGTCGATATTGTCCATGACGCCTGGATCGAACTGCGCCATCTGCATGGCCGTGGTCACCAGCTGGATGGTGTCGCGCGCCTCGGCCGAGCGGCGCAGCACGTCGAGCGGGCCGGTGAAGGTCGGCCGCACCGTCTTTCCGGCGAGGCTATGCGGCGGCGCGAAGCGGCTGTCCTCGTCATAGAGGCCCTTGTCTTCGAGAATGCCGAGTTCGCGGTCGAGATTGGTGGCAAAGCCTGCCTGGATGATCGAGCCGGAGGGACCGAGCAGCGCGCCCTTCTCTTCCTGGCGGATCAGCGCTTCGGTCGCCGTCATCTGCGGGTTCTGCACCAGCGTCTGGAACAGGTTGACGAACATCATGTCGCGGATCTCGTCGGCGCGGCTCGCCGCGTAGTTGAAGGCATAGGTCGGGTTCTGCCCGGTGGCGATCGGCTGGATCAGCGGCCTGCCATTGTCGTCGATGAGGCCCGGATAGTTCTCGCCGGGATTGAGCACCGGCACATAGTCGAGCCGCGCCTTGGACGCGGTGGCCGGATCGGTGATCTGCTGCAGCGCGCGCAGGCCCGAGCGGCGCACGGCGTTCTCCTCGCGCACCGTCGTCAATGCCTCGATGGCGGGCGAGACGCCATAGGGGTCGCCCTCATAGCGGCGCCAGTTGAAGGTCGAAACCGGGAAAGTGCGAAAACCGCTTTCCCTGACGATCTCCTCCTCGTCCTCGATGACATGGTAGGAGGCGTACGCCATGTCGAGATACTGCGTGCGGCCACCCTGTCCGTACATCTTGCGTTCGTCGCGCGGCTGGATGCACTGGATCAGCGAGATCTTTTCCTCGCACTTGGCCGGATCGTCGACCAGCACCTTGATGCGCGCCGGCAGCCTGTCGTAGCCGATGAGCTGCGCGGCCTGCCGCGCGGTGCGCTCGTAGCGCCGGTGGAACATGTCGACCTGGCCCCAGCGGTTGCGGCAGAGATAGCCCTCGACCACCGGGATCGAGGCGTAGCGGATCAGCGTGCCGCCGAACCCTTCCTCGGCATAGAGATAGGCCGGGCCGTAACGCACGACATTGCGCAGGCACGCTTGCGTTGCCGGCACGAAATTTGAATTGGCGGAGTAGCGCAGCGAGAACAGGAAATCGCGCAGCGCTTCCGCCCATTCCTTTTCCTCGTCGGTCTCCTCGTCGTTCATTTCGGCGGTCGACAGCCCATGCCATTTTTCGGACTGCGGGATGATCAGGCTTTCCAGCCCCGCGGCCAGCCGGTTGGCGGCCGAATTGATGGTGTTGGCGTAGACGCGGCTGCCGCGCCGTTCCTGGCGTTCGGCCTGCGAATCCTGTCCGACGCCCGCCCGCCCGCTCCAGATGTCGGGCGCGTCGGGGTCGCAGAACTCGGCCACCTGCTCCCAGACGGCCTCATACTGGCTGCGTTCGGTCTCGAGCTCGGACTGGCGCGAAAGAATATCGCGGGCGCGGGAATCGGTCATGAGTGCCTCGCTGGGGATGGAAATGGATTGATGTGGTGGAAGGGCGCGGCGCCCAAGCTGGCGACCTCCCCCTCGTGGGGCGATCGCCTCTTCTTGTCATCTTTTGCCCATTTGCCTGGGCTAGGCTCATCTGGCGGCGGGCAGGAGGAGGTCGATGTGACGACGACAAGCCTGGCCGGTACCCTGAAAAACCGTGGCAAGCAGGTGGCCAAGCGGCTGCTTGGCTATGACAGCCGCAACTGGCTGCGCATCCGCCAGATCGAGGCGTTCACGCTTTTCCTCGAAGCCGGCAACCGCAAGGCTTCCGACGTGATCGAGATCTCGCCCGGCTGGAACCGCTATTGGCGGGCGATGTGTCCCAACTACCGCAGCGTCGATTTTCCCGCCTTCGACATCTGTCGGGACCGCACGGAGGAAGACTATTCCATCGTCATCGCCGACCAGGTGCTGGAACATGTCCAGCGCCCGCGCGCGGCGGTGGAAAACATCCATGCCATGACCAGGCCCGGCGGCTGGGCGATGGTGGCGACGCCGTTCCTGTTCCGGGTGCACGCCCGCCCGCACGACTACAACAGATGGACGCCTGCCGGCCTCAAGCAATTGATGGTCGAGGGCGGTTTTCCCGAAGCCAATGTCAAGGTCCACGGCTGGGGCAACAAGGCCTGCGCCCGCGCCCATATAGGCGGCCCCGTGCGGGCGTATGGTCTATGGCGCGATCTCAGCAATGACGAGGAGTACCCGCTGATGGTGTGGGCATTCGCGAAGAAAGCCAACTAGCCGATCTCCCCGATGTGGGTGAGATCACGCGCCTCGCCCCCGCCGCTTCGCCATCCGCGCGTGCCGCCGCCAAACCCACCAGTCCCATACGCGCTTCCTGAAACTGCGTTTCATCGCGGTCATGGTCATACCCCCAGGAGCACGCGGCGCTGGCCGGTGAGGTCGGACGGCGACAGGTCGGTCTTGACGGTGCTGGCGGTGCCCTGGCGCTGCTCGAGCTCAGCCCGCAGCGCTGCCTCGCGCGCCTGCACATCCTTGTCCTGCATGGTCGGCGCCGGCGGCAACGGCTTCAGTTCCGGCGGCTTTTGAAATAGGCACATGGTTCCAGCCTTCTCTTGTCCAGTCGTAGAGGAAAAAATCTTCGCCGTTGCGGCCGTAGGCCGGCAGGCGGCAGCGTTGCGTGGCGCCGAGCCTGTCCAGCCAGCGCAGCGCCAGTTCATTGGTGGCCAGCGCCCGCGCCTCGACCCGCCAGGCGCCGCGCGCGGCGACCCGTGGCCCGAGCGCTTCGTGGAAGAAGCGCGTGATCTCGGGCACGCAGCGCTTCATGCGGCGCGTGCCCCAGCTCCAGGCGATCCACAGCCCGCCCCGCTGCTCGGCCGCGCCGAAGCCGGCCTCCGGATTGCCGTCGAGCTCGGCGACATAGGCAAAACCCTGCAACGCGGTGAGCGCAAGCAGCGCCGGCGACCAATGGTCAAGCTGGCAGTCTATTTCCGCCCGGTCCTCGGAGCGCAGATTGGCCGCGACATAGGAAAGATCGCGCAGCGTGGCGGGAACGATGCGGACGGTCATGGATGGACTTTCGTCAGTCGCCGAAGCCATCGTCGGCAAGGAAGCGCCGATGCCCGGCTTTCATCCTGTGAGCGCCGCGACGATGCAGAATTCCGAGGCGCCGCATTCTCAGGCAATTACCGCGGCACGTACCCGCACCGGCAGTCGCCCAAAAACAAAACCCGCCTTGAGGGCGGGGTGTCGGCGCAAATCAGCACCATGGACAGAAAGATACCATTGCTGCCCTCACGCCGTCAATGAGATGTGAGAAAATTCCTATTTGGTGCTTTGCCGCGCCCTAACGATCCGCCCGCGACGCCTTCTCCAGCGCCACCTTACGCTGAATTTCGATAGTTCGATTCCAGAAGCGCACCACTTCAAAATGCTCTTGTCTGGTCAACCAGATCTTGTTCTCCAAACTGACTGGATCGCCACCAACCGCAATCGGTTTGATCTCGAACAGTTCCATGCCCTTGGAGCGAGAAGTCGTATCTTGTACGCTCATTTCAAGTCCTCCAGCGTAGCAAATAGATCGTCGAGGTCTCGCGCTATCGTCTCGGCGGATTGCCGTTCCATAAATATAAACGGGATGCGCACGATTGGCATTTCCACATCCTGGGTGTCGAAGCCATAGGCTTCCCCTCCTCCGTTTGATGCAAACAACAGGATGCCTGGTGCGTATTTTGCAACCTCATATTCTCGATTGAAGTCTGCCAACTCTTCGGCTTTGAAAAAGATAATATAGTTGTCGCCGATAAAACCTTCGCCGCCATTATGCTCTTTGAGGAAGTCGGAGTAGTCCTTGGGCAGCACGACGCCCAAGCGCACGGACAGGCCATCGACAACTGTGGATTCAGCCGGCGCGTCGAACTGGCCCTCCGTTAAACTATATCGCATCGCTATTGTCCTAGGTCCTTCAGGCAGATGCCCCAGGGAGAATTAGGGCTCAAGCATGGCATAAGCGCCTCCCGCACCAACAACGGCAACCTATTACTCGTGAACAGTAGGGTCGGCTTCGGTCGACCCAATGGCGGCTGCCGCTCCAGCCGTACCCGCGGTTAGATCGATAAGACTGTTGAACTGAATGATGTGCTTCAGATCTTTATGTTTATTTACGTATGAACGAATGCGCGCAGCCGTTTTTGGCGCGACAGTTTTCGCCATGTAGGCGCGAATAGCTTCGGCCATCAATTCTCTGTCTGCATCCACTCCACTCCTATACCCCATTTGTTCCGGACCAAATCCCCGGTAGGTTTTCGAGGTGGATTGTTCGACAGGCCGCCCGGCCGCGCGGGCACCCTGTAGATTTGGGTTGTTGAGGTCATTGTAGAGCCACTTGAGTTCTGACTTGATCCCACTCTGATCGATCATTCGGAATTACGGTGACAGTGCACTATTTTCCATGTCTTAGTCTGGAGGTTCCCATCAGTCACATCGATACGGTCGCTAAAAGTGCACTGTCACCGTAATTCGGGATTGCAGGAGACAACGAAGCTAATAGGGAAGCTGGCGAGTTTGCCCCCCAGCCGCACAAGGAATTGAAGGGGCGGAAAAAGCGGCAATACGCCCCCATATCGTCGGTCAAGAAAAAGGTGCCGCCTGACGTTGAAGGCGTGATCTGAAAACCAGTAGCCGTGTCGCCAACTGCTTAGGCGTTTTTCGCCCCGCCGGAGTCCGGGCTTGAACTCCGCCGGGTCGCCCAAGCAAGGCGTATGCGCCTCCTACGCCAACAATGGCGGGGCGATGGTTCCAATCAACGAAACTCGTTCCATCTGACTCGATGTTCATATCTGAACCTCGAATAGGATCGATGCCCCCCTTACGGAGGCGAGACATTCTGCTGCCGCGTGTTGGCGAGCTCTAGTGGCGGGTCGAGTTCGCCATACTCCTCCCTGAACTGCTCCCGCCATTCCTGTTCGTCAAGAACATTGGCGGAATTGCCGACAACGGCCGAATTAACCCGGACCCACTGAGAGTTCGGCTCAAGCATGGCATAAGCGCCCCCTGCACCGATAATGGCTGGGCGATCATCCCAATCGACGAAATTTGGCGAGCGATTGTCTCCTGGCGCTCTCATGTCTGGCCATCTCGCCAATGCCATGGAACATTGGACGGTGTATTGGCAAGTTCCAACGGCGGGTCGAGTTCGCCAAACTTCTCTTCGAAGCGCTTACGCCACTCCTGTTCATCGAGTAAATTGGCCGAATTGCGGACATCCGCGGCACTTACCCGTATCCAGGGCGAACCGGGCTTAAGCTTGGCATACGCGCCCCCCACACCAATGATGGCAGGGCGATGGTCCCAATCGACGAACCGAGGCGGTCGATTGTCTGGCAACGGACTCATGTTTTGACTCCTTCATCTTTTCGTACTATAGCACAACCTTCAAAGTACTGTATAAGAAAATATGATGAAAATGACATATACTTATCATTACTTTAGGACAGAGACCAAAAATAGATTCATTTATTTATAGAAATTCAACAAATCATCTTGACGAACCTATTTCGACGCTCGTGAACTCGATCCGCCCCCTAATCTGGCGAACAGGTCCCTCTAGATTGGATCAGCGTCGCGGCGAGCAGCAGCGTAAAGTGCTGCCTCCTGCCTCTCAATATCAATCTGCTGGACGCTACCTTCTTCTAGGCTCCTGCTGCGGGTGTAGAAATCCTGCCCCCCGAGTTCGTACTTTGCCTTATAGATATTCGGCTCCCACATTTGGACTTCGCCCAGTGTGCCGTCATCAAAGCGGATCATTACGTTTCGATCGAAGTAATCGTTGTCCTTTCCAGCCCATTTTTCATCCATAATCTTGTACCGCTGAGCGAGCCGAGCGACGATCTCATCGGCCTGTGCGGGTGTCTTGACCACGAACCCGGCTCTGACCACATCAGTCAGCCCCGACGCATCCTCGTATCCCTTGCGTCCAATCTTCTCGTCCGCTGTAGTCCTCTTCTTCATACCCTTGGTTACGAACTCTACGCCGACTGAATCAGCGATTTCATGGCCGGTGCCCTCAAGATTTGCCTGCCATTTGGGCGCGACCGAGTACAGACCATCCAGCGACGTCGCGGGTTGCTTCGAGAAATCATCAGGCTGTGGCTTGGTCGGCGTGTTTGCCGCTGCGTTTTGTCCGGCGGCCGGCTCCTGAGCCGGTCCGGTGGCACCTTCGGAAGTCCGAGCTTTAGCCGCTGCCGAAACACCAACGGATCGTCCTGCCTGCCCTGCCGCCTTGGAACCGAGCCATTCAATCGCTCGCGCTATTCCTTTCCCAGCACCTTCGCCCAAGCCCCAGGTCGCCGCGTCGGATCCCTGATGCATCATCAAGTCTTCAACGTCGTTCGCCGGCTCGTAGTAAACGTCTTTGTTCTCTGGAGACTTGACGCTGGCTCCGCCCAGTGAGGCAAGGTTGGAGCCCATCTGGTCACTGACCTTGCCTAAGAATATCCCTGCATTGGCGGCAAGTTTGCCAAGCGCTTTGGCCTCCGATGCAAATATTGAGCTGGTGGATGGCGGTTGATAGCCAGCCTCGACCGGCAAGATCCAACCCAGACCAGCGGCAGCCAGTTGCCTACCCACGGCTGCCCGGGCGACAGGGCCGGAGGTTTCCGCAAGCAGCGCGGTTATTTTCGCGTTCTTTTCCTGCTGATACGTACTGGGGCTATTACGATTATCCGAAAGCTCTTGAATAACGTATTGCGGCACGAGTTGGGGGTTCTCGATGCCCAGTCTTTCTTGCGCGACAAGTCCGATGGCTATCGCCTTGTCGTAAGCGTCCTTGTTATACCCGTTGGGATCTTCGAGCCCGCCACCGATCACGGCTTTCCAGGCTGTGGCCATTGCCGGCACCGACTGCGCGACGGAGCCCCAGGCGTCGGTTCGTCTTGCGGTGAGAACTCGCATAGCTGCGACCGCAGTTGCCAGGCGATGCGGATTGTCTTCCTGCGATCCGCTGGACTGCGAAGTGGCATCAAGAAGGGCGGCATTGACCGCCTGGTTCGGCATGGTGCCCATGTCGAAGACCTGCTTGCTGACGTTGACCTGCCATTCGAGATCCTTCAGGCGCCTGTCGCCCTCGTCGAGCCCATAGATGGTTCTGTAGGCATCCCGGCCGGGCATGCTGCCCGAGTAGGCGCCTGTGCGGGCGATTTCGTCTGGCGCTTCCGCCTCGGCGCGGCCGATGGCGACGCGCGTCGCGATGTCCTGCGTGAACTTGGCCAGCTTTGCCTTTAAGGCCAGCGCATCCTGTTCCTGCTGCGGAAGATCGTCCCTGAACGCCTGTGCTATACGTTCGTCCGGGGTCTGCGTGCCGACACGGTCACTTTTCCCCACAGCCACTTTTGAGCCGACCGGCAAGGAGTTGCCCTGGGTCTGCGCGCTCTCGGCCGTAGCCTTGCTGTCGGCGGCCGGCGTCCCGACACCAAATATATCGAGCGCGCGCTGCGGATCCCTGGCGATCAGCGCCTCGAAGCGCGCCTTGGCGGCGGTGCCAAACCACTCCTTCGCCATCTGCTGCCGGATGCCGGGATCGACCCCCATCCTGAGGTCGAGGCCCTCCTGCCTGGCCGCTTCGAAGGCCTCGCGATCGTCGGGATCGGCATTGCCGATGGCGATGGCGCCGGTCTCAGCGCCGTGTCCACCTCGGCCTGCTCGTAATCGCGGCGCCGCTGATTTTGCTGCAGCGCCATGCGTATCGAGCCTGCTTCGCGCAGCGCGGGCTTGCGGCTGGCCAGACCAGGGCGCAGTTCGGCCGGCGCCTGTTTGACGAAATCGTCGAACAGCGTGTCGAACAGGCCGGTCTTCACCACCTGGCCGGTGCGCGGGTCGACCTGTCCGTACATGGCGTCGTGCAGGCCGGCGCCATCGGCCGCCGCGTTCGCCACGGCGTCGGCCTCGGCCCGCGCGAGTTGGCCGTTCAGCCGGCGCGCGGCGATCTCGAATTACGGTGACAGTGCACTATTTTCCATGTCTTAGTCTGGAGGTTCCCATCAGTCACATCGATACGGTCGCTAAAAGTGCACTGTCACCGTAATTCCAATCCCATTCTTATTGGCCGTCGTAAGGCTCGACCACGGCAAACGGAATGCCCAACGATTCCAACAAATCGAGAATCCTTTTCGAGATGACGAGGCGGAAAGGTATAGCAATCCCGAAATCATCGCTGCCGGCCTTGCCATTCACTTTCAGCCAGACGAAAGGTGGCAGTTGCAGCCCGGGCTGATCCTCTTCACACTCTTCCGAGATAGTCACTTCGGCCTCGGCGAACGTCGCACCTGAAAAGCCCATCTTCCGTAGTGCGCGCTGGGTTTCCTCAGTTACGAGGAAACAGGGGAATGTCGCAACGATCACATCGCCGAACCAGCCCTCCACCACATAGTGAAGCTTCGTCACGATTGGCGGATGGACACTCGGGTCGAGAACGGTGTTTTCGCCAATCCCGCCGGCGACGTTCGGCCGTATTTTAAAATATTGCATTACTCACCTATCGGGGGATTGAACAGATGCCCATATTTCTTATCGATGTAACTCACGTAGTCCAGAATTACGGTGACAGTGCACTTTTTTCGTTGCCTTGGTCCAATGGTGATGGCCTGCGTAAGATCAGTGCTCCCTGCCCCTACCCATCGGACCGGGCCGCCGTGTCCAGTGCCGCTTTACGCTGAATTTCGATAGTTCAATTCCAGAAGCGCACCACTTCAAAATGCTGTTGTCTGGTCAACCAGACCTTGTTCTCCAAACTGACTGGATCGCCGCCAACCGCAATCGGTTTGATATCGAGGAGTTCCATGCCCTTGGAGCGAGAAGCGGTATCTTGTACACTCATTTCAAGTCCTCCAGCGTAGCAAATAGATCGGTGAGGTCTCGTGCTATCGTCTCGGCGGATTGCCGTTCCATAAAGGAGATGCGCACGATAGGCATCGCAACCTCGTGGGTGTCGAAGCCATAGGCTTCCCCTCCTCCGTTTGATGCAAACAACAAGATTCCTGGTGCGTATTTTTCAACCTGGTATTCTCGATTGAAGTCTGCCAATTCTTCGGCTTTGAAAAAAATTATATAGCTGTCGCCGATGAAACTTTCGCCGCCATTATGCTCCTTAAGGAATTCCCCATTAACCGCATCGCAAGTACCTTTCTATTTACCGTCGTAAGGCTCGACGACAGCAAACGGTATACCCAACGATTCCAGCAAATCCAGAACGCGATTGGAGATGACCAGTAGATGGTTCGCCGCGATCCCGAAATCGTCGTGGCCTGCCCTCCCATACACCTTCAGCCAAACGAGGGGCGGAAGTTTCTGGTTTGGCAGATCCTCATGAAATTCTTCGGATGTTGTTACTTCGACGTCCGCGAAACTCGCACCCGAAAAACTCATCTCTTGAAGTGCGCGCTGCGCTTTGTCAGTGACGAGGTAACATGGGAAGGTCGTAACGAGCACTTCCACGGTCCAACCCTCCACCACATAATGAAGCTTGCGCACCATTGGAGGGTGAACGCTCGAATCAAGGATCGTGTGGGGTCCAAGTCCCCCAGCAACGTCCGGCTCGATATAAAAATATTGCATCACTTACCTATAGGCGGAATGAACAGATGTCTGTATCTATCGATATGCTCAATATATTCTAGCATCTGCTGACGAGTAAGCCGAGGATGCGACGAACAAGATTCGTCTTAATCGAATCAAAGAATTTGCCGTGCAAAAATTGTCCAAGCTCTTATCAGCCGCCAAACGCCTTCTTCAGCGTGACGCCCCACAAGTCGGCAGCTTTCGACCCCAAAATGGCAATCCATCGCCTCAACGCCGCCCACATGACTCGCAAGACTGGGAACATCAAGCCCCATCAAAAGGTTCAATCAAGGCATTGGAGATTCCGAACGACTTGAGGGCATCGAGAACGCGTTCGGAAACGACGAGGCGATAATCTTTCGCAATTCCGAAATCATCGTCGCCGGCATCCCCGTTCACTTTCAGCCATACGAAAGCTGGAAGCTTCTGGTTTGGCTGCATCTCCTCGAACAACTCAGAAGTGGTCACCTCGACATCATCGAATGTTACGCCGGAAAAATCACTCTCAAGAATTTTCTCTTTGACATCCTTAGTTACAAGGTAGCACGGGAACGACGTCACTATGCCATCGCCCAACCACCCGTCAAATTCATAGTGCAAGCGAGATACGAGAGGAGGATGGACCGTCACGTCCATAATGGTATTTTCGCCGGGACCGCCAGAAACTTCCGGTTCTAGATAGAAGTACTTCATTTTTTACCTATCGGTGGGTTGAAAAGGTGGCCATATTTTTGATCTATTTCCGCAGCCTTCTCAAGCAACTTCTGTAATGTGGTAGTTGGATTCCGCCTATAGAACGCGTCCCATTCGCGTCGAATGGTACTCAGGTGCAATGTGGAATTCAACTCCTTTGGTATCCCGCGGAGATTTTCAAGCGAGTGCATCATCTCGTTGGTTATAACCCCAATGTATCTCTTAAGGACTTTCTGCTCGATTCGATGATGAATAAATACTAACCCAACCAAATCAGGATATTCTTTAAAGAACGTCTTTCGGTAATTTTTTGAGAAAGCCCTCAAAGCTGGCTCAATCACTTCATCGGCGATTTTCCCGCCTTTGAGTAGATTGGTGGCCATCCATCTGAGGCCTGCAGCCCCTTCGGCTGCTAATCCCGAGCCGGGGGTAACCGGCAGTTGTTCAAGAAAATCCAGAGGGGAATCGCGCAGATCCCGGAGACCCAGCCCAATGTCATGCGGGATGCGGCCGAGGGCCTCGACACTCTCGCTCAGATAATCGCCGAAGTCGTCCGCAACTCGCTGGAACCCAGACCTGACATCGCCAGCTGGCGCTGGCGGAGGCCGTCCTGTCGCAGTCGTGATGATCGGGTCGATTTGAGCCGGCCCAGCAAGGCCGGCTTGAGTCAATTGCTGAGACAGGGCCTCGCGCGCCGTCAGGTCGGGCGCCGCGGCCAGAAGGTCACGCAGGATGATGCCCTTCTCACCCTGCGGCACGTCTTTGTTGCCAAAGGTATCAGCTATGCTTTGGACAACCGCCTTCGGCAGGGGTTGAGGGGTCTCGACGCCCAGTTGGCTCTGGGCTGCAAGCGAGACGGCGATAGCCCATTTGTATGCCGCCGGATCGTCGCTCTCCGACTTGCTGTCTGGACCTGTCGCTGCCTTCCACGCAGCGTCAACAATGGGGAAGACTTCTTGAACATAACCGGCAGGGTCGGCCCGCCTCATACCTAGTGTCTTGAGAGCCGCCGCAGCGGTAACCCGATAGCGTGTCTTCTCTTCTTCGGAACTGCCGGGCCCAGGCTCCGCATCGCGCAGCGCTGCGTGGATAGCCTGGTTTGGCATGGTACGCATGCCGAAGGCTTGACGGCCTACGTCGATCCTCAAGCTGAAGTCGTGATACCGTTTGCCACCCTCCTCGGCGCCATAAACGCCGGCAAAGTCGGCCGGACCAGGCATGTTGCCGGAATAGCTGCCGGTCTTGGCGATAGCGTCCGAGGCGTTCAGCGAAGCGAGGGCGATGTTGGTGCGCGCGTCGATCAGTTGCGCCGTAGTCGCGGCATGTGCCTGCTTGATCAGCAACTGAACGTCATCTGGAGCGAGGTGGCTGGGCGCCGGATCATTGCCGCCGAATACTTGCGGCACATCAGGCGTTTCGAGGTGATCGTCGGAGTTTTTACCGGAGGACTCTCCCGGCGCCCCAACCCCAAACATCGCCAGCGCCCGCGCCGGATCCTTAGCGATCAGCGCCTCGAACCGCGTCTTTGCGGCGGTGCCGAACCAATCCTTGACCATCTGTTGCTTGATGCCGGGGTCGACGCCCATCTTGTCGATCAGGTCGAGCCCTTGTTGCCGGGCCGCTTCAAAGCTGACGTGATCTTCGGGATCGGCGCTGCCGATGGCGATGGCGCTGGTCTTCATCGCCGTGTCGACTTCGGCCTGCTCATAATCCCTGCGCCGCTGAAGCTGCCGTGCCGCCATGCGAAGCGAGCCGGCCCCGCGCATCGCTTCTTTCTGCCTGGCGAAGTTGGCGCGCTGGCTTTCGGGCATGCCGGGCAAGGCGGCGGCAAACAGCTTGTCGGACAGGCCGGTCTTCACCACCCGGCCGTCGTACGGACTGACCTGCCCGTACATGGCGTCATGCAAGCCGGTGCTGTCGGCGGGCGCGTTGGCCGTCGCCTCGTCTTCCGCCTGCGCGATCTGCCCATTGAACTTGCGCCGCGCGATTTCGGCGTCGAACGCTTCCTGCTGGGCCATCATCTGCCGGTAGCGCTCGGCGACGGCCGAAAGCTGATCGCCCAGCCCCTGCATGGCGCCGCCGATCGGCGAGCCCTGCGGATATTGCACCGCATTGCCGGTATCGAGCCGGCGCTGGCCGACGGAAAGGGGGATGACGTGGGCCATTGCTGCTTCCTGCTCGAATGATTTTGAACCAAGGACGCCCGGCGCCGGTGATCGCGGCGCAGCCGGACGGCGCGCGCTGCGTTGTCGCGTTCGCGGGTCTTCTCGGATCGACGTTTCTTGGAGGATTGGCCGGTGCCGCGGACTACAGGCTCGGCCAGGCGCCCCGGAGGGTCATCCGGCGGGCGGAGCAAGTGCCGGCACGACGCGGCGGAGATCTCTGGGACTGCTCCGCCGCCCAAAGGATCCAGGCAGGGACACACGGGCGCCGCTGCAGTGCGGATTTCTGGTCCGCCGCAGTCTTCAGCTCGTGTCGCGGCTGGATTCTCGAGGTCAGGCCCGAGAATGGCGAAGTGTGGAAGCTACCGAAACGCCCCCAGCGGATCGCTCTGCTCCATCGGCCGTTTCCGTCCGGCCTTGAATTCCGCCGGATCGACCACCGCTTCGCGCAGCATCATCACGCCGTAGCGTGTCGCCGCCATCAGGTCGTCGCGCAGCTTGACCACCTGGCCGTCCTTGCGATGGTAGAGCCGAAACTCCTCGAACCAGGCAAGAAGCGTCGAAAACACCTTGAAACGGCCGGACTGCATGCGGTCGAGCATCTCCATCAGCCCGGCCTCGACCGAGACCGAACCGTCGGAAAACTGCGCGTGGCGCGACAGCATGTTCAGCCCGTGCGCGGCATATTGCCGGGAAAGCGCGGTGCCCGCCCCTTCCAGCGTTTCGCGGCGGCCGTCGCGCGGCCAGGCCCAGGGCAGCCAGTCGCCCCAGGGTTTCAAGGTCAGCGCCTGCATGGCCGGCGTCTGCTGCGAGGCTCTGGCAGCCTTGGTGACGTAGACCACATCGGCCTCCGTATCCCAGGCGAGCTCGACGGCGGCTGAAGGATGATCCCAGCCGAAGTCGAGCGCGCCCAGCCTCGGCCAATAGCGCGGCAGCCGGAACGGCTCGCAGGCAATCAGCGCCTCGGCTACCGGAAAGATACGGCCCGAGCCCATCACCGGAATGCCCTTGGCCCGCGCCTCGCGCTCATGCGCGGGATAGGCGGCCACGATCGCCGCGCGTTCCACAGGCGAATAATGCTCGGCATCGTCGATGGTCATGAAAGTGACGTGGCGTGACATCGCGATTTCCTGATTCAGCCTCTGCAGGACGTGGCGTATCGCCTTGTCCGCGCACGGTATTTTCCGCGGCTTACCGCCGGCCCAACGGCGAAAAGGCCGGTCCGGTCAATCAGCCGCCTTGAGCGGCAGCCTCCCGCATCTCGGCATGCCGGCGCACATGCTCCAGCGTCAGTTCGAGACCGATATGGGAAAGCTCGGTGGCGGCCGCTTCCGCCGCGTGGGTGGCGGGTTCCACCACGCGGTCGAACATCTCCTGCTCGTAGAGCCTGACCGCCTGCGTCCAGTCGTCCGCCTCGACCAGATGGCGCGCGAGCTCGGCGGCGTCCAGCATGGCGGCATTGACGCCTTCACCGCCGAAGGGCGACATGACATGGGCGGCATCGCCCAGCAGCGTCACGCCGACCCGGTTTTGCCAGTGATGGCCGATCGGCAGCGCATGGATGGCGCGCGCCACGATCAGATCGTTGCTGGCCGCGATCAGCGCCACGAGCTCCGGCGCCCAGCCGTCGAACTCCGCCATCAGGCGCGCCCGCGCCGCCGCCGGCGAGGCGAAATCGAAGGTCCTGTCCGCCCAGTCCGCCGGCACGCGGAAGATCGCATAGCCGCGCAGATGCGCGTTGGCGTTGCGCTGCACGATCATGCTTCTGCCTTCGCCTTCGGCACCGATCTTGCCGCGCCCGACCAGTTTCGAGAGCGCCGGATGACTGGCGTCGACATCGTCTATGCCGAATTCGATGAAGGTGAGCCCGCTATAGTGCGGCCGGTAGCGTGACACCAGCGGCCGCACGCGCGACCAGGCGCCGTCGGCGCCGACGATGAGATCGAACGGACCGAGCAGGTCGACGCCGAAGGCAAGGTCATAGGCGCCGTCCGGGCGCGCAAAAACCTCGCGCAATTCCCGGCCCCATTGCACCGTGCCGGTGGGCAGCGAGGCAAGCAGGATTTCGCGCAGCGCCGAGCGGTCGACTTCCGGCCGGTCGCCGCTGTCGTCGTCATCGGCAAGCAGCAGGCGTGCGTTCTTGTCGTAGAGCCGGCTGCCCTGGTCCTCATAGCGCGCAATGCGCAGGAACTCTGCTTCCAGCCCGGCGCGCTGCAGCGCCAGCTGGCCGGACTCGGCATGCAGGTCGAGCGTGCCGCCCTGCGGGCGGGAAAGCGCATGCTCCTCGCGCTCGAAGACGGTGGCGGCGATGCCGTTGATGTGGAGGATGCGCGCCAGCGTCAGTCCGGCCGGGCCGGCGCCGATTATGGCGATGCGTGGGGGTCTTCCGGTCATGGACAGAGGTCTCGCATTGATTTATATAGGAGCCTATATAATAAACATAGGTACCTATGCAACCCATGATCGACTGGAATCTGTTTTCGAACCCCGCGCCCCTCATCAACATGGCCTCGCGCAGCTTCGCCCGCCTCGGCGAGCGGCGCGTCAGGCCGTTCGGTTTCTCCATCGGCCAGCTGCCGGTGGTCTATCTCCTGCGCCATGGCGGCGCGATGTCGCAAAAGGAGCTGGCGCGCCTGGCCAAGACCGAGCAGCCCTCGATGGCGCAGATGCTGTCGCGCATGGAACGCGACGGGCTGGTGCGCCGCGCGCCCGATCCGGATGACGGCCGCAGCCAGTTGATCTCGCTCACCGAAGCGGCACTGGAAAAACTGCCCGCGACACGCGCTGCCTTGGACGAAGGCAATCAGCATGCCCTCGCCGGCTTCAGCGAAGACGAGGTTCAGATGCTGGTCGGCCTGCTGAGGCGGCTGAACGAGAATCTCGATCAAATGGTGGCGCGGGAGGGCGAATGAGCGCTTCTTCCCTTCTCCCCTTGTGGGAGAAGGAAGAAGCGCACCTTCTCACCCCTTCCCCATCCTCTCGACCTCGCCCGCGCTCAAAAACAGCAACACCACATCGCTCATTCCCAGCAACGGTGTGAAGGTCACGATCGTGATCCCGCCCGTCGCATTGGTGCGGGTCAGGCCCTCGGAGTAGATATCCAGCGGCGGTTCTTCGTCGAACCAGACGCCGTGCAGCGTCTCGCCCTGCCATTTCTCGCGGCCCTTTTCGAAACTCTTGAACGACAGCACGCTTTCGCCGGCCTGCACGTCGCCGCCACCGCCATGGCGCACCACGACGCTGTCCAGCGCGCCGGGCGCGCCGCGTCCGATGATGGTGTCGACGATGGCATCGGCCGGGATCATGCCGGTGCCCCAGGCGGACTGCTGCTGCGGCGGGCCGATGAGCACGCGCTGCGGGTTGTCGCGCGTACCTTCTCCGGTGACGCCGGCGGCCCAGAGCCGCACGGGCGTGTCGAACACCTTGCCTTGCCACCACGCGGGATAGCGACCGGTGAGGTGCATGGCCCATTCGGCACCGCCGGCTTTGGTCTTGCCGAGCTGGTTGCCGGCCATGAACAGCCTTTCTCGGTTTTGTGCGCCTGCCGCGTGAAATTCGGCCTGGCGTCCATACGGCTTGTACGCCGCCAGTTGGTTGCGGCTGCGCCGGCGGTCAAGCTCCGCCAGCAGCGCCAGATATTCAACGCTCGCCGGGACCAGCGTTGCCGGGATCGGCCGGCTCGCCGAGGAACGGCCGCAGGACGGCTTCGAGGGCGCGGATTCGGCTGCGGATTTCTTCATCGCTCTGGGAATCCAGGGGGTTGACGGCGGCATCGAAATCCTTGGGCAGCACCGAAAGCACGATCTTCAGATACTGGTCCGGCTTGTCGGCCCGCACCTCGGCGATGACGCCGGCACCGTGCGCGCGAAAGTCGGCGCGGACGGCGGCCAGGAAATCGTCGCCCAGTGTCTTCTTCGTGCGCGAGCGGGGTTTGGGCGGCGGCGCTGGACTGGCGGCAGCCTTGCGCCGCGGCGGCCTTGCCTTGCGACGCGCCGGTACGGCTGCGTCAGTCATGGGTCTGCGCCACGGCATCGTCGCCGCCGATGGCCGGCGCTGCCCTGGGCGGCGCCGGCCTGGCCCGCTTTTTCGAGCGGGCGGATTTCTTGCCGGTGCTCCTGGCGCGTTTCGGCTTCGTGGCCTGTATGGGCTTTGCGACGGCGACGAGCCGTGCGGCCCTGAGCCGCGCCATGGCGAGACCCAGGAGCTGCCCGCCAATGCCCGCCTGTGGAAAGCCGAAGCCGCCGGCCTTATCCCGCACCATGCCGATCAGCACATCGGGCGCGACCGGTTCGACGCGTCCCAGGAGCACAGGCGGCGGCGCTCCTTCGAACTCGCCGATGGCGCTGACGATCTCGCGTCCGTCATCGCCGGTGATGATGGTGGCATAGCGTGGCATGGGAATTTCTCGCATCTCGCGGAGGTAGCGCCCTACAGCGCCCCTCTCTGTCCTGCCGCCGTTCAAATTCGCAACCACGGCAGAAGCGCCCAAAAACACAAAACCCGCCTCGGCGGCGGGTCATTGGCGCAAATCAGCACCATGGACAAATATGTACCATGGCTGCCCTCAGCGGGTCAACAGAAAAAGGAATAAATTCCCAAGACGTTCCCTACGCCTCCTCCTCGATCACGCTCTGCGCGATCTGGGCGCCACCGCCATTGATGCGGGCCGCGATGATGTGGCCGAGGGCGACCGCGCCGACGCATAACAGCACCGACAGGCCGATGTTGAGCGCCGCGCGGCCGAATCCGCCGGCGCGCATCAGGTCCAGCGTCTGCAGGCTGAACGACGAGAACGTCGTGTAGCCGCCGCAGAGCCCGATCATCACGAACAGGCGCAGGCTGTCCGAAGCCGGGTAGCGCCCGCTGGCCAGTGTCAACGTGCCGAAGAAGCCGATCAGCAGCGAGCCGCTGATGTTGATGATGATCGTGCCCCAGGGCAACTGGCTGCTCACCGGCAGCGCCCAGAGGGAGACGAGGTAGCGCGCCAGCGTGCCCAGCGCGCCGCCGGCCATGACGATTTGGCAATTGGAAAAAGACATGCTCGATCCTCTCTCGGGGCGAGCACGAAGCCCGCCATGGCGGCGGGATCGACAGATTCCCACCGCGGTTTTCGCGGCAGGAGTCATCAGCCATCACTGGCGGTTTCGGGAGAACTCCATTCCCATCGCGGGTAGGATGCCAGACGTCCGGGCGCGCGGCAAGGCGGCCGGCGGCGCAAATCAGCGTCATCGTGAAACGGCGGTAACCCGCCTCACCCGGCAATCGGACGGTCGTGTCCGCCTTGAAAAGCGGCATTCGCTAGCCGGCTTTTCAGGAGCCCGCCCCTGTGGGATCATGCAGGCAAGCGCATGGAATGATTCCCGTCACGGCCTTTATGGGAGAGGACGATGGACAGACCAGCCATGGCATCCGTCTTCCGGATGCGGCATGCTCCAGCCACGGTTTCCGGTGTGCGCAGCACCGGCCAGGGCCAGGCCGATCCGATCATCCGGGTGCACTCGCTTGGCGAAGCGATCCGCTTCGTCGCCAACGCCTACCCCAACTACGACATCAGCGCCTCGGCGATAGATTGCGGCGATCGATCGATCCCGCGCCTCGGCAGCCTGGAGGTCAAGGCGTTGTGGCGCGAATATGGCGAGCGCCTGACGCAGGAATAAGCTATTCCCCGTCAGCTTGCTCAAGACATCCGGACAGAGGATGACCGTTCCCGGCGCCTTCTCGATCATCACCCTCATGCTGGTCCTGATCTTCGTGCTGCCGATCTGGCCATGGTCGCGGAACTGGGCCTGGCGGCCGGCCGGGATACTGGCGGCGATCCTGCTGGCGCTGCTGATCCTGTTGTTTGCCAACAAGATCTGATCATCCCGCACTGCTCCCTTCCGGATCGGAAACGCCGCTGGCGCGTTTTATCTGGTCAATGGAGGGAGCATCATCATGAACGTCGCCAATCTGCAACTCGAAGGCCTGCTGATGGCCGTCGCATCGATCAACCACGTGCTGGTCCGCAAGGGGGTGCTGACAGCGGAGGAGATCGACATCGCACTGCGCAAGGCCGAGGCCTCGGAAACCGGCGAGGAGCGGTCCGGCGGCATGTCGGCGTCGAGCCGCGACGCCGTCAATTTTCCGATCCGGCTCCTGGAACTCGCCAATCAGTGCCAGCCGGAAGCCGACATGCCGTCTTTCTCGAAACTGGCCCGCATGGTCGGCCAGATGAAGGAGCCTTACAACGATCAGATGTGAAAGGGGCGGGCGTCTTCACGCCCTGCCCCGGGCGGACGTCTTTACGCCCTGCCCGGCCAGCCCAGATTCAGCGCCAGCATCCGTCCGGGTCCGTGCACCGCGGCGAACAGCAGTCCGGCGATGAACGAAAAATGGTCGACGAAGAAGCCGAACTCGGCCTGGTTGCCGGCCCAGTGGCTGGGTCCATGGAAGGCAAAGGCCAGGAACAGCACATAGGCTGCGGCGACCAGGGCGGCCAGCGAGAAGAAGGCGCCGCTCAGGAAACACAGAACCAGTGCCACCTCCAGGATCGCCGCGCACCAGGCGAGGAAGAGCGGGAATGGAAAGCCGGCAGCGGCGATAAAGCCAGCCGTCGCCTCCATGCCCATGAACTTGAAGGTAACCGCCATCAGGAAGACGGCGGCGAAGATCAGGCGGGCAACGAGAAGGGCCGCGGTCTGCCACGGCGATTGTGAGGTCTGCGACGACATGGGTGTTCTCCAGCTTCAACTGTCCCGAGGACGCGCCGACCGGCGCCGATCCGACATGGCAGGCGAATTTTTTTCCCCGATGGCGGTTTGCCGGCTGATGGTACGGCGCGCATCGCTCCCGGCGGGACCGATCTTTACGAATCTTTAACGATCACGAAACTTGTCCGTAACCTGGATCGTGCTATTGTTAGCTGGGGCTAATGCACAGACATGTCTGGTGCACGGTGTGGGTGGGTAAGGAATTGGGCGCAAGCGTCAGGTTAGGGACAAGGTCCTATCTCGTCCGGTCGTCGGTGCTGGAGTGCACCGGCTGCGGCGGCACCGGCCAGGTTTTCGATTGCCCTCGCTGGACCAGCTCGAACGGGCTTTGCTGCCCCGCCGGCACGCAACAGCGCGGCTGCCCCGGCGCCAGCATGCCTTGCGGCGATTGCGGCGAGACCGTCCCGCACAGCGCCGAACCGGTCCACCCTTCGGCCTGAACGGGGCGTTGGGCTCGTGCCGGCCCTCCCGGCACGCCACGCCAATGGAACCAGCGGCGCCGATCCCGGTTATGTCTGATCGCGGCATCGCGTGCCGGAGACGATTGCAGGCGACCATGCGGCTGAAAGAGAGGCCCGACATGCCCGACGACAAATCCAGGACCAAGCAGGACCGCAAGCTGGTCTCGAGCGAGGAGACCTACGAGGTCGCAGCCTTCGCGCGCAAATACGGCATTCCGCAGAGCGAGGCCCAGACCATCATCAAGCGCTACGGCCCCTCGCGCAAAAAACTCGACAACCACATGGCCGCGCGCGGCTAGCGCAAGGCGGCCGCGTGACCGCAACCATTTCGCCAGGGATGGCGTTGAAGAATGCCGCGGGCCGCGTCAACCGGGCATGGCGCTACGGTGAACAGGATGTCTTTTTCCCGTTTTCTCATCCTGGCCAACGAAATGGCAGACGAGCATCTGTCCCGCCCGGCCCGCGGCATGCCAGAATGGTGAAGCCGGATGACTGGCAGCGCCAGACTGGCAAGAACGGAGGGCCGCGACCATGTCCGATACAGCACGCAGGACCGGCAGTTGCCTGTGCGGCGGGGTGCATTTCGTCGTCACCGGCCAGCCGTCGCGGGTCGGCCTTTGCCATTGCAAGGACTGCCGCAAGGCGGGCGGATCGGTCTATTCGGCCTTTGCCATATGGCCGCGCGACGCCTTCGAGACGGCGGGCGAAGTCGCCAGCTATGGCACGCGCAGCTTCTGCCCGACCTGCGGCAGCCGCGTCGCCTTCGTCGACGACAACGAGGTCGAGGTGATGCTCGGCAGTCTCGACGTCGCGCCGACGGATTTGACGCCCCAGTATGAATTGTGGATCGGCCGGCGCGAAACCTGGCTGCATGCCTTGCCCGGCGCCGAGCAGTTCGAGCATGACCGGCCGCTGACGCCAAACGCCGACATGCCCGCGCCCAGGCCGCTATCGGACGCCGTCGCGCGCGACTGAGACAAGATTGAAAATTGATCCCGCCGGCCGGGAACCCTCCCCTGCCGGCGACGTTGTCAGGCGCTTCCCCCGTGCATGCCGGCAGCCGCCATGCACGCCCCCCGGAGACGACCGTGAACGACAAGATATTTCCCCGACCGATCCGCCTCAAATTCTCCCATGAGCGGGAGCGCATCGTGCGCAGCGCCTGGGAAGGACTGGAATGCCTTGGCGACTGGCCGGCCGGCCAGGGCCGTCAATACCGGGCAGCACTGCGCTCCTGCCGCGATGCGCTGGATGGCTGGACGCCGCCGGAAAAGGCGATGCGGGCAATGATCGACGCCGCGCGCGAAGCGCGCATCCTCCAGTAACGGAGCGCAAACCAATGGCCGGTGTGATGCTGTCGACACCGTTGCGGGTCAAGCCGCATGGCTCGGACACGATCCGTGAGGTGGCCACGCTTCAGGACGCCAGCGAGATCCTGATCGACTGGCCGCAGGCCAAACGCGGGCCTTTCTACCAGGCCGCGCGTGAAAAGGTCGAGACGGCGCTCGAAAAGACCGAAGGCGCCGCACAGGCACAGGAGGCGTTCACCGCGCTTTGCGATCACGCCGGCCTTCTGGTCCGGTAGCCGCAGACGGCAACAAAAAAAGCAGGCGAACTCGCCTGCTTTTTTGTTGCACGGCCCAGTTCCGGTCATTGCGTGGGCAGATCGCCGTCCACGATCGGATGCGAGGCCTCGAAACCGAAACTCTTCGGCGCCATCAGCATCAGGACGATCACGACGGCAATAGAAGCAAGCAACGTAGCGGTGCTGGCAATATCTCTCACGGCCTCATCCTTTCAGGTCAAGTTCGCTGGAGAAACGTCTGCTGATCCGCGAGGTTCCCTCGCCGTCATGACAATGACGCAGGCGAATTTCTATTGCTTCGGGGGCTGGGCAGGCACTTGACCCGGCTTGATGACCGGCGTCTTGCCTTCATCGGGCGCTGGCGCGGCCATGCCCTGGTCGCCGGTGGCCGGCGGCTTCAGCACGCCGCCGCAATCGTTGAGTTTTTCGCTGAGGTCGCCGCCGCCGGACTGCTGCTTGCCTCCCTGATCGGTCTGTGCCCGGCATTTGTCGGCCTGCTGGGTCGGCGCCTGCTGGGTGGTCTGTGCCGCCGCCGGCAGGGCCAGCACGGCGGCGCAGGATGCAATGGCGAGAAGTTTCATCTCCGCCTCCTCTGTTTGAACAGCCGCCCGCGGCGGCCTTCCCTTCGAAGGGACAACGCCCGTCGCGCCAAAAGGTTGGCCGCAAAGGTTGGCCCCCAAAGGGGTGGCCCCCCAAGAGGTGGGCCCCAAGAGGTAGTCCAGGAGGGTGGCAGGAAGCTTACTTGCGGGAGCGGCCGGTCGGGGCCGGGGCGGCTTTCCTGTCGTCCTTCCCATTGGGGTCGGCCTTGGGTTGGAGCCGGTACAGGAGCCCTGCCACGATCAGCACGATCAGCGTGGCGAACCCGGCCACCTGCCACAGGCCAAGGCCGCAGGCGACGCCGATCGCGCCCGCCAGCCACATGCCGGCGCCGGTCGTCAGCCCATGCACCTCGCCGCGCGAAAACAGGATCGAGCCGGCGGCGAGGAAGGCAACGCCGGCGGTGACCGCTTCCACAACGCGGATCGGATCGACCTTGACGGAATCCTGCGCGAACATCGGCGCATGGATGATTTCGATCGTCAGTATGCCGAAGGTGGCGGCGGCCACGCAGATCAGGATATGCGTGCGCAGCCCGGCGGGGCGATCGCGCCATTCGCGCTCGAAGCCGATGATCCCCCCGTAAAGCGTCGCCAGCAACAGCCGCGCCGCAATGACCGGAAACGAGGTATAGGTGGGATGGCCGAATTCCTCGACGAGTTGTTCCATGATTTTCCCCGGGTTGGCGGCCTGAAGCCTTCAAACGGGATCGCACAGCTCTGGTTCCCGCGACGGCTCCGATTGCCCTTGGGTCGGCCGTGACGGACCTTGAGCGCCGGCAAATGAAAAGACGGATTTCGACTCGATATCAAATAGATATGCATGATTTCTAATGTACACAAATCTGGTCCAACCAGATTCTTGCAATAGAGCCAGTTTGGGGTTGTGCTCGCGGAAATTTGAATCAATAACCGATTTGGCCTTGGGGGTCTTGGTTCGGGTGTTTAGCTTTTCCATTTGTTGCCGCTGACGGCCTTTGGCCCTCGGCAACATGGGCGGATATCGCTTCATCAAGATACGGCTTCAGTCTTGGATGCGCGTCGTTTCGGCGCGCGGATCCGATTTTTCATTGGCGCGGGTCATCGGCCCGGTTGCCGGAACTGGGGGTATTTTTCATGATTCTTCTTGGCAAGACGCGTAAGCCGCGCAAGCGCAACATCGTCGCCCTGCTGGCCTGCACGGCCTTGGCAGGTTTGGCAGGTGCCGCGATGCCGCATTCGGCCCACGCGGCGGATGCGATCTGGGGTGGTCCGGGCTCCACTCCCACCAACGACAATTACAGCCAGGACAACAACTGGAGTTCGCAGTCCGCTCCGGTCGGCGCCGGGTCGTCGGCCGTATTCAGCGGCTCCGGCCCGCAGACCGTCGTCGTCACGGGAACCGTGGCGCCGGACAGCTGGTCGATATCCGGCCCGAACGCCTATGCCATCTCGGGCGGCACGGTGAATTTCGCCACGACTGCCGGCCTCGCCAACACGTCCTCCGCCAACCAGTCGATCGGCACCGTCCTCGGCGGCGCGGGCGCGACGGTGACCCAGAACGGTTCCGCCACGCTGACGCTCTCGGGCATCAACACCTATACCGGCGCCACCACCATCAGCGCCGGCAAGCTGGCGCTTTCCGGCTCCGGCAGCATCGCGAACTCGAGCGGCATTTCCGTCGGCGGCACGTTCGACATCTCGGCCACCACGACGGGGGCATCCGTGCAGACGCTGACCGGCGCCGGCGACGTGGTGCTGGGCGACAAGACGCTTACGGTCACGGCCGCGTCGGGCGACTACAGCGGCGTCATGAGCGGCACCGGCGGCCTCACGATCAATGGCGGCTCACAGACGCTCAGCGGCGTGAACACCTACACCGGCGCCACCAATATCGGTGGCGGCACCACGCTGACGCTCACAGGATCCGGCAGCATCGCCACTTCGAGCAGCGTCCAGGCCAGCGGCACGCTGGATATCTCGGGCACCACCAGTGGCGCCTCGATCAAGACGCTCACCGGCGGCGGCAAGGTCATCCTGGGGTCCAAGACCCTGACCATCACGGCGGCGTCAGGCAATTTCGTCAACGTCATAGAAGGCACGGGCGGGCTGACCATCGCTGGCGGCACGCAGAAGCTCGACGGGATGAACACCTTCACCGGCAAGACGACGATCGACAGCGGCGCCACCCTGGCGCTGACCGGCCAGGGCAGGGTCGACAAGTCGAGCGGCGTCGAGGTGAACGGGACGTTCGATGTGTCCGCGGCAGCCGCCGCCTCGATCAAGTCGCTGACCGGCAGCGGCACGGTCGAGCTCGGCGCAACCTCGCTCATGCTCAGCGCTGCCTCGGGCACGTTCTCCGGCGTCATTCATGGCACGGCCGGCCTCGGCTTGAACGGCGGTACGCTTATCCTGACCGGCGAAAACGACTTCAGCGGCAGCGTCGGCATTTCCAGCGGCGCGACGCTCCAGATCGGCAGCGGCGGCACCACCGGCTCCATCGTCGGCAATGTCGGCAACTACGGAACGCTGGCGTTCAACCGTTCGGACGAACTGACCTATGCCGGCAATATCACCGGCGCGAAAACCGGCCTCGTAACGGTAAGCGGCGGCGGCAAGCTCATTCTGACGGGCTCAAACAGCAGCAACGGCGTCGTCATAGATTCCGGCAGTACCTTGCAGTTCGGCAATGGCGGCACCACCGGCATGCTCGGCGGGGTCAATCCCGGCGGCATCTCCAACTCAGGCGCGCTCATTTACAAACTCGCGGGTCAGCAGCAATTCAGAGGGGTCCTTACCGGGTCCGGCACCGTCGAGCAGGCAGGCACCGGCTCGCTCATCCTGACCGGCGACAGCTCCGGCTTCACCGGCAGCACCACCGTTTCGTCCGGTTCGCTGATCGTCGGCCTCAAGGGCGTCGGCAAGCTCGGCGGCGATGTCGAGGTCATGTCCGGCGCCAGCCTTGGCGGTTCAGGCACGATCGGCGGTGACGTCACCATCCTGGCCGGCGGCGCGCATGTGATCGGCGACGCCAGCGCCACCCCCAAGACACCGTCCCAGACGGTAAGCGGCGACTACGTCAACCATGGCGCTCTCGAGATCGAGGGATCGCCCTCGGCCACGGACAAGCTCACGGTTGGCGGCACGGTCGACATTACGGGCGCCACGCTGAAGCTGGTGCTTTCGCCGCCCACTGCCGCGGACTGGGACCCTCTCAACGGTCCCTTCACCATCATCGACAAGCAGAGCGCGGGTGCCGTCACCGGCACTTTCGCCTCGATCGAGAACAACCTCCTGTTCCTCGATGACACCGTCGACTACGCGGGCGGCGACGGCAACGACGTGACGCTCAGCCTGACCCGCAACGATCTGTCCGTCGTCGACGTCGCCGACACGGCCAACCAGAAGGCGGTCGGCGGCGCGGTCGACCAGCTCGGCACGGGCAATCCGCTCGGGCTGGCCATCTTGCTGCTCAGCGACGAGGACACCGCGCGCCTTGCCCTCGATGCCATCTCCGGCGAGGCCCAGGCATCGCTGAAGGGGATGTTTGTTCAGGACAGCCATTTCGTCATGGATGCCGCCACCAACCGCGTCCGCTCGGCCGTCGACGGCGTCGCCACCGCGTCGATCCCGGTGATGGCCTATGGCGAGGGCGGTCCCGAACTGGTCGCTGCCGACAGCAACCGCTTCGTCGTCTGGGGCCAGGCCTTTGGCTCTTGGGCCGACGTGAAGGGCGACGGCAATGCCGCCGGCTTCGATCGCTCGACGGGCGGCTTCATCGCCGGCGGCGACGGCGCCATCGGCGACACCTGGCGGCTCGGTGTCCTGGCCGGTTACAGCCGTTCGTCCTTCAGCGCCGACGACCGCGCCTCCTCCGGATCCAGCGACAACTATCATCTCGGCCTCTATGGCGGTGGCCAGTGGGGCGCCTTCGGCCTGCGCGCCGGCGCCGCCTATAGCTGGCACAATATCGAGACCGGGCGCACGGTCGGCCTGCCCGGCTTTGCCGATACGCTGAGCGCGACCTATGACGCCGGCACCGCTCAGGTCTATGGCGAGGCCGGCTATCGGATCGACACGAGCGCGGCCTCGTTCGAGCCCTTCGCCAATCTCGCCTACGTCAACCTCCACACGGACGGCTTTACCGAAAACGGCGGCGCCGCGGCATTGAGCGCGTCGGCCTCAAACACCGACACGACCTTCAGCACGCTTGGTGTCAGGGCCTCGACCGACCTTTCCCTCGGCAGCGTTCCGGTGACGGCGCGCGGCACGCTCGGTTGGCGGCACGCCTTCGGCTCGGTGACGCCGACCTCGCAACTTGCCTTCGCCGGCAGCGATCCGTTCTCGATCGCCGGCACGCCGATCGCCCGCGACGCGGCCGTCGTCGAGGCCGGTATCGACCTCGCTGTCTCCGGGAGGGCAACACTCGGCCTGACCTATTCCGGCCAGTTCGGCAGCGGTTCGACAGACAATGGCTTCAAAGCCAGGTTCGGCGTGGAATTCTAGGTCCGACCGGAACGGGAAGGCATCGGCGTTCGAAAGCCGGCGCCTTCTTGAAGCTGGCATAGCGCGGGAATTTTGCTGGCTTGGTCCGTGGGCCAGGCCGGAACCGCGCATGCCGGCGCAAGGCGGCACTTTGGCAAGCGCTGCAACCAACCGCGTTCTCCAGCCGTTGCCTGTGCCGGAGGCCAGCCATGTTCGAGCATTTCCAGCCTGTCGAGGTCGATACCGGCGATGCCCGCATTTTCATGCGCCGCGCCGGCAGCGGACCGGCGGTGCTTTTGCTGCACGGCTTTCCGCAGACGCATTTGATGTGGCGCGATATCGCGCCGGTGCTCGCCGGGCGTTTCACCGTCATATGCGCCGACCTGCGCGGCTATGGCCGCAGCTCCTGCCCGCCATCGAGCCCCGATCACGCTCCCTATGCCAAGCGGGCCATGGCATCGGACATGGCGGCGATGATGGCCAGGCTCGGCTTCGCCAGTTTCATGGTTGCCGGCCATGACCGTGGCGGCCGGGTCGCTTACCGCCTGGCACTCGATCATCCCGACCGTATTGAAAAACTTGCTGTGCTCGACATCGTGCCCACGGCCGATGCCTGGGACCGGGCCGACGCCCGGCTGGCCCTCGGCTACTGGCCGTGGTCGTTGCTGGCGCAACCCGAGCCCTTGCCGGAAAAGATCCTGGCGGGCGCCGCCGACGCCATCATCGACAATGCGCTGGGCGGCTGGGGCTCGTCGCCCGATGTCTTCCCGGCCGACATCCGCCAGGCCTATGTCGATGCCCTGCGCGACCCCGCCCATATCCACGCGATCTGCGAGGAATACCGGGCGGCGGCAACGCTCGACCGCGAACACGACCAGGCGGACAAGGCCGCCGGCCGGCGCATCGCCTGCCCGGTGCTGGCCTTGTGGAGCGGGCAAGGCGCACTCGCCGAATGGTATGAGGGCGAAGGCGGGCCGCTGGCGTTGTGGCGAAGCCGGGCTGACGACGTGCGCGGCAAGGCGGTGCCCGGCGGGCATTTCTTCCCGGAGGAAGCGCCCGGACGAACCGCTGGCGCGCTGATCGATTTCTTCTGCGATCCACGGCGCGGCTAGCCGCCGCGACACGAACCGCTGTCGGCCGCAGAGTTCCCTGCCGGGATGGATGGACGGCCGACCCCCCGCGTGCATCCACGGGGCTCAGCGGGCGGATTTCTCCTCCTCGTCGGCAGACTCACCGGGCCGGAAAGGGTCGGGCTTTCGCGGACACTCCTCATAGCGATGGTCGCGGCCGCCGCAGAACGAACAGCACATCGCCTCGCGGCCCTCGTTTCCGGGCCACCATTGCGGTGTTTCGTAAGGCTTCCTTCCGTCCATGCCCAGCAATGCGCGACGCCCGATTTGGTTGCGCGGCCTTGTGCGCCGAGCGCCTGTCTCCCGCCGTAACGCGGGCGTGTGGCGGAACCAACAGACATGATCGGGGTTTTGTGCGACAGTGGATGCGGCCATCCGGCGCCAATCTGGACCGGCGGCCTGCGCAACCGCGTCAACCAAAGAGATGCCGCCCAGAGAGATGCCGCCATGTCCGCTCGTGTTTCGACCCTGTTGATGACCATGGGCATCGTGCTCGCGACGACCGGTCTTGCCGCTGCCCGCCCCGACAGCCGTTCGATGAGTTGCGCCGAGATACAGTCCATGATCCAGAGCCGTCGTGCCGTTGTGCTGACCACCGGTCCCAACACCTATGACCGCTATGTCAGGCAGTTCGGCAACGAGTGCGACTGGCCCGACATACCGATGTCGGCCTATATTCCGTCGCGCGATGGAGACTGCCCTGTCCATCGCTGCCAGGACCCGGGCCTCGATTTCCCGGAGTGACGGCCACAATCGATCGCATCGATTGACCGCAAGCCGACTGGACGCCATAACGTCCTGCCTTTCCCGCTTCGTCTAATGGTAGGACAGCGCCCTTTGAAGGCGTGAATCGTGGTTCGAGCCCATGAGCGGGAACCAGCCCTCTGCGGCGGCAGTCCGGATTTCTTGACCAGCGCCTCCTGAAACCATTCCATGGTCTTCGCGTTGACGACCGGGGCCGCCAGACAGGAGACAATCCATGACCGTCAATTGCCGCATATCCATCGACAACCGGCCGGACGCCACCAATGCCACGTTCCAGGCTGTACCGCGCATCGGCGAAAGCGTCTCGCTGTCGGTCGACGGAAGCCAGCAAGACCTGCGGGTCTCCCGCGTCGTGCATGTTCCCAATGGCGGACTGGAAGGTGCCGCGATCATCGTCGAGGTGACGACCAACATCCTCTAGGCGTTGTTTTGCCGGATGACGACCAAGCCCATCACGCCTCAGTGATCGGCGGCCATGAAACCTCGCGCGGCCATGCGCGTTGCATGCCCGCAACATGGTCGAGGTTCCAATGCAAGCCGCGTGGTTCTCCAAGCCCGTGGTGGTTTCGGTCGGCGTTGCCGGAGCCACCCGCAACCTGTCCAACACACAGCAGGCCATTGAATTGCTGACGACGCACTGGCGCGATGCCGGCAGCCCGAAGCATCAGTCCGCCTTGCGCGCCTGCCGCAGGGCAACCAACGGCGACGTGCCGCCCGATATCGCCAGGCAAGCGTTTGTCGAGGCCGCGCGGGAGGCCCCACATCCTGGTCGAGTAGTCTGCCGCGACCAGGCTGCCTCAGGTTGAGCGGGTCGGTCCGGGCGGGTTTCCTGGCCTAGATGCCGGAGCCCGGCGAAGCCTCGTCAAGTTCGCTTCCGGCCTGCGGCACGATGATGGACGCCAAAGGCGCTTTCAGCCGCCATTCGAAATGGCCGGGCGACCGCTCCAGAACGGCAGACCCACCTAGCGACTGCGGCGCCACGCGCTGCAGCACGACGGTGCCGAATCCCTTGCGCGTGGTCTCGTCGCGGCGGTCGCCGGGATGCGGCGTCGAGGTCTCCTTCCAAGTCAGCTGGAATTCACGACTGCCCGCAGCGCCACGATTCTGCGATGACGTGCCGATCGTCCAGGTGATCTCCACCCGGCCGCCCTCGCTGGCCAATGCGCCGTATTTGGAAGAGTTCGTGCCCAGTTCGTGAAAGGCCATGCCGAGGTTCTGCACGGCGTTGGATTGCAACGTCAGAACCGGCCCGGACAGCAGAATCTGCTCCTCGCGGCCAAACGGCTTGAGATGTTCCTGGATCAGGTCGAAGAGACTAGCACCAGCCCATTCCGAAGTGACGAGCAGATCATGCGAGCGCGACAGTGCCATTATGCGGGCGCGGATCAGTTCCTCGAACTCATGCGGATCGCTCGAGCGCTTGCTGGTCTCGCGCACCATCGACAGGATGACGGCGAACTGGTTCTTGACGCGATGGTTGACCTCGCGCATCAAGAGCCTGATCCGGCGCTCGTTCTCCTTGGCCGCGGAGATGTCGCGGGCGATCTTGGAGGCGCCGACGATCTCGCCATGAGCATTCCTGATCGGCGAGACCGTCAGCGAGACGGCAATCAGCACGCCGTCCTTGCGCTGTCGCGTGGTCTCGTAACTCGCCACGCGCTCGCCGGAGCGAACCTTGGCGATGATATCGACCTCTTCGCTCTTCAGGTGATCGGGAATGAGCATGAGGATGGATTGGCCGATCGCTTCTTCGGCGCTGTAGCCGAACATGCGCTCGGCCGCCAGGTTCCAGGTCTTGATGACGCTGTTCAGGTCCTTGCTGATGATGGCGTCGAAAGAGGAATCGACAATAGCCGCCAACCGGACATCGGCGCTCGCGCTCAACTGCCCCTTGTCTTCGACGTTGGCCGTAGCGGCCAGCAATTCCTTCATGGGCACCTAACTAGTGTGCGCGAGAATCAAGGCAAGCGCCTTGCAAGACCAAAGCACGCGGACCCACGGACGCTAAGCCCTATTCGGGATTGCCGCCACTTTTCCCCTCGTCACCGTCTGGCCCGATCACGCCGAACTCCTGCGATTTGATGCCTTGTCCGGCGGACAGGAAGCCTTCCGCGGCCAGGCCACGGCGCAACAGCTCCCTCACCGCGGCGGAGCGGCTCGGCATGCGCTTGTCGAAGCGCCAGTTCTCCAGGGCTGCCAATTCGTCGGCGGTGAGCATGATCTGCAGCCGTTCCGGGCGTTCAAGGTCAGCCATATCCGTTCCCTCGCTAAGGCCAACAATGTGTCGAGTTAGTATCTACCTCATTCAGCTAATAGATAGGATTAAGCCCCTAATGCGTCAAGCCCCGCCCATGGGTGAAAGGTGCATCAATCCCATGATGAGGATGAAGCACAGGACGCCCATTGTTGTGCCTATGCTAACTAATTGATTTTATTTATATTTCTTTAGAATTTGCTTGCCATGCGGCGGCGCCTGGCGCATGGTGTGCGATAACCAGAAAAACGATCCTCCATGGGAGGTCTCAATGCGGTACGAATACTCTTCCCGATTGCTCGACGACGTCGGCTCGGCGGTTCAGAAGGCGTTCAGGGCGACAGGCATCGTCAACATCAGCCTGCTGGCCGAACAGATCAGGGTGAGAAACCTGGCGGAAAATGTCGCCCTCGAAGACGTCGAGCAACTGGTCCTTCGGGCTGCCCAACTGCTTGGCGCGGCAATCGAATTCGACGCTTTGGACAATAAATTGGTTTCGCATGCGACTGGACTTGCCGAAGATGGCGAGGGCAACGCGATCGTCTCGCTTGAACTGCCCCGATCGGCCTCGATGCAATAGCCCGGAGCGTTACGCTCCATGGGCATGGGAACAAGTCAGGTCTTCGGAGATTACCGCATCGCCCGCTGGAGGAGCCCGATAGAGGAGGACGATGTGAAAGCCTTGCACAGTCTGATTGCCGAACTGTCCTCCAACTGGCTCCGGCGCCGCAAGGCGCTGCCGCCGGCCCCTCCGGTCAAAACCGTGTCCCGCCCTCACCAGCAGGTCGTCATCCGCCCGGCCCACAAGCCAAAGCCGCGTTCAACCCGCGACGTCGCTTCGAACATGTGAACGGCCTGAGTTTTTCGAAATTTGCCTTAGCCCGCCGCGGCGGCCGAGGCCTTTGCGGGCCTTGTCCGCTGGCGCCGCATCCGGCGCTTGGCGACGAGCTTGAGCGCGACCGGCGGCTCGTTCGACAACGCACCCTTCACGGCATCGATCATGCCATGCGCCACGAAGTCGGCGTTGATGTCCTGAGCGAGGTTTACGTCGGCGTCCTTGTCCTCGGTGCCGGTATTCGACCAGAGCACGATTCCCACGCGCAACCCTGCCTTCAAACGCTTCAGCCGGCGAACCAGGAACCGCGCATGCTTGATGGAATCAGGGTTCAGGAAGCCGACGACGACGGTGTCGACCGCGGAGAGCTCGAGACGGCGGATTCCGGCCGGTTCCATATCAGCAAAGCCTGCCTTCGACGCCGCCGCCCCCTGGATTTCGAGGACCTGGGCCAGCATTGCAGCGGCGGCGTCGTCGAGTTCGCCGCGCCCGCCGGCGCAAAGCACCGACATGCCGGTGCCATCCGGCAGATCGGTCTCCTCCTCGTCGGCAGCGTCGTCCTGGTCGCCCGCTTCGGCGCCCGCCAGCGTGTCCTGGTCCTCGTCCGCCTCTTCGCGCGCACTTTCGTCGAGGTTTGCCACCAGCGCCTGGGCACTCGCGGCCAGCTGCCGCCTTTGCTGATCGCCCATGACGCCGCGCGCGCGGTCCTGCTCGCCCAGCAACAGCGCCGGAATGGCCACCTTGTGGTAAAAGTCGACCAGATATTTCTCTTCCAGCACCTCTTCGGCGTGGTCGGTGGCTTCATCCGGATCGCCGGCCAGCAGTCGTTGGTAAAGGCGGGCATGCGGTTCGAGCACAGGCTCGTTGCCAAAGAGCACGTCGAGGAACTCGAACTGCGGCACGTGCCTGCCCAGCACCACCAGGCAGACAGTGAGCGGCGTCGACAGGACAAGGCCGAGCGGACCCCAGAGCCATGTCCAGAAGATGGCCGCTACGATGATCGCCAGGGACGACAGCCCTGTTCGCGATCCGTAAAGCCAGGGCTCGACGACGTTGCCAGTCACCAGTTCCATCACCACGAACAGCGATGCCGTCCACAGGACCAGCGACCAGCCGGGCGCAACGGCGAGTGCCAGAAACAGCGGCAACAACATACCTATGGCGGGTCCGATGTAAGGGACAAACCGCAGCGCCAGCGCCAGCAGTCCCCATAGCAAGGCATTTGGAATGCCGAGGATCCACAGCCCGATCGCGATCGGTATCGCGTAGAAGATGTTGACGACCAGTTGCATGAGCAGGTAGCGGCCCACCCGTTTGCCGGCATCCTGGAGCGCTTCGGTGGTGCGATGCAGGTCTCCATAGCCGACAAGCCGGATGAAGCGGTCGCGCAGATCCTCCCGCTCCAGCAGCATGAAGATGACGACGACGATGATCAGCCCTGCCGATCCGAGCGGGCTGATCAGCGGCGCAACGATGTTCTGCAGCACTTCGAGCGGCCGTTCGCGCGAGATGATCTCGACTGGCACTGGCTCGCGCGGCGGCTTGTCCGGAGCGGCGGCGGGCAGCGAAACGTCCTGCCTGTTGATCTCCTGGCCAACGCGCTCGACCACGGTGCTCAATCTGGAAAGAATTCCGCCGCCGACGCCGGTTTCCTTGAGCGAGCGGATCTTGGCAAGAATGTTTGTCTGGTAGACCGGGATGTTCTGCGCCAGTTCGCTGACCTGCGTGGCGACAATGAAGCTGAACAGGCCAAGCGCGGCGAAAGCACCGACCACGCTGGCAATGACGGCGGCAATCCGGGGGATGCCGATCCGCTTGAGCGCCGAGACCAGCGGTGCCAGCGCAAAGGTCAGCAGCAGCGCGATCGCGATCGGCAGGAACACCTCGCGCCCGAAATACAGCGCCGCCACCGTCGTCACGATGGTCGCCACATTCGGCAACGCCGTTCGCGGATGCGGCGCGATGGCCGAAAGCGTGTCCCGCGGCGCAGGAGACGCCATGCCGTTTCGACGAGTGGCCACGCTATGTCTCCCCTGCCATCAGCGATGATCGGGTATATTGAGCCGGCGCGCAACATTAGCCAATGATGAAATGCCACCATCCACGGCCAATGATTGGCACAAGATCAACGGTTGCGAGGATACCACGGCGGGCACGCCTGCCCGCGGGTCCGATCAGCGCCTGCCATGCCTCGCCAGCGCATGCTCGATCAGCGCGTCGATGATCTCGGCATAGCCGATGCCGATCGCCGCCAGCGCCTTGGCATACATCGAGATGTCGGTGAAGCCGGGCAGCGTGTTGACCTCGTTGACCAGCAGCGAGCCGTCGGCGCGCAGGAAGAAGTCGACGCGCGCCATCGCTTCGCAGCCGAGCGCCCGGAAAGCCTGCCCGGCCATCTCCCTCGCCCGCTCCGCCACCGTCGCCGGCACATCGGCCGGCACCTTCACCACTGCCCCGTCGGCATCGAGATACTTTGCCTCATAGGTGTAGAAGCCGTGCTTGCCAGCCGGGATGATCTCACCCGGCAGCGACACCGTCAGCGAGCCGTCGGCCCGTTGCAGCACCGAGCACTCGATCTCGCGGCCGTCGACGAACTCCTCGATCAGCGCCTTGTCGTCATAGCGCAAGGCTGTTTCGACGGCTCCGTCGAAGCCATCCCTGTCGTTCACCTTGCTGACCCCGAAGGACGAGCCCTGGCGCGCCGGCTTGGCGAAGAAGGGCAGCCCGAGCGCCCCGGCGATCTCCTGGAACGAAACGGCATCGCCACGATGCACGGTGACCGAGCGGGCAACCGCGAGGCCGGCTTCGCGCATCAACCGCTTGGCGATCTCCTTGTCCATGGCCGCGGCCGAGGCGAGAATGCCGCAGCCGACATAGGCGACATCGGCCACCTCGGCATAGCCCTGCACCGAGCCGTCCTCGCCGAACGGTCCATGCAGCACGGGAAAGACCACGTCGACCGGCGCCGGGTCTGGTTGCGCCCCATCCCGCGCCGCCGCCACCAGCCGGCCCTTGCCACCGGGCAGCAGGGCAACCTCCACGCCATCCTCCGCGACCGGCGCCCCTGCCCCGTCGCCGGCTTCGGACGAGGATTGCAACAGCCAGCTGCCTTCCCGGGAAATAGCGATCGGCACCACCTCGTAACGCGTCCGGTCGATCGCCTTCAGCACATTGGCGGCCGAAAGCCGCGACACCTCATGTTCGGCCGAACGCCCGCCATAGAGGATGGCTACCCTTGTCTTCATCGAAATCCCTCAAGATCAAATGCTGACGGCAATGCCGCGATTGGCGAAGAAACGGTCGAAATCGGATGGCGCCAACACTGCGTGCGCCTGTGTGGCCTCGTTGTGGCCGGACGGGTTGTGAAAACGGAAAAGCCGGTCCGATGCCGCCGTGACCAGCACCAGATGGCCGCCCTTCGACGGCGGCTCACGCTCTGGCCAGCGGATCGAACTGCTGACCGACGCGATGAAGAAGCGCGAGCGGGTCAGCATCGCCGGAATGTCCGCCGTCGCGACATTGGTCATCACCTCGGCCTCGATGCCGAACTCCTGCTTCACGAAGGTGACGAAGGGCGCGTAGATCAGCCCCTTGATCGAATGGTCGGCCGCGTTGACGACATAACCGCCATAGCGGGTGCACCGCCGTGCCAGCTCGATGGTCGGCACGATCTCACCGCGCGCCGCCAGGATCATCTTGAGGCAAGCCATGCCACAGATATTGGCCGCCCAGACCGCGTATTCGTCCAGCGTGTCGGCACCGGAACCGCGCCAGAGCGGATCGCGCCTGAGCGCGACGTCGGCGCCATCGGCGAGCACCGCCAGCGTCATGTCGGGCGTTTCCCATTGGCTGAAGAACGGCACGGTCTCAGGCGCTGGATGATGCATGCAATTCTTGCCCTCTCGATTCTCGTATACGAGGATACAAATTCGACGGCAACAAGGCGGACGCCGGAGACACCCCTACAGACCGCCGCCCGGGACATCGCGGCCAAGCCCGGCGGCATCATGCCGGATCAGCCGGCTCCAGCAGATAGAGATTGGTCGGCGCGTCATGCAGCATCACCTCGCGCTCGAAACGGAAGTCATTCTTCTCCAGGACACGCCGCGAGGCGATGTTGGCTGTTCGAACCAGGCCGATCACCCGCCTGGCGTGGAGATGGCCGAACGCGAAAGCCAGCGTCTCGCGGATCACCTCCGTGGCAAAACCCTGGCCCCAGCTTTCCGGCCGCAGATGATAGGACAGGTTGAGCCCCTCGAACGCCTTCGAAACCGTCACCCCGCCAAAGCCGATCGGCTCGCCTTGCGCCTCGATGGTCCAGCGCCCGAAGCCATGGTCGCGCCAGTGGCCGATGTCGCGCAGCAGCCGGTCGGCACTTTGCTGCGGCGTGTCGGGGCTGGGGTCGGGCCGATGCGCAACCAGTTCGGGGCGGGCGAACAGCCGCGTCACGAAATCCAGGTCGGCCGCGACCGGAGGCCGCAACAACAGCCTTGCCGTGCGCCGGGCTTCGCTCAGCCGCTTGTCGGGTCGGGCGGTCTCGGACATGACGGCTCCCGGATGAAATCGTCATGGAGCCTACGCAGTTTCAGCGCGGGTGTGAACGCTTCTCTCTCACACACACTCTCTCTGAGCGAGCGTCCGGCACGACCTGACCTGGAACATTCTAGAACGTGATCTTCACCGACGCCGCGCTGCGATTGGCCGGTCCGTGATGGACAGCCTCGATGTTGTTGCCGTCGGGATCGAGCAGGAAGGCGGCATAGTAGCCGGGATGATAGGGCCGTTCGCCCGGCGCGCCATTATCCGTGCCGCCGGCCGCCAGTCCGGCCTTGTGGAAGGCATCGACCATGGCGTGATCCCTGGCCTGCAAGGCCAGATGATGACGGCCGGTGAGCTTTCCCAGCGCGGCCCGGCTGTCGGCACTGGAAATGAACAATTCGTCGGCCCAGAAATAATCCGCGCCGGTGCCGCCGATCGGGATGCCAAGCACCTGGAACAGCGCTTCGTAGAACCGCCGGCTCGCGGGCAGGTCCCGGACCACGAGCTGGAGATGGTCGATGAGCCGGCCGCGATGCAATTCCTGGGTTTCCATGAAAGCTCCTCCTCGCAAGGCCCCGAATTTAGGCGCGCACGGCAAGGCGTCAACGCGGCTGCCCGCATCTGCTGACAGCCGGCGACAATTATGGGGCCTCGATGGAACCTTCCGGCTAGCGGCAAGTTTCGTGGCGCGGCGGGAGGATTGCGATTGGATAGTTTTCACAAGCTCGAAGCGCTGGTCGACAAAGCCGATATCGGCGGCGTCGAAGAGGCGAACGCGTTGCTGCGCCGGTTCATGGGCCGCTCCGAGAAGACCACGCTGGCCATCGACGAATTCATGCTCGACTTCAAGACACTGGTCTTTGTCGTCGAAACCGGCGAGGACGGCTTCCGCCAGCCGCTCCGCGAGCTGGCTCTTTCCCGGCTGCGAAAACTGGAGGCGCTGGTAGGCGTGCCGGCATAGGCGCCGGCTGCCGGCCTCACCCCTTGAGCAGAGCCGCCAGCCGCGGAATGCCTTCGCTCACCGCGCGGCGGTCGGCCAGCGTGAAGGACAGCCGCAGCGTGTTGCGCCCGGTACCGTCGGCATAGAAGGCATTGCCGGGCACGAAGGCGACCCGCGCCTCCTTCACCGACCGCGCCAGGAGTTCGGTGGCGTCGACGCCTTCGGGCAGCGTCACCCAGACGAACATGCCGCCTTCCGGACGGCTCCAGGTCACGCCCTTGGGCATGTGCGCTTCCAGCGCGCCGAGCAGCCCGTCGCGGCGATCGCGATAGGCGCCGATCAGCTTGTTCACTTGGTCTTCGAACACGGATTCGGCGACGCGGTGCATCACCATCTGGTTGACCGATGGGCTGTGCAGGTCGGAAGCCTGCTTCATCAGCACCAGCTTTTCGATCACATGGCGCGGCGCGCACACCCAGCCGACGCGCATGCCCGGCGACAGGATCTTTGAGAACGATCCGCAATAGAGCGTGCGTGCCTTGTCGATGCCGCCGGAGCGCGCGCAGTCGAGCGCCAGGATCGGCGGCACGCCCTCGCCGTCATAGCGCAGCGCGCGATAGGCGGCATCCTCGATGATGGCGATGTCGAGTTCGCCGGCAAGGTCGAGCACCGACTCGCGCTGCTTTCTGTCCAGCGTGTTGCCGGTGGGGTTGGCGAAATCAGGCACCAGATAGGCGAACTTGACCTTGCCGCCGTTCGCGGCGGCAGCCGCGTGATAGGCCGCGGGCGTCATGTTGCCGCCTTCGGGCCGCAGCCGGTCGTAGCGCGGCTCATAGGCATTGAAGGCCTGCAGCGCGCCGAGATAGGTCGGCCATGTCACCAGCGCGGTATCGCCGGGCGACAGGAACAGTTTGCCGAGGTAGTCCAGCGCCTGCTGCGATCCGGAGGTGATGAAGATGTTGCCCTCGTCGCAGGCGACACCAAGCTTGCCCATCTGGCCCGCGATCCAGCGCCGCAGCGGCAGATAGCCTTCGGACACCTGGTACTGCAGCGCCGCGCCCGCCTCCGCGCCGCCCAGCACATCGGCATAGGCATCGCGGATGGCGGCCGCCGGAAACAGCGACGGATCGGGAATACCGCCGGCAAACGAGATGATGTCGGGCTGGTCGAGCAGCTTCAGCAATTCGCGGATTTCGGAGGCTTTCATGCGCGAGGAGCGCGAAGCCAAGAGGTTCAAAAGGGTCAAGACGCGCCTCCCGGACGTTTTTTATATAGGTCAACCTGACTGACCTATATCCTGTCTCGTCGGCAAACTGAATAGAGCCTGAAAGATTTCGCCGATGCGCCAGCCGCCACGCAGCCGACGGACGGACAGCGAATAGCCTACAGCGTTTTCTTGTAGCCGATATGGCTGGCGGTGAAACCGAGCCCGTCATAGAAGCGGTGCGCGTCCGCCCTCCCCTTGTCGGTGGTGAGTTGCACAAGGACGCAACCGCGCGCCCGTCACTGCTCGATCGCCCACTCGAACATTTTCCGCCCGATCCCGCCGGAGCGCCTGCCGCTCGCGACCCGCACCGCCTCGATCTGCCCGCGCCATGCGCCCTTGCGCGACAGCCCGGCAAGGAAGGTGATCTGCAAGGTGCCGATCACCTCGGCGCCATCCATGGCCACGGCAAGCAACTGGTTGGGATCGGCATCGATGGCGGCGAAAGCATCGAGATAGCCTTGCGCCAGCGGCAAGGAGGCATCCTCGCGGGCAGCGCCTAGCGGATCGTCGGCCAGCATGGCGACAAGGGCGGGCAGATCGGCGGCGACGGCCTTGCGGAGGGTGATCATGATGGCGGGATATCGCGAGGCGGTGGCGGCGGCAAGGCGGTACCGGGACTGTCCCTTTGGACCAAGCTGGACATTGGGGTAATTGGCAAAGGCCGGCGCCGGCAGCGCTAACCTTGCAGGTCAATCCTCGCCCTCATACACCTTCTGCGCTTGCGTCAGCGCCCGGTCCAGTCTTTCGCCTTCGGCATAATCAGCCAGGTTCCCCGGCCGTTCGATACCCGGCAAGATCCTCGGGCATGGCTCGGCCGCGCCGATCACCGTGCGCACAGGGATGACACCGGCCCACACCGGGTGGCCGTAATCCTCCTCGTCGTCGCCGACGCCCTTGGCGCGCACCTTGGCCGAGGCCTCCTCGATGCGCATGCCGATCACCATCGTCGCCTTGGCTTCCTGCGCCGAGATCGGCCGCAGGGTCTCGCTTCGCCCGGGATAGAAACGGTCGACGACCCCGGCCAGCGCCTTCATCTTCTCCTCGGGCTCCTCGACGATCCGCGCCGTGCCGAAGCACATCGCCGAGCGGTAGTTGGCCGAGTGATTGAAACCGGAACGCGCCAGCACCAGCCCGTCGAGATGCGACACCGTCAGGCAGGCCGGCGTGCCGCCGCGCAACTGGCGCAGCATGCGGCTGGCGGACGAGCCGTGCCAGTAGAGCCAGTCATCTTCGCGCCAGTGGATGGTCGGCGTGCAATAGGGCTGGCCCTCGAACGTATAGGCGACGTGACACAGCATCCCCGCATCCAGCACGGCGAAGACAGCCTCGTGGTCATAGCTGCCGCGCTCGTGCAGGCGCTTGATGCGGTTGCGGCTGGTGGTGGAAAAGCTGGCGGCGACGTCGTTCACGGCTTGCATCCTTGGCTGTTGTCTGCCAACCCTAGGCAATGGCATTGGTTGGAAAAAGAGCCAATCACGACGAGAAAATTCAGACCAATCCGCCGGATTGGTCGGCGCTCATACCGGTTCTGCCGGGCGAGGGTCCGCGCAGCCGCGAGCTTTACGCGGCGCTGCGCCGGTTGGTCGAAACCGGCGCGCTGGCCGCCGGCGCCAAGCTGCCGACCACCCGCGATCTGGCGCGCCGCTTCGGCCTGTCGCGCTCCGCGGCGGTCGCCTGTTTCGAAATGCTGATCTCGGAAGGGTTCGCGGTGGCAAAGGTCGGCGCCGGCACCTTCGTCGCGCCCGACGTGCCGTTTCTGCCGGTGAGGCTGCGCAAGCCGCGTCCGCCCGAGATCGATGCCGCCACCTCGCTGCCTTGTGGGCTTGGCGTGGCGGTGTCGGACCCACGCACGCTCGACCTGTTCCGTATCCTTTTGTCGCGCCACCTCGCCCGCCCCGGCCCCGAACATTTCCGCTATGGCGATCCGCGCGGCGGCCTGCCGCTGCGCACCGCGATTGCCACATATCTCAGGACCGCTCGCGGCGTGCGCTGCGACGCCGGCCAGATCGTGCTGACCTCGGGTACGCAGCAAGGGCTCGATCTGCTGGTGCGGACGGCTCTTCGCCCCGGTGACGCTGTCTGGATCGAAAACCCCTGCTATCCCATGGCGCATGCAGCGCTAGCCGGCAGTGGCGCCAAGGTGGTTGGCGTGCCGGTCGACGCCGAAGGGCTCGACCCGGAGATCGGCGAGCGCCTCTGCCCGAACGCCCGCGCCGCCTATGTCACGCCCTCGCACCAATATCCGCTCGGCGTGACCATGACGATGCGCCGCCGGCTTGCCTTGCTCGACTGGGCGCGGCGCAACGACGCCTGGATTATCGAAGACGATTACGACAGCGAGTTCCGCTACGCCGGCCCGCCGCTGACCTCGCTGCAAGGCATGGATGGCGCGAACCGCGTCGCCTATCTCGGCACGTTTTCAAAGGTGCTCTTCCCCGGCCTGCGCTTCGGCTATGTCGTCGTGCCGGAGCCGCTGCTCGATGCCGTGATGGCGGTCCGGGCGCGCTCCGACCGCTACCCCTCGACGCTTGCCGAAGGGGCGCTGACCGATCTGCTCAACGAAGGCCATTTCGCCGCGCATCTGAGACGCGTGCGCCGCCGGGTACAAGCCGCGCGCGACGTTCTGGTGGCGGGCCTTGAGGCGCATTGTGGCGATGCGCTCAATGTGACGGTGCCTGAACAGGGGCTGCATCTGATGGCGATGCTGAGGGGCGGCGGACTGGACTCGGCGATCGTCGAGGCGGCAAAGGAGGTGGGCGTCGGCGCACGCGCCCTGTCCGCGATGTTCATCGACGGGGCGCCGAAGCACGGGCTGGTGCTGGGCTTTTCCGGTTTTTCGGATGCGGAGTTGATGGCGGCGACGGTCAGGCTGGGTGGGGTGATGGGGCATTGAGTGACAATAAGCGAGCACAGCGCTGCCCCTCATCCGCCTGCCGGCACCTTCTCCCCGTATAGTGACGGGGAGAAGAATGCTGCCGCAACCTCGGCGCCTTTTCTGCAACGTCCAAAATTGGCGAAATCATTCGTCGGGGCGTCTTTCTCCCCGTCACTATACGGGGAGAAATGTCCGGCAGGACAATGAGGGGCGGCGCAACCCTCGAAGGTCTAATCCCCATCACCGGCAGGCTTCGCCTTGCCGCACTGCGCCAGCACCTTGCCGATAGCCCCGCTCGACCCCTTCAGCGAAAAACTGGCCTGCCCATATTTGGCCGCACTGACCGACACATCGCCTTTGGAGCGCAGCAGGTCGAGCAGCGGATCGGCCTTAGCCAGATTGACCACGAAATAATTGTACATTTCCTCCAACTGCAGCGTCTTGGTCACCGTCTTGCCGTCGGCCTTGAAGTCGAACGAGCCGCTGACGCCGGTTTCCGGTTGCTGGCCGGCCGTGCCGAGGTCATAGCTCAGCACCGGCGTGTCGAAACAGGTCAGCATCAGATGCGCGTCGCCTTTCGGTCCGCCGCAGACCGAGGCGGTCAGCACGCTGCCGCCCTCGTCCTCCTCCATCTTGGCACTCCAGCCGCCACAGGTGGCGGCGAAAACCGGCTGCGCCGTCTGCAATGCGGCCACGACACCGGCGACGACGAGATAACGAACCCTCATGACTTCCCCCCATTGACTGTGCCGCGACATTTGCAGCGCCCGCCGACAGCATATAGGAAAAGCGATCCGGTGGCATTGCCTGTTCAGCACGGCCGCTCGGCCCCGGTTTGGAGAGACATTGTGCTGAGAGTTCGTCTGTGTCTTCTGCTGGCGGCCCTGGTGGCCTTGCCGATCACCGCCCATGCCGAGTGGAAGCCGGTGGAGAAGGTCGAGACCTACGCCATTTCGGGCCAGTCCGGGCTGGAACTCTACCGGTCGATCGGCGAGAACGGGCCGAATGTTGGCATTACCCGGGCCATCGCCTTCACCAACTTCAAGCTGACCTGGGGGATCCGGGACTACAAGCCCAGGGGCAAGGACTGCGTGCTGACGGCGGGCAAGCCGAAACTGATCATCACCTACACCTTGCCAAGTCCCTCCGCGCCGCTGCCGCCTTCCGTCCAGAAGAACTGGGAGGTGTTCATCGCCGGCGTCAGCGCTCATGAAAAGGTGCATGGCGCCAGCATGATAAAAATGGTGCATGACATCGAAGCCGCGACAGGCGGACTGACCGTCACCGACGATCCGAAATGCAGCAAGACCAGGGCCGAGGTGGTCCGTCGGCTCGACGCGATCTCGAAGGCGAGGATCCAGGGCAGCCGCGATTTCGACCGCGTCGAGTTCGGCCAGGGCGGCAATCTGCAGAAGCTTGTCCTCGCTTTGGTGAAGGGCGGCTGAGCGCGTTCAAGCCTCGGACACCAGCCCCTCGAGCAGCGCCAAACCTTCCGGCCAGTCGCCAAGGCCGCTGTCGGCATTGATGTGGCCGAACGGGCCGATCACGGCGATGCGGCTGCCCCATTGCCGCGCCCGCGCCTGCGCATACTCCTGCGAGCCATAGGGATCGTCGGTGCTGGTCACCACCAGCGAGGGGAAGCGCAGCCTCCCCTCGGGAATTCTGGCGAAGGCCATGCCATATCCAGGAAAGACCGCTGAAGCCGGATCGGGAACGCCGACCAGCAAGGCTGCCTTAACCGGCCTTTGCGAAATTGTCTGCCAGTGCGCGATCAACAGGCAGGACAGGCTGTGCGCGACCAGCACCGGCGGCTCCGGCGCCGCGATCACCGCGGCCTCCAGCGCCGCCAGCCAGTCGGTGAAATCGGGCAGGTCCCAGCTTGAAGGCAGGAAGCGCCGCATCGCCGGATTGGCGCTCTCCCAGCGCGACTGCCAATGCGCCGGCCCCGAACCGCCGCTTCCCGGCAGGATGATGAAATGCGTCATGTCGCCTTGCTCCTATCGATCGGTGATGCATGGTGGCGTCTTGCATCGCCATCGGGAATAGGAAACCATCGGAGAAATCACGTCCCTGCCGATGAATTCAAGGTGTTTTGTGAAAAACAACGATGAGCGCGCGCCGCTCGATCCGACCGACATCGCTATCATCGAGGCCATGCAGGAGAACGGCCGCATCGGCATCTCGGAACTTGGCCGCCGGGTCGGCCTGTCGCAACCGGCGACCTCCGAGCGGGTCAAGCGGCTGGAGGAGCGCGGCGTCATATCAGGCTACACCGCGGTGATCGATCCGGCGGCGCTGGGCCTCGGCATGATGGCCATCATCCGCGTGCGCACCACGCATGAGCACATCCGCCCGTGCCTGAAGGAGTTCGCCGAAATGCCCGAGATTACCGAGGTACACCGGCTGACCGGCGAGGACTGCTTCATCCTGAAAGTGGTCGTGCCCTCGCCCGCCCACCTTGAAACCATCGTCGACGCGGTGGCGCGCCATGGCGCGGTCACCACGGCGCTGGTGCTGCGCAGCGAGGCGCCGAAGCCGATCGGCCGCGACCTGATCCGCAGATCAGGCGGTTAGCGGCTGAGATCCAGCGCCGCTGACAAATCGCCCATCGGCGGTTCGCCATTGGCCGCCAGCGCCTTGTCGCGGGCGACGATGCCCGAGAGCACCGGCAGATCGTAGCGCGCGGTGATGAAGCGCAGGATCGACGTCGTGTCGTATTGCGTGTGGTCGACCGTGCCCATCTTGGCGTAGGGCGAGATGATGAAGGCCGGGATGCGGTTGCCTGGACCCCAACGGTCGGCCTTTGGCGGCGCGACATGATCCCAGAAGCCGCCATTCTCGTCATAGGTGACGACGACGAGCATATGGCCCCATTGCGGGCTCTTCTCCAGATGCGAGACGAGGTCGGCCAGGTGCTGGTCGCCCGAGGTCACGTCGGCATAGCCCGAGTGCTCGTTGAGATTGCCCTGCGGCTTGTAGAAGGCGACCTGCGGCAGCTTGCCGTCGTCGATCGCCTTGATGAATTCGGCGCCGTCGAGACCGCCGTCCCTCAGATGCTCGGTGCGCGCGGCGGTGCCCGGCGCATAGGCCGCGAAATAATTGAAGGGCTGGTGGTGGAACTGGAAGTTCGGCACCGGCGTGGCGTTCTTGCCATCGAGTGCCGTCTGCCAGGCGCCGGCGTACCAGGCCCAGTTCACCCCCTTCAGCGACAGGAGATCGCCGATGGTGATGTCGTGCTGCGGCGGCAGCGTGGTCGGCGCGGCCGGGTCGGCCAGCGCCTTGTCGCCGCCTTCCACGGGCTTGTTGGCGCTCGGCTGGTAAGGCGGCTGCATGGTGTTGACGGCATGGAAGTCGGGCGTGATGGCGCCGTCATTGACGAATTTCGGCACGCCGCCCAGCGCCGAGGCCGGCGAATTGTCGGCGACCTTCAAGGTCGTGCCGTCGGGCTCGACCACGGCGATCTGGCCCTTGATCGGACTGGTGTCTGCATGCGGATAGACCGGCACGCAGGCGCAGGCCAGCATGAAGTGATTGAGGAAGGAGCCGCCAAAGGCGCCCTGGAAGAAATTGTCGGCCAGCACGTACTTCTTCGCGACCTGCCACATCGGCAGGTCGGAGCCGTCATAATGGCCCATGACCAGGCCGCCGGAATCGGCCCAGGCGACGAATTTGTCGTTCTTGCCGCCGTCGATCTGCATCTGCTCCTGGTAGAAACGGTGCCACAGATCGTGGGTGATGACGTTGGTGCCCTCGTGAAAACCCTTGGGATCGTCGATGGCGAAGGCGGCGTTGGCCAGATGCGCGGTCTCGGCCTCCGTCACCACGGGCGTCACGCCCTTGGCGGTCAGCCCGCCCCAGGCCGGCGGCAGTTCGGTCAGCGGCTTGCCGTCGCGGTCGAGCTGGCGCGCCTGGTCGGCCGAGACGTTGGCCAGCCCATTGGCGCCGGGGAAGCCGCCATAGAGATTATCGAAGCTGCGGTTCTCGGCGTAGATGACGACGACGGTGTCGATCTTTTCGAAGCCGGCGGGAGCGGCGTGCGCGGTGAAAGGAACTAGGGCCGAACCGGCCAGACAGAAGGAAGTGAGGAGCTTGAGCCTCGTCATGGAAAGACCTCGTGGCTTGACTGTGGCTGGAGGGGCTATGGCGCGGGAACCACAGCGGCAGCTAACGTAGATGCCTTGTCACCTTTGTGACATCCGCCGCGCCCTCGAACACGGTTTCGTGAGCGCCGGTGGAAGTCATCAATCCGTTGCAGTGGCGACCTAACTGCGCACCGAACGGGGACCGAACCGATGACGACAGGGCGATGGAAAGGCCTGATGCTGGCGGGTGCCGCCGCACTGGCCGCTGCCATCGCTGCGTCGTCGGCCGCTGTCCGCGCCGGAAACGGCAGCCTCCATCCCGGGCCGCTGTCGCGTGCCGACGCCTTCGCCAGGGCGCGGGTGCTGACCGCCCTGGGGCAAAAAATGTTCTTCGACCCGGCACTGTCGGCTTCGGGAAAACAGGCCTGTTCGTCCTGCCACGATCCGCATCACGCTTTCGGCCCGGCTTCGGCCTCGCCAGTCGAGATGGGCGGGCCGGATCTCGACCGGCCAGGCGTGCGCGCCGTGCCGTCGCTGCGCTATCTCCAGGCCGCACCCGCCTTTACCGAGCATTTCTACGATTCCGAGGATGAGGGCGACGAGAGCGTCGACAACGGCCCGACCGGAGGTCTCACCTGGGACGGCCGCGCCGACCATGGCAAGGACCAGGCGAAAATCCCCCTGCTCTCGCCCTTCGAGATGGCCAACAAGGACGCCGCCGCCGTCGCCGCCGGCCTGCGCAAGGCGGCCTATGCCGACGACTTCAAGGCCGCCTTCGGCGACGACGTCTTCGACCGCCCGGACGACGCGCTGGCCGCCGCCGCCGAGGCGCTCGGCACGTTCGAGCAGAGCCCGGCGGACTTCTATCCCTATTCCAGCCGCTACGACGCGTTTCTCGCCGGCAAGGCGACTTTATCGGCGCAGGAACTGCATGGCCGCGAATTGTTCGAGGACGAGACCAAGGGCAACTGCGCCAGCTGCCATCTGAGCGAACCCGCCAATGACGGCGAGCCGCCGCAATTCACCGATTTCGGCCTGATCGCCATCGCCGTGCCGCGCAACCCGGCCATTCCGGCCAACGCCGACCCGGCCTATGCCGATCTCGGCCTGTGCGGCCCGTTGCGCACCGATTTCAAGGGCAGGACGGAGTATTGCGGCCTGTTCAAGACGCCGACCCTGCGCAACGTGGCGCTGCGCAGGAGCTTCTTCCACAATGGCGAGTTCCACACGCTGCGCGACGCGGTCGCCTTTTACGCCAGCCGCGACACCGACCCTGGCCGCTGGTACCCGAGAAATGCCGACGGCACGGTCCAGAAATATGACGACCTGCCAAAGGCTTACTGGCCGAACTTGAATCAGGATCCGCCCTTCGACGGCAGGAAGCCCGGCGACAAGCCGGCGCTCGACGACGCCGAGATCGACGATATCGTCGCGTTTCTGCAGACGCTGACGGATGCGGACCAGCGGTGACGCTTCTTTCCTTCTCCACTTGGGGGAGAAGGAAAGGAAAACGCCGCCCTCACAGCGCCCGGATCACGCCCCCGTCGACCCGGATATTCTGTCCCGTAATATACCCCGCCCCGTCCGAAGCCAGGAACGCGATCGTCGCGGCGATCTCTTCTGACGTGCCGTAACGCTGCATCGGCACGTTGTCGCGGCGCTCCTCGGTGGCGGGCAGGCTGTCGATCCAGCCGGGCAGCACGTTGTTCATGCGCACATTGTCGGCCGCGTAGGTGTTTGAAAAAACCTTGGTGTAGGCGGCGAGGCCGGCGCGGAACACGGCCGAGGTCGGGAACATCGCATTCGGCTCGGCCACCCACGCCGTCGAGATGTTGATGATGGCGCCGCCCTTCTGCTTGACCATCTGCGGCGCCACGATGCGCACCGGCCGGATGACGTTCATGAGATAGACGTCCATGCCCGTGTGCCACTGTTCGTCCGTGATCTCCAGGATCGGCGCGCGCGGCCCGTGGCCGCCGCTGTTGACCAGCACGTCGATGCGCCCCCATTTTTCGAGCGTCGCATCGGCGAGCCGCCGCAGGTCGTCATTCGACTGATTGGAACCGGTGACGCCGAGCCCACCCAACTCCTTGGCCAGCGCCTCGCCCTTGCCGGACGAAGACAGGATGGCGACCTTGAACCCGTCCGCCGCCAGCCGCTTCGCCGCCGCCGCCCCCATGCCGCTGCCTCCGGCCACGATCACAGCCACTTTTTCTACACTCATTGGGTTTTCCTCTTCGGGTTGGCGGGAGCCGCAAACGGTGTTTTCGGGATCTCAGCGCCGATATAGCTGGTTTTTCCGCCCGGTTCGAACCAGAATGCCTGAAATCAACCAGTAGAAAAACTCCTGCATGCCCGAAGCCTTCCTGAGCCTGCCGCCGCTGAATGCGCTGCGCGCCTTCGAGGCCTCGGCGCGCCATCTCAACTTTCGCATCGCCGCTGAGGAGTTGAACGTCACCCAAGGGGCGGTCGCCCAGCACATTCGCGGCCTGGAGGCCGATCTCGGCACGAAACTGTTCGAGCGACTGCCACGCGGCCTGGCGCTGACCGATGAGGGCCGCGCCTATGTGCCCAACATCCGCCGCGCCTTCGACCTGATCTCGGAGGCGACCTTGCTGTTGCGCCCCGAACCGGCGCGGCTGACGATCAGCGTGACCCCGAGCTTCGCCACCAAATGGCTGATCCCCAGGCTGCAGGACTTCATGGCAGACAATCCGCTGGTCGACCTGCGCGTGCTGGCCAGCGAAAGCCTGTCGAGCTTCCAGGCCGACGGCGTCGACATCGCGGTGCGGCAAGGCCGCGCCCCCTTTGGCGCCGGCCTGATCGTCGACCTGTTGTTTCCCCAGCAGATCATCGCCGTCTGTAGTCCGGCCCTGCTGCCGGCCGGCACAACCGAAATCGCGGCGACCGAAATCCAGCATCACGTCCTGCTGCACGACGCGCACAATCTGTGGCCGGAGTTCATGGAAAAGGCGGTTGGCCTGAAGATGGCTACCGAGTTGAAACGCATGCGCTTCAACCAGACCGGCCTCGCCATCGACGCCGCCCTCGCCGGCCAGGGCATAGCGCTGGCCAGCCGCTTCCTCGTCGCCGCCGACCTCGCCGCCGGCCGTCTGGTCCAGCCGGTGCGTGGCGAGATGCGCGGCACGCAGGATTTTTATGTCGTGATGCCGAGAAAGCAGCGCCATCCCGAACCGACGCATGCTGTGCGGCAATGGCTGCTCGATGCGGGGGAAAGGGCGTTGTTGCAAGCGTCGTGACGAATACGAACCCGGTCGTGCATCAGCTGTCTAAGCCAGCGCCGCCCCTTGTATCTGCACGGAGGAGAGTTTGTGCGATGTAAGCGACTGAGCCTCGGACCGGATGGCCATCCGGTCC
>NZ_VFVY01000006.1 GCF_006442315.1 Mesorhizobium sp. B2-3-4 | reverse complement strand
GTCATCCTCAATGCAAAAGCACGCGATGCGCGCGTGGAGTTCGCAAATGCAACTTGACACAACAGATAGTCGCTCATCGCCCTGCCGGGCATTTCTCCCCGTATAGTGACGGGGAGAAAGAGCTCTTAGATTTTCGCGTCGTGCGGCAGTGGTGCGGTCGCGTTTTCCAGCCAGGCAAGCGTCTCGCCATCGAGCATCGGGCCGATCTCGGCCAGCACGCGGGCGTGGTAGGCGTCGAGCCAGTGAAGCTCCTCGCGCGTCAGCAGGTCGGTGCGAACCAGCCTGACGTCGATCGGCGCCAGCGTCAGCGTCTCGAAAGCGTGCATGGCGATGTCTCCGCCCTCGATCTGTTCGGCCGGCGTCACCAGGATCAGGTTTTCGATGCGGATGCCGTAGGCGCCTTCCTTGTAATAGCCGGGCTCGTTGGAGAGCATCATGCCCTCGAGCAGCTTCTCGGTGCCGGTGCGCGCGATGCGCTGCGGGCCTTCGTGGACGGCCAGATAGGAGCCGACGCCATGGCCTGTGCCATGGGCGAAGTCGCAGCCATGTTTCCACAACGCCATGCGGGCGACGGCGTCGATTTCCGAACCGCGTGTGCCGGCGGGAAAGCGCAGCGTGGAAATGCCGATCATGCCTTTCAGCACCAGCGTGAAGCGCTCGCGCATCTCCTGCGTCGGCTCGCCGATCGGTACCGTGCGGGTGATGTCCGTCGTGCCGTCCTGGTATTGCGCGCCGGAATCGAGCAGGAACAGTTCGCCGGCCTTGAGCTTGCGGCTGGTGGCGCGCGAGACGCGATAGTGCATGATGGCGCCGTTCGGGCCGGCGCCCGAAATGGTATCGAAGGAAACGTCGCGCAGCGGCATCTGGGTTTCCTCGCCGGTCTGCCGGCGCGTCTCTTCCAGCCTGGTGACGACCGCGATCTCGTCGAGCGAGCCGGGTTTTTGCCGGTCGAGCCAGCACAGCAGCTTGGCCACGGCCGCACCGTCACGCCGATGCGCGGCGCGCGAGCCGCTGATCTCGGCCTGGTTCTTGGTGGCGCGCGGGATGCGGGCGGGGTCGGCCGCGGCAATCACCGTGCCGCCATTGTCCTCGACCAGCATGCGCAGCTTGTCGGCCGCCAGAACCGGGTCGAGCGCGATTTTCGCCCCACCTTTGGCAAGGGCTGCGATCGCGGCTTCGAATTCGCCGGGTTCATGCGGATCGGCGAGCTGCGTGAGGTAGGCCGCGACCTGGCGCGAGAATTTGCGCCTGTCCATGAACAGCTGATGCGAGCCGTCGGCGGCGAGGATGGCGAAGCCGAGCGCCAGCGGCGTATGTGGCACGTCGCCGCCACGGATGTTGAAGGCCCAGGCGATGGAGGAGGGGTCGGTCAACACCGCATGGCTGGCACCCTCCTTGGCGATTGCCGTTGCCAGCCGCGCCAGCTTGTCCTTGGCAAGCTCGCCGGCAAAGCCGATCGGGTGCAGTTCGACCGGGGCCACGGGCGCAGCGGGCTGATCTTTCCAGATGACGTCGATCGGGTTGTTCGCGAGCGGCACCAGCACGGCGCCGGTCTTGTCGGCCGAGGCCTGCAGCGCCTTGATCTCGCCGATCGTGTGCAGCCACGGATCGAAGCCAAGCCGCGCACCCTTGCCGAGGTTCTCCCGGAGCCAGACGGCAGGCGGGTTGTCGACCAGGCTTTCGATCGAAAAGATGTCGAGGTCGACTTCGCCGCGCACCTGCAGCGTGTAGCGCCCGTCGACGAAGACGAAGGCGCGGTCGCGCAGCACGATGGCGACTCCGGCCGAGCCGCTGAAGCCGGTCAGCCATTTCAGCCGGGCCGAACGATCGGCGACATATTCTCCCTGATGTTCGTCGGCGCGCGGCACGATGAAGCCGTCGAGGCCGTTCGCCGCCAGCCATTGGCGCAATAGCGCCACACGCGGCTTGCCTACCGCCGGGTCGCCCGCGGAATCGAAGGTCTGGAACATGATGGGCCTCCTGATATCAGCGCTGATGTAGCGCATGGGCCTGGAAATCGGAATCGATTTCCGGTCGGCGCAACCTGCTACAGTGTCTGCCGGGAGACAACCAAATGGCGCTGGTCCAGCCATCGTCACCTGCGCGCGCAATTGTGATCAGAAAAAGTCAGCAGACGCTGTCTTTTGAGCGTGCGCTGGCTTTCGCGGCAAGCTAGTCCTACCGCGTTTGTGGCGGACGAGCGGGGGCTCTTCCGATTGAATCGTTGTCGGAGAGCGTTGATGAACATTGAAAAGCCGCGGCCATTTCCGGCCAGCCTGGCAGTGCGGCGGCGCTGGCTGCTGGTCGGCACGGCACTGGCCGGACTGGCCTTGGCGGGGACGCCGGCGGTCGCGCAGCAGTGGACGGGGGCGACGAGTTCCGACTACACCGACGCAACCAACTGGACCGGTGGAACCACGCCGAATTCGACCGTGGCGCCGGTGATCTTCGGGTCCGGCGCGAGCACGACCACGGTCAATCTCGATACACCCTATCCGGCGGGCTATTATTCCGCCGGTTCCGTGACGTTCAACGATCCCGGCAGCGCCTATACGATCAATGTCTCGAACACGGCCTATCTGAACATTTCGGGTGGCGTGAGCAACACGTCCGGACTGACCCAGAACTTCACCGTGACGGGGGATTCCGGCACGGGCGCTGCGTCGGAGATCATCTTCAACAACAGCGATGCCGGCAGCAATGTCGTCTATACCGTCAACGCCTACGGTACCGTGCAGTTCAATTCCGTCGCCGGCTCGGCGTCCGGCGCGGACGCAGCGTTCGTCCTCAATGGCGGCGCGGTCGCGCTGTCGGGTTCGGGTACGCTCGCGCTCGGTTCGGTCGAAGGCTCGGGAATCCTTTCCTACTATGGAAATCCGGGCGGCTCGTCCGGCACGTTCCAGATCGGCGGTCTGAACACCAGCACCACCTTCAATGCACAGATACAGGAACAAACCGGCTCACTGTCGATCGAGAAAGTGGGAAGCGGCACGCTGACGCTGGATGGGGCAAGCACCTATAGCGGCGGTACGATCCTGAGCGGGGGAACGCTGCTGATCGCCAATGACGCGGCGCTCGGCACCGGCGGCCTGACCATGGCCAGCGGCACGACCTTCGGCGCCAGCGGCGGCGCGCGCACTTTCGCGCAAGCGGTCGCGCTCGAAACCGGGTCGGAAACGATCGACACCAGCAATGGCGATCTGACGCTTTCGTCAGGCATCGGCGAAAGCGGCGGCCCGGCGAGCCTGACCAAGCTCGGCGACGGCACGCTCACGATCAACGGGCCAAGTACCTATAGCGGCGGCACAAACCTCTATGGCGGCACGCTCAGCGTGGGCAACGACAGTGCGCTCGGCAGCGGGGCGGTCTATGCGGGCGGCGGCACCACCATCGACATCCAGGATGGCATCACGGTCAACAACGACCTGACCATATATGCAAGCATGAACCTGAACGTCGGTTCGGGGGCAACGGGCACCTATACAGGTCTGATTTCGGAATTCAGCGATCCTTCGGCGATCATGAAGACAGGCGCCGGCACACTCGTACTGACCAACAACGACAACAGTTTCAGTTCCGGCGCAATCATCAAGCAGGGAACGATCCAGGTCACGGCCGATCATGCGCTGGGCTCGGGTCCGATAACGCTGGATGGCGGCACGTTGCAGGCTGGGGCAAACCTCACCCTTGCCAATCTCTCGATCCTGTTCGGCCCTGCCGGCGGTACTATCGACACGAATGGGTTCGACGTCAGCACCAGCGCCAGCATGGGTGAAACCGACACGCCAAGCGGGACGTTCACCAAGACAGGGGCCGGAACGCTGACGGTGGATGGTTTTGCCGGCAACAACACCTACGCCACGGCCACCGATGTCGCCCAAGGCACGCTGAAGGCGGCCACGGCCAACATATTCAGCGCCAACAGCGCCTATACGGTGGAAAGTGGCGCGGCCCTGTCGCTCAACAATTTCAGCCAGGCGATCGGCTCGCTCGCGGGCGCCGGCTCGGTCGAGCTCGGGACCGCCACCTTGACCACCGGCGGCAAGAACACCGACACGGTGTTTTCGGGCGCCATCACCGGAACGGGCGGCCTGACCAAGGCCGGCAGCGGCACTTTCGAACTCTCCGGCGACAGCGGCGCTTTCACCGGTGCGACAACGGTGCAGGCCGGCACGTTGCTGGTGACCGGAAATCTTGCCGGTTCCGTCGTCACGGTCGACGATGGCGCCACGCTCGAAGGCGATGGCAGCATCGGCGGACTGGTGGCCAAGGGCATTGTCGAGCCGGGCAAGAATGCAATCGACACGCTGACCGTCAAAGGCAATGTCAGTTTCACGGCCGGGTCGACCTATGCGGTCGATCTCAACACCGCCGGCGCATCCGATCTCATAAATGCCACGGGCGCCGCGACGATCAGCGGTGGCGCGAATTTGACGCTGACGAATTCAGGCGTTTACGTGCCGGGCCAATACACCGTGCTGCATGCCGATGGCGGCCTGCTTGGCAACAAGACCTTCACCATCATCGATCCGCAAGTTTCCTACTTCCTGGCCGCGACGATCGGCCAGGATTTGAACGACATCTATGTCGATATCGCGCAGAACAGATCCCTGGGCTCGGCCGGCTCGACGCCAAACCAGGTCGCTACGGCCGGCGGGCTGGAAAGCGTCGGCGGCGGCGCCTTGACCGGCGCGATCCTGGCTCTGCCTTCGGCCGAAGCCGCGCAGGCAGCCTTCGACCAGCTTTCGGGCGAAATCCATGCCTCGGCCAAGGGCATGCTGCTCCAGGACAGCCACTTCCTGCAGGACGCGGTGACGGCGCGCCTGCGTGGCGCCTTCGGCGACAGCGGCAAAACCGCTTCGCTGCCGGTCATGGCCTATGGCGAGGACGGCGTTCAGCCGGTCGCCGCCGACACGGATCGCTTCGCGTTCTGGTCGCAGGGTTTTGGTTCGTGGGGCGGTACCGACAGCGACGGCAACGCGGCCGCCTTCGACCGCTCGACAGGTGGCCTGCTGGTCGGCGCCGACGGCCTCGTCGGTGACTGGCGGATCGGCGTGGTCGGCGGCTACAGCCGCACCAGCTTCGACGCCGACGACAGGCGCTCGTCGGGCGACAGCGACAATTATCATCTCGGCCTCTATGGTGGGACGAATTGGGGCGCGATCGCGTTCCGGACCGGTGCCGCCTACACCTGGAACCGGATCTCAACCTCGCGCTCGGTGGCTTTCCAGGGCTTCACCGACAGCCTGTCGGCCGACTACGATGCCGCCACCGCGCAGGCCTTCGGCGAACTGGCCTACAAGACCGATGCCGGGCCGTTTGCCTTCGAGCCCTTCGCCAATCTCGCCTATGTCAACCTGCGCACCGATGGTTTCAGCGAAACCGGCGGCGATGCCGCGCTGACGAGCGGCAGCTCGACGTCGGATGCGACCTTCACTACGCTCGGCGCCAGGGCCTCCACCGACATCACCATCGGCGGCGTGGCGGCCACCGCGCGCGCAATGTTCGGTTGGCGCCATGCTTTCGGCGACGTGACGCCCCTGTCGACCTTCGCCTTCGCCGGTGGCGACAACTTCACCATCGCCGGCGTGCCGATCGCCAGGGATGCGATGCTGGTCGAGGCCGGCTTCGACGTGCAGCTGGCGCGAAATGCCACGCTTGGCCTGTCCTATGCCGGGCAGTTCGGGCCCGATGCCTTCGACAATGGCTTCAAGGCCAATCTGGGCATCAAATTCTAGGAAACGGGGCCATCGAGGGTCGGCAATCGCTTTGCCGGCCTCAGTGCTTGAGGTGGATCGTCACCCAGCCTTCGCGGTGCAGGGTGCGCACATGGCGGAAGTTCTGGCCGACATAGGCCGAGACGACCGCGTCACGCTGGCGGTCGAGGATGCCCGACAGCACGATCGAGCCGCCGGGCGCGATGTGCCTGGCCATCTCCGGCGCCAGCCGCATCAGCGGCCGCGCCAGTATGTTGGCGACGATGAGATCGAAAGGCGCGCGCTTGCCGAAAATCGGGTGATGAAAACCCGGCGCCGTCACCGTTTCCACCAGCGCCTTGACGTGGTTGAGACGCGCATTGGCGGCGGCAACCTTCACCGCGATCGGGTCGATATCCGTCGCCAGGACCGGAATATGGGCAAGCTTGGCGACCGCGATGGCCAAAACCGCGCTGCCGGTGCCCAGATCTAGCGCGTTGCGCGGCTGCTCGCGCCGCACGACCTTTTCCAGCATTTCCAGGCAGCCCGACGTGGTGCCGTGATGGCCGGTGCCGAAAGCGAGCCCGGCCTCGATCTCGATGGCCAGCTCGCCGCTATGGCGCTTCCTGCGGTCATGCGCGCCATGGACGAAGAAACGGCCGGCACGTACCGGCTTCAGGCCTTCGAGCGAGCGCGCCACCCAGTCAATGTCGGGCAGGGCCTCGCGCTCGATCGGCTTCGACATGGAAAGCCCGGCCAGAACGTCCTTCAGCCGCGCCTCGACGTCATCGGCATCGCCCTCGGTATAGAGCGAGACCTCGTGGATGTCGGCGTCCTCGTCCACCTCTAGCACGGCAATCGGCAGGCCCTCATCCTCGAAGGCCATCTCCAGCGCCGCGAAGATGCGGTCAGCCTCGATCTTTCCGGTGGTGAAATGCAGCCGCGTCTGGGTCATGGCGGATTTGTCAGCCCTTCGCGGCAAGGCGCTTCAGCTTCTCCACCGCCGTGCCCGCACTCTCGCCATAGGCGATGGTGCCGGCAAAGTCGCCCTTGCCGTTGAGCAGCAGCACCGAGGCGGTGTGGTCCATCGTGTAGTCGCCGTCGTCGGTGTCGACCTTCTTCCAATAGATGCCGAATGACTTGGCCATGGCATAGACCTTATCCGGGTCGCCGCTGATGCCGGTGATGCGGTCGGAGAAATTGCTGACATAGGCCTTCATGACCTCAGGCGTGTCGCGTGCCGGATCGATGGAGACGAAATAGGCATGCAGATTCTTGCCGTCGTCGCCCAGCGTCTTCAGCCAGCCCGAGAGTTCGAACAGCGTCGTCGGGCAGACTTCCGGGCAATGGGTGAAGCCGAAAAAGACAACGCTGGGCTGAGCCCTGAAGGCCGCCTCGGTGATCGGTGCGCCGTTCTGGTCGACCAGCGTGAAGGGCGCGCCGAAGGGCTCGCCGCCGTAATGCCCGCGATACCAGTCGAAGGTCAGCCAGCCGATGCCGGCGGCCATCAGGACAAGAATGCCGATCAGGATGGAACGCATCATCAGTTGAAGTCCGCCATGAAGTCCGTGGATGTCAGTTCGGGCAGGAAAGTCGCGTGTCAGGCGAACAGTCTTAGCGGTTCGACCGGGGGCGCGCAAAGATGCCGTCTTGCCGCAACCAGCCATGATGTGGTCATCAAAGTCTGCGTTCTCTCGCCGAGGCCGGCGATATGATGGAGCAATGTCATGTCTGACACGGGGGTAACGACCTATTCGAAAACCCAGGTCGTGCTGCACTGGAGCATCGCGCTGCTGATTCTCGTGCAGTTCCTGGCACATGACGGAATGGAACATGTGTGGCGCGCATTCCGCCGGGGGCAGGATGCTGCCGCAAACGATGTTCCCATGGCCTATATGCATGTCGTGCTTGGGTTGGCGGTCCTTGTCCTCGCCTGCTGGCGGTTGTGGCTCCGCGTGAGGATCGGGGTTCCGCCGGTGTCCGGCATGGAGCACCCGGCCCTGCAATTGCTGGCCAAGGCAACGCATCTCGTCATCTACGCCCTGATCTTCATCGTACCGCTTTCGGGTGTCGCGGCCTGGTTTCTGAACGTGCCGGGAGCGGGACTGGTGCATGTGCTGGGCAAGGACATCCTGCTCTACGTCGTGCTGCTGCACACGGCCGGGGCACTGTTTCAGCACTTCGTCCTTAAAAGTGACGTGCTGCGGCGAATGCTCTTCTTGCAGCAGGCCTGACTTGCAATACGCCGCGCCGCGTCCCACCTGAAACCGGCAAACTCGAACCGCAGGAGCCTGCTTTGCAAAATCCAACTGGGCGAAAGCCGATTGGGCGAAAGCTGATCGGCGGCTTTCTGGCCGCTTGTGTCTTGCTTGGCGCCGGTGCCGCCACCGCAGAGGAAGTCGGCAAGGTCGGCGTCGACTGGGTCGGCAACGACATCATGATCGACGCGATCAAGGACCCCAAGGTCGATGGGGTGACCTGCCATGTCGCCTATTTCGACCGCAGCGTCATCGACCGCCTGCACAAGGGCAACTGGTTCGAGGACCCCAGCGATTCCTCGATCTCGTGCCGCCAGACCGGCCCGATCACCATCGGCGACATCGACATGGGCGAGGGCGGCGAGGAAGTGTTCAAGCAGGGCCTCAGCCTGATCTGGAAGAAGCAGGTGGTGAACCGCATCTACGACAAGAAGAACGAGACGCTGATTTATTTGTCGCACTCGCGCCAGGTGCAGAACGGCTCGGCCAAGATGTCGGTCACGACGATCCCGCTCTACGGCCAGAACGTGGTGTGGACCAAGGGCAAGCCGCAATAGGTGTGCCGAACGCCGTTCCAGTGGCGCACTGGCGGGCGATCGGCCCGCTTGCGGGACCAATCGCTCTGACGTAAAGCCGCGCGCATGGACCGTTCCGAAGATCTGGTAGCGAAAGACCCCGAGCCGCGCATCCATCCGACCGCAGAGATGAAGGGCTGCAAGCTTGGCCGTTACGCCGCGATCGGCGAGCGGGTCGTGCTGCGCGAGGTCGTCGTCGGCGATTTCTCCTATTTCGAACGGCATGCCGAGGCGATCTACACGACAACAGGCAAATTCTGCTCGATCGCCGCCAACAGCCGCATCAATGCGCTGGAGCATCCCATCGAGCGGCTGACCCAGCACAAGGTCAGCTATCGGCCGAACGAGTATTTTCGCTGGCTGGGCGTCGATGCCGCGTTCCGAGAGCGGCGGCAGGCGAAAGCTGTGACCATCGGCCACGATGTCTGGATCGGCCACGGCGCGGTCATCCTGCCTGGCATTGCCATCGGCAATGGCGCGGTCATCGGCGCCAATGCGGTGGTCACGCATGACGTGGCGCCCTACACGATCGTCGCCGGGGTGCCGGCGAAGCCGCTCAGGCCGCGCTTTGCGCCAGCCGTCGCGGCACGGATCGAAGCGCTCGCCTGGTGGGACTGGCCGGTCGAGAAACTCGCCCGGGCTGTTCCCGACATGCAGGCAATGCCGATCGAGGCCTTCCTCGATCGCTGGGAAAACGACGCGGTTTAGGACCGCTTCCGCGCGCTTTCATTGCCGGACATCGATCTCTGAAATCGCCAAATTCCGCTGAGCGGGAAGCTCTGACGGTAACCAATTTTCTTAACGTAAAATATTAGCGTTAAAAATTGGAAAACGAATTGTATTGGCCAAATTAAGCACTCCATGGTTGCAAGACTTTTCGCGAAATGCACTAATCAATGCAGGGGTAAGTCGTAAGAAGTCGAAGGAAAAACTGCTAGCAACAATGGAGAGAAGTCATGAAGAAGTTCGCACTTGTACTCACTGCTGCAATGGTTTCGTTCTCGACTGTCGGCGCCTATGCCGGCGGCTGGGGCGCTAGCTCGGGCAGCCTGATCAACGTGTCGCCGTCCATCGGCCTTGGCCAGGTGAACGCGTTGAACGGCGTTCTCAATGGCAACAACATCCTGAGCGGCAATGTCGTCCAGGGCATCCTGAACGGCAACAAGACCAATGTCCTTTCCGGCGTTCTCTCCGGGATCGGCGTCAACGTGCTCGGCGGCAACAGCTACAAGCTGGGCGGCCATCACTGAGCAGCAAAGCCACGGATAGTTTCCGTGTCTGGGCAGGAGGGTCTCGCACACCCTCCTGCCTCGCTGGCTTGTATCCTGGATCGAGATGATTGCCGATGGAAGGCCGTTGTCACGCCTTCGCTGGAATGTCCTTCACCGCAAACAAGCCGGCAACGCGCGAGACGAAGTCAGATCTTCGCGCGCAACGCAATGAATGCATCGATGCTGTGTTCGCGATCGTCGATGACCGTCTTGATGGTCCTGTTGATATCGACCCGAAAGACGATGGCCATCGACTTGCTCGCGTCATATGTCGCCTCGGCGTAGATGCCTTTTCGGCGCTCCTGGTTCTCGTAGAGCACATTGTCCTTGATCTCGTAGAAGATGCCCGAGGCGATGCCGAGATTCTCGCGCAGCTTGGTGCCGATTTCCAGTTCGGCGCGCTGCAGCCATGAAGCCAGCGGATCGTCGGTGTTGGATGTCTCGTAGCGGCCAAAATAAGTGCCGCGCAGCTCGAAGCCACGCGGCAGCGGCTTGCCGAAGGTGACTTGCCATGTCGGACGCCAGCGCTGGTAGATATTGTTGGCGCCGCGCAGGAACTCCGCGCCCAGCGCCAGGCCCAGTGTCGAGCCGTCCGATCCCTTGTAGGCGGCCTCGGCGCGCAGCGTGTAGGCGTTGAACGACAGGAACAGCGGCGGATAGCCGATCTGCTCGACGCTTGCGAACAGCGCCGATGCCGAAGCGCCAAAGGCGAACTGGCCGACGGTCCGGGTGATTCTCGCCGCCAATTGGAACAGGTTGCGATCGGCGTGCAGCTTCGCCGGCAGGATCAGGTCATCCTCGAAATGGGTCGCGCCGAGTTTCTCGAAACTGTCGGTGGCCTCCAGTATCAGCGAAGTCGCGTTGCCGAGGTCGATGCCGAGCTGTGTCTGGGCGGAGAAGATCTGCTTGGCCTCACGCGTCCCCAGCGTCAGCGGGCCGATGTCGAAATTGTCGCCGGTGCTGGATACGCGATAGCTCAGCGTGCCCCTCAGTTCGAGACCTGGGGCGAGGCGGCGGAAAGCCTCCGCCGATACGCCCAGGGTGCGATCATCCTCGATCCGGGTGTGGTCGTAATGCGAGACCTGGAAGTCGGCGTTGAGCTTGGCGTAAGCGTCGTTGTCGCCCCATTGCTGCTGCAGCGAGCCGCGCAGCAGCGAGTACCAGTCGGAGACGTTACGGTCGCTGTCAAACGCGTTGTTGGTCCAGTGACGCTCGAGGCTGCCGGTGATCACGGGATCGGTGGACGCCGCGGCCGCCGGATCGGTCGCCGGCGGGGCTGTCGGCTCCGCTGCCGGCGTGGTCGTGGATTCGGCCCTGGCGGTGACCGCCGCGCAGGCCATCAGCAGGCCGAGGCCGGCGCTGCGAAGCAAATTTCGCGAAAGGGGAGCGACCGTCTGTTCTGGTGCCGGTCGGCGCTTTGGGGAAACCATGCTCCGCGCTCTCCGGAAATGAAACCCCTTCCGCCATGCGGGGGTGGCGCAGCGGAAGGGGCTGGAGGTAAACCGCTGTGAAGCGGAAGGAACAGGCTCTTTGCCTGCACGGTTACCATGACATTAAACCGATAAGGTGTGTTTTCTGTCTAATGCGCGTTTGGCGTGTATTCAATTGTGCCGGTTGTATTCTGTATTCGTGTCCGGTGGGAACCCGAACGCCCGCCGCTTGTTTCTCATCGCGGCAGCTATTGAGGGCACTCGACGCATGGAAAAGCTTTTCACCAAGGTCGCCAACTGGGTCGCTCACATAACGGGCCTGCCGCTGACCTTCGCCGTCTGTTGCCTGATCGTCGTCATATGGGCGGTCAGCGGACCGTTCTTCGGTTTTTCGGATACCTGGCAACTGGTCATCAACACCGGTACGACCATCATCACCTTCCTGATGGTGTTCCTCATCCAGAATACCCAGAACCGTGACGGCGCGGCGATCCAGGCCAAGCTCGACGAACTGATCCGGGTCAGCGAGGGCCACAACCACTTTATCGGCATCGAACACCTGACCGAATCCGAGGTCGAGGAAATCCGCGACAAATGCGAGCGAGCGGCGAAGCGGCACGACGAGCAGATCGCCACCATGGCGGCCAAGAAGGCGGTCGCCCAGAAGCGGGGCGCGAAGAAGAGCGCGGCCTGAGGCTCAGCCCTTCATGAAGGCCGCGAACGCATCCTTGTGGCTGGGATGCCAGCGCGACAGGGCGGGCCGATTTTCAATGATGTCGCCGATCGCCCAGGCCATGCGCTTTTCGTCCAGGGGCCGCGCCGCCTCATTGTCGGGGCACAGGATGTAGAAATCACCCCGGACCAGCGATTCCAGCATGAAGTCAATCACCTGCTCACCCGTCCATGCTCCCGCAGGCTTTTCCGTGGCGCCTTCGGTGAGGCCGGTATAGGTGAAGCCGGGAATGAGCAGATGCGCCGACAGGCGGGCGCCAGGTTCGTTGCGCAGCGCGTGGGCCAGCCCCTCGGTAAAGGTCTTCACGCCGGCCTTGGAAACGTTGTAGGCAAGGTTGCCGGGCGGTGTGGTGATGCCTTGCTTGGAACCGGTGTTGACAATCAGTCCCGGCCTGGCGGACGCCAGCATGCGCGGCGCGAAGGCTTCGACGCCATGCACGATACCCCAGAAATTGATGTCGAGCAGCCGCTTCCAGCCATCGCGGTTTTCCCAGGGTTTTCCCGGGTTGTCGCCGACCCCGGCATTGTTCATCAGCAGCGAAATTTCGCCAAAGGCGCCGAAGGCCCGGTCGGCGAGGCGATCGACATCGTCGGCCTTCGAGACATCGCATGCCACGGCAAGCACGGCGTCATCGCCGGTGATGGCGGAAACCGCACGCGCGGCATCGTCGAGGCGCGGACCGCCGATGTCTGCCAGCACGATCTTCATGCCCATCAGAGCCAGCCGTTTTGCCGCCGCAAGTCCGATGCCGCTGGCGGCGCCGGTAATGACGGCGGCATTGCCCTGGGCAAGGGCTGGCAAGGCGGTCTGGATCTCGGTGTCGGGGATCATCGGTGATGTTTTCCTTGTTCGAATGGCGCCGAACTTAGCGCCGGAACGGGCTTGTGCAAGCTTCTGTCGAGGCCTGTCGGGTTGACCAGTCAGGCCGGGGCTGCGCATGCTGCGCCGCAGAAGGAGATTTGGATTGACGGATTGGGTTGCAATTCTGAAGGAGCAGACCGCCACCGGCGACCAGATGGGCCGCGAGGTGCCGCAGATGCTGGCCAGTCCCGATATCAGCGAAGCCCAGGTGAAGACCTTGTTCTCGGCTTTGGAAAAGCAAGCGGAGTTCGTCGAGAAACTGCGCATGGCGCTGGAGAAATTTGGCCATGACTTCCCGATCATCAAATCCGCGGAACGCCTGGAAGAGCGCTACGGCGACCTTGCCGCTGCCGTGGCCGAGAAGCTGAAAGCAATGCGCGCTCAAGCCGTTCCAGGAAAAGTGTGAAGCGGTTTCCCGTCCGGGATCGCGTCGGAAAAGAGCTATCTTTCGATCACCCGCGCAAAGCGCGTGTCCGGTACCAGCCAGACCAAAGCGACGGCGACATAGAGCCCGACGCCGATCCACCTGTCGAGGAAGGTCAGGGCAATGGCCGCGATGTAGACGGCGAGCGAAATCCTTCCCTTGCGATCGTTGCCGATAGCCTTGGCGAAGGCGGTGTCCTGCCCATGCAGCCGATGCAGCGCGAGGACCAGGAAGCTGTAAGCGGTCGCGCACATTGCAAGGTCGAAGCCGTAGACGGCGACAGGAACGGTGGCGAAATGGTTCTCGCCCATGAAGGCGGTCGTTACCGGCATCAGGGACAACCAGAACAGCATATGCAGGTTCGCCCACAGCACGCGCCCGTCGACGCGCTGTACCGTGTGGAACATGTTGTGCAGATTGTTCCAGTAGATGCCGACATTGATGAAGGAGAGCACGTAACAGAGGAAGATCGGCCACTGCGGCAGCAATGCCGAGAAGTCCTCGCCTTCCGGCACCTTGAGGTCCAGCACCATGATGGTGATGATGATTGCCACGACACCGTCGGTGAACGCCTCGACCCTGCCTTTGCCCATGATTGCCGACCCCGGTTCCGCAACGAATTGTCGAAAGATAGTAAATTGTTAGCGGATGTTGGCAGGCCGATAAACGGTGCGCGGAAAATTCCTCAACTATATCAGGGAAAAACCCGATGCCGGACCCGCTGGCCGTGACGGTTGGCCTTGGCCGGTTGTTGACTTTTCCCGCCCCGGCCTTTCCCCTTGCGATGCGGTCCCGGCCGAAGCTGTCGAACGGCTGGGGAGCGAATGGAGGGACTGATGAGATTTCGATTTCTGCTTGTGATAGCGACCGTCCTGGCCGCCTTCTTCGGTATGTCGGCCTCGGCTTTCGCCTACAGCGCTCATACCACGACCAACCTCAACGTACGCAGCGGGCCTGGTGCGGGATATGCCAAGGTCGGGACGCTGCCGGCCGGCTTCAGGGTCAATGTCACCGGCTGCCAACCGGGCTGGTGCAGGATCCATGGCGGCGGTGTCAGCGGCTGGGCCAGTTCAGGCTATCTCGCGCGCGCCCATGTCGTGCGCCCGCCGGTCGTCATCGTGCGCCCGCCGCATTGGCACAAGCCGCCCCATCATCGTCCTCCGCACCATCGCCCGCCGCACAAGCCGCGTCCAGGCAAGTGCAAGATCGCGCCCGGCTTTTCCTGCAAATAGGGGCGGTTGCATCCGATAGGGCATGCAGGTTGCCACGATGGATCGGGGGCCGTTGGCCCCAATCCGTGCTTTTTGGCCGTGGGCCGGATCGGGCAATGCCCACCGTGGTGTCAGGAGCCCGGCAGTCGACCGGAACGTCGGCGGCGAGGGCGCGTTAACGTCGCGATCCCTGAAACCGTTGACGAGCTTGGTCATGGCCCTTCGCGATCTCGCGCAAACTCACGACGATGCCCGCGACGACGTCCTCGCAATCCCGGCTGTAGCCGCCATGATCGCGGTGCTGTTTGCCGGCAGCACGGTGCTGACGCCCCTCTATATCATCTACAAGCAGCAATTCGGCTTCTCGCAGATCACCTTGACGCTGATCTATGCGGTCTATGTCGTCGGCAATCTCGGCGCCTTGCTGGTGTTCGGCGGCGCCTCGGATGTCGTGGGACGCCGGCCGGCGGCTCTCGCGGCCATGATCGTCGCCGTCATCAGCGCGCTTGTCTTCCTGTTCGCGGGTAATGTCGTATCGCTCGATGTCGCACGCATCCTGAGCGGGCTTGGCATCGGCGTCGGCGCCGGGACGGGGACCGCGTGGATTGCCGAGCTTCTGCCTGATGCCGACAAGCCGCGTGCCAGCGTCATCGCCACCAGCACCAACTTCCTCGGCCTCGGTTTCGGGGCGCTTGTTTCGGGCCTGTTGGCCCAATATGAGCCGTGGCCGTTGCGCCTGGTCTTCATCGTCTACCTGGCAGCGCTCGGCGTGGTGACGGTCCTGGTCTGGCGCACCCGCGAAACTGTGGCGAGGCCGGGCGGTCTCCGCCAGGTCTCCATGCGGCCGCGGCTCTCGGTGCCGGTGCAAATCCGGGCGCGCTTCGTGGCGCCGGCGGTGACCGGATTTGGCGCCATGGCGCTGGTCGGCTTCTATGCGGCGGTGGCGCCGAGCATTCTGGCGCAGCAACTGCATGAGGCAAATCACGCCGTGGCGGGGGCACTGTTCTTCGAACTGGCGATGGTTGCAGCGCTCGCCATCGTGGCGCTGGCGCGGATGCAGAGCAGCACCGCGATGCTGGCAGCGCTGGCTTTGATGATCCCGAGCGCTGTGCTCGTGGTCGCGGCACAGATGCTGGCGTCGATGGCGCTGATGGTAGCGGCAACGGCCTGTTGCGGCGTGGCGGCCGCGCTTGGCTATCGCGGCGGACTGCAAGTGGTGAACGAGATCGCGCCTCGGGATCGTCGCGCCGAGGTCGTGTCCAGCTTCTTCATCTGCTGCTTTGTCGGCAATGCCTTGCCTGTCATTGGCATCGGTATCGTGTCGACCTATGCCAGCCCTGTCGCCGCGAGCCTGGCCTTCGCGGTCATGATCATCCTGTTCTCGCTGGTGGCGCTGGGTTTCGGGCTCAGGCAGGGGCGCTGAGACGGCGCGACAAGACAGGCCAGCTTCAGCCGTTCGGCGTTTCAGGTGCCATGTTCGCGCGCTGGCGTGGTACGCCAAGCCCGGTGTCGGGCGGTTCTCCGGCAGCCGGCCGGTTCTCGATCATGTGCAAGGTGCGCCAGCCGCCGTAGCGGTAGTAGGCCGCGGCCAGCACCAGCGAGGCGATCGAACCGGCCGGGAAACTCCACCACAGCGCCTCTTCGCCGATGACGCCGCGCATGAAGTAGGCAAAGCCGGTGCGTATGATGAGCACCGAGATCACCAGGATGATCAGCGGCGGCATCACCGCCCCGGTGGCACGCACCGTGGCGAACAGCACGATGGTGACACCGAACAGGATGAACGACCAGGATGCGACATTGTTGATGTGGGCGGCAATGTCGATCGCGGCGCTGTCGCTGCTGAGGAACAGGCTCAGGATCGAGCGGTCGAACACCCAAAGCAGTGCCACGAGAGCGCCGGTGAGTACCAGGTTGAAGCCGACGCCGGAGGCGGCGACACGGCCGATCCGGTCCCAGCGGCCGGCACCGACATTCTGCGCCGCCATGGAAGAGACCGCGGCGCCGATTGCGAGCGCCGGCATCTGGATGTAGGTCCACAGCTGGGCGGCGATACCGTAGGCGGCGGCGACCTGCGACCCGTAGGAATTGACGATGCCCATTACCGTCAGCGCCGCCACCGAGATGACGATCATCTGCAGGCCCATCGGCACGCCCTTGAAGACGACGATGCGCAGCAGGCCTGGATCGGGCCGCAGCAAAGCGAGATTGGCGCCGGCCAGCCGCAAAGGATGCTTGCGCGCATAGAGCACGACCAGGATGGCGATGACGCTCACGGTCTGGCCGATCAGCGTCGAGGTGGCGGAACCGGCAATGCCAAGCTCGGGAAAGGGGCCGATGCCGCGGATGAGCAGGGGATTGAGCACGATGTCGAGCACGACCGCCAACGCCATGAAGATGAAGGGTGTGCGCGAATCGCCGGCGCCCCGCAGCACGGTCATGACGAAGGACAGAAGATTCATCATCGGCACGGCGACGAAAATGATGCGCAAATAGGAGCGCGCGAGCGGCAAGGCATCGGCCGGCGTGCCAATCGCGCCCAGGATGGCATCGACCCAGATCCAGCCGCAGACCGCGAAGACAACCGAAATGAGGAAAAAGAACGTGGCGCTGGTGCCGACGATGCGTCGCGCCTCGGGCAGGTCGCGGGCGCCGACCGACTGCGCCACCAGGATGGTGGCCGCCATGCCGATGCCGAACACCGTGCCCAGGATCAGGAACAGAACGAGATTGGCATTGGATGTCGCGGTGAGTGCCGATTCGCCGAGGAAGCGGCCCACCCAGACGGCATTAATGGAGCCGTTCAGCGATTGAAGAACGCTGGAGCCGAGCACCGGCAGGGCGAAGAGCAGGAGCGTGCGTGGGATCGGGCCGCTGGTCAGGTCGCCGGTGCGCCGGCGCGTGGGCATTTTTTCGTCCATGACCGATGAAGCCTGTCATTGAGTCCGGTGGGCGATGATCGCAGATTCAACCGGGCAGGTCGATGCAGGACGGCCCTGGATGCCCTTGCCACGATCCATCCTGTTCTCAAAAGCTCCGGAATGGGATATTGATCCTGCGCGCGTTGGGCCGCGTTTGTCACCGGGGGGGTCATGTCCGATATTCCGCTGTTTTCCGAACGCCTGAACCGGCGTGCGTTTCTGGGTGCGTCCGCTCTGGGCGCGGCTTCCCTGGCGCTTTCGGCGTGTACCACCACCGATGTAGCGCCGCCGACAGTGGCGCCGGCTCCGCCACCCAGCGAGCCCGCTCTCGGCGATGTCGCAACCATGTACACGGCGCGCACCGACGAGGGCTTCCAACTTCCGGCAATCCCGGTCAACAAGCTCGATCCAAGGTTCGTGCGCCAGATCGTGGATGATCCGACCGGCGAAAAACCCGGCACGATCGTCGTCGACGTCTCCCAGCACTTCCTCTATCTGGTGCGCGACGGAGGCAAGGCGATCCGCTACGGGGTCAGCCTCGGCAAGGCCGGCTTCGGCTGGACCGGCAGCGCCGTGGTCCAGGCCAGGAAGAAATGGCCGGTTTGGACGCCGCCCCCGGAAATGATCCAGCGCCGGCCGGAGCTGGCGAAATACAAGGACGGCATGCCGCCAGGCCCGCAGAGCCCGCTCGGTGCCCGCGCGCTCTATCTGTTCCGCGACGGCAAGGATACGATGTACCGGCTGCACGGCACGCCGGAGTGGGATTCCATCGGCAAGAACGCTTCATCCGGCTGCGTGCGGTTCATGAACCAGGACATCATCGACCTCTACGGCCGCGTCAACGGTCCGGCGCAGGTCTTCGTGCGTCCCAACCTGTCGCCCGCCGGCAAGATCATGGCCGTGTCGAGCAGGACCGCCGAGCCGATCGATGCAGGCGTGCCGAAGGATGCGGAGATGCTGAAGTAAGCCTTTTCACAACCCGCGGGCGGACGCGCCAAACGCGCCCGCCCTGCGATGATTGTTACTTCTTCGCCAGGCCCGGCAGCGTTACCTGATAGACCAGGAACATGGTGTCGACATCGGCGCCGTCATCGGCCTTGTAGGGCGCGCCGACCTGGAAGCCGTCCTGGGCGAGGAAGTCATTGTCGTTGCCGACGAACAGGAAATAGTCGTCGGGCAGCTTCGGGTCGAGCACGCTCACGACCGACATCGCTTCCCATTTCTCCGAGAGCTCGTTGTGGTCCTTCGCTCCGCCATTGTGCAGGCCGAAGCGGCCGAGCTCGGCGGCGTCGTTGATGTCGATGAACGGCGTCAGCTTGGCCGGCGTCACCGATGGATCGAGCACGCCCTTGGCGGCGACCGGCTTGTCGGCGGCGTCGAACGGACCATTGGCGATGTCGGTCGCGCCGGAGAGATCGACGATGTCGATCTTGCGGTAGAGCGAGGCATCGCCCTTCAGCCCCTGGCCGTTGCCGCTGTCGCGCGCCAGCATCAGGAACGACGTGTCCGAAAGCGCCACGATCTCGCTTTGCGCGGCGACCTTGGTCTTGCCCTTGGCATCCTTGAACACCGGCAGCGGCACGACATACTCATGCGCGAGCTTCAGATGGGCGAGGTCGGAGGCGTCATAGACCAGCGCCCTGGTGTTCTGGCGCGTCGAAGCCGAATCGCCGCCATCCTGCCGCGGAGCCGACTGCAGCACCGCGATCAGGTATTTGCCGTCCGGCGTCATCGCCATGCCCTCCAGGCCCTGGTTGTTCTGACGCCCGGTTTCGGGGTCCTTCGGATCAGGGTCGGAGGCGCCCGGGCCGGGATTGTCGGAGGAGAAATTCGGCTTCCCCTTGCGCATCGGCACGAGGGCCGCCGGCGGCTGGGTCGCCGACATCAGGCGGCCTTCAGCCGAGAACCGGTAGATGTTGGGGCCGTATTCGTCGGAGATGAACATCGAGCCGTCCGGCAGCCGCACGATCGCCTCATTATCGAGGGCGAGCTTGCCGTTGGTGGCGACGGGCAGCATCGGCATGTCACCGGCGGCCGGGCGCACGTCCGACAGCGGATCGAGGCCGGTGGCGTCGGCGCCCTTGTCGTCGGTGAGAAGCAGGGTGTCGGCAAGCGTCGCCTTGACGCCTGCCTGCTCCTGGCCGGCGGCGGGAGCAGTGCCCGGCGCGACAGGCGTGAACTCGATGCCGATGGTGTTGAGGCGCGGCCGGTAGTCGGTGGTGCCGGCGACATTGTAACCGCGGTCGGGCAGCAGCCAGAGCGAGCCCTTGTAGGTACCGGCATCATGCGTCCAGCCGGATGTGTCGATCGCCATGCCCGAGCCCGAGCCGAAGGTCTCGCCGAACTTGTCTCGCTGGTCGGCCGGGATGCGGCCGACGCCGACCAGACCCTTGTTGATGTAGGCCACGCCATCGGCGAGCGCCGGGGTGAGGGCGGTGAACAGGGCAAGTGCCGCGCCGAGCGCGACGGTCCGGTTATGATGTTTCATGGATAATCCTCTTTGTGACGAAGCACGCCGGAGCGGCGAAGGACAAAATGGAAAGAGGTGCCACATCGATGATGCCGCGCGTGCCTCCCCGAAAGCGATCTAAGGCGTCAACATGATGCTTGCGTGACAGTGCGCGACGACAGGCCGCCGGGGCTCCAAGTGCCGACACAACAAGTGGACGATGAGAGATTTTTGATCAGCCATCCGTTGTAAGCAGCTTCACTAGACACATATGTACAGTGCGTATATGGTGGCGGCTTCTGACAGACCGGGAGGACGTCTTGAAATCGCACTACCGCGCAGTCGTCATCGGGGGTGGCGTGGTCGGGGCCTCGGTGCTCTATCACCTGACGCGCTTTGGCTGGAGCGACGTGGCGCTGATCGAGCGCGCCGAACTGACGGCCGGCTCGACTTGGCACGCGGCGGCCGGTTTTCACGCGCTGAACGCCGATCCCAACGTCGCGGCGCTGCAGGACTACACCATCAATCTCTACCGCGAGATCGAGGCCGAATCCGGCTGGGATATCGGCCTGCACATGACCGGCGGCGTCAACATCGCCAGCGATCCGCAGCGCTGGGAATGGCTGAAGTCGGCCTGGGCGGTGTTCCAGTCGGTCGGCATCGAAACCGCGCGGCTGGTGACGCCCGACGAGATCAAGGCGATCTGTCCGATCGTCGATGTCACCGGCGTGCTCGGCGGCCTCCATGATTCCAACGAGGGCCATCTCGATCCTTACGGCACGACGCATGCCTATGCGGGCGCCGCCAGGAAGCGCGGCGCCGATGTGATCCTGCGCAACCGCGTGGTCGAGTTGAAGACTCGCGCCGACGGAAGCTGGGACGTCATCACCGAGCAGGGCACCATCGTCGCAGAGCATGTCGTCAATGCCGGCGGCCTGTGGGCCAAGCAACTCGGCCGCATGGCCGGCGTCGACCTGCCGGTGACGCCGATGGAGCACCACTATTTCGTCACCGAGGACATTCCCGAGATCGCCGCGCTCGACAGCGAGATCGGCATCGCCGTCGACCTCGACGGGTTCTCCTACCTGCGCCAGGAGCGCAAGGGCGTGCTGCTCGGTGTCTACGAGCAGAATCCGAAACACTGGAACATGCACGGCGCGCCATGGGACTATGGCATCGAGCTTATCCCGGAAGACATCGACCGTATCAGCCCGGAACTGGCCAAGGCGCATGAGCGCTTTCCCTGCCTGGCGAGCGCCGGCATCCGCAAGTGGGTCAACGGCGCCTTCACCTTCACGCCGGACGGTAACCCCATCGTCGGACCGGTGCGCGGCCTCAGGAACTACTGGGTCGCCTGCGGCGTCATGGCGGGCTTCAGCCAGGGCGGCGGCGTCGGCAAGTCGCTGGCCGAATGGATGATTTTCGGCGAGCCGCGGGCCGACATCTTCGGCATGGACATCGCCCGCTACGGCGCTTTCGCCGCCAACCGCGAATATCTCAGGCAGACGACGCGCCAGTTCTATTCGCGCCGCTTCGTCATGACCTTTCCCAATGAGCGGCTGCCGGCGGGCCGGCCCTTGAAGCGCCCCGGCGCCTATGACGGCATGGCTGCCGCCGGCGGCGAATGGACGGCCTCATGGGGCCTGGAAATCCCGGCCTATTTCGCACCGATGGGTTTTCGCGAGAACACCACGCTCGGGCGCTCCAATGCCTTCGACATCGTCGGCGACGAGGCGCTGCAAGCGCGACGCGCCGCTGGTCTTGTCGATATCTCGGCCTATTCGCGCTACGCGATTTCGGGGCCGGGCGCCGAGGCGTGGCTCGACCGGATGCTCGCTTGCAGGCTGCCGAAAGCGGGCCGGGCGCGGCTGGCGCCGATGCTCGGGCCGGACGGGCGGCTGAAAGGCGACCTGACCATTATCAACTGGGGCGGCGGCGACTACTGGCTGATGGGGTCCTACTATCTCAGGGAGTTCCATATGCGCTGGTTCGAGAGCCATGCGGCCGACGGCGTCACCATCACGGATCTCTCCGACGCCATGAGCGGCTTCCTGCTGACCGGGCCGAACGCGCGAAAGATCCTGGAGCGGACCACGCATCAGGACGTCTCCAGCACGGCGCTGCCGTTCATGGCCTGCGGTGCGTTCGACATCGGCATGGTCACGGCGCGAATGGCGCGGCTGTCGATTGCCGGCGAACTCGGCTTCGAGATCAATTGCCCGGTGAGCATGCACGCCACGCTGCGCGAGACGCTGCTTGCCGCCGGCGAGGACCTCGGCCTGGCCGAAATCGGCTATTACGCGCTCAATGCCCTCAGGCTGGAGAAAGCTTCGGCATCTGGTCGCGCGAATTCACGCAGGGCTACACGCCAGGCCAGACCGGGCTCGACCGTTTCATATCTTTCGACAAGGGCGATTTCGTTGGCCGCGAGGCGGCGCTGAAAGAGCGCGAGGCCGGCACCGCGCGGCGGATCGTGACGCTGGAGATCGACGCCGTCGACGCCGACGCCAGCGGCTTCGAGCCGGTCTGGCACGCCGGCCGCCGCGTTGGCTTCGTCAGCTCGGGCGGATTTGGCTACACGATCGGCAAGAGCGTCGCGCTGGCGTTGGTGGACGACGATTTCACCGGGGAGGGGACGGCGCTTTCGGTGCACATTGTCGGCGTCGAGCGGCCGGCGCGTGTGATCGCTGCCTCGCCCTACGATCCCCAGGGCAAGGCGATGCGGCAGTGAGGAGGAACTTCTGATGATCGATGACGCGGCACGAGACAGCAGACGCGAGCGCCGGCGCGGTCGCACAAGTGAGGCCGGCAACGAATCGAGCCGCAAACCCGACTACCGTTCATTGAAGAACCCGTTCCTGCCGCAACCGATCTTTTCCGACGATCAGGTGGCGTCGATCCACGACACGGCGCTGCGCGTTCTGGAAGAGCTTGGCATCAAGGTGCTCTTGCCGCAGGCGCGCGAGTACTTCGCCCGAGCGGGTGCGCTGGTCGATCCGGACACCGACATGGTGCGCATCGGCCGCGACATGGTGGCTTCGGCGCTGGCTTCGGCGCCAAGATCGATCAAGGCAATGGCCGGCGACCGCTCCCGCGACCTGATGCTGGAACTCGGCTCGATGACGTTTCTCGCCGGGTCCGGCGCGCCCAATGTCACCGATCTCGAACGTGGACGGCGGCCAGGCACGCTCGAAGCCTTCGAGGAGTTCATCAAGTTGGTGCAGCATTTCGACGTGCTGCACATGCTGGGTCCTTGCGTGGAACCGCAGGACGTCGACAACCGCTTCCGCCACTATGCCGTCAACCGGGCGCAACTGACGATGTCGGACAAGCTGCCTTTCGTGTTCGCCCGTGGCACGCCGCAGGTGGACGACAGTTTCGAGATGGTCCGGCTGGCGCGCGGCCTGTCGCGCGACGCGTTCGAGGCCGACGCCTGGTGCTACACCGTCATCAACACCAACTCGCCACGCCAGCTCGACATACCGATGGCGCAAGGCATCATCGACTTCGCCAAAGCGGGGCAGGTGTCAATCATTACCCCGTTCTGCCTGGCGGGCGCGATGGCGCCGATCACGGTGGCCGGTGCGCTGACCTTGCAGCATGCCGAGGCGCTAGCCGGGCTGACGCTGGCGCAGATCGCGCGGCCCGGCGCGCCGGTCGTCTATGGTTCGTTCTCCTCCAATGTCGACATGAAATCCGGAGCGCCGGCCTTCGGCACGCCCGAGCATGTCAAGGCGACGCTCGGCGCTGGCCAGCTGGCGCGTTTCATCGGACTGCCCTGGCGCTCCGGCGGCGGCAGCGCTGCCAATATATCGGACGCGCAGGCGGCGCATGAGACGCAGTTCGCGCTATGGGGCTCGGTGCTGTCGGGCGCCACCGTCTGCATCCACGCCGCCGGCTGGCTGGAAGGCGGCCTCAGCGTCTCCCTGGAGAAGCTGGTCACCGATGTCGAGGCGCTGCAGACGGTCGCTGAGTTGTGCGCGGCCACACCCGGCGACGACGATGCGATCGGCTTCGAGGCGATCGCCGAGGTGCAGCCTGGCGGCCATTTCTTCTCGGCCGGCCACACCATGGCGCGCTACCGCACCGCTTTCTACGAGCCGCTGGTCGCCGACTGGTCGAATTTCGGCAACTGGACGCAAAGCGGTTCGAAGACAGCGACCGAACGCGCCACCGGCATCTGGAAGCGCATCCTGGCCGATTTCGAAGCGCCGGCAGCCGCGGCGGCAACCGCGGGCGTGCTGGACGAGTTTATCGCCCGGCGCACGCAAGAGGGCGGGGCGGCGCCGGTGTCGTGACCGGCGCCGGCCGCCATCTCATGTCGGATTGTCGAGCGAGAACAGGTCGCTCTCCTCGTCGTAGGCGAAATACTCGGCGTAGCGCGCCCAGCTGATGACGGCCCGCACCGTCTGCTCGGCATAGTCCTGCGACATATGATCCTCCAGCTCGTCGCGGAAGCGGCGGGCCGGCGCCTTGTGGTTGGTGCGTTCGTCGAGCACGCGGCGGATATGGCCGGCAAGCGGCACATAGGTGGCGAGCTGCTGGGCGAACAATTGCTTGCGCGCATCGACCTCGCTTTCGGCGAAGCGTTTTCCCGCCGGCGTCAGCTGGATGTCGCCCTCGGCCAGTTCGGCAAAGCGCAGCAATTGCAGGGTTTCGGCGATCGGGAACAGGTCGTCGATCTCGAGCTGCAGGCTGGCGGCCAGCGGCGGCAGGTCGGCGTGCCCGACATAGGGCGGTGCCGCGACCGCCTCGATCAGGCCGGAGAGCAAATTGGTCGATACGCGCGGCAGCACCATGGCAATGCCCGTACCGGGGAAGACGCCGTCGCGGGCAGGGGCATCCTTCCTGGCGGTCATGCGGGCATAGATGTCCTCGACCAACGCCCGGAAGGCCGGATCCAACCGGTTGCGCGGCTGCAGCAGGTCGATCCTGAGTTCGGCGACCACGCGGCCGGGATTGGACGAGAAGATCAGCACGCGGTCGCACATCAGCACAGCTTCCTCGATGTTGTGGGTCACCATCAGGATCGACTCGATCGGCATGCGGCCCTCCGACCAGAGGTCGAGCAGGTCGGTGCGCAGCGTCTCGGCCGTCAGCACGTCGAGCGCGGAGAAGGGCTCGTCCATCAACAGCACCTTGGGATGCACGACAAGCGCGCGGGCGAGCCCGACACGCTGGCGCATGCCGCCCGACAGCTCCTTGGGATAGGCGTTTTCGAAGCCGTCGAGGCCGATCAGGTCGATCGCCGACAGCGCGCGCTTGCGGCGCTCTGCCGGCGAAACCCCCTTCGCCTCGAGCCCCAGTTCGACATTCTGCAGCAAGGTCAGCCAGGGAAACAGCGCGAAGCTCTGGAACACCATGGCGATGCCGTCCGGCGTGCCCGAAACGAGCGTGCCCTCGAAGGTGATGGCGCCCTCGCTGGGGCGGATCAGGCCGGCGATCGAGCGCAGCAGCGTCGACTTGCCGGAGCCGGAGCGGCCGAGCAGGCCGACGATCTCGCCAGGGGCGAGGGTGAGCCCGACCTGGTCGAGGACGATGAGCTTGCCGGCGCTTCCCTTGTCATAGGTCTGGCAGACGCCATGGACTTCGACGAGCGGCAAGGTCTTGGTGATGACAGCTTGGTTCATGATCAGTCTCCTGAATTCTTGGGTCAGTCGAGCCGCATGCGGCGTTCGGCAAAGACGTAGAGGGGGCGCCACAGCGCGCGGTTGAACAAGGTGACGAACAGCGACATCACGGCGGTGCCGAGGACGACGCGCGGGAAATCGCCGGCTTCGGTGGCCTTGGCGATGTAGGAGCCGAGCCCGAAGGCCTCGAGCTTGGTGTTGCCCCAGCTTGCCAGTTCGGCGACGATGGAGGCATTCCACGAGCCGCCCGAAGCAGTCAGCGCGCCGGTGACGTAATAGGGGAAAATCCCCGGCAAGATGACGCTGCGCCACCATGTCCAGGAGCGCAGCCTGAAGACGGAAGCGGCTTCCTTGAGATCCGAAGGGAAGGCGCTGGCGCCGGCGATGACGTTGAACAATATGTACCATTGCGTGCCCAGCACCATCAGCGGCGACAGCCAGATGCTCGGGCTCGCGCCGGTGGCGACGATGGCGATCACCGCGAACGGAAACAGCACGTTGGCGGGGAAGGCGGCGAGGAACTGCGCCAGCGGCTGCACACGCTCGGCGACTGCCGGGCGCAGGCCGATCCAGACGCCGATCGGCACCCAGATCACGCTCGCCACCGCGATCAGTACGATGACGCGAGCCAAGGTCAGAAGGCCGCCGCTGAAGGCTTCGACGACATCGCCCCAGCCCAGCGTCTGGCTGAGATAGAACACCGTCTCGACGACGCCCCAGAGCGACAAGCAGCACCAGGCCGAGCCACGCGATGTCGATCACGCGCGAGACGCGCTGCGAAGCGACCGTGGCCGCCGGCATGGTGCGCTTGCCGAGGCGCAGCAGCATGGCGCGCTGCCACAGCCAGCCGAGCGGCAGGCCGAGGGTCCGCAGCAGACGCGCCCGGCGCACTATGTCGTAGACCCAGGAGTGAGGCTTTTCCTGGCTGGCGGTCTGTTCGAAGCGGAACTTGTCGGCCCAGGCGACGACAGGGCGGAACAGCAACTGGTCGTAGAGCAGGATGAGGATCGCCATGGCGAGCACCGCCCAGGCGACGGCCGCGAAATCCTGCCTGTCGATGGCAAGCGCCAGCCAGGAACCGATGCCGGGCAGCTGCACGGTGGTGTTGCCGACGGTGATGGCTTCGGAGGCGACGACGAAGAACCAGCCGCCCGACATCGACATCATGGTGTTCCAGACCAGGCCGGGTGCCGCGAAGGGCGCTTCCAGCCGCCAGAAGCGCTGCCAGGCCGTGAGGCCGAAGCCACGGCTGACCTCGTCGAGGTCGCCCGGCACGGTGCGCAGCGACTGGTAGAAGGAGAACGCCATGTTCCAGGCCTGGCTGGTGAAAATGGCGAAGATCGCCGCGCATTCGGCACCGAGCTGGCTGCCGGGGAACAGGCCCATGAAGAAGGTGACGGTGAAGGTGAGGAAGCCCAGCACCGGCACCGACTGCAGGATGTCGAGCGCGGGGATGATCACCATTTCGGCCCGCCGGCTCTTGGCGGCCAGCGTCGCCACGGTGAAGGTGAAGATCAGCGACACGATGATGGCTGCGAACATGCGCAGCGTAGTGCGCAGCGCATAGTCCGGCAGGTTGGCGAGATCGAGCGTAACCGGCGTGCTGGTCAGCAGGGCGCTCGGCGCGCGCATGCCGGCGGCGCCATGCGCGAGCAGGACCAGCAAGGCCACCAGCATGGCGAAGGCGATGGTGTCGTAGACATTGGGCGCGATGCGTCCGCGCGCGAGCGCCGCGGCCTCGCTCAGCGAATTGCGGTTGTGGGGCAGGAAGATCATGGCTGGCCTCCGGATGATGGGCCGATTGCGATTTGGCTTGGGAGAAAGCCCGGATGATTGGGAACACACGAAAGGGCACCGCCGGGAGGCGGTCGCGCGGAGCGCGGGAGTTCGGGGGTCAGCGTCGGGATTTGATCGGTGCCGAACGGGCACTCACGCAGCGTGCCGCCCGAGAGCCTTGCGACAACTGACGCCCTCTTCGGAAACGGGTTTCTGTTCCCGCGACCAGCGGGCTTCCAGCCGGCCGCTCACAGGGCCGCGCCGCCAGGTGCAGATGAGCCGGGTGGGCGGCGTGGTGAAGCCCGCCTTGCCGGCCAGACCCCGGCCTGTGTCGACGGACGACCGCGTGCCAGAGGCAGAGCGCGCGACCGGGCGCGTGCGGAAGGGAATGACATTGGTGTTCATGGCTCACCTCTTGCGGTCCGGCGGGACGGCAAGGCGAGCCGAAGGCGGGTTATGCCATGCCCAGGCCCGACCGGCGCCACATGCCGGAAACCAGATTTGTTGACGGGGCCAGTGTCCGGACCGTGCCTGGGGCTTGATCCGGACAGCGACTGGGATAGCTGTCCATAACCTGTTCGATCTCGAGTTGATGCTCCGCTCAACCGAAGCCAGGCCGCCTTACGCCCGCTGCTCACAGCGTGTCAACGCGGGCCGCCGAATCTTAAGTATATGGCCCGATACCCAGGCATATGGCAGGCGCTTGCAGGTGAAGCGGTGCGCCGAAAATCGATTTGGAAATAACGGCTTAGCGATCGTGATCCGATTGCTCGATGCCGAGCCGGTCGATCATTTTCACGAGCTCGGCAAGCGACCCGGCCTGCATCTTGCGCATCGCCCGCGCACGGCGGACCTTGACGGTAATCTCGCTGACGCCGAGGTCGCCGGCGATCTGCTTGTTGAGGCGTCCCTGCACGACCAGCGCAACGACGCCGCGTTCGCCCTCGCTCAGCGTCGCCAGGCGCGCGCGCAGAATATCGAGCTCGGCCGCATGGCTTCGCCGCAGCCGGTCCTTGTCCAGGGCGGCGGCGATGGCGTCGAGCAGATCCTGCTCGCGGAACGGCTTTGGCAGGAAATCGACGGCGCCGGTCTTCATCGCCTGCACGGACATGGCGATGTCGCCATGTCCGGTCATGATGATGACGGGGAGGGGGGTGTCGGAGTGGGCAAGCTCTTTGTGGAAGTCCATGCCGCTTTTGCCGGGCAGGCGCACGTCCAGCACAAGGCAGGAGGGGATGTCCGGCCGTGGCGCCCCCAGGAATTCGGCGACCGAACCGAAGCAGCTGATATCCAGCCCGACCGAGCGCAGCAGGCTGTCGAGCGCCTCGCGCATGGCGGGATCGTCGTCGATGACGAAAACGATCTGTTCCGGTTTGCTCGTTTCCGATCCGCTGGCTTGCTTCATCGGTTCGACCCGCGCGATCCTGTCCTGCCTGCCGGCAGCGAAAAGAAGAATGCGGCACCGCGCGGCATTGCCGGCTGTACCCAGATGCGTCCGCCATGGCTTTCGACGATCGAGCGGCTGATGGCAAGCCCCATGCCCAGCCCCTCGGGCTTGGTGGTGTAGAAGGCGTCGAAGACATGGTCGAGCTGGACGCCGCTCAGGCCACGGCCGGAATCGCGGACTTCGATCACGATCTCGCCGGGCTTGCCGGCACTGGTCACGATTGTCACGTCGCGCTCTTGCTCTCCGCTCACCGCCTCGATCGCGTTGAGGATGAGGTTGAGGATGACCTGCTGGATCTGTACCGGGTCGGCCTCGGCTCGAGGCAGCTTGCCGGCGAGTTCTGTGCGCAAGGAGACATGGCTTCTGCCGGCCTCGTTCTCCACCAGGGTCAGCGTCTCTGCTATCAGCTGATCGGCATCCAGCCAGACGGCCTTGCCGGCCGCCTTTCGGGTCAGGCCGCGCAGGCGCTTGATCAGCTCGCTGGCGCGTTCGGCATCTCTGACGATGCGCTCGGCTGCCTTGCCGGCCTCATCCGGATTGCCGGCCGCCAGCCAGCGCCGGGCGGCGTTGCCGTTCAACACGATCGCCGCCAGCGGCTGGTTGAGTTCGTGGGCGATCGAGGCCGTCAACTCGCCCAGCATCGTCACCCGCGTGATGTGGGCGAGCTGTGCCTGCGCCTCGCGCGCGGAAGCCTCGGCGGCGGCGGTGCGCAGCGCCAGATAGGCGGTGACGGCGATCGCCACCAGGCTGATGGCGCAGTTGATCACGCCTGCCGGTACCGAACCTGCCCGCGTGAGGAAGAAACTCAGCACGGTCAGCGCCATGCAGGCCGCCGCGACCATCGCCACGCCGCGCTGGTCGAGATAGCGGACCGCGATCAGGACAATGGCGACATAGAAGACCGCGACGGCGATCTCCAGATTGGTGATCGTATCGGCGAGGAAGATCGCCGCCGCCAGCAGCACAAGCAGGGCCGGCAGCAGCGGCCGGCGCCAGAGGAGCGGCAAGGATGATCTTCCAGACATGCCGATCTCCTTGCTGATCAAATTGCCCTGTTTGCAGACAAGAGGACACTACCGTGCCACCTTTTGGCCCGGCAAGGCGCTGCCATATCGCATCGAAACGACGAATACGCTCGACTTTCGCCTTCGACGGGTCGCCCTGGCATTGGCAATTGGTGCGTCCCGTGCAGAAATGCGGTTCATGCGCGAAGCCTTGATCGCATTGGTGATTTTCCTGTGCCTGGCGGCGTCGGCGTTCGCCAGCATGACGATCTGGCCGAGATTGCCGGCCAGGCATCGTGATGACGACACGAACACGGTGGTTCGGCTCGCCGCCAATCTGTTCGGGGTCATGACCTCGCTGATACTCGGCCTGATGATCAACTCGGCCAAGAACACCTTCGAATCGATCGACCACAACGTGCACGCCTATGCGACGGAGCTGATCCTGCTCGACAGGACCTTGCGCCAGTATGGCCCGCAGACCGACGCGGTGCGCCAACCGTTGGTCGCCTATGTGCAGCGGGTGGTGGACACCTCGTCACAAAACAGCGAAACGACCATCGCCGCCAATCAGCTTTCCGAACGCTTGCTGACGGAGATTGGCGTGCGGCTGAATGGCCTGACCGCTCCCGACGCTCTACACGGTTCCCTTTTGCAGGACGGACGCCAGCGCCTGCAGAAGGTGCTGGAACTGCGCTGGGTCCTGGTCGAGCAGTCGGAAGGCACGATTCCCTGGCCGCTGATCGCCATGCTGGTTACCTGGCTGGCGCTGATCTTCGCCAGTTTCGGGTTCAGGGCACCGAAGAACACAATCACCGCCGGAACCCTTATGGTGTCGGCCGCGCTGATTGCCGGGGCGATCTACCTGATCCTGGACATGGATGTGGCGTTCTCCGGACCCATCCAGATTTCGGCGGCGCCGCTGGAAAGGGCATTGGCGGAATTGCAGCGATGAGGCGGAACCGGCGGCATTCCCAGGCATTCATGGGAATAACCACGGAGGACGACATGGGTTTCGACCAGTATCACGAGCCGCCTGAAGAACTGTCGCAGAAGGTGCGGACCTTCGCCCGCATGATCACCTCGCTTATCGAGGAGGCGGAAGCGATAAGCTGGTACGAACAGCGCATGTCGGTTGAAAAGGACCCGCAGGCCAAGGCTATCATGAAGAATGCGCAGAGCGAGGAGTTCAAGCATTTCGGCATGGACCTCGAATTCCTGCTGCGCCAGAAGGCCGACTGGCGCACGGAACTGAAGGAAATCCTGTTCACGACGGGAGATATCGTGAAGGCCGGCGAGCGGGGCGAGAAGAAGGTGGATTGAGGCGGTTCGCCAGCTTTCCAGCCAAGCAGAAACTCACACCCCGCTAACAAACCCGTCCAGTACGCGTTTCTGGCCGGCCTTGTCGAAGTCGATGGTCAGCTTGTTGCCTTCGATGGCTGATATGTTGCCGTTGCCAAATTTCTGGTGGAAGACGCGGTCGCCGACGCTGAAGGCGGAGGGCTTGTCGGCGACGGATTTGGCGACCAGTTCGCCTTCGATGGTGCGGCCTTTCACGCTGGTGCGGCCGGCTCCGTAGCCGGAATCCGTCTCGCCATAGCCGATGCGCTCGACCTGATGGCCGGAGCGCGTGCCCCAGTTGCGGTCGGTCGCCTCGGTGCGGTTGGCCTGCGCGCGCTGCCAGCCCGGCGTCGAATAGGTGTTGGCGAAAGCACCGGATTTTTCCGCGCCGACATTGTCGAAGCGCGAGGCGCCGTAGGGGTTCTGCCGTCCCGCGCCCTGGCCGCCGCGGCCGGAGGCGAAGGAGCCGCCGCCATAGGGATTGCCGTAGCCGCCATAGGAATTGCCGGCCTCGGCGATTTCGACATGGGCTTCCGGCAGTTCATCGAGGAAGCGCGACGGGATGGTCGATTGCCAGAGACCGTGGATGAGGCGGTTTGAGACGAACCAGAGGTGCAGGTTCTTCTTGGCCCGTGTCAGGCCGACATAGGCGAGGCGGCGCTCTTCCTCCAGCCCGGAGCGACCGCCTTCATCGAGCGCGCGCTGGTGGGGAAAGAGGCCTTCCTCCCAGCCGGGCAGGAAGACGGTGTCGAATTCGAGCCCCTTGGCCGAATGCAGCGTCATGATGGAGACGGCGTCGAGACCGGCATTCTGCTCGGCGTCCATGACCAGCGCGACATGTTCGAGGAAGGAGCGGAGCGATTCGTACTCCTCCATGGAGCGGACCAGTTCCTTGAGGTTCTCCAGCCGGCCGGGCGCTTCCGCCGAACGGTCGTTCTTCCACATGTCGGTGTAGCCGCTCTCTTCGAGAATGGTCTCGGCGAGTTCGGTGTGTGGGGTGTTTTCCAGCGCCTTCTGCCAGCGCTCGAAATTGGCCGCGACCTCGCGCAGCGCCGCGCGCGGTTTCGGCTTCAGCTCGTCGCTCTCGGCCAGCGTTGCCGCCGCCTCCAGCATCGGGATGCGAAGCCCGCGCGCCGTGTCGTGGATCTGGCGGATGGTGGCTTCGCCGAGGCCGCGCTTGGGCACATTGACGATGCGCTCGAAGGCGAGATCGTCGGTGCCGTTGGCGACGACGCGGAAGAAGGCCAGCGCGTCGCGGATTTCCATGCGCTCGTAGAAGCGCGGGCCGCCGATGACGCGGTAGTTGAGGCCGAGCGTGATGAACCGGTCCTCGAAGGCGCGCATCTGGAAGGACGCGCGCACCAGGATCGCCATGTCGTTGAGATTGTGCTTGTCGCGCTGGTAGGCTTCGATGGTCTCGCCTATGGCGCGGGCTTCCTCCTCGGAATCCCATGCGGCGTGGACGTTCACCTTGCCGTCCTCGGGATCGTTGCGGTCGGTGAACAGCGTCTTGCCGAAACGGCCCTCATTGTGGGCGATGAGATGGGACGCGGCGCCAAGGATGTGGGCGGTCGAGCGGTAGTTGCGCTCCAGCCGGATGATGGTGGCGCCGGGAAAATCCTTGTCGAAGCGCAGGATGTTGTCGACCTCGGCGCCGCGCCAGCCATAGATCGACTGGTCGTCGTCGCCGACACAGCAGATGTTGACTTTGTTTTCGCTCACGGGCTGTTCCGCGCCTGCCGGCGCGGGCCCTCCGCGAGGGCCTCGCAAAGGCTCGGACGCCCGGTCGGGCTTGCGGCCTTCGGCCGTTCGCAGATCGGTCGAAGTGTATGACGATCGCCCGGCATCCGGCCTTTGCGCCAAGAGCCGCAGCCACATGTATTGCGCGGTGTTGGTGTCTTGGTACTCGTCGACGAGTATGTATTTGAAGCGCCGGTGATAGTCCTTCAGCACGTCGGGATTGGCGCGGAAGATGCGGATCGGGTGATAGAGCAGGTCGCCGAAATCGCAGGCGTTGAGCGTCTGCAGCCGCTCCTGGTAGGCCTTGTAGAGCTCGCGGCCCTTGCCGTTGGCGAAGGCGCGCGCATCGCCCTCGGCGATATCGGCCGGGCCCTGGCCCTTGTTCTTCCAGCCGTCGATCATCTGGGCGAACTGTTTGGCGGGCCAGCGCTTGTCGTCGAGACCCTCGGCCTGGATCAGCTGCTTGATCAGCCGCACGACGTCGTCGGTGTCGAGAATGGTGAAGTCGGATCTCAGGCCGGCAAGCTCGGCGTGACGGCGCAGCAGCTTCACGCCGATCGAGTGGAAGGTGCCGAGCCACGGCATGCCTTCGACATTGCCTTCGCCGATCAGCGTGCCGATGCGGTGCTTCATCTCGCGCGCCGCCTTGTTGGTGAAGGTCACGGCGAGAATCTGCGATGGGAAAGCCCTGCCTGTGGCCAGGATATGGGCGATGCGGGTGGTCAGCACGCGTGTCTTGCCGGTACCGGCGCCGGCGAGCACCAGAACCGGGCCCTCCGTGGTTTCCACCGCCAGCCGCTGCTCGGGGTTCAGGCCCCTGAGATAGTCGGGCGCATTGTTCTGGCCGCCGCGGGCAGCCATGGCGCGCGCGGCAATGCCCGACGGGGCCGTGGGCCGCGCATTGGGTTCGTCGAAAAAGGGCATGTCTTCGGAAAAGCCGGACATTTCCCCCGAATGTAGTGATTCGGCAGGGAAAGACCAGAACTGTCTACGTTTTGTTCCGGTAAAGTGCCTTATACCGCCACCCGAGCGGTGTGTCGGCAGCCATTGCGAACAATCGCGGGCGCAACGAGCTTGCCGCCGCCGGCCCGTGACCTATGCTTGACAGGTAAGGCCGCCGGGAGAAAGTTGTGCTGGGAGCAGCACGCAATGCCGGGTTGCCCAAAGGCCGCCCCAGGACGGGCAATAGTGGGGCGCGCAACAGTCGAAGGAGTATCATCTTGGCTGTCACCATCACCTCCCTCATCCTTTTCCTCATTGGCCTGGCGCTTGGCGCCGGCGGCATCTGGTTGGCTTCGCTGGGCGGCAGTTGGTACTATATCATCGTCGGCCTCGCCTTCCTGATTGCTGCCTGGCTGCTCTACCGGCGCCGTTCCACGGCGCTCTGGCTCTACGCGGCGATCGTGCTCGGCACGCTGGCCTGGGCGGTGTGGGAGACCGGTTTCGACTGGTGGGAACTCGGCCCGCGCGGCGGCATCATCGTGCTGGTGGCGCTGTGGCTGCTGACGCCATGGGCGCGGCGCGGGCTTGCCGGCCCCGACGGGCGCGCGCCGTTGATCCTGGCCGTGCTGGCATCGCTGGCGGTCGCGGGCTATTCGATGACCACGGATCCGAAAGACATCGGAGGCACGCTCGACACCGACAAGGTGGTTCCCAACGCCAATCTCGGCGGCGATGTGCCGGCTGGCGAATGGCACTATTACGGGCGCACGCAGTTCGGCCAGCGCTATTCGCCGCTCGACCAGATCACACCCGACAATGTCGCCAACCTGCAGCCCGCCTGGACCTACCGCACAGGGGACGTCAAGGGTCCGGACGATGTCGGCGAGACCACCTACCAGGTGACGCCGCTCAAGGTGGGCGACACGCTCTATCTCTGCACGCCGCACAATTTCGCCATCGCCGTCGATGCGGCGACCGGCAAGGAGAAGTGGCGCTACGACCCCAAGATCAAGCTCGACAAGGACCGCCAGCACCAGACCTGCCGGGGCGTGTCCTACTACGCCGACGCGGCGGGCGCCTCCGGCCAGCCTTGCGCCAGCCGTGTCTACCTGCCGACGTCGGACGCGCGGCTGATCGCGCTCGACGCTGCCACCGGGCAGGTTTGCCCCGCCTTCGCCGAGGGCGGCACACTCAATCTCATGACCAACATGCCCTATCCGAAGTCGGGCTATTACTATTCGACCTCGGCGCCGCTGATCGCGGGCGGCAAGATCATCGTCGGCGGCGCGGTCAACGACAATTATTCGACGCAGGAGCCCTCCGGCGTCATCCGCGCCTATGACGCCGGCACCGGAAAATTGCTGTGGAACTGGGATTCCGGCAATCCGGACCAGACGGTGCCGCTGGCGCCGGGCCAGACCTACACCGCCAATTCGCCCAACATGTGGTCGACGCCGAGCGCCGACGAGAAGCTCGGCCTGCTCTATGTGCCGCTCGGCAACCAGACGCCGGACCAGCTCGGCATGGGCCGTAGCGCCAATGTGGAGAAATTCTCCTCCTCGATCACCGCGCTCGACCTCAACACCGGGCAACTGAAATGGGTGCGCCAGACGGTGCACCATGACCTGTGGGACATGGACGTGCCGGCGCAACCGAGCCTGATCGACATCACCAAGGCCGACGGCAGCGTGGTGCCGGCACTCGTCGGGCCGACCAAGCAGGGCGACCTCTATGTGCTCGACCGGCGCACCGGCGAGCCGGTGATCGCGGTCAACGAAGTGCCGGCGCCTGGCGGCGCGATCGAAGGCGACCACACGTCACCGACGCAGCCGGTTTCCGATCTCACCTTCATGCCGAAGCCGCTGACAGGCGCCGACATGTGGGGCATCACCATGTTCGACCAGCTGGCCTGCCGGATCGAATTCCAGGGCCTGCGCTACGAGGGCCGTTACACGCCGCCCTCCGTGCAGGGGTCGCTGATCTATCCCGGCAATTTCGGCACCTTCAACTGGGGTGGGGTGGCGGTCGACCCGGTGCGGCAGGTGATGTTCGGCATGCCGACCTATCTGGCATTCAAGTCGCGGCTCGTCCCGCGCGACCAGGTGCCGCCGCCGGATGGCGGGCGCGGCAGCGAACAGGGGCTGAATCGCAACGAGGGCGCTCCCTATGCCGTGGTGATGGGGCCGTTCCTGTCGCCGCTCGGCATTCCCTGCCAGGCGCCGCCCTGGGGCTATGTCGCCGGCGCCGATCTGAGGACAGGACAGATCGCCTACAAGCACCGCAACGGTACCGTCTACGACATGACGCCGTTGCCGCTGCCGCTGAAGGTCGGCGTGCCCGGCATCGGTGGGCCGATGATCACCGCCGGAGGCGTCGCCTTCCTCGGAGCGGCGGTCGACGATTATCTGCGTGCCTACGACCTGACGTCAGGCAAGCAACTCTGGCAGGCGCGACTGCCGGCCGGCGGCCAATCGACGCCGATGACCTATACGGTCGCCGACGGGCGCCAGTTCGTGGTCATCGTCGCCGGCGGCCATGGCTCGGTTGGCACCAAGCCCGGCGATTATGTGATGGCCTACGCGCTGCCGAAATAACCGGGCGACGTTGCCGGGCTTGGCGAGGTTGCGGTCAGCCGAGCCCGAGATGGCTCTTCAGGCTCGGCACGGAGCCCAGCACCTGGTTGGTCAGATCGGGGCCTGCCGCGGCCTCGGCCTGCTGGACAAGCGTTTCGCCGGCCTTCTGGATCTGCGCCAGGTCGAGGCCGGAGGCCTTGAGCGCGGCCAGGCCGTTGACCAGCGCGCCCGCCTTTTCGCCGAGCACGCCGCCAAGCGCGCCCTGCAGCGAGGACAGGAAACCGCCGCCGCCGCCGGCAGGGGCGGCGGCCATGACGTCATATTTCTGCGCCAGCGCGTCGGCGCCGGGAATCTTGGCGAAAAAAGAGGAAGCGCTGGTGCCTTCCGCCTCGTGCTCGAGCACCGAGAAAATGGTGCCGACGACTTTTTCCGTCGTCGCCTGGTCGAGACCGGCCTTTTGCGAGACGGTGTTCACGATGTCCTGTACGTCCATGACTTCACCTCAACCTTGGATTTTGTTGTTTGCGCGGATTGGCCGGCGGCTGCGAACCTTGACCATGGACCTGCGGCTCGCGGCGACAAATGCCGCGCGCATCGCCAGAATGATGGCTGCGGCAACCATGAAGGCGGTTGCCAGGATCGGCGAGGTCATGGTCATCTCGATCGCTCCTTCGGGACCGTTGCCGCCGGACGGGGCGGCCGATCAGCAAGTTTCGCCTACTATTGTGGCAGCGCCACCAATTTATCGCCGATGACGAAAACGTGATGATCCACGGACCGATGCGGATCGCGGCGCAAGGCGTCATCGGGCCGTGACTGGACGGTGCCAGGCACGCCTCTATCTTGGGAATGGCCCAGACACTGAAGACGGCACTGAAGACGACACCGAAAATCGACACAGCGAGATCGAGGAAGCCCATGACCGACGTCACCACGAAGCCTGTCATCACCCAGGCGATGATCGATGCCTATGACGAGTACACGCATCTGACGCTGGATCGCCGCCGCTTCATGGAGCAACTGACCAGGCTTGCAGGATCGGGCGCGGCGGCGGCCGCGATCGCGCCGATGCTGGCGGCGAACTCGGCCCAGGCGGCAATCATGGCCGAGACCGATGCCCGCGTGAAGGGTGAGGACATCACCTATCCCGGCAGCGGCGGCGAGATGAAGGGCTATCTGGTCAAACCGGCGAACCAGACCGGCAAGCTCGGCACGGTCATCGTCATCCATGAAAACAGGGGGCTCAATCCGCATATCCGCGACATTGCCCGGCGCGTCGCGCTGGAGGGATTCGTGGCGCTCGCGCCCGATTTCCTGTCGCCGCTCGGCGGCACACCCGCCGACGAGGACAAGGCGCGCGACCTGTTCTCGAAACTCGATCCGGCACAGACCATCGCCAATGGCGTGGCGACGATCGCCTTCCTGAAGGCCGACAAGGACGGCAATGGCAAGGTCGGTGCCATCGGTTTCTGCTGGGGCGGCGGCACAGCCAACATGCTGGCCGTCAATGCGCCCGACCTATCCGCCAGCGTCGCCTATTACGGCATGCAGCCGAAGGCCGCCGACGCGTCGAGAATCAAGGCTGCGCTGCTACTGCACTATGGCGGCCTCGACGAGCGTATCAATGCCGGCATCGATGCCTTCAAGAAGGAACTCGACGCTGCCCATGTCGAATACACGGTCTATGTCTACGAGGGCGCCAACCATGCCTTCAACAACGACACTTCTGCGGCGCGCTACGACAAGAAGGCGGCCGATCTGGCCTGGGGCAGGACCATCGCCTTCCTGAAGCAGAAACTGGCCTGACCCCCGTCACGTCGCCGGCGCCCAGACCGTCTCGAAGGCCGGCGACAGGGTGAAGCCCGCCGGACGTTCCGATTTCGGCGGCGGGCGCCGCACGCCTTCCTGCAGGTAGCGCAAGGCGGAGGTCACGCCATTCATCGTATAGGGCTTGGCGATGACGCCGATCGCGCCGGCGAAATGATCCGGAATGCGCTTCGGATTGGCGGTCATGAACACCACCATCGCATTCTTCCTGTTGCCGATATATTCGGCGACATCGACGCCGGTCGGGCCGTCGGTCAGGTGGATGTCGACAAAGGCGATGTCGGCGCGCGTCGAATCGACCACTTCCCTTGCTTCGGCCAGGGATGTCGCCCAGCCCACCACGCTGTGGCCGGCGTCTTCGACCAGGCTTTCAAGTTCCATGGCCAGCAGCGCCTCGTCCTCTACGATCAGGACCTTGAGTGGTTCAATCATGACGGATCCCCTTTGTGCTGCGGCCCGTTGGGCATCGAAATGACGACGCGGGTGCCAGGACCGGCATCGCGCCATTCGATGTCGGCGCGCAGTTGGCGGGCAAGCGACTTGATCAGCCGCATGCCGAAAGAAGCGTCGGCATTGGCATCGGCCATGCCGACGCCGTCATCCGAGACCTCGATGTTCAAATGGCCGTCCGGCTGGCTCATCTTGATGCCAAGCCTGCCCGATCTCGTGCCGTCGGGCCCTTCCTTGAAGGCATGCTTCAGCGCGTTGGTGACGAGCTCGTTGACCATCAGCGCCACCGGCGTTGCCTTCTCGGCCGGAATGACGATGGGTTCGAGATCGAGTGTCGGACTGATTTCCGAACGTCCCGAAGCCGTAAGCAGGTCGGAGACGAGATCCCTGGCAAAGTCCGACACATCGAACTTGCTGACATCCTTGGACTGGTAGAGCCGGCGATGCACCGTGCTGAGCGCCTCGATGCGCTCCAGCATCGTTCCCAGCGAGCGTTTCAGGTTCTCGTCATTGATGGTGCGGCTCTGCATGAGGATGAGGGACGAGATCATCTGCAGATTGTTCTTCACGCGATGATCGACCTCGTGGAGAAGCGTGGTCTGCGCCTCGAGTGCTGCCTCGAGTTCCGCGGTGCGTTCCTTCACCGCCTTCTCGAAGCGATCCTTGTCCGCTGTGATGCGATGTTCCGAACGCTTGCGGTCCGAGACATCGAGCTGCGAGGCAAAGAAGAATTGCAGTTCGCCTTTGCCGTTGGAGACCGGGCTGATGTAGAGCGCGTTCCAGAAGGTCGAACCGTCCTTGCGGTAGTTCAGGATATCGACGCTGAGATCGTTTTCGCCTGCGATCGCGTCGCGTATCTGCGCGATTGCCGCCTTGTCGCTCTTTGGCCCCTGCAGAAACCGGCAGTTCTTGCCGATGATTTCGTGGCGCTCATAACCCGTCAGCCGCAGGAAGGCGTCGTTGGCGAAAACGATCGGATTGTCCTGCCGGCGCGGGTCGGTGATGATCATCGACATGCGCGTGGCGCGAATGGCCGCGGCGAAGGGATCGCCCTTGCCTTGCTCGACATGAAGGTCGTCGGTCATGTGCCATGCATCGGCCGGTTCCCTGGTCCGTTTCCACTCCATCGCGTCGCTCCAAGCCAATTTTCGTGGGGAGACAACGGCTCAAAGTCGGATTTGGTTCATTTTCGAGCGGCCTGCCGCAGTTCGTCGCAGGCTGGGAACCAAGCAAGGTTTTTTTCAACCGACTGAGAGGAAAAGCGATTTCTTCACGAGCCGGCCGAGCCCGGCTTGTGAAAGGCGACACCGGCAACAACCAGTGCGATGCCGAGGCAGTCGGCCGGCGTGGGGACCTGGCGCAGCACGACGACGCCGATCAGCGTCGCGGTCACGGGCAAAAGCGACAGCATCAGCGCGAAGCTGGCGCGCGGCAGCCGCGCCATGGCAAGCTGGTCGCAGACATAGGGGATGACGGACGAGCAGATGCCGACGCCGATGGCCGCGACGAGAAGCGGCGGCGAGAAAAAGGCGGGCAGGGCGTCGGTCAGGCCGATCGGGAGCACGACGAGGAAGGCCACCGCCATGGCGGCGCCAAGGCCGGCGATGCCGTCGCCGGCACCCGCGCGGGCAACGCGGTGGCCAAGCACGATGTAGCCGACGAAGAGCGCGCCGTTGAGGAAGGCCCAGAACAGCCCGACCGGGTCGCTCGACCATTTGACGTCGATCAACAACAAGGTGCCGGCGACGGCGACGGCAAGGGCGGCCAGATTGCGGGCGCTCCTGAGGCCGGCGAGCGCTATGCCGATCGTGCCGACGAATTCGATCGCTGCCACGAGCGAGATCGGCAGGCGGTCGAGCGCCTGGTAAAACGAGCAGTTCATCACGGCAAGGCATGCGCCGAAGGCCATCAACAGCAGGCGCGCCCGAGGAGCGGCATTGGCAAAGGTTCGCCAGGGGCGGGTCAGCGGCGCGAAGATCAGCGCAGCGGTGGCGATGCGCAGCCACGCCATGCCGAGCACGCCGACATGCGGGAAAAGCAGCACGGCGAAGGCCGGACCGAGATAGTGAAAGATGGCACTGACACAGAACCAGAGATGCGGCGGCATTCCTGTCGCCAGCCCGCCGAGGGCGGAGCGGGCGGGGTTGGCGGTGGAAGCTTGCGCTTGGTCGTTCATGCGATCAGTATCGCAGGCGTTTTCTACCAACTACATGGATGATGCCCAGCCCCTATGGCTAATTTCCTCGCTGAAGAAAGGGAAATCCAGGTGAAGCGCCTTCGAACCGAAAGTGCCGATCTCGATGCGGCGGATATGAAAATCCTGCGCCTGCTGGAAGAGGATGCGCGCATCTCCACCGCGGAACTGGCACGCTCTGTCGGCCTGTCGGCGCCGAGCGTGGCGGAGCGCGTCAAGCGGCTGCAGGAGAACGGCGTGATCGAGGCCTATCGCGTCAGGATCAACCCCGCCGCGCTTGGCCTGAAACTTTCGGCGTGGCTGCGCATCCGGCCGGTGCCGGGACAGTTGTCGGTCGTGGCCGGGATCATCCGTGGCCTGCCCGAGATCGCGCAATGCGACCGCGTGACCGGTGAAGACTGTTTCATCGCGCTGGCGCATGTCGCCTCGGTTGGCGAGCTCGAACGGATAATCGACCGCATCATCCCCTATGCGATGACCAATACGGCGATCATCCAATCGTCGCCGGTGGTCGCGCGCTCGCCGCTGGCGGCGGTGAAACGGCCAACGTAAGGTTGCGGGTCTCCAAAAGAGAGCGATCCAGGCCTGCCTGTCGGGGCTATGCGTGGCCGCGCTTGAGGCGGGCCTGCTTCAGGATGCTGCGCCAGCGAATCATGTCGAACGGAATCGGTTCGTTGTTGTTGGCGATATGAAAAATCTCGTTGTCGACATTCTTGAGCGAACGCCAGAAATCATAGTCCGATATGCGAGGATCAGCGGCCAGCCTGTCCACCTCGACCTTGATGTCGGTTTTCATGCACGTCCCTCGAACCGGCTTCGCCGCGCCGCCCGTCAACAACCCTTGGGCGGACGTTTTCGACCGCTTGTCTGAGTCGTTCAACGGCTCGATTGGCTTGTTCCCGTTAAAACCTCGGTAAGGTTAACGCGGCCGCGAGGGCGCTTCAAGCAGCGGCGCCGGCGGATTTGCGGGTCCGGTGATTTTGGATCGAGGGTGTGGCTTTGAAGCCAGGTCTCGTCGTCGAAGGCTAGCCCTGCTTGCGCTTGATGCCGATCGAACGGCCGGCCCGCTCGGGCATCGGCAGCACCGAATGCGCGGCGCGCATGGCTTCGATCCTGGCCAGCACATCGGCCGGGAAGGGCGCCACCTTCGGCCCCGACATGTCGACATGGAGCGACAGGGTCTCGGAGGTGGCGGCGAGCCAGCCGTCGACATGGCGGATCTCCTGATAAGCCCTGAGCCGCTTCTCGTCATGGTCGATGAGCTGGAAGGAGACCGTGACCTTGTGATCCAGATGCAGTTCCTGCACGTAACAGACATGGACTTCGGCGGTGTAGATGGTCAGCCGCCGCTCTTTCACGTAGTCCAGCCCCATGCCCATCGCCTCGAAGGCCGCGTCCGAGCAGCGGTCGAACAGCACGTTGTAGTAGGCCATGTTGAGGTGGCCGTTGTAATCGATCCAGTCCTTCTCGATGTCCATTGGCTTGGAGACGAAGGGGGCGGGGATGGGCATCGAAACTTCCTTGTTCTGGCGCTGGACAGCGCGTTGGCGCCGAGTGTCTTTGCATTCCGACGCAATTGCCAAGGGAAAACCGCTTCACACTTTTCCTGGAATTGCTTTAGGCATCCATACTCGCATAACAAGCGTGGACGCTGGTCCATTCGCGGAGGAATTCATGGCTCTGAGCGACCTCAATCCGGTCGAACGCAACGAGGAAGGCATCGCCGCCGTGCTCGGCATCCTCAAGCAGCGGCTGGGCGAGCGCTTCCAGACTGGCCAGGCCATCCGCTCGCAGCACGCGCATACGACCACCTATATCCCGACGCAAGCGCCGGACGGCGTCGCGTTTCCCGAGACGACGGCCGAGGTGCAGGAGATCGTGCGTACCTGCGCGGCGCACCGCGTGCCGGTGATCGCGTTCGGCGTCGGTTCCTCGCTCGAGGGCCACACCAATGCGCCGGGCGGCGGCATCTCAGTCGATACGTCGCGGATGAACCGGATCCTGGCAGTCAATCCGCAGGATCTGGATTGCACCGTCGAACCCGGCGTGACGCGCGAGGAGTTGAACCGGCATCTGCGCGACACCGGCCTGTTCTTTCCAATCGACCCCGGCGCCAACGCCTCGCTCGGCGGCATGGCGGCGACGCGGGCCTCTGGAACCAATGCGGTGCGCTACGGCACGATGCGCGAGAACGTGCTGTCGCTGACCGCCGTCATGGCTGACGGCGAGACGGTTACGACAGGCAAGCGGGCGAAGAAGAGTTCTGCCGGCTATGATTTGACCAGGTTGCTGGTCGGATCCGAAGGTACGCTAGGCATCATCACGGCGCTGACCTTGAAGCTGCAAGGCATTCCGCAGGCGATCTCGGGCGGCGTCTGCCCGTTCCCGAGCGTCGAAGCTGCCTGCAACGCGGTGATCGCGACGATCCAGATGGGCATTCCGGTGGCGCGCATCGAGCTGGTCAACGCGCTGCAGATGCGGGCCATGAAGAACTATTCGAAGCTGGACTATCCCGAAAGCCCGTGCCTGTTCGTGGAATTCCACGGCAGCGACGCGGGCGTTGCCGAACAGGCCGAGACATTCGGCATGATCGCCGAGGAAAATGGCGGCGGGCCGTTCCTGTGGACCAGTGTCGCCGAGGAGCGGACAAAACTGTGGAAGGCCAGGCACGACGCCTACTGGTCGTCGCTGACGCTGCGGCCGGGCGCCAAGGGCCTTTCGACCGATGTCTGCGTGCCGATCTCGCGCTTTGCCGAATGCGTCACCGAAACCGAAGCCGACATTGCCGAGATGGGGCTGATCGCGCCGATCGTCGGCCACGCCGGCGACGGCAATTTTCACGTTCTGGTGCTGATGGACGTCAACGATCCAAAGGAGATCGCGCTGTCGGAAAAATTCGTCGCGCGGCTCAATATGCGGGCGATCGCCATGGACGGGACCTGCACCGGCGAGCATGGCATCGGCCAGGGCAAGATCGGTTTCCTGCGCCATGAACTGGGCCACGGCGTCGATGTCATGCGCACGATCAAGCAGGCACTCGATCCGCAAAACATCATGAATCCGGGGAAGATCCTGCCTGGCGAAGGCTAAGGGCATGGCGAAGCGCGCGTCTTGACCGCGCCGCTATTCAGGCCGAGGCTCTGGCTGCCTGAAACAGACAGGCACGCCAGCGCAGGAGGAATGTCATGGCGATTTCCCGCAAGGAAGAAGCGCGCGCTCTCAGCACCGATGAGAAGGAACTGGTCGAGAAATCGCACCATCCGGCGGTACAGGAACTATCCGACGCCGACCTTTCCGGCCTGGTGAAGCTGCTGCGGGAGAGGCGCGACAAGGCGCAGACAGAGGCGCATCGCCGGCGGCGTGAGATGCGCGGCAAGGGCGCGGCAAAGGGCGCCGCGCCCTCAAAGGCCGACGGCGGCTCACAAGTGAAGCTCGCTGTGCTGGCGATGGCCATGCGGCGCCTGAACGGCGAGGCCGAACTGCGCCGCCAACTGGCGGCCCGCGTTTCCCTGGTCGACAATGCGCGCAAGGCGCTGGCCCTGAAGCAGAAAGCCCCCGACAATCCCGCGCACAATTCGCGCACGGCGCACAAGGGTATGCGGGCCGTGGCCAACCAGAAGGTTGCAAGCCTGGTTCGACCGGCCGAACTCGGCCGGCAGCGCAAGGCGGCCAAGGTGGCGCAGGCCAAGCGCGACGCGCGCTGAAGGGCAGGGCTGTCAACCGCCCTCGGTTTTACCGCGCGGCGGGCAGCCGCTCCTGCACGCCCTGGGCAAGGGTTTGCAGCAAGGGCCGCGTCGGCGCGAAGAAGGTGGTGCCGGTGTGCGGGGTCGAGAAATCCAGCAGCCGGTCGTAGGCGCCCGGCGGATCGCCGACATACATGCGCTGCAGCATCTTTTCGATGACCCAGAGATATCTGGAATAGCCGATGAAATAGGTGCCGAACTCGTTCTGGCCAGGCCTGCCGAACGGCATGTTGTCGCGCAATATGTCGTATTCGTTGCCGTCGGCGTCCTCGATCGTGGCCAGCGACTTGTGGGATTTGCGCAGTGCGTCGTCATCGTCGATTTCGATGTTGTCGATCTTGGTGCGGCCGATAATCGCTTCCTGCTCTGATGTCGGAATGCGCGCCCAGGCCTGCATGTCGTGCAGGTATTTCTGGACGACGACGTAGCTGCCGCCGGCAAAATCGGCATCCTCGTCATCGACCCGCGCCGAAGCAGGCAAGTCGAGGCCGGTGGGGTTCGCCGTGCCATCGACAAAGCCGAGCAAGTCGCGGGCATCGAAATAGCGAAAACCGGTGACTTCATCGACGACGGTCACACCGGAACCAAGCCTGTCGAGCAGGATACGCTCGAACTCGAAGCACATGTCGGGTCGTTCCGCGCGGATGTGGAAAAGCAGGTCGCCCGGCGTCGAAGGAGCCGAATGGACCGCGCCCTTGATCGGCGCGAACGATTTCAGCTCCAGCGGCCGCCGGCCGGGGCTGAGCCGGTCCCAGAGATCGCGGCCGATGCCTGATATGCACGACAGGCGCCCACCGAGATCGCGGAAGCCGACGGTCTTGACCAGGTCGTCGAGTTCGCCGAGCACGGAACAGACCCTGGCCAGGGACGGCTGGTCGCCGGCGACGGTCACGACGAGGAAAATCGCCGACTGCGAAAGCGGGGCATCGACACTCTGCGCATCGATCGGCACCCGGTCCCAGTTCTTGCCCGACATCCGAAAATCTCCGCTTGGTCCCGGATTTGTTTCAGATCGTCCGGGATGACGCAACACTGGATGAATTGCCTCTTTATCGACACGCGGATGCGGGTAGAGTGCGGAAGAATTTCAATAAACCTGTTCGGAGCTGATGCTCGCACGCCTGTTCGTGATTTTCGGTGGCCTTTTCGTGCTGGTGCTGTGCGCGGCGCTGGTGGTGCCGTATTTTGTCGACTGGACCGGCTACCGCGCCGATTTCGAGCGCGAGGCGAGCGCCATCCTCGGACGCAAGGTGACCGTGCAGGGCGATGCCACGGCGAGGCTGTTGCCGTTTCCCTCGGTGACCTTCTCCAATGTCGCCGTCGCGGGAGGTCCCAACGGCCAGCCGGCCATGACCGTCGAGACGTTTTCGATGGATGCCGAACTGGCACCCTTCCTGCGCGGCGAGGTGCTGATCTTCGACATGCGGCTGGTGCGGCCGAAGGCGACCATAGACATCGCTCCAGACGGGACCGTCGACTGGGCGATGCGCCCGTCCTCGCCCTTCGACCCCGGCCAGATCTCGATCGAGAAGCTGACCGTGACGGAGGGGCAGATCGAACTGCGCCATGAAGCCGGCGGCCGCAACCACACCTTTTCCGAGATCAACTCGACGATCTCGGCCAAGTCGCTGGCCGGCCCGTGGCGAATGGATGGCACGTTGCGGCTGGACGGGCTGCGCATGACGGTGGCGGCGTCTACCGGCAAGGCCGAGCCGTCCGGACAGATGCGGCTGCGGCTGAAGGCCGATCCCGACGCCTATCCGCTGGTCATCGAGACCGACGGCAATGCCGGCATCGTCAACGGCGCGGCTGTCTATGGCGGCCAGTTCAAGATCTCGGGCGCGGACAAGAATAGCGCCGAACTGCGCGGCAGCGATGGGGAAACGGTCAAGATCAGCACCGGCAAGCCCGATCCGGGATTCCGGCTCAACGGCAAGTTCTCGCTCGACCACCAGAAGCTCGGCATCGACGAATTCCGTTTCGAGACCGGTCCGCTCGACAATCCCTACACAGCCGACGGCAAGGCGTCGGTCGATCTCGGCCAGAAACCGAGCTTCGCCATCGAGGCCAATGGCGCGCAGGTGCAGTTCGACGAGGCGGTGGGGGCTCAAGCCGGCGCGGGCCTGACGCTGGACCAACGCATTGCCGGGCTCGAACAGGCGCTGCTCGATTTGCCGAAGCCGACGATTCCTGGAACCGTCGAGGTCAAGCTGCCGGCGGTGGTGGCCGGCGACACGACGGTGCGCGACGTCCATCTGTCGGCCGAGCCGGTCGATGACGGTTGGCTGGTGAAATCGCTCGCCGCGACCTTGCCTGGCCGCACCAAGCTGGAAGCCGACGGCAAGGTGATGCTCAACGTGCAGAGCCATTTCGGTTTCACCGGCTCGTTGCTGCTGGCGGTGTCGCAGCCTTCAGGGTTTGCGGCGTGGCTGTCGAAGGATGTCGACGAGGCGATCCGTCGTCTGCCGGCCGCCGGCTTCAAGGCCAAGGTTGATCTGTCGGCAAACCATCAGTCCTTCAGCGATCTCGAATTGATCCTCGGCAAGGCCAAGTTCTCCGGACGCATTGATTCCAGCCAACCCGACGACGCCAGACCATCGGTGCTGATGCGGCTGGAGGGCGGCGATCTCGATGTCGACGGGCTGGCCGCCTTCGCCTCGATTTTCGTCAGCGACAAGGGCGCCAACCGTTTCGCCGACCGCGACCTCGATTTCCAGATCAAAGCCGGGCCGGTCAGTGCCGGCGGCCTGACCGCCGACACGGTCGATACCGCGCTCAGACTGCGCGACGGACTGCTCGAAATCGACCGGTTGTCGGTCGGCGGGCTGGCCGGCGCCTCGATCAGCGCCACCGGCCGGATCAAGGATTTCCCGGCGAGCCCGACCGGCAAGCTCGACGCCTCGGTGGTCGCCGTCGACCTGAAACCGCTGATCGATGTCGCCGCGCAGCATTATCCGGACAATGCTGTGCTGAAGGGGCTGGCAAGCCGCGCCCAGGCCTATCCGGACCTGTTCCAGGATGCCCGCGTCGACCTCGTGGCGAGTGCCGCCGACAATGGCGACGGCACGACGGGGCTCGCGGTCAGCGGACAAGGCAAGGCCGGCGGATCGGCCTTTTCAGCCTCGCTGTCGGGGAAGGGCATGGCTGACAGATTGCCGGAGGCGCCGCTGACGCTGACCTTCAACGCCAAGAATCCCGACGCCACCGCGCTTCTGGCGCTTTACGGCCTGCCGGCGCTGCCGCTCGGCATGCTTGGCGAAGCAAGCACCGATATCCAGGCCAAGGGCACGATTGCCGGTGGTCTGGTGACGAGCTTCAGCCTTGCCGGCAACGACTTCAAGGCCGGCTTCGAGGGGACTGTCGCCGACACACCGCAAGGTCCGATCGCCAAGGGCAAGGTCAATCTCGACGCCACCGACATCGAGCCATGGCTGATGACGACGGGCATCGGCCTGCCCGGCATGGGCGCGGGCATGTCGACATCGATGGCCGCGCAGGCCGATTACGGCAACGGCCTGCTGGTGCTCTCCGGGCTCAACGGCGCCATCAACGAAGCTGCGGTGTCCGGCGACATCAACCTCGATGTGAAGCAAGGGGTCGACGGCAAGGCCGGCGTGCCGCATCTGGCAGGCGCGCTGGCGCTCGACGAACTCGACCTCGATCCGATGGCGGTGGCGCTGTTTGGCGATTCCGCCTTCCTCGTCGACAACAACGGGGCCGACAAGAGCGACAATACCGGCAAGAGTAATGGGGCCGGTGCGTGGCCCTCGGCCCCGTTCAGCCAGAAGTCCAGCCTGCCGTTCACCGCCGATCTCGACCTGACCACAGCATCGCTGGCCGCCGGCCCGTTCGCCACGGCCTATGACGCGGCCTTTTCGCTCAAGCTCGACCAGGAAGGGATTCGGGTCGCCGATCTCAAGGCCAAGTTCCTTGGCGGTGCGCTCTCCGGCCTGTTCGAGCTGAAGAACAATGAAGGCACGGGGCTCTTCACCGGGCAGATGAAACTGGCGGGGGCCGATCTGGCCAATGTGTTGCCGGATGCCGGCATCAGCGGAGCCAGCGATTTCTCGACGACGCTGTCGACCAGCGGCAAGTCGGTCGATGCCATGGTCGCGGCACTGTCGGGGTCCGGTACGGCGGCGCTGAGGGGCCTGCAGGTCGCCGGCGTCAACCCTGACGCGTTCAGCGCCTTCCTGGCCAAGGCGGACGCGATCGGCCGCGACATCGACGCCGCCAAGACCGCCGGCTTCGCGCCTGCGATCGCCGCGGACGGCAGCTTCGCCGCAGGAAATGCCGATGTCGCCTTCACGGTTGCAGGCGGGACGCTCAGAGCGCCGCCGATCAGCCTCGAAAATCCGGCGGCGACGTTGTCTGCCGACATTACGGCGGACCTCAACACCAGCACGGTTTCGGCCAAGGGCGCGGTCACCTATCGGCCCGGCGACGAGGCGCTGGTCGGCTCCGAGCCGGTCGTGAACTTTACCGCCGAGGGGCCGTTCGGTGCCGTGAAACGGCAGTTCGACAGTGAGCCGCTGGCGCAGTTCCTGACCCAGCGCGCATTGGAAAAAGAACAGCAACGCGTCGAGGCGATGCAGGCCGCGCTGCTCGAGAAACAGCGGCTGCGGCGCGAGGTGCGTTATTACGCGGCACTACAGGACGCCCGCGACAAGGCCGCCGAAGAATTGCGCCAACAGCAGGAAGCGGCGCGGCTGAAAGCAGAGGCCGACGCCAAGGCGAAAGCGGAAGCGCAGGCCCAGGCTGAGGCGGACGCGAAGGCGAAGGCCGATGCGGAAGCGAAAGCCAAGGCGGACGCCGACGCGAAAGCCAAGGCCGATGCCGAGGCCGCGGCGGAACAACAGGCGGCGGACGAGGCGGCCAAGGCGCAGGCCGAGCAGGAGCGCCAGAAAGCGGAGGAGGCGATGCGCATCGCTTCACAGGAAAAGGCCAGGCTCGAAGCCGAACGCAAGGCGGCGCAACAGGCGCCCAGGACCGAGCCGGCGCCCGCCAACGACAATCCGCCTCCGGCCAAGCCGAAGGCCAATCCGTTCACGGTCGACAACCTGTTGAAGTCTCTTCAGTAGGTAGGGAGTAGGGAGTAGGGAGTAGGGAGTAGGGAGTAGGGAGTAGGGAGTAGGGAGTAGGGAACTTGCGGTCACTGGCCGAGATCCCGCTTCAGGGAACGAACAGTTCGGCGCCGTCGGCGGCATAGCGGGCGTGGCGAAAATCGCGGATGGCGGCAACTCTGCCGTCCCGCCAGGTTAGCAGGATGAAATAGGTGGGCGGCGCGGCCGGATCATCGCCGGTGCGGACAAGCACTGCCGGTCTGTCTTCGACAAAACCAGCAACGAAACGCCAGTCCTGAACCCGGGAATAATTGCCGAAATAGGTGCCGACTTCCTTGCGGCCGTTGAGCCGCGTTCTGGCCACCAGTTCCAGCCGCACCTCATCGGCCAGCATATCGCGCACCGCGTCGAAATCGTGGGCGTTGAAGCGATCGATATAGGCCTCGAGCAGCAGACGTTCGGCGGCGCTCAGAATCGGAACAGGACGATCGTCCTGTTCCGAGGCGATCTGGCGCAGCCGGCCACGGCCGCGATGCAGCGCCGCCTTGACCGCCGCGATGCTGGTGTCGAGCATGGTGCCGATCTCCTGCAGCGAATAGCCCAGAACATCCATCATGATGACGCTGCTGCGCTGCGCGACGGGCAGACGCATGAACGCGTGCAACCCGGCTGCGGCGGCCTGACGGTCGGCTATTGGATTTGCCGGGTCGGCGATCATGTCCGTCTCGTCGTCGGAAAAGGCCTTTTCTCGGGCGCGGCGGCGCAGGAAATCGAGCGCGGCATTGTGGGCGATGCGAAACAGCCAGCCTTCCGGGTTGGCGATCGGACCGGCGCCGGGCAGCGCCTCCACCGCCTTGGCGAGGGCCTCCTGCAGGACATCCTCGCCATCGACGACCGAGCCTGTCATGCGGGCGCAGTAGCGGTGCAGTTTGGGGCGCAATTCGCCGAACAAATGGTTGAAAGGTTCGCGGAGCCCGCCTGGACTGTTCATGCACCGGCCGTTCTTGAACTTGAGTCTAATCAGGCTGCTCGTCCAGCATCCGATAATGGCCCACCACGGTCATCACGTCACGATGCGGAGGTTCGATGCAGCGGTCCCTGATGCCATTTTGAAAGGCCTCGAAGGCGGCAAGCCCAGGAATGATTTCGGCATGCTCGTCGCTTTCGATCTCGACGAGATGGACGAAAGTGCCGTCACCGGAGCGCCAGGTCATGTAGCGGACACCTTCCGGCGATTTGCCGCGCAGTTCCTCGAACACCGCCTTGACCAGGCGCACGTTCTCATCCGTCCGGTCAGGCTTCGTCCTGTAGCGTATCAAATGGTGTTTCACCGCAACCGCTCCTTCTGATGTCTCGCGTCCAAGACGCAGCGGCCGGGCCAAAGGATTCGCAGTCCGGAAGAATATTTTCGGTATCGGCCCGCACGAATCCTTGAGCGTCAGTCTTGGCTCCGGTCGAGCAGGCGCCGCAGCATCGGCTCTATGCGCGAGAGCTCGTCGAGATGCGCCGCCGACAGCTCGGCCAGGCAATCATCGGCGCGCTCGGTCAGCCGCAAGAACACGCGGCGATGATCGTCCTTGTCCTGATCGCGCGTGACCAGACCCGCATCGCCGAGACGGTTGACCAGTTCGACGGCGCTGTGGTGGCGGATGCGCAGGCGCTCCGCCAGGTCACCGACCGTCACCGGCCCGCCACCGGGATATCCCTTGATGGCGAGCAGCGCCTGGTGCTGGCGCGGGGTCAGGCCGGCGTCCTCGGCCTGAACCTGGCTGAATTCGAGGAACCGTCGGATCAGGTAGCGGAACTCGGACAGCCGCTGGTAGTCGGATTGGCGGATAGCGGGACGTGATGTCTTGGGCGGCTGCGTCATATCGGAGATGTCTTCGTTTTTCGGAGGAAGCTCAAACGAAATTTCGAGCAGAACCCGCTTGAATAGATATATCGTATTACGATACATAGCCGACCGACAACCGGCTGGCCACATCGACCGTGCCGCAAAAACCAGACACGGCCGCCGCCAGGAGGCAAAGCCACATGAATACCCACCAAACCAATCCCGGTCATCTCAGGGATTTCACCACCGATGCCAGGGTGCTGCTGGTCGCCGCGATAGCGGTGGTGGTGGCCACCGCCGGGCTGTTTGCCGGCATTGTGCTTCTGAAGCTGATCCGGCTCGCCACCAACATCGCCTATTTCGGCCAGTTCTCGCTCGCGGAGCTGAAGCTGGAAAACACGCCGCTTGGTTATGCCGCCGTCCTCGTTCCTGTCATCGGCGCGCTGATCATCGGCCTGATGGCCAGATATGGCAGCGAGAAGATCCGCGGCCATGGCATTCCGGAAGCCATTGAGGCGATCCTGCTCGGACGTTCCAGGCTCGATGCCAAGGTGGCGATCCTGAAGCCGCTGTCGTCGGCGATCTCGATCGGCTCCGGTGGGCCGTTCGGCGCCGAAGGCCCGATCATCATGACCGGTGGGGCGATCGGCTCACTGATCGCGCAGATGCTGCCGGTCAGCGACAATGAACGCAAGACGCTGCTGGTGGCGGGTGCGGCGGCCGGCATGACCACGGTGTTCGGGACGCCGATCGCCGCCATCATGCTGGCGGTGGAACTGCTTTTGTTCGAATGGACGCCGCGCAGTTTCATTCCCGTGGCGGTGGCGGCCATCGTGGCGGAGGTGGAGCGCACGGTGCTGCACATGCCGGGGCCGATCTTTCCCTTCCAGGGCAGCATGACGATCACCTTCCTCGGCCTTGGCGGCTGGGTGCTGGTCGGCATCTGCGCCGGCCTGCTGTCGGGACTGCTGACGCAGATGGTCTATGCCTGCGAGGACGGCTTCCAGAAGCTGCCGATCCACTGGATGTGGTGGCCCATGCTCGGCGGCCTGGTGGTCGGCATCGGCGGCCTGATCGATCCACGGGCGCTCGGTGTCGGCTACGACAACATCGCCGACATGCTGGATGGCCGCACGATCGCCACCGCAGCGCTGCTGCTTCTGGTGGTCAAGTCCATCATCTGGTCGGTGGCGCTCGGCTCGGGAACTTCCGGCGGTGTGCTGGCGCCGCTTCTGATCATGGGGGGCGCGATGGGCGCGGTGCTTGCCGGCATCCTGCCGGCGGCCGACCCGGGCTTCTGGGCGCTGCTGGCGATGGCCGCCACCATGGGCGGCACGATGCGCGCGCCGCTGACGGCCACCTTCTTCGCGGTCGAGCTGACCGGGAACACGCATGTGCTGGTGCCATTGATCACGGCCTGCGCGGCGGCGCATGCTGTGACCGTGCTGTTGATGAAACGTTCGATCCTGACCGAGAAGATCGCCAGGCGAGGGCACCATCTGGTGCGCGAATATCGCGTCGATCCCTTCGCGCTGACCAGGGTGCGCGAGGTGATGACGTCGCAGGTCGAGAGCGTGCCGGCGTCAATGACGCTGCATGGCGCGGCCGCCTTCCTGACCGCCCCGGAAACCCGGCATCCGAGTTTTCCCGTGATCGACGGCAACAGGCAGGTGCTGGGCCTCATCGATCCGCCGGCGATTCTGCGCTGGCGGCGTGCCGGCAAGCACCGGACGACGACGCTCGGCGAGTTGCTGGCCGGTAGCAAGGTGACGCTGGCCTATCCCGACGAATATCTGGAAGGCCTCTCCGACAAGCTGTTGACGGCGAATGTGTCGCATCTGCCTGTCGTCACGCGCGAAGACCAGCAGCTGGTCGGCTATGTCGGTTGGAAGGATCTGATGCGGGTGCGCTCGCGCAAACAGGCCGAGGAGCGCGAGCGCTCGACCTTGCTTGGTTTCGGCAGGCGCCGGAACGAGGAAGGCAAGGTCTCTTCCTAGGCCTCGCCGGCCGCGCCGCGCTTGGCCCACTCCAGGACATGGAGCCTGAGCGCGGAGGAGAGGTTGGTGTCACGGGGCCGCGTCGCGTCGACTTCCGCGACAAGGGCGGCGAGCGTCAGCTTTCTCGCCTCGGCAATCGCGACAAGATCATCATGGAACGGCTGTTCGAGGGAATAGCTGGTGCGATGGCCGCGAATGGTGATCGAGCGTTTTTCGACGGCGCTCAATGAGCGTCGTTTTGGCTGGGATCGTCCGCTTCGCCGGGCTTTTCGCGATGATGGCCCGCGACGAATTTTTCGCTCCTGTCGGCGATCAGGCGGTCGCGCTGCTTCTCGGCCTTGGTGCGGCCGTGCAAGGCGCGATTCTGGCTGGCCGCCTGTTCCCTGTCTGCCCGCGCCTTCTGTTTGCGGACCTCACGAAGGTTGACGATGTCGGCCATTTCAAGCCTATTTCTTGCGGAAGGCGTCGAGCGAAACCACTTCGGCGCCCTTGGTGCCGGCATCGGCGGCGGCAGGCTTCTTGTCCGGTTCGGCGGTAGCCTTCTTCTCCGCCTTCGGCTTCTTCTCGGAGACGATGGTCAGCGGCTCGGGCGCCGGCGCGGCCTGTTCCTCTTCGGGCTGCGCATCGGTCTTGACGTCGAATTCGAGCTCGAAATTGACCGAGGGATCATAGAAGCCGCGCACGGCCGAGAACGGGATTTCGAGTTTCTCCGGCACGTCGGAGAAGGACAACCCGACCTCGAAGCCGGTGTCGGTGACCTTCAGATCCCAATACTGGAACTGGATGACGATGGTCATCTGCTCGGGATAGCGTTCGCGCAGCCGCGACGAGACGCGTACGCCCGGCGCGCCGGTCAGGAAGGTGATGAAGAAATGATGGTTGCCGGGAAGGCCGGTGCGCGCGACCTCGGCCAGGACCTTGCGCATGACGCCGCGCAACGCCTCCTGGGCCAGAATGTCGTAGCGGATGTGGTCGTCGGCCATGAGGTGGTCGGGTTCCGTTGAATCGTCCGCATAGCTGTAATCAAGCTTGAGGGCGGCGTAAACCTGATATAGACCGCCGCCGCGCCGAAGCGAGGACTATTGCCAACGATTTGATCGGCAAGCCGGCTTCCCGGCAACCGCAAATGTTACGCGTTAGCCAGCGCAGTGTGTTTTTTCATAGCCGTCGGGGAGGGGCGCTTGCCGAACGCGCGCAGGAAGGTGCGCACGCCGTTCGTTGCCGATTGCACGACTTCATCCTCGCTTGGGGTGCCGCCAAGCATGAAGGTGGTCTGCAGTTCGGCATTGACGAGGCCGAGAAACTGGCGCGCCGCCACGTCGGGATCGTCGATGACGAGGTGGCCGCCATAGGCGAGGCGGGCGAAGCGGGCGGCGATCGCCGGCCATGTCCTGCCAGGTCCCTGTTCGCGCCACTCGGCAAACAGCTCGGGATAGCGCTCGCCCTCGGTCTGGATCAGCTTGCGCAGGAATTTTCCGTCGCGGTTGCAGATGCAGTTCTGGTTCAGGCGCACGGCGAAACCGATCAGGTCGGCCCCGATATCCCCGGGCTGGTCGGGGAAGGTGGCAATGGTGGCGAAAATGCCGGCATTGCAGCGCTCGGTCAGGTCGCGAACGACGGCAATAAACAGCCTTTCCTTGTCGCGATGGTGATTATAGACCGTCTGGCGCGACACTCCGGCCTCGGCCGCGATCAGATCGATATTGGCGCCGGCAAAACCCTCGCGGCAAAACACGGCGGCGGCGGCGTCGACGATCGACAGGCGCTTGGCCTCATGGCCGCGTGGCGGGAAAGTGTCAGGAGAAACGCCCGATTTCATGAAAATCTATATAGAGGTGATTGACGATTTAGACAAGACTGTCTAAATTTGTGGACAGGATATAAGGGGATTTCGCTCCAAGAGACGAAGAAATTCGCTCCAGGAGTCGGAACCTCACGGGATGGAACGTCCTGGGGTCAGACGTCGCCTGGCGGCGGCAACCAGATTCGAAAGAAGCCAATATCATGAGTCCCAAATTCCTCCGCATCGCGGTCGTGCTCGGCTTGTTGTCGGCCATCGGCCCGTTCGCCATCGACATGTATCTGCCCGCGCTGCCGTCGATCGGCACCGATCTCCATGCCGGCACCGCGGCCGTGCAGATGAGCCTGTTGATCTTCTTCCTGTCGATGGGCTTCGGCCAGATCGTCGTCGGGCCGATCTCGGATATGGTCGGCCGCAAGCTGCCGCTCTATGGCGGCCTGGTGCTGTTCATGGTCGGCGGCATCGGTTCGGCGATGAGCCCGACCATAGAATGGCTGATCGCCTTTCGCTTCCTGCAGGGGCTTGGCGCCAGCGCCGGCATGGCCGTGCCGCGTGCCATCGTGCGCGACCTGCATACCGGCAACGAGGCGGCCAAGCTGATGTCGCTCCTGATGCTGGTGTTTTCGGTGTCGCCGATCCTGGCGCCGCTGACCGGTAGCCAGATCATCGAGAATTTCGGCTGGCGAGCCGTGTTCTGGACGGTGACAGGTGCGGCAGCGCTTGCCACGGTGCTGCTCGCGACCTCGCTCAAGGAGACGCGGCCGGCCGAAGAACGCGTCGGTTCGTCCTTTGGAACCGCGCTTGCCGGCTACCGTTTCCTGATGGGGGACCGCAACTTCCTCGGCCTGGTGGCGATCGCGGGCTTCGGCATTGCCAGCTTCTTCGTCTACCTGTCGAGTTCGTCCTTCATCCTGATCGATCATTACGGGCTGTCGCCTTCGGTCTACAGCGTTTTCTTCTCGATCAACGCGGTCGCCTTCATCGGCATGTCGCAGTTGACCGGCCTGCTTTCCGAACGGTTCGGGCTGAAGCGCGTGGTGTGGGTGGCGGTGACGGGCTACGCCTCGACGATGGTGGTGCTGTTCGCGATCATGGCGTCGGGTGTCGACAGGCTCGACGTGATGGCGGCCCTGCTGTTCGTCGGCTACGGCTTCCTCGGCCTGGTCATCCCGACCACTTCGGTCCTGGCCATGGAAGAGCACGGCGAGATCGCCGGCACGGCGTCGGCGCTGATGGGCACACTGCACTTTGCCATCGGCGCGCTCGCCATGGGTGTGGCCGGGGCGTTCTTCGACGGCACGCCGCTGCCGATGGTGGCCGGTATCACGCTGTGCGCGGTGATATCGTTCGCAATGGCGAAGGTCACGCTTGGCCGTTCGCGCGGAGCGGTCGAATCTCCAGCGGAATAAGCACTCCTCAATCAGCAGGGAAAGGCCGGGTGGATCCCGGCCTTTTTTGTGCCTTGTCGGCCCTGCGCCAGACGCGGCCGTCTCGGCCGAAGCGTGTTTCCATGCCGGCCGGGCCCGTGGAAAATCAGTCACGGCAGAGCCTGATCTTTCGGACTGGGCTTGCCGTCGCCATCACATTGGTATCAAGTTTAAGTCAGTACCTTGCATAAGAAGATACCTTTCTATATCGTGTACTGAAATCGCCGGGAACGGACCATGACCGATCCAAATGACGTCCAGCTGAAAAAGGGGGCGCTCGAACTATGCGTGCTTGCCTTGCTCGCCGGCAGGGAAAGCTATGCCTATGAGATCGCCAGCACGCTCGCCGAGCGGGTCGGCATGGGGGAAGGGACGATCTACCCGCTGATGCGGCGCATGCAGAGCGACGGGCTTGTCGCGACATGGCTGGTGGAATCGACCAGCGGCCCGCCGCGCAAATATTACCGGCTCACTCCGGCCGGCAGAATTGCCTACGAAGCACGCAGCCGGGAATGGCGCAGCTTTGTCGATGCCGTCGACCTGCTCCTGGGAGAAGTGGAATGAACCGCGACGCTTTCTTGGTTTCCCTGCGCAGCAGCCTGGCCGGAATGCCTCCGGGCGAAGTTGCGGAGATCGCGGCCGACTACGCTGCCCATTTCGACGAGGCCCAGGCCTCCGGACGCAGCGAGGAGGAGGTCGCCAAGGCACTTGGCGATCCGGCGCGCCTGGGGCGGGAACTGCGCGCGGAAGCGGGGCTGCGCCGTTGGGAGCATGACCGTGGCCCTGGCGGTGTCGTTGCCGCCCTGCTTGCGCTGACCGGCCTGGCCGCCTTCGACATCGTCCTGTTGCTGCCGATCCTCATTGTCTTTTGCGCTGTCATGCTGGCCATCGGCATTGCGGCGATGGCGCTGGGCGTCGTCAGCGTCGGATTGCTGCTGAGCGTCGTGCCTTTCTGGCATTTCACGTCGTGGACCATGGCCTTTGCCCGGCTGCTGTTGGCTGTCGGGCTTGCCGCCGCCAGCATCGGACTTGGTTCGCTGTTGCTGCTTGCGCTCAATGTCGGGGTCAAGGTCCTGGGGGACTATGCGCGCCTGCACTACCGCCTGGTCAAACCACCACGGAATTGATCGTCCCCGCGGCCCGCCGCCGCACAAACAAACAGGTGTATCATGAACAAGACACTCGCCTGGACCGCCGCCCTGTCATTGGGCATCGCCGTGATTTGCCTGTCGCTGGCAAGCTCGCTGGCCGGGGACAACTGGCGCGACCTGAGAGGCGGCAGATGGTGGACCTTTGCCTCGAGTTGCCGCGGTTCCGGTGACGGCAACAAGCCCGGATCGGTGACACTGGCCTGGGAGCCGGTCAGCACAGAGTTCCAGATCGCGCTTCCGGCAACGGTGACCTATCGTCCGGGCACGCCGTCCCAGGCTATCGTCAGTGGCGATCCCGAGGCGGTTTCGCATGTCCGCCTGTCCGGCAATGTGCTGGAATTCGACGACAATTTAGATTGTGACCGCTCTGCGGTCAGCGTCCAGCTCACCGGACCGGCCGTTCCGGGCTGGAGATTGAGCGGCAGCGGCAGGCTCGAACTCTCCGGTCTTGCCCAGGACGCACTCGATCTCAGGATCAGCGGCAGCGGCGATGTCCGCGCCAGCGGCAGCGTGCAGGATCTGTCCTTGCGCATCTCCGGCTCCGGCTCGGGCGATTTCGCCAAACTCGCCGCCAGGACCGCCAGCGTCCAGATCAGCGGCAGCGGCAATGCCGATATCGCGCCACAGGACCGGGCCGACATCCGCGTGTCGGGCAGTGGCAATGTGCAGGTCCACGGCAATCCGAAGATCAATTCGCAAGTCAGCGGCAGCGGCAGGGTCGAGACCGTTCCCTGAAGGGCGGCAACGGCTGGACAGGCCGGCAGCAACAGCTCTCATCGAACAGCGTGGCATCGGGAAACGTGGGTCTGGATTTCGGCCCGCGGCCCGGCCGCACGGATGATTTTCAGAGAAACGGAGACCGGAAAATGCGCCTGGGAACCATACTGCTCGCCGCCCTGGCAAGCCTGGCGGCCACGGCGACCCACGCGGCTGGTTTGAAGTTCATCCAGGTTCCGGCGGATGCCGCGGGGCCGTCGGTCGACGCAGCCATGTGGTCGCCTTGCGCCACCGCGCCCGGCGAGGTGAAGGTCAAGGGAACCACCGTTCCGGCCGTGCCCGATTGCCCGATCGTGGGCGCGAAATTGCCGCTCGTCGTCATCTCCCACGGCTATGGCGGCTGGTACCTCGATCTCCATGACATGGCCGAGACGCTGGCGGATGCCGGCTTCATCGTCGTTGCCATCAATCATCCGCACGCTAACCACGCCGACATGAGCCAGGCCAATGGCCTGGGCGTGCTGAGGCAGCGGCCGCTCGATATCAAGCGAACCATCGATTTCATGCTTGGCGCATCGCCGGATTCGGCCAGCATCGATCCGCAGCGCGTCGGCTTCTATGGCTTTTCGCAAGGTGGCTATACCGGTCTTGTCGTGGGCGGCGCCAATCCGGACTTCAACAAGCTGCCGCCGCGTTGCCCGGACCCGACCGCCACGGGCTGTCCGCCGGCCAACCAGCCCAAGCCGGTGCGCAAGCAATTGCCGCCGGAGGTGCTGACCCATGATCCGCGCGTGAAGGCAATCGTCGTTGCCGATCCGCTGAGCATCGTGTTCCAGACCAGCGACAGCCTCAAAGACGTCAAGGTGCCGCTGCAGCTCTGGAGTTCGCAGTTCGGTGGCGACGGCATATCATCCGCCGATGTCAAACTGCTGGCCGGGCTGCTGCCGCGGACGGCGGACTTTCACGTCGTGCCGAACGCCGTGCATTTCTCTTTCCTGGCATCCTGTCGCAAGACGGGCATGCCCTCGGACCTTTGTGTGGATAGGCCGGGCTTCGACCGCTCCGCGTTCCACAAGATGTTCGATACGGACGTGCTTGCCTTCTTCCGCCAGCACCTTGTCGATGGGCCGGGGCAGACCCATGTGGCAACGGCGCCCTAGCAAGCAGCATCGAGGATGAAGCGCAGGCGCTCTTCGACCGGGGCGAGTGGCAGCGTCACGAGTTCGTAACCGAGGTCGGCATAGACACCGGCTACTGCCCGATACGTGCGCTCGGCCTCGTCGAACGTCTGCCTGCGCTCTTCGTCCTGCGCGAAGATCTCCGGCCAGGGAGGCGCGACGAAGACACGGCGCGCATAGCGGAATTTCATGGCCGCCTTGGTGAGGTGGTCCGGCACCGGCAGGCCGCAAAGCCTGAGGTAGCCGATGGTGTCCGGGATGCCGCGATCGAAGAAGACCGGACCGGGTTCGGCGCGTGCCGCGTGCCAGGAGCGTAATTCCCACGACAGCATCAATTCGGCAAAGAGCGCGCGGTCCTGCCAGGGCAAAGCGGGGCCGCCGGTCGCTACCTGGTCGCGGATGATGTTGCGCCCGGCTTCGGGCGCGGTTCGAAGGCCGGCCTGTTCCAGGGCCTCGATCACGGTGGTCTTGCCTGAACCTGGGCCACCGGTCAGCACGAAGAATCGATCGGAATCGTTTTGCATCTTTTGTCCATGGAGAGAGGGGACGCGCGAGGGTTTCGGGGCCAAACGGCCATACGAATCCGGCCAAGGGGACCTGGCGTTGCGCGTGACGATATCGAGGGAGGGGAGAAGTGGAGGTTTCTGTTGCCAGGTACCTCCGAACCCCGCCTAGAAGTGCGAACCCCTAGGGCTTGATTTGAAGCTATCGCACTGCATTAAGCAGCGAGACGTGCTTCCGCATAGTTGTCGTTGGCAACTATAAGTTTAGCCCGATGACGGTGGTACAATGCCGGGCAAAAGTACGATCTTTACACCTTCGTCGATCCTATTTCGCCCCCAGCAAAAACCGCTCTGTCCCTGACAGCGGCTTTTGGTGGAGGCGCCGGGTACCGCCCCCGGGTCCGAACGGCTTATTTCATCGTCAGTTTATCGCCATAGTCGGTCAAGCCGACAAAACGAATATAGGGGGCGGCAGCCAGAAATGAAAGGCCGCAATCGGCCTTTGTCCCTGTGTCAAATTGCGACGGCGAGGGTTGACTTGGGCGCGGTCTCAACCGAAGCTTTGCGGGCGGTGAGGAGTTATCGACCTAGCGCACAAGTTGCGAAGCGCGCCACAGCCCTCATCGATCGGATCCGTGGCGCCGACGAGGGGAATTTTGATGGCCGACTATCTTGCGGATGTGAAGAAGTACGACGCGGGCGCCAGCGCCGATGCGGTCGAAAAGATCGTCAAGCATCTGGGCATAGCGCTCAGGAATCGCGACTCCTCGCTGGTGTCCTGCACCGACCCGAAGGAACTCGAGCGCGTCAAGGAGAGCTGGGCGGCCAAGAAACTCGGCGTCAGCGACGGTGCGAAGGCCGACGCGGCGATCGAGAAGACCTGCAAGGCGATGGCCGCGGATCACAGCAAGGGCAGGGTGACGTTCTACTATCTGGTGGCCAAGGAACTGGGCAAGCTCGGCTCGCTCTGAGACCTTTTGATAATTCTACTCTGACGGCCGACTAGGGCGGTTTTCTGCGCTTCCGGTGCTCACGTACTTTAAGTACGCTCCGCTCCGGTTCTCGAAAACCACCCTATTCGACTCGCCAGAGCGAATTCTGAAAAGGTCTCCGCTCTCTATGTCGGTGGGGAAGACCTCAGACGGACGTGGCATCGGCGCGCACATGCGCTATGATCGGGTGCACTCTCGAATCGAGCCGGAACCGATGCGCCAGTATCTCGACCTCCTGCAGCATGTGCTGGAAAACGGTGCCGATCGCGGCGACCGCACCGGCACCGGTACGCGCTCCGTCTTCGGCTACCAGATGCGTTTCGACCTGGCGCGCGGCTTTCCCGTCACCACCACCAAGAAGCTGCACCTGAAGTCGATCATCCATGAACTCCTGTGGTTCCTGGCCGGCGACACCAACATCAAATATCTGACCGACAACGGCGTTTCGATCTGGGACGAATGGGCCGACGAGAATGGCGACCTCGGCCCGGTCTATGGCAAGCAGTGGCGCTCCTGGCCGGATGGGCATGGCGGCTCGATCGACCAGATAGCCAATCTTCTGAAGGAGATACGCCGCAATCCTCAATCGCGGCGGCTGATCGTGTCGGCCTGGAATCCCGCCGAGGTGGAAGCCATGGCGCTGCCGCCATGCCACTGCCTGTTCCAGTTCTACGTGTCCGAAGGCCGGCTTTCCTGCCAGCTCTACCAGCGTTCCGCCGACATCTTCCTCGGCGTGCCGTTCAACATCGCGTCCTACGCGCTGCTGACGCTGATGGTGGCGCAGGTGACCGGGCTGAAACCAGGCGATTTCGTCCACACTCTGGGTGACGCGCATCTCTACTCCAACCATTTCGAGCAGGCGCGCGAACAGTTGCGGCGCACGCCGAGAACGCTGCCGACGATGTGGATCAATCCTGGGGTGAAGGATCTGTTCGCCTTCCGCTTCGAGGATTTCCGGCTGGAAAATTACGTCGCCGACGCATCGATCAAGGCGCCGATCGCCGTTTGAGCCGGACGCCGGTTGGCTCAACCGACCTCGAAATCACCCTGTTGGGGCGGTGCGATCGGCTTGAACAGCGTGCGATCCGGTTTGAGATCGAGCAGGGGCGTGCCGTCCACGCAATCCATGCCACGCACCAGCAGTGCCGAGCCTTCGACACCGACAAGGCTGACGATCGACGTGCCGATCGGATTGGGCCGTACCGGGGAGCGGAGTGCAAAGGTGCCGCGCGAGGTGCCGTCGCTGGCCGGGCTCTGCTTGACGAGGTCGCGCCGCGACAGATGCAGCCAGTACAGCACCTCCAGCCGCTCGAATTGTTCGACGCCGTCCATGGCCTGCCGCCAGGGGTCGAAGATTTCGATGCGGCAGACAGGGCCGTCGTCACGGCCCTGGCGTGGCGTGACCAGGCGCGAGGCCCAAGGCGTGCGGATGACGCCGATGAACACCAGGCCGGCGTCGGTCGCCGGCGGTGCCTCGATCGCGACCTCGCTCGGCCGGATCTCGTTCTCGCGAACCATTGGGATTCGCCGGTCGTGGTTCAGTCGATGCCGACCATCACGTCCGAGGCCTTGACCACGGCATAGGCCTGCTTGCCCTTTTCGAGCTTGAGATCGGCTACGGCCTCGTTGGTGATCGAGGCGGTGACGATGGTGCCGCCACCGATGTCGATCCTGACATGCGAGGTGGTGGCTCCCTTGACGATCTCGGTGATCGTTCCCTTGAGAACGTTGCGGGCGCTGATCTTCATGGGGTTTCCTTTCAAAGGCTTGTTTCCCGTCGATTTGTTTAGCAGAACAGCCGCGCCGCGCCACTCACAAGACCAGATAGAATGTTTCAACGGATGGCCGGGCTTCCCTTGTTATGTTCGTGCGGATATATCGGTCTGCGGGCTTTGCGCCGCACGGATTTCAAATCAGGGAGAGTTTCATGATGGGCAAGGGTTTTGGATTGAAGGCAATCGCCGTGGGCGGGCTGGCGGCGCTGCTGATGGCCGCCGTGCCGGCGGCTCACGCCGACGACAAGCTTACCGTGTTTGCCGCCGCCAGCCTCAAGGACGCGCTCGACGCGGTCAACAAGGCCTGCGAGAAGAAGGTCGGTGAAGCCGCGACCATTTCCTACGCGGCGAGCTCGGCACTTGCCAAGCAGATCGAGGGCGGCGCGCCGGCCGATGTCTTCGTTTCGGCCGATCTCGACTGGATGAAATACCTCTCGGACAAGAAGCTGACCAAGCCGGAGACGGAACTGCAACTGCTCGGCAACCAGATCGTCCTGGTCGCGCCGAAGGATTCGAAGGTCAAGGCCAAGGTCGAGAAGGGCTTCGACCTGGCCAAGCTGCTCGGTGACGGCAAGCTCGCCATGGGCGACTTCAAGGCGGTGCCAGCTGGCAAATACGGCAAGGCGGCGCTTGAATCGCTGGGTGTCTGGTCGTCGGTCGAGGGCAAGGTTGCCCAGGCGGAGAACGTGCGTGCCGCCCTGAAGCTGGTTTCGACCGGAGAAGCTCCGCTCGGCATCGTCTACGCAACCGACGCCAAGGCCGACAAGACCGTCAAGGTTGTCGGCACCTTCCCGGAGGATTCGCACCCGCCGATCATCTATCCGATTGCGCAGACAGCGGATTCGAAGGACAAGGATACCCCGGCCTTCCTGAAGTGCGTGGAGTCCCCGGCCGCCGCGAAGATCTTCAAGGAACAGGGTTTTACGGTTCTCAAGCACAAATAAGAGCCCTGACACAGCAACTTTGAACCGGGCGATATGAACTGGCTGCTGGACCTCACTCCCGACGAATGGAATGCGGTCCGGCTGTCCATCAAGGTGGCAACGGTTGCGATGCTCGCCAGCCTGCCGCCGGGCATAGCGATCGCGCTGCTGCTTGCCCGGGGGAAATTCTGGGGCAAGACGCTGCTCAACGGCATCGTTCACCTGCCGCTGATCCTGCCGCCCGTGGTGACCGGCTATCTCCTGCTTCTGACGTTCGGCAAGCGTGGCCCGGCCGGCGCATTCCTGGCCGAACATTTCGGCATCGTCTTCTCGTTTCGCTGGACGGGTGCGGCGCTCGCCTGCGGCGTCATGGGCTTTCCCCTGATGGTGCGGGCGATCCGCCTGTCGATCGAGGCTGTCGACCGCAAGATGGAGGCGGCGGCGGGAACGCTCGGCGCCAACCCGTTATGGGTGTTCGCCACCATCACGCTGCCGCTGATCCTGCCCGGACTGATCGCCGGCGCCATACTGGCGTTCGCCAAGGCGATGGGCGAGTTCGGCGCGACCATCACTTTCGTCTCCAACATACCCGGCGAAACGCAGACGCTGCCATCGGCGATCTACACTTTCACGCAGGTGCCTGGCGGCGACGAGGGCGCGCTCAGGCTGACGCTGATCTCGATCATCATTTCAATGGCGGCGCTGGTCGCCTCGGAAGTGCTGGCGCGGCGGGTCGGCCGGCGGATGGACATCGAATGAGCGTCCTCGTCGACATCAACCACCGGCTTGGCGATTTCGCCATCGACGCCCGCTTCGAGAGCGCGGGGCGGCTGACGGCGCTGTTCGGACCCTCGGGGTCCGGCAAGACGACGCTGATCGACATGATCGCGGGGCTGATCCGGCCCGACAAGGGGCGCATCGAGGTCGACAACCGCGTGCTGGTCGACACCGGCGCCGGTATTTTCGTGCCGAGACACAAGCGGCGCATCGGCATGGTGTTCCAGGACGCGCGCCTGTTTCCGCATATGAGCGTGATGAGCAATCTGCGCTACGGCCGCTGGTTCACGCCGGCAGCGGAGCGCTATGCGGACATGGACGCCGTTGTCGACCTGCTCGGCATCGGGCCGCTCATGAACAGGCGGCCGGCAAAGCTGTCGGGCGGGGAGAAGCAGCGCGTGGCGATCGGCAGGGCGCTGCTGGCCAGCCCCAGGCTGCTGCTCATGGACGAGCCGCTGGCCTCCCTCGACGAAGCGCGCAAGGCCGAGATTCTGCCCTATATCGAGAGGCTACGCGACGAGACGAAGATCCCGATCGTCTATGTCAGCCATTCCGTTGCCGAGGTGGCGCGGCTGGCCAGCGACGTGGTCATGCTGGCGCAGGGCAAGGTCACCGCCAGCGGTCCGACCGAAGCGGTGATGCAAAGGCTCGACCTCTTGCCGGCGGAAGAGCGCGGCGAGGGCGGGGCGGTGCTGGACACCAAAATGCTCCGTCACGACGAGGCTTTCGGCATGAGCGTGCTCGGCTCGGCCGCCGGCGAGATCCGCGTGCCGCGCCTTGCAGCGAAGCCCGGGGCTCCCGTGCGTCTGCGTATCCGCGCTCGCGACGTGATGATCGCCACGGAGAGACCGGCGGGCCTCAGCGCCCTCAACATCCTGCCCGGCACGATCATCGCGATCGGCCCGGGCGAGGGGCCGACGGTCGAGGTCGGCATCGACTGCAATGGCGCAACGGTGCTCGCCCGCATCACTGAACAGTCGCGGCAGGCGTTGAAGCTGCGGCTCGGCGGCAAGGTCTTCGCGGTGGTCAAGACGGTGAGCTTCGACCGGGCCAATACCGGCGCCGGCTTGCCGCTCGAGGCCGACGGCTGACAGGGGCGGTGATAACCGCTATATTATTTTGGAATAACGGTCGCCGAAACCGAGGTGATCGCGGAGGAACAAAATGCCATCGCTGAGCCTGCGGATAAATCTCGATCCCGACGGACGAATCGGCCCCGGCAAGATCGAGCTTCTGGAGCATATCGCCACGTTCGGCTCGATCTCGGCCGCCGCGCGCGGCATGGAGATGTCCTACAAGCACGCCTGGGACCTGGTCGAGGACATGAACCGGGTGTTCGGCAAGCCGCTGGTCTCGGCGCAGACAGGCGGCCGCAAGGGCGGCGGCGCGCAACTGACGACGGTCGGCCTGGCCGTGGTCAGCCGTTTTCGCGCCATCGAACGCGCGGCGAGCGCGGCAGCGGCGACGCATATGGATGCGCTGCAGGCGGAGATCGATGCGGGGTAGGGATTAGGGATTAGGGATTAGGGATTAGGGATTAGGGATTAGGGATTAGGGATTAGGGATTAGGCTATCCCTTCTTGCGCAATACTCGAACGCAAAGCATTCACTGCCTACTGCCTACTGCCTACTGCCTACTGCCTACTGCCGACAGCCGACTGCCTACTGCCTACTGCCTACTGCCTACTGCCTACTGCCTACTGCCTACTGCCTACTGCCCTATTCCCTTATCCCCCCGGCTTGCGCAGCAGGTAAGTGTCCATGATCCAGCCCTTTTTCCCGCGGGCTTCTTCGCGGGTCCTTTCAATCTCCGTACCGACATCGCCCAGGCGGCCCGAGACAAGAATCTCGTCAGGAGTGCCGAGATAGGCGCCCCATTGGATGAAAAGGTCCTGGTCGGCGAGCGTGTTGAAGGCGCATTTGCCGTCGAGCATGACGACGGCGCTGCCGGCATTGTCCGGCATGCCTTCCTCGGTCAGGCGGCGGCCGGTGGTGACCAGCACGGAATCGCCGATGCGGTTGAGCGCCGTCCTGTGGCTGGCGGCCAGCGCCTGGATGGCCGTTATGCCGGGGATGACCGCGAGTTCGAAGGCGACGTTGCCCCTCAGACGCACCCGCTCGAGGATGCGCAGCGCGCTGTCGTAGAGCGAGGGGTCGCCCCAGATCAGGAAGGCGCCACAACCATCTTCGTCAATCTCGTCGCCGATCAGGCCCTCGTAGATGGCAGCGATGGCTTCGTGCCAGTCGTCCACGGTCGAGCGGTAGGAAGAGGTCGGCTCGGCGCGCACCGGCACGTCGAACTCGACGCGGCGTGACTTCGGATTGGTGACGAAGCGGTCGCAGATCTCGCGCCGCAGGTCGGCAAGGTCGTTCTTCGTGGCGCCCTTGTCGGGGATGAACAGGACGTCCGCCCTGTTCAGGCCCGATATGGCCTGGACGGTCATGTGGTCTGGATTGCCGGCGCCGATGCCGATGACGAGAAGCTTGCGCATGCGGCGCACTCCTGCCCGATCGCAAGCTGTTAGTCCAGACCGCGTCGCGTGCGTGTCCAGACCGCGTGCGTGTCCAGACCGCCTGCGTCTCAGACCTGAGCATTGGCGCGGAAGGGCTTTGAAACGCCACATTGAAACAGCTAGGGTCGTCCAGGGCGTTCCAGCCGAGAGGGGCTTTGATGTTGCGATTTGGTTTGACCTTGGCGCTGGTGCTTTCGGCCGTGCCCGCCCTTGCCAACGATTCGATCGCCGAGCTCGGCACCGGCGGCCTGATCCTGTCGCGCAGCGATGCGGTGGCGATGCAAAGCGAGGATCTCTTCATCTCGCCTGAAAAGGTGACGGTCGATTACGCCTTCCACAACAACACCGACAAGGATGTCGACGCCATCGTCGCCTTCCCGATGCCCGACATTTCGGGCGATCCCGAGGAAATGCCGGCGATCCCAGAAAACCAGAGCGACAATTTCCTCGGCTTCGAGGTGACGATCGACGGCGCGCCGGCAAAGCCGCAGCTCGAGCAGAAGGCTTTCGCGCTCGGCATCGATATCAGCGCCGACCTCAAGGCGCACAATGTGCCCTTCAATCCGTTCGGCGATGCCGCCAAGGCCGCGCTTGCCAAGTTGCCCCAGGCCGTGACCGAGGACTGGATGAACCGCGGCATCATCATCGAGGACACCGCCCTCGACAGCAACGGCCAGATAGCAGGCTATGCGCCGTACTGGCAGTTGCGCTCGACCTATTGGTGGCGATCGATCTTTCCGGCCAACAAGGACGTTCGCGTCTCGCACCGCTACAAGCCGAGCGTCGGCGGCACGTCGTCGGTCAGTTTTTTCAATGAAGGCCAGTTCCAGGGTTCATATGCCGCCTACAAGACCCGCTACTGCATGGACGCTACCCTGGAGAACGCGGTGCGCAAGGCGGCGAAGGACAATCCGGACGGATACCCCAAATTCTACGAAAACCGCATCGCCTATATCCTGACCACCGGCGGCAACTGGGCGACGGGCAGCATCGGCAAGTTCAAGTTGACCGTCGACAAGGGCAACCCGAAGGCGCTGGTCTCGTTCTGCGGCGACAATGTCAAGAAGGTCGGGCCGACCAGTTTCGAAATGACGGCGGACGATTTTTATCCGGACCACGACATCGACATCCTGATCCTCAATCCCTCGGACAGCAATACGGGGGATGCCAACTGATGGACGTCGCGATCTATGTCGCCATCGCCGAGAATGGTGTGATCGGGCGCGATGGCGGGTTGCCCTGGCGGCTCTCCACCGATCTCAAGCGTTTCAAGGCCGACACGATGGGCAAGCCCATCATCATGGGCCGCAAGACCTATGAAGGCATCGGCCGGCCGCTGCCGGGGCGGCTGAACATCGTCGTCACCCGCGACAAGGCCTGGCGCGCCGAGGGGGTCGAGGTGGCGCACACGCTGGAAGCCGCGATCCAGCTGGCAAGGGTGCGCGGGCGCTGCATGAGCGGCGCCGATGAGGTCTGCGTCATCGGCGGCGGCGAGATTTATGCCCAGGCGCTGCCGCTGGCCGACCGTCTGCATGTCACCCATGTGCTGGCCGTCGTCGACGGTGACGCGCATTTCCCACCGATCGAGCCGGAAACCTGGCGCGTGGTGAACGCGCAGGATTTCCCTGCCGGCGAGAAGGACAGCCACCCGACGCGTTATACGGTCTACGAGCGCCGGCGGCCAACGACACAGGTGTCTTCATGACGGCAAACCCCCATCCACTCGGCACTTTCATGGATCTGCTTGGCAAGGAGATGCGATCACGCATGGGCAATGATCCCGTGCGCGACGCGGCCCATAGGCGGATTTTCGGCGATACGGCACTGGAAGCGCCGAACAACAGTGACAAGCCGCCCAAGCGCCAGCCTGCCTGCCGCTATCTTCCTGAATGCTTTGCAGAGCTCGAGAAGGCCGGCGGGAATCTCGGAAAGCTGGGCGCCGCGTTGCGCGACATCGAACCGCATCTCGACTGGAACAACCAGGCCGAGCGGCGCAAGTCGCCCGTGCTGGCCGACAATTACGCCGATTGCTTCATCGTCGGGCCGGGCGGCTATGTGCCGAGCAGCACCATCGAGATCGGTGTTTCGGTGATGGCGCCGCATATGGATTATCCCGACCATCGGCATCCACCCGAAGAGCTCTACCTCGTCCTGTCGGAAGGCGAGTGGCGGCAGAATGCCAATCCCTGGCATGAACCGGGGGTCGGCGGGGTCGTCTACAATTCGCCCGACATCGTCCATGCCATGCGTGCCGGAGCCAAGCCGCTTTTTGCCATCTGGTGCCTGCCTTTGGACAATAAGCCGCATCCGCAGGGTTAAGTCGTAGCGATTTGCCGCTTGCGGCCACCCAAATCGGATGATGCGGTGCCGGATCGCGTTGAAAGCGCGCCGTGGCGTCCCTATAGAAGAACGACACTGGATTTGCGCCGTAACTGCGGCGCTTGAGGGAATTCCAAGCGAAAGGACATTCATGCCCTGGAACGACAAAGGTGGCGGAGGCGGCGGCCCGTGGGGCGGCGGCGGCAACAATCAGGGACCCTGGGGGCAGGGACCGAAGGGACCGAGCGGTCCGCAGGGGTCCCCTCCCGATCTTGAGGACATCATTCGTCGCGGCCAGGACCGGCTGAGGCGCGCGCTGCCCGGTGGCGGCGGCGCAAGTCCGGCCGTTTTCGGCCTGATCGCGGCGGCACTCGTGGTGCTGTGGGCGTTCCAGGCCGTTTATACCGTGCAGCCCGACGAGGTCGCGGTCGAACTGCGCTTCGGCAAGCCGAAGGCAGAACTGTCCCAGCCCGGCCTGCATTTCCACTGGTGGCCGCTCGAGACCGTCGAGACGGCCAAGATTTCAGAGCAGCTCGTCGACATTGGCGGCGGCAATACCAGCGGCAACGGCCTGATGCTGTCGGGCGACCAGAACATCGTCAATGTGCAGTTTTCGGTGGCCTACCAGGTTTCCGATCCCCGGGCTTACCTGTTCGACGTCTCCGACCCTGACGGCATGCTGCGGCAGGTTGCCGAAAGCGCCATGCGTGAAGCCGTCGGCCGCCGGCCGGCTCAGGACATTTTCCGCGACGACCGCCAGGGCATTGCAGCCTCGGTGCGCGAGATCATCCAGACGACGCTCGACGGTTACAAGGCCGGCCTGCAGGTCAATGCGATCTCGATCGAGGACGCAGCACCGCCACGCGAAGTGGCCGACGCGTTCGACGAAGTGCAGCGCGCCGAGCAGGACGAGGACAAGTTCGTCGAGCAGGCAAACCAGTATTCCAACCAGAAGCTCGGCCAGGCGCGCGGCGAGGCCGCACAGGTCCGCGAAGACGCGGCCGCCTACAAGAACAGGGTCGTGCAGGAAGCCGAAGGCGAGGCCCAGCGCTTCATCTCGGTCTATGACGAATACGCCAAGGCGCCCGACGTGACGCGCAAGCGCCTCTATCTCGAAACCATGGAGAAGGTTCTGAAGGACTCCGGCAAGGTCATCGTCGAGCAAGGCAATGGGCAAGGGGTCGTTCCCTACCTGCCGCTGCCGGCATTGCAGCAGAAGGCGCCGGCTCCGGCGGCCCTTGGCGCGAACACGGGAGGCAACCAGTGATGGGTAACCGTCTTCCCGTATTCGTCGTCATCGCGGCGGTCGTCCTGTTCCTCATCTATTCCTCGGTCTTCGTGGTCAACGCGCGCCAGCAGGCGCTGGTTCTGCGCTTCGGCGAGATCGTTTCCGTCAAGACCGAACCCGGCATCTACTTCAAGGCGCCGTTCTCGTTCTTCGACGCCGATACCGTGCAACTGATCGAGAACCGGGTGCTGCGTTTCGACCTCGACAACATCCGCGTCCAGGTTTCGGGCGGCAAGTTCTACGAGGTCGATGCCTTCATCGCCTACCGCATTTCGGATCCGCGCGTGTTCCGTGCCGCGGTGTCGGGCCAGATCGAACTGGCCGAAGCACGGCTCAGGACCCGTCTCGACGCAGCCTTGCGCCGTGTCTACGGTCTGCGCGACTTCGAGGCGGCGCTTTCCGAAGAGCGGGCCGTGATGATGCGCGAAGTGCGCGATCAACTGCGGCCCGACGCCACCTCGCTCGGCCTGCAGATCGAGGATGTCCGCATCCGCCGCACCGACCTCACCGCCGAGGTCTCGCAACAGACTTACGACCGCATGAAGGCCGAACGTCTGGCCGAGGCCGAAAGGCTGAGGGCGCGCGGCAACGAGGCGGCGCAGCGTATCCGCGCCCGCGCCGACCGCGAGGTCGTCGAGATCATCGCCGAGGCGCAGAAGGAGTCCGAGATCCTGCGCGGTGAGGGCGAAGCGCAGCGCAGCGCCACCTTCGCTGACGCCTACAAGCGCGATCCCGCCTTCTTCGACTTCTACAGGTCGATGAACGCCTATGGCACCGCGCTGGACAACACCGGGACGACCATGGTGCTGTCGCCGAGTTCGGAGTTCTTCCGCTACTTCCGCGATCCCGACGGCAAGGAAGGACCGGCGAAACCGACGTCGCCGGCGCCCACCGCGCCAGCGGCACCGGCCGCACCGGCGACGCAACCCAGCACCGGCCAGTAACGGCCGGTGCAGGATTTCTTCGCGGCGATAGGCCTGGTCCTCGTCATAGAGGGCCTGGTCTATGGCGGCTTTCCCGGCTTTGCGAGGAAGCTCGCCGGCGAAGTCCTGTCGATGCCGGAGAATGCCTTGCGGATCGGCGGCCTGGTGGCGATCGCCATCGGTGTCGGCATCGTCTGGCTGGTGCGGGGCGGGTAAAGGCCGAGCGTCCGCGGAATAACGCTCGATTTACGCTCTGCCGATGGTCATAGCCGCAAACGTGCCGTATTTCTTGCCATCATGGCGCGACACGGCGTTTTCGTCGAAGCGCTTTTCTCTTTCAGAAATGCCGGGAGGCTTCTCGATGACATCCAACAGCTTTTTGCGTGCCGCTCGACGGACCCTGGTCGCCGGTACGGCGGCGCTTGTCCTGGGCACCGCCGCCGTTCCGTCCTTCGTGACACCGGCATTCGCCGCCGACGGGCCGGCTTCGGTCGCCGACCTGGCGGACCGCGTGCTCGGCGCCGTGGTCAACATCTCGACCTCGCAGACGGTGAAGGGCACGGAAGGGCCGGGCGCGGTGCCGATGCCGCAGCTTCCCGAGGGCTCGCCTTTCCAGGACTTCTTCGACGATTTCTTCAAGAATCGTGGCGGCGACAAGGATGGCGGCGGCTCGCAGAAGGTGCAGTCGCTGGGCTCGGGCTTCGTCATCGACGCCGATCAAGGCATCGTCGTCACCAACAACCATGTGATCGCCGACGCCGACGACATCGAGGTCAATTTCTCCGATGGCGTGACGCTGAAGGCAACGCTGGTCGGCACCGACACCAAGACCGACGTCGCGGTGCTGAAGGTCGATCCGAAAGGCCACAAGCTGACGGCGGTGAAGTTCGGCGATTCCACCAAGATGCGCGTCGGCGACTGGGTGATGGCGGTCGGCAATCCGTTCGGCCTCGGCGGCACGGTCACGGTCGGCATCGTCTCGGCCCGCAACCGCGACATCAATTCAGGTCCCTATGACGACTTCATCCAGACCGACGCGGCGATCAATCGCGGCAATTCGGGCGGCCCGCTGTTCAACAGCGCGGGCGAGGTCATCGGCATGAACACCGCGATCATTTCGCCGTCCGGCGGCTCGATCGGTATCGGCTTCTCCATTCCCTCGCAGCTTGCCTCGGGTGTCGTCGACCAGTTGCGCCAGTATGGCGAGACGCGGCGCGGCTGGCTCGGCGTTCGCATCCAGCCGGTGACGGACGATATCGCCGAAAGCCTCGGCATGACGACCGCCAAGGGCGCGCTGGTCGCCGGCGTTATCAAGGGCGGACCTGTCGACAACGGCACCATCCAGGCCGGCGACGTGATCATCAAGTTCGACGGCAAGGACATCCATGAAATGCGCGACCTGCCACGCGTCGTCGCCGAAAGCCCGGTCGGCAAGGCCGTCGACGTGCTGATCGTGCGCAAGGGCGTCGAGCAGACCGTCAAGGTCACGCTTGGCCGGCTCGAGGATGGCGAGAAGCTCGCCAATGGCGAGAACGGCAACACCGATCAGGACAAGGGCGACAAGGCGCCGGCCGTGTCGACCGCGTCGGTGCTCGGCATGACTGTCGGTGAGCTCAATGACGAGACGCGCAAGAAGTTCAGCATCGCCGCGGATGTCTCGGGCGTCGTCGTCACCGACGTGGCCAAGGATTCGGCCGCCGCCGAACGCGGCATCCAGCCTGGCGAGGTGATTACCGAGATCGCGCAGGAATCGGTCGCGACGCCCAAGGACGTCATGGACCGGATCGGCGCGCTGAAGGAGCAGGGGCGCAAGAATGCGCTGCTGATGCTGGCGTCCAAGACCGGCGAGCTCAGATTCGTGACAATCCGGATGGATTGAACCTGGCGCAGCCAGCGGAACCTCGATTTGAAGGAAAAGGGCGGTTAACGAGCCGCCCTTTTTCTTGCCTGCCATTCGTGGCGCGTCAGCCTGTAGAGCACATGCCGCCTGAGCGTAGGGTGGCTGTCGGGAACGCTGGGATGATCGAAATCGGCCGCAGGATCGGCTGTCATGCCGAGCCGTTTCATGACGGCCGTCGAACGGTGGTTGTCCGCAACCGCGAAGGAGACGATCTCGTCGACGGCCAAGGTCTCGAAGCCGTAGGCGAGCCATGCCTCGGATGCCTCGGTGACATAGCCCTTGCCCCAGAATTCGGGAGCCAGCCGCCAGCCGATCTCGATCGTACCGGCAGGCAGGACATCGATATCCTCCGTTCCAGACAGTCCGACAAAGCCGATGCACTCGCCGGTGGCGGCAACCTCCGCCGCGGCGAAGCCGTAGCCGTCCTCGTCGATCCATGCGCGGACCTCGTCCATCTTGGCATCGGCCTGCGCCCTGTCGCGGCGGAACGGGAAAAATTCCATGACGCGGTCGTCGGAGTTGATGCGGTGGAACAGCTCGCGGTCGCGCTCCTCCCAGTTGCGCAGGATCAGGCGTTCGGTACGGATTGGTTTCACTGGACGAACTCGTCTTGTCTGAAGCCCTGCAGATAGAGCAGCGCGGTCAAGTCGCCATGATCGATGCGGACTTTTGCCTGCGCCGCCACGCTCGGCTTGGCATGCAGCGCGACACCCGTTCCGGCCAGGCGGATCATGTCGAGATCGTTGGCGCCGTCGCCAACGGCGATCGCATCGGCCGGCGTCAATCCAAGCCGGGTCGAAATCTCGATCAGCGCTTCGGCCTTGGCGGCGCGGCCGAGGATCGGCTCGCCGACCAGGCCGGTGAAGCTTCCGTCCTGTTCGAGCAGGCGGTTGGCGCGGTGTTCCTGGAAGCCGAGCATGGCCGCGATGCGCGTGGTGAACACTTCGAAGCCGCCCGAGACAAGGGCCGTCCAGGCGCCGTTGGCGCACATGGTCTGGACCAGCGCGCGGCCGCCGGAAGCCAATGTCAGCCGGTTGGCGACGATGCGGTCGACGACGGCGGCATCGAGCCCCTTGAGCAGCGCCACGCGTTCCCGCAAGGCTGGCTCGAAGGCGATTTCGCCATTCATCGACCGCGCGGTGATCGAAGCGACGCGCTCCTTGACGCCGATCTCGTCGGCCAGTTCGTCGATGCATTCCTGGTCGATCATGGTCGAATCCATGTCGGCGATCAGAATCTTCTTTCGCCTCGCTTCAGCCTGCTGGACGATGACGTCGACCGGCTCCGAGGCCAGTGCCGCGCGCAGCGCGGCGGTCATGTCGGCGGCATTAGCACCTTGCGGCAAGGCGAGATCACAGGCAATGCCTTCGGCCAGCCAGACGACAGCGCTTGCGCCTAGCGACCGTGAGGCCATATTCGCAAGCGACGGCGACAAGGCGCGGTCAGCGGGACGGGACACAAGCGTGGCAATGAGCGGCATCGAGAATTCCGGCGCGGATGCGGACGAAGGCCGCGTGAAGAACGCGATCCTGATAGCCGGGCCGACTGCCAGCGGCAAGTCGGCGCTGGCGCTCGAGCTGGCCGAACGTACAGGCGGCGTCATCGTCAACACCGATTCCATGCAAGGTTACTCGGTGCTCGACGTGCTGACCGCCAGGCCCGAGGCGGCCGACCTCGCACGGGCGCCGCATTTTCTCTATGGGCATGTCCATCCCGGCTCCGCCTATTCGACCGGCGCCTGGCTGCGCGACGTGGTGAAACTCATCGACGAGGGAACGCTCTCGCGGCGACCGGTCTTCGTCGGCGGCACCGGACTTTACTTTCGCGCCCTGGCCGAGGGCATTTCGGAAATGCCCGACATTCCGCAGCGCATCCGCGACCGCTGGCGCTATGAACTGAAGGAGCAAGGCGCGGTCAAGTTACACGCCTTGCTGCTGCGCGAGGATTCGAAAGTTGCCGTGCAGTTGAAGCCGACCGACAGCCATCGCATCGTGCGGGCGCTCGAGGTTCTCGACGCCTCCGGCCGGTCGATCCTGGAATGGCAAGCGCAACGCGGCCGGCCGCTTATCGACAGGCGGAGCGCGCATTTCCTGGTTGTCGAGCCGGACCGCGCGGCGCTCGTTGGTCGCATCGAGAGGCGTTTCGACCAGATGCTGGACAAGGGCGCGCTGGAGGAAGTCAGGCAGCTTGCGGCGCTTCGCCTCGATCCGGAGCTGCCGGCGATGAAGGCGATCGGCGTTCGGGAACTGCAGGCGGCCATTGCGGGGCAATCGAGCTTTCCCGAGGCGATCGAACGCGCCAAGATCGCGACACGGCAATATGCCAAGCGGCAGACGACCTGGTTTCGGCATCAATTGGGGCCGGAATGGCTGAGATTGCACCCTGGTGACGATCTCGAAACCACGATCCAAACACTTGTCGCTAATGCAACTTAAAAGTTGACCCGGAGGGAAGGGTTCCCGCCGAAGTTGTCGCAATTAACGCTCCGTAAGGCGGTCCGTGCCATAAGGTCGTGGGGCACTTTTCCATCGGGGAGCAGATGCGTTTCCACAAGGCGGAATCCGCTTTTTTCGTCTTTATCTTCGTGATCCTGGCCGCCGGCCTGGTGACGCTGCACGCTTATGGACAACTGCAATCCTTCGCCACGGAACTTCATACGGACTCGGGCCTGGACAAGGTCATCTACCTCAACAAGCTCCTGTTCGCGACGGGCGTGCTGCTTGCCACCGCGCTGTTTTTCGGCATCTTCTTCATCTATCCGCTGATCCGCAAACAGGCGACGGAAGAAGGCAAGCTGCGCGCCATGACGGTTTCGCTCAGCGCCCGCTCCGAAACACTGGAGCACGCCGCCCTGACGGACGGCCTGACCGGCATGCAGAACCGGCGTTATTTCGATGACGCGCTCAAGGAATATCTCGAGGAATTCCGGCGCATCGAAAAGCCGGTCGGGCTGATGATCCTCGATCTCGACCATTTCAAGCAGGTCAACGACACGCATGGCCACGATGTCGGCGACGAAGTTCTCAAGGCCGTCGCCAGCTGCCTCAAGGACATGACACGCTATCACGACGTGGTGGCGCGCCTGGGCGGTGAGGAGTTCGCCGTGGTTACGCCCAACATGGAGGCTGACCTGCTGGCCAAATTCGCCGAGCGCATCCGCAAGGCGATCGCCAACATGTCGATCCTCTCCGGCAACAATGTCCGGCTCAAGATCACCACCAGCGTCGGGCTCGCCGTCTGGGACCGCAAGGAGACGGCGGAGGAGTTCTATCGCCGCGCCGACCGCCAGCTCTATGAGGCCAAGAGGCAAGGGCGCAATCGCGTCTGCGCCTGAAATCCCGCCACTAAATTTGTGATGCTGGCCGCTTGATGCCGACTTCTGCGCTGCGTTCGCAGTAGAACTGTGCTCACGGACTCAATGTCCGCTCCGCTTCGGTTCTCGAAAACAGCACCAGCCGACTCAGCCTGACGAATTCCCTGACGGGATTTGCCCAGGCTTATAAGCGGCGCTCAATTGGGTCGATTGGCGCGCGGTCCGCCGGCCTACAGCATGTCGCAGCGAATAGGATTCGCCCGACCTACTGTAAGCTTCTGATTTTATGCGTGTCGTTGTCCCGGAACCGAGGACACTTTCGGGCGACATGCATTAGTCGTTCTGCGGGCGCAGGCCGAAGGTGGCGGGCTTGAGGCCGTAGCGCGTGTCGAAATCGTCTTCCGGCTGTGCGCGCACCGCGGTTGCCGGCTTGCGGTAGTCGGGATCGCCGGCCTGCCGGCCGGTGTCGACGACTTCGGCGAACGCCATTGACTGGCTCTGCGGTTTCGGCACGTTGCGCAGCCGTTCCACGATCGCCACCAGGTCGACGTCGCCGGCTTTCGACGTCACTTCTTCCTCGCGCTTGGACGTGCCCGGGAGCAGATGCGCCGGCAGTCTTTCGAATTTCAGCCGCATGGTCGTCGCCACGCCTTCGCCGAAGGCGATCGCCTCGCGCTGGCCCATGGAGGACAGGAAGGCGAGCGTGGAGGCGGACGAGTCGGCGATGGCAGAGCGGATGATCGCCTGGTCCTGCTCGTTGGCGAGCCGCATGGCGAAGAAGGTCGAGCACTGCGACAGGATGGTCGGGTCGAGTTCGCCCGGGCGTTGGGTGACGACGCCGAGGTAGCAGCCATATTTGCGGCCTTCCTTGGCGATGCGCGATAGAGCGTGCCTGGTCGGCGCGAAGCCGAGGCGCGCGTCGGCAGGCATGTAGCGATGCGCTTCCTCGCACAGCAAAAGGAGTTGCAGCTTGCCCTCGCTCCACAGAGCGAGATCGAAGGCCAGGCGCGCCAGCACGGAACAGACTGAGTTGACCACCTCGGAGGGCATGCCGGCCATCTCGAAGCAGGTCACGGGGCGGCCGTGATGCGGCACGCGGAAGATGTTGCCGATCGTCTCGTGGATGGTGTCCTCGATCAGGCGCGAATTGAACATGAAACGGTAGCGCGGATCGGCCGACGCCGATTCGATGCGCGTCTTCAGCGATTTCAGGATCGGGCGCTCGTTCTTGCTTTCGAGCAAGCCCATGCGTTCGTCGATCTGCTTGAGCAGGTCGGCGATGCGGTAAGGCACAGGCGTATCGGCCGTCAGCGCATCGCTGCCGCGCCTGAGATAGGCGCCTGAATTCGGGTTGCGGTAGAGGTTCTTGGCCAGCGGAATGAGGTCGCGCAAGGCATCGATCTCTTCCGGGTCAGTCTCGCGGCCGCGAAACAGCACCTCGGCGAATTCCTCGAGCTTGAACATCCAGAACGGCAGGTCGAGCGCCTTGGAATCGACCCTGACGCAATATTCGGGCAACGAGCTTGCAAATTCGTTGTGCGGGTCGAGGATCAGGATGCGCAAATCGGGGCGTGCTTCGATCGATTTGCGCAAAAGCAGCGACACGGCCGTGGATTTGCCGACGCCGGTGGTTCCGACAACGGCGAAATGGCGCGCCAGCGTGTCGTCGATGGCGATATTGGCGGCGATCGCCTCGTCCTGCGACAGCGAGCCGATGGTGATGGAATGGCGCCCGGCCAGATCGTAGACCGCCTGCAGGTCACGGCTGCGGATGCGGTGCGCGATGGCGCCGATATGCGGATAGGTGGTGATGCCGCGGTCGAAGATCGGCTTGGCGCCGGGTTCGGCGCCGTCGCGGACTTCGCCGATCAGTTCGATGCTGACCTCGATGGCGTTCTGGCCCTCATTGCTCCAGGCGCGATCCGACTTGCCGATTCCATAGACAAGGCCAACGGTGCGCGTCGTGCCCAGATTGATGGAGATCATCTTGCCGACCGTCCACAGGCCGGTGACCGCACCGTCGGCGTCGTCGGCATAGGCGCTGATGGTGGCACGCGCGCCGTCGCATTGAACGACATTGCCCAGGATGCGCCGGTCGTTCTGCTCTGCGTTGCGGCGCTCCTGCGATGTCGGTTCTCCGACGGAGGCTTCGCGTTCGACATACATGGACAGGCCAATCCCCATTTCCCTGGACACCGGACACTACAGGAACGGGGTTAAGGTCGGATGAGGTCGGATGGTGTAGAGAGGATTAAAAGCGAGGTGAAAATTTTCGTGAGATGGCTCTTCACCCATTTGCCCGTTTCGTTATAATGGACGAATGGATGATATAGCGAACGACATCTCTTCGACCATTGGCAAGCGCATCCACGCCGAAAGGACCGTGCGGGACTGGTCGCTGGCCGAACTCGCCGAGCGATCCGGCGTTTCCAAGGCGATGCTGAGCACGATCGAGCGCGGCATGACCAGCCCGACCGCCGCGCTTCTGGTGCGCATTGCCGCGGCCTTCGGCATGACGCTGTCGACCCTCATCGCGCGTGCGGAGCTGCAAGGCGGCGGAGTGCTGCGCGCGGCCGATCAGCCGGTGTGGCGCGACCCCGATACGGGCTATGTCAGGCGGCATCTGTCGCCGGCCGGCGAGATGCCGCTCGAACTGGTTAAGGTCCATCTGCCGGCGGGCGCCAGGGTGAGCCTGCCGGCCGCCTCCTACACCTTCATCAAGCAGCAGATCTGGCTGATCTCGGGAAGTCTAGAATTCACCGAGGGCGATCGGGTGCACAGGCTGGAGCCCGGCGACTGCCTTGCGCTCGGGGCGCCGTCGGACTGCATGTTCCACGCGCTGGAGCCCGGGGCCGACTATCTCGTCGCGCTGGTCAGGGGCTGACATCATGGCACGACGGCCAAAACGCTCCCACAATGGGGGGCCGCCTCTCGACGACTATAAGGGGCCGCCATGGGGCAAGGGCGATCCCTACATTTTCCTGGCCTGGCAGGCCGCGCATGCCAAGGCGTGGAAGGCGCCGAGCCGCGAGGTGATGCTGATGCGCACGGACAAGGCTGAACGGCTGGGCCTGACCTATGAGGAATACACGCTCGAAATCCTGGAGCGCGGCCGGCATCTCAGGGAAGAAGACACCGAGCGCATCAGCGCCATCAAGGCCGCGCGCAAGCGTCGTCGCGCGCGCCGCCTCGACTGACGCCGGCGCCATGGACACCATCATCTTTTCCAAAGGACCAGACATGAATGCAGTGGAAATCGCACCATTGACCGCCAGCGAGGAAACACTGGAATTGCTGAGCGATCTGCTGGTCGAAACGGTCGCCGCCGGCGGATCGGTGAGCTTCATGCATCCGCTGGCTCCGGAGGCGGCAAGCGCGTTTTGGGAGAAGTCCCTGGCCTCGGCCGCCCGGGGGGAAAGAACGGTGCTCGGGGCATGGGAGGGCGAGGTTCTGGTCGGGACCGTCACCGTGCTGCTCGATTGCCCGCCCAACCAGCCGCATCGCGCGGAAATCGCCAAGCTGATGACATCGGTCGAGCAACGGGGCAGGGGTGTTGGTACGCGCCTGATGCGGGCCGCCGAACGCCTTGCGGCCAAGCAGGGACGCACGCTGCTGGTTCTGGATACGGCGACGGAGGAAGGTGCCTCGGGACTTTATGAGAAGCTCGGCTTCACCCTCGCCGGCGAAATTCCCGACTATGCGCTGAAGCCGCATGGCGGGCTGACGGGCACGCTGATCTACTGGAAGCGTATCGGCACATCGTAACGCCGGTCAGGCACGGGCCTTGCCGGCAAGACGCCTCGGCAGCCAGTGACGGAAGTCCTGCTCGGCACCGGTCAGCTGCGCGGTCGACGGCCTTGTCAGAAAATGCCCCGACATGCTGGAGAGCTCAAAATCGGAAAGCGGCACCAGCGCTCCGCTGTCGAGCGCCGCGTCGATCAGGGGCCGCGACCCCAGAAGCACGCCGGCACCGGCCTTCGCGGCCTCCATGGCAGCGACGAAGCTGTCGAAGCGGTGCGACCGTTGGGGATGGCCGGCCAGTCCGGCCGCAGCGAACCATTCCGCCCACATCTCGCGCGCGCCGGCCACGAGCAGCAATGGCAGGGACGTCCAGTCGGCGGCGCCGGCCAGGGCCGGACTTGCCACCGGCACGAGCCGCTCGGCGGTCAGCCTCTCGGCCTCGCGTCCGGGGAAGGAGCCGTTGCCGAAGCGGATGTCAAGTACCGAACCCGGCAGATCGTAGTCGGTCGGGCGATGGATCGTCACAACATCGAGCTGGATGCGCGGCAGCGCTTCGGCGAGGTCGGGCAGCACCGGGACCAGCGCCAGCAAGGCAAAAGAGATCGGCACCCGGACCGAAACGGTTCGGACGGCGCGCGGCTCGAACAGTTCCGCGGTACTGCTGCCAATAGTGGCGAAGGCCGACTGGATGTGGGGCAGGTAGGCCGCACCCTCCGGCGACAAAGCGACCCCGCGCGCCAGCCGCGAGAACAGCCGCGTCTTCAGGCGCTCCTCGAGCAGCCTTATGTGCTGGCTGACCGCTGCCTGGGTCAGGCCGAGTTCGGCCGCCGCCGCCGTGAAATTCGACAGCCGCGCCGCCGCTTCGAAACTGCGCAGCCAGTCGAGCGGAGGCAAGGTGGGTACGGTTCGGCGAGCCATTACTAGATCGATGCCATTGACCAAAAAATCATAATTTGAATTATGCCTTCCGCGCACTCAACATGCAATCGAAGCCCAGCATGTGGCCGTGGGCGGATAGATACAGGACCTGATCCCCATGTTGACCCACGCGCTGGTTGGCGACGAAGGCAGAACCATCGAACTTGGCTGGAATGACGGGAGGCGGACCCGCTTCCACTCGATATGGCTGCGCGACAACGCGCTCGACGACAAGACGCGCAGCGCCGGCAATGGCCAGCGGCTGATCACCATCCTCGATATTCCTGTCGAGACCAGAATTGGGGCCGCTTCCATCAAGGGCGGGGCGCTGGAGCTCCACTTCGTGCCGGAGGGAAAAACGGTCAGCTTTCCCGCGCAATGGCTTCGCGCCAATGCCTATGACCGCGATGAGCCGCGCCAGCCCGGCTGGACGGGCGACATCATCCAGCGCTGGACCAGGGCGACAATGCAGAACTCGGTGCCGCGCGCCAGCTATCCGGCGGCCCTCCATGGCCGCAGCGTGCTGCGCGAATGGCTTTCGGCGGTCCGGACCTATGGCTTTGCGGTGATGGACGGGCTACCGGCCGAGTCGGGCGCGCTGTGCAAGGTGTCGGATTTGTTCGGCTATATCAGGGAGACCAATTACGGGCGCTGGTTCGAAGTGCGCGCCGAGGTCAACCCCAGCAATCTCGCCTACACCAATCTTGGCCTGCAGGCGCACACCGACAATCCCTACCGCGATCCGGTGCCGACGCTGCAGATCCTGTCCTGCATCGAGAACACGGTGGAGGGCGGTGAATCCAGCGTCGTCGACGGCTTTGCCGTCTCGGCCGCCCTGCAGGCGGAAAACCCGGAAGGTTTCCGCCTGCTGAGTTCCTGTCCGGCGCGCTTCGAATATGCCGGTTCATCCGGCGTCCGGCTGCGGGCGAAACGTCCGATGATCGAGCTCGGGCCGGATGGCGAGCTCATCTGCATCCGCTTCAACAACCGTTCGCTGGCGCCGGTCGTCGACGTGCCGTTCGCCGACATGGACGCCTACTATGCCGCATACCGCCGCTTCGCCGAGCTGATCGAGGATCCGTCGTTCGAGGTGACCTTCAAGCTGGAACCGGGTCAGGCCTTCATCGTCGACAACACCCGCGTCATGCATGCCCGCAAGGCGTTTTCCGGCACCGGCAAGCGCTGGCTGCAGGGCTGCTACGCCGACAAGGACGGCCTGCTGTCGACGCTCGCGGCGATCGAACACAGCTTCAAGGAGGCCGCGGAATGAGCGGCCAGGATCTCAACGCGGACACGATCGTCGAATTCATTGCCGACATCTTCGAGCGCCGGGGTGCTGAATCCTATCTCGGCGAGCCGGTGACGATGTCCGAACACATGCTGCAGGGCGCTTGGCTGGCGGAGCAGGATGGCGCACCCGAGGTGCTGGTAGCGGCCGCGCTGCTGCACGATATCGGCCACTACACCAGCGAGTTCGGCACCTATTCGCCCGACGATGTCGAGGACAAGCATCATGACGAGGCCGGCGGCGAGGTGCTGGCGCCGTTCTTCCCGCCGGTCATCGTCGAATGCGTGCGGCTGCACGTTGCCGCCAAGCGCTATCTCTGCGCCACCGACCCGACCTATTTCTCCAAACTGTCACCGGCTTCGGTTCATACGCTGTCGCTGCAGGGCGGGCCGATGAGCGCAGGCGAAGTGGCCAAGTTTCGCGAGAATCCGTTCCATGAGGAAGCGGTGCGGGTTCGCATCTGGGACGAGGGCGGCAAGGTCGCCAATATGGAGACGCGGGCGTTTCGCGACTACGTGCCGTTGCTGCAGCGCGTCGTGCGCGACTTCGCCAATCGCCCCTGAGGCAAACAATCACGGGAGGAGGCAGGCATGTGTTTCTGCTTCGACGGCAAGGAAGCGGTGGCCGCTTTCCGGCCGCAGACCTGCCGCGAGCGTTCGGCTGAGGTTGACCTTTTCGCGCCGTTGCCGACCGCCCGGCGCGCCGGGCCCGCCATCTTGTTGTTGCCACCGTTTCGCGATATCAGCCACGCCCAATCCGCGGCCAGAGTTAAACCGGCGCGGATATCGACCACACGAATTATGGAGGCGAGATGAGATCTGGTTCAAGCGTTCAGCGCCTTCGGCGGTCGAGCGGGCCGATCCGCGCCTAGGCGGATTTCAATTTCCCACGATCCAGAAAGCGCCTGGCCCCGGCATGCGCAGGGCCATGTCCATGCGCGCCATTGGCGTCGCCCATGTCATTGATGCGGTGGTAGCACGGAAGCTCCCGGCCGGCGAACGCGGCTGCCTGGAGGCCTGAGATGCGCCTTTGCAACACCTGGGCATGCCTTTGTAAACATTGAAGAATAGCTCTTGCCTCAGTGCCCCTTGAAAGCCTAGAGAGCTGGCCCAGTCCAACCCGTCGTCCCCAGAGGAGACCTGTCAAATGTCACGCCAGACCAGATCGACACAGTCCGTGCCGGCGCTGGAAATGCGTGCGGCTGACAGGGTTCCAATTGGGAAGAACGGCCATGGCCAGGTCCATGATCCAGCGCAGGCAGGACGCCGAGCGCGAACGTACTGAAGCCTATGATGCAACGTTGCGGCGCGTTTGCGCCGTGGCGCGTCCTGCTCCTGATTTCGAGCGGGCGCTCGACGAGGTACGCCGGGGCTTTGCCGGCGTGGCGGTCCGCGACGGCGCGCTGTGGCGGCCGAAGCTGAAGACGCGCGACCCCGCGCGCCTGCGGCTTGCGGCGGCCCGTCATCTCTACGCCCGCTATCGGGTCTCGGCCGCTCTCAAAGCCATCTGGCAGGACGGCTCGGGGCTCAATGCCGAAGAGATCGCGCTGCGCAAGGCCTGGTATGTCGCGGTCGCGCGTGGCGACTCGCTCTACAAGGCGGGCGCCAATGCGTGGCTGTCGCGCAAGGAGGTGCACTGCTTCCTGAACCTGTCGGGCGACTTCACGTTCGAGGAGGCGTTCTGGCTGGCGATCGTGCGGTCCTACACGGATGATCCCGGCCTGGCGGCCAGGCTGGCCCGCACCAAGATCGCGCGCACGCCACGCGCCGATCTGGCCTTCTGGCGCGAGGTGGCGCGGTTCTTCTGCGGACAGCCCACGTCCAGGGAGGAGATCGACGACCTCTGCGACTACATCGGTGCGATGCACCGGCGTGATCGAAGCTACAGCTTGAAGGGCCGCACGCTCGGCTCGCTGCGCCGGCAGATGACGGAGTGGCATCGCGACATCGCCGCGATCGAACGCATCGAGGGCATGCGTCGCCGCGCCGCCGGCCGGGCTTCGCCGACAAAGGACGGCGCCTGGGACGGCTCGCGTCTCGAGGACTGGGAGTGGCAGCCATAGGCCAAGGAGGCGAAAGAGCATGGCGAGCGCTTCTTCGTTCGCCAATTGAAGACCGCCGAGGACCTGGTCGCCGAGTCCCGGGCGATGCACCATTGCGTCTCGACCTACGCGGCCAAATGCATCGCCGGCAACGCCTCGATCTGGGTGCTGCGGCGCACGGCGCTTGGCAAGATCCAGCGCTTGCTGACGATCGAGGTCGATCCGCAGAACCGTGCGGTGCAGGTGCGCGGCTTCTCCAACCGCGTCGCCTTGCCCGACGAGCGCAAGGTCATCGAACGCTGGGCGAAGGCAAGGGGCGTGGTGTTGCGGAACTGACAGCAAGGCCCCGCGCGGCGGACATGCCGCGCGGGGCCGAACTTTTTTCTAGCTTCGGTTTCCTGCGACGGACAGGCCGGCTCCCGCCGCAAGCCGCTATTTCAGCGGCAGAAACAGTTCCACGACCACGTCATGCACCGGCACGTTCGGGAAGAATGAAAAATGTCGTCGGCAATAGATCGGGAAGTCACGCGCTTCCTCGCCGCTGTCCGGCAGCCAATCGCGATAAAGGTAAAGCGCGGCGGGTTCCAGATTGTGCGTGTCGTGGACGACGCGCAACACCGCGCAGCGTCCGCCGGGGATCACCCCCGGCTTCATCTGCCCGTCATCGGCATCGATCGGCAGGTCGGTCCCGACACACAGGTCCATGCTGTAGTCGGCCGGGATCGCGGGTATCCTCTCGGAACGAAAGATGTTGAAGGTCGGGCTCGTTTCGGGCGACAGGCCGGCGGCCTTGCGCCAGGCGATGAATCGCTGGATGGTGTCGCCGAGTGTCGCCCGGTCGCCTCGATGCTCCATGACCGCCACCGGCGTCGGGGGCACATCGCGGATCGTCACGTCGTCCTGGTCGTAGGTAATGCGCATGAGCTTGCTCCTCGCGTTGTCCAAAGGCCCGAAGGCCGCAAGCCACGGTGCCCAATCGGGCGACTTCCGGAACGACGAAGGTGATTGCCCGAACCGTTGCCGAAAGGCGCGGGCGAAGGCATCCGGTGCATCGTAGCCGGCATCCATCGCTATGTCGGTGACGCTTTCGGCATCCCTGTCGGCCAGCCGGTATGAAGCGCGCTTCATGCGAGCGAGCTGGACATAGCGATACACAGACAATCCGAAGGTCGCCGTGAATTGCCGGTGGAAGTGGTATTTTGAAAATGCCGCGACGGCGCTTAGCGCATCCAGGTCCAGATCGGCGTCCAGGTGCCGGTCTATGTGATCCAGCACACGTTGCATCCGGACATGGTAGTTTTGAAGCGCCGCCTTCATCGTCTTATTCTCCGTGGCAGCACCAGTTAGGCGCGCGCAGGCATGGCACGCTCCACCGATCTTGCGGTTTTGTCACGAGCGGCAGGGGTATCCGGCAGCGCCGCGCGCTGCCTCGACAGGCCGATCTCAAGGCTGAGTGAATTCGTGCAGTACCCCATTGACGACCCCGCGCGTTGGCCTTTATGGTCCGCCACCATGAAAACGGCACTCATTCTCGTAGGAAGGCGCGTGGGCAAGGCGGTGTAACCGCCGGGCGAAAACCTCCCATGCGCAACACACAGGCTCCCTCGGGGGCCTTTTTTATTGCCTGAAACACGACTAAACGACCAATAACACCCAAATGGCAAACGCCAGATGGCGCACAGTACGGGACCAGACCGATGAGCAATGGACAGAGTGAGCGGCGCGAAATGACAGGCGCCGAAATGGTGGTGCAGGCGCTGAAGGACAACGGCGTCAAGCACGTCTTCGGCTATCCCGGCGGCGCCGTCCTTCCCATTTACGACGAGATTTTCCAGCAGGATGAGGTCGAGCACATTCTGGTGCGCCACGAACAGGGTGCCGGCCACGCCGCCGAGGGTTACGCCCGCTCGACCGGCAAGGCCGGCGTCATGCTGGTGACATCGGGCCCCGGCGCCACCAATGCGGTGACGCCCTTGCAGGACGCGCTGATGGATTCGATCCCGCTGGTCTGCCTGACCGGCCAGGTGCCGACCTCGCTGATCGGTTCCGACGCGTTCCAGGAGTGCGACACGGTCGGCATCACGCGGCCCTGCACCAAGCACAACTGGCTGGTGAAGGACGTCAACGAGCTGGCAGCCACCATCCACGAGGCCTTCCATGTCGCCACGACCGGCCGGCCTGGTCCGGTGGTTGTCGACATTCCGAAGGACGTGCAGTTCGCCAAGGGTTTCTATGTCCCGCCGCAGATCGCGCCGCGCACCAGCTACCAGCCGAAGGTCCAGGGCGACCTGGAGAAGGTGAAGGCGGCGGTCGAACTGATGGCCAGCGCCAAGAAGCCGATCATCTATTCGGGTGGCGGCGTCATCAATTCCGGCCCGGAAGCCAGCCATCTCCTGCGCGAACTGGTCGACCTCACCGGCTTCCCGATCACGTCGACGCTGATGGGGCTCGGCGCCTATCCGGCCTCGGGCAAGAACTGGCTGGGCATGCTCGGCATGCACGGCACCTACGAAGCCAACATGGCCATGCATGACTGCGATGTCATGGTCTGCATCGGCGCCCGTTTCGACGACCGCATCACCGGCCGGCTCAACGCATTCGCTCCGAACTCGAAGAAGATCCACATCGACATCGACCCGTCCTCGATCAACAAGAACGTTCATACCGACGTGCCGATCATCGGCGATGTCGGGCGCGTGCTTGAGGATCTGGTGCGGCTGTGGCGGGCAAGCGCCAAGGCTGACAAGAAGGCGCTCTATCCCTGGTGGGAGCAGATCGCCAAATGGCGCGCACGCGACTCGCTGGCGTTCAAGATGAACAACGACGTGATCATGCCGCAATATGCCATCCAGCGGCTCTATGCACTCACCAAGGACATGGACACCTACATCACCACGGAAGTCGGGCAGCACCAGATGTGGGCGGCCCAGCACTATCATTTCGAGAAGCCGAACCGCTGGATGACGTCGGGCGGGCTGGGCACGATGGGTTACGGCCTGCCGGCCGCGCTCGGCGTTCAGATCGCGCATCCGGACGCGCTGGTGGTCGACATCGCCGGCGATGCCTCGGTGCAGATGACCATGCAGGAGATGAGCGCGGCGGTGCAGTACGACGCGCCGATCAAGATCTTCATCCTCAACAACCAGTATATGGGCATGGTGCGCCAGTGGCAGCAGCTGCTGCACGGCAACCGTCTGTCGCATTCCTACACCGAGGCGATGCCTGATTTCGTCAAGCTGGCCGAGGCCTATGGCGGCCACGGCATTCGCTGCGACAAGCCCGACGAGCTCGACGATGCCATCAAGGAGATGATCTCGGTCAGGAAGCCGGTGCTCTTCGACTGCCGCGTGGCGACACTCGCCAACTGCTTCCCGATGATCCCTTCAGGCAAGGCGCATAACGAGATGCTGTTGCCCGACGAGGCCACCGACGAGGCCGTGGCCAATGCCATCGATGCCAAGGGCAGGGAACTGGTTTAGGCAGCCACAAAGGCGGGGCTGTCGCGAGAAAGCCGTGCGCAAACAGAGAATTAGCTCAAAAGTCTGAAATCGAGATTCACGTCATGAACGCACAGCACCTTCAACCGACAGGCTCTGCCTATTTCATCGCCAAGGAGACCGAAAAGCCGGAGACGCATACGCTTTCCGTGCTGGTCGACAACGAGCCGGGCGTGCTAGCCCGGGTCATCGGCCTGTTTTCCGGCCGCGGCTACAACATCGAGAGCCTGACCGTCTCCGAGACCGAGCACGAGAAGCACCTGTCGCGCATAACCATCGTCACGCGCGGCACGCCGCATGTGATGGAGCAGATCAAGAACCAGCTCGAGCGCATCGTGCCGGTGCACCGGGTGGTCGACCTTTCCGTCCGCTCGCACGAGCTTGGACAAGAGCGGCCGCTGGAGCGCGAACTGGCTCTGGTCAAGGTCGCCGGCACCGGCGAGGCCCGGGTCGAGGCGCTCAGGCTGGCCGATGCCTTCCGCGCCAGCGTCATCGACGCCAACACCGAGCATTTCATCTTCGAGATCACCGGCAAGGGCTCCAAGCTCGACCAGTTCATCGCCATCATGAAGCCGCTCGGCCTGGTCGAGATCTGCCGCACCGGCGTCGCGGCGATGAACCGCGGCCCGCAAGGGATGTAGGGCTCAGCCACACCTCACCAGTGACCTGCAGGCGCGATGCCTGGTCCGGCGGCAGGCGGGCGGCTGGCTTTTGTGCGATCCGTGAAAAGAGACAATAATACTGACTTATCTGGGAGGATATCATGTCGCTCGATGCATTCCTCGCCTTGCTTGTCTACGCCTTCGTCACCTCGATCACGCCGGGGCCGAACAACCTCATGCTGCTGGCATCGGGGGTGAATTTCGGACTGGTCAGAAGTGTGCCGCACATGCTTGGCATCAGCATCGGGTTCCTTGTCCTGCTGTTGGCGGTCGGGCTCGGCCTGGGGGCGGTGCTGACGGCATTTCCCGCGCTGCACACCGGGCTGAAGATCGCCGGTGCCGTCTATCTGCTCTACCTCGCCTGGAAGATCGCCATGTCGCGTTCGCTCAGCGGCAAGGGCGAGCCGAAGGGGACGCCGATGCGCTTCATCGATGCGGCAGCGTTCCAGTGGGTCAATCCCAAGGCCTGGGTGATGGCGATCACCGCCATGGCCGTCTACAGCAATCCGGATCACCCGTTCCTGTCGGTGGTGCTGATCTCGGTGGCCTTTACCATCGTCAACCTGCCGAGCGTCTCGGTATGGGCGGGATTCGGCACGGCGCTGCGCGGTTTCCTGTCGGACCCGGTGCGGCTGAAATGGTTCAACATCGCCATGGGCGTGCTCCTGGCGGCAACGCTCTGGCCGATGTTGCGATAGGCCCGGGAGGCTGTTTTTAGGGCCGGTCTGGCCTACCAGCCCGAACGGTAGCCGGCTGCATAGCTATTGTGCAGCGCACATTAAATCTTCGTAATGCCGTGTTTTGGCCCTTTTCCGCCCCAGGCGTGTCCTATCTATTCGGCGAAATCACGGCAACGTGCCGTGATTTGAGCTATGATAGGAACCACCGCGCCACGACGTGTCGGGTGGAAGGGGCCTTCTGACGATGCGTGGAAAAGTCGCTCTTACGGTCATCGCCGCCGCCTGCGTGGGCGCGGCGGCATGGCTGTATCTGTCCCCCGATGCGCTGGGCAAGGTGCAGCAACTCATTGGTGCGAAGCAGGTCGCGGCGGCGGACAAACCGGCAGGCGACAAGCCGGCAGGGGACAAGCAGGCGGGCGGCGGCAATGGCGCGCGTTCGGCCTCGATCGTCTCCGCCACGGCGACGACCGCCGATTTCCCGATCAGGCGCTACGCCATCGGCTTCGTGTCGTCCCCGGCAGTGGTCAACATCAATGCGCGGGTCTCCAGCCAGATCGTGTCCATCGACGTCAAGGACGGGCAGATGGTCAAGGCGGGCGACGTTCTGTTCCAGCTCGATGACCGGGCGCTGAAGGCGCAGCTCGCCAAGGACCAGGCGACTTTGGCCAAGGATCAGGCGCTGCTCGCCAGTTCGAATTCCGATCTCCAGCGTGCCAAGGATCTTGTCGCCAAGCAGGCAGGCACCCAGCAAACCTACGATCAAGCCGTTGCCGCGCAGAAGGCGGCGGCGGCGACCGTCGACGCCGACAAGGCGACGATAGACGCCGACAACGTCCAGCTCGGCTTTGCCAAGATCGCGGCACCGATCGCGGGCAGGCTTGGCGCGGTCAATGTATCGGTCGGCGATCTCGTTACCGTCAGCAACGGCAGTTCGAGCACCAGCACGCCACTGGTGACGATCACCCAGATGGATCCGCTGCAGGTCAATTTCACCTTGCCGGAGAGCAACCTTGCCTTGCTGCACAAGGAACTGGCCAACCCGCAACAGGGCGACGTGACGCTGACCCAGGATGGCAATCCGACGCCGATCGGCAAGGGTATGCTCGACTTCGTCGATTCCAGCGTCGACACCGCCTCGGGCACCATCGCAACGCGGGCAAGCATCCCGAACGCGGATCTTTCCCTGTGGCCCGGCCAGTATGTGAACGTCGTGCTCGATGCCGGCACGATGCCGCAGATGACTTCGGTTCCGACGGTCGCCGTGCAGCCCAGCCAGAAGGGGCCGTTCGTCTATGTCGTCAAGCCGGACAATACCGTCGAGATGCGCCCGGTCCAGGTGGCGCTGACCGAAGGCCAGAACAGCGCCATCAGCCAGGGGCTGAAGAGCGGCGAGAAGGTGGTCGTCGAAGGCCAGACCAGGCTGAAGGATGGCGCCGCCGTGCATGAGGGTGCCGCGACAGCCGCGCCCAAGGTGGCCGAGGCGACCAACGCCGGCGAGGCCGCGCAATGATCTCCGAATTCTGCATTCGCAGGCCCGTCGCCACGCTGCTGATGTCGTTTGCCCTTATTCTGGGCGGCATATTTGCCTATAAATTCCTGCCGGTGGCGGCGCTGCCGAGCGCCGAATTTCCGGTGGTCAACGTTTCCGCTTCCTTGCCCGGCGCCTCGCCGGAGACGATGGCGACGTCGGTGGCCACGCCGCTGATCAAGCAGTTCGCGACGATTGCCGGCATCGATTCGATTTCGACCACCAATTCGCTCGGCCAGACCTCGATCGCCATCCAGTTCGTGCTCAACCGCGATATCGACGCGGCCGCCGCCGACGTCCAGGCGGCGATCGCGCGTACGCAGAAATCGCTGCCGCCGGAAATGACGGCGCCGCCAAGCTATCGCAAGGTCAATCCGGCCGACGCACCGATCCTGCTGATGTCGCTGGTCAGCGACACCGTGCCGTTGACCGATCTCGATGCCTTCGCTGAGAATGTCATCTCGCCGTCGCTGTCGACCATCGACGGCGTGGCGCAGGTTTCGATCTACGGCCAGCAGAAATACGCCGTGCGCATCCAGATCGATCCGACCGCGCTTGCAGCGCGTGGTATCTCGATCGACCAGTTGCAGGCCGCGATCGCTTCGGCCAACAGCAACACCCCGCTCGGCGTGCTGCAGAACAACAAGCAGCAGCTCACCATCACCGCCAACACCCAGCTCGACAATGCCGCTGGCTTCTCCAACCTGATCATTGCCACCAAGAACGGCCACCCGGTGCGGCTGGGCGAGGTGACCCGCGTGGTCGACTCGGTCGAAACCACGACGACCGCGAGCTGGTATGACGGCACGCGCGCCATCATCCTGGCCGTTCAGCGCCAGCCCGACGCCAACACCGTCGACGTCGTCGACAAGGTCAAGGCGATGCTGCCGTCGTTCCGCGACCAGATGCCGGCGGCGGCCGACATCAAGCTCCTCAACGATCGCTCGAGCTCGATCCGCCAGGCCGTCGACGACGTGCAGTTCACGCTGCTGTTGACCATCGCGCTGGTGGTGATGGTGATCTTCGTATTCCTGCGCCGCGTCACGGCAACCATCATTCCGGCCGTGGCGGTGCCGATCTCGCTGATCGCGACGCTCGGCGCCATGTTCCTGTTCGGCTTCTCGATCGACAACATCTCGCTGATGGGTCTCACACTCGCCGTCGGCCTTGTCGTCGACGATGCCATCGTCATGCTGGAAAACATCTTCCGCCACATGGAGGAGGATGGGCTCTCGGCCTTCGAGGCATCGCTGAAGGGCGCGCGCGAAATCGGCTTCACGATCATCTCGATCTCGATCTCGCTGGTCGCGGTGTTCATCCCGGTGCTTCTGATGGGCGGCGTCATCGGCCGCATCTTCAACGAGTTCGCGGTCGTGGTGACCGTCGCGATCCTGGCCTCGATGTTCGTGTCGCTGACGCTGACGCCGATGCTGTGCTCGCGCCTGTTGTCGGTGAGCAAGGCCGACCGTGACAAGCATGCGCCCGGTCACAAGCCGGACCTCATCACGCGCGGATACGACCGGGTGCTGAGCTTCTGCCTGCGGCACACCTTCCTGGTGTTCCTGGTGTTCATCGGCACCGCGGCGGCATCGGTATGGTTGATCGAGGTGTCGCCGAAAGGCTTCTTCCCGCAGGAGGACATCGGCCAGATTTCGGTGACGACACTGGCGCGCCAGGACATTTCCTTCGACGCGATGATCAAGCTGCAGGGCCAGGTTGCCGACGTCTTCATGCATTCCCCCTATGTCACCCATGTCGCCTGGTCGGCGGGCGGTTCGCAAAGCGCGCTCAATCAGGGCCGGCTCTATGTTCAGTTGAAGGACAAGAGCCAGCGCCCCGACATCGAGAAGGTACAGGCCGATCTCAGGCGGCAGCTTTCGAATGTGCCCGGCATCGAAACCTACATGCAGCCGGTGCAGAATTTGCGGCTGGGTTCGCGCTCGTCGGCCAGCGCCTATCAGCTCGTGGTCCAGGGCCTCGATACCGGCCTGACCGACCAGTGGGCGCAGAAGCTGAATGACGCGATGGCGGCCGACCACGCGACCTTCACCGATGTCACCAGCGACCTGCAGAACAATGCGCTGCAGGCATCGCTGGTGATCGACCGCGACAAGGCCGCGCAACTCGGCATCGACACCGACACGCTGCGGACCGCGCTCTACGGCGGCTTCGGCACCGATCAGGTTTCGACGATCTTCGGTTCGGCCGACAGCTACGAGGTCATCACCGAGCTCGATCCCAAGATCGAATGGTCGCCCGAACGCATGCTGGCCATCCAGATGCGCACGGCGAGCGGCAGTCTGGTACCGCTTGGCGCTTTCGCCCGGGTCGACCGCACGGCCGGCGCGTTGACGGTCAACCAGCTCGGACAGCTGCCCGCGGTGACGGTCTCCTACAACCTGCCGCAAGGCGTGTCGCTCGGTGACTCGGTGACCCGCATCGAGCAGTTGAAAGATCAGATCGGCATGCCGAAGGCGATCTCGACGACCTTTGCCGGCACGGCCAAGACCTTCCAGGATTCGCTGGCCAACCAGGGCCTGCTGGTCGGCGGAGCGATCCTGACCATCTATATCGTGCTCGGCATCCTGTATGAGAGCTTTATCCACCCGCTGACCATCCTGACCGGCCTGCCGTCGGCAGTGCTCGGGGCGGTCGTTGCCTTGCGCTTCGCGGGGATGGATCTGTCCGTCATCGCGGTGATCGGCATCCTGATGCTGATCGGCATCGTCAAGAAGAACGGCATCATGATGGTCGACGTCGCGCTCGAACTGCGACGAGAAGGCATGTCGGCCACCGAATCCATCCACAAGGCCTGCCTGATGCGCTTCAGGCCGATCATGATGACGACGCTGGCGGCCCTGATGGGCACGTTCCCGATCGCGCTGGGCACCGGCGCCAGCGCGGAGCTGCGCCAGCCGCTGGGCGTCGCGGTCGTTGGCGGCCTGCTGGCCTCACAGGCGCTGACCCTGTTCGTCACGCCGGTGATCTATGTCTACATGGAGAATTTCTCCGGCTGGCTGGTCGGGCTTATGCCCAAGCGCAAAGCCGAGCCTCTGATCGTCGAAAACGGCGATCAGCCTTCGCTGTTCGGCACCAATGACGACATGCCGGCCGAGCCACAGAAGACGGCCGCCGAGTAGCGGACGGATGGGTACCGTTCTCCGCTGGCCCAAGGCCTTGCGCTTGCGGCCGGCGGATCGGGACCGTAATTTGCGGCCATGTCCCATGATCATGACCACGACAACGAACTCGATCCGTTTGCGGCGCGGGTGCGCGCGCTGGAAACCATCCTGACCCGCAAGGGGCTGATCGACCTGGCCGCCATCGACGTTATCGTCGACACCTATGAGACCAAGATCGGCCCGCGCAACGGCGCCAGGGTCGTCGCGAAAGCCTGGAGCGATCCAGCCTATGCCGACTGGCTGAAGCGCGATGCGACGGAAGCGATCGCCTCGCTCTCCTATACCGGCCGCCAGGGCGAGCATATGCAAGCGGTGTTCAACACCGCCGACACCCACAACCTCGTCGTCTGCACGCTGTGCTCCTGTTATCCGTGGTCGGTGCTCGGCTTGCCGCCGGTCTGGTACAAGGCGCCGCCCTACAGGTCGCGCGCGGTGATCGATCCGCGCGGCGTGCTGGAGGAATTCGGGCTGACGCTGCCGGCCGAAACGAAGATACGCGTGTGGGATTCGACGGCGGAATTGCGCTATCTCGTCGTGCCGGCGCGGCCCGGCGGCACCGAAGGCTGGAGCGAGGAGCGGCTGGCCGAGCTGGTGAGCCGCGATGCGATGATCGGCACCGCCCAGGCGGGGCAACCCGCGTGAACGGGCCGCAGGATCTCGGCGGACAGATGGGGTTCGGCCCGGTCGCTCCGGAGAAGGACGAGCCCTATTTCCATGCCGACTGGGAGCGGCGGGCGCTTGGCGTGACGCTTTGCGCCGGCGGCATGGGTGCCTGGAACATCGACGAGAGCCGGCACGCGCGCGAATCCCTGCATCCGGCCGTCTATTACGGCTCCAGCTATTATGAGATCTGGATCAGGGCGCTGGAGATCCTGCTCGAGCGGCATGGCTTCGTCAGCGCGCGCGACCTCGCGGCGGGCGAGGCGATCGATGCCGCGGCGACGCCCAAAAGAGTGCTGAAGGCGGAAAACGTGCCGGCCGTGCTGGCCGAGGGCGGTCCATGCGACCGGCCGGTCGGGACCGCGCCGCGCTTCAAGGCCGGCGATGCCGTGCGGACGAAGAATTTCAATCCGACCGGTCACACCAGGCTGCCGCGCTATGCGCGTGGCAAACAAGGCATCATCGAAGCGGTGCGCGACGGCTTCGTCTTTCCCGACAGCAACGCGCATGGCCAAGGCGAGAACCCGCAACGGGTCTACACCGTGGTTTTCGACGCAGCCGAAATCTGGGGCGAGGGCGCGGACCCGACGCTCAGCGTTTCGATCGATGCCTGGGAGAGCTATCTTGAGCCGGCATGAAGGCGCCGTGCCGTTCGACGAGCCGGTGTTCGCGGAGCCGTGGCAGGCCGAGGCCTTTGCCATGACAGTGGCGTTGCACGACAAAGGCCTGTTTTCGTGGAGCGAATGGGCGGAGGCTTTGTCGGCGCAGGTGAAGCAGCCTGGCGCCGCAAGCGACGGTCACGACTATTACGAGCATTGGCTGGCGGCGTTGGAGAAACTGCTTGCCGCAAAGGGGCTGGCCGCCAAGCCCGACGTCGATGCGATGGCGCAGGCCTGGGAGCGCGCCGCGCATGCCACGCCGCACGGCAAGCCGATCCTGCTGGAAAACGATCCTGAGTTCGCCTGTTAAGGCAGACATCTTCCAGACTCACGGCGTGCCGGATGGCGGCAGCCGCCTTCCTCGCAAAAGACGTCTTCATCAAGAGAACATGAATGTACCTGTCGGAAATCCTCTCGATCGGTGCGGCGCTGTGCATAGCCACCAGCGGCATGCTGGCCGGTGAGCTGGTCGGCCGCATCGACGCGTTGACCTTGACCCGGTTGCAAACGCTTGCGGTCACCATCGCCACGGCAATGGCGGCGACCGGGCTGGGCGGCTGGGCCGGGCTCGCGCCATGGCAGGTGGGCTATCTCGCGGCGTCCGGCATATTCGGTATCTTCATCGCCTCATCGGCCTATATCTCGTCGATATTCGCGCTCGGGCCGCGCCTGGCGCTGCTGGTGTTCTCGCTGACGTCGCCCTTTGCCCTGGTCATGGGCTATGTCTTCCTGGATGAGACTGTCGGTCCCGTGAAACTGGGCGGCGTGGCGCTGGTCATCACCGGCATCGTCCTGGCGATCCTGTTCGGACGCCCGGCCAGGGTTCAGCCGGAAGGCATTTTCCCGACACCGCCGATCGAGACGGTGATGCTGCCGCCAAGGCAGATGACCTTGCCTGTCGGTCTGGCCCTTGGACTGGTCGCGGCGCTGGGGCAGGCCGCCGGCGCGCTGGTGGCGCGTCCGGTCATGGCGTCGGGGGTCAACCCGTTCACCGCGATGGCGATCCGGACCGGCGTGTCGGCTGTGCTCTTCCTTCTGCTGGCCCTGGTTCCCCTGCGCGGCGCCGTCAAGCGGCCCCGGCCGTCCGGGCGAACGCTCGGCATCGGCATTTGCGGCGCACTGATCGGCACGGGCATGGGGATGTCGCTGATCATGGCCGCACTTGCCGGCGGCAAGGTCGGGATCGTCTCGACATTGTCGTCGCTGTCGCCGGTTCTGGTCTTGCCGATGGTCTGGCTGCGCACCAGAAGCCGACCGCCGGCGCCGGCCTGGGCCGGGGCGGTGTTGGCCTTCGCCGGCACATCGCTGATTGCGCTTGGCTGACCGCGGCTGGTTTTGTTCACTTTACGTTCTGTATCGGGACTGATAGCGTGAACCGCCGATGGGGCTCGGTGCGCCATCACAGGCGGTCGGCATGGTGGCGGCCGTCTTGTCTTTCCCTTGCGAATCCGGTCTCTCGCACTGATGGAATTTTCCCCCCAACAGGATGAAGCGCTGAAAGCGGTGGCGCGCTGGCTCAAGGAGGGCCGGCCGCAGATTTTCCGGCTGTTCGGCTATGCCGGCACCGGTAAGACGACGCTGGCGCGCCATTTCGCCGAACATGTCGACGGGCAGGTGCAGTTTGCTGCTTTTACCGGCAAGGCGGCGCAGGTGCTGCGCTCGAAGGGCGCGACCAACGCCCGCACCATCCATTCGCTGATCTATCGGCCGAAAGGTGAGGAATCGGTCGAAGACGAGGTGACGGGCAAGACGTCGATGTCGCCGACATTCTCGCTCAACCGGCAAAGCCCGATCGCGCGCGCCAAGCTTGTGGTCATCGACGAATGCTCGATGGTCGACGAGCAGCTTGGCCGCGACCTCCAGAGTTTCGGTACGCCGATCCTGGTGCTGGGCGATCCGGCGCAGTTGCCACCGATTTCGGGCGGCGGCTATTTCACCGAGCACGAGCCGGATGTGCTGCTGACCGAAATCCATCGCCAGGCGCGCGACAATCCGATCATCCGGCTGGCGCTCGACGTGCGCGAGGGCCGAGAGTTCATGCAGGGTGATTACGGCACGGCGCAGGTGATCGGCCGGGAGGGGGTCACCCAGGACCTGGTGCTCAGGGCGGATCAGGTGCTGGTCGGCACCAATCGCACGCGGCGGCGTTACAATCAGCGCCTGCGCGAACTCAAAGGCTTCAACGCTGACTATCCGCAGGCAGGCGACAAGCTGGTCTGCCTGCGCAACGATCCAGCCAAGGGTCTGCTCAACGGCTCGTTGTGGAAGGTGATGACCTCGTCGCGCGAGACGGTCAAACCCGGCATCAACCTTCTGGTCTCGCCCGAAGAGGACGATCCGGACCGCGGCGTCGCCAAGATCAAGTTGCTCAAGGCCGCCTTCGAGGATCCGGACGCAGATATCCCCTGGCAGCAGAAGAAGCGCTTCGACGATTTCGACTATGGCTATGCCTTGACCGTACACAAGGCCCAGGGTTCCCAGTGGAACGAAATCGTGCTGTTCGACGAAAGCTGGGCCTTCAAGGAAACGCGCCAGCGCTGGCTTTATACGGCGATCACCCGGGCCGCGGAACGGCTGACGATCGTCCGGTAGCGCATGGTGGCCAATGACTGCCCGTCATCGCCCGCCAGGCGGCCGAACGCCAAGCCACTCCCAGGCCTCGGCTTCGTCCTCGGCCTTGAAATGCCTGAATTCGATCGGCGACGGCGAGGGCAGGGCGTGTTTTGCATCGCTGGTCCAGTCGGGCGCGCCGATCGCCGCGCAACGGCCGACATGTTCCAGCGCATGGACGGCTCCCAGTTTCAGGGTCTCATCCGAAATATCGGCCCAATCGACGCCATCATGGTCGGCGATGCGCACGGCCACGTCGATTCGCTGGTGCAGCGCGTAAGCCGCTTCCAGCAGGCCGTACAGGTTTTCGGCATCGGCCGCCGAGACATGGCCGACCACATCGATGGCGAAAAGGTCGTCGCGGCTGGTGTCGATACGGCGGATCGCCGGCACGGACTGGAGGAAATTCAAGGCGGTGCCTCCTTTCGCTGAACAACTGGGTCTTCTGGAACACCGGAAACCCCTATCTGTTCCCGTCAAAGGCGCTATAGATGCCGGTCTCTCAAGCGCGCCGCGGCCAAACGGATGGATGCGGTGCGCTCAACCGCCCTGTTTCCCGGACGCCGCCCATGCCCGCCAAGCTTTCCGTCAACCTCAACGCCATCGCCATGCTGCGCAACCGGCGCGACCTGCCATGGCCTGATGTAATCGGCATCGGCCGGCTTGCCCTTGCCGCGGGAGCGCATGGGCTGACGGTGCATCCGCGCCCCGACGAACGCCACACAAGGCATTCCGACCTGCCCCAGATCAGGGCGCTGATCGACGATGAGTTTCCCAAGGCGGAATTCAACATCGAGGGCTACCCAAGCGAGGATTTCCTGGCGCTTATAGAGAAGAATCAGCCTGAACAGGTGACGCTGGTGCCCGACGATCCGGCACAGGCAACCTCCGACCACGGCTGGAACTTCGCGGCGCAGGCGGCGTTTCTTACGCCTGTCGTCAAGCGTCTGAAAAAGGGTGGTTTCAGGGTCTCGCTGTTTTCCGACGCCGATCCCGCGGGGATAGCCGCCGCGCGCGATACGGGTGCCGATCGCATCGAACTTTATACCGGTCCCTACGGCAGCTATCATTCCGATTCCGGCAAGGCGGCCAACGAATTGGAAAGATTGGGGAAAACGGCCGACGCGGCTTTTGCCGCGGGCCTCCAGGTCAATGCCGGGCACGATTTGACGGTGGGCAATCTGCCCGCGCTGGCAAGGCGCATTCCGGCATTGGCCGAAGTGTCAATCGGACATGGGTTGACAGCCGACGCATTGGAGTATGGCATGGCCGGTACAGTGGGCCGGTTTCTCAAGGCTTGCGGCTGGTAGGGGTAGAGCTTCGCTTTGCAATATGGCAGCCATCGCATGCATCTGATGTCGTGTCGCAGCATGCATCGAGCACCGCGCGCTTATCGGAGAGTGGTCGATGGCCCTTGCCGGTAGCGGGAGCGAGGCTGAAACCGCCGAACAATCAAGCCATTCCGGGGTTGAGCAGCACAGCACCAAGGTTCTGATGCTGGGCGCGCTCGGCGTCGTCTACGGCGATATAGGCACGAGCCCGATCTACGCCTTTCGCGAGGCGCTGCACGCTTCGCCGGGCGTCGATACGCGCGTTCACGTGCTTGGTGTGCTGTCGCTGATCGTCTGGGCGCTGACGATCATCGTGACCATCAAATATGTCGCCTTCGTGCTTCGTGCCGACAACAAGGGCGAGGGCGGCACGCTGTCGCTGATGGCGCTGGCGCGCAGCGCCTATCCCAAGGGCTCCCGGCTGATCCTGATCATCGGCCTTTGCGGCGCGGCGCTGTTTTTCGGCGATTCGATCATAACGCCGGCCATTTCGGTGCTGTCGGCGGTCGAAGGCCTGAAGGTGGTGACCCCGACGCTGGACGCCTATGTCGTGCCGATCACGCTGGTCATCCTTGCCGTGCTGTTTTCGGTGCAGCGCTTCGGCACGGGCAAGGTGGCGGCCGTGTTCGGGCCGGTGACGGCGCTGTGGTTCCTGGCCATCGGCGTTGCCGGGCTCTGGCACCTCATGGACGACCCATCGATCCTGCTGGCCATCAATCCCTATTACGCGGTCGCCTATCTCGTCAGCACACCCACCGCCGCCTTTGTCACGGTCGGCGCCGTGTTCCTGGCGGTGACCGGCGCCGAGGCGCTCTATGTCGATCTCGGCCATTTTGGCCGCAAGCCGATCGTGCTGGCGTGGTTCTCCGTGGTCTTTCCCTGCCTGCTGCTCAATTATTTCGGGCAGGGCGCCTTCGTGCTCGCCAATGACGGAAAACCGACCAATCCATTCTTCCAGATGCTGCCTGACTGGGCGCTGATGCCGATGGTGGGGCTGGCGACGGCAGCGACCGTCATTGCCAGCCAGGCGGTCATTTCAGGGGCTTTTTCGCTGACCCGCCAGGCGGTGCAGCTCAATCTCCTGCCACGCATCGAAGTGCAGCACACGTCGGAAATGCAGCTCGGCCAGATCTACATGCCCCGCGTCAACCTGCTGATCGCGATGGGCGTGATGCTGCTGGTGGTCGGCTTCGGCAGTTCGAGTTCGCTGGCCTCCGCCTACGGCATCTCGGTGACAGGCGAGATGCTGATGACGACGATCCTGCTGTTCGTGGTCATGCGCAAATTGTGGAAATGGAAGCTGGCGCTCGCTCTGGCGCTGACCTTGCTGTTCGGCGTCATCGACAGCGGCTTCTTCCTGGCCAATGTCGTCAAGATCGTCGAAGGTGGCTGGGTCTCGATCACCGTCGCCTGCCTGATGGGGCTGATCATGTGGACGTGGATACGCGGCAGCCGCTATCTCTTCGACAAGACGCGGCGCAACGAAATCCCGCTCGATTTCCTGGCCGCCAACCTGTTGAAGAAGAAGCCGCAACTGGTGTCGGGCACCGCGGTCTTCCTGACCAGCGATCCCTTGAGCGCGCCGACCGCGCTGATGCACAGCCTGAAGCACTACAAGGTGCTGCACGAGCAGAACGTCATCCTCTCGGTCGTGACGGCGCCGCAGCCGGTGGTGCCGGACAGCGACCGCGTCAAGATGGAGACGGTCAACGAGCTGTTCATGCGGGTGACGCTGACCTTCGGCTATATGGAACAGCCCAACATTCCGCGCGCGCTGGCGATCTGCCGCAAGCAGGGCTGGAAGTTCGACATCATGACGACGTCCTTCTTCCTGTCGCGGCGCTCGCTCAAGGCCTCGCCCAATTCCGGCATGCCGGTGTGGCAGGACCGGCTGTTCATCGGCCTGGCGCGCACGGCGGCGGATGCGACCGAATATTTCCAGATCCCCACCGGACGTGTCGTTGAAATCGGCACGCAGGTCGCCATTTAACAGACACGTGCTCACCGGCCCCGCGGATTTGCGGTGGTTTCGGACGTGAGCCTGCGAACGTCGCCTGGACAGGCATCCGCGAGAACTCGCAGACGAGGAGCCGCGCGCAGCGAACATGAGTGCCATAACGTCACGGCACTTGATATTGCAGCGCAGCAAGCGTAGAGCACCGCGCGTTTATCGGAGTGTCGTACATGGCCCTTGCCAATGCTGGTAGTGAGGCAGAACCCGTCGACCAATCGAGCCATCCTGAAATCGAGCAGCACAGCACCAAGGTGTTGATGCTGGGCGCGCTCGGCGTGGTCTACGGCGATATCGGCACCAGCCCGATCTATGCTTTCCGGGAGGCGCTGGTCGCTTCGTCGGGTGGTCAGGTTGCCGACCGTGGCGACATCCTTGGCGTTTTGTCGCTGATCATCTGGTCTCTGACGATCATCGTCACCATCAAATACATCATGTTCGTGTTGCGCGCCGACAATCGCGGCGAGGGCGGCGTGCTGTCGCTGATGGCGCTGGCGCGGGGCAGCTTTCCGAAGCGTTCGGCGCTGATGCTCGGCATCGGGATTGTCGGCGCCTCGCTGTTTTTCGGCGACGCCGTCATCACTCCGGCCATTTCGGTGCTGTCGGCGGTCGAGGGCATGAATGTCGTCACCCCGACCTTCCAGCCCTATGTCGTGCCGTTGACGCTGCTCATCCTCGCCATCGTCTTCGCGGTCCAGCGTTTCGGGACCGGCGGCGTCGGCCTGGTGTTCGGCCCGGTGACCGCGATCTGGTTCCTGGCCATCGGCCTTTCCGGCCTCAAGCACATCATTGCCGATCCGGAGATCCTGTGGGCGATCAGCCCGCACTATATCGTCGCCTTCCTGATCCATTCGCCCGACGTCGCCTTCGTGACGATCGGCGCCATTTTCCTGGCCGTGACCGGCGCGGAGGCGCTTTACGCCGATCTCGGCCATTTTGGCCGCAAGCCGATCGTGCTGGCGTGGCTTTCGATCGTGTTTCCCTGCCTGCTCCTGAACTATGCCGGGCAGGGCGCCTTCGTGCTCGCCAAGAACGGCGTGGTCGGTCATCCATTCTTCGAGATGAATGAAGGCTGGGCGCTGATCCCCATGGTGGTGCTGGCGACGGCCGCCACCGTCATTGCCAGCCAGGCGGTCATTTCAGGGGCTTTCTCGCTGACCCGGCAGGCGGTGCAGCTCAACATGCTGCCACGGCTCGAAATCCTGCACACGTCGGAAAAGCAGTCCGGCCAGATCTACATGCCGCGCGTCAATCTCCTGCTGGCGCTGGTGGTGATGATGCTGGTGGTCGGTTTCGGCGAATCCAGCAAGCTGGCGTCGGCCTATGGCATCTCGGTGACAGGCAACATGCTGGTGACGACTGTGCTGCTCTATGTCGTCATGACCCGTATCTGGAAGTGGAAGCTGTCGGTGGCCATCCCCCTGACCGCGTTGTTCGCATTCATCGATATCGGCTTCTTCGCCTCCAACATCGTCAAGGTGTTCGAAGGCGGCTGGGCTTCGCTGGTCGTGGCGTTCACCATCGTGCTGGGCATGTGGACCTGGGTGCGCGGCAGCCGCTATCTCTTCGACAAGACGCGGCGCAACGAAATCCCGCTCGATTTCCTGGCCGCCAACCTGTTGAAGAAGAAGCCGCAACTGGTGTCGGGCACCGCGGTCTTCCTGACCAGCGATCCCTTGAGCGCGCCGACCGCGCTGATGCACAGCCTGAAGCACTACAAGGTGCTGCACGAGCAGAACGTCATCCTCTCGGTGGTGACGGCGCCGCAGCCGGTGGTGCCGGACAGCGACCGCGTCAAGATGGAGACGGTCAACGAGCTGTTCATGCGGGTGACGCTGACCTTCGGCTATATGGAACAGCCCAACATTCCGCGCGCGCTGGCGATCTGCCGCAAGCAGGGCTGGAAGTTCGACATCATGACGACGTCCTTCTTCCTGTCGCGGCGCTCGCTCAAGGCCTCGCCCAATTCCGGCATGCCGGTGTGGCAGGACCGGCTGTTCATCGGCCTGGCGCGCACGGCGGCGGATGCGACCGAATATTTCCAGATCCCCACCGGACGTGTCGTTGAAATCGGCACGCAGGTCGCCATCTGAACGCCGACAGGCATCGAACGGAGCGGCGCTCCTGTTGATCTTTCGGCATGCCGTGGCAACCGAACCGTTGTACATGTATGGTGCGCATGGATCGGGAGGCTGATATGGGCGGCGAATTGGTGCTGGTTACCGGCGGCTCCGGCTTCCTCGGCGCCCACTGCATCGTGGCTCTCCTCAATGGAGGCTATCGCGTGCGCACCACCGTGCGGTCCAGCAAGCGCGAGGCCGACGTTCTCGCCATGCTGAAGGCAGGCGGTGCCGAGCCGGGCGACAGGCTCTCCTTTACCATTGCCGACCTCATGGCGGATGCCGGCTGGCCGGCAGCGGTCGCCGGCTGCGACTATGTCCTGCACGTCGCTTCGCCGTTTCCGCCCGGTGTGCCGAAACATGAGGATGACCTGATCGTTCCGGCCCGCGAAGGTGCCTTGCGCGTTCTGAGGGCTGCAAGGGACGCAAGGGTCAAACGCGTCGTGCTGACGTCATCCTTCGCGGCCATCGGCTATGGCAAGATGCCGCCCGACGGCCGGCCGTTCACCGAGGAGAGCTGGACCGATCCGACGGCCAGGGTCAGTGCCTATGTGAAGTCGAAGACGCTTGCCGAGCGCGCGGCCTGGGATTTCATTGCCGCCGAAGGCGGCGGCCTGGAGCTCTCGGTCGTCAATCCGGTCGGCATTTTCGGGCCTGTGCTGGGCTCCGACCATTCGACCTCCACCGCCTTCGTCCAGCGCATGATGAACGGCGCCATGCCCGGCTTGCCACGCCTGTCCTTCGGTGTCGTCGACGCGCGCGACGTGGCGGACCTGCATGTGCGCGCGATGATCGATCCCGTCGCCAAGGGCGAGCGGTTTTTGGCTGTTGCCGGCGATTTCATGACCGTGCGGGCGATCGCGCAAACCGTGAAGACGCGGCTGGGTGCGGCCGCCTCGCGTGTCTCGACGCGGGAGTTGCCCGATTGGCTGGTGCGGGTGGTGGGGCTGTTCAATGCGGAAGCCGCGCAACTCGTGACGGAACTCGGCAAGGTCAAGAACGCCACCAATGCCAAGGCGGTACGCATGCTCGGCTGGACGCCGCGCTCACGCGAGGACGCGCTTGCCGCCACCGGAGAAAGCCTGGTCCGGCTCGGACTGGTCAGGACGCCGAAATAGCGCGGCGGGAGGAGAACGTCCCGCCGCGCGGGTTTCAACCGGCCAGGGCGGCCTTGTTGGCTTCCAGGAACTGCTTCAGCGGGACGGACTTCCGGCCGGAAAGCGTCTCGACCGAGCCCGTCACCATGCCAAGGTCGCCGGCGCGTGTCGCAGCGTCGAAGGACACCAGAAGCCTGGCGATCGGCTCTGGAAGACCAGCCGCCTTCATGCCCTCGGTCAGCGCCTCATCGGAGAGCTGGACGACCTGGATCGGCTTGCCGGTGACTTCGGTGACGAGCGCGGCGACTTCGGCCGACGTATAGGCCTTGGGGCCTGTCAGCGTGTAAGTCTTGCTCTCGCTGGCGCCCGAGGCGAGCCCAGCAGCTATGGCCGCGGCGTAATCGTCACGCGCGCCATAGGAAATGGCACCTTCGCCCGCCGACGTATACCAATGACCCGATGCGAGGATCTGCGGCATGGCCATGAACAGGTTCTCGTCGTACCAGCCATTGCGGAAGATCGTGTAGGCAATGCCGCTGGCCTTGATCGCCTGCTCGGTGTCGTAGTGGTCGGGAGCAAAAAGCACAGCTGAACCCGGCTCGGTGTTGGGCAGCGAAGTGTAAAGCAGATGGCCGACGCCAGCCTGCTTTGCGGCCGCGACCGCGGCGGTCTGCTGTTCGCGACGCTTTCCCTGGATGGCCAGCTCGTTGGTCGAGATGATCAGGGCCCGATCGGCGCCCGCGAAGGCCTCGGCGAGCGAGGCGCGATTGTCGAAATCGGCCTCGCGGACCGTGACGCCGCGCGCGGCCAGATCGGCGAGGCTGGCCGGCGTACGAGTGGTGGCGATGATCCGGGCCGCCGGTACGTTGAATGTGTCCAAGAGGTGATTGACGACGCTGCGGCCGAGTTGGCCGGACGCGCCGGTGACAAGAAGGGTGTCGGTCATGGGAGGTCCTGACGTTGCGCCGGAGAGGCGGTTCGGATGGTGGTCTCAGAAAGAGACCAGCACTAAAATAGGAATTGACCCAATGCCGTAAAGAAGGCAGTTTTTCGGGAGGTAGGCACAGGCAGGGAACCAGCCGTGGACAGCTCGCTCGTCAAACTGAGATCCAAGCTCGAGATCTACAAAGCCATGACCGATGGAGGCAATCTTTCCGATTGCCCGGTCCGCGACGTCATTCAGGGCCTCAGCGGCAAATGGAGCTCACTCTTGATGGCGGCCCTGGCCGAGCAGCCCTATCGCTTCGGCGAATTGCGCAGGCTGGTGCCTGACATCTCGCAGCGCATGCTGACGCAGACGCTCTACGATCTGCAGCGCGACGGCTATGTGCATCGCGAAGTGTTCCCGACCAAGCCGCCGAGCGTCGAATACAGCCTGACCGACCTTGGGCGCTCGATGTTCGGCGCCTTGCAGCATTTGTTGCAGTGGGCTGAAAACAACCACGACGCGGTGCGCGACGCGCGCGCCGCCTTCGACGCCGCATAGTCGAACGCTCGACCTCGGCTGGCATTCGCCTCGGCGCGGCCGAGGGTGGGCCAGGCGGCGGACTGCGACTGGCCTTCCCGACAACCAGACCTTGCAGTCGTCACAATCGTGTGTGAGCTGAAAAGTCAGCTTGGGGAGTTTCAATTGCGGCGATTCCTGATTGTCCTGATCCTGACGTTTTCGGCCGTCTTTCCGGCCCTGGCCGAACAGCGTTTCGCACTGGTGATGGCCGTTGACGGCTACAAGAACGTGCGGCCGCTGGGCAATGCGGTCAATGATGCGCAGACGATCAAGAAGTCGCTGGAAAAGCTTGGTTTTCAGGTCACTCTAGAGACCGATCGCGACCTCAGGCGGATGCGCCGCGCGCTCGAGGATTTCCGCCAGGACGCCGCTGGCGCCGATGTCGCGCTGGTCTATTTTGCCGGGCACGGCGTTGAAATAGCGGGGGAGAACCGGCTTCTGCCAACCGATGCCGACGCGACTTCGGCCGACACGCTGAAGCAGACCAGCCTGCCGCTGGAAGAGGTGCGCGAGACCGTCGCCAGCGTCTCGAAAGTCGGGCTGATCCTGCTCGATGCCTGCCGCAACGATCCGTTCGCGGGCGGCGGCGGGGCGGGCCGCGGCGTCAAGGCGCTGACCGTCAAAGATGCCAAGGAGGTGAGGCCCGGGCTCGGTCGCCTGGGCAAGGCCGAAAACCTGCTCTACACGTTCTCGGCGGCTCCCGGGGCGACCGCGGCCGACGGCAGTGGCGAGAATTCGCCGTTCACGGCGGGCCTGGCAAAATATCTCGACACGGATGGGCTCGAAATCCGTTCGGTGCTGACCCTGGTGCAGCAAGAGGTCTACGACCTGTCGCGCGGCGCGCAACTGCCTTATGTCGAGAACGGCCTGCCGCAAATGTTCTTCGCCTCCAAGACCGCCAGCCAACTGCCGGAACGCGAGCGCCTGCTGCTGGCGATGGCCGATGTGACGCCGGATCTGCGCGACGAGGTCGAGCGGCTGGCCAGGGACAAGGACATGCCGCTGGCGCCGCTCTACGGGGCGCTGATCGATTCGGGCGCCAAGTCGTTGTCGGCCGACGATCGGCGAAAGAAGCTTGCCGAGGCGGCCGACGCGTTCGTCGCCGTGCGCGCGCAGATGAAGACATTGGCATCGGCCGATCCGGCGGTCGCTACCTTGCGCGGGGAAGCGCAGCGTCAGCTCGATCTGGGCGCGTTCGAGACGGCGCGCGGCAAGCTCACCGAGGCCGCGACGATCGATGCGACCTCACGCGATGCGCTCAAGGCGAATTTCGTCGATCGCACGCTTTCGGAAGCGACCACGCATGTGATCAGCGGCGGCGCGGCCCGTTCCAACCTGAAATACGAGCTGGCGATCGAAAGCTATGAGAAGGCGAGCGCGCTCTATGATGACCTGGCGCGCGACACGCTTCCCGAAGCGCAGCGCAAGCAGCAACTGGAATCGCTTGCCGTGCTTGGCGACCTCTATCTGACGGTCGGCAATCTCTCGGGCGGACGCGGCGCCTATGAGCGCCAGCAAACGCTGGCCACCGCTCTTGCCGCGGCCGAACCGTCCAACACCGCATGGCAGGACAATATCGCGGCCAGTACGCTGAAACTCGGCGATGTGCTGCGCGATCAGGGCGACTCCACCGCCGCATTGGCGTCCTATGAACGCGGCCTCGCACTTCGCAAAGAGCTCGCAACGGGTGACGCGCCTGCCGGCGCGCTCGGCCTCGAGGCCGATGCTTTCCTGAAAGTGGGCGCGCTGCACAAGCTGCAGGGCAATGACGAGATGGCCATGGCTGCCTATGTTTCGGCGCGTGACATCGCGGCGCGGCTTGTCGGCAACACGCCGTCAGACGACGAACTGCAATCCACGCTGGCGCTCAGCGACCGCCGGATCGGCGAGATCCAGCAGGACAGGAAACAGCTTCCGCAGGCGCTGGCGTCGTTGCAGGAGAGCCTCGACATATCGAAGAAGCTGGCCGACGCCATGCCGGACAACGCGCTGCGCCAATTCGACCTGGCCACGGCCTATGACGCGCTGGGCTATGTCCAGTACGACAAGAACCAGGCCGATGGGGGCGGTACGCCGGCCGGCGAGAGCGCGGTTGCTTCCTTCGAGAGTTCGGTCGCCATCACGCGGCGGCTGATCGCGGCCGACCCCAGGAACACCTCCTGGCAGCGCGGGCTCGCCGGGACATTGGAAAGAATGGGACAAGCCATCTATTTCGGCGATGGCGTGATTACCCATGAGGATGCCGATCGGTCACTGGCCGCCTACAAAGAGGCGAACGGCATCCGCGAGCGGCTTGTCCAATCGGACGCGGCCAACAAGCTATGGGTGGCCGACCTGGTCACGTCCTACGAGAAGATGGCTACGTGGTACGAGTTCGTGCCCGATGACGTCACCGCGCTGGAATTCACCAAGAAGGCGCATCAGGCGGCCCTGAACCTGGCTGCGCTCGACCCGCAGAACATGGGCTGGCAGCACAATGCGACGCTCTACCACGCGAAGATCGCCGGCTCTTACGCGCAGATGAAGGACTATGCCAACGCGCTGAAATATGACGAGGCTGGCCTGGCCTACGCGGCCAAGGTCGTCGCCGCGCAGCCGGACAGGCAGCCCTATCAGAGCGACCTCATCATCTTCCATTCCAGGGTCGCGATCGATAAGCGCCAGATGAACGACTACAAGGGCTATTGGGCTCAGAATGATCTGCGGCTGGAGGCGGCCAAGAAATTCGCCGGTCAGTTCCCGCAAGACGTCAACAGCCTGCGCGATCTCTACGAGGCCTATGTCGAAGTCGCCGATTCCTACACGCAGAATTTCCCGCAGGACGCCATGAAGCTCTACAAGGCCGCCGAAACAGCCGCGGCGACCGCGGCTTCCATCGAACCCAAAGCCCCGGAATTCGATTTCGCCGTCTACAATGCGCGGGTCAAGACGGGCTATGTGCTCGAGGACCAAGGCGACAAGGCCGGTGCCGCGGCGGCCTATGAGGCCGCGCTCAAGAGCATCCGGAAGGCCATCGATCTAAAGCCGGACGAGGTCCTCTACACGGCCAGCCGGGACCATGCGCTGGCCAGAATCGACGGGGTCCGCAACTAGCGCATGGGATTGCCCCGATCATGAATAGAGGCCTCGACATCGCGATCGCCGGAGCCGGTCCAGCGGGGCTGGCCATGGCGCTCTATCTCAAGCGGGCCGGGCACCGTGTCACCATTTTCGAGCGTTTCGCGCAACCGAAGCCGGTCGGATCAGGGCTGATCCTGCAGCCGACCGGGTTGACGGTGCTCGCCGATCTCGGCCTGCTCGATGACATCATGGCGCTGGGCAGCAGGATCGACCGGCTGCATGGCGCCGATGCCTCGACCGGCCGCACGGTTCTCGATGTCCGCTACGATGCCCAGCGCGGCGGCCGCTTCGGGCTGGCGGTGCATCGGGCGGCGCTGTTCGGCGTGCTTTTTCGGGCGGCGCAACGGGAGGCGATCCCCATCGAAACCGGCGTCGAGATCGAGCTTGTCGAGATCGGTGAGCGGGCGATGCTGATCCGTGGCGATGGGCGAAGGGCAGGGCCGTTCGATCTGGTCGTCGACGCCAGCGGCGCGCGCTCGAAATTGCGGCGCGGCGCCGGCGATCCAGGCGGGCCGAGGCCGCTCCCCTACGGTGCGTTCTGGGCATCGCTGAAGTGGCGCGGCGAAGGTTTTGACGAGCACGCGCTTCTGCAGCGCTATGACAAGGCCAGCGTGATGATCGGCGTGCTGCCGATCGGCCGGCCTGAGCCGGGTGCCGAAAGGATGGCGGCATTCTTCTGGAGCTTGAAACCAGACGAGGCCGACGGTGTGCGTGCCCAGGGCCTCGACGCCTGGAAGGCAAGGGTGGTGCGGCTGTGGTCGCAGGCCGAGGCATTCACCAGCCAGATCGACAGTTTCGACCAGCTCTCGCTGGCCCGCTATGGCCATCACACGATGCGGTTTCCGGCTGGCCGGCGGCTGGCGGTGATCGGCGACGCCGCGCATTCGACCAGTCCGCAGCTCGGCCAGGGCGCCAACATGGCGCTGCTCGACGCCGCCGCGCTCAGCCATGCGCTGGCGCGAGCGGACGGCGTGGAAGCCGCGCTCGAAGCCTATGCCAAGGCGCGGCGCTGGCATGTGCGGGTCTTCCAGGCGCTGTCGCTGGCGTTCACGCCGTTCTATCAGTCGGATTCCGTGGCATTGCCGTTCATCCGCGACAGGCTGGTGGCGACGATCGCGAAAATCCCGCCGGCGCCGCAATTCCTGGCCTCGATGGTGGCCGGCACCGCGATCGATCCGTTCATGCGGGCAGGGCTCAGGGAAACGGACTGGGATTTCGGAAGAAGCCCAGGTCGTGATACGACCGCATCATAGAGTTCGCCCAGGCCGATCCGTCCGTCATGTCGCTATCGCGAAAATCACCATGCCTGATGTGCATTGTTGCCTCCGTCCTGGTGACGCTGATCGTGGTCGCGCCCTTGCCCCAGGCGCAGGCACAGACGCCGGGCGGCGCCAGCCAGCAGGCGCCGGCAGCCAGCGAAGAGGCGCTGAAAGCCCGCATCGACGCCGCCTACACGCTGATGATGGACACGGGACGCTTCGACGAAGGCTACGCGCAGTTGCGAGCGACGCTGCTCGATGCCGCCAGAAGCGACCTCTACGAATTCACCGTCGAGAGTTATTCGAACGCCGGCGCGACGTTCCTCAATAACCAGATACTCGACAATGCCGAGGAGATTTTCGCCGAGGGACTGAAAACCAGGGCGATGCAGCAGGACGTCGCGAAGCGCGCCGATTTCTATCTGAATTACGCGATGCTGAAACAGGCCGAGAAGGACTATCAGGGCTTCGTTTCCATGTGCGCGACAGCGACCAATCTCTACGCCCACTACCATGGCCAGGAATCCCAGGAACTCCTGTTTGCCAACGATGTCCTGGCGACGGGGGTCGCTGCGTTCGGTCAAATCGCTTCAGCGATCAATATCGAGCAACGCAATCTGAAGCTGGCTCAGCGGGTAGCCGGAACAGATGATCGCTTCGTCTGGAAGCTGGAGAACAATCTGGCCGACATGTTGCGCCAGATGGGAGCCCCGACGCGCGCCTTGCAGTACGATCTGGCCGTGCTGGAGAAGCGCACTGCCTATTACGGGCCTGACCACTTCAACGTGCTGGTCAGCGCCAACAACACGGCGCAGGACTATCTCGACCTTGGCAGGTATGATCAGGCCTTGCGCTATTTCCAGCAGGATCGCGACGTTGCGGTCGTTCTCAAGCAGGAAGGCAATCTGGTCGAACAGGCCGACGCCTGGGTGCTCTACACCAGGGCGCTTTCAGGCGCACAGCCGCTCGACGAGCCGACGCTGGCCCAACTGCAGCGTTTGACGGGGGATCAGAGCTATCCCGAAATACTGGCAATCAGGATCGCCAATCTGCTCGCCGCGCATTTCGCGGCGGTGGGCGATACGCAAAGCAGCATGAGCCAATTCGAGCGGGCATCCAGTATCGCGGAAGCGACATACGGCGCGGTACACCCGCTGGCTTTTGCCGCGCGGCAGGCCATTGCAAATCTGAAGGCGAAGACGAACCCCACCGCGGCAGCGGCCGATTTCGCGGCTCTGAACGATGACATGCTGCGTTGGAACTGGTTTCAGGTCAGCACCGCAGGCAACCCAATCGTGGCCGAAGCCAGCCGCGCCCTTGCCGACGACATGCTCCACGACTATGCGCGCCTCGCACAGGAAAACGCATCGGTGGTGCCGGCGTTCGCCGAGGCGGTGCGGCGCTGGCCGACTCTCGAGAACGAGAAACGGGACCTGTTGCGCAGGCTGTCGCGCCTGATCGATCTGAATGATATCGAGACACGGCATCTGATCCAGACCGGGATCCGGCTGTCCCTGGCCTACCAGGAGGCTGCTTCGAGCGGTGACAGTTCGGACGATCCAGGCGCGGTGCAGCCGGGGCAGGTTGAGACGGCATACCAGAAAGCCACCGCCCAAGTCATGGCCAGATACAGTTTCAGCCAGAGCATGGTCGACAAACCGCTGCCTTCGGCCGAGACTTTGCTCCAGTCCAGCCAGGCGTTGATCGACTATTTCATCACCCGCAAGTGGCGGGCCGATCGCGAGAGCGCCGATCCGCTGGAGGACGAGCGCCTCTATGCGATCGTCACGCGCAAGGATCAGCCGCCTCGGATGTTCGATCTTGGCGATCCGCGCCGGCTCATTCCCGCCGCGCGCACGACCCGCATGGCGGACCTGCGATCGAGCCGTTCGGGGCAGGCGCGCGGTGCCGTGCCGATGGTCGATCTCGATGCCACCTTCACCGGGCTCTATGCCGGTCTCATCGCGCCGCTGGAGTCTTCGCTTATGGGAGCGGACACGCTTTTCGTGGTGCCGGACGGCAAGCTGTTTTCGGTGCCGTTTCCGCTGCTGCGGGATCGCATGGGCGCGACGCTCGATGACCGCTTCGATGTTCGCATGCTGACCCGGCCGGAGGCGCTGCTGAACGTCGGGGCCGATCAAGGCCTGCCGAGAAACGGCAAGGCTGTGCTGGCAGGCGGTCTCGACTATGCGCGCGGCGCGCAGAAGGGCGCCGAGCCGCTGCCCGGGACAAGGAAGGAAGTCGACGCAATTGCCGCAATCCTGCGCCGCGACAATTATTCGACCGAGGTGCTTACGGGAGACGCGGCAGTGGAACGGGCGCTGCGCCAGCGCATGGAGCAGGCGACCCTGGCGCATCTCGCCACGCATGGCGCCTACCGCGACGAGGCGGAAGGCGGGACCAACGCCCTCAATGCGTTGTGGCAGAGCCAGGTCGTGCTGTCGCGGTCCGGTGACCGGCAGTCGATGAAACGCGACGACGATGACAACCGCCTCTATGGCATGGAGATCATGAATTGGGATCTGTCCGATCTCGATCTCCTGGTCCTGTCGGCCTGTGAGACGGCGCGAGGCGAGGAGACCTTTGTCGGCGGCCTGCGCGGGCTGCCGACAGCAATTGATATCGCCGGTGCCAAGCGCTCCCTGCTGACGCTTTGGCCGGTGGATGACGCCGGCACCGCAGCGTTCATGACCGGCTTCTACGGCCGCCTCGCCGGCGGCCAGACCTATTCGCAGGCGCTGCGCCAGACCCGCCGCGACGCCCGCGACGGCAAGATATCGCGTGCCCACGATCCGCGTGTGTGGGCGGCTTTCGTCATGTTCGAGAACTGACGCGGTTGAGTATGGCTGCCCGCGATCGATCCCCTCAGGCGGATCGGGCCAGAGGAAGCGGACCGGTCAGATCGTCGGATGGGATCAGGGTCGAGAGGAACGAATTTTTCGCACGCAGGAACTGGCGCAGGCGCTGCGGATAGCCAGGGGCGGCGCCCTTGATGGAGGCGCGTTCGCTCAATGCCTTGCGCCAGGTCTGGACCCTTGGTTTGCCGTCCAGTATGCCGAAATCGCCGATCTGGTCGAATGTATCGAGATAGCGGAAGACCGGCCCGTAGACGGCGTCGACCAGACAAAAGCGCTCGCCGCCGAACCACGGTCCTGCCTGGCGGGCGAGCTCGTCCTCGACGCGATCGAACATTGCCGAGAGGGATGCCGCCTCGGACAGGAAGCCTGCCTCGGTGGATGCGGAGTAGAAGCGGCCGATGGCATTCAGGGTCGCCGAGCCGAACTCGATCCAGGCGCGGTGCCGGGCGCGTTCATAGGGATCGGCTGGATGGAGGGGATTGGCCTGCGTCTCCTCGAGGAATTCGAGGATGACGGCGGATTCGAAAATCACCGTCTCGTCGCCGTTTTGCCGTACGCGCAGCAGCGGCACCTTGCCGAGCGGCGAAATCGCCTTGAACCACACAGGCTTGTTGGCGAGGTCGATGTCGACGCGCTCGAACGGCACGCCTTTCTCGGCCAGCGAAATCGCCGCGCGCTGGACGTACGGGCAGAGGGGGTGGCTGACGAGAGTGAGGGTGTTGGCATGGTCCATGGCATTGCTCCTCGACAAATTGATGCAGTTGCATCTATGTAGATGCATGTGCATCGATCGTCAAGCTTGATGCATTTGCATCTATCTCTTATGGTGCGGGTATGACAGAGAGAACCATGCCTTCGCCCGATGCCATCAAGGCCTGGGCCCGCCTGATGCGGGTATCGCGCCAACTGATGGAAAGCGCCGAGGAGTCGCTGAAGGAGGACGGCCTGCCGCCGCTCGCATGGTACGACGTGCTGCATGAGCTCGCGGAAGCGGGCGAAGGCGGCTTGCGTCCGTTCCAGCTGATCGAGCGCACCTTGTTTGCGCAGTACAACGTCTCGCGGCTGTTGGCCCGGCTCGAAGCCGATGGGCTGGTCGAGAAGCTGGCGGTGGCCGATGACGGCCGTGGGCAAACCGTCCGCATCACGGCCCGGGGACGGGAGACGCGGCGCCGGATGTGGGCCGTCTATGGCCGGTCGATCGCGGACCTTGTTGGCGCCAAGCTCTCGGCGGACGAGCTCGGCATGGTCTCGGCGCTGCTTGGCCGGTTGCGCCATCCGCCGGCCGCTGACTGACGCCGGGCGCATTGGCGGCTTGGAGCGAAATAGGGCTTGCACCGCTCGGCGTGATGCCCTAGAAAGCCGAACCGTAACGTACGGTACGGCTCGTTGAATGATCGGCGGGTTTCGTCCGGCCGAGGGAAGAGCGTGTTGCACAGCGTGCCCGACATCGACAACAGCGAGGCGCTGACGGAGCGGCAGCAGGCCGTTCTGGACGCGGCGTTGCGCCTGCTGGTCGAGGAGGGCGACAATCTGACGATGACCGCCGTCGCCCGCCGCGCCAGCTGTTCGAAAGAGACGCTCTACAAATGGTTCGGCGACCGTGACGGACTGTTGACGGCAACGGTGCAGTGGCAGGCGTCGAAGGTGCGGGTGGCTTCGGTCGACGGCAAGGGGCTCGACCTTGCCTCGCTGACGGCGAGCCTCGAGCGCTTCGCCTCCGATTGGCTGAAGGTCATTTCCAGCGACACCTCGATCGCGCTCAACCGGGTGGCGGTAAGCCATGCGGGTTCAGGCAAGGACAATCTCGGTGCGGTCGTGCTGGAGAACGGGCGCTTTGCGCTGGCCAAGCGGCTGAAGCCGGTGCTTGAAGCCGGGCGAAAGGCCGGGCTGCTCGAATTTACGGATGCCGAGGCGGCGTTCCGTACCTTCTTCGGGCTGGTTGGCCGGGATGTGCAGATCCGTCTGCTGCTCGGCGACCGGCTGGAATTGACTGAGGCGGCGATCGGCGGCGATGCCATCCGCGCGACGCAGCAGTTTCTCGCTCTTTTCGGAGCAAAAACCGGGCCTCAGGGCCTCTGATCTCAAGAAACGGGAAGGAAGTAAAATGCGCGTCTATTACGATCGTGATGCCGATCTCAACCTGATCAAGGGCAAGAAGGTCGCCATCATCGGCTATGGCAGCCAGGGCAGGGCGCATGCGCTCAACCTCAAGGATTCCGGCGCCAAGGAGATCGCCATCGGTCTCAAGGCCGGTTCGGCCACCGCCAAGAAGGTCGAGGCCGACGGGCTCAAGGTGATGAGCGTGGCCGACGCCGCCAAATGGGCCGACCTGATGATGATGGCGACACCAGACGAATTGCAGGCCGACATCTACAAAAACGAGATCGCGCCGAACATCCGCGACGGCGCGGCGATCGCCTTCGCGCACGGCCTCAACGTGCATTTCGGCCTGATCGAGCCGAAGTCGACCGTCGACGTCGTCATGATCGCGCCGAAGGGGCCGGGCCACACGGTGCGCGGCGAATACCAGAAGGGCGGCGGCGTGCCGTGCCTGGTCGCCGTCAACCAGGACGCGTCGGGCAATGCGCTCGACCTCGCTCTGTCCTACGCCTGCGGCGTCGGCGGCGGCCGTTCGGGCATCATCGAGACCAATTTCCGCGAAGAATGCGAGACCGACCTGTTCGGCGAGCAGGTCGTGCTGTGCGGCGGCCTGGTCGAACTGATCCGCGCCGGTTTCGAGACGCTGGTGGAAGCCGGCTACGCGCCCGAAATGGCCTATTTCGAGTGCCTGCACGAAGTGAAGCTGATCGTCGACCTGATCTATGAAGGCGGCATCGCCAACATGAACTACTCGATCTCGAATACCGCCGAGTGGGGCGAATACGTCTCGGGTCCGCGCATCATCACCGCCGAGACCAAGGCCGAGATGAAGCGCGTGCTGAAGGACATCCAGACCGGCAAATTCACCTCGGAATGGATGCAGGAATACCGCGCCGGCCTGTCGCGCTTCAAGGGCATCCGCCGCAACAACGACAGCCACCAGATCGAGGAAGTCGGCGCCAAGCTGCGCGCGATGATGCCGTGGATTTCCAAGAACAAGCTGGTCGACAAGGCCAAGAACTGAGCGACGTCGACACGCAGTGTCAGTCAGAAGGGCGGCGAATGCCGCCCTTCTCTTATCGGCGCGCCGCGACGCTACGCGCTTGATCCGCCCGGCTCGCCGTCGTCATCCAGCAGATCCATCAACTTGCCCATTTCCGCCTGCAATTGCTGATGCATGTCGAACAATTGCTGGTGCCATTGCCGTGCCTGCTCGACCGACGGTATTTCCTTCACCGTCGTGATCTGCTTGACGACGAACTGACGGCCATCCCACTGCTTTTCGACCGTGGAGAAGGCATTGCTGTACTTCTTCTCGATCGTCTGCTTTCCCGTCGACGTGATGAGAATGATGTTGTTGCCTATGTCGCTGATCCTCGAATCATAGGCCAGCGCCTTGGCCACGCCGTCATCGATCTGTTTCAGCAACACATCGGCGACCTCTACGATTTCGGCCCATTTTTCGGGCGTTGGATCGGCTTCATAGGCGTCCATCAGGGGAAACAGCCGGCCGCCCTTGAGGTCGAGCGTCTTGTTGACCTCGGCCACGACATCGCCGAGCTGTCTTTTCAGATCCTTGCGGCCTGCAAGCCAGTCCTCTGTCACGCACTGGTCCTTGTAGGGCTTCAAACCCTCGGCGCAGCCGCCAAACAGTTTGACGGGGTGGACGACCAGCAATGCGGCCGCCACCGCCGCAGCGGCAAGCGGAATCCATTTCAACGGCAGCCGCAGCAGGTTGAACCATGCCGGCGTTCCGCCGCCCTGTGTGTCGAGGTCGGAGAACGTCACCTTGTCGCCCTTCACCAGCGGGATCCAGTAGGCCTTGACGAATTCGTTGGTGAAGTAGTCGCTGTGCGTGATGTCGTGGAAGCGGTCGCGAACATTGAATGTTCCGAAGCCGTAGGTGCCGGTGGCGCCGTAACCCCAGGTTCCGGACTGCGCCATGACAGGCCAGATATCGCGGGTCCCGCATTCGTTGATGATGGCGTCGCGCTTTTCCGCGCCGCGTATCTGGTCTTCGACGGCGCGCCAGTCGAAATCCGATGGGACCACCGAGCCGCACAGGATGATCCTGTCGAAACGAAAGTAGGGGTTCTGCAGGATCACCCGGGTCAGCGCATAGGTTCCGTAGCTGTGCGCAAAGACGATCAGCGGCCGGTCGGCGTAGTGCTTGCCCACGCCTTCGATCTGCTGGCGCAGCTTCTCGATCGGGCCGGACCGGCAGATACCGAACGGGCACCAGAACCGCAGCAGGTCGAAATAGCCGTATTTTATCGGAATGACGGTCGCCGAAGTCTCGCTTTCGATAACCGAAGCAATCCGGTTCTGCCACCAGGCGGCAGTCCTGATTCCATGGACAAGGATCACCACGGGCGCTTCGGACATCCCGCTTTTCCCCCAAGCAACGAAGTCTCGCGGGAGTAATGATAGTTGTATCGGCAAGAAAAGTTAAGTGCGCCGCCGGCTGTCACTGTCGCCGGGCACGCAAGCTCTTTCGAACCGGATGCCAAATGAAAAACGGCGCCGCGTTGCAGCGCCGTTTTTCATTTTTCGATCGGCTAACGCTCAGCTATAGGGCGAATAGCACTGCTGGCGCGGGCCGTTATAGGGCTGGAAGGTGTTGTCCCAGGACCGGTACGAACGGTAACGGTTGTAGCACCATTGCACATGGGCGTTCGACAACCGGCCGGCGCGGTAGTAGCGGCGCGGCGGCGGCGCATAGTAGTCGTCGTTATAGTAGTTGTTGTTGTACATGCTGCCGAGGCCGAGCCCCAGGCCAAGACCCAGCACGGCGGCGGCGCCGTCATCGTAATAGCCGCCATGATAGTGGCGGCGGCCGTGGCGCCAGCGCCAGTTGTCGCCGCGGTTCCAGTTGCGGCCACCGTTCCAGTTGCGACCGCCATTCCAGTGGTGTCCGTTCCAGTTGCCCGACCGGCGCCATCTCCAATTGTCGCCATTGTTGTTGCCGCCGGCCCAGCCGTCGCGGACCGGGGTGACCGTCGGCGCGGCCGTGCTGGCCGGGATCGAGAGGTCCGGCTGCAGGATCGGACCAGCGGCGGAGGGCGCCGTGATGCCGGCGACAATGCCGAGCGCAATCAGCCCGGACTTGATGGTGGAAGAAAAGAGCGAATTCATCTTTGCACTCTCCAAGAGATACAGGCCCCACGCCTACCCTGGGAATGGGCCTACTGTGGATCTTTGCGTCTGAACGGCGGATGAACGGAAAGGTTCCGTCAACCATGGCGCGAACGCGACCAGGACCAAACGATCCCTGCTTGTGGCCCTGCGACCTTGTCTTCCGGCGCTCTTGCAGGCAAAGGTCAGCCATGTCGCTGCGCCTTGCCACCTTCAATGTCGAGAACCTGATGAACAGGTTCGATTTTTCCGGCTATCGCAACCAGCTCAACGAGGATCGAACGCTGGCGCTGTTCGATATCCAGAGCGAGGCCGAATACAGGATGCTGGAGCAGGCCCGCGCCATCGCGCAGTCCGACGACACGCGCCAACTGACCGCGCTGGCCATCGCCGCGACCCGTGCCGACATTATCTGCATGCAGGAGGTCGACAATATCGAGGCCCTGAAGGCCTTCGAATACGGATATCTGTTCAAGATGGTGGGGCAGGGCTACCGGCAGAAATACACCACGTCGGGCAATGATTCGCGCGGCATCGATGTCGCCGTGATGATGCGCAGCGAGACCGCGCAGGGACAGCCGATCGAATTCGTGCGCATGACCAGCCACGCCTATGTCACCTACGAGCAGTTCGGGTTGCATACGCCTGAACTGGCGGCGCTCGGCAACCAGGCCAATGAACGCATCTTCCGGCGCGACTGCCTGGAAGTCGACATCAAGGTGGGCGGCGCGCCGATGACTCTCTACCTCGTGCACTTCAAGTCGATGGGCTCGCCCCGCAACGGGCTCGACGGGCGTGAAGCGACAATGCCGGTGCGGGTCGCGGAAGCGCAGGCCGTGCGGCGCATCATCGAGGAGCGCTTCGGCGCAGAGCATGCGGCCGACAAGCGCTGGGCGATCTGCGGCGACATGAACGATTACCGTCAGCGCGTGAAGATCGCCGGCGACGATGTCGACGGCTACCGTTTCGAGGTGGTCGACGAGACCCTGTCCTGCATCAATGTGCTGACATCAGGCGGCTTCTGCGAAAATGTCGTTGAGCGGCGGCCGGAAATGAACCGCTGGACTTTCTACCACACGCGCGGACCTGGAGAGCGGCATCTCTGCCAGCTCGACTATATCCTGCTTTCCAGGGGACTGGCGGCAAAAAATGCCACCGCGGTTCCCGACATCATCCGCAACGGCCAGCCATGGCGCACGATCTTTCCAGCGGGCCAGGAAGTCGAGCGCTTCCCGCGCGCCGGCTGGGACAGGCCCAAGGCTTCGGATCATTGCCCGGTGGCGATCACGCTGGATATGGCCTGAGCCGATATGAGTTTTGACCTTCCGCGCAACGTCATCCTGCCGGTCGATGCCATCGATGTCCGCCTCGATCCCGGCCCGCATCCCTTCGCGGTGGACAATGCAGAGGCGATCGCCGTGAACTGGCGCCATGAGATCGCTGCCAATCCGGCGCTTTTCGACGGCACGGTGGTGCTGCTTTCGCAACTTGCCTATCGCGACCGCAGCCTTATCGGCCGCTGCCATGCGGTCAACTACTCGACCTTCATGCTGTGGCGGAAGCGGCGCGAGAATTCGGGCGCCGAGCATGTCTATGGCCATGCCGTGCTGGTGGCCGGCGACAATGCGCTGGTGGCGATCCGCATGGGGCCGCGAACCGTCAATGCCGGCCGTGTCTATTTCGCCGCCGGCTCGTTCGAGCCGGCCGACTTCCGCGACGGCCTTGTCGATGTCGATTTCAACATGATCCGCGAGGTGCGGGAGGAAACCGGCCTCGACCTGTCGGATGCCAGGCGCGGTGTGCGCTGGCACGCGCTGTCGAGCGCAAGCGGCACCGTCATCTTCCGCCGCTATCATGTCGATGCGCCGGCCGATGAGATCGCGCGCCGGATAGCGGCCTTCGTCGCCACCGAAGCCGACCCGGAGATCGAGGGGCCGGTGATCATCCGCCATGCCGGCGACCTGCCGGATGGCCTGTCGCCGCACATGAAGCCGCTGGTCGAGTGGCATTTCGCGGACTAGCTCATTTTGGCGCCCACCCGGTTGCCGTTTCGCGTCGCAGGCTTTTAGAATCCGTTATGGTTTGACGAATCGGCGGGGGCCGCATGCTGTCAGTCTTTGAAATCGCAGCACTGCTGTTGACGCTATCGGCGCTGTTCGGCTGGCTGAACCTGCGGTTCCTCAAACTTCCGCACACGATCGGCTTGTTGATCATGGCGCTGGCGGCCTCGCTGCTGTTGCTTGCCTTGCAGAAGATCGCGCCCGGCCTCGGCATCACCGCCACGCTGCAAAGCGTGATGCAGGAGATCGATTTCACGTCGGCGATCATGAACGGCATGCTGTCCCTGCTCCTGTTCGCCGGCGCCCTGCATGTCGATTTCAACCTGCTCAAGGGGCAGAAATGGGCGATCACGCTGATGGCCAGCATCGGCGTCGTCATCTCGACGGCGGTGGTCGGCGTGGCGCTGTGGCTTGCCGCCGGCGCGCTGGGTTTCACCGTTCCACTGCCATGGGCGCTGGTGTTCGGCGCGCTGATCTCGCCGACCGATCCGGTCGCGGTGCTCGGCCTGCTCAAATCCATCAACCTGCCGGAATCGATCAAAGCCAAGATCGCCGGTGAATCCTTGTTCAATGACGGCGTCGCGGTGGTCGCGTTCGGCGTGCTTCTGGCAGTGGCGGTCGCGACCACGGGACAGCATCGCCCCGATCTTTGGGATATCGGCGAATTGCTGCTGCGTGATGGGCTGGGCGGCGCGCTGTTCGGCTTGGCCACGGGCTGGATCGCCTATCGCGCCATGCTGGCGGTTGACGACCATATCGTCGAGATCCTGATCTCGCTGGCCGTCTGCATCGCAACCTACACGCTGTGCAACCGGCTTCACCTCTCAGGGCCGATCGCCGTGGTCGTCGCGGGTCTGTTGATCGGCAATCATGGCGCCGAACATGCGATGAGCGAGACGGTCGAGGATTATCTCTTCGCCTTCTGGGAGGTGGTCGACGAGATGCTGAATTCCGTCCTGTTCCTGCTACTGGGGCTGGAAGTGCTGGTGCTGTCGTTCGATCCCTCGCATGGCTGGATCGTGCTGATCGCGATCCCGATCGTGCTGGCCGGGCGCTTGGCCTCGGTCTGGATCCCGATCTCGCTGCTGGCCATACGCCAGACTTTCTCAGCCGGGTCTATTCCCGTGTTGACCTGGGGCGGCCTGCGCGGCGGGGTTTCAGTGGCGCTGGCCCTGTCCTTGCCGGACAGCGCGGCAAAACCGGTGCTGCTGACGGCGACCTACGCGGTGGTGATCTTCTCGATCATCGTGCAGGGGCTGACAATGAAATGGGTGATCGGCAGGACGACGGACCCGGCCAGCGTGTAGCGCGTGCCCGGTTTCACCAGTCCTTACCGGTGCGGCGTGCTGGCCTGTGCCGCCTTGCGATCATTGCGCGCGGCGGCAAGGAACAGGATGAGGCCGATGCCCAGCAACCCGCCCATGGCCGCTCCCAGCGTCTGGCCGACGACGGCCTGGAAGTCCGATGTGACGCGATCGGGGTTGGCCATGCCGTAGCGGGCGAGCCACCACCAGATGCCGGCGAGCGCGGCTTCGATGACCACGAATACAATCAAGACACGTTTTTTGCGGCTCATCTGATTGTCCTTGCTTGGCGCGCCGGAATCGATGCCGTTCTGGATAGCAGGCCACTGGCCGAGTTGCATCCTGTGAGTTGCCGGGCGAGGACGAATATGAAACACCGCTCTTCGCCTTCTGATTGCAGGATCCATCCATGAAATCGCTTATACTTGCCACCGCCGCGGTGTTTGGCCTGACGGCGCCGGCCTTCGCGTTCGACTGCGCCAAGGCAAGCTCGGACGTCGAACATCAGATCTGCGGCAGCAAGGCCCTGCGCCGCGCCGACGAGGACATGAGCGCGGCCTATACGAAATTGTTGCGCACGCTCGACGATCCTGAAATCCACGCGGCCCTGATCGAGAGCCAGCGCCGTTGGATCAAGGCGCGGGACAGCGGCATCAATGACCCGGCGACCCTCGAAGGCTCGGGTACCGATGACGATTCGACGCCGCCGAGCTGGGCCGATGTCCTCACCCGCGTGACCCGGGAGCGCACCAGCTTCCTGAAGAAGACCGCCGGCGGTAAACCCGCCTTCGTGGCCGGCGCGCTGGCGCAGCGCAAGGCGCTTGGGCCAAGCGGTAAAGGACCGTGGGCCGGATTTTCAAGCAGCTGCTATTTCATCCCCGACCGGCAGCATCCCAACGACTATACCTACAACTGCTTCGGCAGCATGAGCCGCCAGAACGGCGACAGGGTCTGCAGCGAGAGCACCGACTTTGCCTCCTACACGTCGCAGACCACGCGCATTGTCGCCGATATCGTCGATGGGCGCGCGCAGGCGCGGGCGAAATGCGGCTTCGGCAATGACGTCAAGACCTGCCCCGACGAGACTGTCGACAAGGCCGCGGCCGACGGCGGCTGGGACATGAATGCCGGCAAGGACGATGCGCCGGGCAAGCCAGAGCTGAAGCTTGACCCTGAAGCGTCCGAAACCGTCGCCGATGCCGGTTGGATGGATGCCTGCCTCGCCGACAAATCCTTCCCCGCCGGCGCCAGCGGCCACTGAGGCGGGCCGCCGCGGGCAGGCGACGAAGCCTGCTTTATTCGTGCCGCAACGCGTCGATCGGATCGAGGCGGGCGCCCCGCAGGGCGGGAAAGAAGCCGAACACCATACCGATCAGCGCCGAGAAGCCGACGGCGAGCAGGATGACCGCTGGGCTCGGCGCGAACGGTATGGTCAGTGTGACCGACGCGAGGCCGGCCAGCCCCAGCCCGATCAGGATGCCGATGATGCCGCCAAGCAACGACAGCACCGTCGCCTCGACCAGGAACTGGATGAGGATGTGTTTTTCATGCGCGCCGATGGCGAGCCGAATGCCGATTTCGCGGGTGCGCTCGGTGACCGACACCAGCATGATGTTCATGATGCCGATGCCGCCGACCAGGAGGCTGACGCCGGCGACCGCACCCAGCATGCCGGTCATGGTGGTGGTGGCGCTGGCCATGGCGTCGGCGATCTGGGTCATGTCGCGGATGCCGAAATCGCTCTCGCGGTCGGGCGTAATTCGGCGCGCGTCACGTAAAATATCCTCGACGCGCGGCTGCAGTTCGGTGGTCGGCGTGCGGTCGTCGGCGGCGATGTAGATGTTGTCGATGTCGCGGTTGCCGGCGACGCGGCGCTGATAGGCGGCGAGCGGCATCAGCACGACATTGTCCTGGTCCTGGCCGAAACCGGTATAGCCCTTCGGCTCGAGCAGGCCGATGATCCTGCAGGAGGTGCGGTTGACACGGATGATCTCGCCTTCCGGGTCGCCGGCGCCGAAGAACTGCTGGCGCACCGTCTCGCCGATCAGGCAGACGCCGGTGCCCGAGCGGGTTTCGGAATCACTGAACGGGCGACCGGAGACCAGTTTCCAGTCGCGCGCGTCCAGATAGGCGCTGTCGGTGCCGGTCACTCCCGAGGTCAGGCTCTCGGTGCCGAAGATGACGCGGACCTGCTTCTGCGCCGCCGGCGCGATGGCGCGCGCGCCGGTGAGATGAGCAACCAGCGCGGCCAGGTCCTTTTCGGCGAGCGGGCGCACGGCCTGGTCGAGCCCGCCTGGACCACCGGGGCCGGCAGGGCGGCCGGCGCGCACGACCAGCAGGTTGCTGCCGAGCTTGGAGATGTCGGCCTTGACCTTCTGCGTGGTGCCGGAGCCGATGGTGAGCATCGCAATGACTGCGGCGACGCCGATGACGATGCCGAGCAAGGTCAGGAACGAGCGCAGCACGTTGCGGCGGATTGAACGCAGTGACAGGCGGACGGTTTCCCAGATCATGGTTACGCCGTCTCCAGCTTCAACGTGTCGGAGGCGACGTGGCCGTCGAGGAAGCGGATGGTGCGCTCGGCGTATTCGGCGACGTCGGCCTCGTGTGTAACCATGGTGATGGTCAGCCCGAGATCGCGGTTCAGCCGCGTCAGCAACTCCATGATCTCGTGCGTACGGGCGGTGTCGAGATTGCCGGTCGGCTCGTCGGCGACAAGCAGCGTCGGCCTGGTGACGATGGCGCGTGCGATCGCCACGCGCTGCTGCTGGCCGCCGGAAAGCTCGGCCGGGGTGTGATGCTCGCGGCCGACGAGGCCGACCTCGGCCAGCGCCTGCATGGCAAGATCACGGCGCTCGCGGGCGGCGACGCCGCGATAGATCAGCGGCAGTTCGACATTTTCCGCCGCCGTGGTGCGCGCCAGAAGATTATACCCCTGGAAGACGAAACCGACATAGAGGTTGCGCAGCATGGCGCGGCGGTTGCGGTCGAGCCGCCCGGCATCCACGCCCATGAAGGAATAGGTTCCGGCGGTCGGAGTGTCGAGGCAGCCGATGATGTTCATCGCCGTCGACTTGCCGGAGCCCGATGGACCCATGATGGCGACGAATTCGCCGCGCCGGATGGCGAGGTCGACGCCGGCCAGCGCGTGCACCTTGGCTTCGCCCTGGCCATAGCTTTTCCAGACCGTGTCGAAGGTGATGAGGGGCGCGCCGGCGGCCACGGCGTCAGCTCCGCTGCTGAGAAGCAGTGATGACTTCAGCGCCTTCGTCCAGGCCGGAGGTGATCTCGGTCAGTTCGCCGTCGGTGGAGCCGATCTTGACGTTGACGGGATGCGGCCGTCCGTTCTCCAGCACATAGAGTGTGCGCGAGCCGTCGGTCGGTGCTTTCGCGGGCTGGCGCTGGCGGTTGCCGCGCCCCATGCGGCCGGTGAACAGGTCGCTGAAGCTCCAGCCGCGCGCCGCTTGCTGCGCGGGGCGATAGCGGAAGGCGGAAGAGGGCACGGTCAGCACGCCCTTGGCCTCCTTGGTGACGACCGAAACGGTGGCGGTCATGCCGGGGCGCAGCAGAAGCTCGTTGTTGTCGACTTCAAGCCGCGCATTGTAGGTGACGACGCCATCGGTGGTGACCGAGGCATAGGAAATATCGCGGATCTCGGCATCGAATGGCCGGTCCGGGAATGCATCGACGGTAAAGCGGGCATGCTGGCCCGGTTTGACCGCGCCGATATCGGCTTCGTCGACGGCGGCCACCAGTTCCATGTTCCTGAGATCAGCGGCGATGACGAACAGAACCGGCGCCTGCAGCGACGAGGCCACCGTCTGGCCGGGATCGACCGAACGGGTCAGCACGATGCCGTCGATCGGCGCGTAGATGGTGCTGTTGGCAAGGTCGGTCTGCTGCGACTTCAAATCCGCATTGGCGATGGCGAGATTGGCCTCGGCGCTGTCGAGCGCCGCCTTGGCGCGGTCGCGCGTCGCGGTCGCGGCCTCCAGCGACTGGTCAGTCGCCATGCCGCGCTTGGTGAGGGCGGCAGCGCGGACAAGCGCGCTTTCATTCTCGGCCAGCGTCACCGTGGCATCCTCGACATTGGCAGCCGCCCCTTTCGCGGATGCCTCGGCCCGCTCGATCTGGACCTGCAGCTTGGCGGTGTCGAGCGCGGCCAGCACATCGCCCTTCTTCACCTGCTGGTTCTCGTTGACCGCGACCGAGCGGATGATGCCGGAAAGCTGGCTCGATATGTCGACCTGGGTGAGGGGCTGCAGCGTTCCGGTCGCCGACACCTGGACGGTGAGGTCGGCCTTGGCGGCCGGCACCGTGGTGTAGTCGATCCTGGCCGGCGTGCCCGCATACCATTGATAGAAGCCAAGGCCCGCGGCCAGCACGATGAGGGTCAGCAACGCATAGAGCCAGCCACGCCGGCGTGTCCTGCGCCGGCCGGTCTGGTCGAGACCCAGTGCCGTCTCGATGGCGGAATCCGATTCCGTCTTTGGCAGATTGACAATCTGGTCCACGCCAGACCCCTATAATGCGCAATGTCCCTATCTGTGCACAGATCAGGCTTGATGGTTCGAATATCAAATTAAATTTCGCCCATGTTGGGAATGAGGCAGGAATGCAAACCCGGAATTACTTGCTTTACGATGTGTTTACGACCGAGCGACTGGCCGGCAACCCGCTGGCCGTCGTGCTGGACAGCAAGGGACTGGATACGCCGGCGATGCAGGCCATCGCGCGCGAATTCAACCTGTCCGAATCTGTCTTTGTGCTGCCGCCGGACGATCCCAGGCATAAAAACCGCATCCGCATCTTCACGCCCGATTATGAAATGCCGTTCGCCGGGCATCCGACCGTCGGCTCGGCGATCGCGCTGGCGGAACTGGCCGGCGAGGGCGGTGCCGGCATCTTCGTGCTGGAGGAAAATATCGGCCCTGTGCGCTGCGCGGTGAGCCGGCACGATGGCGCCACCTTCGCCGAATTCGACCTAGCGAAACTGCCCGAGCCGCTGAAGCTCGAAGCCGATCCCACGGCCATCGGCGCCGCGCTTGGCCTGGCGCCGCACGAAATCGGCTTTGAGAATCACCGCGTCTCGTTCTGGTCGGCGGGCGTGCCTTATGTGACCATCCCGGTCGCCAATCTGGAAGCGGCGGGCCGGATCCGCCTGGACAACCAGGCCTGGTCGGAACTGGCGCCGCGCAAGAGCGAGTGGGCTTTCGCCAGCCCCTATGTCTACTGCCGCGAGACGGTGAACCACGAAAGCGCCTTCCACGTGCGCATGATCGTCCCGGGCACGCCGTCCTACGAGGACCCGGCCACGGGTTCGGCGGCCGCTGCCTTTGCCGGCGCCATCATGCATTTCGACGCGCCGACGGACGGGACCTCGCAGCTTTGGATCGAGCAGGGGCTGGAAATGGGCCGGCCATCGCGCATCCGCCTCGAACTGACCGTAAAGGCCGGAAAACTGGCTTCCGCGCGCATTGGCGGCAACGCGGTCAAGGTGGCGGAAGGCAAGCTGTTCGTCTGATGCACCTGGGCCGCGCCGAGCGATAATGAGGCCCTCGGTGAGATTTGTCGGGAAATGATTCCGGCGGGGCTGGACAGGACCGGTATCGGCGGCTATATGCCCGCCAACGCCGGTTTTTGCCGGCCGAGTGGGTGCGTAGCTCAGTTGGTAGAGCAGCTGACTCTTAATCAGCGGGTCCACAGTTCAATCCTGTGCGCACCCACCAAATTCCTGGAAGACTTGGTGGAAAGACCCTGAAAGCGAGATGCGTTTGGCGCGTCTCGGGCCGGTTGCGTTATCCGTTCATCTCAACCGGTGCCGTTGTCGCCGGCATGGAAGCGCAGGCGGGACCCAAAAGCGCGGCAAAGGCCAGCCAGAGTCCGATCGAGCCCAGGGCGAAGCCGCCAAGAATCAGGAATGCCGGGCCGTAGCCCATCTCCTGCGCGATCCAGCCGCCGAGTGCGGGGCTCAGCGATGCGCCGAGCCCTTGCACTGTCATTACGGCGCCCTGGCCGACGTTGATGCGGCCAGTGCCGTTGAGGAGCCTGGCCACAAGGCCGGGAACCGCGACGCCTTGCAAGCCGGCACCGATGCCGTCAAGGGCCTGTACGGGATAGACACCCCAGGTCGACATGGAATGCGCCGCGATCACGCCGCGCAGGGGCAGGGCGGCAAAAGATATCAGCAGGACGAGCCAGTAGCCGCGTGTCTCGGCCAGCCGCATGGCTAGCAGCGACACCACGATCATGACCGCTTGCGCAACCACGATGGTGACGGCGACAAAGCCAGCCGGGTCGGCTTCGGTCTTGTCGACCACCGCCAACCCGTAGAGCGGCAGCATCGCGCCGTTCCCCAGATGGAAGAGTGCCAATGCCGCCGCCAGCACCAGAAGCGGCCGGCACTCGACCAGCACCTGGTATCCGCTGACAGGAACAGTCGCGGCGCCGCCTTCCTTCATTCCTCGTGCGACGCGATGGTCGATGGAACTGGCGGGAATGCACCAGACGGAAATGATCGACAGGACGCCGAAGATCGCGGCAAGCGCGAAGACCGCGGTGAAGCCGAAGCGCCAGCCGAGATAGCCGGAAAGCCCCGCACCAACCACATTGCCGGCATGATTGAAGGCCTGGTTGCGGCCGTTCTGGCGGTTGAAGCCGCGCTGGTTCACCATGCCCAGCGTGATGCCTGCCATGGCCGGGCCGATCGCAGCTCCCGCAATCGCGGTTGCCACCTGCGAAGCGGCGACGAGCCAGAATTGCTGCGAGACCAGGATGATGGCCGAGGCGAGGATGACGCACAGGCAGGGCATGACGACATAAAGGCGCTTGTGTACGGTCGTGTCGACCAAGGCGCCGGCCGGCGTGGTCATCAGCATGCCGGCCACGCCGCCGATGGTCATGACCGTGCCGATGGCCCCGCTTTCCCAGCCATGCGCCAGCAGGAAGACGCCGAGAAAGGGTCCGATGCCGGCCTGCGCATCGGCCATGAAGAAATTCAGGAGTTGAAGAGGCCAAACCACCTGGGGCGCTGCCGGCGTCGCAGATCCGCTCATGCAATGGGTCCTCCGAACCGCGCTCAGAAACGCGGCGATCCGGACCTTGTTCCGCCGCCGAAGCTCGCCAAGCCTGCTCCGAATCCCACTATGTCGTGGATTAGCCGGATCCAGAGATTTGGCTCAGAAACCGTCGCAATCGAAAGGCAATTCCCTTTTTTCGTGGCCACACCTTCTCTGGCGGTTCCGCCCTCGCCGCCTGAGAAATCGCTGACGAGCCACCAGAAAAAGATCAGAAAGGGGACCAGAATCGCGGTCTCCATCACGCCGTAACCGGCATATCCGCCATGCCAAAGAGCGGCGCCGGTTCCAACAAGGATATGGGCCGCGGAATAGGCAGGGTGAAATTTTCTCATCTTGCCGCAGTCCGGCGGGTCATTTTTTCGAAACACCCGCCTCGGCAAAGCTCGCCATCTTCGCATGGCATTCCAGCGCCGAGCGGACGATGTTGACCGCCACGCAGGCGCCGGAGCCTTCGCCGAGCCGCATACCGAGATCGAGCAGTGGCGGCAGGCCGAGCGCTTCGAGCAGGCCGCGATGGCCCGATTCTGCCGAGACGTGAGCCGCGATGGTGTGGGCGAGGCCGGTCGGGTGCAGCTTGGCCAGCGGGGCGGCGGCGGCGGTGCAGACGAAGCCGTCGAGCAGCACGGGGATGCCGTGATGACGGGCGGCCAGCGTGGCGCCGAAGATGGCGGCGAGTTCGCGGCCGCCAAGTGTCGCGGCGATCCCCAGCGGATCGGCCAGGGCGGCGGCGTGGCGCTTCAGGCCGGCTTCGATGGCGACAACCTTGCGCTTCAGGCCGGCATCGTCGACGCCGGTGCCGCGTCCGGTCCACTTTTGCGCGCCGCCGCCGAACAGGGCGGCCGAAATCGCGGCGGCCGGCGTGGTGTTGCCGATGCCCATTTCGCCGAAGCAGACGAGGTCGAGGTCTTTGCTCACCGCGTCATAGCCGGTGGAAACCGCGGCGAGGAAGGCGTTCTCGTCCATTGCTTCCGTCTGCGTGAAATCGCCGGTTGGCCGGTCGAGATCGAGCGGGATGACATCGAGTTCGGCGCCGGCGCCGCGGGCGAGTTGGTTGATGGCGGCGCCGCCGCCGGCGAAATTCGCCACCATCTGCACGGTAACTTCCGAAGGGTAGGCGGATACGCCCTGCGCGGTGACGCCGTGATTGCCGGCGAAGACGAAGACTTTCACCCGATCGAGCCTGGGCATGTCGCGGCCCTGCCAGCGCGCCAGCCAGGCGGCGATCGATTCGAGCTTGCCGAGACTGCCTTGCGGCTTGGTCAGCGTGTCCTGTCGGCGGGCGACGGCATCGGCCGCCGCATCGCTGCCGGCGGGCAGGTCGAGACAGGCGGCGCGCAGTTCAGCGAGGGATTTGAAAGACATGAGGGCGAGATCTCCGAAAGTGAATCAGGTCGAGGAAAGCGCGACGGATGCGACGAGGAGCACGGCGATTTCGCTCAACTGCTGCAAGGCGCCGATCGTGTCGCCGGTCTGGCCATCGATCTGGTTGAGGCAAAGCGCGTGGAAGGCGGCAAACAAAAGGGCAAGCAAGATGAGCGCGGCGATGGCGCCGCCGGGGCCAAGCAGGAGAAGCGGGATTGCGCCGAGCACGGCGCCGGCGATGGCCGTTTCGAGCGAGACGGTGCCGGCGCCCGCCGACAGGCCATCCGAGCGGGCCGGCGGCAACACATGCATGAAGGCGCCGAGCACGCCACGTGATGCCGCATGCGCGGCCACCAGGGCGAAGAGGGCCTGCGTGGGGTCGGTAAGCTCCGACAGAGCGCTCCAGCGGATCAGCAGTGACAAGGCCAGCGCCATGGCGCCATAGGCGCCGATGCGGCTGTCGCGCATGATCTCGAGCTTGCGTCCGCGCGACTTGCCGCCGCCGAAGCCGTCGGCGACGTCAGACAGTCCATCCTCGTGCAGACAGCCCGTGGTGAGCACGGTTGCGACAAGGGCAAGGGCGGCGGCCGGTCCTATGGCGAGGCCAAACCGTTCCGCCGTGGCAAAGACGATCGCGCCGATCAGGCCGACGACAAGGCCGGTAAAAGGGGCGGACCAGATCGCGGCGGCGAGGCTGCGGCCGCGAAAGTCGAAGACAGGCAGCGGCAGGCGGGTGAAGAAGACCAGGCAGAGCGCGACGTCGTCGAGGACTTGCCGAGGCGACAGGGTGATTTTGGGGAGCTTCATCATCTAGCTCCTCGCAATCGCATGAAAGAAGGTGCCGCTGACATGGCCGCGCCGGTAGCCGGAAGCGCCGATCGGATTACCCTGGCCGTCGGCGAGGTCGGCCAGCGGCTCGTCATTGCCGGTCGCAATCATCTGCGCATAGTGGAATTCGTGGCCTCGGATCGACGCGCCTGCGGGACCCAGCGGACAGCTGGCGCGCAGCCGCGCCTCGCGGTAGCCGAGGTTCATCTTCCGCTTGGCGAAGCTGGTCGAGTGGCCGAGCAGGCCGAGCATCTTGTGCGTCACGCCTTCGGCGTCCTCCAGCGCTTCGCCCAGCACCATGAAGCCGCCGCACTCGCCATGGACCGGCTTTGTCACGGCAAATCGTGCTGTGCCGGCCTTGAAAGCCTGCGCCCCGGCAAGGCGTCCGGCATGCAGCTCGGGGTAGCCGCCGGGCAGCCAGCAGACATCGCAATCCTCGCGCGGCGCTTCGTCGGCGAGCGGCGAGAACGGAACGATTTCGGCGCCTGCCTTGCGCCAACAGGCGGCGACATGCGGGTAGAGGAAGGTGAAGGCGGCATCCTCGGCCAGCGCGATGCGTTGACCGGGCGGCGGCAAGGCATCTGCGAACTCGCCCGCGGCCGGAGCGAGCGGTGTCGCCAATTCCATCACTGCGTCAAGATCGAGGGATTTTTCGACCATGTCGGCCAGACGGTCGAGATGCGCCATCAGGTCGTCATATTCGCCGGCCTGGACGAGGCCGAGATGGCGCTCGGGCAGGTTCAGCGTGGGGTCGCGCAGGATGGCGCCGACCACCGGCAGGCCGGTCGCCTCGATGGCATCGCCGGAGAGCCGGCGGTGGCGCTCGCTGCCCAGCCGGTTCAGCACCACGCCGGCCATGCGCACATCCGGATCGTAAGTGGCAAAGCCCTTGGCGACGGCCGCCGCCGTGGTCGACTGGCCCGACACGTCGAGCACCAGCAGCACGGGCAAGCCGTAAAGGCGCGCCAGATCGGCGGCCGAACCGGTGCGTCCCGAAGGCGCGGGGATGCCGTCGAACAGGCCCATGGCGCTTTCGAGGATGACGAAATCTGTGTCGTGGGCCTGTTGTGCCGCCAGGGCATTGAGGAGCGACGGCGACATCGCCCAGCTGTCGAGATTGACGCCGGACAGGCCTGTAGCGGCGGTATGGAAGCCAGGATCGATATAGTCGGGGCCGGATTTGGCGCCGCGCACCTTCAGGCCGCGCCGGGTGAGCGCGCGTAAAATGCCGATGGTGACGCTGGTCTTGCCCGAGCCGGAACGCGGCGCGCCGATGATGATCGCGCGCGCCGTCATACCTGCCCCGCCAATGCCGCGCGCATGGCGACGATGCCGCCGACGACGATCAGAGCCGGCGAGGCGAGGCCGGCGGCGGCGGCCTCCTCGGCGACGGTGGCGAGCGTGGCGACCAGCGTTTGCTCCTGCGGTGTCGTCGCGGCGACGATCACCGCTGCCGGCGTCGACGGCGCCAACCCACCTTCGAGCAGGGCCGCCGCTATGACAGGCAAATTGGCCATGCCCATATAGACCACGACAGGCTGGCCGGTGCGGGCAATTGCTGCCCAATCAATGTCGTCATCGGTGCCAGCGGCATGGCCGGTCGCCAAGATGACAGCCTTGTTGATGCCGCGCATGGTGGCGGGGATGCCCGTTGCCGCCAGCGCGCTGAGGCCCGAGGTCAGGCCGGAGAGGACGCGGAAAGGGATGTTTTCCCGCACGAGAGCCAAAGCTTCCTCGCCGCCGCGGCCGAAAATATAGGGATCGCCACCTTTCAGCCTGACGACGCGACGGCCCTCCCGCGCCAGCCGCACCAGCAACGCGGTGATGTCGTCCTGCTTCATCGACGGCTTGCCGCCGCGTTTTCCCGCGTAGAACAGCTCTGCATTAGCCGCCACGGCGACGACGTCGGGGGAGACCAGCGCGTCGTAGACCAGTGCATCGGCTTCCGCCAACGCCGCCAGCACCTCCAGGGTCAGGCAGCCGGGGTCGCCGGGGCCGGCGCCGGCCAGCCAGACATGGCCAGGCTCAAGCGCGCGCGGCTTGAAGTTCAGGCGCGCCAGCGCCTGCTGCAGCGTGGCATTGTCGCCGTTCTTATTGGTGCTGCCGCTCACAATCCGTCCCGTCCGCGAAAACGCCGCTGATAGTGCGCGTCGTACAATGAACTCTCGCCAAAACCTTCCGCCGCCAGCGAGCGGCCGACGAAGATCAGCGCCGTCCGCTCCATCGGATCGGCGGCAAGCAGCGCCTCGATCGTCGCCAGCGTCCCGGTCAGGACGCGCTCGTCCGGCCAGGAGGCGCGAAAGACGATCGCGACCGGGCAATCGCCGCCATAGTGCGGCGTCAGTTCGGCGACGACGCGGTCGATGGCGTGGATGGCGAGATGAATGGCCAGCGTGGCGCCGGTGCGGCCGAAGCCGGCCAGGGTTTCGCCCGGCGGCATTTTCGAGGCGCGACCGGAGACGCGCGTCAGCACCAGGCTCTGCGCGACCTCGGGAATGGTCAGTTCGCGGCGCAGTGCGGCGGCTGCGGCGGCGAAAGAAGGAACGCCCGGCGTCAGCGTGTAGGGGATGCCGTGCTTTTCCAGCCGGCGGATTTGCTCGGCGACGGCGCTCCACACCGACAGGTCGCCGGAGTGCAGGCGGGCGACATCGTGGCCTGATTTGTGAGCCTCGACGTAGGCTGCCTCGATCTCGTCGAGCGACATCGGCGCAGTGTCGATCAGTTTCGTTCCGGGCGCACAGTGTTGCAGCAATTCGGGCGCGACGATCGAACCGGCATGCAGGCAGACCGGGCAGCTTGCCAGAAGTTTTGCGCCGCGCAGCGTGATGAGGTCGGCGGCGCCCGGACCGGCGCCGATGAAATGGACAGTCATGACGCGTCTCCGCTGATGGCGATGGCGCAGGTGGCCGGGCCGAGCACTGTGCGGGGGCCAAGCAGCCTGGCGCCTTTGCCGGCCACCGCGAGGGCCGATGCTTCGGAAACCGATGGCGTGCCGGCCAGGTCCCGCGAGAGCTCGGAATGGCTGAGCGTGGCCGGCGAGGCGGCCTGAAGGGCTTTGTCATCGACAATGACGACCGGAAGGTTCAGCGCGCGGCCGGCGGCGGCGATCGCCTGTTCATCCTTCTTCAGCGCGGCGGTGGCCAAGGCCGACAGAGCCGTCATCGCCAGGCCATGCGCTTCGAGAGCGGTTTCGATCGCCGCGAGCACATCTTCAACATCCACGCCTTTCCGGCTGCCGATGCCCGCGACCATCATGGCTTCACCCAGCTCCATTGCGTGACCGGCATGGCCGGCCGCCAGGCCTGCATCGAACCGACGGGAGCGACCCGGGATATGGCGATGCGGGTGAGATCGCCGCCAAGTTTGTTGTGCTGGGCGAGAAGTAGCGCTTCCATCTCGAGCGTCACCGCATTGGCGACCAGACGACCGCCGCTACGCAGCGCCTTGATGGCCGCGTTCAGCACGCCTGCATCGCTGCCGCCGCCGCCGATGAAGATCGCGTCGGGCGTCTCAAGCTTGGCCAGCGCTTTCGGCGCGCTGCCCTCGACCACCACCAGGCCCGGAACGCCGCAGGCAGCGGCGTTGTGGCCGATGCGGGCGGCGCGGGCCGGGTCGGCCTCGACGGCTATGGCGCGCAGCGAAGGATGCGCCAGCATCCATTCGATGCCGATGGAGCCTGAGCCGGCACCAATATCCCACAGCAATTCGCCGCGCCTCGGTGCCAGCGCCGACAGGGTGACGGCGCGGATATCGTGCTTGGTGATCTGGCCGTCATGCTCGAACAGATGGTCGGCACGTCCCGACGTCAAAGGCAGCACGCGCGCCTGCGAATTCGAATCAATTTCGATGGCCAGAACATTGAGCGGATTGATATTTTCGAGGTCGAAGGCATCGGCGCGCGCCGTGCGCCGGTCTTCGTTCGGTCCGCCCAGAGCCTCCAGGACCGTCAGCCGCGAGGCGCCGAAATCAAGCGCGGTGAGCAGGCGGGCAATCGCAGCCGGCGCCTCGGCGTCCGACGTCAGTGCCAGAAGATGCGCCCTCGGCTGCAGCAACGGCCGTATCAGGTCGATCGGGCGGCCATGCAAGGAGACAATCTCGATGTCCTGCAGCGCCCAGCCGAGCCGCGCGGCGGCAAGCGAAATGGCCGAAGGCGCCGGGATGACGTGCATTTCCTCGGCCTTGACCTTGCGGGCAAGGGTGGCGCCGACACCGTGGAAGAACGGGTCGCCGGAGGCGAGGACGCAGACCTTGCTGCCGGCAAGCGCCATCACGTCGGCCATGGCGCTGTCGAAAGGCACCGGCCAGGGACGCTGCTTGCCCTTGGCGAAGGCCGCTACCAATGCCAGATGCCGCTTGCCGCCGAAGATGAATTCGGCCTCGGCGATCCGCCGCTTGGCCTCGTCGCCCAGACCCGCTAGACCGTCCTCGCCGATGCCGACTACGGTGAGCCACTTTTTCGGGGCGAGTTTGACGGCGCGCGAACCTTCAGCAGGCATGATGACCCACCGTATTCTGATCCTCGGCGGCACCACCGAAGCCCGGCAACTGGCGGGGAAACTGGCCGCGCGCCCGGATTTCTCGGTCATGCTGTCGCTGGCCGGCCGCACGGAAAGTCCGCTGGCGCAAGGCGTGCCCGTGCGAAGCGGAGGATTCGGCGGCGCCGACGGCCTGGCCGCTTATCTCAGCGAGACGGGCACTGGTGTGCTGATCGACGCCACGCATCCCTATGCGGCGCAAATCTCCGCCAATGCAGAAGCTGCGGCGCGCAAGGCCGGCGTGCCGATCCTTGCCTTGCGGCGTCCGGGGTGGGAGGCCGTTAAAGGCGACCGTTGGCTCGAGGTCCACAGTGTCGCGGAAGCGGCGCGGGTGCTTGGCGAGATGCCGCGCCGCGTCTTCCTGGCGCTTGGCCGGCAGGAGGTCGCGGCCTTCGAGGCCGCACCCCAGCACCACTATCTCATCCGCAGCGTCGATCCGGTCGAACCCAGGCTGGCTGTCCCGGATGCCGACTATCTCCTGGCGCGCGGGCCGTTCCGCGAAACGGACGAGGCCGCGTTGCTCCAACAGCAACGCATCGACGTGGTCGTGTCCAAGAACAGCGGCGGGGGCGCCACTTACGGCAAGATCGCCGCCGCAAGGGCGCTTGGCGTCGATGTGATCATGGTGCGCAGACCCGAGCTGCCACGAGTGCCCGCGGCCGAATCCGTCGAAGCGCTGTTCGCGATGGTCGGTCATTTTCTTGAGCCCGACGCAGAGCGAGGCGTATAGACCAGCGCCGGCTTGTCACCGCGCTTGATGATGCGGGTTTCCGGCGAGCCGATGATGATGCAGGTCGACATGTCGGCCTTGCCGGCGTCGACGTCGGCCAACAGGAACACTTCGATGCGCTCGTCCGGCCGGCCCGCGGCACGGCCGAAGATCACCGGCGTGGTGCCGGGTAGGATCGCGGTCAGGCACTCGAAGGCGCGGCCAAGCTGCCAGGGACGCGCCTTGCTGATCGGATTGTAGAGCGCGATGACGAAGCCGGCGCCGGCCGCCGCCAGAAGACGCAGTTCGATCAGATCCCACGGCTTCAGATTGTCGGACAGCGAGATGGCGCAGAAATCGTGACCGAGCGGCGCGCCGATGCGGGCAGCGACCGCCAGCATGGCGGTGACGCCGGGCACGACGGCGACATCGACCGTGCGCCATTCGGCCGGACCGGCCTCGATCGCCTCGCAGACGGCCGCCGCCATGGCGAAGACGCCGGGATCGCCGCCGGAGACGACGGCGACGTCATGGCCCTCGGCGGCCTTTGCCAGCGCCTCGTTGGAACGGGCGAGTTCCTCGCGATTGTCCGACGCGATGCGGGTCTGGTCGGGCCTCAGCTCAAGCCGGTCGAGATAGGGCTTGTAGCCATAGAAGAATTTTGCCTCGGCGACGGCGTGGCTGGCTTGCGGCGTGACCTGATCGGCATTGCCCGGGCCAAGGCCGATGACGGTGAGACGGCCGCTCATGCCTGCGCTCCAGGCTTGCCGGACCAGCCGGCGACCAGCACGATGGCGAAATAGGGCGCCTTGTCGTCCGGCTTGTCGGCGAGCCGCATCGAAACGCTGCCGGCCATGGTGCCGCGCTCGACATAGACGGCACGCGTCAGCTTGCCGGTCGCCTCCAGCGCTCGCCTGATCTTCGGCAGGTTGCGGCCGACCTTCATAATGACGGCGGCGTCGGTGTCGGCGAGGCGCCGGCTCAGTTCGAACTCGCTCATCGTGCCGGGCAGCACCGTCAGGACGTCGTCGCCTTGGACGATCGGCAGGCCGGTCTGCGACCAGCAGCCGGACATGGCGGTGACGCCGGGGATGACTTCGGTCGGAAAGCGGTGGGCGAGGCGCACATGCAGGTGCATGTAGGAGCCGTAGAACAGCGGGTCGCCTTCCGACAGCACGGCAACCATTTTGCCGGCTTCGAGATGCTCGGCGACTCTTTCAGCCGATTCTTCGTAGAAGCCCGTGATCTGCGAGCGGTAGTCGTCGTGATCCTTGTCGATTTCCGTTGTGACGGGATAGAGCAAGGGCAGTTCCAGCATGTCGGGCCGGAAACGCGCCTCGACGATGGCGCGCGCATTGCTGTTGTTGCCGCGCTTGGCGAAATAGGCGACGACATCGGCCTCAGCCAAGGCTCGCGCCGCCTTCAAGGTCAACAATTCGGGATCGCCGGGACCGGTGCCGACGCCGACAAGACGGCCTTTGGCTACCCCTTCTTGGATCGGCGCGTTCACAGGCCCGGCCTCGCCAGCGAGTTGAGCGCGGCGGCGGTCATAGCGCTGCCGCCGAGCCGGCCGCGCACGATGGCGTAGGGCACGCCATAGGAATTCTCGGCAAGCGCATCCTTGGATTCGGCGGCGCCGACGAAGCCGACCGGCATGCCGACGATGGCAGCGGGCTTCGGCGCGCCATCGCGCAGTTTTTCCAGCAGATAGAACAGCGCTGTCGGCGCATTGCCGATGGCGACCACCGAGCCCGCCATGCGCTCGCCCCAGAGGTCGATCGCGGCGGCGGAGCGGGTGTTGCCGATCTCCCTGGCGATGTCGTGGGTGCGCGGGTCGCGCAAGGTGCAGATCACCTCATTGCCGGCCGGCAGCCGGGCGCGGGTGACGCCGTGCGAGACCATCTCGGCGTCGCAGAAGATCGGTGCGCCGGCGGCAAGCGCGTTGCGCGCGGCGTTGACGAAATCAGGCGAGAAGACAAAATGGCCTGCCGCTTCGACCTGGCCGCAGGCGTGGATCATGCGGATGGCGACATCGGCCTCGGCTTCGGAAAAGCGCTTGAGATCGGCCTCGGCGCGGATGATGGCAAAGGAACGCTCGTAGATCGCGTTGCCGTCATGAATGTAGTCGTAGGCGGCCATGCTCATTTCCGTTTTTAGTTTTGGGCCCGTCGGTAAGCATCGGCTACGCCGGCCGCGCCCAGCCTTGTCAGGCAAGCGGCGGCGGTTTCGCCCTGAAGTCGTTCGCTGCGGATCATCGCCGCGACGCGACTGACGCCGCGCGCGGCGTCATAGCCCGGCCTGTAGCCGGCAGGAAGGGTCTTTGCCGTCGCGTTCACGACAAGTCCGGCTCCGTTTTCGCCGCCAACGATTGTCAGCGCCGCCGGACCGGGATGCGCGCAGCCCTTGGCGCAGCCGGAAATGTGCAGGGTGAAGTCGAGATCGCCTGCGTTTTCGGCGGCGATCGCTTCGGCGATATCGCGCGTGGCGATGCGGCCGGAGCCGCAGGCAGGGGTGCCGGGGCAGGCGGCGATGCGGGTGCGCAGGTCGGCGGGGGAGGTGACGAAGCCGAGGGTGGCGGCGGTGGTTTGGAGAGGTTGGTTGGCGGCGTGTGGCTGGCCGAGGAAGAGCAGCGCGCGGCCTGCGGCGAGGCGGATTTCTGACGTGCCGAGGGTAAGGGCGGATTGGGTGAGGGTGATGAGCTTGTCTGCCGGCATGCTGCCGTAGGGCAGGCCGATGCCGAGGGTGAAAGTGTCACCGGCTACGGGGAAAAGGCCGATAGGTCGGCGCGAGGCCCCCCTCTCTGTCCTGCCGGACATCTCCCCCTCGAGGGGGGAGATCAGCAGCCTTGACGCCGGCTTTTCCTTAGCAACGCCGGAGATTGGCGAAACCATAGGTGACAGCGTAATCTCCCCCCTTGAGGGGGAGATGTCCGGCAGGACAGAGAGGGGGGCCTCGCGCGAACCTGTCAAGCATAGCCAGCCTGCGAGAGAGACCAACTGTCGCTCCGAAAGATCCCTCGCATGCGCTTCGCGGCCCTTTTCGGCGACCATCCTGAGCGCAGCGACGGTAATGTCTCTCGCTGCATCCGCGTCGACCTTTGCCAATACCTTCGCGTTTCGGCCGTCGCCGGCAACCGATACGCTCCAAACGATGCCGCTGCCGGCTCGCACCGCCTTCAGCCTCACATCCGCGGTCACCGCATCCAGCGTCAGTTGTCCGCCACCGTCGACAACCACGGACACTTTCGGCCCAAGCCTTGGCGTCAACCCCGCTTCCTCGACCGCCACCCTGATCCGCTCAGCCAGTGGCCTGGGATCGGCAATCTCCTGTGGGTCAATCCCCGCCAGCGGCCCGGTCTCGATCGGCACGCCGGTGCGCACCGCAATGCCCAGCGCATCGACCTCCGCTGCCAGCAGCGTCGCACTTTCCGCCGTCAGTCCGCGTATCTGCAAACTGCCCCGCGCAGTCACTTCCATGATGCCGTTGCCGTGCCGCTGTGCCGATTCGGCCAGTGCGATCAAAAGCTTCGGTGATAATCCTCTGGCAACCGGGTTGAGCCGCACAAGCAAGCCATCACCCGTCTGCATCGGCGCCGACAGGGCCGGGCAGGCGCCGCGGCGCGAGAAGGCGTTCATGCCGCCACCCCCAGCGCTTCGGCCTCGGCGATGAGCGCCGCGAGATCGTCGTCGATGGAGTTGCGCAAGGGATGCCAGAGGCCGCGTCGGCGCGCCGAGAGAAAACGCTCGGCGATGACTTTGGCGGCGGCCGGGTTTTCGCGCAGGATGAACGCGCGGACGTTTGGATCACCGAGATAGGCATCGTGCACCGCTTCGATCAGCGCACCCGGTATGGCATGGGTCGTTTCGGCGAAGCCGACCAAGCGGTCGACTGTTTCGGCGAATTCGGAGGCGCCGCGCGGGCCGTGGCGCATCTGGCCCGAGATGAAGCGCGCATTGACCGCGCGGGCGCGCACCACCCGCGACACGGCTTCGCCGACCGAACGCGGCCTGGGTTTTTGCGGATCTGTCGTGTCGAGCACGATGACATCGGCGTTCCGGCCAAGCGCTGCGAGTGCCGCTGAAAAGCCACCGATGAAGGCGACATCGGCGGAGCCTTCGAGGATGTCGCGGCCGGGATCGTCGCCGGTGTGGACGAGAAGGTCGGCCTCGGCGAGGCGTCCCTCGAAGGCGCCGGGCGCCGAGATGCCTTCACCGCCGGCGCCGCCATACGCGTGCGAGGTGGCGTCGAGATAGGCGCGGCCGATCTCTTCGCGCGCGGCCCAGTCGCCACGCGCCATAAGATCCTCGATGCCGGCGCCGTAGGTGCCGGGCGAGGTGCCGAAGATGCGCGGGCTGATCTTGCCGTCGGCGCGGGTCCTGGCCGCCAGCGGGTTTTCCGTATCGTCCTCGTCGCGGGCGGCAACGGCGTTGGCGGCGGCATCGATCAGCGCGATCTGGGTCGGGAACATGTCGCGGAACAGGCCCGATATGCGCCAGGTTACATCGACGCGCGGCCGGCCGAGCGTGGCCGGAGGCAGCACCTCGATGCCTGATATGCGGCCGGTCGCGGCGTCCCATTGCGGGCGGCAGCCCATTAGGGCCAGCCCTTGCGCGATCTCCTCGCCGCCGGTGCGCAGCGAGGCCGAGCCCCAGAGGTCGATGACCAGCGAGCGCGGCCAGTCGCCATGCGACTGCATGTAGGCGCGCACCACCTCGTCGGCCGCCGCCTTGCCCAGATCATAGGCGGTCGGCGTCGGCATGGTGCGCGGGTCCGACGTGAACAGGTTGCGGCCGGTGGGCAGCACGTCGGACCGTCCGCGCGCGGGCGCGCCGGCCGGGCCGGCCTTGACGTGGCGGCCATCGAGGGCGGCGAGCAGCGCTGCCTTCTCGGCATCAGTGCTCTGGCGACGCATGGCGTCGGGCTCGTCGTCGGCGGCGCGGCCGTAGATATGCAGCCCGTCCTTGATGGCGAAATCCTTGAGGTCGCAGAGCCAGGCATCGATGCGGCGCAGCGCCTCGTCGGGTGCGTCGGTGCTGGCGACGCCGGCTTCGGAGGCGAGCCCGGTCTTTTGCGCCGTGTCGACGATCAGCCTGGCCAGCCGGTCGCGGCGGCGGCGATCGAGCCCGTCGGCCTGCGCGTATTCGTCGACCAGGCGTTCCAGTTTGTGCTGGTCTTCGTCGAGACCGGCGCCGGTCAGCGGCGGCGGCAGATGACCAAGGGTTACGGCGGCAATGCGCCGCTTGGCCTGCGCGGCCTCGCCGGGATTGGAGACGATGAAGGGATAGATGACCGGGAGTGGGCCGGTGACGATCTCGGGAAAGCAGTTTTGCGACAGCGCAACCGTCTTGCCGGGCAGCCATTCCAGCGTGCCGTGCGCACCGACATGGATCAGGGCATGGACACCAAGGGATTTACGCAGCCAGAGGCCGAAGGCGATCAGGGCGTGGCGCGGCGGCAGCGTCGGATCGTGATAATCGGCACGCCGGTCGGCGGAGCGGCCGCGATCGGGGGCCAGCGCGACGGTGATGTTGCCGAAGGTGGCGGCGCGGAAGGGGAAGCGTTTTCTGGCCGATGGTGAAGGCTTGCGCGAGGCCCCCCTCTCCGGCAGGACAGAGAGGGGGGCCTCGTGCAGACCTGTCTCGTCCTCTGCCTTGCCCCAAGCTGCACTTACCGCAGCAACCGCCTCCGCGGGCAGTTCTCTCGAGAGTTCGAAATAATCCTCCAGCCCGAGCCCCTCATCGCCCCGTTCCAGCGAATCCAGCAATTCCCGTGGCGTTTGCGGAATCTCTCCAACCACATAGCCCTGTTCGCTCAAGTCCTGCAGCATGGCCAGCACGCTGGATGGCACGTCGAGGCCGACGGCATATCCCGTTCGGCCCGGTGCACTGGGGTAATCCGGGATCAGGATCGCCAGCTTGCGTTCGGCATGTGGTGTTTCCCGCAGGCGGATGAACGCCGCCACACGGTCGGCCACTTGCGTCACGCGATCCGGTTCCGGTCGGTTGGCGACGGCGCGGTGGCCAAGTGCCGGGTCGATATCGCTCTCGCCCTTGAAGGAAATCGCGCCGGCGAGGATGCGGCCATCGAGTTCGGGCAGCACGACATGCATGGCGAGGTCGGCGGGCGCCAGGCCGCGCTGGTTGTTTTCCCAGACGTCGCGACGCGTGGTGGCGACGATGACCTGGAAGACGGGCACGCCGGCGCGGTCGAACAGGGTTTCCACACCGGGTTCGGCGCCGGAGGCGAAGGCGGTCGCGGTGATGATGGCGGCGGGCTTCAGGGAAGCCAGCGCGGTTTCGACGAATGCCAGAGAGGTCGGGTCTTTCAGGCTGGAGACGAAAATGGGGGCGGGGAGCATGCCGCGCTGCTCCAGCGCTTCAAAAAGCGCATCGATCGGCGCGACGTCGGCGGCCAGCAGCATCGAGCGGTAAAAGAGGATCGGGATGACAGGGGCGCCGAGGTTTTCGGCGTCGAGTTCGCCGACATCTGAAAGATCAGGTTTGTCAATGACTCCCACACCCGGCTGATAGTACCCCGCCTTCGGCACGCTCACCGCATCAGCGACCGCCGCTTCCGCCCCAGCCAGCCGTGCCAGCCGCTGCACCAGCGCGCCCATATTGGCCGGGCCGCCCTCGCGGAAATAGCCGAGCAGGGCGTCGAGTTCGGCGCGCGGCAGCGTCGAGGCCTCGATCAGCCTGAGGTCCTCGTCGTGGCTTTCACCCGGAAGCAGCGCCAGTTTAATGCCGCGTTGGCGGGCAATGGCGGCGAGCTGGTCGCAGCCGTAGCGCCACCAGTCGTAGCCGCCGAGGATGCGCACCAGGATGATCCTGGCGTGGCGGGCGACGCTGTCGGCCCAGAGGTCGACCGACATGGGGTGGCGCAGGTCGCGAAGGGCCGCCAGCCGCATGGAGGGCAGGCGGCCGGCGTCGGCCTGCCAAGCCGCCGCCAGTCCTGCAAGATCGCTGTCGGTGAAGGACAGGGCCACGATATCCGCCGGCGTCTGCCTGAGATCGACAGGCTCGGCGAGATCGTCGAGCGAAGCGGAGGTCGTGGTGAGGATGTGCATCGCTGTCCGTGTCTGAAATCAGCCGGCGAGTATACGCTCGATTGCCGGGCGGTTCAGCCCCTTGAGGCCGATGACGACGAGACGCGAGCGGCGGTCGTCCTCGGCCGTCCAGGCGCGGTCGTAGTAGTGATTGACGCGCGGGCCGACGGCCTGCAGCAGGAGCCGCATCGGCTTGCCGCCGACCTCGACAAAGCCTTTCACGCGCAGCACGTTTTCCTGTTCGGCGGCGGTGGCGACGCGCTTGGCCAGTTCGTCCGGATTGGCGATCGAGGCAATGTCGACGATGAAGGTGTCGAAGTCGTCATGCTCGTGGTCGAACGCGCCATCATGATGCGACTTGCGGTTCTCGATGTCATCCTCGACGGCAAGGCCGAGGCCGAGCAGCACCGAGGGATCGACCTTGCCGTGCGAGGTAGGCACGATCTTCACGGCGCGGGCGGAATGTTCGTTGACGATGGCGTTGGCGCGGGCCGAACCGGCAGCGTCCATCAGGTCGCTCTTCGACAGGATGATCAAATCGGCGCAGGCGATCTGGTCTTCGAACACTTCCTCGACGGGATCATCGTGGTCGAGGCTTTCATCGCCGGCGCGCTGCGCCTGGAGAGCGTCCATGTCGTTGGCGACACGGCCCTCGGCCAGTGCCGGGCCGTCGACCACGGCGATCACGCCGTCGACGGTCACGCGGCTCTTCACAGTCGGCCACTGAAAGGCCTGGACCAGCGGCTTGGGCAGAGCGAGGCCCGAGGTTTCGATCAGGATGTGGTCGACCTTGGGGGTGAGCGACAGGATCTGGTCGAGCGCCGGTACGAAATCGTCGGCGACGGTGCAGCAGATGCAGCCATTGGCCAGTTCGACGATGTTTTCCTCCGGGCAGGTGTCGATGCCGCAGCCCTTCAGGATTTCGCCGTCGATGCCGATGTCGCCGAACTCGTTGACGATGATCGCAATGCGCTTGCCGCCGGCGTTTTCGAGGAGATGGCGGACCAGCGTCGTCTTGCCGGCGCCGAGAAAGCCGGTGACGACGGTGCAGGGAACACGGGAAACGGAAGCGTTCATGATCAATCCTTCAACAGGTCGAGAGGTGGAATGCGGGCAACGAGGCCGCGCTTGAGGGAATCGGGCCGGCCTCGCCAAGGGATGAGGCCGTCGGTCGAGGTGGCGAAGAGTTTGGCGCCGGTGACGAGGTCGGCGCCGCTGGTCGCGGTCAGGTCGCCGAAGACATAGCTCCAGCAGCCGTCGCGCAGGATCGCGGCGCTGAGGCGGCGCTTGCAATTGCCGAGGCATTCGACCGTGCGGATGCGAATCTTCTCGCCCGAGGCGGCCTGGCGCGTATCTTCAGCCAATATTTCGCCGGCCCGGGGATGGGCGTCGGAGCCGGTCTCGTCGCGACAGGAGGCGCAGACAATGACCGTTACCCCGGCCAGGGAATCATCCTCGCCGGACAAAATGTCCGTTGTTTCAGCCGAAAAACTGGCGTCGCGGTCCAAATCAGGCTCCTTGCCCGGAAAACCCGCCAGGCGATCGGATTCTAGCATTCCAGACGGCAGGTCTCCTGGCTCGCGGGTCATCGCCTTGGGTAGCCGCCTTCCCGGGACAATCCCAGTGGCTTTCGGCCTTGGCTCTTCGCTTACAGTTGCGGGGACAGCCGCGGATTTGGGGTTTTTCGCTCCCGCACCGCATTCCCTCTTGGCCCTTGCCGTTGCGGGCAGGGGACCGTCTGGTCTGGATTTAGGCCCTTGCAGGCGGCGGTGTCAACGCGGGCTTACGACATCGCGATGTCGGCGAGCGCCGGCCCCAGATCACCCGCCGGCGTCACTTCCATGCGCTCAAGGCCAAGCCAGGCCTGCATCTGCTTCAGTTCCTCGAAGAGCTGCGCCGCCGTTTCAGGCGGCGCGCCACGCTCGGCATAGGCCGCGTGCACGCGAAGCACACTTCCCGGGCGATCCGCCTTGAGGTCGACTCGCGCCACGATCCGGTCGCCGAGCAGGAAAGGCAGGACGTAATAGCCATATTGGCGCTTTTCGGCCGGGGTGTAGATCTCGATGCGGTAGTGGAAATCGAACAGCCGTTCGCTGCGCGAGCGTTCGAAGACGACCGGATCGAATGGCGCCAGCAAGGCGCGGGCTTCGATTTTGCGGGGCAGGCGGGCGTCCTTATGAAGGTAGGCCGGCTTGTCCCAGCCTTCGACGCGCACCGGCACGAGCTCGCCCAACTCGACGAGTTCCTCCAGCCGGCCTTTCATGTCGGCCGGCGACAGACGAAAGTAGTCGCGCAAATCGCCCGATGTCGCGATGCCATGGGCGCGGGCGGAAATGCGCAGCAACTCGCGGTGTGCGTCCTCTGCGGCCGGCACCGGCAGATCGAGGATCGCCTGCGGCAGGACGCGCTCGGGCAGGTCATAGAAGCGCTCGAAGCCGCGGCGGTGCGCCGTGGTGATGCGCCCGGCCCAGAACAGCCATTCGAAGGCGTGTTTGGCGTGGCTCCAGCCCCACCAGCCGCCGGAGCCTTTCTGGCCCTCCAGCGCGGAGGCGGCGATCGGGCCGCGCTCGGCGACCGCGCGGTAGATCTCTTCTATATAGGCGGCGTGTTCGCGGCCCCATTTGGCCAGCCCCAGATACATTTCGTCGCCTTGCTCGGCGCGCTGCATGCGCCAGCGCATCAGCGGGTAGGTCTCGACCGGCAGGAAGGAGGCCTCGTGCGCCCAGTATTCGAACACCGTGCGCTTGCGCGTCACCGCGGCGTTGTCGAGCAAAGCGAGCGGGTAGGGGCCGAGGCGCGAATAGAGCGGCATATAATGCGCGCGCACCACCGCGCTGACGGAATCGATCTGCAGCAGGCCGGTGCGGGAGAGCACGCGGGCGAAGTGGCGGCGGTCGGGCGTGCCGGTGGGGCGGGGATCGAGAAACCCCTGGGCGGCGAGCGCGATGCGCCGGGCTGTGGCAAGGGAGATCTTTTCCTTCATGCGGATGCGTCTCCGGCGGCCTTTTGGATGTCGTTGCGAGATGTGATTCCAACCCATGCTAGCAGGGTTTTGGCGGCAACCCTGTCAGGAGAGAAAAGTGGAGTAAAAATTGAAGGAAATCAAACAGGAGCGTATGAGACCAGTTTCTCCCGGAATGCCGTCCAGCTCCGTGTTTTGAACAAGGTTTGACTTGCTTCGCTGGAAGTGCTGCGCTAACCCTCGCCGCGTTGCAGCATAGGCTCCTTAAAACGGTTCAGCGGTTAAACTGTCACGCTTCCGCATTAAGGTCCGGTGCTGTAATCAAAGTGGATTGGCGCCAACGGAAAGCCGCAGCATGAGCGCACTCTTGAGTTCCTACCTGCCCATCGTCCTGTTTATCGGCGTGGCGCTGGTGGTCGGCCTGGCGCTGCTCGTCGCGCCGTTCCTGGTGGCCTATCGCAACCCGGATCCCGAAAAACTGTCCGCCTATGAGTGCGGTTTCAACTCGTTCGACGACGCCCGCATGAAGTTCGACATCCGTTTCTACCTGGTGTCGATCCTGTTCATCATCTTCGACCTGGAAGTCGCCTTCCTGTTTCCCTGGGCGGTGTCGTTCTCGAAGATCGGCATGCTCGGTTTCTGGTCGATGATGGTGTTTTTGGCAGTGCTGACCATCGGCTTTGCCTATGAATGGAAAAAAGGAGCGCTGGAATGGGATTGAACGACAGTTCAGGCACCCTCGTCGCGCCGAAGCCCAAGGGCATCATCGATCCCAACACCGGCCGGCCGGTGGGGGAGGACGATCCCTTCTTCCTCGAAATCAACAATGAGCTTGCCGACAAGGGTTTTCTGGTCACCTCGACCGAGGCGCTGATCACCTGGGCACGCTCGGGCTCGCTGATGTTCATGACCTTTGGTCTGGCGTGCTGCGCGGTCGAGATGATCCACACCTCGATGCCGCGCTACGATTCGGAGCGGTTCGGTGTCGCGCCGCGCGCGTCTCCGCGCCAGTCCGACATTATGATCGTCGCCGGCACGCTGACCAACAAGATGGCGCCGGCGCTGCGCAAGGTCTACGACCAGATGCCGGAGCCGCGCTACGTCATCTCGATGGGCTCCTGCGCCAATGGCGGCGGCTACTACCACTATTCCTACTCGGTGGTGCGCGGCTGCGACCGCGTCGTGCCGGTCGACATCTATGTGCCCGGCTGCCCGCCGAGCGCCGAAGCCCTGCTGTACGGCATTCTTCTCCTGCAGAAGAAGATCCGCCGCACCGGCACGATCGAACGGTAAATCCATGGCCGCATCCCTTAGCGAACTGTCGACCTATCTCGGCGAGAAGCTGATCGGCCGCGTCAACGACGCGGTGCTCGCCTATGGCGAACTCACCATCCACGTCGAACCGCGTGATCTGGTCGAGGTGGTAACCTTCCTGCGCGACGACGCGCGCTGCCAGTTCATCTCGATCATCGACGTGAGCGGCGCGGACTATCCGTCGCGCGCCAGGCGTTTCGACGTCGTCTATCACCTCCTGTCGCCGAAGCAGAATGTGCGCATCCGCGTCAAGGTTCAGGCCGACGAGGAGACGATGGTGCCCTCCATCACCGGCGTCTATCCCGGCGCCGACTGGTTCGAACGCGAGACCTACGATCTCTACGGCGTGCTGTTTTCAGGCCATCCGGACCTGCGCCGCCTTTTGACCGACTATGGTTTCGAAGGCCATCCGCTGCGCAAGGATTTCCCGCTGACCGGCTTTGTCGAGGTGCGCTACGACGACGAGGCAAAGCGGGTGATCTACGAGCCGGTCGAGCTCAAGCAGGAATTCCGCAATTTCGATTTTCTTTCCCCTTGGGAAGGCACTGACTACGTGCTGCCCGGGGACGAAAAAGCGAAGCAGTGAGTAGGGAAGTAGTGAGTAGTCAGTAGGGAAAGAATTGGAGCAAAGGATCGAATCCTATCGCGACTTGAAGGTCTGGCAATCGGCGATGACGCTCGCCGAGGATTGTTACCGCTTCACCAAAGAGTTTCCGAGGGATGAGATTTACGGCATGACCTCTCAGATGCGCCGATCAGCGGTTTCGATCGCGGCGAACATTGCTGAGGGATATGGCCGGGAAAACAGAGGTTCTTTCTGTCAGTTCTTGCGCATGGCGCAAGGCTCGTTGAAGGAACTGGAAACGCACGTATTGCTGGCATGCCGCGTTGGGCTGCTGCGAAAAGACGATGAGATTGAGCTGCTGCTGCGATGCGAAGAGATTGGAAAAATGATGAGGTCTCTTATTCGAACGGTGCAGGCCAAGCAGGCGGCGGAATGAAGCAGGCATTGAGATTGATGGTCACTACGCACTACTCACTACTGACTCGTCGCCAGAGGCGCCAGAATGGCTGAAACCTCCGTCCGCAATTTCAACATCAACTTTGGACCGCAGCATCCGGCGGCGCACGGCGTGCTTCGCCTTGTCCTGGAACTCGACGGCGAAGTCGTCGATCGTGTCGATCCGCATATCGGGCTGCTCCATCGCGGGACCGAGAAGCTGATCGAGGCCAAGACCTACCTGCAGGCGGTGCCTTATCTGGATCGGCTCGACTATTGCGCGCCGATGAACCAGGAGCATGCCTTCGCGCTCGCCGCCGAGCGCCTGCTCGGCATCGAGGTGCCAAGGCGCGGCCAGTTGATCCGCGTGCTCTACTGCGAAATCGGCCGCATCATGTCGCACATTCTCAATGTGACGACGCAGGCAATGGACGTCGGCGCGCTGACGCCGCCGCTCTGGGGTTTCGTCGAGCGCGAAAAGCTGATGGTGTTCTATGAGCGCGCCTCCGGCTCGCGCATGCATGCCGCCTATTTCCGGCCTGGCGGCGTCCACCAGGACCTGCCGCGGCAGCTTGTCGAGGATATCGGCAAATGGATCGACCCGTTCCTGAAGTCGATCGACGATCTGGACAAGCTGCTCACCGGCAACCGCATCTTCAAGCAGCGCAATGTCGATATCGGCATTGTTTCGCTGGAAGACGCCTGGGCCTGGGGCTTTTCGGGTGTCATGGTGCGCGGCTCGGGTTCGCCGTGGGATCTGCGCAAATCGCAGCCCTATGAATGCTATTCCGAAATGGATTTCGACATCCCGGTCGGCAAGAACGGCGACTGCTACGACCGCTATCTCGTGCGCATGGAAGAAATGCGCCAGTCGGCCAGGATCATGCGCCAGTGCGTCGACCTGCTGCTCGGCAAGGAAAGCACCGGCCCGGTGTCGAACCTCGACGGCAAGGTCGTGCCGCCCAAGCGCCAGGCGATGAAGCGCTCGATGGAAGCGCTGATCCATCACTTCAAGCTCTACACCGAGGGCTATCGCGTGCCGGCCGGCGAGGTCTATGCGGCGGTCGAGGCGCCAAAGGGCGAATTCGGCGTCTATCTGGTCTCCGACGGCACCAACAAGCCCTACCGCTGCAAGCTGCGCGCCCCCGGTTTCGCGCATCTGCAAGCCATGGATTTCCTGTGCCGCGGCCACCTGCTGGCCGACGTCACCGCCGTTTTGGGTTCGCTCGATATCGTCTTCGGGGAGGTGGATCGGTAACGATGAACCTGCTCCTCACCGCTGCGGTTGTAACGATGGCGGCCCAGGCTCCAGCCTGGGGGCCGGATGGCAGGCTGCTATCCAGGGATTTGCTCAAGATCGGATTTGAGCTGGTCGCGGAAGGTGATTTGTTGATGGGCCGTACATACAAGAGGGAAGCGCCGATGGATCAGGCAATTGTTGCTCACTCCATTCCGTCTTGCCCAATCCAGTCGTTCGTTGCCCAGATGCCCGGCCGACTGCGGCCTGACTGCGTGTCTTGGGTTGGGGATCGATACGACGAATATGTCCGTCTCAAGCGTGGTAGAGAAGAGTTTGTATGCGTATTGGGACAATCTGAGAACTGCTATCGCGTGTCCGGTTCGGTTCAATAAGAAAACATAAGCGAAGAAATCCATGTCAGTCCGTCGTCTCGCAGAAGCCAGCGTCCAGCCAGCGTCCTTCGCCTTCAACAAGGCGAATGCGGCTGCGGCGAAGCAGTGGATCAAGAAGTATCCGAAAGGCCGCGAGCAGTCGGCGATCATTCCGTTGCTGATGATCGCGCAGGAACAGGAAGGCTGGGTCACCAAGGCGGCGATCGAGACGATTTCGGACATGCTCGGCATGCCGCGCATCCGTGGTCTCGAGGTTGCGACCTTCTACACGCAGTACCAGCTCAATCCGGTCGGCACGCGCGCCCACATCCAGGTCTGCGGCACCACGCCCTGCATGTTGCGCGGCTCGGAAGCGCTGATGGATGTGTGCCGCTCGAAAATCCATCACGACCAGTTCCACACCAATGACAAGGGCACCTTGTCGTGGGAAGAGGTCGAGTGTCTTGGTGCCTGCGTCAACGCGCCGATGGTCATGGTGTTCAAGGACACGTTCGAGGATCTGACGCCCGAGCGCCTGGCCGAGATCATCGATCTCTACGACGCGGGCAAAGGCGCTTCGGTGACGCCGGGACCGCAGAACGGCCGTACCGGCTCGGAGCCGGCATCCGGCCTCACGTCGCTCAAAAGCGAGAAGGCGATCCTGAAGTCGACCCGCGACAAGGAGGCCAGGGAAGCAGCCAAGGCCGCCAAGGCGGCCCCCGACGCGATCATAGCGGCGCCAGTGCCGGCACCGGCGGCTGCCGCGCCCGCCGCGCCTGTGGCGCCGTCCAATGCCAGCAAGCCCAAGACCGATGCGCCCGAAACCAGCCCGGCCCTGAAGACGCCATCGAAAGCCAAGGTGGCGCCGGCGGCGGAGAAGGCGGCGAGCGTCTCGGCGCCGTTGCATTCGGCCGCCAACGCCAACAAGGCGGCGCCGCAGGTCGAGAAGGTCTCCAAGCAGCGCAATGGGCCGATCGCCAAGGCCGAACCGGCGTCCGCCTTCAAGGCGCCCGAGGCCAAATCTCCGGAAATGAGGGCGCCCGCCGCCAAGCCGGCAAAGCCTTCGCTGGAAGACAAGAACCGCCCCACCGGCATCGCCCGGCCGGCGGCTGTCGACGATCTCAAGCTGATCTCGGGCGTCGGTCCCAAGATCGAAGGCATATTGCATGAACTCGGCATCTTCACCTTCGCGCAGGTCGCGTCGTGGAAGAAGGCCGAGCGCGAATGGGTCGACGGCTATCTTTCCTTCCACGGCCGCATCGACCGCGACGACTGGGTCAAGCAGGCCAAGGCGCTCGCCAAGGGCGGGGTTGCCGAATACATCCGCGTCTTCGGCAAGAAGCCGGTCTGAGGGTACGAAAAATGCTTCAGGACAAAGACCGCATCTTCACCAACATCTACGGCCTCTTCGACAAGTCGCTGGCCGGCGCGATGGCGCGCGGCGCCTGGGACAACACGCCCGGCATCGTCGCCAAGGGGCGCGAATGGATCGTCAACGAGATGAAGGCGTCGGGTCTGCGCGGCCGTGGCGGCGCCGGCTTCCCGACCGGCCTCAAATGGTCGTTCATGCCCAAGCAGAGCGACGGCCGGCCGAGCTATCTCGTCATCAACGCCGATGAATCCGAGCCCGGCACCTGCAAGGACCGCGACATCCTGCGCAACGATCCGCACACGCTGGTCGAGGGTGCGCTGCTGGCTGGCTTCGCCATGGGCGCGATCGCTGCCTACATCTATGTGCGCGGCGAGTTCATCCGCGAGCGCGAGGCGCTGCAGCGCGCGATCGAGGAGGCCTATGAGGCCAAGCTGATCGGCAAGAACAACACATCGGGCTACGATTTCGACGTCTACATGCATCACGGCGCCGGCGCCTATATCTGCGGCGAGGAGACGGCGCTGCTCGAAAGCCTCGAAGGCAAGAAGGGCCAGCCGCGCCTGAAGCCGCCATTCCCGGCCAATGTCGGCCTCTATGGCTGCCCGACCACCGTCAACAATGTCGAGTCGATCGCGGTGGCGCCGACCATCCTGCGCCGGGGCGCTGCCTGGTTCTCGTCCTTCGGCCGACCCAACAATGTCGGCACCAAGCTGTTCTGCGTCTCCGGCCACGTCAACAATCCGTGCACGGTCGAAGAGGTGATGTCGATTCCGTTCCGTGAACTGATCGAGACCCATTGCGGCGGCATTCGCGGCGGCTGGGACAATCTGCTCGCGGTCATTCCGGGCGGCGCCTCGGTGCCGCTGGTGCCGGCCGAGCAGATCATCGACGCGCCGATGGATTTCGACGCGCTGCGCGACCTGAAGTCCGGCCTCGGCACGGCGGCCGTCATCGTCATGGACAAGTCGACCGACGTGGTGAAGGCGATCGCGCGGCTTTCCTACTTCTACAAGCATGAGAGCTGCGGCCAGTGCACGCCGTGCCGCGAAGGCACCGGCTGGATGTGGCGGGTGATGGAGCGGCTGGTGCGCGGCGAGGCGCAGAAGCGCGAGATCGACATGCTGCTCGACGTCACCAAGCAGGTCGAGGGCCACACGATCTGTGCGCTGGGCGATGCGGCGGCCTGGCCGATCCAGGGCCTGATGCGGCATTTCCGCGGCGAGGTGGAGCGGCGCATCGACGAGTTTTCGCGCAACGCGCACCGGGCCGAGCCGGTGATGGTGGCGGCGGAATAAAAGAGACTTTTGAACGCGGGAAGAAGACGGGGCGGGGCGAACGAAGAAACGACCAGGAGAACTCTATGGCGCCGTATTCGACACCCTACCCATTGATGCCCAATTTGGACCAGATCGAGAAGATGAACCAGGACCTGACCAGGATGATGCCGAAGGAGATGGCCAGCGCCGTCAACCTTTTCGCGCACCCTGTCGCGGGTGCGGTGGCCATGTCGGCGCTTGGCATGGGGCTCGCCAATCATGCGCTCGGCGTCTGGATGGGCGCGCTTTCGGGAGCTGCCGAGGCATCACAGCGCCTGATGCAACCGCTGATCGAGGATTTCGAGGCGCGCGTCGAGCGGATGGAAGACGCAAACTCTTCGTCCACCAAGGCGCGGGCGACGGCCAAGACCCTGATCGCCGAGGCCCAGTCATTCGCGCAGGAAGTCACCGACATCGCCGCCAAGGAAGCCGCCACCGCGGCGCCCGTGGCCGATGCGGGGCCGGCAACGGGCGATGTGCCCGAGGTGCTGCTGCCCGAGGATTTCCGCCAGCCCAGGGGCATGGACAGGCCGGCGAAGCCTTCGGACCTGAAGGCGATATCGGGCATCGGCCCGAAGCTGGAGAAGGTGCTGAACGGCCTCGGTATCTGGACTTACGCCCAGATCGGCCAATGGTCGCCGCAGGAGATCGCCTGGATCGACGACTATCTGTCGTTCAACGGCCGCATCGGCCGCGACGACTGGACCGGCCAGGCAACGGCCCTGGCCGCCAAGGGCAAGAGGTAGGGGACCGGAATGGAGGTTCACGACAAACGCGATGTTCTGGACGTGCGCTGCGCGGTCGTCACCAATTCGTGTTTCGACGACGTCAACATGTCGAACACGCGGTTTCACAACGTGAACCTGTCGGTGTCGACGATCCTGAACGCGAACCTGAGCAACGCCAAGGTGGAAGACGCAAACCTTTCGAATGCGCATTTCACCAACGTGAACATGAGCAACGTGAAGATAGAAAACGCTGAGGTCGCCGGCATGATGATCAATGGCATCAGGCTCGGCGACCTTTTCAAAGCATATGAGACGGCGAAGACCGCCGGGGGCAATTGATGGCAAAGCTCAAGGTCGACGGGAAAGAAATCACTGTACCCGACCACTATACGCTGCTGCAGGCGGCGGAAGACGCGGGCGCGGAAGTGCCGCGCTTCTGCTTCCATGAGCGGCTGTCGATCGCCGGCAATTGCCGCATGTGCCTGATCGAGGTGAAGGGCGGACCGCCCAAGCCGCAGGCCTCCTGCGCCATGGGCGTGCGCGACCTGCGCCCCGGCCCCAACGGCGAGCCGCCTGAGATTTTCACCAACACGCCGATGGTCAAGAAGGCCCGGGAAGGCGTGATGGAGTTCCTGCTGATCAACCATCCGCTGGATTGCCCGATCTGCGACCAGGGCGGCGAGTGCGACCTGCAGGACCAGGCTATGGCCTTCGGCGTCGATTCCTCACGCTATCACGAGAACAAGCGCGCCGTCGAAGACAAGTATATCGGCCCGCTGGTCAAGACGGTGATGAACCGCTGCATCCATTGCACGCGCTGCGTGCGCTTCACCACCGAGGTCGCCGGGATTTCCGAACTCGGCCTGATCGGTCGTGGCGAGGACGCCGAGATCACCACCTATCTCGAACAGGCGATGACTTCGGAGCTGCAGGGCAATGTCATCGATCTCTGTCCGGTTGGCGCTTTGACCTCCAAGCCGTTCGCCTTCCAGGCGCGGCCGTGGGAGTTGACCAAGACCGAATCCATCGACGTCATGGATGCCGTGGGCTCGGCGATCCGCGTCGACAGCCGTGGCCGTGAAGTGATGCGCATCCTGCCGCGCGTCAACGAGGCGGTGAACGAGGAGTGGATTTCCGACAAGACCCGCTTCATCTGGGACGGCCTGCGCACGCAGCGCCTCGACCGCCCCTATGTGCGCAAGGACGGCAGGCTGGTTCCGGCAAGCTGGGCCGAAGCTTTCGCGGCGATCAAGGGCGCGGTTTCGGCGGCGGCTCCCGACAAGATCGGCGCCATCGCTGGCGATCTCGCCGCCGTCGAGGAAATCTATGCGCTGAAGCTGCTGATAGCTTCGCTCGGCTCGAAGAACACCGATTGCCGCCAGGATGGCGCGGCGCTCGATCCGTCGCTCGGACGCGCCAGCTATATCTTCAACCCGACCATCGAAGGCATCGAGCAGGCCGACGCGGTGCTGATCATCGGCGCCAATCCGCGCTTCGAGGCTTCGGTGCTCAATGCCCGCATCCGCAAGCGCTGGCGCCTCGGCAATCTGCCGGTGGGTGTCATCGGCGATGTCGGCGACACACGCTATGACTACGAACTGCTCGGCGCCGGACCGGATTCGCTGAAGGACCTGGCCGATGGCAATGGCAAGTTCTTCCAGACGCTGAAGAAGGCGACGCATCCCCTGATCATCGTCGGCCAGGGCGCCCTGGCGCGCGCCGACGGAGCGGCCGTGCTCGGCCAGGCAGCCAGGCTCGCCGGCGCCGTGAACGCCACCCGCGCCGACTGGAACGGCTTTGCCGTGCTGCACAATGCGGCGGCGCGCGTCGGCGGCCTCGACATCGGCTTCGTGCCGGGCGAGGGCGGCAAGAATGTTGCCGGGATGCTGGGCGAAACGGACGTGCTGTTCCTGCTCGGCGCCGACGAGATCGACATGAGCAAGACCGGCGGCGCCTTCGTCGTCTATGTCGGCACCCATGGCGACGCCGGCGCGCACCGCGCCAACGTCATCCTGCCGGCGGCCGCCTACACCGAAAAGTCCGGCACCTACGTCAACACCGAAGGGCGCGTGCAGCAGACCAACCGCGCCGGCTTCGCACCGGGCGATGCCCGCGAGGACTGGGCGATCCTGAGGGCGCTGTCCGACGTGCTGGGCAAGAAGCTGCCGTTCGATTCGCTGCCGCAACTGCGTGCCAAGCTTTATGGCGAGTACCCGCATCTGGCCCGGATCGACCAGGTCGCGGCCGGCAATGCCGGGGACATCGCCGGCGTGGCGAAGCTCGGCGGACGGCTGAACAAGGGCACCTTCACCTCGCCGGTGAAGGATTTCTACCTGACCAACCCGATCGCGCGGGCGTCGGCCGTGATGGCTGAGTGCTCGGCATTGGCCAAGAGCGGCTTCAAGCAGGCGGCGGAATAAGCATGGACACCTTCTTCTCCTTCTACGTGCTGCCAGCGCTGCTGATCCTGTTGAAGTCGGTCGTGCTGATCGTCGTGCTGCTGGTTTTCGTCGCCTACATCCTCTACGCCGACCGCAAGATCTGGGCGGCCGTGCAGTTGCGCCGCGGTCCGAACGTCGTCGGCCCCTGGGGCACGCTGCAGGCCTTCGCCGATCTGCTGAAGTTCGTCTTCAAGGAGCCGGTCATTCCGTCGGGCGCCAACAAGGGCGTGTTCCTCCTGGCGCCGCTGGTGTCGGCGGTGCTGGCAATCTCGGCCTGGGCGGTCATCCCGGTCAATGAGGGCTGGGCGATCGCCAACGTCAATGTCGGCATCCTCTATGTCTTCGCCATCTCCTCGCTTGAGGTCTATGGCGTGATCATGGGCGGCTGGGCGTCCAACTCGAAATACCCGTTCCTCGGCGCGCTGCGCTCGGCCGCGCAGATGGTGTCCTACGAAGTCTCGATCGGCTTCGTCATCGTCACGGTGCTGCTTACCGCCGGCTCGCTCAACCTCAGCGATATCGTGCTGTCCCAGCATGACGGGCTGGGCACGCGGCTCGGCCTGCCCAACACCTTCCTCGACTGGAACTGGCTGGCGCTGTTCCCGATGTTCGTCATCTTCTTCATCTCGGCGCTGGCAGAGACGAACCGCCCGCCCTTCGACCTGGTCGAAGCCGAATCGGAACTCGTCGCCGGCCATATGGTCGAATATTCCTCGACGCCGTTCCTGCTGTTCTTCCTCGGCGAGTATGTCGCGATCGTGCTGATGTGCGCGCTGGCCACCATCCTGTTCCTCGGCGGCTGGCTGCCCCCGTTCGATTTCGCGCCCTTCACCTGGGTGCCGGGCGTGATCTGGTTCGTGCTGAAGGTCTGCTTCGTGTTCTTCGGCATCTCCATGGTGAAGGCCTTCGTGCCGCGCTACCGCTACGACCAGCTGATGCGGCTGGGCTGGAAGGTGTTCCTGCCGATCTCGCTGTTCATGGTCGTCGCCACCGCGGCCTTCCTCAAGATCACGGGGTTTGCGTGATGTCCGCTCTTTCCCAGGCCGCAAAATCGCTGCTGCTGCAGGATTTCGTCAGCGCCTTCTTCCTGTCGATGCGCCAGTTCTTCGCCCCGAAGGAGACGATCAACTATCCACACGAGAAGGGGCCAACCAGCCCGCGCTTCCGGGGCGAGCATGCGCTACGCCGCTACCCCAATGGCGAGGAACGCTGCATTGCCTGCAAATTGTGCGAGGCGATCTGCCCGGCGCAGGCGATCACCATCGAGGCCGGCCCGCGCCGCAATGACGGCACACGCCGCACGGTGCGCTACGACATCGACATGGTGAAATGCATCTATTGCGGCTTCTGCCAGGAAGCCTGCCCGGTCGACGCCATCGTCGAGGGCCCGAATTTCGAGTTCGCGACGGAGACGCGCGAGGAACTTTACTACGACAAGGACAAGCTGTTGGCGAATGGCGACCGGTGGGAGCGCGAACTGGCGCGCAACATCTCGCTGGACGCGCCTTACCGCTGACATTTGACGCATGGACGGGGCGAGGGGCCTCGTCTAAGGACAACGCGGCTTCGCTACCGGAGGCGGGACGAAGCCAAAGACAACAAACAGGACGAGCGTCCTGTTTGGACAGGAACCCGGGGGATCCCCAATGCTGAGTGGACTAGAGGCGGCCTTTTTCTACCTCTTCGCCTTTGTCGCCGTGGCATCGGCGTTCATGGTCATTTCGTCGCGCAACCCCGTGCATTCGGTGCTGTTCCTGATCCTGACCTTCTTCAACGCCGCCGGCCTGTTCATGCTGACCGGCGCCGAGTTCCTGGCGATGATCCTGCTCGTCGTCTATGTCGGCGCCGTCATGGTGTTGTTCCTGTTCGTCGTCATGATGCTCGACGTCGATTTCGCGGAGCTCAAGAGCGGCGCCCTGCAATACGCGCCGATCGGCGCGCTGGTCGGGCTGATCCTGGCGGCGGAACTGATTGTCGTGCTCGGCGGCTACACCTTCGCGCCGAAACTTGCCGCGACGGTCGCAAAGCCCATTCCTGACCTTGCCGCGCGCTCGAACACGGCCGCACTCGGCGACATCCTCTATACCGACTACCTCTACTACTTCCAGATTTCGGGCCTCGTGCTGCTGGTCGCCATGATCGGCGCCATCGTCTTGACGCTGCGCCACAAGGAAGGGGTCAAGCGGCAGTCGATCGCAGCGCAGGTCGGCCGTACGCCGGCGACCGGCATGGAAATCCGCAAGGTCAAGTCGGGCGAAGGAGTCTGAGATGGTCGTCGGCATCGCACATTATCTGACCGTATCGGCAATCCTGTTCACGCTCGGCGTGTTCGGCATCTTCCTGAACCGCAAGAACGTGATCGTCATCCTGATGTCGGTCGAGCTGATCCTGCTGGCGGTCAACATCAATTTCGTCGCCTTCTCGGCGGCGCTCGGCGATCTGGTTGGCCAGGTGTTCGCGCTGTTCGTGCTGACGGTGGCGGCGGCTGAAGCGGCGATCGGACTTGCCATTCTCGTCGTCTTCTTCCGCAACCGCGGGTCGATCGCGGTCGAAGACGTGAACATGATGAAGGGTTGACGGGGCTATTATGTATCAAGCGATCGTCTTCCTTCCGCTGCTCGGCTTCCTGATCGTAGGCCTGTTCGGCAACGCGCTCGGCGCCAAGGCGTCCGAATACATCACGTCGGGCTTCCTGGTGATCTCGGCGGTGCTGTCATGGGTTGCCTTCTTCAGCGTCGGCTTCGGCCATGGCGAGGTATTCACCGTGCCGGTGCTGCACTGGATCCAGTCCGGCGGGCTCGACGTCTCCTGGGCGCTCAGGATCGACACGCTGACTGTGGTGATGCTGGTGGTGGTCAACACCGTGTCGGCGCTGGTCCATATCTATTCGATCGGCTACATGCACCACGATCCGAACCGGCCGCGGTTCTTTGCCTATCTGTCGCTGTTCACCTTCGCCATGCTGATGCTGGTGACGGCCGACAACCTCGTGCAGATGTTCTTCGGCTGGGAGGGGGTGGGCCTGGCGTCCTACCTGCTGATCGGCTTCTGGTACAAGAAGCCGTCGGCCAATGCCGCGGCGATCAAGGCTTTCGTCGTCAACCGCGTCGGCGACTTCGGCTTCGCCCTCGGCATTTTCGGCGTCTTCGTGCTGTTCGGCTCGGTCAATCTCGGCACCATCTTCGCCAATGCGGCGACGTTCATTCCGGCTGAAGGCGCGCCGCAGGGCGCCGCCGTGCTCACCTTCCTCGGCCATGCGCTGGACAAGCAGGCGGCGATGACGGTCGTGTGCCTGCTGCTCTTCATGGGCGCCATGGGCAAGTCGGCGCAGGTGCCGCTGCACACCTGGCTGCCGGACGCGATGGAAGGCCCGACCCCGGTGTCGGCGCTCATCCATGCCGCCACCATGGTGACGGCCGGCGTGTTCATGCTGGCGCGGCTGTCGCCGCTGTTCGAGCTGTCGCATTCGGCGCTGACGGTGGTCACCTTCATCGGCGCCTTCACCGCCTTCTTCGCGGCGACCGTCGGTCTCGTCCAGAACGACATCAAGCGCGTCATCGCCTATTCGACCTGCTCGCAGCTCGGCTACATGTTCGTGGCGCTCGGCGTCGGCGCCTATGGCGCGGCGATCTTCCATCTGTTCACGCACGCCTTCTTCAAGGCGCTGCTGTTCCTCGGCTCGGGCTCGGTCATCCATGCCGTGTCCGACGAGCAGGACATGCGCAAGATGGGCGGTTTGAGGAAGCTGATCCCGACCACCTACTGGATGATGGTGATCGGCACGCTGGCTCTGACCGGCGTCGGCATCCCGGTGACCGTCATCGGCACCGCCGGCTTCTTCTCCAAGGACGCCATCATCGAGACGGCCTTTGCCGGGCACAATTCCGTCGCTGGCCTTGCCTTCGTGCTCTTGGTGATCGCCGCCGGCTTCACCTCCTTCTATTCCTGGCGGCTGATCTTCATGACCTTCCATGGCAAGCCGCGGGCGAGCCACGAGGTCATGCACCACGTCCATGAATCGCCACCGGTGATGCTGGTGCCGCTGTTCGTGCTGGCGGCAGGCGCGCTGTTTGCCGGCATCATCTTCCACAATTCCTTCATCGGCGAAGGCTATGGCGAGTTCTGGAAGGCGTCCCTGTTCACGCTGCCGGACAACCATATCCTGCACGAAATCCACGAACTACCGCTGTGGGTCGAGCTGTCGCCCTTCATCGCCATGCTGATCGGCCTGGCGCTGGGCTGGAAGTTCTACATCCGCTCGCCGGAAATGCCGGCCAATCTCGCCGCGCAGCATCGCGGGCTCTACGCGTTCCTGCTCAACAAGTGGTACTTCGACGAGCTCTACGACTTCCTGTTCGTGCGGCCGGCCAAGCGCCTCGGTTCCTTCCTGTGGAAGACCGGCGACGGCACCATCATCGACGGGCTTGGGCCTGACGGCATTTCGGCGCGCGTCGTCGATGTCACCAACCGTGTCGTCAAACTGCAGACCGGCTACCTCTACCACTATGCCTTCGCCATGCTGATCGGCGTTGCCGCACTCGTCACCTGGATGATGCTCTGATGACCGCCTGGCCAATCCTCTCGCTGGTCACCTTCCTGCCGCTGGTTGGTGCGCTGCTTATCCTGTTCATCAGGGACGACAGCGAAAATGCGCGCCGCAACATCCGCGCCATCGCGTTCATAACCACGGCCTTCACCTTCGTGGTGTCGCTGTTCATCTGGACCGGCTTCGACAATTCGCAGGCCGGCTTCCAGTTCGTCGAAAAGGTCGCCTGGCTCGATTCCGGCATCTCCTACCATATGGGCGTCGACGGCATCTCCATGCTGTTCGTCATCCTGACGACCTTCCTGATGCCACTCTGCATCCTGGCGTCGTGGGAAGCGATCGAGAAGCGCGTCAAGGCCTACATGATCGCCTTCCTGCTCCTGGAAACGCTGATGATCGGCGTGTTCTGCGCGCTCGACATCGTGCTCTTCTACGTCTTCTTCGAAGCCGGCCTGATCCCGATGTTCATCATCATCGGCGTCTGGGGCGGCAAGCGGCGCGTCTATGCCTCGTTCAAGTTCTTCCTCTATACGCTCGCCGGCTCGGTGCTGATGCTGCTCGCCATCATGGCGATGTTCTTCCAGGCCGGCACGACCGACATCCCGACGCTGCTGACGCACAACTTCCCGGCCAACATGCAGACCTGGCTGTGGCTTGCCTTCTTCGCCTCCTTCGCGGTGAAGATGCCGATGTGGCCGGTGCACACCTGGCTGCCGGACGCTCACGTCGAGGCGCCGACCGCCGGCTCGGTCATCCTGGCCGGCATCCTCCTGAAGATGGGCGGGTACGGCTTTCTGCGCTTCTCCCTGCCGATGTTCCCGCTGGCATCCGAGATGTTCGCGCCGCTGGTGTTCACGCTCTCGGTCGTCGCCATCATCTACACCTCGCTGGTGGCGCTGATGCAGGAGGACATGAAGAAGCTGATCGCCTATTCGTCGGTCGCCCATATGGGCTTCGTCACCATGGGCATCTTCGCCATGAACCAGGAAGGCGTACAGGGCGCGATCTTCCAGATGCTGAGCCACGGCCTGGTCTCGGGCGCGCTGTTCCTGTGCGTCGGCGTCATCTACGACCGCATGCATACGCGTGAGATCGCGGCCTATGGCGGCCTGGTCAACAACATGCCGAAATACGCCACCGTGTTCCTGATCTTCACCATGGCCAATGTCGGCCTGCCGGGCACGTCGGGCTTCGTTGGCGAATTCCTGACCATGCTGGGCGTGTTCCGGGTCAACACCTGGGTGGCGTTCTTCGCCGCCACCGGCGTCATCCTGTCGGCCGCCTACGCGCTCTGGCTCTACCGCCGGGTGATTTTCGGCGCGCTGACCAAGGACAGCCTGAAGGGGCTGCTTGATCTCTCGACACGCGAAAAGGCGATCATCTACCCGCTGGTCGTGCTGGTCATCTTCTTCGGCGTCTATCCGGCCCCCGTCTTCGATGCGACGGCCCAGTCGGTCAAGGCGCTCGTCACCAATGTCACCGCATCCATCGGCGCCGCGCAGACCGCGGCGGCGAACTGATCAGGGGTTTTGCGAACCATGACGCCGGACCTTCTCTCCAGCCTGTCGCTCTCGACGCCCGAGCTGATCCTTGCCATCGGCGCGCTCGCGCTGCTGATGGTCGGAGCCTATTCGCGCTCCAACACCGCCAACACGGTGACCGGCCTTGCGGTTGCCGTGCTGGTGATATCGGGCGCCTGGCTGCTCTTTTCCACGGGGCAGGGCAGTGCCTATGGCCATGCCTTCGTCCAGGATTCCTTCGCCCGCTTCATGAAGGTGCTGGCGCTGGTCGGCTCGGCGGTGACGCTGGTCATGTCGATGCGCTTTGCCAAGGCGGAACGTTTCGACAAGTTCGAATATCCGGTGCTGATCCTGCTGTGCACGCTGGGCATGATGCTGATGATCTCGGCCAACGGCATGATCGGGCTCTATCTCGGCCTCGAACTTCAGTCGCTGGCGATCTATGTGCTGGCGGCGATCAACCGTGACAATCTGCGCTCGACCGAGGCCGGCCTGAAATATTTCGTCCTCGGCGCGCTATCGTCAGGCATGCTGCTCTACGGCATCAGCCTGGTCTATGGGTATACCGGCAACACCGGATTCCAGGAGATCGCCACCGCACTTGGCAGCGGCGAACGCCAGCTTGGCCTCGTCTTCGGTCTCGTTTTCGTGCTGGCCGGCCTTGCCTTCAAGATCTCGGCGGTGCCGTTCCACATGTGGACGCCGGACGTCTACGAAGGCGCGCCGACACCGGTCACCGCCTTCCTGGCGGCAGCGCCCAAGATGGCGGCAATGGCGCTGATCGTGCGCGTCACCATGGGCGCGTTCAAGCCGGTCGCCGCCGATTGGCAGCAGATCATCGTCTTCATTTCGATCGCCTCCATGGCGCTCGGCGCCTTCGCCGCGATCGGCCAGACCAACATCAAGCGGCTGATGGCTTATTCCTCGATCGGCCACATGGGCTACGCGCTGGTCGGCCTTGCCGCCAACAGCCAGGCCGGCGTGCGCGGTGTCGCCATCTACATGCTGATCTATCTGGTGATGACGCTCGGCACCTTTGCCTTCATCCTCGCCATGCGGCGCAAGGAAGGCAATGTCGAGCAGATCAGCGATCTGGCCGGCTTGTCGTCGACCAACCCAGTGATGGCGACGATCCTGACCATCCTGATGTTCTCACTGGCCGGCATCCCGCCGCTCGCTGGCTTCTGGGGGAAGTGGTACGTCTTCCTCGCCGCCATCAATGCCAATCTCTATGCGCTGGCGATCATCGGCGTGCTGGCCTCGGTGGTGGGCGCCTATTACTATCTGCGCATCATCAAGATCATGTGGTTCGACGAGCCGGTCGGCGGCTTCGTGCCGATGGCCAGCGAGCTGCGCCTGGTGCTCGGCGTCTCGGGCGCCTTCGTGCTGTTCTATGTGCTGATCGGCGGGCCGATCGGCACCTATGCCGAAGCCGCGGCCAAGACGTTCTTCTGACGGGATGGCATTTCGGCTGGCTCCAACCTCGGCGTCGGAAGGGTTCCGGCTCGAAGCCCATGACAGCGTCGGCTCCACCAACACGGTGGCGCTCGACCATGCAAGGGCAGGCGATCCCGGCAGATTGTGGGTCGTCTCCAAGAAGCAAGAGAGCGGGCGAGGGCGGCGCGGCCGGGCCTGGGTGTCGCCTGAAGGCAATATGGCGGCGACCTTGCTCGTCATCACCGGTGGCGAGCTTCGTGTCGCGGCAACGCTGGGGTTCGTTGCCGGCCTGTCACTTGCCGATGCGCTCGACGCGGTCGTGCCGAAAGGGCGCATCGCCATCGGCCTCGACGGCGCCAGCCAGGGACAGAACCGCTTCGAGCTGAAATGGCCGAACGACGTGCTCGCCTCCGGCGCCAAACTGGCAGGAATCCTGCTGGAGTCGGCGATGCTTGATGGCGGCCGCTTCGCGGTGGCGGTCGGCATCGGCGTCAATGTCGTGGCGCATCCGCCGGATTTGCCGTACCCCGCGACGTCGCTGCATGCGCTCGGCGCGGCCTGCGACGCCGAAACGCTGTTTCTGGCGCTGTCGGATGCCTGGAGCGAGAATGCCCGCCTGTGGGACGAAGGGCGTGGCCTTGCCGCCATCAGGAAGCGTTGGCTGGCCCGCGCGGCGGGCCTTGGCGGCGAGGTTGCTGTCAGAATTGACGGTAATGTGGTGCGTGGCGTCTTCGAGACCATTGACGAGGACTGCCGTTTCGTGATCCGCGACGATGAAGGGGTTGTTTTGACGGTGGCCGCCGGCGATGTGCATTTCGGCGCGGTCGCGTCCGCCCGGGTATAGTTTTGTTTTTTGAGCAATTCCGGATTGAAAACCGTTAGACACTTTTGGCGGAATTGCTTTAACGGCTTGGCCTGAGGGCCAGGAAGGAAAATATCATGGCGAAAGCGGACACCGCCGAACTCGTCTTCGTGCCGCTCGGCGGCGTCGGCGAGATCGGCATGAACTTCGCCCTCTACGGCTACGGCCCGGCGAGCGCGCGCGAGTGGATCGTCATCGATGTCGGCGTCACCTTTCCCGACACGGCGCATCCGGGCGTCGACCTGATCCTGCCCGACACACGCTTCATCGAGGAAAACCTCGCCAATCTGCGCGGCATCATCATCACCCATGCGCATGAGGACCACTACGGCGCGCTGCTCGACATCTGGCCGAAGCTGAAGGCGCCGGTCTGGATGACGCCTTTCAGCGCCGGCCTGCTGGACGCCAAGCGGCAGGGTGAGCAGGGCGCGCCGAAGATCCCGGTGACGATCTACCGGGCCGGCGAAAAGTTCACCGTCGGTCCGTTCCAGATCGAAGCCATTCCGGTGGCGCACTCCATTCCCGAGCCGATGTCGCTGGCCATCACCACGCCGGCCGGCACCGTCATCCATACCGGCGACTGGAAGATCGATCCGGAACCGACGATCGGACCCAAGACCGACGAAGCGCGCTTTCGCGCCTATGGCGACAAGGGCGTGCTGGCGCTGATCTGCGATTCGACCAATGCGCTGCGCGAAGGCGAATCGCCTTCGGAAGTGGCCGTGGGCGAGGGCTTGAAGGGCGTCATCCAGGCGGCCAAGGGTCGCGTCGCCGTCACCACCTTCTCCTCCAATGTCGGGCGCATCGTTTCCATCGCCAGGGCGGCGCGCGATGCCGGCCGCCAATGTCTGGTGCTCGGCCGCTCGCTGAAGCGGGTGATCGATGTGGCCGACGAGCTTGGCTATATGGACGGGCTGCCGGAATTCATCGCCGAGGAAGATTTCGGCTTCATCCCGCGCGAGAACCTGGTCATCATCTGCACCGGCAGCCAGGGCGAGCCGCTGGCGGCCCTTGCCAAGCTGTCGCGTGACGAGATGAAATCGGTGTCGCTGACAGCTGGCGACACGGTGGTGTTTTCTTCGCGCACCATTCCCGGCAACGAGAAGGCGATCCTCGAGATCAAGAACCGCCTGATCGATCTCGGCATCAAGATCATCGAGGACGGCGATGCGCTGGTGCATGTCTCGGGCCATCCCCGCCGCAGCGAGCTGCGCAAGATGTATGAGTGGGTGCGGCCGCAAATCGGCGTCCCCGTGCATGGCGAGGCCGCGCATCTGGTGGCGCAGGGCTCGCTGATGTCGATGTCGGGCATCGGCCAGGTGGCGCAGGTGCGCGACGGCGACATGCTGCGGCTCGCGCCCGGTCCCGCCACCATCATCGACCAGGTGCCGTTCGGCCGCGTCTACAAGGACGGCAATCTGATCGGCACCGACCAGGCGATGGGCATACGCGATCGGCGCAAACTGTCTTTCGCGGGCCATGTCGCGGTCAATGTCGTGCTCGACGACAAGTACGAATTGGCGGGCGATCCCGATCTCGTCGCCATCGGCGTTGCCGAGGCCGACGCCAGCGGCGAGACGCTCGAGGATTTGATGATCGATGCGGCCGTCGGCGCGGTCGATTCGATCCCCCGCCAGCGTCGCAAGGACCTGGACCTGGTCCAGGAGGCGGTGCGGCGCGCGGTACGCGGCGCGGCCAACGAAGCCTGGGGCAAGAAACCGCTGGTTACGGTTTTCGTCACCCGCTGAAACGGGCGACGGCTGGTCAGGTGTTCAACTGGTAGCTGACCGGAATCCAGCGAAAGGTGCCGTTTATCCGTCCGATATAACCCAGGCCCGGAAACGGCATGTGGTGGCCGGCGACGAGCAGTCGCCGGTCGGCAGCCATGGCCAGCAGCCGCTTGCGGGTCTCGACTGCCTTTTCCTTGTCGTCGTCGAAATCGGCGTGCCAGTCCGGACGCTGGACGGACACGACATAGTGCAGGAAAGCATCCGACCAGATCAGCAATTGCCGTCCACTGCTTTCGACAAGGAATGCCAGCAGCCCGGGTGAGTGACCGGCCGCGTCGATGGCGGTGATGCCCGGCACCACTTCGTCTCCGGGCTCAATGAATGTCGCGCGGTCGGCCAGGTCGGTGCAGATGCGCCTGAAGAGATCACGATTGGCCAACCTGGCGGGGCGCACCGCTTTGCCCTCGGTCCAGAAGGCGAATTCCGCCGCGCCGAACACAAAGCGTGCGCGGTTGAAAGCCGGTTCGCCGTCCCGGACAAGCCCGCCTATGTGATCCGGGTGCCCATGCGTGATGACCACCACATCGATATCTTCGGGGCCGAGCCCCAATTCTTGCAGGCAATCCAGAAGCGAACTGTCCTCATCTCCGCAGCCGGTGTCGAACAGGATCTTTTGGGAACCGGTGTCGATCAGCGTCGGGATGAAGCAGTGCTCGTAGCGATCCTGGTCGATGAAGTTCGAGACCGCGAGTTCGAGCACTGCCGCCGGCGGCTGGCCGACCGCGAAGGCCGATGCAAGATTGTCCCTGATATCGGCGGCGTCGAGCAGGGCGGCAACCTTGAAAGATCCGAGATCGAAGTTGAAAACGCGGGGGCGGGCAGGGCTGGTTCCGGACATTGGCCCTTGTACTTCGCGCGGACAGGCTGGAACAGGTGCGACAGTGCGCTCCTGGCGAAAGACTGTTGATCGCGATCGATTTGACGTATGACGCCAGTCATTGGACCTCGGAGAAAAAGACGCGCACATGCTCGGACGGCTGAACCACGTCGCGCTTGCGGTGCCGGATCTGGCTGCCGCCGTTGCAGCCTATCGCAACACGCTCGGCGCCGAAGTGACCGAGCCACAGGCCTTGCCGGAGCATGGCGTCACCGTTGTGTTCGTCAATGTCGGCAACACGAAGATCGAATTGCTGGAGCCGCTTGGCGAGAGCTCGCCGATCGCGGCGTTCCTGGCGAAGAACCCGTCTGGCGGCATGCATCACCTCTGCTACGAGGTCGACGACATCCTGGCCGCGCGCGACCAGCTCAAGGCCGCCGGCGCCCGGGTGCTCGGCGACGGCAATCCCAGGACCGGCGCGCATGGCAAGCCGGTTCTGTTCCTGCATCCGAAGGACTTCTTCGGTACGCTGATCGAACTGGAGCAATCATGAGCTGGGTTTCGTTCACCGCGCTGTTTTTCGCGACCTGGTGGGTGGTGCTGTTTGTCGTGCTGCCGTTCAGCGTCAGGACGCAGGACGACGATCACGACGTGACGCTTGGTACAGTCGCGAGCGCGCCGCGCGGGCCGCATATGCTGCGCGCGGTGATCCGCACCACCATCGTCACGGCTATTGTCATGGGCACCTTCTACGGCTTGACCCACGGGCTGGGATACAGCCTCAACGACATCCCGCACATCGTGCCGGATTTCGGCCAGACCCCCGCTAAGTAGGCCGCCCCGGGAGGGTGGTTCGACAAGATCGGAGCGGCATCGGCAGGCCCGCCTGCCTGGCGGCCATCAACTGCTGACGCAAGGTCATGCAGCCTGGCAAGTCTCGGTGCTAACCAGATGATTGCACAAAAAAAATGCAAGGCACGAGGCCTTGCAATTAAACGCGTCCGATCTGTTTCCGGTTTCCGGCGGCAGCGAGTAACCGCGCCTAGATCGCATCCTCCCAAGACTTTGACCGCGTAGGAAGGCAGATTTTTTTCTGCCCTCTCGGTTATCGGGGCACATTAGCCTAAGGGAAATGAAAATGTCACGAAGAATTTTGCCTTGAAACGGGCATTCTCGTGCTGCACTGCACAATAGTGCGGCAGGCTTTGCTTTTGAAACGACCAATGAGGGCCGTTAGAGCCTTTGCGGCATGTTCGCGATTGACGCGCGCAAAGAATTGACGGTCACTTCCGAAGACATTCGGTATGCCCGATTGCTGGCGCGGGCCGATCGAAAACCGAGGGATTCCGGGCCGAAGCGGGCCGATGTGCTGGGATGGCCGGGTTTCCATTCCGTCATGAAATCGCTATGAAGCCGGGGCAAGCAAGCCTGCGCCGCGCCGATTCTGGCGTTGCCATTCTCAATCACGGACCAGTCCATGCGTTTGTCGCGCTATTTCCTGCCTATCCTGAAAGAAAATCCGCGCGAGGCCGAAATCGTCTCGCACCGGCTGATGCTGCGTGCCGGCATGATCCGCCAGCAGGGGCAAGGCAGTTTCTCCTGGCTGCCACTGGGCAAGCGGGTGCTGGACAAGGTCTGCAAGATCATCCGCGAGGAGCAGAACCGCGCCGGCGCGCTGGAGATCCTGATGCCGACCATCCAGTCGGCCGATCTTTGGCGCGAGAGCGGCCGTTACAACGACTACGGCAAGGAGATGCTGCGCATAAAGGACCGCCAGGACCGCGACATGCTCTACGGGCCGACCAACGAGGAAATGGTCACCGAGATTTTCCGCGCCTACGTCAAGTCCTACAAGGACCTGCCGCTCAACCTCTACCATATCCAGTGGAAGTTCCGTGACGAGGTGCGGCCGCGCTTCGGCGTCATGCGTTCGCGCGAATTCCTGATGAAGGACGCCTATTCCTTCGATCTCGACTTCGAGGGCGCGCGAGCCGCCTACAACAGGATGTTCGTTTCCTATCTCAGGACCTTCACACGCATGGGCCTGCAGGCCATCCCGATGCGGGCCGATACCGGGCCGATCGGCGGCGATCTCAGCCATGAATTCATCATCCTGGCCGACACCGGCGAAAGCCAGGTCTTCTGCCATCGCGACTATCTGTCGCTTGCCGTGCCCGGCGCGAACACCGATTTCGCCAATGACGGCGAGATATCGGATATCGTCAAGACATGGACGACGCCGTACGCGGCAACCGACGAGATGCATGACGAGGCGGCCTGGGCAAGCGTACCGGCGGCTGATCAGGTCTCGGCACGCGGCATCGAGGTCGGCCATATCTTCCATTTCGGCGAGAAGTATTCCAAGCCGATGGGCGCCAAGGTGACCGGACCCGACGGCAAGGACCATTTCGCCTCGGGCGGCTCCTACGGTATCGGCCCGTCGCGGCTGGTGGCGGCGATCATCGAGGCCAGCCATGACGAGAACGGCATCATCTGGCCGGAGGCCGTGGCGCCGTTCGACATCGGCCTGATCAACATGAAGGCCGGCGACGCCGAGTGCGACCGCGTCTGCGACGAACTCAGCGCCGCCTTCACCGCCGCCGGCAAGGACGTGCTCTACGACGACACCGACCAGCGGCCGGGCGGCAAATTCGCCACCGCAGACCTGATCGGCCTGCCCTGGCAGGTGATCGTCGGGCCGCGCGGCGTGGCCGCCGGCGAAGTCGAGATCAAGAACCGCAAGACCGGCGAGCGCGTCACGCTGCCGATCGCCGACGCCGCAAAACGCTTCGGTGCCGCCGCATGAGCGAGGCGGCGGCAGCGAGATCGGCGGGCGCCGGCGCCTTTTCCATCTTCGAACGCACGGTGGCGTGGCGCTATCTGCGTTCGCGGCGCAAGGAGACGGTGATCTCGGTGATCGCCTCGATCTCTTTCCTCGGCATCATGCTGGGCGTCGCCACGCTGATCGTGGTCATGGCCGTGATGAACGGGTTCCGCGCCGAGCTTTTGACGCGCATCCTGGGCGTCAACGGCCATCTGATCGTGCAGCCGCTCGATTCGCCGCTCGAGGACTATGCCCAGGTCGCCAGCCGCATCAACGGCGTGTCCGGGGTGAAATACGCCATCCCGCTGATCGATGGCCAGGTGCTGGCGCAAGGCAATGTCGGCGGCGGCACCGGCGCGCTGGTGCGCGGCATCCGGGGCGAAGACCTCGGCAAGATCGCCATCGTGGCCAGCAACATCAAGCAAGGCTCGCTCGACGGCTTCGACACGGGCGAGGGTGTCGCCATCGGCAAGCGCATGGCCGAGAATCTCGGCCTGACGCTCGGCGACACGATCACGCTGATCTCGCCGGACGGGGATGTGACGCCGCTCGGCACCACGCCGCGCATGAAGGGCTACAAGATCGCCGCGATCTTCGAAGTCGGCATGTCCGAATATGACAGTTCCATCGTCTACATGCCGTTTTCGGAAGCGCAGCTCTATTTCAACATGGACGGCCGGGCGCAGACCATCGAGATCTATGTCGACAATCCCGATGATGTCGACGCGCTGAAGCCGAAGGTGGAGGAGGCCGCGCAACGCCCGATCGACCTCGTCGACTGGCGCCAGCGCAACGAGACGTTCTTTTCGGCCCTTCAGGTCGAGCGCAACGTCATGTTCATGATCCTGACGCTGATCGTGCTGGTGGCGGCGCTCAACATCATTTCCGGACTGATCATGCTGGTGAAGGACAAGGGGCATGACATCGCCATCCTGCGCACCATGGGCGCCTCGCGCGGCGCCATTTTGCGCATCTTCCTGATGACGGGGGCGGCGATCGGCGTCACCGGCACGCTTGCCGGCGTGCTGCTCGGCGTCGTCATCTGCACCAACATCGAATCGATCCGCCAGTTCTTCTCCTGGATGACCGGCAAGGTGCTGTTCAATCCGGAGCTCTATTTCCTCAGCCAGTTGCCGGCCAAGATGGATCCGCGCGAGACGACCTATGTCATCATCATGGCGCTTGCGCTGTCCTTCCTGGCAACGGTGTTTCCGGCATGGCGGGCCGCCCGCCTCGATCCGGTCGAAGCCTTGAGGTACGAGTAGTGGCCGAGGTGATCATCGAGCTGAAGAGCGTCGAGCGGCACTATGTGCAGGGGCCGCGCAAGCTCACCATTTTGAACGGTGCCGATTTCTCGCTGCGCCGCGGCGAGATGGTGGCGTTGGTGGCGCCGTCAGGCACCGGCAAGTCGACGCTGCTGCATACGGCCGGCCTGCTGGAACGGCCTGATGCCGGCGACGTGATCCTGTCCGGACGCGCCTGCGGGCGCCTGTCGGACGACGAGCGCACCTCGATTCGCCGCAACGATGTCGGCTTCGTCTACCAGTTCCATCATTTGCTGCCGGAATTCTCGGCGCTGGAAAACATCATGATGCCGCAGCTCATCAAGGGGCTGTCGCGCAAGGAAGCGGGCGAGCGCGCGGCGCAGCTGCTCGACTACATGCAGATCGGCAAGCGCGCGTCGCACCGGCCTTCCGAACTGTCCGGCGGCGAACAGCAGCGCGTCGCCATCGCGCGCGCCGTCGCCAACGCGCCGCTGGTGCTGCTCGCCGACGAGCCGACCGGCAATCTCGACCCGGTGACCGCGTCCTACGTCTTCGAGGCGCTGGAGGCGCTGGTGCGGCAATCGGGTCTTGCGGCGCTGATCGCCACGCACAATCACGAGCTGGCCTCGCGCATGGACCGGCGCGTGACGCTGGCCGAGGGGAAAGTGGTGCCGCTGTAGGCACGCGCCATTCGCGGTGTTCCGGAGTGGCGCGGGTTTTCGTCGGGGTGAAAAGACTATGAAGCCTTTGCATCGAAGCAGGTCATGCGTCTGTTCCGTCACGGCCTTCCAGACCGGATCATGCGTTTGTCCCGCTATTTGCTGACCTGCAAGAGCGGTAAGCGCCAATCAGTGGGGCTGCCCGCCGCTCTCAAACGCCTGGGTATCGCCGCATGAGCGAGGCTTCGGCAATCAGGCCGGCCGGCGCCGGACCGTTCTCGGGTTTCGAACGCATGGTGGCGTGGCGCTATCTGCGCTCGCGGCGCAAGGAAACGGTGATCTCGGTCATCGCATCGATTTCCTTCCTCGGCATCATGCTGGGTGTGGCGACGCTGATCGTGGTGATGGCTGTCATGAACGGTTTCCGGGCCGAGCTTTTGTCGCGCATTCTTGGCGTCAACGGGCATCTCGTCGTCACGGCGGTCGATCTTCCGCTGGAGGATTATGCAGGGCTTGCCACGCGCATCAACGGAGTGGCCGGCGTCAAATATGCCGTTCCGCTGGTCGAAGGCCAGGTTCTGGCGCGAGGCAATGTCGGTGCCGGCAGCGGCGCCCTGGTGCGTGGTATCAGGGGCGGCGACCTCGGCAAGGTCACCCTGGTCACCGGCAACATCAAGCAAGGCTCGATCGCCGGTTTCGATACGGCGGGCGGCGTCGCCATCGGCGGGCGCATGGCAAAGAATCTCGGCCTGACGCTCGGTGACACGATCACGCTGATTTCACCGGACGGCGACGTGACGCCGTTCGGCACCACACCCCGGCTGAAGGCCTATCCGGTGACGGCGATCTTCGAGGTCGGCATGTCGGAATACGACGCTTCGATCATCTATATGCCATTCTCCGAAGCGCAATTGTATTTCAATTCGGAGGGGAAGGCCCAGAGCCTTGAGGTTTATCTCGACAATCCCGACGACGTCGACGCAATCAGGCCCAAGGTGGAGGAGGCTGCGCAGCAGCAGATCTACCTGAACGACTGGCGCCAGCGTAACCAGAGTTTCTTCTCGGCGCTGCAGGTCCAGCGCAATGTGATGTTCATGATCCTGACGATGATCGTGCTGGTGGCGGCCCTGAACATCATTTCGGGCCTTGTGATGCTGGTGAAGGACAAGGGGCACGACATCGCCGTCTTGCGCACGATGGGCGCCTCACGTGGGGCCATCCTGCGTATTTTCCTGATGGCTGGAGCGGCGATCGGTGTTGTCGGTACCCTTGCCGGTGTGCTTGCTGGCGTTTTCATCTGCCTCAACGTCGAACGCATCCGCCAGTTCTTCTCCTGGATGACCGGGAAGGTGTTGTTTAATCCCGAGCTCTATTTCCTCAACGAGCTGCCGGCCAGGATGGAGTTCAGCGAGACCGTTTCGGTCATCGCCATGGCGCTCGTGCTTTCGTTCCTGGCGACGCTGTTTCCAGCCTGGCAGGCGGCTCGCCTCGATCCGGTCGAAGCGTTGAGACACGAGTAGTGCCCAGCCCATCATTGAGCTGAAAAGCGTCCTGCATCACTGTCTCGGAGAGTGCGGGTGCGTGAGCTCTTCGGCCGGCATATCAGGTCGTAAACCTTCTCTTAACCTTGCGATACCAACGCCTCGCGATTTCGTCTTTCCCGCGGCTGATGTGCGTTGACTTTGGAACAAAATTAGAACAAATTAAAAACATATCAACAACAGGAGAGAGTTATGACCGATCTGGTTCAGGATGTCGTCTCGCTGGTTTGCATGAGCGCGTTTCTCGTTTCCATGGCGATGTGGATCGGAGCCATGTGATTTTGCGGCCTTTGCCGATCTTGCCGGCGCGGTCATCGAAGGCCGTGGCGCCGTTAAGTCTTTCTTGCCGAGGCGGCTCTAGGATGAGGCTCCAAGGCAGGGAGCAGCGCGCACGTGTCGCCCATCGTCACGGCCATTCTCGTGGCCAGCAATCTCGGGCTGATTTTTCTCTTAATGACCGTGCCGCTTGGTTTGCGCACGGTCAGGTCGAGCCGCATCGTGGCAATGGACCGGCAGCGCCTCTGGCAGGCGCTGTGGCCGCTTGGCAGCGATGCCGGCTGGTCCGGCGAGATCCTGTCGGCGCAGCCCCTTGACCACGAGGGCGTGGCCCGCATCATGCTGTCGTGGGAAGGCCGCGACGGCAAGCCGATCGAGCGCAAGGCGCGGTTTGAGGATGTCGTCGAGGGCAGCCGCTTCTCAATGCGTGTGGTCGAGGATACCGCGCTCGATACCTCGTTCTGGAAGGATTACTGCGAGACCGCCGAACTGGTGTCGGTGCACGGCGGCACGCGGGTGACGCTGACCCAGACCGACCGGTATCGCGGCGTCGCTTTCCTGGTGTTCCGGTTCTTCGCCATGCGCCGCGAGCTCTCCAAGCTGCAGGGCTGGGCAAGAACCGGACAGTACCGCAAGGGCGGCTGGTTCGAGCATCCGCTGAGCCAGGTCGGCTTTGCCGTTCTGTCGGCTTTGATCCTGTGGCCGTTCTTCGGCCTCCATCTCGTCGGGCTGGCGCTGGCCGCGATCCTGACGTCTGTGGTGGCGCTGCACGAACTCGGCCACATGGCGGCGTTCCGGCTGACCGGCCATCGCAGGGCGCGGATGATCTTCATCCCGCTGCTCGGCGGCATAGCCATTGGCGGCCGGCCCTACAACAGCCGTTTCGAAGTGGCGTTCGTGGCGTTGATGGGGGCGGGGTTCTCCGCCTTCCTGGTGCCGATCGTCATTGCCGCCAGCGTGTTGGCCGGCGGCGAGGGCCACAAGGCGGCCGCGGCGCTGCTGGCGGCCCTGGCCGGCTGCGCGGCGCTGTTCAACATCGCCAATCTGGTGCCGGTGTGGAAATTCGACGGCGGCCAGGTGCTGCGCCAGATCTGCCCGGGGCCGATCGTGCTGGCGCTGGCATCCTTCTCGCTGCTGTCGGCCTTTCTGGCTCTCGGCTGGCAGGCGGGTTTTTCGCTGGGCTTTCTGCTGGCGGCCGGGGCGGTGTTTTCGATCCTCAGCCTGCTCACCGTCGGCAGCGGGGTAAAACCCCGTCACGAACTGGAACCGATCGGCACCGTCGACCGCTTCGTCATTGCCGGTGCCTTGCTCGCAGTGTTCGCCATCCATGGCTGCGGCGTGCTGTGGGCATCAGCGCAGTTGATCTGAAGCCCGGTCAGCCGGTCTTACGAGCCGCTTCGACCGACAAGGCCGCGGCGGGACCGAACACATCCTCGAAGGCGGATTTCAGGGCCAGGTCGAGATCGGCCATGGTGACCGGCAGGCCAAGGTCGACGAGGCTCGTGACGCCATGGTCCTGCACGCCGCAAGGCACGATGCCGCCGAAATGGGAGAGGTCAGGCTCGACATTGATGGCGATGCCGTGAAAGCTGACCCAGCGCCGCAGCCGGATGCCGATGGCCGCGATCTTGTCTTCGGCCGGCGTTCCGTCCGGCAGGGCAGGGCGATCCGGCCGCACCACCCAGACGCCGACCCGATCCTCGCGGCGTTCGCCGCGCACGTTGAAGGCGGCGAGCGTGCCGATGATCCACTGTTCGAGCGCGGCGACGAAGGCGCGCACATCCTCGCGCCGGCGCTTCAGATCAAGCATGACATAGGCGACCCGCTGGCCTGGCCCATGATAGGTGTATTCGCCGCCGCGGCCGGCGGCGAAGACCGGAAAGCGGTCAGGCTCGATCAGGTCCTCGATATGGGCGCTGGTGCCGGCCGTGTAGAGTGGCGGATGCTCGACCAGCCAGACCATCTCGCCGGCGGCCCCGCTGCGGATCGCCTCGGCGCGCGCCTCCATGAAGGCAAGCGCATCGGGATAGGCGGTGAGGCCGGGCTCGACCGCCCATTCGACCGGCGCCGAGCCGGGCAGGGGCAGGAACGACGTGGCGATCTGGCTGCGTTCTGGCATGACTTTTCGTTTTCGCTCGATGCACGCCCGCTCCCAAAACCGCCTTGCGCTTTCGGGCGATGTGCAATTGCCATCCATATGGCGATATCGGGCGCAAACGTCCAGTTTTGCGTGCTTATTCCGATCCTGTGGACTGTTATGCCAATCGCTTAGGATTATTGCGCATTGCGCACTTGTTTCGCCGGAAACGATTTGCTACACGCCGCGAGCCGGTCGGTTCCGGCTCCTACCACGTGCGGTCGTGGCGGAATTGGTAGACGCGCAGCGTTGAGGTCGCTGTGGGGCAACCCGTGGAAGTTCGAGTCTTCTCGACCGCACCAATTATCCCGACCGACCTTGTGATCCGGGTGAGGGCGTCCTTCGGGACAGCAGCGGAGTTCGGCGAGAACGCGCCTATCCCGTCCACCCCAGGCCCGCCGAAATGCAATTGATCGACACAAGCAGGGCGTCGGTCGCCCGCTTTTGATCCGCAGTGCCGGTGTTTTTCCTGACATCGCGCAAGAGATCGACCTGTAGCCGGTGGATGTCGTCCATCTGCCGCCGCAGGCTGTCGAAACGCCGCTTGAACATTGGAAAGCGCGCGGAGAGGTCGCCTCCGGTGAGATCGCCGATCAGGCGCCGCGTCAGCTCGTATTCTGCGGCGATCCGGGCATGGATTCGTTGGCCGGCAATGCTGTCGGCCACCAGTTCGGCGTAGAGCCGCGCGATCTCCATATCGGCCTGGTAGAGCGTCTTTTCGGCCTCGTCGACGATCAGGCGGAAGAAGCGCGAGTGTTCGAACATGCGGGCCAGAAGCTCCCGCCCGGCCTCGCCGCGCACCGCGACGAAGGCGTTCAGCGCGCTGCCGATGCCATACCAGCCGGTCAGGAGAAGGCGGTTCTGGCTCCAGGCGAACACCCAGGGAATGGCGCGCAGATCGGCAATGCCTTTGGCGCCGAAACGGCGATCCGGCCTTGAGCCCATTTTCAGGAGCGCCAGTTCCGCGACCGGGCTCGCCTGGTTGAAATAGTCGAGGAAACCAGGCTCGGCCATCAGCGTGGCATAGGATGCCTGCGACATGCCGGCCAGCGCTTCCAGCGCTTCGTTGAACTCGGGCGTTTCCTCCTGCTCGGCATCGCCCGGCGCCCCGACGCTGTGGGCCAGTACGGCGGCGGCCAGGATCTCGAGCTGGTTGAGGCCGGTGCCGCGATTGGCGAATTTCGACGATACGACCTCGCCCTGCTCGGTGACCCGCATGGCGCCGGCGACGGTGCCTTGCGGCTGCGCCGCGATCGCGCGGCTGGTCGGCGCGCCGCCACGGCTGACGGAGCCGCCGCGACCGTGAAAGAAGCTGATCCTGGCCTTGTGCTTGCGGCCGACGGCGGCAAGGTGCTTTTGCGCCTTGGCCAGTTCCCAGTTGGAGGCGAGGAAGCCGCCATCCTTGTTGGAATCGGAATAGCCAAGCATGATTTCCTGGCGCCCGCCGAAATCACGCACCGTGCGCCGCACCAGCGAGATGTCGAGCAACCCGTTCAATATGCCGGGGGCCGCCTGCAAATCGGCGATGGTCTCGAACAAGGGTACGATCCGCAGCCTGACCGTGCCGCCGCCACCGGGCGCGGTCGAAAGCCCGCAATATTGCGCCAGCAGATAGACCGCGAGCAGATCGTCAACGGAGCGGGTCATCGACAGAACGAAACAACCGATTGCGTCGGGATCCTCGTTGGAGGCATGTCTGGCGATGACGGAGAATGTCGAAAGCAGGTCGCCAGCTTCCGCCGAGAGCCGGTCAGCGTCGATCTCCAGCCGCTCGCCCTCGCTGATGGCTTTGCGAATGCGCGCCGACCATTGCGGTGTCCCCGACGTGACAGGATCGGCGGGATCCGTCAGCGCGAACAGCTCTGCCAGCACGCGGTTGACGACCGTCGAGTTCTGCCTCACGTCGAGCGAGACCGTGCGGAAGCCGAAGCTTCCGACTTGCCAAAGCAGGGGCCGGACGAAACGCCTGGCGACCGCGCGCCCGCCGATCCTATCGAGGACCGAAGACAGCGCGCTCAGGTCGGCACGAAACACCTCCGCCGACGGGTACGCCGCCGTGCCGCCGTCCCGCGTCGCCTCCAGCCGTGCAAGCAGGGCCGAAGCAAACTGGCGAAGCGGTTCGTCAGGGTTGCGCCCGGCGATCAGGTCGGCCTGTCCGCTTCTATCGAGCGCCGTTTTCAGCACCGGCATGAAGCTTGTCGGCAGCTCGACGACGTTCGAACTGGCGCTGAGCACCGTCACCAGCCGCTGCACCTGCGCCAGATACCAGCCCATGGCGGTATCGCGGTATTCGGCGATGGCGTGCGCGGTGACCGCGGCCGTCACATTGGGATTGCCGTCGCGGTCGCCGCCGATCCATGAGGCATAGCGCATGAAGGAGGGGATTCGGATCGGCGCTCCGGGATAGTGGCGCTCCAGCGCGTCCTCAAGCTTGCCGTAGAGCTGGGGTGTTGCCTCGAAGATGACTTCCCGGAAGAAATGCAGGCCCCAGGCGATTTCGCGTTCGACCGTCGGGCGTTCCAGCCGCAGCTCGCCCGTCATCCACAGAAGCTCGATCTCGCTTTCCAGATCGGCGACCAGAAGGTCGCGCTCGCGCGGCGCCCAGCGCGGCTGGTCGAGCTCGGTCAGCTTGCGATAGATGCGGCGATGGATCTCCAGCACCGTGACGCGTTTGGCCTCGGTCGGGTGCGCGGTCATGGTCGGGCCGACACAGAGTTCATCGAGCCGCGCCTGGACGTCTGCGCCCGAGTGGCCGTTCGCCGCCATCTGCGCGATCACGCTGGCGAAGGATCCCGGCACGTCGTCGACGCCGGCGCCTTGTTCCAGCTCGCGCCGCGCCCGCATGGCCAGCAACTCGTCTGATATCGCCAGCAACTGGAACCAGACGCCGCTCGCCTGGAGCGCCGGGATGCGCTGTTGCGGGGCGAGCGAGACGAGCGACCTGCGTCCGTTCAGGACGGCGGCGATCTCGGGCTCACGCGCGCTGGCGACCTGAAGCAGCAGGCGCAACAGGAGGCTGCGCTCGTCCTCGCGAAATTTGATGCGCCTGCTCTGTTCCAAACCGTTTCAAGCCGCCTTCTTCGTCCGCGCCAGCGTATCGGCCACCACCTCGCCGAAGGATGACGGTGTCGGCACGATGATGACGCCGGCCTCTTTGAGGATCTCGACCTTCTCCTGCGCCGACTCGCCGAAGGCCGAGATGATGGCGCCGGCATGGCCCATACGGCGGCCTTTCGGCGCCGACAGACCGGCAATGTAGGCGATCAGCGGCTTGCGCATGTTGTCGCGCGCCCAGATCGCGGCTTCGGCTTCCTGGGGGCCGCCGATCTCGCCGATCATCACCACGGCGTCGGTTTCGTCGTCGTGCTCGAACAGCTTCAGGACGTCCCTGAAGGAGGAGCCGTTGATCGGATCGCCGCCGATGCCGACGCTGGTCGAGACGCCGATGCCGAGCGCCTTCATCTGCGAGGCCGCCTCGTAACCCAGCGTTCCCGAGCGGCCGACAATGCCGACACGGCCCGGCAGGTAGATCGATCCGGGCATGATGCCCATCAGCGCCTGTCCCGGCGTGATGATGCCGGCGCAGTTCGGTCCGACGAGGCGCATGCGGTCCTCGAAGCGGTAGCGGCGCATATAGCGCTTGACCTGCATCATGTCCTGCGAGGGGATGCCGTCGGTGATGCAGACGCAGAGTTTGATCCCCGCATCGGCCGCCTCCATGATCGAATCGGCGGCGAAGGGCGGCGGCACGAAGACGATGCTGGCCTCGGCGCGGGTTTCGCGCACCGCGCCCTTGACGGTGTTGAAGACGGGCAGGCCGAGATGCGTCTGGCCGCCCTTGCCGGGGGTGACGCCGCCGACCAGCTTGGTGCCGTAGCGCTTCATGTCCTCGGCATGGAAGCTGCCGATCTTGCCGGTGAACCCTTGCACGATGACACGCGTGCTGCGGTTGAGCAGGATTGCCATTTCTCGACCTCCCTCAGGCTGCTTTTTTCTTCTTGGTGGCGGCGCGCCAGGCGGCGACGGCCTTTTCGGCGGCTTCGGCCAGCGTGTCGGCGACAATCACCGCCTCGCCGGAATCGGCCAGGATCCTGCGTCCTTCCTCGGCTCTGGTGCCGGAAAGCCGCACCACCAGCGGCACGGTGACGCCGACCTCGCGGATCGCCTTGATGACGCCCTCGGCGACCCAGTCGCAGCGGTTGATGCCGGCGAAGATGTTGACCAGGATGGTCTCGACATTCTTGTCGCCGAGCACGGCGCGGAAGGATTTCGCCACCCGCTCGGGCGAGGCGCCGCCGCCGATATCGAGGAAGTTGGCCGGTTCGCCGCCGGCGATCTTGATCATGTCCATGGTCGCCATGGCGAGCCCGGCGCCGTTGATGATGCAGCCGATATTGCCGTCCAGCCCGACATAGGAGAGGCCGCGGTCACTGGCGAAGGTTTCGCGCGGGTCTTCCTGGCTCTTGTCGCGCAGCTCGGAGATTTCGGGCCGCCGGAACAGCGCGTTCTCGTCGAACGACATTTTGGCGTCGAGAGCGACGAGGCTGCCGTCGCGGGTCACCACCAGCGGATTGATCTCAAGCATCGAGGCGTCGTAGTCGCGGAACACCTGGTAGCAGCTGAAGATGGTCTCGGTCGCCTTGCCGATCAGGCTGTCCTCCAGCCCGAGACCGAAGGCGATCTCGCGCGCCTGGAAGCGCTGCATGCCGACGCCGGGATCGACGGTGGCGCGGATGATCGAATCCGGCGCCGTCTCGGCGATCTCCTCGATCTCCATGCCGCCGGCGGCCGAGGCCACGATCATGACGCGCTCTTCCTTGCGGTCGAGCACGAAGCCGAGATAGAGCTCCTGCGCGATGTCGACGGCTTCCTCGAGATAGAGGCGCGAGATCAGCTTGCCGCGCGGGCCGGTCTGGTGGGTCACCAGCTTGCGCCCGAGCATGGCTTCGGCCGCGTTGGAAATCTCCTCGTCGTTGGAACAGACCTTGATGCCGCCGGCCTTGCCGCGCGCGCCGGAATGGACCTGCGCCTTCAGCACCCATTTGCCGCCGCCGATCTCGCGCGCCCGGTAGGTCGCCTGTTCGGGGCTGTAGGCCAGGCCGCCGCGCGGCACATGGATCCCGTGCCGGGCGAGCAGTTCCTTGGCCTGGTATTCGTGAATGTCCATCTTGTCCTCCCGTAATTCTCTTTGTTTTTCCGCAATTCCGGACGGAAAACCGCTCACACTTTTCCTGGAATTGCTCTATTGCGCGGCGGCGTATGGCCGGCCGGCGCGTTCGATGGCGTCGTTGACCACCAGAACGTTCCTGGCCATCCGTTCCGAAGCGGCGTCGATCATCTTGCCGTCGAGCGCCGCGGCTCCCTTTCCCTGTGCCTCCGCCTCTTTCAGCACCTCCAGGATGCGGCGGGCGCGCGTGACTTCCTTTTCCGGCGGCGAGAACACGTCGTTGGCCAAGGCAATCTGTGAGGGGTGGATCGCCCATTTGCCTTCGATGCCGAGGGCTGCCGCACGCCTGGCGGCGGCCTTGTAGCCTTCCGGATCGGAGAAATCGCCGAACGGCCCGTCGATGGCGCGCAGGCCATAGGCGCGGCAGGCGACTGTCATGCGCGACAGCGCGAAATGCCACTGGTCGCCGGGATAGTCCGGGTTGAGGCCGCCAATGTTGACGGTGCGCGCCTTGTTCGAGGCGGCATAGTCGGCGACCCCGAAATGCATGGCTTCCAGCCGGCCTGATGTGGCGGCGATCGCCTCGACATTGGCCATGCCAAGTGCCGTCTCGATCAGCGCCTCCAGGCCGACGCGGGTCTTGAAGCCCTTGGCCATCTCGATCTGGTTGATCATGGCCTCGACCATGTAGAGGTCGGCAGGCACGCCGACCTTTGGCACCAGGATGGTGTCAAGCCGGTCGCCGGCCTGTTCCATGACATCGACGACGTCGCGGTACATGTAATGTGTGTCGAGGCCGTTGATGCGCACCGAGACGGTCTTGCCCTTGGCGCGCCAGTCGATGTCGTTCAGCGCCTGGATGATGTTCTTGCGGGCGCGCTCCTTGTCGGGCGGCGCCACCGCATCCTCGATGTCGAGGAAGATGAAGTCGGCGGCGCTGTTGGCCGCCTTGTCTATCATCTCGGGACTGGAGCCGGGAACCGCAAGCTCGCTGCGCTGCAGCCTGAGTTTCTTCAGATGGTTGATGGTGTGGCTCATCGTCTTTCCCCTCAGGCCGCTTCGGCGACCGGCACCGCGGCCGAGGCGCGGAAATGCTGGATGGCGGCGCCAACGCCGGAGCCCGGCGCCAGCCGCACGCCGCAATCGAGCAACGCCATTTCAGCCGAGGACAGCGAGGTCAGCACCATCACCTCGTTCAGCCAACCGAGATGGCCGATGCGGAAGACCTTGCCGAAGACCTTGTTGAGGCCGCCGCCGAGCGATGTCTGGTAGGCCTGGTAGGCGCGCTTGACGACGTCGTCGCTGTCGATGCCTTCCGGCACGAGAATGGCGCTGACCGTGTCGGAATGCCATTTCGGCGCCTTGGCGCAGAGCTTCAGGCCCCAGGCATCGACCGCCTTGCGCACGCCTTCGGCGAGGCGATGGTGACGGGCGAAGATGTTCTCCAGCCCTTCCTCGGCGATCAGGTCGAGCGAGGCGCGCAGGCCGCGCAGCAATTGCGTCGCCGGCGTGTAGGGGAAATAGCCGGCATCATTGGCGCGGATCATGTCCTCGAAGGAGAAGAAGCAGCGCCGGTGGGTCGCGGTCCGCGAAGCCACCAGTGCCTTTTTGCTGACCGACAGGAAGCCGAGCCCGGCGGGCAGCATGAAGCCTTTCTGCGAGCCGCTGACGGCACAGTCGACGCCCCATTCTTCCTGACGGAAGTCGATCGAGCCGATCGACGAGACGCCGTCGACGAAAAGGAGCGCCGGGTGGTTCGCGTCGTCGAGCGCGGCGCGGCAGCCGGCGACATCGCTGGTCACGCCGGTGGCCGTTTCGTTCTGGGTGCAGAATACCGCCTTGATGCGGTGCGTCCTGTCAGCCTTCAGCCGCTCCGCATAAAGCTCGAGCGGCACGCCGGTTCCCCATTCGCAGTCGATCACGTCGACCTCGAAACCAAGCCGCTCGGCCATGTCGACCCACAGATGCGAGAACTGGCCGAAGCGCGACATCAAAACGCGGTCGCCGGGGCTGAGCACATTGGTCATCGCCGCTTCCCAGGCACCGGTGCCGGAGGACGGGTAGATGAAGACGCGGCCCGTCTCGTTCTTGAAGACGCGTTTGATGTCCTCGAACAGCGGCAGGGTGAGGCCGGGGAAGGACGCCGCGCGCATGTCCTCCATCGGCAGGTTCATCGCCTGCCGCACCTGCTCGGGAATGTTTGTGGGTCCTGGGATGAAGAGATGTGTGAACCCAGCCATGCGCGAACTCCTCCTATCGTTTTGGATTGTGGAGGAAGTTTCGCGTCGATGCGGCCGGCCAACAACACCTTGCCGGGTAAGTTGTCGGCCCGCGCGGGTGGGGTGCTCCTACCCGGTCGGCCTACCCGATCGGTGATTTGGGGCTTCGACGCTTCTCGCTCAAATAGAGCGCGACCGCCATGGCCCGGTTGCGGACATCCAGCTTGTCGTAGAGATTCTTCAGGTGGTATTTCACCGTATTCTCCGAGATGCCGGTCCGGGTCGCGATCTGCAGGTTGGTCCAGCCGTCGGACAGCACCGCCAGCAGTTCCCGTTCGCGCACCGTAAGCCGGGACAAAGGCGTGTCGTTGACCTTGTTGATGTCGATATAGGGAATGCAGATGCGGCCATGCGCGACGGCGAGGATCGTATCGAAGATGATGGCGGGGTCGTCGAACTGGAAGCAGTAGCCCTGAGCCCCCAGGCGCACGCACTGTTTCAGGATGCCGATGTCATGGTCGTTTGAAAAGACCGCGATGCGAACGTTGAGCTTGCTGTCCTGGATCTCGGCCAGGACGTCCGCGCCGTCCATGTCGGAGAGCTTCCAGCCGATCACGGCGACATCGAACTCCTGTGCCGTTGCAAGCTCCAGGAAATGCCTGCCGCTTTGTACCGAGGCCACAAGTTCGAAGCGACCGTCGCATTCCAGCATTTCGCGCAGGGCCGATATGACCAAAGGATTGCGTTCGGCGACGACCACGCGAACGCGCCGCTGTTCCATTGCATCGTCGTGTGTCCGTGACCTGATCTTCAAGGGCTTCCGGCTTCGTGTTGCGGCCTGGCGGGTCCTGCCGATGCCTGGACCTGCATCATGACAATTCTGCCCCAACGGGGCGAGGGTGCTCTTTCCCCAGCGACATCGGCTGTCGCGCCGCCGGAAGCCGAAGCGCGCCGTCCTGGCGGTGAAACGGATAATCCGGGTGGGCACGACAAGGCGGTATCGTCGAAGCCCGGCGTGAGCGGGCAGGGATGGGTTTGACCTGAAATACCCGCAGGTTAGAAGAACATGCTGCAACGTTGCAGCGTTTCGGGCCGGCGTCGCTTTTGTATGGGCACGGGGCCGAAAACCGGTTTCCACTTTGCGGAATCATGGTCTAGACCTGATTTGCACCTTTTCCGGAATTCCGATGCGGGAGGCGCTGGTGGAAGGCCAGGACGAACGGACGACCGGCGCCAGGGCCGCCGACGAACACCACGCCGACATCTACGGCGAGGATGGTGCCGTGCTGTCGTCCTTCCTCGCCCAGATCGGCGCGGCGATCGCCGACCGCGATACGCTGACCCTCAAGCGCGAAGTCGACGACCTGCATCAGTCGGAACTTGGCGATCTCATCGAGGCGCTGCACCCCGAACAACGGCTTGCCCTGGTCGAGTTGCTGGGCAGCGATTTCGACTTTTCGGCGCTGACCGAAGTCGACGAGGCGATCCGCCTCGACATCGTCGACAACCTGCCCAACGCGCAGATCGCGCAAGCGGTGCAGGAGCTCGATTCCGACGACGCCGTCTACATTCTCGAGGATCTCGAGCCGGAAGACCAGGACGAGATCCTGTCGCAACTGCCGTTCACCGAGCGGATCAGACTGCGCCGCTCGCTCGACTATCCGGAAGAGACCGCCGGACGGCGCATGCAGACCGAGTTCGTCGCGGTGCCGCCGTTCTGGACGATCGGCCAGACCATCGACTACATGCGCGAGGACAAGAACCTTCCGGACCGCTTCAGCCAGATCTTCGTCATCGATCCGACTTTCAAGCTGTTGGGGGCCATCGATCTCGACCAGATCCTGCGCACCAAGCGCGCGGTCAAGGTCGAGGAGGTCATGCACGAGACGCGGCACGCCATCCCGGCCACCATGGACCAGGAAGAGGCGGCGCGGGAATTCGAACAATACGACCTGTTGTCGGCCGCCGTCGTCGACGAGAACGAGCGGCTGGTCGGCGTGCTGACCATCGACGACGTCGTCGACGTCATCCAGCAGGAAGCGGAAGAAGACCTGCTTCGCATGGGCGGCGTCGGCGACGAAGAGCTCTCCGACAGCATTCTGTCGACCTCGCGCTCGCGCGTGCCCTGGCTGCTCGTCAATCTCCTGACGGCATTTCTGGCGGCATCCGTCATCGGCCTGTTCGACCACACGATCGAGCGCATCGTGGCGCTCGCCGTGCTGATGCCGATCGTGGCCGGCATGGGCGGCAATGCCGGTTCGCAGACCATGACCGTCACCGTGCGGGCTCTGGCCACCAAGGATCTCGACATCTACAATGCCGGCCGCATCATCCGCCGCGAAATGGGTGTCGGCTTCATCAACGGCATCGTCTTTGCCATTCTGATCGGCATTGTCGCGGCAGTCTGGTTCCACGATCCCAATCTGGGCGGCATCATCGCCGCGGCCATGATCATCAACATGTTCGTGGCCGCCCTTGCCGGCATCCTGATCCCGCTGCTGCTCGACCGCTTCAAGGTCGATCCCGCGGTCGCTTCGGCGGTCTTCGTCACCACCGTCACCGATGTCGTCGGTTTTTTTGCCTTCCTCGGTCTCGCCACCTGGTGGTTCAACGTCGGGTGAGCGGGCTCAATTGACTTTTACGTAAATGCCGTGCGAGGTTTGCGCGGGGCACCATGTCGATTCCGGCATGGCAAGGGTTGGGTTCGGGACAAGGGGACGCATGGCGATCCCCCGGAATTCCGGCATGGAGTGACAATGCGGGAATATTATTCGATCACCGAACTGACCCGCGAATTCGACGTGTCGACGCGCACGCTGCGTTTCTACGAGGACGAGGGGCTGGTACAGCCGGTGCGGCGCGGCCGCACGCGGCTGTTTCGACCGTCAGACCGTCATCTCATCCGGCAGATCATGCGCGGAAAACGGCTCGGTTTCTCGATCAACGAGATCCGCGAAATCATCCAGATGTACAAGGAGCCGCCGGGCGAAGTCGGGCAGCTCAAGCTGATGATCAAGCGCATCGAGGAAAAGCGCGAGGATCTCCGGCAAAAGCGCCGCGACCTCGAGGAGACGCTGGCCGAGCTCGACCAGGCCGAGGAATCCTGCGTCGAGCGGCTGGTGGAGCTTGGCGTCAACACCTGACCGCCTGTTCCATCACCTGAAGGGTGGAGGCCGCTTGCTCAGGGCGGGGCACATCAGGCGCCCATGCCTTTCAGGCGCTCGACAAGGTCATGCGCGGCCGTTTTGTTGCTGAACTTGCCGGTGAGCAGCACGGCATGAGCAACGGGTGCCGGCGGCAGTCTTGGATCGACGATGTCCACCCCGCAGACCTTGCACACGTCCGATGTCACCAGCGATATGCCGATGCCTGAGCGCAGTGCTCTTTCGAAGAGTGTCCACGATCCGCTATCGGAGACGATTTTATACGGCACGTCATGTGCCTCCAGCGTATCCAGGGCATAGCGCCGATAGACGCAAGGATCGGGGAAGAAAACGAGCGGCAACGGGCCGTCGCCGCCGTGCTTGTAGGCTGGGCCACCGGCCCAGATGAGCGGTTCGGACCAGAGGATTTCGCCGGCTTGCGGCGTCTCTGAAAGATCGCGCACGATCGCCATCTCGATCTCGCCGTCCCTGACGCGTTTCGCGAGCTTTGCCGACGACTCGGTCTTGAACTCCACGGTGACGTCTGGAAAGGCGCGGTTGAAGGCGTTGATCGTGCTGATGATGCCGGGCTTGAAGCAGTCGTTCACGATGCCGATGGAAACCGATTTGGACGCCCGCCTCGGCCGGAAATAAAGGTCGATCTCGTCGAGTATCTGGACGATCTTGTTGGCCTGCAGGTGGAAATAGTCGCCGTCGGGCGTCTTCTCCATCGCATTGTTCTTGCGATCGAAGAGCCTGGCATCGAGCTCGGTCTCAAGCTTCTGGATCTGATGGCTGAGCGTCGACTGAGTGCTGTTGAGCCGGCTGGCGGCTCGCGTCACATTGCCTTGGTTGGCGATTTCCAGAAAGCTTCGCACCATCGTGGTCGAAATGTTGAAACGTCTCATGGAATTGTCCTCGACGCGCTGCATCGATCCAGCGCCTGCCTGGGCCGGCTGTCGATAGCCGATCGGCCAGCATGGCGCTTTCAGCGACGCGGCCATGCGGAAAATCCGACATTTTGTGCAAAAATGTCACCTCCGGACGGCAAGTGCAATCGAGATGCCTGGCGTCCGCGGGCCGCCCGCGCGTGAGGACAAGAACGGGCGACGGCTAGGCGCGGCGCCTCGCGCGCGGATCGATGGCGTCGCGAAGGGCCTCGCCGCACAAGGTAAAGCCGAGGGTGGCGACGGCCAGCATCAGGCAGGCCACCACCACGGGAGTGTAGCCCTTCGACATGTTCTGGTAGCCGTCCTGCAGCAGGCTGCCCCAGCTCGCCAATGGCGGCCGAATGCCGAGGCCGAGGAAGGAGAGCCCGGCTTCAAGCGCGATCACCACCGGCACCTCCATGGCCGCCAGCACGACCACGGGTGCAATCACGTTTGGCACGACATGGAAGGCGAGGATCCTCGCCTTCGTCGCGCCAAGCACGAGTTCGGCCTCGATGAAGGTCGAATTGATGATCGACAGCACTTGCGCGCGTACGACACGGCCGAATTGCGGGACCAGCGTGGCGGCCACGATCAGCACGACCATGGGCAATGAGGGGCCCACCACGGCGACCAGCGCCAGGGCCAGGATGATGCTTGGAAACGACGACACCGCGTCGAAGGCCGTCATGATAAGGCGCTCGACCAGGGGCGTCGTGTAGGCGGCGGCGACACCGAGGACGACACCGGCGGTGAGACCGGCAAGGATGGCCGAGAGGGCGACCATCATCGCTATGCGTGAACCGTAGACCTGACGGCTGAAAACGTCTCGGCCGAGCTGGTCGGTACCGAACAAATGCGCGGCAGAAGGCGTTGCGAAACGATGCGCGATATCGAGCGAATCAGGGTTGTGGGTCGCGATCAGCGGCGCGAATGCCGCGCAGGCCAGGATCGACACGACTATGACGAGGCCGATCAGCCCTCCCGGCGTCGATGCGATTTCCCTCACGATCGCTCCAGGCCCACGCCCGGCACTGGAGTTGGCGGAAGACGGTGCGCTCAGGGTCGTCATCAGTGCCTCTGCTTGCCTATGCGCGGATCAATGAAGGCATAGCCGAGTTCGACGAGGAACTGCACGACCACGAAAATCACCACCACCACGAAAACCACGCCCTGCATCACCGGATAGTTGCGGCTGACGATCGCATCGTAGAGCGTTGTGCCCAGGCCCTGGCGCGCGAACAGGATCTCGATAAGCACCGCGCCGCCAAGCAGGCGGCCGACGATCATGCCAAGCGTCGCCAGGGTCGGCAGCATGGCATTGCGCAAGGCATAGGTGCCCACGATGCGTACTGGTGAAATGCCGAAAGCGCGCGAGGTCCGGATATAGCTTTCGCCAAGTACCTCGAGCATCGAAACGCGCACCAGACGCGCAATCAACCCGACATATCCAAGTGCCAGAACGACAGCCGGCAGGATCAGCCGCTGGATCTGGTCGAGCAGTCCCTGGCCGCTGCCCAGGATCGGCAGCCAGTTCAGCCATACGGAAAAGATCACGAGGAAAATGATGCCGAGGATGAAGCTCGGCATCGAAACGAAGACGATCGAGACGGCGGCGAGCATGGCGTCGGCCCGCGTTCCCTTGTGGGTGGCGGCAAAAATTCCAAGCGGAATGCCCGCGGCGACAGCGATCACGATGGCAGCCAGCGCCAGATAGATCGTGCTTGGCAAGACGCCGAGGACAATTGCCGTAACCGGCCGGCCGGTAATGACGTCGGTGCCGAGATCTCCTCTGAGAACATGGGCGAAGAACAGGAAGATGCGCTCATAAACCGGTCTGTCGAACCCCATCTCGGTAATGAATTGACGGGCATATTCCGGGCTTGCCTGCGGTCCGAGCAGCACGGTTGCCGGATCGCCCGGAATGGCGCTCGACAGGCAAAACAGGAGCAGCATCGCACTGAAGATCGAAGTCGCAGCCGTCAAGGCGCGACGAGCGACATAGGCTCGTCCCATGATTGACCTTTCCATGGCTCATGCCATTCCGATTGGGCAACGATAACAGCAACGATGACGAAACCGGCATGGCGATTCTCCATACCGGCATGGTGTTTTCGAATTTGCCTTATCAGCCGATCTGCCGAATTTTCCCGTCATCGAGGGATGCCGGCTTCGGCTTGGCAATCGGTGAGGCGCCGCCGGCATTTGGACTGCCCCGGCTTAATGGATCGGACTGTTGGAAAAACCTCTCGTCCAGATACGCAATCTTGAACTGTCGGCTGCCACCGGCCGTGGCGAGGCGCGTATTCTCAGAAGTATCGATCTGGATATTGAACGCGGCAGCATTCTGGGCATCGTCGGCGAATCCGGATCGGGCAAGTCCAGCCTTGCAAACGCGATCATCGGGCTGCCGGCCGGCAATACGTCGAAACTGAGCGGCGAGATCGTGCTCGATGGGGTCAATCTGCTGTCGCTTGACGAGTCGGGCATGCGGGCCTTGCGCGGCAGTCGCGTCGCTATGGTCTTTCAGGATCCGATGACCGCCCTCAATCCGCTCTTTTCGGTTGAGCGACATCTAGTCGACGTCATCAAGCGCCGCTTCCCCGCCGTCAGCCGCGCGGACGCGACCGGTCGCGCACTGGCCGCCCTGGAGGCCGTTGGAATAGCCGATCCGGGATTGCGTCTTGCCAGCTATCCGGGCGACCTGTCCGGCGGCATGCGGCAGCGCGTGCTGATTGCCATGGCGTTGCTGGCCGAGCCCGATCTGCTCATCGCCGACGAGCCGACGACGGCGCTCGATGCCACGATCGAGGCGCAGATCGTTTCGCTGCTCAGCGACCTCAAGGCCAGGTTGTCAGGCTCGATCCTGTTCATCTCGCATCATCTCGGCCTCGTGGCGCGGCTGTGCGAGCGCATTTGCGTGATGTATGGCGGAACCGTCGTCGAACTCGGCGATACCGCGGCCATTGCGGCTGCGCCGGCGCATCCCTACACGCGCGCGCTGATGGCGTGCATGATCGACGACCAGGTCAGCGATGCGCCGCTGATGTTCATTCCAGGCGAGGTGCCCGATCCGGTCGCGCCAGTCCAAGGCTGCATCTTTGCGCCGCGTTGCGCCCATGTCGTGGAGCAGTGTCTGCGGGTCGCGCCGCAGCTTCGCGATCTCGGTGCGTCCCGCAAGGTTGCCTGCCATCGCGCCGGAGAGATCGCATGACGGCGATCTTGCTTGACGGCGTTTCGGCGCATTATGGCGCGGTGAAATCCCTCGACGACGTGTCTTTCGCCGTCGAACAGGGCGGGCGGGTCGGCCTGGTCGGCGAATCCGGGTCCGGCAAGTCGACATTGTGCCGACTTCTGGTCGGGCTGCGCTTGCCGAGCGGCGGAGAACTATCCGTTTTCGATCGGCCCGTGGCCGACCATCTGCGCACCGACGCGCGTCAGTTCCGTCGCAACGTGCAATTGATCATGCAGGACGCCGTCGCCTCGCTCTCGCCACGCATGCGTATTCGCAGCCTCTTGCAGGAAGTCATCACGATCCACTCGCTTCCCGCCGATGAGACATGGCGCTGGATCGAAACTTTGACGGCGCGGCTCGGCCTGCCGAATTCGGTCTTCGAGCGTTACCCGCATGAGATTTCCGGCGGTCAGGCGCGCCGCCTGGCGATCGTGCGCGCTCTCGCGCTCAAGCCGCGCATCGTCGTTGCCGACGAACCGACAGCCGGCCTCGACGTGTCGGTCCAGGGCGGCCTGCTCAATCTGCTCATCGAGATCCAGAGGGAATTGTCGCTGACCTATCTGATGATCAGCCACGATCTGCGCGTCATCCGCCGCGTTACCGGCCGCATGCTGGTCATGTATCTGGGCCAGATCGTCGAGGACGGCGAAACCGAGGCCCTGTTTCGCAAGCCGGCGCATCCCTATTCGGCCGCGCTGTTGTCGACCAATGCCGCGCATGCGCCTGGCAAGGCCGGGCAGCCGATCATCCTGCACGGTGAAATTCCAAGCGCCATCAATCCGCCCCCGGGCTGCCGGTTCCACACACGCTGCCCCGTGGCGCAGACGCGGTGCAAGACCGATCCGCCGTCTCTGCGGCGGCTGCCGGACAACCGCTCGGTACGCTGCCATTTTCCCTATTCGCTGTCTTTCGCCTGAGCTGTTTTCACGAAGTCAAACCATCCGGAGGGACCATCCATGACCTGCCATCCCGCAATGACGAGAAGATCGTTCCTGTCGGCGTCGGCGGCAATGGCTGCGTTGCTTGCAGCCGGCGCAAAGCCTGTCTTTGCGCAAGGCAAGACAAACCTTGTGCTGCGTGTTTCCAAAAGCGCCGAGGTGCTCGATCCGCATTTCCGCACCGGCCAGGTCGACGGCAATGTGATCCGCAGCATTTTTCAGAAGCTGATCTCGTTCAAGCCGAACATCTATGAGTGGGAACTCGATGCGGCCGAAAGCATCGAGCAGGTCACGCCGACCGAGATCCATTTCAAGCTGAAGCCCGGACAGATGTTCACCGACGGCTATGGCGAGATGACGGCCGATGACGTCAAGTTCACCTTCGAGCGTTATGCCAAGCCCGACGCGGACGGCAAGATCTCCGCCTACAAGGACGACTGGGCGAGCCTGACCGAGGTAAAGGTCGACGACAAATATTCCGGAAGGCTGATCCTGTCCGAACCGTCGCCGGCGTTGTGGAACGTCGCGCTCGCCGGCGGCTCGGGCGTGATCGTTTCACGCAAGGCGGTCGAGGCCCTGGGCATCAAGCATCGCCAGCAACCGGTCGGCTCGGGCCCCTACAAGGTGCAATCCTTCGAACCCGGGCAGCGTGTCGTCCTGACCGAAAACCCGGACTACAGCCGGCGTCATCCGGATTTTCCAACCTGCAATGTGCAACTGATCGCCAACCCGAAGACGGCTGAGCTTGCCCTGCGCTCGGGCGAGATCGATTTCACCGAACTTGCGATCGGCGCCGATCCTTCGCTGGCTCAGCTTCCGAACGTAAAGCTGCTGACGATGCCCGGACAGCGTTTCGTGTGGCTGGGCATGAATGTCGAGCATGCCCCGCTCAACGACATCAGGGTACGCCAGGCGCTGCGCTACGCGCTGGATGTCGACCAGATGGTGGATGCGGGTTACGAAGGTCAGGCCAAGCGGCTGAACGCGATGCTGCCCGACAGCGTCGACGGCAACTGGCCGGACGCGCCGGTCTACAAACGCGATGTGGAGAAGGCGAAGAGCCTGCTTGCCGAAGCAGGACAGTCGGGCCTGTCGTTCAAGATCACCATCCTCAACGAGCCGGCGTTCCAGAACATGGCCCTGGTTGCCCAGGCGCAACTGCAGGAGGTAGGCATCGACCTGCAGGTCGATCAGCGCGAGGGCGCGTCCTACTGGTCATCCGGCAAGGGTGAGAGCGGCAAGAGCCTGGAATTGTTCATCCTGCGCTTCAACGCCCATGTCGATGCCAATTTCAACACCCGCTTCTTCCAGACGGATCAGATCGGCGACTGGAACTGGCAGCGCTGGTCGAACCCCGAATACGACGCGCTGCACAAGGCAAGCTCGGCGAATATGGACCACGACGCGCGCATGGCGCAGATCCGCGACATGCAAAAGATCATGGACCAGTCGGCGGCTTTTGTCTGGCTGACCAACGAGGTGGTCAATTACGGCCACTCGACGGCCATCGTTCCCGCGATCATGCCAAACGGCAATGACTGGAACTTCCACTACTTCAAACACGCCTGAGCGGCTCCGCGACGCAGCAGCGCCGACGATCCATCCGCCGACACGAGAGACAGGGCGCTTCGGCGCCCTGTCGAAGACGTGCCGCCGTGTTCCCGACCATGCCCATATGAAAGACGCACATGCAGAGTTCCCCAATCCGGCGGGTCGAGCCGTTGCCGATCGACAAATATCTGTTTGTCGAAATAGAAACCGATGACGGGCTGGTGGGGGTCGGAGAGGCGGGCGCGTGGGCGCATATAGAAGCGACCGCGGCAGCTATCGAGAAGTTCGGCCGGTATCTCGTCGGCAAGGATGCGGATCGCATCACGCACCACTGGGATTGCCTGCACCGCTTTGGCAGCTATGACGGCGCCGTCATCATGGCGGCGATTTCGGCCATCGACATCGCGCTTTGGGATCTGAAGGGCAAGCGGCTCGACCGGCCTGTCTTCAGTCTGCTTGGCGGTGCGGTACGCGACAAGATACGTCTTTACGGGCAGGCACGCGGCAACACCGCCGAGGCGTTGATCCAATCCTGCCTCGCGCTCCGCGATGCCGGCTATACGGCGATCGGGCATATCAATCCTTTTCTCGACGATGCAAGCACGCCGGTTTCGTCCAGTTTTGCCCGCGCGATGGAGGACGCGACCGCACTGGTCTTTGCCATACGCGAGGCGGTCGGGTTTGATGTCGATCTCTGCATCGATGTCCATCGCCGCCTGATGCCGGCGCAGGCGATTGCCTTCGGCCACGCCATCCGCGACGCCCATCCGCTGTTTTATGAAGATCCCATCCGTCCCGACTCGATCGATGCCATGGCCCGCGTCCAGGCCGCTGTGCCGGTGCCGGTCGCGACGGGCGAGCGCGTCTACAGTCTGGACGATTTCAGGCAGCTATGCATATCGGGGGGAGCCTCCTATCTGCGGCCCTGCATCGGCCTTTGCGGCGGCTTCACCGGCATGATGCGGCTTGCCGCACTGGCCCAGGCCTTCGACATCGCGGTCATTCCACACAACACTTTCTCTCCCGTAGCCACGATGGCAAGCCTGCATCTCAGTGCCGCCGTTCCAAATCTTCTGATTTGCGAATATCCGACGTCGCTCTATCTCGACGGTGTCTGTTCGACCGATCTGGTCGGGCGCGAACTGGTAACGGCGCTGCCGTGCCAGGAGGGCGGTTATATCGCGCTCCCGAGCGGCCCAGGGCTCGGTGTCGGCCTCAGCGACAAGGCGCGCGGCCGGTTTCCAAAAAAGCCTATAGAGATCGCGATGCGGCAGCATTTCGATGGCTCGAATGTCGAACACTAGATCGAGCCTTCGCGCATGAAAATCCGCAGCGCTGAAGCAAGGTATTATCGCTGGCCAAGGCCCGTGCCGATCTCCAACGGCAAGCACACCTGGACCGATATGCAGATGAGTGTGACGACCATCACCACCGATGACGGCCTGACCGGCATCGGCATCGGCAGCGGGTCGCCGGGAGAAAGGCAGTTCAGGGACGAATTCTGCCGCCAGATCATAGGCATCGATCCGACGCTGACCGAACGGATATGGGCGATGCTTTCCGACAGCAAGATGTATGGGCGGCGCGGCTTCGAGACCGCGGCACTTGCGCCGATCGACATGGCGTTGTGGGATATCAAGGCCAAGCTCGCGGGCCTGCCGCTTCACCGGCTGGTTGGCGGCTACCGCGATCGCGTGCCCATCTACATCGCCGGCGGCTACTACAGCCCCGACAAGACGCTGCGGGCCCTGCAGGCGGAGATGGCCGGCTATGTCGAAAAAGGCGCGAAGGCCGTCAAGATGAAGGTAGGACGGGTCTCGTACGCCGAGGATGCGGCGCGGGTGGGGGCTGTTCGCGAAGCACTCGGGCCTGACATCAAGCTGATGATCGACGCCAACTGTGCCTATCGCGCGCATGAGGCCATTCAATTTGCCCGACAGGTCGAGGCTTTCGATATCGCCTGGTTCGAGGAGCCGGTCGGCCCGGAGGACTATGCCGGTCTCTCAAGGGTCGGCATGCAGACGTCGATCCCCATAGCCGCCGGCGAGCAGGAGTACCGGGTCCACGGCTTCCGCGACCTGATGGCGACCGACGTGGTCGGCATTGTCCAGCCGGACGCTCGCTGGATGGGCGGGGTTACCGAGTTCATGAAGGTCTCGGCACTCGCGCAGGCGAAAGGCGCCGCCATTGCCGCGCATGGACCACAGCACATCCACCTGCCGCTGATCGGCGCGATTCCGAACGGCATCTTTGCCGAGTATTATGACGGTGATTTCGGCACGCCCCACGGCCCGGTATTCCTTGAGGATCTCCCGATCGGCGATGATGGCAGCGTTGCACTCTCGCAAGTGCCGGGCGTCGGTTACACCCTGAACGATGAGGTGCTGGCCAAGCTGCTTGTGTGAAAGGCAGCCTTCGCCTGCGCCGCTCAGATCCAGCGCCGTACCCTTTTGGCGTAATCGCGGTATTTCTTGCCGAATTTCGCCGCCAGTATCTTTTCCTCACGCTCGATCGCCACTTTTTGCGTGGCGAAGGAGGCGATGAAGGCAAACAGCAGGAACCAGGCTATTCCCGAGATGAAGGCGACGCCGATCAGCATCAGCGTCAGCGCGAGATAGATCGGATTGCGGGTGATGCCGAACGGGCCCGACGTGACCAAATGATCCGGCAGGGCGGTCGGGCTGAGGGTGGTCTTGGCCCGCATCATGGTGCGGATGGCGGTGACCCAGAGGGCGGCGGTACCGAACAGCGCCACCCATCCGGCGGCGAACAGGATGTCGCCCAGCAGGTCGCCGATCCAGGGCAGGGGATAGAGCATGCCCAGAATGATGCTGGCGAGGATGGCGGCGGCGTAGATCACCGGCGGCCACGGGATCACTCCAGGCTTCGGCTGGCTGTCGGTCATTGTGTCCCTCCCTCCGTCATCTTGTCGTCGGTCTTGTCGGTACACATTCCGGCGAGGTCGGACAGATGCGCTTTGAACTCCGCAGTCTGGTCGTTGTTGTAGAGACGATCAAGCGAGGCTTCGCTCTGCAGCGTGTCGAGCATGCAGCCGCAATAGCTCGAACAGAATGTCGCGTTGCGCGTCTGCTCGCAGGAACGCTGGCAGGTTTTCAGGAAATCGGCCTGCGGGGTTACGACCGGGGCCGGCATCACTTGCGAGAACAGCCAGACACCGCCGATCAAGAGCGGCTGGTGGATCAGGTAGAAGGCCAGGCTGTGACGGCCGATGAAGACCAGCGGGTTCGACCAGCGTCCGGGCATCAGGTTGGCCAGGCGTTCCCTGATGCCGGAGCTGGACGCGAATTTCGCCATCGCGATGCCCGCGAGGACCGCGCCGAACCAGGGGAACAGCGGCACGTAGTCGTTGGAGCGTGGATTGACGGCGGAGAGGCCGATCCACCACAGCCAGGGATGGTCGAGGGCCTCAAAACGCAGGTAGACGGGTGCGGCGATGACGAGCGCGGCCACGACCAGCGTCAGCAGCGCCGGCAGGCGCAGGAACGCCAGGCCGAGCAGGCTGGCGAGCGCGATCTCGTGCAGGATGCCGAAGAAGATGAATCCGTCGGGCGTGGCGATACGGGTGACGACGGAGATGGCGACAGCCGCGCCCGCCACCATGGCGAACCGTTTCCAGAAACCGTTCCAGCGGATTTGACGGCCATGGGCGAGATACAGGCTGACGCCGACCAGGAAAAGGAAGGTCGAGGCGATGCAGCGCGCGTAGACCTTCCACCAGCCGAAAGCGGTGAGGCCGGGATCGGTGTAGCCGAAGAATTCCAGGTCCCAGGTGAAATGGTAGCTCGCCATCGCGATCAGCGCGATGCCACGCACGATGTCGATGGCGACGATGCGCTTCGATGGCTCCGGGGCGGATGCGGTCGGCGTGTTGATGCTCATGGTCTCGCGATCTGATTCAGCCTCTCCAAGACGACTATCACGGTTGCCCCGGATAGAAGAAGGCCGGTCGCCCTGGCCTGGGCGGCGCGGCGGAGCCCGCGTCGGCCGCAGGGTTGGGCCAGCGCGGGAAAGCCTTTGACCGGCTTCGCTTTTTGCCGGGTATGCGTCGGTTTCCTCTTAATGGGCCTGAAATGTCCACGGCAGATTTGACGCCGCGATTCTGCTTTGGGGAAGCAATGTCCACCCATGTGCGCCATCCGATCTGGCTTCCGGCCCTCAAGGCCGCGGATGCGCGCACCTTTGCCTCGCTCTATGCGGTCGAGTCGTTCGCCCGCGCCATGGTGTCGAGCGTCATTCCGATCCAGGCCTACGAGATTCTCCACAATGAGCAGATCGTCTCGATCCTCTACACCGTCGTGTCGCTGATCGGCCTCTCGGCGACCTTGTTCATGCCGATGCTGATCCGCCGCTTTGCCCGGCGCTGGGTCTACACGGCGGGCGCCTGCCTGCTGGCCATCGGCTCGCTGTTCTTCGTTACCCATACGCTCGCCGGGCAACTGGCGGGCATGCTGTGCCGCGTCATGGGCGCCAGCGCGCTGTCGATCACGCTCAACCTCTACATCATGGACCACATCCGCAAGACCGACTTCATGCAGGCCGAGTCGCTGCGCATGGCATGGTCGATGGTTGCCTGGACCTGTGGGCCGACGCTCGGCATCTTTCTCTATTCGCATTTCGGCATCTATGCGGCGCATGGCGCGGTGGCGGTGTTCGCGATCGCCTTGCTGGCGCTGTTCTGGTTCTATCGGCTGAGCGACAACCAGTCGATCCAGCCGGGCAAGACGCGGCCGGCCAATCCGCTCGCCAATATCGGCCGCTTCGTCGTGCAGCCAAGGCTCAGGCTCGCCTGGCTGATCGCCTTCGGCCGGTCCTGCTTCTGGACGACGTTCTTCGTCTACGGGCCGCTGTTCATGGTCATCACCGGGCAGGGCGATATCGCGGGCGGCCTGCTGGTCTCGGCCGGCAATGCACTTTTGTTCATGGCCATCTTCTGGGGCAAGGCGGGAAAGCGCTTCGGCGGCCGGCGAACCATGACTTTTGCCTATTTCGCCATGTCGGCGGCGCTGCTGGCCGCCGGCACGGTCGGAGCGGCAGCGCCGTTGCTGACCGGCGCCTTCCTGTTGTGCGGCGCCTTCTTCACTATCGCGCTCGACGCACTCGGCTCGACCGCCTTCATGCGCTCGGTGCGTTCCTATGAGCGCGCGCAGATGGCGGCCGTCTACCGGACCTATCTCGATTTTTCCGAACTGACGCCGCCGCTGGTCTATTCGGTGGTGCTGGCCTTCTTCGGACTGGGATCGGTGTTCGTCACGCTCGGCCTGCTGGCGGCGTTTTGCGGCTTCATGACCTGGCGCTACCTGCCGAAGTCGCTCTGAAATCAGGATGAAAGCGCCGCATGGCGCCCGCGCACCCAATTGTGGAAGCGGTGCAGCTCATATTCCTCGGGCATCAGCACGCCGGTGGTATGGCGCATCGAGCGCAGGCCCCTCTGGTTGACCTCGCAGATCGCCGCATCCTCCTCCAGCACCTGTGTGCCGAAGGCGATGATGTTGTCGATGTCGGTCGTTGCCAGCGCCTCGGGCGTGAACAGCCATTCCGCGACAAGCTCGGTCTGTTCGGGACCGAGCGGCACAAGGCGCACGGTCCTGACATAGTCGACATGGCCGACGATGAACATCGAAGGCAGGCTGGTGGCATAGGTCTGGCCGGCGGCGCGTTCGACAGGCGTCAGCCCCGGGAAGACCGGCCCATGCGCCTGGCCATCGCGCGACCATGTCTCGGCGCCCGCGCGCAAGCCGCCGGAAAACTCCGGCGTGTCATTGTCGGCGTGCCGTGTCCATTCGGGGTCGTCATGCCGGCTCATCAGGCCACGGCCATAGATCGGCACCAGCCGCGACAGGTCCTTGTGAACGCCGGGGCAATGCAGGCACTCGTTGAAGTTCTCCCAGAAGATCTTCCAGTTGCAGTGCATCACCTTGCGCAGCACATGGCCTGACACCAGCGATTCGAGCGGCCAGTTGCCGAGGTTGCCGGACGCAGGATCGAATGCGGATTGCGCCGAACCCGCGGCATCTTCAGCAAGGTTGACGAAGACGAAGCCCCGCCACACCGAGAGCGCGACGCGGTAGAGCGGGTGATCTGCCTTGTCGAACCCGTCAGGCAGCGACTTCGACGGCACGCGCACGAGGTCGCCACGCAACGAGTAGGACCAGGCGTGGTACGGGCAGGTGATCAGCCGCGCCTTCAGCCGGCCCTCGCTCTCCTGGCAAAGCTGCGAGCCGCGATGGCGGCAGGTGTTGTGGAAGGCGCGCAATGCGCCGGTGTCGTCGCGCAGCACGAGGATGTCCTGCGTGCCGATGCGGAATCGACGGAAGGCCAGCGGCTGCGCCAGATCGGCCTCGCGGCAGACCAGCAGCCAGCTTCGGTACCAGATGGCATCGAGGTCGCGCTGATAGTTCTCGACGTCCCAATAGGCCGAAGAAGGCAATGTGGGCTCGGCCCGGGTGAGGCCATTATAGGGATCGCGCTGGCTCTGGCCGGGCTGCATGGCGGGCTTCCTCATGAAGAGGCCAGCCGACACCCAGTCACGGCAATTGTCAATTGCGGCGGGCAGGGCCGCCCGACGCCGCTAAAGCGCTTGTCGCCGTCGGAATTTGGTTTGCCGGAGGTCGCGATTTTCCCTATAGTCACATTTGTCGTCGGTTCCGCTTTGGAGCCAAGAGGGAATGCGGTGCGGGCTTTATTCGAGCCCAATGCCGTGGCTGCCCCCGCAACTGTGTGCGGTAGTCCTCTCCATATGCCACTGAAGATTGTTCTTCGGGAAGGTGGGGAAGGGCGCTGATCCGCGAGCCAGGAGACCTGCCGGCGGCAAAAATGAGTGACTTCTATGCCCTCGGGTGGAGGGCGAAAGGACAAGAAATGACCACTGCTACAGTCTCCCTCGGCGCTTCCGTCTCCTCGCAGTCGCGCTTCATGCAGCTCGCGCTCGCCGCGCTGCTCGGCACCTTCATCATCGGCTTCGTTGGCTTCTCGCATATCGATGCGGTCCACAATGCCGGTCATGACAATCGCCATTCGATGGCGTTCCCCTGCCACTGAGAGGGATTTGACATCATGAATCTGTTTCGCAACGTCGTGTTCATCGCGGCGATCACAGGGCTCGTGGCCGGCGTCGTTCTCGCTTGCATGCAGGCCTATGCCACCGTGCCGCTCATCCTGAAGGCCGAGGTCTACGAACAGGCTGAAGGCGGCCACAGCCACGATCATGCCGCGGCGCCGGCCGATGCGGCCGGCGGCAACGCAATGAGTTCCGCCGCCCCGGCGGCGTCAAATACGATGAGCGCCGCCACGCCGGCTCCGGCCGCGGCGGCCGCGCCCGCCGAGGACGAAGGCTGGGCGCCGGCCGACGGCTTCGAGCGCTTTGCCTTCAACGTCGTTTCCAACGTCGTCACCGGCATCGGCTTCGCACTGATCCTGGTCGCGGTTTCGGAATTCGCCGGCGGCATCGGCAACTGGCGCCAGGGTGTGTTCTGGGGACTGGCCGGATTTGCCGTGTTCACGCTGGCGCCGGGCCTCGGCCTGCCACCGGAACTGCCGGCCATGCCGGCCGCCGACCTCACGCAGCGCCAGATCTGGTGGGTTGCAACCGTGATCGCGACCGCCATCGGGCTTGGCCTTATCGCGTTCCGCAAATCGCTGCCGCTGGCAATCCTTGCCGTGCTGCTGATCGTTGCCCCGCATATCGTCGGTGCGCCGCAGCCCGACAGCTTCGAGACGCCGATCCCGGAAGGCCTGCATCACCAGTTCGTGGTGGCGGTGACGCTGACCAATCTGGTGTTCTGGCTGGTTCTCGGCGCGGTCGTCGGCGTTGTGCGCGGGCGCTTCACCGGCACGGCGACCAGCCTGCGCGACAGCTTTGCCTGATCAGGGCAAGCTGACCTTCATCATCGGTGGTGCGCGCTCCGGAAAGAGTGCGCACGCCGAAACCCTGGTGACGGCATTGCCCGCGCCATGGTCCTACATCGCCACCGCGCAAGCCTATGACGAGGAGATGCGCGAGCGGATCGCGCTGCACCGCTCGCGGCGCGGTCAGGGCTGGTCAACCATCGACGCGCCGCTCGATCTTGCCGAAGCGCTGGTGGCGTTGCCTGATAATCAGCCTGTGCTGGTCGACTGTCTGACGCTGTGGCTGACCAATCACATGCTGGCGGATCACGACGTCGATGCCGCTTGCCGGCGGCTGGCCGACGTGCTGTCGCGGCCGCGCGGGCCGTGGTTCGTGGTGTCGAACGAGGTCGGGCAAGGCATCGTGCCCGACAATGCGCTGGCGCGGCGTTTTCGTGACGATGCCGGCCGGCTCAACCAGCGGGTCGCCGCGGTCGCCGACACGGTGCTCCTGATGGTGGCTGGGCTGCCGCTCAAGGTGAAATGAGATGACCGAAGACAACGGGATGACCGAAGCCAAGGAAGAAGAGCGCCATCGCGCCAAGATGGCCAAGCGCAAGGCCGTGCAGGACGCCGAGGTGGCTGGCAAGACGATCGAGAAGGGGCTGCTGATCGTCAACACCGGCCCCGGCAAAGGCAAGACCACGGCCGCCTTCGGTCTGGCGTTGCGCATGCTCGGCTATGGCAAGCGCGTCGGCGTCGTCCAGTTCATCAAGGGCAAATGGCACACTGGCGAGAAGGACGCGTTTGCCGCCTTCGGCGACCGCGTCGTCTGGCATGCGATGGGCGAGGGCTTTACCTGGGAGACGCAGGATCTGAAGCGCGACATCGCGGCAGCGGAAGCCGCCTGGGGCAAGGCGCTGGAATTGATCGCCGACCCCTCGATCAGCCTCGTCGTGCTCGATGAACTCAACATCGCGCTGCGCTACGATTATCTCGATCTCGACAAGGTGGTTGGTGCGCTCAAAGCGCGCCGCGAAGGCCTGCATGTCGTCGTCACCGGCCGCAATGCCAAGCCGGCGCTGGTCGAGGCCGCGGATCTGGTCACCGAGATGGGGCTGACCAAGCACCATTTTTCCGCCGGCGTGAAAGCGCAGCAAGGCATCGAGTTCTAGAACGCCAGGATCGCGATCACGGCGACCAGGCCAAACAGACCAATCAGCAGCCAGTCGGCGACACGATAGAGTTGCAGCGCGCGCCTGATATCGCCGCTGTCGACATCGCGCCGGCCGCCTTCGCCCATGAAGACGTCGTCGACCACGACGCCGCCATAGCTGCGCGGTCCGGCGAGCGCCAGACCAAGCGCGCCGGCCATGGCCGCTTCCGGCCAGCCGGCATTGGGTGAGCGGTGTTTTTTCGCGTCGCGCCGCACGGCCTGCCAGGCATTGCCGGGGTCGGCGCCCTTCGCCAGGAAAGCCGCCAGCACGATCAGCATAGCCGTCAGCCGTGAAGCTGGAAGATTGATCCAATCGTCGAAGCGCGCTGCGGCCCAGCCGAAGGCCTCGTGGCGCGGGGTGCGGTGGCCGATCATCGAATCGGCGGTGTTGGCGGCCTTGTAGGCGGCGCCGCCGGCCAGCCCGCCGACACCGGTCCAGAAGGCAGGCGCGACGATGCCGTCGGAGAAGTTCTCCGCCAGGCTCTCGATCGCGGCGCGGCAGACGCCGGCTCTGTCCAGCGTTTCGGGATCGCGGCCGACGATTCGCGAGACGGCGGCCCTGCCCATGTCGAGGCCGCCGCTGTCGAGCGCGTCGGCGACGGCTTCGACATGTTCATAGAGGCTCTTTTGCGACAGAAGCGACGTCGCCAGAAGGACGGCGACAATCAGCCCAAGGGGGACGAACCAGAGCAGGAAAAGCTGCACGCAAAGGCCAATCACCGCCGGCACCAGCACGATGACCAGAAGCGCCTGGACACCACGTTGGCGACGCAACGCGTCGGGATCAGTGGCGCGGTTGAGCCTGATGTCGAGAAAGGATATCAGCCTGCCGAACCACGTCACCGGATGGCCGACGGCGCGAAACAGCCAGTCGGGATAACCGAGGGCGAATTCGACAACCAATGACAGGAAAGCGATCAGGACTGACATGAAGCTTCTTGAAGGAGCGGTGGACCATGGTGGAAGTCTTGGCCGGGCAAGGGCGCTTTTCCCCAATGCCGTGCTGCCTTTCGTCGACCTCTCGACCGGTATCAACCCGCACTCCTATCCGCTTTTCGACCTGCCCGCCACCTCCCTGTGGCGATTGCCGGAGGCAGCGCGCGGCCGTGAGCTGATTGAGATTGCGGCCAAAACCTATGGCGCGCCTTCGACGGACAATATCGTGGCGGCGCCGGGCACGCAGATTCTGTTGCCGCGCGTGGCATCGTTGGTCCGGCCCGGCAAGGCGTTGGTGCTGGGGCCGACTTATGCCGAACATGCCCGCGCCGCTGATATCGCCGGACACGAGGTGGCCGAGGTCGGCGATTTTTCGGCCCTCGCCGACGCCGATCTTGCCATCATCGTCAATCCGAACAATCCGGACGGGCGCGTCGTCGAGCGCGACCGGCTGCTGGGGCTGGCCGCCGGACTGCGGGCCAAGGGCGGGCTGCTGGTCATCGACGAGGCCTTCATGGATGTCGGTCCGCGCGAGCACAGCCTTGCGGCTGACGTCGGTCAGGGTGGCATCGTCGTGCTGCGCTCCTTCGGCAAGTTCTTCGGGCTGGCCGGACTGCGGCTTGGCTTCGCGCTTTCCGATGTCGCAACGGTAGACCGGCTGGAAACACAATTCGGGCCGTGGGCCGTCGCCGGCCCGGCGCTGGAATACGGCATTCGGGCGCTAGGCGATATCGGTTGGCAGGAGGCGATGCGGGCGTCGCTGGCCGAGGCCGCGGCGCGGCTCGACGCGCTGTTCGGCCGTTTCGGCGTGCCCGTCACCGGCGGCACTACGCTGTTTCGCTATCTCGGCCTGCCGGATGCCGCCGGCCTGTTTTCCGCGCTTGGCGAGCGCGGCATCCTGCTTCGGCACTTTGTCGATCGGCCGCATGTCCTGCGCGCAGGCCTGCCGGGGAGTCAGGAGGAATGGCAACGGCTCGAATCCGCCCTTGCCGAATGGGCGTCGCGGCGCGAGGATCGATCGAAGGATTCCAAACCATGATCCATGTCTGCTCGCTGGCAAAGATCGAGGAAACGGTGGCACGGACCGGCGCCGCCCATATGCTGTCGCTGCTCTCCGCCGGAACCGATGTCGCACGCCCGGCGTCGATCGCACGGGAAAACCACCTGCATCTGGTCATGCATGACATCGCGGTGGCGCAGGACGGCATGACCATGCCAGGCGAAGAGCATGTGCGCAGCCTGCTCGATTTCGCGCGCCGCTGGGACCGGGCAAAGCCGATGGTCGTGCACTGCTATGCCGGCATCAGCCGCTCGACTGCTTCGGCCTACATCATCACCGCGGCGTTGGCGCCCAAACGCGACGAGATGGAACTGGCCCAGACGTTGCGGGCGCTGTCGCCCTCGGCGACGCCCAACCCTCGGCTGATCGCGGTGGCCGATGTTTTGCTTGATCGCAATGGCCGCATGATCGAGGCGATCCAGTCGATCGGCCGGGGTGCCGACGCCTTCGAAGGCACGCCGTTCGGACTGAAGATAGATTATTAGCCGGCTACCTCAGCAATTCGGCCAACTTCGCCTTGCGCACATCCCGAAGCAGGCTGATGAAGCCGTCGGCTTGATGCTCCGCCGTCAGCCGGCCTTTCTGCGATGTCGCGATGCTGGCGTCGCCGACCACGCCGTTGGGGTTGAGATCGCCGGCGATCCAGGCGAAGGCGTGCGTGCCGGTCTGGCGCAGCAACGAGAACTCTTTTTCAGCCTTGGCGACGTTGGAAACGAAGTTGTCGGCCTTGCCCATGTCGACAAGCTCAGGCCGGAAATGCAGCATAAGCGACGTCTCGACGTCGCCGCCATGGATGCCGTGGCGATCCTCGAGTTCGGTGTACATGCCGGCCGGGCGGCCAAAGCGCTGCCAACTGGTCTTCACCGCCAGCATATTCTCACGCACGCGCAGCTCGCGCGTGACGATGCCCATGATTTCTTCATTGCCGCCATGCGAGTTGACGACGATGAGCTTGCGCACGCCGGCGCGCGCGATCGAGAGGCCAAGCTCGGTCCACGCCTCGATCAGCGTCGCTGCCGGCAAGGTCAGCGTGCCCTGCGCGCGCAGATGCTCGTTCGATTTGCCCACCGCCTGGACCGGCAGGATGCGGATATCGAGATCGTCGGGCAGGCGTGCGATCACTGTGTCCAGCATGCCGTTCATGATCGAGGTGTCGGTCGAGACAGGCAGATGCGGTCCATGCTGTTCGATCGCCGCCACCGGCAGCACGGCTATCGTTGCCTCGGGATCGATCGAGGCATATTCGGTTGTCCGGTAATCGCCCCACCAGACGCGTCTTTTCGCAACAGTCATGCCATGCCTCATTAATGGAAGAACGAGACCTAGCGCGGCAGGCCTTCGCTGTCGATCATCCGGCCGCGATGGCTTCGACCTCGACCTTGAATTCCGGTCGGGCGAAGCCGGAAACGATCATCAGCGTCGAGGCCGGCGCCGGGCTCGAAAACAGCCGGTCGCGAACATCCATGTAGGGTCGCAGATGCGCGCGGTCGGTGACATAGGCGTTGATGCGAACGATGTCCGGCAATCCCAGCCCGGCTTCGCCCAGCACGGCGGCGATGTTGCGGAAGCAGAGTTCGGCCTGCGCGCCTGCGTCTTCCGGTATCTGGTCGTCGGCGGTGATGGCGACCTGGCCCGAGCACAGCACCAGGCGCTTGCCGGCCGGCACCTCGACGCCGTGGCTGTAGCGGGCAAAGGGCGGCTTGATCGACTTCGGGGTGAGGAATTTGAACATGGCAATCTCCTGGATACTATCACTTAAGACCGGATCGGCCGTGCCCTCAAGATGGCGGTGCATGCCGCTGGAGCGATTGTGGACAGGCGGTTAAAAAATGGGCACGATGCCCTCCGGTGCAGCACGACCTTTCCGGCTTCCAGATGGCTGTGGTGCAGGCGGGCGGGTCCCGGCGCATGACGCTGGTGGCATGTGTCTTGCTTCTTGAATCTTCGGTGTCGAGCCTGGCGCGTGCCGCGCCGGAGCAAATAAAGGGTGGTGTTATGTACGCAAAACAGAAGATCTCGGTGGCGGTGATGGCGCTGCTGGCCGCCAGCACGCTGGGTGCCGCGGCGAACGAAAAAGTCACTTTCGGCACCAACTGGCTGGCTGAGCCGGAACATGGCGGCTATTACCAGGCCGTGGCGGACGGCACCTATGCGGCCTGCGGCCTCGACGTCACCATCATGCAGGGCGGGCCACAGGTTGCCGGCCGGCCGATGCTGTTGGCCGGCAAGATCGATTTCTACATGGGCGGCAATCTGCTGTCCGCCTTCGATGCCGTCCAGCAAGGCATCCCAATGCGCGTGGTGGCGGCCGACTTCCAAAAGGATCCGCAGGTCATCATGTCCCACCCCGGCGAGGGGCTCGACAAATGGGAGGATTTGAAGAACGCCGACCAGTATATCCTTGGCGACGAAGGCGTGCAGACCTTCTTCCAGTGGATGGTCACCGCGCTCGGCTTCGACGCCTCCAAGCGCGCGCCCTACACCTACAACACCGCACCTTTCCTCGCCAACAAGAAGTCGATCCAGCAAGGTTACGTCACGTCGGAGCCGTTCGCGGTCAAGAAGGAGGGCGGCTTCGTGCCGAACCAGTTCCTGCTCGCCGATTATGGCTGGGATACCTACTCGACGACGATCGAGGTGATGCAGGACACGATCGACAAGAAGCCCGAGGTGGTCCAGTGCTTCGTCGATGGTTCAGCCAAGGGCTGGTACAAGTACCTCTACGGCGACAACAAGGCCGCCAACGACATGATCAAGAAAGACAATCCTGACATGAGCGATGAGCAGATCGCCTTCTCGATCGAGCAGATGAAGAAGTTCGGCCTCGCTGATTCCGGCGACACCGAGAAACTCGGCATTGGCGCCATGACCGACGCACGCATCAAGAGCTTCTATGACAAGATGGTCAAGGCCAAGGTCACGCCTGAAGGCATCGACATCACCAAGGGCTACACGCTGGCCTTCGTCAACAAGGGCGTCGGGGTCGAGCTGAAGAAATAGGCCGGCCGCGGGATGATGCGGGAACAGGTGGCGCAAGCGCCAGCATCGGCCGTCGCCCCGACGCTTCTGGCGTTGCGTGGCGTCGGCAAGGTGTTTTCCAACGGCGTGACAGCGCTCAGCGATGTCGACCTGACGATCCGGGAAGGCGATTTCCTCAGCCTGCTCGGACCATCCGGTTGCGGCAAGTCTACGGCGCTCAGGCTGATCGCCGGCCTGTCGACGCCGACTTCCGGCGTGCTCGACTGGCGCGGCGGCGGCTCGCTTGACCGCGCCAATATCGGCTTCGTCTTCCAGGAGCCGACGCTGCTGCCGTGGGCGAGCGTCTTCGACAATGTCTGGCTGCCGCTCAGGCTGAAAGGCATTTCCCGCGCCAAGGCAGCGCCTGCGATCACGCAGATGCTGGCGCGGGTTCACCTGACCGGCTTCGAGAACGCGGTGCCCCGCGAACTGTCGGGCGGCATGAAGATGCGGGTGTCGATCGCGCGCGCCATGGTGACCAAGCCGCGCGTGCTTTTGATGGACGAACCGTTCGCCGCGCTCGACGAGATCACCCGCTTCAAGCTCAACAACGATCTGCTCGAGCTCTGGCAGGACGAGCGCTTCACCGTCGTCTTCGTCACCCACAGCGTCTTTGAAAGCGTGTTTTTGTCCAACCGCGTCGTCGTCATGGCGGCGCGGCCGGGCAGGGTGTTCGACGAACTTGCCATCGAGGCCGCCTATCCGCGCGACGAAGCGTTTCGCACCTCGCCCGACTATGCGGGCCTGTGCCGGCAGGCCTCGGACGTGCTGGTCAACGCCATCAATTCAACAGCGGGCTTGCACCATGACGGCCATTGACGAGCGGACGCTCAAGCTCGACCCAGAGGAAGCGCGCCGTGTGCGCCAGGAGCGGTTCGAGCGGATCGGGCGCTGGCTGCTGCCGTTGGCGATCATGATCCTGGCGATCTGGCTGTGGGACCGCATCTGCGTCTGGAACGAGGTCCCGCAATACATCCTGCCGCGTCCTGGTGTGGTCATGCAGACGCTCTACAATGATGCCGGCCTGTTGTTTTCCTCGCTGCTGGTCACTTTACGCATCACCTTCCTCAGCCTGGCCTTGGCCGTCATCGGCGGCGTCGGCCTGTCGGTGCTTTTCGCGCAATCGAAATGGGTGGAGATGTCGTTCTTCCCGTTCGCCATCGTGCTGCAGGTGACGCCGATCGTGGCGATCTTTCCGCTGATCAACATCTATGTGAACAACCAGACGACCAAGCTCCTGCTCTGTGCCTGGATCGTCGCCTTCTTCCCGATCCTGTCCAACACCACGCTTGGCCTCAACTCCGTTGACCGCAATCTGCGCGACCTGTTCAAGCTCAATGGCGCCACGCGCTGGCAGCAATTACGCTATCTCAGGCTGCCGGCGGCGATGCCGTATTTCCTCGGCGGGTTGAAGATTGCCGGCGGCCTGTCGCTGATCGGCGCCGTGGTCGCCGAATTCGTTGCCGGCACCACCGGGCAGTCGTCGGGGCTCGCCTCGCGTATCATCGAGGCCGGCTACCGACTCAACGCGCCAAGGCTGTTCGCGGCGCTGTTGCTGATCTCGCTGACCGGTATCCTGATCTTCCTGGTGCTGTCGCTGATATCGCATCTCATTTTGCGGCGCTGGCATGAGAGCGCGCTGAAGCAGGAGCGCTAGGTCCTTGATTCCGAACGCAGCTTCATACCGGCTCGCCAATGCGCGAATTCATGCATCGCTGACGAAAGGCGTTGCCGCCGCGTTCGACAGCGACGGCTTTGCACGCGTCGACATCAGTGTCGCGGACGGCAAAATCTCCGGCATCACCGCACATGACCGGTCAAAGGCCGCTGCCGATGCGGTCGATGTCGCCGGCCGTATCGTGCTGCCGTGCTTCGTCGATTGCCATACCCATATCGACAAGGGTCATATCTGGCCGCGAAAGCCCAATCCCGACGGTACCTTCATGGGCGCGCTCAATGCCGCCGGCGCCGACCGCGTGGCGCGCTGGAGCGCCGAGGACCTCGCCAGGCGCATGGATTTCTCGCTGCGCGCCGCCTACGCGCATGGCACCAGCGCGCTCAGAACCCATATCGACAGCGTCGCCCCGCAGGAGGAAATCTCCTGGCCGGTGTTCGAGACGATGCGCGAGGCATGGCGCGGCCGCATCGAATTGCAGGGTGCCTGCCTGCTCGGCATCGAGGGTGTACGCGACAACAAGTGGTTCGACAGGCTGGCCAAGCGTGTGGCCGCCGCCAGGGGCGTGCTGGGTGTGGTCACCTACATGGTGCCGGATCTGGAGAAGTTGCTCGACCAGGTCTTCGCGCAAGCGATCAAGCATGGTCTGGACCTCGATTTCCACGCCGACGAAACCGACGACGTCGCCGCGACCTCGCTGAAGAAGATCGCCGAGGCCGCGCTGTGGAACGGCTTCGAGGGCAAGGTCCTCGTCGGCCATTGCTGCTCGCTGGCGCGCCAGCCCGATCTGGAAGTGCTGGACACGCTGGACAAGGTGGCAAAGGCAGGGCTGGCGGTGGTGTCGCTGCCTATGTGCAATCTCTATCTGCAGGATCGTCGCGCTGATCAAACCACGCCCCGCTGGCGTGGCGTGACGCTGCTGCACGAGATGAAGGCGAGGGGCATTCCGGTCGCGGTCGCTTCCGACAACACGCGCGATCCCTTCTACGCCTATGGCGACCTCGACATGCTGGAGGTTTACCGCATGGCGACGCGTATCCTGCATTTCGACCATCCGGTCGCCGACTGGCCGCAGGCGGTTGCCGCGACGCCAGCCAAGGTGATGCGGCTCGATGGCTTCGGAACGCTTGCCACCGGCGGCGATGCCGACTTCATCCTGTTCAAAGGTCGAAGCTGGACGGAATTGCTGTCGCGGCCCGAATCGGATCGCATCGTCGTGCGCGCCGGACGAGCGATCGACCGGCAATTGCCCGATTACGCCGAACTTGACGGACTGATGGTGGAATGATGGACATCGCCGCGCTGAAACGCGATCTCGACGGGATAAAACTCGACGACAATCCGGCGATCGTCCAGCAGAAAAGCCGCGACTTCTATTGGTACAGCCCGGTGCTGAAACAGCAGCTCGACCATGTCACCGGCGACCTGATCGCGACGCCGAAGGACGAAGCGGAGCTGATTCGCATGCTCGCTGCCTGTCACAGGCATGGCGTGCCGGTAACGCCGCGCGGCAGCGGCACAGGCAATTACGGCCAGGCGATGCCGCTGTCGGGCGGCGTGGTGCTGAACCTTGCCGAGATGAACGAGATCAAGTCGATCGCGCCGGGGCGCGTGGTGACCGGGCCGGGCGCCATCCTGGCCGATATCGACAAGGCGACGCGGGCATATTCGGGGCAGGAATTGAGGCTCTCACCCTCGACCTACAACACAGCCTCGATAGGCGGCTTCATCGCCGGCGGTTCGGGCGGCGTCGGCTCGATCAATTTCGGCGGCCTGCGCGATTTCGGCAATGTGCTGCGGCTGCGCGTGGTGACGATGGAGGCCGAGCCGAATGTGCTGGAACTTACCGGCGAGGACCTGCACAAGGTCACCCACGCTTACGGCACCAATGGCATCATATCGGAAGTCGAGATGCCACTGACGGCAGCCTATGACTGGATCGACGTCATCGTCGGCTTCGACGCCTTCATGGATGCGGCGCGCTACGGCAATGCGCTGGCCTGCCAGGACGGCATCCTGACCAAGCTGATCACGCCGATATCGGCGCCCGTGCCGCAGCTTTATTTCAAGCGCCACCAGAAGTTTTTCAGGGAAGGGCAAAGCGTCTGCGTCGTCATGGTGGCGTCGCATGGGCTGGACGCCTTCCTGGCCTTTACGCGTCGCGCCGGCGGTGAGGTGATCTACAACGCCACCACGGCGACACCGGAGGAGAAAAAGGGCCTGCCGCCCGCCTATGAGCTGGCCTGGAACCACACGACGCTGCGAGCGCTGCGCGTCGATCCCTCGATCACCTACCTGCAATCGCTTTATCCTTTTCCCAACCAGCTGGCGCTGGTCGAGAAGATGGACGCGATGTTCCCGGGCGAAGTCTTCTCGCATCTCGAATTCGTGCGGCTGGACGGCAACATCACCTGCTTCGGCCTGCCGCTGGTCAAGTTCACCACCGAGGCGCGGCTCGACGAGATCATCCGCCTGCACGAGGACAATGGCTGCCCGATCTTCAACCCGCACCGCTACACGCTGGAAGAGGGCGGCATGAAGCAGACGGACGCGGTGCAACTCGCCTTCAAGCGCGAGACCGATCCGCAAGGCCTGCTCAATCCCGGCAAGATGATAGCCTGGGAAAACCCGGACTATGACTACCGTTCGGGCCGGACGTTTCTGTTCAAGGGACTGCAGAAGGCAGGCTGATGAACATCCTTGTCCTCTACGCGCATCCGGTCGAGACCAGCTTCAATGCCGGCCTGCACCGGACGATCGTGGAGCGGCTGACGGCGGCGGGCCATGCGGTCGATGATTGCGACCTTTACGCGGAGGATTTCGATCCCAGGCTCACGCGCCAGGAGCGGCTAGGCTATCACGACCAGCGCGGGCCTGACGATGCGGTTGCCAGCTATATCGAACGGTTGCAAAAAGCCGAAGGTCTGGTGCTGTCGTTTCCGGTGTGGAACTACGGCTATCCGGCTATTCTGAAAGGCTTTTTCGACCGCGTCTTCCTGCCTGGCGTGTCGTTCAAACTGGTCGACGGCAAGGTGCGCCCGACACTGCACAACATCCGCAGGCTGACGGCTGTCACCACCTATGGCGGCAGCCGGTTCCGCGCGATGTTGATGGGCGATCCGCCGCGCAAGATCGTGAAGCGCATGCTGCGCGCCACGATCAAGCCCGGCGCTCCCGTCTCGTATCTCGCGCATTATTCGATGAACCTGTCGACTGACGATACGCGCAAGTCTTTCATGACGAAGGTCGCGGCCAGCATGGATGTATTCTGATGCGCGCGCTGGTCGTCTATTGCCACCCGGTGCCGGAGAGCTTTTGCGCCGCGATCCGCGACACCGCCGTCGAGGTGCTGACGCGGCGAGGCTGGGAGGTGCGGTTGCTCGACCTCTATGCCGAGAAATTCGATCCGGTGATGGGCTGCGAGGAGCGGCGCGCCTACAATAATCAGGCGCCACAGGACCCGGCGCTGAAGCCGCATTTCGAGTTGCTCGCCTGGGCCGAGGCGATCCTGTTCGTCTATCCGACCTGGTGGTACGGGCTGCCGGCAATGCTGAAGGGCTGGCTCGACCGTGTCTGGGCAACCGACATCGCCTTCAAGCTGCCGGTTGGCAAAGGAAGCATCAAGTCGCTGATGACGCATGTCACCAAGGTCGGCGTCATCACCACCTGCGGCGCACCGACCTGGTGGAGCGTCGTCGTCGGCCAGCCCGGCCGCAAGACGCTGCTGCGCGGCATGCGGGCGCTGTGCGCCAGACGTTGCAAGACGTTCTTCCTCGCCCATTATCTGATGGATGCGTCGACACCGAAGAGCCGGGCGGCTTTCCTGGTCAAAGTGCGCGCGAAGCTCGAGCGGTTTTAAGCCTGGCCAGGACCAGCGATAGTCATTTGAGCTTCTTCTCTATGCCGTCCAGGATGGCCTGGGCATCCTGGTCGCCCTGTGCGGCCGCTGGGCGCATCAGTTCGGCTGCCTTCGCCAGATCCTCCGGGACGCCGTCGGCGTTGTAGTACATCAGGCCGAGATTGTACTGGGCATCGACCTGGCCCTGATCGGCGGCTTTCTGATACCATTCGACGGCCTCGGCCTTGTCCTGCGCGACCCCGTCACCAGCGTAATACATATAACCCAGACTATACTGCGCCTTGGCGAAGCCTTGCTCGGCGGACTTGCGGTACCATTTTACGGCTTCGGCCCCGTCCTTCGCCACTCCTTCGCCTTTGCGATAGGAATTCGCCAGGTTGGACTGCGCCTTGGCGTTGCCCTGTTCGGCCGCCTTGCGAAACCATTTGACGCCTTCGGCCTTGTCTTCCGGCACTCCCTTGCCGTTGGAATACATGACGCCGAGATTGTTCTGCGCGCCCGAGAAATCCTGGGCGGCGGACTTGCGATACCATTCCAGCGCCCTGGCATAATCCTGCGGCACGCCAAAGCCGTTCTCATAGAGATGGCCGATGTTGTTTTGCGCATCGGGATCGCCCGATCTGGCCATCTTCGTCCACAATGTCAGCGCCGTGGCGTAGTCGCCGGCATAATAGGCATCGAGTGCGTCGTCGGCGTGGGCAGGGCCGGCCAGGGAAAGCAGCACCGCCAGCAAAAACAGCAGTCTTGCCATCATGATCGGCTACGCCCTTATCCGCTCTGCCTTCGGATCATACATCGGCTTCAGCGACGCTTCGGCGGCAAAACGCTCGCCGGCTATCTCGATTTCGTATGAAGAGCTCAGCACATCCGCCTCGCTCTCGCCCTGGCAAGGCACGTAGCCCAGCCCGATGGCGCCGCCGAGATGGTGGCCGTAATTGCCCGAGGTGACCGGACCGACGATCTTGCCGTCGCGCAGGATCGCTTCGTTGTGGAAGAGCAGGGGCTGCGGGTCCTTGAGGCGGAACTGGACCAGCCGGCGCGACAGGCCGGCTTCCTTTTTCCTGAGCACCGCGTCGCGGCCGATGAAATCGCCCTTGGCCGTCTTCACCGCGAAGCCGAGGCCGGCTTCCAGCACATTGTCCTCATCGGTGATGTCGTGGCCGAAATGGCGGAAGGCTTTCTCGATGCGGCAGGAATCCAGCGTGTGCAGGCCGCAGAGTTTCAGCCCCAGATCGGTGCCGGCTTCGTCGATCGCCTCGAAGACGTGCGCCGCCTGTTCGGTCGAGACATAGAGTTCCCAGCCGAGCTCGCCGACATAGGTGACGCGGTGCGCGCGGGCCAGCCCCATGCCGATCTCGATCTCCTGGAAGGTGCCGAACGGATTGTTCTCGTTGGAGAAATCGTTGGGGCTGACCTTTTGGATCAGTTTCCGCGCATCCGGACCCATCAGGCAGAGCACGCTTTCGGATGCGGTCACGTCGGTGATGACCACGAACGCGTCGCCGACATGGCGGCGCAGCCAGGCGAGATCGCGCTGCAGCGTGGCGCCCGGCACGACCAGGAAATAGGCCGTTTCCGAAAGCCGCGACACGGTGAGGTCGCTCTCGATGCCGCCGCGCTGGTTCAGCATCTGGGTGTAGACGATCTTGCCCGGCGCCACGTCCATGTCGTTAGCGCAGAGCCTTTGCAGGAACTGCTTGGCGTCACGGCCTTCGACGCGGATCTTGCCGAACGAGGTCATGTCGAACAGGCCGACCTTGTTGCGGACGGCCAGATGCTCCTCGCGCTGGTTGTCGAACCAGTTCTGGCGCTTCCAGGAATAGCGGTATTCGCGCTCCTGGCCGTCACGGGCGAACCAGTTGGCGCGCTCCCAGCCGGCGACCTCGCCGAACACGGCGCCGCGTGCCTTCAGATGCTCATGCAGCGGCGAGCGGCGCACGCCACGCGACGTCGCCATCTGCCGGTAGGGGAAGTGGTCGGCATAGAGCAGGCCGAGCGTTTCGGAAACGCGCTCCTTGAGGTAACGGCGGTTCTTCTGGAAAGGCTGGGTGCGGCGGATGTCGACCTCCCAAAGGTCGAAGGGCGCTTCGCCATCATTGATCCACTGCGCCAGCGCCATGCCGGCGCCGCCCGAGGAGACGATGCCGATCGAATTGTAGCCGGTCGCCATCCAGTAGCCGCGCAGCTCCGGCGCTTCGCCGAGATAGTAGCGGTCGTCGGGCGTAAAGCTTTCGGGGCCGTTGAAGAAGGTGTGGATGCCGGCGGTGGCCAGCATCGGCATGCGGTTGACTCCCATTTCGAGGATGGGTTCGAAATGGTCCATGTCCTCGGGCAACTGGTCGAAGCAGAAATCCTCGCGGATGCCGTCCATGCCCCACGGCTTGGCCACCGGTTCGAAGGCGCCGAGCATCATCTTGCCGGCGTCTTCCTTGTAGTAGGCGCATTCGTCCGGCACGCGCAGCACCGGCAGGCGGCTCAGCCCAGGGATAGGCTCGGTGACGAGATAAAAGTGCTCGCAGGCATGCAGGGGGATGGTGACGCCGTTCCGGGCGCCCAGTTCGCGCGCCCACATGCCGGCGCAATTGACGACGATGTCGGCCTCGATGGTGCCTTGGTCCTCGCCTTGCGCCCAGGATACGCCTGTGACACGGCCGTCCCTGGTGTGGACCTTGGTCACCTTCACATTCTCGACGATGGTGGCGCCGCGCTGGCGCGCGCCCTTGGCCAGTGCCATGGCGATGTTGGCGGGGTCGCACTGGCCGTCGAGCGGCAGATGCACGGCACCGACCACGTCTGAGACATTGAGATGCGGATACATCTCCTTGACCTCATTTGGCGAAATCTCGCGCACATCGACGTCGAAGGCGCGGGCCAGCGAGGCCTGCCGGTAGATTTCGTGCTTGCGCTCCTCGGTCAGCGCCACGGTGATCGAGCCGACCTGGCGCATGCCGGTGCCGACCTCGGTCTCGGCTTCCAATTTGACGTAGAGATCGGCCGAGTATTTCGCCAGGCGGGTCATGTTCTGCGAACCGCGCAACTGGCCGATCAGGCCGGCGGCATGCCATGTCGTGCCCGAGGTCAGCTGCTTGCGCTCCAAAAGCACGATGTCGGTCCAGCCAAGCTTGGCCAGGTGGTAGGCGACCGAGCAGCCGGAAACGCCGCCGCCGATGATGACGGCCCTTGCCTTGGTAGGGATGGTCCTGGTGGTCATGCGGCCTCACGACGGTAGCTGGAAACAAAACGGCGCAGCCGGTCGGCTGCTTCCCTGAGCACGGGTTCGGGCTGGCACAAGCTGATGCGAATATGGCCGGCGGCAGCCTCGCCGAAGCTGGAGCCGGGCATGACGCCGACCTTCTCCTCGTCGAGGAAGGCGAGGGCAAATTTCTCGTCGTCGGGTTCGATATCGGATATGTCGAGCATGACATACATGCCGCCTTCCGAACCGCGGACGCCGACATTGTTCATGCCGCGCACGGCATCGAGCAGGACGGTGCGGCGCGCCGCGTAGCGTTCGGCGATGTCCTTGACGCCATAGTGCTGCTCCAGCGCCTCGGCGCAGGCGATGGAGATGAAGGCCGGCAGGCCGTAGGTCGTCACCAGGTTGAGGTTGATCAGCAATGCGATCATCGCCTCGGGACCGGTCAGCCAGCCCATGCGCCAGCCGGTCATGCCGTGGCTCTTGGACATGGAATTGATGACCAGCGTGCGTTCGGCCATGCCGGGCAGCGAGCGCGGCGAAATGTGCTCGCCGCCGCCCAGTGTCCAGTAGACCTCGTCCGAAAGCAGCCAGAGGTCATGCTCCTTGCAGAGTTCGGCCAGTTGTTCCAGGCGCTCGCGCGAATAGACGGCGCCGGTCGGATTGTTCGGCGTGTTGATCAGGATGGCGCGCGTATTGGGCCTGATCGCCGCACGGATCATGTCGGCGCGCGGCTGGAAGCCATCCTCGGCCGGTGTCTCGACCACGGTGAAGCTGGCACCGGCCGCGCTGAACGTGTTGGGGTAGGTGGCGTAGTAGGGCGCGACCACGATGGCGTGGTCGCCCTGATCGAGCACGGCCTGAACGGCCGCGTAAAGGGCTGCCTGGCCGCCCGCCGTGGCGATCACCTCGTCCGGCGTCGTCTCGACGCCGGTGCAGGCGCTTGAGGCCGCGGCCATGGCCTTGCGCAGGCGCGGCAGGCCGGGCAGCGGCGTATAATGATGATTGCTGCCGCGCACCGCGGTCACGCAGGCCTCGATCGTCTGTGACGGCGTATCGAAATCATGGTCGCCGACCGACAGCATGATGATGTCCTCGCCGGCTTCCTTGCGGGCCCAGGCGGCGAAATGAACCTCCCAGCCATCCTTGCCGGACGGAACGATGCCGGTAACGCGCGATGATGGTCTAGGCATGTGAAACTCCCGAGATCGCGTAGCCGCCCTGCTGCAGCCGGTCGCGCAAGGCGGCGATATGGGCAGGGCCAACCTCGCAGCAACCGCCGACGATGTCAGCGCCGGCCTCTACCCAGCCGATGGCCTGCGCGGCGTAGGCGTCCGGACCGAGGTCGTGGCGGGCGTGCAGCACGTCCACCGTGCCGCCATGCTTGAGCGCTTCGGTGGAGGTGAAGCCGTTGGCATAGGCGCCGACCGGGCCGCCCAGTTCGATCAGATCCGGCAAGGCCGCCGCGATCGCTTCCGGCCGGCAGCAATTGAGCAGCCGCGCCGCCACCGGCAGATTGCCGAGCGCATCCGCTGCAGACGCAATCGTCTCGCCGCTGCGCAAGCGTGGCGTGCCGTGATCGGCCAGCGTCCACGACACCCAGACAGGCTTGCCGCTTTCCGATGCCGCGGTCACCGCCGCGCGCGCCTCCTCGGCCGACGCCATGGTCTCGCACAGGAACAGGTCGACGCCGTCGGCCTGCTCGGCGACGATGCGGCGGTAGATGTCGAGCGTGTCCTGGTAGGAGATGGTCAGGGCCGGCGCGTAGCTGCCGAAAAGCGGCGACAGGCAGCCCGCGATCGCCGCGTCGCCGGCCTCGTCGCGGGCCTGCCTGGCGAGATCGACGCCACGCTTCTGCAGCGGCTTGAACAGGTCTTCCGCGCCCTCGCGGGCCAGACGTTCGGGCGTCGCCGAATAGGTGTTGATGGTGATGACGCGGGCGCCTGCGCGGATGAATTCGGCATGCAGGCCGCGCACCAGATCGGGCTCGTCGATCAACACCCTGGCCGACCATAGCGGCGTCGGCTCGGACTTGCTGCGCCGCACCAGCTCCTGGCCCATGCCGCCATCGGTGAGGATCACATTCTTCACGCGCGCAGCCTTTCGTTCTTCGGATCCCACAAGGGCTCGTCCTGCTGCACGACCGCCTTGAAGCGGTCGCCGAAGATCTCGACCTCGACCGACGTGCCGGGTTCGCTGAGGTCGGCGCGCAGCATGCCGAGCGCGATCGACTTGTCGATGCGATGACCCCAGCCACCGGACGTCGTCTCGCCGACGATCTGGCCGCCATGCCAGAGCGTCGACATGTAGGGCGCGTCGCAGTCGCCCGGATTTTCGACGACCAGCGTGACGAAGCGCTTCTTCACGCCTTGCTGTTTCTCGTTCTGGAGCGCCGCCTTGCCACGGAAGTCGGGCTTTTCCCATTTGACGAAGCGCTCGAGCCCGCCCTGCAGGATCGAATAGTCGGTCGACAGGTCGCCCTTCCACGTCCGGTAGCCTTTCTCCAGGCGCAGCGAATCCAGCGCGTACATGCCGAACGGCTTCAAGCCATGATTCTGCCCGGCGGCGCAGATGGCGTCGAAGATCGCGGCGGTGTCGTCGACCCTGGTGTGGATTTCCCAGCCGAGTTCGCCGGCGAAGGAGACGCGCACCAGCTTGGCCCAGCGGCCGGCGATTCTTGTCTCCTGATGCGTCAGCCATGGCAAGGTCAGGTCGGCTTCGCAGACCTCGGCAAGGATCTTTCGCGAATTCGGGCCGGCCAGGATCTGCGTGGAGAATTCTTCCGTGCGGTCGACCAGCCTGAACGCCGCATCGTCGGGCATGTGCGACTTCAGCCATTCGAAATCATGCCACTGCGCCACCGCTGCGGTGATCAGCGTCATGGAGTCCTCACCATGGCGCACCACCGACATTTCGGTGACGATGCGGCCCTTGTCGTCGGAGAAATAGACGAGGCCGATGCGGCCGGGCTTCGGCACCAGGCCGGTCACCTGCCGGCTCAGCCATTCTGCGGCACCCGGGCCCTCGAGATTGAAGCGCGAGAAGCCGGGCAGGTCGAGGATGCCGGCGGTGTCGCGGACAGCCAGACATTCCTCACGCACGCGCCGCTGCCACGGCCCGTCACGGCGGAAGGTCAGCGTGGCTTCCTCGGAGACGTCGTCGCCGTCCTGCGCATACCAGGTGGCGCGTTCCCAGCCATTGTAGGCGTCGAAGCGGCCGCCGAGCGCCTTGATGCGGTCGTGGATCGGTGACAGTTTCCGGTCGCGACCTTCAGGCCAGGCATGGCGCGGGAACTGGATGGCGTATTCGTTGCCGTAGATTTCCATGCCCTTGGCCACGCAATAGTCCGGCGCGGCGGCGAAGGATGTGAAGCGGCGCGGATCGCACGACCACATGTCCCATTCGGTCTGGCCTTGCGTCACCCACTCGGCCAGCACCTTGCCGGCGCCGCCGCCCTGGGCGATGCCGAAGGTGAAGACGCAAGCCTCGAACGCGTTGGGAACGCCGGGCATCGGACCGATCAGCGGATTGCCGTCCGGCGCATAGGGGATCGGGCCATTGATGACCTTGGACAGGCCGGCGGTGCCCAGGATCGGCACGCGGGCGACGGCGTCGGCCAGATAGTGCTCCAGCCGGTCGAGATCGTCGGGGAAGAGCTGGAAGGAAAAGTCGTCCGGCATCGGATCGTTGTGGGTGGCCCAATGCGCGCGGCAATTGCGCTCGTAGGGGCCAAGGTTCATGCCGGATTTTTCCTGACGCAAATAGTAGGAGGTGTCGACGTCGCGCAGCAGCGGCAGTTTCTTGCCCTGTTCCTTGGACCATGCGGCGAGTTCGGGGATTTCCTCGAACAATATGTACTGATGGCTCATCACCATCATCGGCACTTCGCGGCCGAACATCTTGCCGACTTCAGCGGCACGGTAGCCGGCGGCGTTGACGACGATCTCGCAGCGGATTTCGCCCTGCGGCGTGACGACCACCCATTCGTCCTTCTCACGGCGCACGCCCGACACCGGGCAGAAGCGGATGATTTTGGCACCCAGATCGCGGGCGCCCTTGGCCAGCGCCTGGGTCAACTGCGCCGGATCGATGTCACCGTCGCTCGGATCGTAGAGCGCGCCCTTCAACTCATGCGTTTCGATGAAGGGGTAGCGGCGCTTGATTTCGTCGAGCCCGACCACGTCGATATCCATGCCCTGATAGCGGCCCATGCCCTTGGCGCGCTGGAACTCCTGCATGCGCTCTTTCGAGTGGGCGAGCCGCAGCGAACCCGTGACGTGGTAGTTCATGGGATAGTCGACCGCGTCGGCGAGGCCACGATAGAGCTCTGTCGAATAGCGCTGCATGTTCATGAGCGACCAGGACGAGGAGAAGGTCGGCACATTGCCGGCGGCGTGCCAGGTCGAGCCGGAGGTCAGCTCGTTCTTTTCCAGCAGCACGCAGTCGGTCCATCCCGCCTTGCAAAGGTGATAGAGCGAGGAGGTGCCGACCACGCCACCTCCGATGATCACCACGCGCGCCGTGCTCGGCAAACCCGCCATGTTCTTCTCTCAATTTTCAAGCGCGCCGCGCTTCTTTTGTTTTTGTGGATGCATGTCGCTGGACGACCTGCATCAATAGACCGGTGGCGATACCACCCAGATGACAACCGCCGGTTCGCTGCCCGGATTGCGCCAGCGGTAGGGCTTGCCTTCGAAGCGGAAGGAGTCGCCTTCACCAAGCCGGTGCCAGGCGCCCGCTATCTCGATCTCGAACACTCCCGAGGCGATGTAGCCGGCCTCCTCGGTCGGCCGCAGTTGTTCGGTCTTCATTTCCGCGCCCGGCGCGAAGATCGAACGCACCATCTCGAAGCTACCACCGAGGTCCGGTGACAGAAGCTCTTCCACCAGGCCGGATTCGCTGGTGCCAAGCGTTCGGCGCCTGCCGGCGCGCACCACTACGCCGCGCTCACTTTCCTGGGGCACGTCATGGCTGAAGAACAGGCTGATCGGCACGCCGAAGAGTTCGGCAAACGCCCTGAGATCACTGAGAGACGGCGTCGAGAGGCCGCGCTCGACCTGGCTGACCCAGCCGACGGAACGGCCGAGTTTCAGCGCGATTTCGGCCAGCGTCAGCCCGCGCACCCGACGCAAAGCCCTGATATCGCTGGCCAGCACGCGTTCGTCAGGTCCCTGTAATGTTCGTACGGTCGGGGAGGCCAAGGGCATCACTTCATGAAAAATTCCAGTCGAATTTCATGAGAAATGAAGCTCATGAAAAAATCAAGTAGATTTTCACCAATGCTCAAGATTTGCTTGCAGGATTTTGACGGTTCATGCAAAGGCTCCGCCGCGAGCGGCGAGTGGGGACGTCCGATCGAGAACATGGCTAAGGGACGGCCCATGCTGGAAAAGAAGGCTCGAATCGCGGGCGATGCCGAAATCGTCGACGACGCGATCATGTCGCGTCGCTCGGTGCGCGCATTTCTCCCCGACATGGTCGACGACCATACGATCCGTGACATACTGACCGTTGCGGCCCGCGCTCCCTCGGGCACCAACATGCAGCCGTGGCGTGTCTACGTTGCCAAGGGCGGGACCAAGCAGCGGATCACCGACGCCATCATGAATTCCGGCATCCGTGCCGAGAAAGCCGACTGGGACGAATATCGCTACTATCCCACCCAGTTCTTCGAACCGTATCTGACGCGCCGCCGCGCCAATGGGTTCGGGCTCTATGGCGCGCTCGGCATAGGTCGCCGGGAGGTGGACAAGATGCGAGCCCAGCACGACCGCAATTTCGTCTTCTTCGACGCGCCGGTCGGCATGATCTTCACCATCGATCGCCGGCTCAACCAGGGTTCCTGGATCGACTACGGCATGTTCCTGCAGAACATCATGGTCGCGGCGCGGGGCAGGGGATTGCATACCTGTCCGCAAGCGGCCTTCGCGCCCTATCACCGGCAGATCCGGCCGGTGCTCGACATTCCCGACGAGGAGATCGTCGTCTGCGGCATGGCGCTCGGCTATGAGGACACGTCCAAGCCCGAAAACGCTTTCCGCACCGACCGTGTGCCGCTCGAGGAATGGGTGAAATTCAGCGAATAGGCCGCATGCGTAAGCCGCGCCGCCGCTATTCCGTATTCATGTGCGCGCCGTGGCCGCTGACATGGGCGCCGTCCTGCGGCGTCAGCTTGAGATAGGCTGATAGCGCGCAGAGCGTGATGACGCCCTCGATGACGAACAGGATGCGGAAGTCGCTGGCGACGGCCGGTTCGTTGCCGGCCAGGAACGACAGCATGGCCGCCGCCAGGCCGACGCTGATGGCGACCGCGAGCTGCCAGAGAATATAGTAGAGCGCGCTGAAGCGGGCGAGCTGTTCGGGGGCGATGTCGGAGTAGGCGAGGTTGCCGGTCGAGGCCCATTGCACCGAGCGGAAGACGCCGAACACGAAGATATAGGTCAGCGTGATCCAGACCGGCGTCGTCGCCTGCATCAGGGCGAAGCCGGCGACCATGGCGGCAACGACGGGCGTGTTGAAGACCAGCACGCGGCGAAAACCGAAGCGGTTGAGCAGGCGCGGCATGAAGACACGCATGCCCACCGAGCCGACCGCGGCAACGAAGGTCAGCGATCCCGCCTGCACCGCGCTCATGCCGAAGCCGAGCTGGAACATCAGCGGCAGCAGGAAGACGACCGAGCTGAGGCCGATCGTGTCCAGCCCGCCGCCGGTGAGGAAGGAGATGCGGAAGGTGCGGATGCGCAGGAGCTTGAGATCGAGCAGGGGGTTGCGCACGCGCAGGCAATAGAAGGAGGCGACCGTCAGGATGACAAGCGCGAGCGCAAGCTCGGCCGCGATCATGCCGCCGCCAGCGTCCTTCGCCGCCAGCGAGTCCATGCCGAAAACCAGCAGCACCATGCCGCTGCCGACCAGCAGGAAGCCCGGAAAATCGAACGGCGTGCGCACCGGCTTGGTCACCGTTGGAAACAGGGAGGCGGCAAGGACAGCCGCTGTCAGCGCGAACGGCACGTTGATGAAGAAGATCCAGCGCCAGGAAATGTAGGTGGTCAGCGCGCCACCGACGAGCGGGCCGACGAGCGGCCCGGACTGGCCGGCCAGCGAGATATACATGTTGATCTTCAAGGTGCGGCTGCGTGGAAAGGTCGACAGGATGACGACTTGGCCGAGCGTGCCCATCAGCGCGCCGCCGAAGCCCTGCAGTGCACGGGCGCCGACCAGCATCCACAAATCGTCGGACAGTCCACACAGTGCCGACGACACGGCAAACACCAGCAGGGCGAAGCAGTAGACGTTGCGCAGGCCGAAACGGTCGGCCGCCCAGCCGCCGAGCGGCATGGAGATGATCAGGCTGGCGACGTAGACGGTGATTAGCAGGCCGAGTTGGCTCGGCGGCCGGCCAAGGCTTTGGCTGATGCCGGGCAACGCCGTCACCACGACGTTCTGGTCGAGGCTGGTCATGAACACGCCGCAGGCGACCGTCAGCGGCAGCAGGAGCAAGGCTCTGGCCGGCACATCGGCGCGATCGGTGGCGCCGGCGGATAGTTCAGCGGTCATGGGAATGTTCGAACCAAACGAATGTGCCGACTCTGAGACGGGTTTTTATACCCTTTGGGCCGGTTTGGCGGCCATAGTTTGCCACAATGGCCGCCACAGGAGAAATTCTCTAGCGGCACAAACGGCTGGCCTTGATGCCAGAGCCGCGGCGCGGCCACACGGTTCAGCCGCCGAGCAAGGCCTCGAGCCGCGATCGCAACCATTGATGTGCCGGGTCGCCATCTCGCCGCTTGTGCCAGATCTGCGTGAACTCGAAGGCCGGAATCTCGAACGGTGGGGCAAACACGCAAAGCCCGTCGCCATGGGCCGGCAATATCCGGCTGGCGGCGGTAAGCACGAGGTCGGTGCCGGCGATCAGCCGTGGCGCGACGCCCCAATGCGGAATGGTGAGACAGAGCCGGCGCTTGTGGCCCAATCCGGCCAACGCCTTGTCGACCTCGCTTTGCCGCTCGGGCCGTAAATCGACCAGCGCGTGCGGCCGTTCGAGATAGGTCGTCAAATCCATCGCTCGCCCGTCGCGAAGACTTGCCGCATCGGCGAGGCAGGCAAAGCGCTCGTCGAACAGCCGGTGCGAGCGCACAGACCGGTCCAGCCCTGAAAAGACGCCGAAGGCAAGGTCGATCTCGCCATCGAGGACTTGCGACGCCATCACCTCGCGGCTCGCCTGGCTGACCACCAGGTCGACATGCGGCGCCTGTACGCGCAAGAGCGGCAGCAGGACCGGCAGAATGACCATGGCGCCGTAGTCCGACATTGCGAGCCTAAAGGTTCGGCGCTCGGTCGCCGGGTCGAAACCGGCGGGAGCCAGAAGGTGACGCATTCCGTCGAGCGTCTCGGTGAGTGCCGAACCGATTTCCATGGCGCGCGCCGTCGGTTCGAGGCCGCCCTGCCGCCGGACAAGCAGCGGATCGTCGAGGAGATGGCGCAACCTCGCCAAAGCATGGCTGACGGCAGGCTGGCTCCTGTTCAGCCGCAACGCCGCCCGCGAGACGTGGCGTTCGGCAAGCAAGGCTTCCAATACGACGAGGAGATTGAGATCGATGCCCGCAAGACTATTCATCTTGTGCATAGTAAGCGTGTCAAAATCGAATTTCCATATCGAAACGTGATTGTCTAGACCAGGGCCAATCGATAGGAGACAGTCCGATGCCCGCCACGTTTTCCCTGGTGATTGCCGCCTTGCTGGCAGGCGCCGCCGTCCCGTTCCAAGCCGGGGCGAACGCCATGCTGGGCCGCCTGCTCGGCCATCCGCTCTGGGCGACCGTGGTATCCCTTGTTGTCAGCATGGCGCTGATCATCCCGGTGATGATCGCCTTCAGGGTGCCGGTCCCGGCCGCCGGTATGGCCTTCAAAGGTCCGTGGTGGATCTGGATCGGTGGCGCCGCTGGCGTCCTCTATATCACCGCCGCCTTGCTGCTGGCCCCGAAACTGGGCGCGGCAGGATTTATCGTTGCCGTCATCGCGGGCCAGATGGCGGCGTCGCTGGCCATCGATCATTTCGCCCTGATGGGCTTTGCCCATCGTCCGGTGACTGCCGCTCGCTTCGCCGGATTTCTCCTCATCGTTGCCGGCCTGTTCGTGACGCAATGGGCCAGCGCCATTGCACCGCGGCCGGCCCAACCCGACTTCAATTCAGTCCATAAAGGAGACAACCAATGAAACCGCATCTGGTTCTGCGTGTGGCGCGGCCGACGAATGATCTCGCTGCGGTCACCCGCTTCTACCGGGAGGGTCTCGGCCTTCAGGAACTATATCGCTTCAGCGACCATGACGGCTTCGACGGCATCATGCTCGGACAGCCCGGGGAGGCCTATCACTTCGAATTCACCCACGCTCACGGCCACGATGCCGGCAGGGCACCCACAGCGGACAATCTGGTCGTCTTCTATATGCCGGATCGTGACGCGTGGCAGGCAGCCGTGCGGCGCATGAAGGAGCATGGCTACGCCGAGGTGCCATCCTTCAATCCCTATTGGGACAGGCAAGGCGTCACATTCGAGGATTGCGATGGTTATCGCGTGGTCCTGCAGAACGCCGACTGGCACGGCGTCGCGCAGCAGGCCTAGCCGGCAGGCCGGAGCTACTGCACCTCGTAGCCGACTTCCTCGCAGGCATGGCAGAGGGCCTTCCAGAACGAACGGGCGAAAGAGCGGAAGACATAGAGGTCGAACTGGTCGGTGCCGGTGCGGTGGATCTGGGCGAAGACGTCGTGATGGACCGTCGAGCGGCCGGCGCCGACCGGAAAGGCGGGCAGGGCGAAGTCGATGGCGAAGAACTTCGCCAGCACCCACTCGGCTTTCGGCCCGGCAATGCGGATCGCGGTGCGGCCATGCGACAGGTCCGTCACCGTGCCTATGTCGGGCGTCACCGCCTTGGCGAAGGCCGCGGCCAGCCCTTCGGCCTCGTCCGCCACCGTGAATTTCCCCGGCGCGAAGCCGAACACCGACTTTGCACCGTCGCTCATGCCGCCGCCGGCGCCGTCCGGCAGCGCCAGTCCGACGACAGTGCGGATGGCCGCGATCAATTTCTTCTCCTCGCCCGGCCATGCGGCGAGTTGCACGATCGAGCCCGGCCTGGTTTCGGTAAGCAGAATCTCCACGCCATGTTCGAAATTGCCATGCGAGCCGACATGGAACTCAGGCTCGAGGGGCGATTGACGCTCAACCATGCATGCGGGTTCCTTCCGGATCGTAGAAGTGGTTGGAGACGATCTCCACCGGCCCGAAGCGGTTGCGCAAGGGATCGGAGACATGCGCGCGCGTGCCATGCCTGGCCTTGCCACCCTTGACCAGCGCCAGCGCGATATGCTTGCCGAGCGCTGGCGAGTAGCAGCAGGCCGTGATGTGGCCGATCGAGCCGTGCGGGTTGGTTTCGTCGAGCTCCTCGACAATGTGGGCGCCGCCATTGAGCGGCCGGTTGTCGAGCGCGATCAGGCCGACCAGTTCCAGCCGGTCCGATGCAGCCAGGCCCTCCCTGTCCATCATCGCCGAGCCGATGAACGGCTTTTTCTTCGACAGCATCCAGTCGAGATGCAGGTCGCGCGCCGTGGTGCGGCCATCGATCTCGGCACCGGTGACGTGGCCCTTCTCGATGCGCATCGTGCCCAGCGCCTCGAGCCCGTAGGTGACCAGTCCGAAAGGCTTGCCGGCCTCGACCAGGGCTTCCCAGACATGCGTTCCGTGGCCCGCGCCGGAATAGACCTCGAAGGCCATTTCTCCGGAGAAAGATAGCCGGCAAATCATGACCGGTGCACCCGCTATCTCGCCATGCACGATGCCCATGAAGGGCAGCGTCGCATTGTCGACTGATGTGCCGGTGACACAGGCGGCGAGGATCTGTCTTGCCTTGGGGCCGCCGATCGCGGCGCCCGCCCATTCATCTGTGACCGAGGTGACATGGACCTTCAACTCCGGCCAGATCACGTCGAGGAAATACTCAAGATGCTGCATCACCTTGCCGGCATTGGCCGTGGTGGTGGTCATCAGGAAATCCTGTTCGCCCAGCCGCCAGGTGGTACCGTCGTCGAAGGCAAAACCGTCTTCGCGCAACATCAGCCCGTAGCGTGCCTTGCCGACCGCGAGCGTCGAGAACATGTTGGTGTAGACACGGTCGAGGAACATGGCGGCGTCGGGGCCTTGCACGGCTATCTTGCCCAGCGTCGAGACATCGACGATGCCCGCACTTTCGCGCGTTGCCCTGGCTTCGCGCACATAGGCCTGTTCGACCGTTTCGCCTGAAAGCCCATAGACCATCGGACGGTACCAGAGACCGGCCGAATACACGGTCGCACCATTGGCGAGGTGCCAGTCATGCATCGGCGTCAGCCGCTCGGGCTTGAGATCGCCGAAGCGCTCGGCCGCCAGCGAGCCGATCGAAACCGGCGCGAAGGGGGGCCGGAAGCGGGTCGTGCCGACGTCCGGGATGGGCTTGCCCAGCGCTTCCGCCATGATGGCAAGGCCGGGGACATTGGAACTCTTGCCCTGATCGGTCGCCATGCCGAGCGTGGTGTAGCGCTTGAGGTGCTCGACCGAGACGAAGCCTTCGCGATGCGCCAGGCGGACATCCTCGGCCGTGACGTCGTGCTGGAAATCGACAAAGCTCTTGCCGCTGCCCTTGATCTCGAACACTGGCGCCGGATCAGGATCCCCGGGGGTTGCCTCGACGGTGGGCAGCGCCATCGGCGCGGCTGTTGCGCCAGCCGCTGCAAGGCCCGCCGCGCGGCCTTCGGCGATGGCTTCGACCGTCGAAAAATTGCCGGTGAAAGCGCCGGCACCGATCCATTTCTGGGTCGGCTCGGGCGGCAGGAAGGCCTGCCGGGCAGAATTCCATTCCGCCTTGGCGCCGGCCTGGCTGGCCAGATGGATGGTCGGCGACCAGCCGCCCGATATCAGCAGGCAATCGGCATGGATGGCGCGTGCATCACCGCTCAGCACACCGGCAATCATGTCGAAGCGCTGAACCTTGAGGCCGGACAAGGCCTTGCCGCCTTCCGTGGCGACAACCGCATGACCGGACAGCAATTCCGCCTCGGCTTCGCCGGCCAGTGCGCTCATCTCGGCGGAGGGCTGCGGGCGCACGTCGACGATGGCAACGATCGCAGCACCCGCCCGCTTCAGCGCCAGTGCCGACCGGTAGGCGCTGTCATTGTTGGTGAACAGCACGACCCGCTGGCCCGGCAGCACGCCGAATTCGTTGGCGTAGCGCTCCGCCGCGTGCGCCAGCATCACGCCGGGCCTGTCATTGCCGGGAAACACCAGCGGCCTTTCAAAGGCGCCGGTGGCCAGCACCACGGATCCGGCGCGGATCGCCCAGTAGCGATGGCGCGGCTCACCCTTGGCGGGCTGCTCCTTGTGATCGCTGACCCGCTCGAGGGCGGCAAGTGTGTTGTTGTCGTAGTAACCCCAGACCGTTGTGCGCGGCAGAAGCCGGACATTGTCGCGGGCCTCGAGCTGGGCGACGGTGCGCCGCACCCAATCGGTTGCGGGCGCCCCGTCGATGGTCTCGGCGGACCAGTTGGCCGAACCGCCGAAACGCGGCTCGAGATCGGCCAGGATGACGCGGGCGCCTTGATCGGCGGCGGCCTTGGCGGCCATCAGGCCAGCCGGACCGGAGCCGACCACCAGCACGTCGCAGAAGGCGTTCATGCGTTCGTAGCGGGCTGGGTCCTTTGCCGATCCGGCGCTGCCGAGGCCGGCGGCGCGGCGGATGAAATGCTCGCAGAACATCCAGAAGCGCGTGCCCTTCAGCGGACCGACAACCGGTCCCATGAAGGTCTTGTAGTAGAAGCCGGCCGACAGGATCTTGCCGCCGAGCTGGTTGACGGCATGCATATCCCAGGCAAGCGAAGGGAAGCGGTTCTGGCTGACGGCGACCAGCCCGTCATGGATCTCGACCATGGTCGCCGCAATGTTGGGTTCGCGCACCTCGCCCTTCAGCACCGTCACCAGCGCGTTGGGCTCCTCGACGCCTGCCGTCAGCAGGCCGCGCGGGCGATGATATTTGAAAGAACGGCCGAAGAGGGTGACGCCGCTGGCCAGCAGCGCCGATGCCAGCGTGTCGCCGGCGTGGCCGGTATAGGCAACGCCATCGAAGGTGAAGCGGATGGTCTTCAAGCGGTCGATACGGCCGCCGGTGTCGGTGCGGCGCGGGCTCATGGCTTGTCCTCCGCCTTGCGGCGCGCGCCCGAGCCGTGATCGCCGCGCACGAAGGCGACACTGGAAATCTCATGCGTCAGCGTGTTGCGCACCACCCGCAGATGCGCCCGGCAGCCGCCAGAATGCTGCCAGATCTCGTTGTGGTCGCCGGCCGGGTTCAGCCTGTCATAGACGTAGGCGTTCCAGGCTTCGAAATTCTGCGAAGCCGGCTCGGGGCGTTCGCGGTTGCCGTCACCCTGATAGGTGAACTCGATGACGTCGCGCGGGCCGCAATAGGGACAGGTGATCAGCACGGTATATTCCTGATGAAGCCTAATGAAGCCTGGGATTCGCGCCCTGACCCTTGTCGTCGATGACAAGACCGCGGTGGAAACGGTCGAGCGTGAAGGGGGCATTGAAGTCGTGCGGCTGGTCCTTGGCGATGGTCCAGGCGAAGCACCAGCCGGAAGCGGGCGTCGCCTTGAAGCCGCCATAACACCAGCCGCAGTTGAGATACATGCCGGGAAGCGGGCCCATGGTGATGATCGGCGAGCCATCCATCGACATGTCGCAGACGCCGCCCCAGGAACGCAGCATGCGCACCCGCGCGAGGCCAGGGAAAAGCGCCAGCATCTCGCTCATCACCTCATCGACGATGGGCAGGTTGCCGCGCTGGGCGTAGCTGTTGTAGCCGTCGATGTCGCCGCCATAGACAAGGCCGCCCTTGTCGGACTGGGACATATAGAAATGGCCCATGCCGAACGTCACGACGGTGTCGATGAAGGGTTTCAGCGATTCGGTGACAAAGGCCTGCAGCACATGGCTTTCGATCGGCATCGTCTCGACGCCGGCCATCTGCATGACGCGGCCGGTGCTGCCGGCCACGGCGACCGCCACCTTCTTGGCCCTGATATCGCCACGCGAGGTGGTGACGCCGGTGACGCGGTCGCCGTCGCGCAGGAAGCCGGTGACCTCGCAATTCTCGATGATGTCGACGCCGCGCCGGTCGGCGCCGCGCGCATAGCCCCAGGCGACTGCATCGTGCCGGGCGGTGCCGGCGCGGCGCTGCATCAGGCCGCCAACCACGGGGAAGCGTGCGTCGCTGGAGATGTCGAGCGCCGGGATCAGGCGCTTGATCTCGGCCGGCGTCATCAGTTCGGCATCGACGCCGAGATGACGCATGGCGTTGCCGCGCCTTGCATAATCGTCGAACTGGGCCGGCGTATGCGCCAGATTCAGGCAGCCGCGCTGCGAGAACATGACGTTGTAGTTGAGCTCGTGCGACAGGTTTTCCCACAGCTTCATCGAATGTTCGTAGAAGCGGGTGTTGGCGGGCAGGAGATAGTTGGAGCGCACGGCCGTGGTGTTGCGGCCGACATTGCCGGAGCCGAGCCAGCCCTTCTCCAGCACCGCGACGTTGGTGATGCCGTGCTCCTTGGCAAGATAATAGGCGGTCGACAGACCGTGCCCGCCGCCGCCGATGATGATGACGTCGTAGGAGGCCTTCGGATCAGGCTTGCGCCAGGCCGGCTTCCAGTCCTTGTTCCCCTTGAGCGCGTTCGCGAGCAGCGAAAGGGCCGAATACTCTGCCATGTGTATGGTGTCCGTTGCGGGCGATGCGGCAGACTATAGAGCAGGGGACTGATGCAAAGCCAATATTGCGCCATCGCCTTTCGACTGGCCGACGCCTGATGTGTGCGATCGGTCGCGGTGACTTGCCCCATGATATGGCCGTCTTTATCAAGGACAGGCTCTTTGAATGCCTTTGCCGTCCGTGAGTCGCCGGTCCACCATGCTTTTTCGATTGCTTCGCCTCATCCTGGTCCTGACGCTTGTCGTTTCGGCGCCCTTGTCGTTCGAGGCCGCGGCGCAAGGCGTTGGCCAGGCACCCGCCGGACTGGTCGCTGACCAGCAGAAGATCATCCAGAGCCTGACGACCAGGACCGACACTTTCGAGAAGCAGATCCAGCAGGACGCCGAGGACGACGGAAGTCTTGTCGACATCCGCCTGCAACTGGAAGAACTGTCCAGGCAATCGCTGACCAGCGCTCTGGCCTTCCGCACGCGGCTGGGCGAAATCAACGCCAGGCTTGAGCAGCTTGGGCCGCCGCCTGCGGCGGGCCAGCCGGCGGAACCGGACATCGTCAGCGCCGAGCGCGAAGGGCTGACATCGGAAAAGGCCGAGATAAACGCGGTCATCTCGCAGGCGCAGGCCTTGTCGATCCGCATCAGCGGACTGATCGACAAGATCGGCAACATGCGCAGCGAGCTTTTCCGCAATCTGTTGACCAAGCGCTACGTGCTCTCGGACGCCTTGAGCCCGCAGGTCTTTTCCGACGCGCGCGACGAGTTCGACAATTTCTACAAGGCCGTGTCGTCCTGGCTGACCTTTGCCATCAAGTTCAAGTTCCAGGCCATTCTGGCCGCGACCTTCGTGGCGCTCGGCCTGGCGCTGGTGCTGCTGGTCGGCGGACGGCGCCTGTTCGGGCGTGTGTTCGAGGCCGACCCCGGCAATGAGGATCCGTCCTATCTCAGCCGCCTTTCGGTGGCCTTCTGGTCGACCTTGCTGCCGACGGTGGCGGTTGCCGCCTTTCTCGGGTCGACGATCTTCTTCTTCAATTACTACAACGTCTTGCGTGGCGATATCGGCCTCTTCCTCAATGCGCTGGCGACCGTCATCGGCGTGGTGTTCTGCGTCAATCGCCTGACCAACGCGGCGCTCGAACCGCGTTTGCCCAACTGGCGCCTCATCCCCGTCGAAACCGGGCCAGCGCGCTGGCTGGTCCGGTTGACCACCGCCATGGCCGTGGTCATCAGCTTCAACACCTTCCTGTCTGTCGTGAACGACAAGATGGGATCGCCGCTGTCGCTGACCATCGCGCGCAGTTTCGTCGCCACCATCATCGTCGGCGTCATCCTGATCCTGATGGCGATGCTGAGGCCGTTCAAGGCGCGTGACGGAAGCTGGCGGCCATGGCCGGCATGGCTGCGCTACACCTCGCTCGGGCTCGGGTTTTTCACCATCATCGCGGCGCTGCTCGGCTATATCGGCCTTGCACTGTTCGTGTCGCTGCAGGTCGTGGTCACCGGCACCGCGCTGATCACGGCCTATATCGGCTTCCTGTCGGCGCAAGCAATCGGCGAGGAGGGCGCTTTCGCCAACACCTCGGTCGGGCGCTGGCTATCGGCCAATTCGAGCTATGAAGACACCGCGCTCGACCAGCTCGGTCTTGTCGTCAGCATCGCCATCAACCTGATGATCGTGCTGGTGTTCCTGCCGCTGATCCTGTTGATGTGGGGCTTCCAGCCCGGCGATATCGAGGCGTGGGCCTACAAGCTGGCAACCGGAATCAATATCGGGTCGGTGACGATTTCGGTCACCGGCATCCTGTCGGGCATCGTCGTCTTCATCATCGGCTATTTCCTGACGCGCTGGTTCCAGGGCTGGCTCGACGGCTCCGTCATGGCGCGCGGCAAGGTCGACACCGGGGTGCGCAACTCGATCCGGCTGGCGGTCGGCTATGCCGGCGTGGCGCTCGCCGCGCTGGTCGGCATCTCGGCCGCCGGCATCGATCTCTCCAGTCTGGCCCTGGTCGCTGGTGCTCTCTCCCTCGGTATCGGTTTTGGCCTGCAGAACGTGGTGTCCAATTTCGTCTCCGGCCTGATCCTGCTGGCCGAGCGCCCGTTCAAGGTCGGCGACTGGATCGTGGCCGGCGATGTCAGCGGCACGGTCAAGAAGATCAGCGTGCGCGCCACCGAGATCGAAACCTTCCAGCGCCAGTCGGTGATCCTGCCCAATTCGAACCTGATCAACAACGCCGTCGGCAACTGGACGCACCGCAACAAGCTCGGTCGTGTCGAAATCAAGGTCGGCGTTGCCTATGGCAGCGACGTAAAGCAGGTCCATGCCATCCTGCTCGAGATCGCCCGCAGCCATCCGCTGGTGCTGAAGAATCCCGAGCCGTTCGTACTGTTTTCCAATTTCGGCGCCGCCGCCCTGGAGTTCGAAATCCGTGTTTTCCTGGCCGACATCATGAACGGCAGTTCCGTGCAGAACGATGTCCGCTTCTCCGTGTTGGAAAAATTCAACGACCAGCACATCGAAATCCCGTCAACGCCGCGCGCGGTTGTCGAGGTCCAGAAACATGTTGCCTGGCCGACCGATGACGACAAGATCGAGGCCGATTTCGCCGAACAGGAAGAAGCCAGGGCGCAAGCCGAGGCCGAGGCGAAAAAGCAGCCGAAGCCGCGCAAGGCCAAGAAGCCCGATCCGGACTAAGCCCTGGGTCCGGCCTGCCGGGCCGTCGCCAGCAACGCTGACAGCGCCGCACGAAGATCGGTCCTGCCGAACCTGATCTCGCCGACATCCCGCTGCGCGTCGATGCGACCGGCATTGTGGGCGTCGAACAACTCCACAACCAGGCGGGCATAGGTTTCGCCGATGCCTCCGGCCACGAGGGCAGGCATCCAATCCTGTCTCGGCAGCTCACGCGCGACCACCTCGCGGCCGACGATTTCGCCAAGCGTCCGCGCCACATCGATGGCGCTGTAGCGTCGCGGGCCCTCGGCATGCACCACGCGCAGCCCGTCGGCGGGCGACAAGAGGAGGTCTGCCGCAATCAGCCCGACATCGCCGGCCGAGACCGTGGGAAAGGCCTTCGAGACGGGATGATGGAGGCTGGACAGGACGCCGGTCTCGAGCGCTCGACCGATTACGCGGGCCCAGTTCTGCATGTGCTCGGCGGAGCGCAGCAGCGTCAAGGCCGCGGGTAGCGTCTTCAGCTGTGCTTCAAGATGATGGAAGGTGAGCGTGATGCCGGTACCGGCGGAGATCTCGGCGCCGTAGTCCGAGATCGCCAGGATGGTTTGCGGTCTGAACTCATCGAGCGCGTCCATGATCGACCGGATCGTGGATTGCATCTCTTGAGAGGCATCGTCGGCGCGGATGGCCACCGGGCAAATGACCTGCACGGCCGTCGCACCTTTTGTTGCCCGCGCCAGAGCCGGCGCATCGCGCAGATCGGCGATTTCTACCTCGCAACCAAGCGCACGAAGCGCGTCGGCGCTCGATGGATCGCGAATCACGGCCCTGACTGGGACATCCTGTTTACGCAGCGCGCCAATCGTGGATCGTCCGATCTTCCCGGCGGCTCCCAGCACAACAAACATAGCGATATCCTTCAAACCGATCGTCGAAGGCCAACGATGCAGGATTGGCGGGCCTGGGTCGCCCAGATATGGACGACGGAGCGCAAGAACGGATGATCACAGTCAAGTCCGGCGCATTATTTCCGCATGCGCGCCAGCGCCGCGGGCGTGACGCCGAGAATGCGCTTCATGCTTTGAGCCATATGGCTTTGATGCGCGAAGCCGGCCTCCAGCGCGATCCGGCTGAGCGGCATTGTCCCCTGATGCAGCAAGGTCCTGGCCCGCTCGACCCGGCGCTGGATGACATATTGGTGGGGCGGCATGCCGAATGTGCGGCGAAACAGCACCTTCAGATGCGACACGCTGATGGCGGCCACCTTCGCCAGGTCACCCAGCGAGAGGTCCTGGTCGAGATTGGTCTCGATGAAATCACGAAGCCGGCGCTTCTGGACCGGGGAGAGCGTCTGCCTGACGGCATCGGCTCGCAGGGACGATGCACCTTGGACAAGCTGGATGGCCAACGCCTTGGCCAGGCTCTCGAAATACAGTCGGTCCGATGGCATGTCCGGGCTCAGTCCCGTCGCCATCGCGTGCGCAATATGTTCGATTCTCGGATCGCGGCGCTGGAACTGCGGAAGAACGACGACCTTGGCCGGGTCGATTTCGAGATCCTCGGCAGCTTGTCGAACCAGCCCCGGGCTTACCCACAGCCGCAGGATCGTGCAGTCGGCGTCGTCTTGCCATTCGCCGTCCAGCCCGGCGGGCACGATATCGATGTCGCCATCCGACTGTACCCGCCGGTGGTGCGTTCCGTCGCACCGGCACGACGCATTGACAGGCGCTCCGACATGAATTCCCAGCCGGTGGTTGGGAGAGGCCGGCACGTGGTAGGTCAACCCAGCCACAATGTTCCGGGTCTCAATGCCAACGCCGATCGTCTCCAGCCAGTTGTCGTGCATGGTCTCATCTTTTCGCCCGTCGCGCCCCTTCGCCATCATATCGTGCGGGGCGGCCGGTTTTACAGGATGAAGCACCGGCAAAAGCCAATTGCGGCATGAATGCGGCATTCAGTTGCGGTTCAGCTTCCATCTCATATAAGCTCTCATGCAAAGGCGAGAATGCCTTGTGAAATGCAACAGAGGCGGTGGGAACACCGATATTGCAAATGTGGAAGTCTCTCGTCGCTGCCGTGGCCTTGCTCGCCGTAGGCGGCTCGGCCCATGCCGCCAGCGCGGTCAACAAGGACGCCGAGACCCGCACGCTGGTCGTGACGGAGGCCGGCAGCAAGTCCGACCTGGCGTTGGCCGCCGGTGAAACCGTTGAATTCTGCCAGAGCGGCTGCTTCGTCACCTTGCCAAACGGCGACCTCGAAGCGCTGACCGGTTCGGAAACCATCGAGATTTCGGGCGGCGTTGCCCGCATCAAGTAATCTCGCCGACATGATTGGAAAGGCCGGGCATTTGTCCGGCCTTTTATCGTTTCCGGTAGCAGTTGCTTAACAATGACGCCCGAAATACAGCCGAAACAGCCGTTTGCAACCGCACGTTTTAACGTTCGCTAGGCCGTCACCCGCTATACCTCCATCCAAGACGCCGAAACACGGCGCTCAACGGGATTCCGGTTTCCGGATATTACGCTGGCAGGGCAGGACGGGCATGGATGCGCGGTCGGACAGGAACGCAATACCGCTTGCGGTCGATCTCGACGGCACGCTGATTGCAACCGACCTGCTCTGGGAAGGATTGTTCATCCTTCTCAAGAAGAACCCGCTCTATCTCTTTCTGGTGCCTTTCTGGGCGGCAGGCGGACCAGCGCGGCTGAAGCAGGCAATCGCCCAGCGCATAGACATCGACCCGGCCACGCTGCCCTATCGGGCGCCACTGCTCGACCGGCTCCGCGCCGAGCACGCCGAAGGCCGCAAGCTCGTGCTCGCCACCGGTACGCCGCGCAAGTTCGCCGACGCCATATCGGCCCATCTGGGCATCTTCGACCGAGTGTTGGCCACTGACGGCCTCGACAATCTCACCTCGGGCAAGAAGCGCGCCTCGCTGGTGGCCGCCTATGGCGATGGCGGCTTCGACTATGCCGGCAACAGCCGCCATGACCTCCAGGTCTTCGACGCGGCACGCAGCGCGATCGTGGTGGCGCCGGACCGCCACGCCGCACGCTGGCAAGCGGCACATGGTGCCGAAACCATGCCGGCGCCCAAGCCGACATCGCGCACCATCATCAAGATGCTGCGCGTGCATCAATGGCTGAAGAATTCGCTGATCGCCGTGCCGATGGTGCTGTCGCACGAATATTTCAACACCGACATGATCTGGCAATGCCTGCTGGCGTTCGTCTCGTTCAGCGCGGTCGCCTCGGCGATCTATATCCTCAACGACTTCTTCGATCTGGCGCTCGACCGCAAGCACGCCACCAAGCGCAACAGGCCGTTCGCCAGCGGTGCGCTGTCGATCCCGTTCGGCCTCGGCGCGATCGCGGTGCTGCTGGCGATCGGCCTTGCCGCCGGCTGCCTGCTGCCGATCGAATTCCTCGGCGTGCTCGGCGGCTATATGGCCGTTACGACGGCCTACTCGCTGTCGTTCAAACGCATGCTCCTGGTCGACGTGCTGACGCTTGCGGGGCTTTATACGATCCGTGTCCTGGCGGGCGCGGCGGCGACCGGCGTCGACGTTTCGTTCTGGCTGCTCGCCTTCTCGATTTTCTTCTTCCTGTCGCTGGCGCTGGTGAAGCGCTTCGTCGAACTGCGTACCACCGCCATTGCGCCAGGCGAGCGCATTGCCGGCCGCGGCTATCGTACCGAAGACCAGGAAATCGTCGCCCAGGCCGGCATGGCTTCGGCCTTCTCCGCGGCGCTGGTGCTGGCACTCTACATGGACAGCGTCGCGGTGCGTGAACTCTATCCGCACCCCTGGCTGATCTGGCCGTTGCCGCCGATCGTGCTGTACCTCATCATCCGCGTCTGGATCCTGGCGCGCCGCGACGAGATGCATGACGATCCGGTCGTCTTCATCATCCGCGACTGGCGCAGTCAGATCGTGGTGGCGATCGGCGCCGTGCTTTTGGTCATCGGGGGCTGGTAGGCATGGCCGAACGGTTCCAAAGCTTTGGTCTTGCCACGCCGCCGGCGGCAAGGACGATGCATGCCGATGACGCCATTGCGCTGCTCAAGGGCGGTCAGGCGAGGCAAGCGTCGCTGCTTGCCTACGGCAATGGACGGTCCTACGGCGATTCCTGCCAGAACCAGGCCGGCGCGGTCATCGACATGCTGCCGCTCAACCGCATTCGCGGCTTCAACGCCGAGACCGGTCTCCTCGAAGCGGATGCCGGCGCGCTGCTCGCGGACATCATCGCGCATGCCGCGCCCTACGGTTTCTTTCCCGCCGTGGTTCCAGGCACGCAATTCGTCACGCTCGGCGGCGCCATTGCCAACGATGTCCATGGCAAGAACCATCACCGGCGCGGCACGTTCGGCTGCCATGTGGAGAGCTTTGCTCTGCTGCGGTCGGACGGGCGGACCTATCGCTGTTCGGCGGCGGAAAATCCACGTCTGTTTCGGGCCACCATCGGCGGCTTGGGGCTCACCGGCCTGATCCTGTCGGCGTCGATCCGGCTGATGCGGGTTCCCTCGCTCGACATCGTCGAAAAGACGACCCGGTTTCGCGACCTCGGCGAATATTTCGATCTGGCGGAAGCGGCCGACCAGGCCAACGAATATGCCGTTGCCTGGATCGACCAACTAGCCCGCGGCCGCAACAGCGGACGGGGGCTGCTGTTTACCGGCAACCACGCCGAGCACGGCTCGCACGCGGCCTCACGGGCGGGCGCGAAATTCTCCGTGCCGGTCCAGCCGCCTTTCAACGTGCTCAACCGGCCTTTCCTGACTGCTTTCAACGCCGCCTACTGGTGGAAAAAGGGCCGGGCCGCGGTGCCGCGCCAGGTCGAATATCAGGGCTTCTTCTTCCCGCTCGACAGCGTGCGCGACTGGAACCGACTGTACGGCCCGAAGGGGCTGTTCCAACACCAGAGCGTAGTACCGGAAGAGGCGGCGCGCGCGGTCGTGCCGGCGCTGCTCGTGGCGGCCCGGCAGGCCGGGCAAGGGTCGTTCCTCACGGTGTTGAAGCGCTTCGGTTCGATAAGCTCGCCGGCACTGCTGTCGTTCCCAAGACCGGGTTACACGCTGACGCTGGATTTCCCCAACAGGGGGGCGGCGACGCTTGCGCTGCTGGCGGAACTCGACCGCATGGCCATCGCGGCTGGCGGGGCGGTCAATCCCTACAAGGACGCGCGCATGGATGCATCAACCTTCGCGGCTTCGTTCCCGGAATGGTCGAAACTGGAAGCACTGCGCGACCCCGCCTTCATGTCCGACTTCTGGGTACGCACGGCTGGAAGCATCGATGCGCAGCGGCGGCGCGCAGAGGCGGCAGAATAGATAAAATTCAAATGAATATTGGTTAGCGGGTGCTTAACGGCAGGATTTACTCAAAACATTGTTGTGAGTTCACGAAATCTTTTCGGCTTTGTAGTACTGGATGTCACGGGGCGGGTGGTCGCGCATGAAATATATCGTCTTCATTCTCTTTACGGTCATGACCAATGCGGCTGCGCAGCTCATGCTGAAGCAAGGCATGATGTCGCTCGGGCCGATTTCGTTCGAGGGCACCAATCCGCTGGTCAAGCTGCTACAGATCGTGTTCAGCCCCTGGGTCTTCCTTGGCCTGTGCACCTTCGTCATTTCGATGGCCTCGCACCTCTACGTGCTGTCCAAGGTCGAGCTCTCCTTCGCCTATCCCTTCCTCAGCCTGGCTTACGTCGCCGTCGCGATCTTCGCCTATTTCGTCTTTCGCGAGGATCTCAACGGGTGGCGCATCGCCGGTATCGCCTGCATCTGCGTCGGCACGGTGCTGATCGCGCAAAGCGGGCGAGGGCATGAGGACCAGACCGCTTCCATTGCTCCCGACAAGATACAAGCAAACGAGATCGTTCGATGAGACATGTGATTTTCGGCGGTGACGGCTTCGTCGGCCGCCATCTTGCGCCGAAGCTCGTGGCCGATGGCGAAGAGGTCGTCGTCGCCGATATCGTCAGGAGCGACCTTGCGCATTACCGCAATGTTCGCTTCGTCAAATGCGATGTCACAGACCCGGCTTCGGTCGCGTCGGTCGGGCTGAAAGCCGACGACATGGTCTATAACCTGTCGGCGAAGATGCTGTCGCCGCTCCAGATGCGGGCCAAACGGCACGACTTCTTCTTCCCGGTGAATTTCCACGGCACCGAACACATTATCCAGGCGATGGACAAGGCTGGCGCACCCAGGCTTGTCCACTACACCACCGACATGATCTACGGTCACACTGTCACCCGGCCGATGACCGAGGAGCACCCGGTCGCGCCGCTCGGCGAATATGGCTGGTCGAAGCAGAAGACCGAAGAACTGGCCGCCGAATGGCGCAAGCGCGGCATGTCGATCTCGCTGTTCCGGCCTCGCCTGATCATCGGGCCCGGCCGGCTCGGCATCCTGGAAAAGCTGTTCAAGCTGATCGACTGGAACCTGCCGGTGCCGATGATCGGCTCGGGCAAAAATCCCTACCAGTTCATCTCGGTGTTCGACTGCGCCGAGGCCGCGCGCGCGGCGTGGAAGGCCGGCGTGCCCAACGAGGCGTATAATCTCGGCTCGCTCAACCCGCCGCCGGTCAGGAAGCTGCTCGGCGACCTGATCCGGCATGCCGGCTCGAAATCGATCCTGATCCCGACGCCGGGCTGGGCGGTCAAGCGCACGCTCGACCTGCTCGACCTCATGAACATGCCGATCATGGATCCGGAGCAATATCTGATCGCCGATGAGGAGTGCGTGCTCGACGTGTCCAAGGCAGAGCGTCAACTCGGCTGGGTGCCGCAATATCGCGACGAGGACATGCTGATCGCCGCCTATAGCGAATACCGCGCCAAGAAGGACGGCCATGCCGTCGCCACCAAACACGTGCCCGCGCAATGATGGGCGAGCAGGAGAATTCGGAAATGACCATCATGGCCAAGCCAGAACAGACAAGCGCGCGCACCATGGTCAGCGCGCCGGCGCTGTCGCCCGCCACCATCAAGAAGCCCGACCTGATCAGCGTCGAGCAGGCCAAGGCGATGGATGTCGCTGCCATGACAGACCTGTTCAAGGCGCATCTCAATCCTGGTCAACTGCATTTCATGAAGCTGCTCGGCTTCCACAAGATCAAGATCGAGCGTGCCGAGGGCATGTTCTATATCGACCAGAACGGCCGCAAGATTCTCGACTTCTTCGGCGGCTTCGGTTCGCTGGCCTTCGGCCACAACCATCCGCGCATCCTCGAAGCGCGAAAGAAATTCCAGGAGGAGAAGCGGCAGGAAATCGCCATCGCCTTCATGTCGCAATATGCAGCGGCACTCGCGCACAACATCGCCAAATGCTCGCCTGGCGACCTCGACATGGTGTTTTTGGGCTCCTCCGGCTCGGAAGCGATGGAAGCGGCGGTGAAGCTTGCCGAGCGCGCGGCCGGCCCGAAGCGGCCGAAAATCGTCTATGCCGAGAATTCCTTCCACGGCAAGACCAAGGGTGTGCTTGGCATCACCGACGGCCAGCTCTACCGCGCCGACTTCAAGATGGCCGACAACACGGTACGCATTCCCTTTGCCGACATCGAGGCGGTCGAGCGCCTGTTCCGCAGCGATCCGGAAGTCGGCGTCATCGTGCTGGAAACCATCCAGGGCGGCGGCGGCATCATCCAGGCGCCGGCTGAATATTGGCAGAAGCTGCGCGCGCTGTGCGACCGTTATGGCGTGCTGTGGGTCGCCGATGAAGTGCAGTGCGGCTATGGCCGCTCGGGCCGCTTCTACGCCTTCGAGCACTATGGCGTGGTTCCGGATGTGACGGCGCTGGCCAAGTCGCTTGGTGCCGGCAAGGCCGCGGTCGGTGCGATGATTGCGCGCCGCGAAATCTATATGAAGGCCTATGGCACGCCGAAGACGGCGATGATCCATGCCATGGCCACTTTCGGCGGCATGGGCGAGGCCTGTGCCACCGCGATCGAGGGCATCAACGTGCTCTATGACGAGGCGCTGATCGATAACGCCGCCGTCACCGGCGACTATCTGCTGCAGCGCCTGCGGGCGCTCAAGGAGAAATATCCCAAGATCATCAAGGACGTGCGCGGCAAGGGCTTCATGATTGGCCTGGAATTCCACGATTTCTCGCAGACCTTGCCGATGGTGCTGCGCCCGATCGTCAGCGTGCTCGACGACAAGCTCAAGGGCTCGCTGTCGGGGTTCGTCGGTTCGCTGCTCTTGCGCGACTATGACGTGCTTGTCGCCTTCACCGAATACAACCGCAACGTCATCCGCCTCGAGCCGCCGCTGATCTGCCAGCGCGAGCATGTCGACCGTTTCGTCGACGCCTTCGACAGCCTGCTGTCGCGCGGCATCGTGGCAATCGTGAAGGATTTCGTCACAAGCCAGGTTCGTTGAGCCATGCTGACCAGGTCGCCCGTTCCGCAAAACCCGCTCGACCGGCTTGCAGAAGCCGGTCTGGCGTGGAGCGAGGGGACCTATGCGCGACTGGCGGCTCCGATCGGCGCCGCGGCTTTCGCGCTCTACATCCTTCTCACCGCGTTCACTGCATGGATGATGCCCGACGCGAACTGGGACATGCTGCCCTATCTGGCGATTGCCGAGGAGGGCGCCTATCCCGATGCGCAGGCGCTGCATGATTATGCCTATAGCACTGTCAAATCAGGCGTTTCGGCCGGCGACTACAAGGCGCTGACCGACGATGGCGGCGGCTTCCGCAGCCACATGGCCGAAAATGCCACCGATTTCCATTCGCTGCTCGGCATGTACCGGATCAAGTTTCTCTATGCCGAAATCCTGTCGACGCTGAGTTCGGTGATGTCGCCGGTCGAGGCGATGCGCCTGGTGCAAGTGGTTTCGGTGCTGCTGTTCGGGATGACCGCGCTGCTTTGGCTGCGCTCGCAAAACGCCTTGGCCTTGGCGCCGGTGATCGGCGCGATGCTGATCATGGCCGATTTCGGCGACGCCGCGCGCGCTTCGACGCCCGACCTGCTCACCTCGGCACTGCTGCTCGGCGGACTTTATGCCTATGTCCGGGGCCGCGAGGCAGCGAGCGCGATCCTGCTCTTCCTCGCCTTCATGGTGCGGCCGGACAATATTGTCTTCCTTGCTGTTTTCGCAGTGCTGCTCATCGCCTTCCGGCAGAAGGCGTGGGGCGCCCTGGCGGGTTTTGCCGCGTCGCTGGTCGCCTATTTCGCCATCTCACACTGGGCCCATCATCCCGGCTGGTGGCCGCATCTGTGGTTCTCCAGCATCGAACAGCACTACAATATGGATGGGTTCGAGCCGGCGTTTTCCATCGCCGCCTATCTCAGGGCGTTCGCCACCTCGCTGTTGCGCGCTGTCAACCTGAACAGCTGGGTCGGCGTCTCGGTGCTGGCGCTGGCGGGCTGGTTCGCCGCCGGCCGTGCCGGCTTCAGGCTCGACAGGCGCGCCGGCATTCTTTTCGCGGCGCTGGTGTTGGGTGCGCTGGCCAAGTTCACCGTTTTTCCGATCCACGACACGCGCATCTATTTCCCGCATCTGATCCCGCCGTTCCTGTTGCTGGCTGCGCCATTCATGGCGCTGTGGGCAAGTGTCAGCCGGGGCCAGCATCGCGCCGCCCTGCACGTCATTGCCGGAGACAAACCATGAGTTCGCTATCCAGCATGGCGCGCATTGCCCTGTCGCTCGCGCTTCCGTCCGGCCTGCTCGATCGCGGACCGGCGCTGCGCGGCACCAAGTTCCTGGCCAAAGCCGCGCTGAAGGCGCGCTTCGGTGCCCGCGCGCAGCCCTTCCAGATGGTCAATGTCGGTGCATGCGACGGCGCGCTGTTCGATGACGTCACGCCCTGGCTGCACCGCATTCCAAAGGCCCGAGCCATGCTGGTCGAGCCGATCCCCTACAACCAGAAACGGCTGCGCGCCAACTATCCCGACACCGCTCGCTTCGTCATCGAGCCCGTGGCGGTGACGAAGACCAGGGGCACGATCACCGTGCACACATTCGACGCCGCGGCGCTCGAGGCCGGCACATTGCCGATCGAGTTCATCGGCTGTTCGTCGGTCACCGACACCAATCTGATGTCGGGCAAGAATGCCTGGGGCGAGGCCGATGCCAACTTCAATAAATTCGCGCCGCACCTCAGGGACATCGAGGTGCCGTCCGAAACCCTGCAGACACTGCTCGACCGCAACGGCATCACTCATATCGATGCCTTTCTCGTCGATTGCGAGGGCGCCGACTGGATGGTGTTCGAACAGCTCGACCTCCAGCGCTACCGCCCCGGCATGATCAAGATCGAGGTGGGGGCACTGCCGGCGGCGGAGATCGGCCAGGTCGTGGTCAAGCTGAAGACCGCGGGCTACCAGGTCGGCTTCCAGGCCGAGGATGTCTGGGCGTTCGCCTGAAGTCCTGCAGGCCTAGCCTTCGCCCGTGGCCACGATGCCGCGCCGTTCCGCCATGTAGCGGCCCGGCGACGTGCCGAACACCTTGCGGAACATGGTCACGAAACTGCCCGCGCTTTCGTAGCCGAGATCGAGCGCCACGCTCTGGATCGAAGCGCCCGCGGCCATCCACTGCAGAGCTAGCATGATCGTCAGTTGCTGGCGCCAGCGGCCGAAGCTCATTCCGGTCTCGCGGTTGAGAATGCGCGCCAGCGTGCGCTCGCTCAGCCCGAAGCGCTTCGCCCAAATCTCCATCGTGCCGCGATCGGCGGGATCGGCCATCATCGCCTCGGCGATGCGACGCAACCGATCGTCCCTGGGCATCGGCAGATGCAGACGCTCGACCGGGGCCACCGCGATCTCATCGAGGAGCAGCGTGCCCAGATGCGATTCCCGACCGCCCTCGGGATAGTCCAGCGGAAAGCTGGCGCCCCGGACGAGCAATTCGCGCAGCAGCGGCGAGACCGACAGGGTGCAACAGGCCGAGGGCAGAGCCTTCGTAGCCACCGGGTCAATGAAGGCGTTGTAACCTTCGATCGGCCCGGACGCCTTGATGGCATGCATCGCGTCGCAGGGAATCCAGATCGCGCAATGCGGGGGCACCAGCCACAGCCCGCTCTCGACCTCGCATGTGAAGACGCCGCGCAACGTGACCAGCAACTGAGCCTTGCGATGCCTGTGATGGCTGAGTTCGATCACGCCAGTCTCCAGCGTCACGCCGTAGATCAGGACGGGACGGGGCACATCGTCGGGATTGGGGAAATCGGCTGGCTTGGGGTGCTTGTCGAGGATCGGCATGGGGGAGTTCTGAGTTTGGCAGGATTTCAAAACATTCTGTCATATTTGCCCGATGCCGCCAATCGCTCAATGGCGTAATGCTATCGAACCCAAGGGAATGACCCATTAGGCGATCATGGAGGGGACGGGCCACTCAAGGCGGGCCGTGTCTCCGCCGAGAGCAGGGTGTTGCAATGAACAAGCCGATCGATACCGCCGCTTTGTTGAAGTCAAGCGTGGGCAGAGTTCCGCCGCCGATCAACGTCCATGTCATCGGCCATCTCGATCGCGTCGCGCTGCGCTGGATCGCGGCTTCGCCGCTGATGTTCGCGGCGTTCGGCGATGCATCCGGGCTCGGCGTGACGCCTGGCGGCGGCGAGGCTGGCTTTGCCGAAGCCGATGCCTACGAGTTGCGCCTGCCTGTCGACCGGCTAGACGATCCGGAACTGGCCGTGCCCGGCCAGGGATTTGGCGCGCTGTTCCTGCTGCCCTGCATCGATGAAGCGATGCGCGTCAACGGTACAGTGAGAGCGGTGAGCGATGGCGTGATCCGCATCGCGGTCGAGGAGTGCTACGGCCACAGCGGCAAAGTGCTGATCCGTTCAGAATTCTGGACGTCGTTGCTTGCGGCGCTGGCGCCGCGGGGTGTTCGTGGATTTGCCGCCGCCAGTCATTTCATGGCGCTGGCAACGGTCGACGAAGAAGGACGCGTCGAACTCAGCCCAAGGGATGATCCAGCCGGCATACTGGCGAGGATCGACATTGGCTTGAGCCATGTTTCGGACCACGCCACCGATCGCTTTCCCAGACTTGTTCGGCCTCAAGCCGCTGCCATCCTGATGGTCCTGGGTGCAGGTCAGATCGCTCGCGTTTCGGGCAATGCGCGCATAACCGCCGACTGGGCGACCGAACCGCAATTTGTCTTCCATGACCAGACCTCGGCGTTGGCAGCAGTCATTGAGGATGCCGTCGTCACGACCTTGGAAAGTCCGACGCTTCTGCGCCTCGAGCGGCCCGGTGCACCCGTAACGCAGGCTGCCCTGTCGTTCGCCCGATACATCGATCGGGACAGGGGCGTTGGAGCCGAGTTGGCGAGCGCGGCGCTGTCGGTTCCCGGCGCTTCCGATTTTCTGCGAAAGGGTCTGGAGAGGGCACGTCGGGATTGCGGCATGACCGTCGCTGGGCGAGCCCACGCCGCCTGCAATGGAGTAAAGCCTTGATTGATCAGACCGAGCGCTCGCAGGACGTCCCGCCCGCGGCCCAGCCAGGCTATGTCACGCGGACCTTGCTTCGATGGATGATGCGCCCCGCGCGCATCGCGGCCGTCGAGGTGCTGTCGCCACGTTTCCGGCTCGTCGATCTGGAAGGCGAGGCGCTCAAAGGCGTCGCCTGGTCCGTCGGCCAGAAGCTCCAGATATCGATGGGGACCGGTCTGACCACCCGCACCTATACGCCGACGTGGTGGGACGGCGAGCGCGGCAAGACACGGCTGCTGGTCTTCGCGCATGGCGAGGGCCCTGGCAGCCGGTGGTCCGAAGGGATGCGCGAGGGCGACGCCTGCCAGTTCTTCGGGCCGCGCCGCTCACTTGACCTTGCCGGTCCGGCGGCACCGTTGGTGCTGTTTGGCGATGAAACGTCCTTCGCGCTGGCAGCCGCACTGCGCGCCACGCCGGGACTGGATGCAAGCTACCTGTTCGAGACGACAGACGTCACGCAATCGCGGTCGGTGCTGGAGGCGACAGGCCTCATCGGCGCCAGCCTGATTGCGCGTGCCGCAGGCGACGCGCATCTTACGGCTATTGCCGCCGAAATGTCTTCCCGTGTCGCCCGAGGCGCGCATTTCGTGCTGACGGGCAAGGCTCAGTCGATCCAGCATCTGAGCCGTGCGCTGAAGGCGGCGGGCGCCGGGTCGTCGCGCATCAAAGCCAAGGCTTATTGGGCACCGGGCAAGACCGGGCTGGATTGAGCTTCGAAAGAGGCTTTTCACCCCGAGGTCGCGCGGCTTTTTGCCATCTCATTGGGTTCCCGGAAGCGCAGTTTGCGCGCCCTGATGGACGCGCGTCGTTCCAATGTCGCAAACAGGCTTCAATCACCCCACCGCTCCGCCCTATAGTCCGCGCGCTTTATCACCTTGGAGTCGCGGGCAATGGCAGAGTTTCCGAAAAAGGCGAAGGTCGTCATCATTGGCCTCGGCGGCATTGTCGGCGCGTCGATCGCGCATCATCTCATCGAACGCGGCTGGGACGATATCGTCGGCATCGACAAATCGGGCATCCCGACCGATATCGGTTCGACCGCGCACGCTTCCGACTTCTGCTACACCACCAGCCACGATTTCCTGTCCTGCTGGACGACGCTCTACTCCATCGATTTCTACGAGAAGATGGGTCATTACGCGCGCATCGGCGGCCTCGAAGTCGCCCGCGTCGGCGATCACAGCCGTATGGACGAGATCAAGCGCAAGATCGCTTCGGCGAAAGCTTTTGGCACACGCGCCCGCCTTATCGAACCGGCCGAGATCAAGGAAAAGTTCCCGCTGATCGAACAGGACATGGTTCAGGGCGGCCTGTGGGATCCGGACGCCGGTCTCGTCATTCCGCGCTCGCAGACGGTCGCCGGCAAGCTGGTCGACCAGGCCGAAGCCTCGGGCAAGCTCAAATCCTTCGCCAACACCTCGGCGACGTCGCTGATCGTCAAGGATGGCCGCATTACCGGCGTGGTCACGGGTCGCGGCACGATCGAAGCGGATTATGTCATCGTCTGCGCCGGCATCTGGGGCCGGCTGATCGCCGAGATGGTCGGCGAAGACCTGCCGGTGATGCCGATAGACCACCCGCTGACCTTCTTCGGCCCCTACAATGAGTTCGCCGGCACCGGCAAGGAGATCGGCTGGCCGTTGCTGCGCGACCAGGGCAATTCGGCCTATATGCGCGACACTGGCGACCCCAAGACCGCCGAGGGCGGCCAGATCGAATGGGGTTATTACGAGGAAACCAATCCGCGCCTCTGCCACCCGCGCGACCTGCTGGAGAAAGACCAGGCCCGTCTGTCGCCGTCGCAGCGCGATCTCGACATGGAACAGATCCTGGCGCCGCTGGAGCGCGCCATGGAGCTGACGCCGATCCTGGGCGAGCTCGGCTACAACGAGAGCCATTCCTTCAACGGCCTGCTGCAGGTGACCGCCGATGGCGGCCCGTCGATGGGCGAGAGCCAGAAGGTGAGGGGAGTGTGGTACGCCGTCGCCATCTGGGTCAAGGACGGCCCTGGCATGGGCAAGCTGATCGCCGACTGGATGACCGACGGCCGCACCGCGATCGACCATCACGCCGTCGACTATGCGCGCTTCTATCCGCACCAGACCAAGGAACAGTTTATCTGGGACCGCTGCACCGAGACGGCGATGAAGGTCTACAATCCGGCGGTGCATCCGCGCGAGCCGTTCTCCAAGGGCCGCAACATCAGGCGCTCGCCGTTTTGGGAGCGCGAGAAGGAACTCGGCGGCTACTTCATGGAACTGGGCGGCTGGGAACGCGCCCACGGCTATGCCGCCAACGAGCATCTGCTGGAGAAATACGGCAACCGCGTCCCGGTGCGCGAGAACGAATGGGACAATCGCCATTTCTGGCGGGTCTCGAATGCCGAGCACCTGGCGATGAGCGAGGATGTCGGCATCGTCAACTTGTCGCACTTCTCCATGTACGATGTCGAAGGACCCGACCATGTCGCGCTGCTGGAATGGCTGTGCGCGGCCAAGGTCGGCGGCGACAACAACATCGGCAAGGGCATCTACACCCACTTCCTCGACGAGGAAGGCATGGTGCGCGCCGACTTTACCGTCATCCGCATGGCCGATCGCTGCCGCGTCATCGACGGCGCCGACGCCGGCCCGCGCGATTTCCGCTATATGCAGCGCACCGCGCAGGACAAGGGGTTTGACGCGACGGTCACCGATGTGACGGAAAAATACGTCACCATCGGCATCTGGGGTCCGAATGCGCGCACGACCTTGCAGAAGGTGGTTGAGGACCCCGAGGGCCTGTCGCTCGAAAACTTCCCCTTTGCCGCGATCAAGCCGATCCGGATCGGCGGCAAGGACGTCACCGCTTTCCGCATCTCCTATGTCGGCGAGCAGGGCTGGGAACTGCATATGCGCTACGAGGACGGTCTCGCCGTCTGGGACGCGTTGCGCTCGACCGGCGTGATGCCGTTCGGCGTGGAGACCTATGCCAATACGCGCCGCATGGAAAAGAGCCTGCGGCTGCAGAATGCCGACCTGTTGACAGAGTACAATCTGCTGGAAGCCGATCTCGCCCGCCCGAAGGTCAAGGAGAACGATTTCTGCGGCAAGGCCAAGCATCTCGAATACCGTGCCCGAGAGCACCAGCCGGCGATGCTGTGCACGCTGGTGATGACCGGCAACACCGACGCCAAGGGCGTGGCGCGCTATCCGGTCGGTATCATGCCGGTGCTCGATCCCGTCACCGGCGAGACGCTGGTCGACGAACTCGGCCGCCGCTCCTTCACCAGTTCGGTCGCCTATGGCCCGACCATCGGCAAGAACATCGCGCTTGCCTATCTGCCCTGGGCCTATGCGCAGGAAGGCCGCAAGCTCAATGTCGAATATTTCGGCGAGACCTATCCGGTCGAGGTGGCGAGCGTCGGCTACAAGCCGCTCTACGATCCGGAGAACCTCAAGCCGAGGAGTTGATCGCCTGGCATCGGCGCTCGAATAGTTTGGATCAGCCCGGCTCCGGCCGGGCTTTTTTCTTTTTCGGTGGGCGATTCTGGCTTACCCTCGCGTCATGTCTGCTTTTCCCGGTGCAAGACATCTGCTTTCCGGCTGTGCCGCACTGGCGCTGACGCTCTGGCTGGCGCCGGCATCCCGTGCCGACGAGCCGGTCGATGTCGAACTGGTGCTCGCGGTGGACGTATCGCTGTCGATGTCGGCGGACGAGCTGGAGATCCAGCGCCATGGTTACGCCGCGGCCCTGACCCATGACAATGTGCTGCAGGCAATCGCCGATGGCGCCTATGGCAAGATCGCCGTCACCTATGTCGAATGGGCGGGCACAAGTTGGCAACGCGTCATCGTGCCGTGGACGGTGATTGCGAGCCGGGCGGACGCCGAAAGCGTGGTCGCGCAATTGTCCGCCCAGCCGCCCAATAGCGCGCGACGCACCTCGATCTCCGGCGCGCTGGAATTCGGCAGCGACCTTTTCGCCGAAAGCGGCTACCGGGGAACCAAGCGCGTCATCGATATTTCGGGCGACGGACCGAACAACCAGGGCGCGCCGGTCAATTTCGCCCGCGACGGCGTGGTCAGGCAAGGCATCATCATCAACGGCCTGCCGCTGATGACCCGAGGCGGCTTTTCCGGTGCCTATGACGTTGGCGATCTCGACCGCTATTACAGCGACTGCGTCATCGGCGGGCCCGGCGCTTTCATGATTCCGGTCAATGACTGGACGCAATTTCCCGAAGCCATCCGCCGCAAGCTGGTACTGGAGCTCGCCGGCCCGGCCTCGCTGCAATGGGCGGCTGAAGAGGCCGCGCATCCGCCAGTTGTGCTGGCGCAGGACAAGCCCGCCGCCGACTGCCAGATCGGCGAGAAAATGTGGCGTAACCGTAGCTGGGCGCCCGACAGCCGCTGAGTTGCGCGGCGCCGTCATCTTGCCCACGTATCGATGTCGGGGAAATTCAGCCGAGCACGTTTCGGATCATTTTTTCGAATGCGCTGGCCATGCCAGTCATCGAGGCGACTTCGCCTGCCGATTTGGGGACTCTTCCCGGCGTTTTGTTGGCGTCCATCAGGTAGGACTTGCCATCATGCACGGCAAAATCGAATTTGCCGTAATCAAAGCCCAACTGCTCGCGGCGAAGGCGCAGGTCTTCAGGGACAGGACAACGCTCGCTGCGGAACACGCCAGGGCCCTTGACCATGGAGGTGCGTGAAATAAAGCGCCCGCAAAAATCATAGTCGCCGCAAAAAACCCAGAAGCGCAATGCGAAACCGTCTTCCTCTACTTCGGGCATGAACCGTTCGACGAGAAGGTCAGGGTCGGCGAAGAAACCCGGGGGCACCTCCGGCGCCCGGTCAAACACCCGGTACTCTTTCATGACTTTGGCGGTGGGAAAGGGCAGCGGCTTGCCCACCCGCAGGGCTCGGCGATTGAGACGTTCTTCCGGCACGCCACCGCTGTTCAGGAGCGGTTTGACGATGATCGGTCCTGTCCATCCGTCACCAGGGGCTACTCTCGCTTCGCTGATCCGCCCCTTCGAGATGTCGGTCACCGCAAGATTGAGGCATAGCGGAAAGCGGCTTCCATATTCGACATAGGCAGGATCGACGCGCGTGGCGTCCACGTGCAGGACCGCGACATCCCCCTTTATCGTGTTCGAAGGGCCGTGCGCGATCGTCCACGTGTGGCCGCGTGAGCGCAGGTCTTCGAGGACTGCATGGATCATATAGCCGCTGTCGGATCGCCGGAAGAACTTTCGCTCGACCAACCGATCGTACTCATGCGTGATCACTACGATGTGCGCCATTCAGGCCCCCCGGCCGTCTTTCACTTCAGCAGATGATAATATACAGGATTCTGCCGGGGCAAAGTGCGTGAGACAACGGGGGAGAGGGCATGTCCGACCTGTGGGCCAACCTGTTCCGGACATGGGATCTCATAAAAGCGCCTCTGCGGCCGCCCCCGGATGTCGTCGGCGTGCTGAAGCGTCAGATCGATACGGATGGCGCGGAGATGGCGCTTCTTGGCGTCACGCCGGAACTGGCCAGGCTCGGCAAGTCACTGGTGGCGATCGATGCCAACCCGCATATGATCGGTGCGCTGTGGATTGGCGACGACGCCACTCGCAAGGCCGTTCTGGGAAACTGGCTCGATCTTCCATTGCCGGACAAGAGCCTCGATGCCATTGTCGGTGACGGCTGTCTTTCGGCGGTGACGAGCGAGGCCCAGCGGCTTCGGTGCCTGGAGGAAATGGCCAGGGTGCTGAGACCGGGCGGTCGCGCGGGCATCCGGCTTTTCGCGCGCCCGGCCAGGAGCGAGCCGCTCGATGCAATAAGGGCCGATGCGCTGAGTGGCAGGGTAATGGCGCTCGCCGAGATCGTTCTGCGCAGCGCGCTGTCGCTTCCTGCCGCGGCGCCCGACTATGGCTTGAAGATGTCGGCTGTTCTGGATGCCATCGACGAGATGTTCGGCGATCGGAAGGATTTGATGGCGGCGGGCGGGTGGCCGCCGGACGCCTTCAGCTTCATCGAGCTTTACCGGGGCTCCGAGACGATCTGTTGCTGGCTCAACGAAGCCATTCACGTAGCCGAGGCTTCGCGTTATTTCGCCGATGTCCGTCTGGTGCCGAGTGGGAGCTATCCGGTCGCGGATCGCTGCCCGATCCTTCTGCTTGGCTCGCCGCGACACTAGCGGGAAGCTGGCATGGTCTTCCAGAACGACGAGCCAGAGCCGGCAAACAATCCGTGCCGGGACTGAACACATTCCTGTTGATTGACAAGCCGGTTGGCGTCTGTGAACAATTTCCCTCATAGAAACAAAAGGGGAACTCTTATGAAAAATATTGTTTTTGCCGCGACATTGACACTTGCCGCGGGTCTCTCGGCGCCGGCGATGGCCGCCACATCCCTCACCATCGGCATCAGCGGCTGGACCGGCTTTGCGCCGCTGACGCTTGCCAAGCAGGCAGGGCTGTTCGAGAAACACGGCCTCGACGTCACCTTGAAGAAGGTGCCGCAGGCCAGCCGCCCCCTCGCCATCGCCAGCGGCGACCTGCAATGCGCCGCCACCACGGTGGAGACCTGGCTGGTGTGGAATGCCAGCGGAGTGACGACCAAACAGATCTTCCAGCTCGACAAATCCTATGGTGCCGACGGCATCGTGGTGCGCAACGACATCAAGAGCGTCGCCGACCTCAAGGGCAAGACCGTCGCGTCCTCGGCGCCGGGCACGTCGCCCTATTTCCTGCTGGCCTGGGTGCTGAACAAGAACGGCATGTCGACCAAGGATGTGACGGTGGTCAATCTGGAGCCGGACGCGGCGGCGCAGGCCTTCCTGGCCGGCCAGAACGATGCCGCGGTCACCTATGAGCCCTTCATCTCGGCGGTTCGCGACAAGGCCGACCAGGGCCATATCCTGGCGACCACGCTCGACTATCCCATGGTTCTCGACACGGTCGGTTGCACGCCCGAATTCCTCAAGGCCAATCCCGACGCGGCCAAGGCGCTGGCCGACAGCTATTTCGACGCGCTCGACCTGATCAAGAAGGATCCGCAGAAATCCTACGAGATCATGGGTGCGGACGTGAAACAGTCGGCCAAGGAATTCGAGGATTCGGCGAAGTACCTGAAATGGGCCGACAAGGCGGAGAACAAGGAGTTCTTCACCAAGGAATTCCCCGATTTTTCCAAGACCGCCGGCGAACTGCTGCTGCAGATGGGGCTGATCAAGGAGGCGCCGGACGTCACCACGCTGGCCGACACCAGCGCCGTGGCGAACTGACGGTTCAACCCCTGGGCAGAGCGCGGTGGCGCCCGGCGCCGCCGCCTTGCCGTTGACAAAGGTCGAAGATGCGCCCCTTGCATCCTGTCTCGCCGGGCCTGCGAACCGTGCTCGGCATTTCCTTTTTCCTGCTGTTCGTGGCCTTCTGGGCCTGGATCACGCTTGGCGGCCACGTCAACCGCATCTTCCTGGCCGACCCGCTGTCGATGCTGAGGGATGGTTGGCGGCTGCTGGTCGAGGATCGTTTCTGGCTCGACATACTGATCACAATCTGGCGTGTGTTCGGGGGCTTTGTGCTGGCGTCGGTGGTCGCGGTGCCGCTCGGCATCGCCATGGGCGCCTGGAAGCCGGTAGAGGCGTTTCTGGAGCCGTTCGTCTCCTTTGCCCGCTACCTGCCGGCCTCGGCCTTCATTCCGCTGCTCATCCTGTGGGCCGGCATTGGTGAACTGGAAAAGCTGCTGGTCATCTTCGTCGGCTCGGTGTTCCAGATCATCCTGATCATCGCCGTCAAGGTCGGGTCGACGCGGCGCGACCTGGTCGAGGCCGCCTATACTCTGGGCTCGACAAACAACGGCATCGTCAGGCGGGTGATCATGCCCGCCAATGCGCCCGAGATCGCCGAGACGCTGCGGCTGGTGCTTGGCTGGGCCTGGACCTATGTCATCGTCGCCGAACTCATCGGCTCTTCCTCAGGCATCGGCTACATGATCATCAACAGCCAGTCGCGGCTGGCGACCGGGCAGATCATCTTCGGCATCATCGTCATCGGTTTGATCGGACTGCTGTCGGACTTCGCCTTCAAGGCTTTCAACCGCTGGCTCTTTCCATGGAGCCTGGCGTGATCAAGCTTCTCATAGAGGGCGTTTCGCGGACTTTTGCAGGTGTGCGGGGCGGGGAGCCCGTCAAGGCGCTGATGCCGGTGGACCTGACGGTCGCGGCGAATGATTTCATCACCATTCTGGGGCCGTCCGGCTGCGGAAAGTCGACACTGCTGAGGATCGTCGCCGGCCTGGAAGCGCCGAGCGAGGGCCGCGTGCTGCTCGACGGCAAGGCGGTGACGCGACCAGGGCCGGATCGCGGCATGGTCTTCCAGTCCTACACGCTGTTTCCCTGGCTGACGGTCGCCGAAAACATCGCATTCGGCTTGCGTGAGCGCGGCATGGCGGAGAAGGAGCGGGACGGGATCGTAGCCTCCTATGTCGACCTCGTCGGGCTGAAGGGGTTCGAGAATCATTGGCCGAAACAGCTTTCCGGCGGCATGCAGCAGCGCACCGCGATCGCCCGCGCGCTGGCCAACGATCCGGAAATCCTGCTGCTGGACGAGCCGTTCGGGGCGCTGGACAACCAGACGCGTGGTTTGATGCAGGAATTGCTGCTCGGCATCTGGGAACGGCGCAAGAAGACGGTGCTGTTCGTCACCCACGACATCGAGGAGGCGATCTTCATGGCCTCGCGCGTGATCGTAATGACGGCGCGGCCCGGCCGCATCAAATCGGATGTCGCCATCGACCTGCCGCATCCCAGGCACTACACGCTCAAGACCAGCCCGGAATTCTCGACGCTGAAGGCACAGCTGACCGAGGACATCCGCGTCGAGGCGATGCGGACCGCGCAGGTGTAGCCGGCCGAAACTTGAGCCGTAACCTGTCGAATCACGCAGCCAGCAACTGCTTGCGGTCGACGCGCTCCTGCTGTGGCGAGCGGGCGTAGAGCTCGCGGTAGCATTTCGAGAAATGCGAGGCCGAGACGAAACCGCAGGCGACAGCCACCTCGACCACCGGCATCGACGACTGGATCAGGAGATGCCTGGCCCGGTCGAGCCGGATTTCCAAGTAATAGCGGGCAGGCGAGCGGCCCATCTCGGTGCGGAACAGGCGCTCGATCTGGCGTCGCGACAGGTCGACATGGTCGGCGATCTCGATCAGCGACAGCGGCTCGGACAGATTGGCCTCCATCAGTTCGATGATGGTCAGCACTTTCGAGTTCTGCACGCCGAGGCGCGCGCGCAGCGGCAGGCGTTGGCGGTCGGTCGGGCTGCGCACGCGGTCGGTCAGCACCTGCTCGCAGACGCGGTTGACGAGGTTTTCGTCGAAATCGTCGCCGATCAGCTTCAGCATCATGTCGAGCGCGGCGGTGCCGCCGGCGCAGGTGTAGATGTTCTGGTCGATCTCGAAGAGGTCTGCGAAAACATTGGCCTTCGGGAAAGCCTCGGAAAAGCCCGGCAGGTTCTCCCAATGGATGGCGCAGCGCTTGTTCGACAGCAGCCCGGCGGCGGCGAGGATATGCGCACCGGTACACAGGCCGCCGACGGCGACGCCGCGATTGTACTCTTCGCGCAGCCAGGCAAAGGCGGACTTGTTCTGATAGCGCTCGACATTGGTGCCGCTGCAGACGATGGCCATGTTGGGGCGATCGGGCCCCGCCATCTTCTTGCGCTCCTCCTCGAGCGAGGTGTTGACCGCGCATTCGACACCGTTCGAGGCGCGCACCGGCTTGCCATCGATGCTGGCGAGGCGCCAGCGATAGGCCTCGTAGCCAAGCATGCGGTTGGCGGAGCGCAGCGGGTCCAGCGCGGTCGCAAAAGCGATCATGGTGAAGTCGGGGACAAGGAAGAACACAAACGATCGCTTGATCGGATGCTTGACGGCGTTCACGGGAACCTCATCTGGCCATGGCGCGAACAGGATGTCGCGAATAGCATAGCGACATCAGGAAAAACCATGCTTGTCAATCGGCTACGCTGGCTGGGAGGGATTATATTTGCGACATGGGTCGCAAATGGGCAATTGACCGGCGGCGAAGGGCGCAGCGCGGCTTGCCAGCGGTTCGATGGACATCCGCAGTGCCAAGGGGCAACAAAAACGCCGCCGTGGCTGGAGCCAGGCGGCGCTACAGGTACAAGGCAGCGGCAGGGAACGCTGCCTTAAGAAATCCTCAGGCGACGAAGCCGAGGCGCGCGGCAGCCATGGCGCCGGTCTGGCCAGGCATGGTCTTGGCAAGGCGCTGACGCTCGAGAGCCGTGGTCAGGTTCATCTCGCGGCGGGGGAAGAGGCGGGCAAAAAGCTTCATGGTCATCTCCAATCGGTTGCTCAGACGGGTCGCCTTCGCTTGATGGAGTGGGGCAGCTCGTTTGCTGACGGTGATATAGGCTTGTGTGAGCAAAAACTAAATCGCAAAAGCGAAGCGCTTGATATGAAAAGCGACACCGAATGCGACATATTCGGGCGGGCTGCGGCCGGCCTATCCGATATTTATGAGTATTTACAGTGTGTTATCTAGAAAAATGTGCTGCTATGCAGCTTGCTCATATGCGCCATGCAGCGGCAGCATGGCTCCTGAAGTCGTTTGAATGCAAATAAAATAGGGAAGGCCTGCCGGGCGGTCGCGCGGCAGGCCTTCAGCACGGGGTACACACGATCTACTTTGCTCCAGCCCAGGATCCGATGCCGTTGCGAGTGCCGGTCTTGGTGTCGGAAGCCTGGGGCCAGCCGATATCCTTCTGCAATTCGATCGGCAGGGAACGGATGGCACGTTCGGTCTGGTAGCGGGCGCGGGCCGCGCTGAATTCGGTCGCGATGCGGCCGAGGGACGACAGGATAGACATTTCGATCTCCTTGCTGCGGCGCGCGAAAAGCGCCGGCAATGCGTTACGTCAGGTCTGTTTCAGCTTCATTTCATGTCGAATGCGGGTCTGCCTCGTGGTCGTTTGGTGACCGCTTTTGGCAGCATGCTGCTTCGATGGAGTTGACTATGCTCCTGATCTGATGTTCAATCAAACGAAATGGAATGATGCTTTGTATCAGAAAAATTGAAGGCTGATCGCCATGAACGCCCCACTCAATCATCCGCTGCCGCTGCTCGACCTCGACGTTTTGCGCACTTTCGTGGCAATTGCGGAAACCGGCAGCTTCACCACCGCGGCCAATGCGGTGTTCCGTACGCCGTCGGCGGTTTCCATGCAGATCAAGAAGCTCGAGGATATTCTCGGCCGCTCGGTGTTTGCGCGCGACGCGCGTTCGGTGACGCTGACCACCGATGGCGAAATGCTGCTCGGCTATGCCCGCCGGCTGTTGTCGATCAACCGCGAGGTGGTGTCGAAATTCATCATTCCCGACATTGTCGGCGTCGTGCGGCTGGGCTCGCCGGATGATTATGGCGAGCGCGTGCTGCCGCACGTGCTGAAGCGTTTCGCGCAGTCGCATCCCTCGATCGCCGTCGACGTCACCATCGACCAGAGCAGCAATCTGCGCCGCCGCATGGACGACAGGGCGCTCGACATCACGCTGTTGACCAACTCCTACAAGACCAGCGCGCTCGGCGCCGAGGTGCTTTTGACGGAGCCGATCGTGTGGGCCGGCGCCAAGGGCGGCTGCGCGCATCTGCGCGAGCCACTGCCGGTTTCGCTGTGGGAGGAGGGCTGCGCCTGGCGGGCCGGCGCGCTCGATGCGCTGGGACGCGAGGGGCGCAACTATCGCGTCGCCTATATGAGCGCACATACAGCCGGCCAGCGCGCCGCGATCATGGCCGACCTCGCCGTCGCGCCGCTGCCGCGCTCGTTCCTTGGCAACGACATGGTCGAACTCTGCCCCAAGGACGGCATGCCCGATATCGGCACCTACAATCTTGCCATGGTGGTGGCGCCGGACGCCAGCGCACCAGTCAAGGCCGTCGCCGACCACATCCGCGCGACCTTCGAAGTGTTCCGGGAAACCGGCAAGTTCTGAACGGGGCATCGCTCGTCCTTTGTCTTCGGAGGGCGCCCGATCCAATTCGGTTGTCGCCTTTGTCATTCTTGGCAACGCGGCTCTTGGCAGAGCTGTGCATCTGTGGAATGTTCTTTCTATGTTCCATTGAGCGGATGTATCATGGATGGCCTTGAGACGTTTATCGTGGAAGCAAAATCAGCGACATATGTTGGAGGCGGCAGCCCGTCACCCTCATGCCGGACAGGCTCACATGACATTTGCTACAAGCGGGGCGCCTGGCGCTATCTGGACAGCTATTTTGGCGGTACCGATTTTCTTGGACAGGAACTTGTCTGGAAAAATGACGATCCTATCTGGGCCATGAACTACTATGGCCGTGTGCTCGAGCCGGAATTGATCGACGCAACCGCCGCCGGTGCGGTTATCAGGGAGGCATTGTCCGCCCTCTACGGGCTCGGCAGATTCCTCGGTGTTTTCGAATATACCGTTCGACAATACCGTTACGTTGACAACAGCAACGAGAGCGTCGAGGGGTTTCGCGGAATCGAGCGTATCTACGTCGAAGACAGGGAAGTCTATCGGCTAGAATACCATGGCGGACTCATCAGGCCATAACCGTAACCATTGATCGCCCACATGCGCAGACGTGCCGCAAACGATCATATGGCAGTCTGGCGCTGCAACGGCCATGCCACAGCCCAATTCGGTGACGGTGTGGTTTCGCCGGTCAGGAACGCGACGATGTGCTGACGGGCTCGCCTTGCTTCGGGCATGTCGATCAGCGGCCAGACGTGGAACATGCCTTCCTCGTAGACGACGTCGATCTCGACACCGGCGGCCCGGGCCTTCTCCGCGAAGATCAGATTGTCAGGGCTGAGCAGATCATGCGAGCCGGTCAGAAGCAGGGTTTTCGGCAGGATTGAAAGGTTGCCGTAGAGCGGACTTATGTGCCAGTCGCCGCGGTCGATGCCGGCGCTATACATGCGGATCGCCTCGAGCCCGCCTGGAATGCCAAGCCAAGGGTCGTTGCGCTCTGCCTCGAACACTTCCGGATTGGCGAGCGACATGTCGAGCCCCGGCGAGATCAGCACATGGCGCGACGGCAGGGGCAGGCCTTCCTCGTGCGCCATCATGGTCAGCACCACGGCCATGTTGCCGCCGGCGGAATCGCCCATGAAGACGATGTCCTCGGCCTCCGTCTCGTCCAGCATCCGGCGATAGACGTCACCGACCATGCCGAACATGGCATGAAAATCGTGCTCGGGCGCGATCGGATAGATGGGCACGGTGATGGCGTAGCCCAGCCGATCCGCCATGTCGGCGATCAGGTGCCAGTGATAGGCCGTGATTTCGAAGACATAGGCGCCGCCATGCAGATAGAGGATCCGCTTTCGTTCGCCGGCCCTGGGGGCGATCTCGTAGACCGGGAAGCCGTCGACCGTGCGGGTGGTGATGTCGAAACGCTGGCGCAGCAGGGCAGGCGGATGATGATCTTCGGTCTTGCGCGCGCAGGCGATCCAGCGCTGGAGGTTTTCCGGACTGGAAAAAGCCTTCTTGCGGCTATGCCTGAGCACGAAGGAAACGACGTGGCTTTTCAAACTTGGCATGCGGATACACGGACTTCGGCTGCAGCCGACTAAGAGAACCCCCACTTTCTCCGAAGATCGTGTGTTGTCGCGAAATGTCAAGTTTTACGCCGTGTCCACACGTCGCGGTGATCCACGCTGCTTGCGCAGGCGAGGTCAGCGGCGCGGCAAAAGGGCCGCGCGCAACCGGTTGCTGGTTGCCGCCGGGGACGTGCGAGATCCCCGGCGCCTGGCCAGCAGCTTGCACTTCTGGGTGAAGGTCATCAGCGCGCCGTTCCCAGGAGCAACGAAGCAAGAGCCGCTTGCGGGTCGCTCGGCGGCGAGGCCGGCCAACCGATGTCCTTCTGGACATGCGCCGGCAGGCTGTTGAGGTCGCGGATCGCCTTGTTCCTGGCGCGGGTCTGCCTGATGGTCGCACCGAAGCGGCCGAGATTTCCGAACATTGTCATCTCCCTTGAAAGCAGCGGCCCGGGATTGTCCTCGGCCGCCATTCGATGGCCGCTAAATGCGCTGGTTATGTATCGGGCGGATTTCACGAAAACAGCGTTTCGGTTTCCGGATCGCCTGATCCGGAAACATTTGCATGCAAATGAATTTGTGTCTTGAGCTGGGGAGAAGCCTAGTCGCGACCGCGCCGTGCCGCGCGGTCCTCGCGCGAGCGCCGTCGCGGGGTGGCGTCGCCGGCGACGCCGTCCTCGCTGACCGCCTTGCGCGGCGGCAGCTTTACCGCCGCCGACAGTTTCGGGAACGGGTCGACCTTGTTGGGCAGGGCCATCGCGTAGACGAAATGCTCCTGGAATTTCGGTTCCAGCGCGGTCTCGATCTTCTCGATCTGGCTCACCGTCTCCTCGATCTCGCGGCGATAGCCGCGGTTCAAGAGCGCCATGCGCGCACCGGCACCCGCGGCGTTGCCGACAGCGGAAACCTTGTCGAGGTCGCAATCGGGGATCAGGCCCAGCACCATGGCATATTTCGGGTCGATGAAGGAACCGAAGGCGCCGGCGAAATGGATGCGGTCGACATGCTCGGTGTTCTGCTTTTCCATCAAAAGCTTGGTGCCGGCATAAAGTGCTGCCTTGGCGAGCTGGATGGCGCGCACGTCGGTCTGGGTGATGGTGATCTTCGGTTCGCCTTCCTTCAGCACATAGGAGAAGGTGCGGCCGTTGGCGACGACCCGAGGCGAACGCGCGGCCAGCGATCCATCGACGACGCCGTCCTCGGAGATAATGCCGGCGAGATACATCTCGGCGACGATCTCGATGATGCCGGAGCCGCAAATGCCGGTGACGCCGGTCGCCTGCACACTGTCGAGGAAGCCTGGCTCGTCGGACCACAGTTCCGAGCCGATGACGCGGTATTTCGGCTCCAGCGTCTCGGGATCGATGCGCACGCGCTCGATGGCGCCGGGCGCCGCGCGCTGGCCACCGGAGATTTCGGCGCCCTCGAAGGCCGGGCCGGTGGGCGATGAGGCTGCCACGACGCGGGTGCGGTTGCCGAGCACGATCTCGGCATTGGTGCCGACGTCGACGATCAACATCATCTCGTCCTGGCGGTGCGGGCCTTCGGACAGCGTCACCGCCGCCGCGTCGGCGCCGACATGGCCGGCGATGCAAGGCAGCATGTAGAGGCGCGCACCCTGGTTGAGCTTCAAGCCGATATCGGAACCCTTGATGCGCACCGCGCCCGAGACGGCGAGCGCAAAGGGGGCGCCGCCAAGCTCTGTCGGATCGATGCCGAGGAACAGATGGTGCATGATCGGATTGCCGACGAAGACGCTGTCCAGGATGTCGTTGCGCTGGACATTGCCTTCCGCGCAGACCTTGTCGACGAGGCCCGAGATCGCCTCGCGCACGGCGACCGTCATGCCTTCACGGCCATCCGGGTTCATCATCACATAGGAGACGCGGCTCATCAGATCCTCGCCGAAGCGGATCTGCGGGTTCGACGTGCCCGACGAGGCGGCGACGCGGCCTGACAGCAGCGACACCAGATGCATGGCGATGGTGGTCGAGCCGATGTCGCAGGCCAGCCCGTAGGCCTCGTTCTTGAGGCCGGGCCACAGCGCGATGACGCGCGCGATGTCGCTGTCGGCATCCTTGTGGATGGCGGCGGTCGCCGTCCAGTTGCCCTTGCGCAATATGCCTTGCACCTGTGGCAGCAGATAGAAATCGAATTCGAGGTTCTTGACCCCCCAATCCTTCATCAGCGCGATCTTGAGCCGGTCGAGATCGCCGAGCGGCTTATGCATGTCGGGCTCTTCGATCTCGACATAGCACATGCGGATTGCCGTATCGCGGGCGATGACCCTGGTGTCGGCATCCTTGCGGATGGTCTGGGCATTGATGACGGTGTCCTGCGGCACGTCGATGACGAGATCGCCCAGGATCTGAGCCGAGCAGGAGAGGCGGCGGCGTTCGGGCAGGCCGCGCACGCGTTCGTAGCGCTCTTCCTTGGGGCCCTTGGGCGAGATGTGCTCGTTGGAGGAGGTGATCTTGTGCTTGGCGAAATTGCCTTCCTGCACCTCGATCTGGCAGCGACCGCATGTGGCGCGCCCGCCGCACACGCTTTCGACATAGACGCCGAGCTGGCGCGCGGCGTCGAGCACGGGCGTGCCGACAGGAAACCGCCCGCGTTTGCCCGACGGCATGAACAGCACGAGCGGATCGGTGATGTTTGCGGGAGAGTTCATGCTGCTACGGATCTCGATATCAATTGACGATGCCGTTTAACGGATCGTTTCACCTTTGGGCGGAATGTCTGATGGTCCAGAGGCCAATCATGTCCGATCTGCTTTTGTCGGCCGTCTTCACCGCTTTCACGATGGTGCGCCTGCTCAAGGGACCATGGCTGCGCAATCCGCAATACCTGGCGGCCGGCATCGTCGGCGCGGTGCTCGGTACCTTGGTTCTTCACGCGGTCTGGCCCGCGGCCGACGACGATTTCATCGTCGGTGGCGTGACCGGCATTTTCGGCTCGTGGGCCGCGATGGCGCTGTTCGACACCATCACGGATATGGCCTGATCGCAACACACACCGGCCCGACGGCATGAACAGCACGATCGGACCAGTGAAGTTGGCGTCAGATTTCACGATTGCGCGCTTATCCCCGACCCATCCGTGCCTCGCGGCCGCCACGGCGGCGGCCACCGGCGGCGCCATCGCCCGGCGCGGTGACCGCCACGGGCGCGGCGACCGCATGGCCGCCTTCGGCTGGCTTGTAATCCTTGTAGGTGCGGATCCAGTTGGTGCAGTTCTCGTCGGTGCCGTTCAGCACATTGGCGCCGCGCACGGCTTCCATTTCCTGCGGGCGAACCGGATTCATGATGGCCGACGTCATACCGGCGCCGATCACCATCGGGATGAAGGCAGCGTTGATGCCGTGGCGGTGCGGCAGGCCGAACGAGATGTTGGACAGACCGCAAGTGGTGTTGACCTTGAGTTCTTCGCGGAGCCGACGCAGCAGCGCGAATACCTGGCGGCCGGCGTCGCCCAGCGCGCCGATCGGCATGACCAGCGGATCGACGACGACGTCATGCGCGGGAATGCCGAAATCGGCGCAGCGCTCGACGATCTTCTTGGCGACGGCGAAACGCACGTCGGGATCCATCGAAATGCCGGTTTCGTCGTTGGAGATGGCGACGACGGGGACGTTGTATTTCTTGACCAGCGGCAGGATGGCCTCGAGCTTCTCTTCCTCGCCGGTGACGGAGTTGACCAGTGGGCGGCCCTTGGCGACCTTCAGCGCAGCCTCGATCGCCGCGGTGACGGAGCTGTCGATCGACAGCGGCAGGTCTACCAGGCCCTGCACGATCTCCAGCGTCTGCACCAGCAGCGCCGGCTCGGTCGCGTTGGGGTCGACGGCAGTGACGCCGGCGTTGACGTCGAGCATGGTCGCGCCGCAGGCGGCCTGCTCAAGCGCGTCCTTGATGACGGTTTCGAAATTGCCGGCCACCATCTCGGCGGCGAGCTTCTTGCGGCCCGTCGGGTTGATGCGCTCGCCGATCACGCAGAAGGGCTGGTCGAAGCCGATGATGATTTCTCGTGTTGCCGAGGCAACGATGGTCCGGGTCATGAAATCTCTCCGTCATGATATAAAGAGTTCTTTATATCGTTATCTCTTGTCGTTCAAGCGATTGGTGGCCGTTCCACGCTCTCAATGCGCGGTCTTCACCATGTCCACCTGGGTTTCGGTAATCTCGTCGTGCAGGATGCGGTCGAGCCGGTCGGCGACCATCTGGTCGTCGCGGCGGATCTCGCGCTTCCAGGGCTGGCGGCCCTTGAGAACGCCCGATTCATCGACGATCTCGGCGACATATTCCTCCTGGCGGTAGGCCATCACATGGATGCCCGAGACGCCGGGGATTTCCTTCACCTCGTTGATGATGTCGGTGCAGAGCTGCTTGCCTTCCTTCTTCTGGTCCTGGGCGCCTTCCAGCCGCTTGATGATGGCATCGGGAATATGGATGCCCGGTACGTTGGAGCGGATCCATTTTGCCGTCTTGGCGGAAGCGAGCGGGCCGACGCCGCACAGGATGAACACTTTTTCGGTATGGCCGAGATCGCGCGCCTTCTGCATGAAGGTCTTGAACATCGGCACGTCGAAGCAATATTGCGTCTGCACGAATTGCGCGCCGGCGGCGATCTTCTTGCCGAGATGGATCGGGCGGAAGTCGAAGGGCGGCGCGAACGGGTTGACGGCCGCACCGAGGAAAACCTGCGGCGGCGTCGTCAGCTTGCGTCCTGACAGGAATTTGCCGTTGTCGCGCATGATGCGGACGGTTTCGAGCAGCGACATGGAATCGAGATCGAACACCGGCTTGGCGCCGGGCTGGTCGCCGGCCTGCACGCCGTCGCCGGTCAGGCACAGCATGTTGGCGACACCCATGGCGGCACCACCCAGCACGTCGCCCTGGATGGCGATGCGGTTCTTGTCGCGGCAGGCGATCTGCATGATCGGCGCGTAGCCCATGCGGGTCAAAAGCGCGCAGATGCCGACCGAGGACATGTGGCAGTTGGCGCCGGACGCATCGACCGCGTTGATGGCGTCGACCCAGCCGTCGAAGATCTTCGCACGGTTGTAGACATCTTCGGGATCGGCGCTGTCGGGTGGGTTGAGTTCGGTGGTGACGGCGAATTCGCCGCGCCGCAGCACGCGCTCCAGCCGGCCGCGCGAAGAATGGCCGGGCAGGGGATCGAGCGGCAGGTGAATGCCCGCCGGGTTCTCGTCACGCTGGCGGCCGGTCATGCGGCGGCTCCGGAACCGGCATTGGCCGCGGCCTCACGGGTCGCCGCGGCCTGCGCGGTGACGCGCAGCCATGCCGACGTTTCGCGCAGCGACTGGTCGACCGGCTTCTGCACGGTCAGGATCTTGTCGCCATGCACCATGTTCTGCGAGCCTTCCCAGGCCTTGACCCAAACGCAGGGCATGTTGGGCTCGACCTCGCAATTGCCATTGGCGCGCACGCCGCCGCAAGGGCCGTTGCGCAACTGCTTGGGGCAGTTCATCGGGCACGACATGCCGGTGGATGACAAAACGCACTGGCCGCACATACGGCAATCGAACATGAAGCCCTTGACCCGCTTCTCGACGAATTTGATCGGGGCCTCGACGCGGCCGTAGCCGATGCCTTTCCACAAGGGATGCAAAAGCAGGAAGGCGTCGGCGAACCTGCTGTAGAACCATTCGAGCAACCGGGAATGCCTGATCGACCACAGCCGCACCGCGAAGGAACGCTGCACGCGCCGCTGCGGCGATACGTCGGCCGGCTTGTAGTCGGACTTCGGCGCTGCCTTCTTGACCAATGTGGCCTGGGTAACCGCCGGTTGAGGATCAGACATTTTCTTTTCCGCCCGCCTTGACCAGAGCGACCAGCCGCTCGCGGTCGTATTTCGCGTCGAGTTCGTGGAACGCCTTCTCGACCTCGGCTTCGAGATCGTCGCCGACGGGAACCGGATCGGCCTTGCGCCATTCGGCCAGATAGTCGTCGGTGCCGCCTGCACCGGTGCGCATGGCGCACATGTCGATCGCTTCGGTGAAGCGCAACGGCAGTTCGCGCTTGGCGTTCTGCCGGCCCTTCTTGACGATGACCTGGGCAGGGATGTCGCGCCAGTAGACGACGATTAGGTCGGCCATGAATTCTCACTCCTCGATCCACCGAGCATTGCCGTAAGCCGTACCGACCCGCTTGTTATGGGACGACGCGCGCGCATTCAAAAGCGACGCATTTGGATGTCGTAAAATGAAAGGTGGTCTTATTCGTTTCCGGCATGCGCGGCGGCGGGTCCGGCGTGACATAAAAGCCGGCCTTGAGCTCGCGGCTCAGGACTGGAAAGACGCTACCAGACGCCGGTCCGGATGCCCTTCCAGAGATAGAACCAGATCGTCGGGTGATACCATTGTTTCGATGGCAGCCCGGGATCGAACGTCGTCAGCCTTCCGGCCAGCGCATCGTTGATCGCCTCGACGCAGATGTCGCGTGAGAACGCCGTCTGACGCAGCGCGTGGCTTGAGATCGTGTCGCCCTTTTTCGATTTGCCGCGGGCCTGCTTCAGCACGCCACCGGTGTCGACGCCGGCGTCGACCAGATGGACGGTGGTGCCGAAATTCTGGGCGTCGCCTGATACCAGAGCCCAATAGCCGCCGTTCATGCCGCGATATTTCGGCGTGATGCCGGCATGGTAGTTGAGCACCGGGCAAGGCATTTTGCCCAGCATCTCCTTGGAGATCAGCCGGCAGCCGTTGAGCAGCACGACGCCCGGCTGAAGGTTCTGGATCGCCTTCAGGCATTCGGGGCCGTTGGCCGAGGCTACGCGGATGATCGCCTGCCCTGGCCGCGGCTCGACCTCAAGCTTTTCCTCTGCAATCACCTGTGCGCAATGGCTGGCCAGAACCCGTTTGCCGAGCCTGCTCAACACCATCGTGCCAAGCTGGCCCATGGCCGATACCCAGCCCTGGCGGCGGGCCCGGCCGAGCAACAATTGTTTTTTCGATTCAGGCGTTTCGAGCACGACGCTGACAGGACCGACGCGATCGGCGATGTCGTTGATCATGGCCCAGACATGCTGCCCGCCGCCGGTGACGACGACGATGGGGCGTGGATTGGATTGCGAAGCTGCCATTGATCTTGCCACCCCTGGGACCAACTGTGACGGCCGGACCTTAGGGTAGGCGGGTTAATCCTTGGTGTGCCGCGTCAGAGCGCCGCTCAGCGCTTGAACTCCATGATGTCGAGCTTCGATTCGTAATAGGGCGCCGGGAATTCGATGCGCCATTCGCTGGCGCTGTTGCGGAAGGCGTAGCCGACCTGGTCGCTCTCCGGGCCGCTGCCATAGGGCTTGGCCTTGTCGTCATTGACCGAGAACGCGCCGAGATAGATCGAACGCTTTTCGCCGTCGTCGAAGAAGCGCCCCTGGGTGCGCTGCGAGCCAGTGACTTTTGCGAGCCGCCAGCCGGAGCCGTCGTCGGTCACCTTGCATTTGAACCAGCCATAGATAACCAGCGGCGAGATGCCGCCGACCTTGATGGTGCGGCACTGCCAGTTGCCTGTCAGGTCCTTGTCGGAGAAGGCGACCAGTGGCTTTGCCAGCAAGGCATCGAGCTGGCTGATTTCGGCGGGATCGCCGCCAGCCTTGGCTTCCGCGATGGCGGCCTTGCGGGTTTCGCCATATTGGTCGAGCCGGGCCTTGTCCGCGGCGGTGATCAGCTTTTGGACCTGACCATCGGCCAGGGCGGGCAAGGTGCAGCAGAGAAGGCCGGCAACGGCAAGCAAGGGGCGAAGGTTCATCGAGGGCTTCCTGTTGTCTGGAACGGCGCCGGCGCCGTCTGGTGCATACCTTACCGGGTCGCTTGCGCCGGTCATCCGTGCTTAACAGCGTCACGGTCAAAAATCACGGGTGTCGCGAATGCGAATCTTGCTTACGGGGTCGTCGGGTTGGCTGGGCGGCGCGCTGGCGCCACGGCTGCGCGGGCTTGGTCATGATGTCACCGGCTTCGACCCCGTTCCATCGGCCGAAACGGGGATCGTCGGTTCGATTGCCGACCGTGAGCTCGTCATGCGCGCTGTGATGGAAAACCGGATAGAGGCCATCATCCACAGCGGCGCGTTGCACAAGCCCAACATCGAAAGCCGCGCCAACAGCGATTTCGTCGCGACAAACGTGCAAGGCACGCTGAACCTGCTCGATGCCGCGGTGGCGGCCGATGTGCAACGCTTCGTCTTCACGTCGACGACCTCGCTGATGATCTCGCAGGCGATTCGCGATGGCTTCAAGGGCGGTGCGCGCAAGGCGGCATGGCTGACGGAAGCCATGGCGCCAGAGCCGCGCAACATCTACGGAGTGACCAAATTGTCCGCCGAGCATCTGTGCCGTCTCTACCATCTGCAGCACGGGCTGCCGGTGGTGGTGCTGCGCACGGCGCGTTTCTTTCCCGAAGCCGACGACATGGCACATGCGATCGAGCAGTCGGACGCCAACACCAAGGCAAACGAACTGTTGTTCCGGCGGCTGACGGTGGAGGATGCGGCGCAGGCGCATGTCGCGGCGCTGGAGAAGGCGCCGGAGCTCGGCTTCGACATCTTCATCGTCTGTGCGCCAACGCCGTTCCAGCCTGATGACTGCGAGGCGTTGATCAGGGATGCGCCGTCCGTGGTGGCGCGGTATTTTCCCGAGTTTCCCGCTCTCTATGCCAGGAAGGGCTGGACGATGTTTTCCTCGATCGACAGGGTCTATGACGCGTCACGGGCGAGGGACAGGCTGGGTTTTGTCTGCGGGACGCGCTTTGCCGATGTGCTGACAGCGCTGGCTGCCGAACAAACAGTCTGACGCCTTCAGGCGTTCAACGTGACCCGCGCCAGCTCCGGCGTCAGATCACCATAACCGGTCGAACGGCGTTCATAGGCGAGGCCGAGCAGGGTGGCGGCGGCTTCCGCCACCTTGTCGAGTTCGGGATCGTCGGTCTGTGCCAGATAGATCAGTCTCTCGTAATTGCCGAAATAGTCCTTGATCAACTCCGGGTGCCTGTCGAGACCGAGCGGCTTCATGAAGAAGGCGTCGAACTGGCGGCACAGGAAGTCGGTCATGTAGAAGGACATCATGTCGTCGTCGGCGACCTTCGCATAGGCGTCCATGCCCTGGTAGAAAGCGAAGCAGTGCGGGCCGGCCATGCGCTCGACACCGTGTTTTTCCACGACGCGGTCAAGCAGGCCGCCCGTGCCGCAATCGCCATAGCCGACGAAGATGTGTTCGTAGCCATCCGCCTTGGCCTTTTCGATGGCCTTGTCCATGGCCGGCGCGATGCGATCAGGATAGAAATGGTATTCGGCTGGCAGGCAGGTCAGGTCGAGATGGTCGAGTTTGAGCTGTTCCTTCACGGCCAGAACTTCGCGCGCAATCATCCCGCAGGCGATGACCAGCAGCCTTTCTGCTTCGTTCGATTGCTTTTTTTGCAGCTTGGCCATGATTTCAGCTGAAGCGGCTTTAGTTGCCCGCAACCCTTATCTGGGAACAAAAAAGCCGCGCTGCAAGGCGCGGCTTTTCTCGGTTTTTCCTGATGCCTTGGATCAGGCCGAAGCGCGCACGTTGTGTTTGCGCTTCATGAAGTCCTTGGCGGTCTCGACCGCTACGGCCGCGTCGCGGCAATAGGCGTCGGCGCCCACGGCCTTGCCGAATTCCTCATTGAGCGGCGCGCCGCCGACCAGCACGACATAGTCGTCGCGAATGCCCTTTTCCTTCATCGTGTCGATGACGACCTTCATATAGGGCATGGTGGTGGTCAACAGTGCCGACATGCCGATGATGTCGGGCTGGTGCTGCTCGATCGCATCGAGATATTTCTCGACCGCGTTGTTGATGCCGAGGTCGATGACGTCGAAGCCGGCGCCTTCCATCATCATGCCGACGAGGTTCTTGCCGATGTCATGGATGTCGCCCTTGACGGTGCCGATGACCATCTTGCCCTGCTTCGGCGCGCCGGTGGCGGCGAGCAGCGGGCGCAGGATGAACATGCCCGCCTTCATCGCATTGGCCGACAACAGCACTTCGGGAACGAACAGGATGCCGTCGCGAAAGTCCTCGCCGACGATGCGCATGCCTTCGACCAGCGCCTCGGTCAGAACCTTGTAAGGCGCCCAGCCGCGCTCGAGCAGGATGCGCGTGCCTTCCTCGATCTCTTCCTTCAACCCGTCATAGAGATCGTCGTGCATCTGCTGCACCAACTCGTCGTCGGAAAGTTCAGAAAGGATGATCTCGTCGTCGGACATCTTAATCAAGCTCCTCACGGCATCGCGACTGTGTCGCAAGGCACAAAATAATGGCGTTCATACCTAACCCGCAATGGGCGGCTATCCATAGCTGATTTGCGACTTCCCGCAAAAGGAAAGCGACTGGAAAATCTATTGGTTTTCTTGTCGATTTTGCGACAGGCGTTGGCGCGGACGGGCCGTTTCGAATAGGGTGCATGGCTACGATCCGGGCAAAGCCGCGCCATGCGGCCGCAACGGTTACGGACCAGTGCATATCGAGGCCTGGCCATATTCAGGGAAAAGCGATCATGAGCGAAAACGCGGCAGTCGACCAGGAAGCGTCAAACGCGCGGCGTGGGCGCGGCGCCAGCGGCGGAGCAGCGGCAAGGCGCGCGGCACGTTCCGGCGGTGGTCCAGGCACGCAGCTCACCTACATCAAGCGCAAGATCAACGTCTATGAGGTTCTGAACGAGGAAGGCCTGGCGCTGATCGAGAAGAACACCGACACGGTGCTGGAAGAGATCGGCATCATCTTCCGCGACGACGCCGAAGCGCTGCAGCTCTGGAAGGAGGCCGGCGCCGACGTCAAGGGCGAGCGCGTGCATTTCCCGAAGGGCCTCTGCCGCTCGCTGCTGAAGACGGCGCCCTCCATCTACACCCAGCATGCCCGCAATTCGGAACGCTCGGTCCAGATCGGCGGCAATGCGACCGTGTTCGCGCCGGTCTATGGCCCGCCCTTCGTGCGCGATCTCGACGGCGTCCGGCGCTATGCGACGATCGAGGATTTCCAGAATTTCGTGAAGCTCGCCTATATGGCGCCGTCGATCCACCATTCGGGCGGCACGGTGTGCGAGCCGGTCGACGTGCCGGTCAACAAGCGCCACCTCGACATGGTCTACGCGCACATCAAATATTCCGACAAGCCGTTCATGGGCTCGGTGACCGCGCCGGAGCGCGCCGAGGACACGGTGGCCATGGCCAAGCTGGTGTTCGGCGACGACTTCGTCGAGAACAACACGGTGCTGACCAGCCTGATCAACGCCAACTCGCCGATGGTGTTCGACGAAACCATGCTCGGCGCGCTGAAGGTCTATTCGCGCCACAACCAGGCCTGCATCGTCACGCCGTTCATCCTGGCCGGCGCGATGAGCCCGGTGACGGTCGCCGGCACGCTGACGCAGGTCCTGGCAGAGGTGCTTGCCGGCGCCTCGTTCACGCAGCTGATCCGGCCGGGCGCGCCGGTGCTGTTCGGCACGTTCGCCTCGTCGATCTCGATGCAGTCGGGCGCACCGACCTTCGGCACGCCGGAGCCGTCGCTGGTGTCCTACGGCGCCGCGCAGCTCGCGCGCCGGCTCGGCCTGCCTTTCCGCACCGGCGGCTCGCTCTGCGCTTCGAAGGTGCCGGATGCACAGGCGGCCTATGAAAGCGCCAATACGCTGAACTCGACCATTCTGGCCGGCACCAATTTCGTGCTGCATTCGGCCGGCTGGCTCGAGGGAGGGCTGGCCTCCTGCTACGAAAAGTTCATGATGGACATCGACCAGCTCGGCATGCAGCAGAAATTCGCCGAGGGCGTCGACCTGTCGGAAAACGGCCAGGCGATGGACGCCATCCGCCAGGTCGGCCCGGGCAGCCACTATCTCGGCTGCGACCACACCCAGGCCAATTTCCAGACTGCTTTCTACCGTTCCAGCATCGCCGACAACAATTCCTACGAGCAGTGGCTGGCCGAGGGCGAGAAGACCGCGCCGCAGCGCGCCAACGATCTGGCGCGGCGCTGGCTGGAGGCTTACGAGGCGCCGCATCTCGATCCGGCCATCGACGAAGCCCTGAAGGAATTCATCGCCAAGAAGAAGGGGTCGATGCCCGACGCCTTCACTTGAAAGGAGCCCGAGTCAGGCGGGGCTAAAGTCGCCAACATCATCCACAAGGAAGTCTGGCGGAGCGCTTTCTCCGATCCGGACAAGAAGGGATGATGCCTGCGCGCGGCATGATCGAGGAGATCACGGCCGCGCTGGGCGCCAACGGCCTCATCCTGCGCAGTGGTTTTGTTTTTTCCGATCATGAGACTGCTCCTCACGGCGCCTCGGGCGTGCCAGCCAGGTCTGTCCTTTTGGTAGGGCAGGCGGGTGCCGCGCCCTGGCCGCACTTTTCGCGCTGGCGGGAACTCCAGCCAGAGTCGATCGTCAATCCGCTCGACACCTGGTCACGGCAGGTTATCGGCCAGGTGGCGGAAAAGTATGAAGCCCGTGCGGTTTCGCCTTCGGACAAGCCCTATCTGCCTTTCCAGCAATGGGCTGTTCGGGCGGAGGGGCTGAAGCGGTCGCCGCTCGGCATCCTCATGCACCCCCGTTACGGGCTTTGGCACGCCTATCGCGGCGCCTTGCTGTTCGAGGACGAGATCGCGTTTCCGGTGACCGAGCCCGCACCGCACCTTTGCGACACATGCGTTGAAAAGCCCTGCCTGAAATCCTGTCCCGTCGATGCCTATTCCAATGACGGCTTCGCCTACCAGGCCTGTCTGGCGCATGTGCGCGGAGCCGATGGAGAGCCGTGCCGGGCCGGCGGCTGCCTTGATCGCAATGCCTGCCCGTATGGCACGGCCTATCGTTATCCAGCTGACATTCAAGCCTTCCACATGGCGAGTTTTGCGCGCGCCGGCAGCTGATCGGCACAACGCTCGATGTGCATGTGCTTGACGACGGCCGAGAGCAGGCCTATTCATCAAATCATCAGATGACTTGATGAATAGGCCCATGCAACCTGCCGTCAGAACCAATCTTACCGCCAGCGCAACGGAAAATCTGCGGAACGAGATCCTCGGCGGTCGCTGGGGCATCGGTGAGCGCGTGCCCAATGAAGCGGCTCTCAGCGATCTTCTGTCGGTCAGCCGCGGCACGGTGCGCGAGGCGGTGAGGGTGCTGGTCTCGCAAGGGTTGCTGGATACGCGTCAGGGGTCGGGCACCTATGTGCGCTCAACCCTCGATTCCTCCGCCGCGCTCGGCCGCGTCAAGCGCACCGGCCTGCGTGATCAATGGGAGGCGCGGGCCGCACTCGATCTGGAGGCCGCGCGCCTTGCCGCCTTGCGCCGCACCCCTTCCGACCTCGACCGGATGCGTCAGTTGCTTGCCGAGCGCGGTACTGTCGCGGATGGCGGAAGCGAAGCCTTCATCCGGCGCGATCTCGCCTTTCACAAATCGGTCGTGGCGGCGTCCGGCAACAAGGCGATGATGGAACTCTACGACTTCTTCACCGCCGCCATCGCGGAAACCATCCATGCCACCATCGGCGGCGACCTGCCCGAACCGGACCAGCAGGCGCATGCGGCAATCGTCGATGCCATCGCCGCGGGCGACCCCGACCGTGCGGTATCCGCCGTTCGGGCTTTCATGGCGCCCGTACTTGCCCAGCTTGAAAGACTGCTTTCCCTATGAACCACACATTTCGCCACCCCGACCCCAAGGCCGATGCCGTCGAGGGACTGGACCTCATCGATGCCGAGGCCGACAGCCTGCCGCGGCCACGGCCGCCGGAGTTGCGCAGCCGCGCCGGTCGCATCGTGCTCGGCGCCAGCCTGGTGCTGATCGCCTTCAACCTGCGCTTCCTGTTTTCCAGCCTGTCGGTGCTGTTGCCCGAGGTGATGCAGGCGACCGGTCTTTCAACGACCGGCGCCAGCCTGCTGACCACGCTGCCGGTTCTGTGCCTCGGTCTGTTCGCGCCCTTCGCGCCAAGGTTGGCCCAGCGCTATGGAGCCGAGCGCACCTTGCTGGGTGCGCTTGTGCTGCTGGTCCTGGGAACGGGCCTGCGCGGGTTCGAATCCGTGCCGTTGCTTTTTGTGGCCAGCTTTCTTGCCGGAAGCGCCATTGCCATCGGCAACGTTCTGTTGCCGGGGCTGGTGAAGCGTGATTTCGCCGACAACACCGCTGTCATGACCGGGCTTTACACCATGGCGCTCTGCGCCAGTTCGGCGGTCGCCTCCGGCTTGACGTTGCCGATCGAGCGTCATGTCACCGGCTCGTGGTCGGGCGCGCTTGCCGCCTGGGCGCTGCCGACATTGCTCGTGCTCCTGGTCTGGATCCCGCAGGCGTTGGGCAGCCGGCGGCAAGTCAGCCACAGTGGCTTTCGCGTCGTCGGGCTCTGGCGTGACCGCCTGGCCTGGCAGGTGACGCTGTTCATGGGACTGCAGTCGGCGATTGCCTATTGCATCTTCGGCTGGCTGGCGCCGATCCTGCGCGAACGCGGCTTCGATGCGGCGACCGCCGGCGCCATCGCCTCGCTCTCGGTGATGACGCAGGTCGTTACCTGCCTTGCCGTGCCGTCGATAGCGGTCAGGCTGAAGGACCAGCGCATCATCAATGTCGTTCTCATCGCCATCGCGGTGGCCGCGCTGCTCGGCATCCTGTTCGCGCCGACCTCGACCGTCCTGTTCTGGGCGGTCCTGCAAGGGATCGGGCAGGGCGGACTGATCGCCGCCGCGATGACCCTGATCGTGCTGCGGTCACCGGATTCGCATGTCGCGGCGCATCTTTCGAGCATGGCGCAAGGCGTCGGCTATGTGCTTGCGGCGTTCGGTCCGCTTCTGGTCGGGCTGATCCGCGGCTGGACCGGAAGTTTTTCGGAATCGGCCTTTCTGTTCGTGGCGCTTGGCCTTGGCGCCGCCGTCATGGGCTTCGGCGCCGGTCGTGCGCGGCATGTCGGGGCCAGGGCGGTTCGCATCGACGGCCACGGCTGATCAATCATTTCAGCGAGAGTCCGGGCCTGCTGCGTCACGCGATCCTGCACGAAATGTTGACCGCCGCGCTCAGGGACCGCCTTGCCGCGGCGATCTGCTCGGATATGTATCGCACATCTGATCAACGGAGCAGGCAATGACCAAGCAGGACCTTCAGATCAAGACCCGTGACGGCCTGGCGAAGGCGGGCCTGTTCCGGTCGGCCAGGGCGTCCGAAGCCAAGGCCGGCGTCATCCTCTATCAGGACGCCTTCGGTCCGCGTCCGGCGCTCGACGGCATGGCCGAGCGGCTGGCGGGCGAGGGCTATGCGGTGCTGGTGCCGGACCTGTTCTACCGCAACGCACCCTACGGTCCTTTCGATGCCAAGACCGCCTTCACCGAGGAAAAGACCAAGGCGGCGCTGATGGCGCTGGTCACCGGCACGACGCAGGACATGACCATCAGCGACGGTGCCGCGTTTCTCGATGCGCTCTCCGGCGAAGGCGTCACCGGTCCGATCGGCACTGTCGGCTATTGCATGGGCGGCGCGCGGGCGATCAATGCCGCCGCGATCTACCCCGACAGGGTCAAGGCCGCTGCCAGTTTTCACGGCGGCAACCTTGCAAGCGACGCTGCCGACAGCCCACACCGCAAGGCGGCGTCGATCAAGGCGCGGGTCTATGTCGGCATGGCGGGTGTCGACCGGAGTTTCCCGCCGGAGCAGTCGACACGGCTGGAAGAGGCGCTGCGGAACGCCGAGGTCGACCATCTGATCGAGAACTATGTCGGCATGGCGCATGGCTGGTGCGTGCCCGACCATGGCGTCTATGACGAGGCCGGTGCCGAGCGGCACTGGAAGCGGCTGACGGCCTTGTTTGCCGAAACGCTGGGATAAAGCCAGCCTTCGGGAGGTAGGCGCCCTCATCCGCCCTTCGGGCGTTCCATGTTCGAAAAGCCAAGCCGGCTGCGCGGACCACTCATCACCTCCCTATGAACGGGGAGAAGAAAGAAGCGCTTTCCAAAAAAATCTTTTCATCCACCCAAGGATTAGCCATTAGCCTTCGTCCAACAGGCAAATGATGGCGATGATGCTGGATGAAAGCGAAGCCTCCGACGCCGAACTGATCGGGCGGGCGAAGGGCGGAGACAGGGGGGCCTTCGGCATGTTGCTGGAGCGTCACTACGACTTCGTCTATCGCGCCGCCTATCGCTGGTGCGGCAGGAAGGCGGATGCCGAGGACATTGCCCAGGAAGTCTGCGTCCGCCTGGGCAAGGCGATTCGCGACTATCGCGGCGGCGGCGCGTTCACGACATGGCTCTATTCCGTGACGATGAACGCCGCGCGCGATATGATGCGCAAGACCCAGCGCGAGACAGTCAAGACCGAGGCCTATGGCGTCCACGCGCTGATTTCGGGCGAGGCCCCGGCCGAGAGCGAGGATCCTGCCGAGGCACTGTGGGCTGCGGTGCGGCAATTGCCCGACAAGCAGCGCGATGCGGTGATGCTTGTCTATGGCGAAGGCTTGAGCCACTCGGCCGCCGCCGAGGCGATGGCGATCTCGGAGACGACGGTTTCCTGGCACATCCATGAAGCGAAGAAACGGCTGAAGACGTTGATGCGTTCAGCCGGGGAAGTGTGACCATGGTCGACGACAACGAACTCAGAAAACTGCGCGATGCAGCGGTACCGGCGCCGGGCGAGAGCGCGAAGGCACGCGCCTTCGAAGCCGCCATGCGCGCCTATGACCAGGAAAATATTTCCGCCGTCACCCAAGGATCGGTTGGCGGGCTTCGTCTCACAGAGCGAGCACAAAAGCTCTGGAGCGAGATCATGCAAAAGAAACTCATTGCCACGCCGGCCCTTTCCGGGCTCGTCGCCCTGCCGATCGCCGGATACGCCACCTTCCACATGCTGAGGGAACAGCCGCCGGCATTCGGCGACCAGGAAAAGATCACCGAGACGCTGGCCGACAAGCCGGCGACGCTGAAGCCGCTCGCGGCTGAGACCGATGTCAAGCAGGCTCCCGCCGATCCGGCCAAGGACAAGAAGGCCGACGCGGATGTCGATAGCCGCGAGGCCACGCAAGTCCTGGTCGCACCGACCGCGCCGCCGAAGTCCGAATCCACGATCGCCGGCGGCACCGCGCAGGAGGATGCACTGGGACGCGGCCTGTTCGCCGAACCGGCACCGCCCGCGCCAAGCGGCGAATTGGCGCTCGATGGTGCCGCCGCGCCCGACAGATCCCGGGTCGCCCGCATGCCGGCCGCCGAATCCAAGTTGATGGCGCCGCAGGCCACCATGGCGGACCAGATGGCGCCGCAAGAGGAAAACCGCGACCGCGTCCAGGATTTCAAGACCAATCCGGTGCACGCCGCCTTGGAAGACCCGGTTTCGACCTTCTCGATCGACGTCGACACGGCGTCCTATTCCTTCGTGCGCGGTTCGCTGAAGCAGGGCTACCTGCCGCAGGCCGACACGGTGCGCGTCGAGGAGATGATCAACTACTTCCCCTATGACTGGAAGGGGCCTGACTCGGCATCGACACCGTTCAACTCGACCGTCAGCGTCATGCCGACGCCGTGGAACAATCACACCAAGCTGATGCACGTCGCCATCAAGGGCTTCGACATCAAGCCCACCGAACAGCCCAAGGCCAATCTGGTCTTCCTGATCGACGTCTCGGGTTCGATGGACGAACCCGACAAGCTGCCGCTGCTGAAGTCGGCGTTCCGGCTGCTGGTCAGCAAGCTCAAGGCCGACGACACCATCTCGATCGTGACCTATGCCGGCGAGGCAGGCACGGTGCTGATGCCGACAAAGGTTGCCGAGAAGGACAAGATCCTCAATGCCATCGACAATCTGCAGCCAGGCGGCTCGACGGCCGGCGAGGCCGGCATCAAGGAGGCCTACAAGCTTGCCGAGCAGTCCTTCATCAAGGATGGCGTCAATCGCGTTATGCTTGCCACCGACGGCGACTTCAATGTCGGCCAGACCGACGATGACGACCTGAAGCGGCTGATCGAGAGCGAGCGCAAGACCGGCGTGTTCCTGTCGGTGTTCGGCTTCGGCCGCGGCAATCTGAACGATGAGATGATGCAGACCATCGCCCAGAACGGCAATGGCACGGCCGCCTATATCGACACGCTGGCCGAGGCCGAGAAGGTGCTGGTGGAGGACGCCTCCTCGACGCTGTTCACCATCGCCAAGGACGTCAAGATCCAGGTCGAGTTCAATCCGAACAAGGTCTCGGAATACCGCCTCATCGGCTACGAGACACGGGCGCTGAACCGTGAGGACTTCAACAATGACCGCGTAGATGCCGGCGATATCGGCTCGGGCCATTCGGTCGCCGCGATCTACGAGATCACGCCCAAGGGCAGCGGCGGCGAGCAGATCGACCCGTTGCGCTACGGCCAGGCGACGGTCAACAATGGCGGGGTCGCCAATGCGGACGAATATGCCTTCGTCAAGATCCGCTACAAGCTGCCGAACGAGGACGTCTCGAAGCTGATCACCACGCCGGTGACCTCGGCCAACGAGGTTCAGTCCTTCGACCAGGCCAGCACCGACCAGCGCTTTTCCGTCGCGGTCGCGGCCTTTGGCCAGAAGCTGCGCGACGAGGATGCGACCGCGAAGTTCGGTTACGACAAGATCATGGAGATTGCCACCGCCGCCCGAGGAGCCGACCCGTTTGGGTACAGGTCCGAGTTCCTTTCGCTTGTGCGCCTTGCCTCGGCGCTGGGCGGTAACCGGTAGTGGCAATACAGCCGGTTTCTTTCAGACGGGGGTCGTTCTGATACGGGAGACCGGCTACGGGCGGGTGAGGCAGGCCGGCGAGGGATCTTTCCCTTGCCGGCCTTTTTTCGTTGCGCAGGTACCTTGCGCCACCCATTCTGGCGCGGGAAAAGGCAGGCCATGGAAACCATGAAGAAGCGTATTGTTCTGGTGCGGCACAGCGACGAACCTGCCGACGATCGTGTGTTCGTCTATCTCCAGCAGAACGGCTCTGAGCCGGTTTTGCGTCGAGCCTTTGCCGGGGAGTCGCTCGATGCTGACGATACTGTCGCAGGCGGCGTGATTTATGGCGGCATGTACAATGTCTACGACACGGCGCCGCATCCGTTTTTGCTGGAAGAATACCGGTTTATCGACTTTTGCATGAATGCCGGCATCCCGTTGCTCGGTATTTGCCAGGGCGCTCAGCAAATTGCCTGGCTTCACGGTGCGCATGTTGGTCCGCCGGCAAGCGGGGTGCATGAGTTTGGCTATTATCCACTTTATCCAACTGAGGGAGCTGAGGATTTTTTGCCTGCGCCGATCCATGTGACGCAGTCACACTGGCATGGTTTCGAACTGCCGGAAGGCGCCCAGCGTCTCGCCTCGAGCGACCTTTTTCCCAATCAGGCGTTCCGTATAGGCGACAAGGTGTACGGCCTTCAGTTCCATGCCGAAGTAACACCGATCGGGTTCAGGCGCGTGCAGAACCGTCCCGGCGCGAACTACGACAAGCCAGGCGCGCAGACGCGCGAGGAGCAGGATCGCCTTGTGGTTCTGCACGATGCGGCGCAAGCCGCTTGGTTCAATGAGTTCCTGCTGAAGCTTTTTCCGCCATTGATTTAACCACTCCAACGACGGCGACATCTCAGTTTTGTAGCGATCTGCAGGGATCGTTAAATTGCAGGGCATTTCCAGTACCCGATCGCAACTCCCTCTTGTTAAACCGAAAGGGTCTAAGGCTTGAGGGAGCCCGGAATTGCAGATCAGGACTATCGCCAACTCGATACCGCCGGCACGGGACACCTTGCCGGTTTCATCAGCCCCGTCAGCCGAATCCAGGCGCATCAGCGACGATGTCGCGCAGGCGCGCCACACCGCCATGTCGGCGCTGACCAACGACCGCTTCCGCGCCATGCTGGAACAGATAACGGATCCAGGCGCCTCGGGCGCACTGATGACGATGCGCGGCGACAACGTCGTCGACTTCAAGTCGGCGCAGTCGAGCTACGCCGACAACAGCGAATAATCAAAAATCCTTAGGCCCGGTCGCGCCGCCATGGGCAGCAAGCTGGACAGCCACTTCGCTCGACACCGTTTTAGCGAGGCGCGTAGGGACCAAGCGCTTCCATCAGCGGTCCCAGATGGCTGGCATATTTCCGCCAGCGCTGTAGTGATGTGTTGAAAATCGGTTGGCGGACCTGCGCGATACTGGCGGTGCGAACCGCGCGCTTGGTCTGGTGAAACCGTATACAGTTCTCGTCCCATTTGAGTTTGCAGGCGTCTTCAACCAGCCAGCGGATTTTCGAATCCGGGTCGGTTATGAGCTGTTCGTGGACGACATTGACGAAGCGGCCCGGCAGGACGGTCTCCCAATGTGCCATCATCTCGCGATAGCGGACATAGTGCTCGCCGATATCACTGAGATCGTAAGTCGTCTCGTTTCCAGTCCGGAACAGTTGGCGAAAGCAGGCGAGACAGGTGTCCACGGGATCGCGCACGCTGTGCAGAATGGTCGCTTTGGGGAACATCAAGTGGATCATGCCAATGGACATGTAGTTCCCGAGCATCTTGTCGACGACGAATGGCGCCTTGCGCCAGCCGAACGCCCGTTGCCGCGCCAGATAGTCCTCGGCAAGCTTGCGAAAGAACTCCGGATCATCTTCTGCTCCGGCCTCGGCGACAAGTGGAAACCGACCGCTGATGGTTCGCCACAGCGCCACTCCCTCGCCCAATCCTTCCACCTTGCCGTGGCTCGATAGAATCTGTTCGAGCAGCGTCGACCCCGAACGCGGCATGCCGAGAATAAAAATTGGCGCAGGACTGTCGTGACCTTTGCCGGAATAGCGTGCGATGAGGTCCGGGGTAAAGATTTGCTTTGCCCGCGCAATCATCTGCGCATGTTGGGCGGCCGCCTGTTGTGGGGTATTGAATTTCGGGCGTGAGCCGGGCGAAGCGATCACGAGTTCGGGGGGGTGCCCGGCGTCTTCGATCAGGCGTTCGCGACGCAGACGATTGGCTTCGAGGTAGGTTGCGAAGGCACCTTCGTAGCGGCTCGAGGTTTCGAGCACGCCGGCCAATGCGAACAACAGTCCGATCCGTCCTGCCACTGGGGTGCTGGTGTCTCGCGCCACCGCAGCCATCTCCTCACTTTCCGCGGACGTGATTTCGGACGGTTTCAATTGGGCGGCGCTCATCAAAGCGTTCAAACGCACCGGCGCGAAGTTGGCGAGGTCGCGAAACAGTGCAATCGCGTCGTCGAGTTGCCCGACGACTTCAAGCGCGCGCGCCAGCGCGAACCGCGCGGTCGTGCTTTGCGGTTTGATAGTCCGGGCGCGCTGATAGGCATTGACGGCTTGTGGCCACTGGCCGAGCTCGCCGAACGTATGGCCGAGTGCAAATACCGCATCAAACGAGGACGGATCCTGGCGCGTGACGAGGCGAAGACGCTCCAGCGCCCGATCAAGCCAACCGGTTTCGATATCGATCAGCGCGAGGAAATAGGACGCCGCCAGCGCTTCGGGATTGCATTTCTCGACATGCAAATAGAGCCGTGCCGCCTCGTCGAAACGGCCCTCACCATGCAACTGGGTCGCCTGTTCAAGAAATTTGGCGAGTGTCGCTGGTTCCAGTGCAGCTTGACGCGATTTCGCTCGTTTCTTCGCGCTCGCCATTCCGAACCTGAACAACCCAAAAATACCATCAACTGAATAGTCGAATTGTGCGTCTATGTATCCCGAATGCTACAGCGCCGCTACCTATTCGTGACTAGTGTTGCCGCTGATTTGAATATTTGATTGCAGGGGGTCTGGGTGGGCATGGTGATTGAGCGGGCCATTCTATGGCGCGCGTCGCTCCTTGGCGGTGCGTCGCTGGTGACACTTGCCTTGTTCACTGCGCCGAGTCGGGCCGAGGAGCAACTCTTCAATTTCTATGTCAACGGCGCGACGGTCGGCTGCTGTTCGTCTTACACGGGGCAAGGCCAGGGTCCCCACGATACGCCGGTTCCGGGTGGCCCTCCCTTCATTACAACCAGTTCCGGCGCCGGGGCGATGAAAGAGGCCCTGGTTAATGCGGGCAATGTTGGCGTCAATGGCGGCGTCATCACCGGGCCTCGCTCCAACGACGCCTATGACGGATATGGCGAAGTCGGATTTCGTCAGGGCGGAAATATCGTCACCAACTACGGCGGATTGAGCGTCAACCGCCAGGTCGATGTGACGAACGGGCCCGGGCCTGGTCCAGCGCCCACCACCATAACCACCGCCTTCGCCAATGCCGGCGCCTACAACGCCGCGCGCTGGACCGACACGATCACCAACAACACCAATGCGCCTATTTCGGGTTCGATTTCCTATTTCAACAATTTGGGCTCGGACGCCGGCACCCGTTGGGTGGGGTCGAGCTCAGGCAATAATCTGGCAACGACCGGGAATCTCTGGCTCACGTCCCTTGGGGTAGGCCAGAATGACCCCGTTATCACCCATGTGATTGGCAACAATGCTTACGCCTTGGGCTCCCAGATGGTGCACGCCGACGGTAGCGATCTTCCCGAATGGCAATATGCAGTCACGGTTGCGCCCGGCCAGACCCAAACCCTGGTGCTGTTCAATATTCTGACCGCCAGCACCGCCTACGATCCTGCCAACACGGCCCCTGAAATTGCGCTGGGCGCCCAGCTAGCCAACCTCCTTACGAACAATGGCCAGCCGATATCCGCGGATTCGCTCGCGTTTAATTTCTTCACCGGCATGACTGTGCCACAGCTGCAGAGCGTCATCAATTTCGACTTTGTCGGGCTGACGATCGACGTCTCGCGCCCATTTTTCGTAGAGACCGATTTCGCTTTGAACCAGAGCACTGGGGTGTTCGATGGTGGCACGCTGAAGCCAACGACGAGTTTGACCTTCGCCCAGCCCTTCGTCGTGAATGCAGCGGGCGGCACCATTGACAATACCAACGGTACCCAGGCATTCAGCGGTGGTTTTTCTGGAACGGGCGGTCTCGATTTTATCGGCCCTAACACGACGATCCTGAATGGCATCAATAGCTATGCGGGTGCGACAACGGTTAGCAGCGGCAGGCTGGTCGTGGGTGACGATGCTCACGCGAATGCAAGCCTTACAAGCGCCGTTACGGTTGCTTCGGGCGGAACTCTCGGGGGCTCTGGCACGGTCGGCACAACAGTGATCGACAGCGGCGGCACGATCGCGCCGGGCAATTCCGTCGGTACGCTCAGCGTGGCAGGCGATCTGTTGCTGTCGTCCGGTTCGACCTACATGGTCGAGATAGCCGCCAATGGTGGCGGCGACCGCCTCGACGTATCCGGTACCGCTACGGTGACCGGCGCCAAGGTGGCGGTGGCGACGCTCGATCCCGAAACAAGCTACCAAGTCGGTCACACCTATCGTATTCTCGATGCTGCCAGTGGGGTGACGGGGCAATTTGACGGGATCGTCTCGCAATCGGCTTTCTTGAACTTCGCTCTCGACCAAGGCAGCGATAGTGTCGATCTTCAGGTCAGCCTGAAGAAGTTCGGCGACGTTGCGTTTACCCGCAACCAGCACGCCACGGCCGACGCGCTTGACGGCCTGCAGCAGAGCGGGCCCCAACTGGCCTTGTACAACTCTTTGCTGATGCTCGATCCAAAAGCCGCACGCAACGCCTTCGACCAGCTCTCCGGCGAAATCCATGCCTCGGCCAAGACGGTGCTGATTGGGGACAGCCACTTTGTCGAGGACGCGATCAATGATCGTCTGCGCGCTGCCTTCAGTGGTGTCGGGGCAACGGCTATGCCCGTACTGGCCTATGGCGATAGCGATCCTAACGCGGCGACCGCGGCCATCGGCGACGCGCTTGCTCCTGCCAATACAGAGCGCTTCGCGGCATGGGGTTCGGCCTTTGGCTCGTGGGGCAGCGTGGCTGGCGACGGCAATGCCGCCGGCCTTGATCGCTCCACCGGAGGTTTCCTCACCGGAGCCGATGGTTTCGTCACCGAAAACGTGCGCCTGGGTGTAATGACAGGTTACAGCCACACCAAGTTCGATGCCGATGGCAGTGCATCCTCTGGTGAAAGCGACAATTATCATCTCGGCCTCTACGGTGGCAGGCAGTGGGGGGCTCTTGGCTTTCGCTCGGGTCTTGCCTATACGTGGCACGACATTTCGACTAAGCGCTCGGTTGCCTTTCAGGGCTTTGCCGATAGGCTGAGCGCCGATTACGATGCCGGCACTTTCCAGACTTTTGGCGAACTCGGCTACCGGATCGACACGGCAGGTGCCTCGTTTGAGCCTTTCGCCAACCTCGCTTATGTCAATCTGCACACCGACAGTTTTGCTGAAAAGGGCGGGGCTGCCGCCTTGACCAGTGCCAGTCAGAGCACCGATGCCACTTTCACCACGCTTGGCATCAGAGCATCGACTGGCTTCACGGTTGGCGCCACGAACGTCACGGCGCGCGGTATGCTCGGCTGGAAGCATGCTTTTGGCGACACCGTGCCGACCAGCACAGTTGCGTTTACCGACGGCGATGCCTTCGCGGTAGCCGGTGCGCCGATTGCAAGAAACGCCGCAATCATCGAGGCTGGCCTGGACTTCGCGATGAGCCAGAACACCACACTTGGTCTCTCTTACACCGGCCAGTTCGCCAATGGCGCCAGCGACAACGGCGCAAAGGCAGACTTCAGCCTGAAGTTCTGAGCAACAAAGAAAAACCCCGCCATCTCTCACGAGATGACGGGCTACATACCGTTGGTGTCGGGAAAATGGTCAGCAATAAAGGCGGCTGCTCGCGGTCTTGGTTGCTCACCACGGATTGAAGGGTGGCTTCAAGCCCGGCCGCGGCGACGCTCGCGGCGCGCTTCGCTGGTCTCGGCGGTGTTTGCCGTCGCCACCTTGTTGCGCATCGGGCCGATGCGCTCGACGATTTTCTCGACCGTCGGGCGATCCGCCCTGGTGTGGGCGTCGAGCGCCTTGCGCATGGCGGCCAGATGCTGGAACGAGGTGCCGCAGCAGCCGCCGACGATTTTCGCGCCGGCATCGACAGCCAAGCGCACATAGTCGGCCATCAGTTCGGGCGTTCCGGAATAATGGATTTCGGTGCCACGGAATTCGGGGATGCCGCAATTGCCCTTGACGATGACGGTTGCCTCCGGCTTCGCCTGCGTCATGTCGAGCAGCGAGGCCAGGATGTCGGAGGCACCAACGCCGCAATTGGCGCCGACGCCGAGCGGCGCCTGCGACAGGCCGTCGGCGACGCCGTGGATATCCTTCGGCAGCAGGCCCATCATGGTGCGGCCGGCGGTGTCGAAGGAGCCGGTATAGGTGTAGGGCAGGCCGACGCGGATGGCGGCCTCGGCGGCGGCGCGGATCTCGTCGGGCGCCGACATGGTCTCGATCCAGGCGACTTCGGCGCCGCCTTCCTTCAGGCCCTCGATCTGCTCGGCGAAGGCGTCGACCGCCTCGTCATAGGTCATGGCGCCAAGCGGCACCAGCAATTCGCCGGTCGGGCCGACCGAACCGGCAACGATCACCTTGCGGCCCGCTTTGTCGGCAACGGCGCGGGCGATCTCGGCGGCGCGCTTGTTCAGCGCGTGCACGCGGTCCTGCGCATGGTGGAGCTTCAGCCGATGGCGAGTGCCGCCGAAGGAATTGGTCAGGATGATGTCGGCGCCGGCGTCGACGAAATTCTGGTGCAGGCTGGTGATGGTGTCGGGCGCGGTTTCGTTCAACAGCTCCGGCGCCTCGCCGGCCTCCAGGCCCATGGCGAACAAATTGGTGCCCGTGGCGCCGTCGGCCAAGAGCACACCCTTTTCGGCAAGCAGGGCATCGATCGGATTGGTCGTCGTCATCGGATTGGCTTTCATGTCTAGAATTCGAATAAGGATATAAAGAAGTCTTTATGTCCAGTCAATGATTGCCACGACTCCGCCGGCGGATTGAAGTTCACTCTACGACGCGGACGTGATCTCTACCTCGATCTCTGTGCACACTCCGCCATTGGTCGGGTAGTAATCGACCGAGCAGGCGGTGACGACCAGCAGCAGGTCCTGTTCGGCGCGCAACGTCACCGAGCCGCCGGGCGGGTTGATCGAGGCCTCGACCACCAGCCTGCCATCTGGCTGCGGCAGGGAATTCTGAAAGAGGTCGACAGGGTCGGGCGCGAAAGGCAGCGATATGCCCTCCGCGGCAAGCGACTGCATCAGATTGTCCCGGCAATTGGGATGATTGGGAAAGCCGGCTCGCTCGTAAAGCGCGCTGTCACAGGCGGGGTAGAGCATGTCGTGCGGGCCGGGCGATGCGTTCTCGACCAGCGTCAGCATCGGCTTGGCGGCAGCGCTGTAGAAATAGTCGCCGATGCCGGGAAAAAGCCGCTCCGTGATGTCGCGCGTCTGCGATGTGCTCAACCAGTCGAGTTTCTCGCCGGTGGCGAAAGCCCAGAGGTCCGCGACCTGCTGTCCCTTGGGGTCGATGATGCGAATGAGGTCGCCGCGCCTGATACGAAACGGGCGGCCCGACTGAGGAGGAACGACGATGCGGCGCTGATCTTGCATGGGCTATCCCTGATAGGCGAGTTGGCTCGGGGCCGGCTGGACGGGCGGCCAGGCAGGGCTGGCCTGACATGATTGCCGCCGCTCAGACAGGGCCTGATGGGAACGACATGCCGGCCAGATTGCGCGCAAAGCTTGCCGCCTCGTGCGGATTGATGTCGGCGGCCCGGATCAGATTGTCGAAATGCTGGGTCAGGGCCTGGACCGGCTGGGTGGCGTTCAGCACCACATACATGTCGCCGACATAGATCGCCGCGCGATAGGGGCCGAAGATCGTCAGCGGGATGGAATAGCGCATGCGGCCGTCATAGAGGAACAAGCGGAAGGTCGGATAGAGATCGTCGAGCAGCGTCGCCATATGGGCAAGTTGCTGCTGGCGGTCGGCTGCCGGGAAACGGTCCCAGACACCGAGGCCGCGAGCGAAGATCTCCAGCGTGTGGCGCGGCATGCAGACTTCCATGTCGGTTTCCGGCCGCCGGTTGTACTCGATGCGGTATTGGGTCTCGCTGGCCTGGGCGAGACGGCTCCTGTTGGTGATGTTGGCCTCGTAGTCGACGAGCGCGCGGGTGCGCAGAAGATCGGGAATGCCGGCCGGGACATAGCGGATCTTGGTGCCGGCGGCCTCGGCGAACCATTTGGCGAGCAGCGTGCGATCGAAACCGTCGGGCGCTTCCTCGATCTCGAGGCTTTCGCGGATTTCACCGGTGACACCTTCGTCCTGGCTGAGGCCGAGCAGCCAGTCCAGCGACACCTTGAACTCGGCGGCGATGTTGAGCAGCGTTTCGGCCCGAGGCAGCCGCGTCGAGGCGCCCGACATGAGCTGCGACAGTGCGGAACGGTCGATGCCGACCGCTGACGCGAATGCAGACTGGTTGAGATCCGACCGTGTCAGGAGGAGCTTCAGACGCTCCCGAAAGATCGTCGACAGATCGCGCTTGTCCATGGCCTTGCTCCCATATTCCGGAGGAAAAATTTGCGCCGATGTCCCTGCAACAGGCTTCACAGGCGTAAATGAATCCCTAAGATTGTTTACAATGTGCAACATATGCAGTCAGAAATGCGCAATCGCAACATTTTGTGCACTTTGTCGCGTTGAGTGGAATCGCTTCTCCTGACACTATGCTGTCAGGAACCAGTTGGGGTTCCGGCGACTGAGGGACAGTGGTCGATAGCATGGCAAGCATACCTGGCAAGAGCATCCGTCGAAGCAGCAGACCGGCCATCGAATGGCCGACCGTGGTCCTCGCTTTCTTCTGCTACGGTGTCTGGTTCGTCGCCGGCTTCTTCGTCTGGCCATCCTATCCCATGACAGCACTGTTCGTCATGGCGCTCACGCTGGCGCTGCAATCTTCCATCATGCATGAGGTGCTGCACGGTCACCCGACCCGCAACGCCCTCGTCAACGAAGCCTTTGTCTTCCTGCCGATCGGTCTTGCCTGGCCGTTCCGCCGCTTCAAGACCATCCATCTGCGCCACCATGCCGACGAGCGGCTGACCGATCCGCTGGACGATCCCGAGAGCTATTATCAGGCGCTCTGGATGCATGAAGAAATGCCGTCGTGGATGAAGTTCCTGCTCAAGGTCAACAACACCATGGTTGGCCGGCTGGTACTCGGCCCGTGGTTGTCCTGCATCGGCTTCTTCATCGACGACGCCAAGCATGTGATTGCCGGCGACAAGCCTATCCGCAAGGCCTGGCTGCTGCATGCCATAGGCCTTGCGATCGTGCTGCCTGCAGTCCAATTCGGCTTCGGTATTCCGCTGTGGCTTTATGTGCTGGTGCCGGTCTGGCTCGGCCAGTCCCTGATCTCGATCCGCACCTATGCCGAACATCAGTGGTCCGAGCATCCCGAGGGACGCACGGTGATCGTCGAACGCTCGCCGCTGTCGTTCCTGTTCCTCAACAACAATCTGCACTTTGTCCATCACAAGAGCCCGACCATCGCCTGGTACCGGCTGCCGAAGCTGTTTCGCGACCGGCGCGAGGAATGGCTGCGGATGAACAACGGCTATGCCTATCCGAACTATTTCGCGCTGTTGAAGTCCTATGCCTTCAAGGCCAAGGAGCCGATCGTGCATCCGGTGCTGCGGCGCGCGCCCGAGCCGGGCAGGGCATTCAAGCCACGTGTGCGGGCGCGCAACATCAATGGGCTCGGCACGGTGCCCGTCCCGGCCGAACCGCCGAAGGAATAGTATCCGTCGATCGCTTGGATAGCCGTGTCGGCCAATTCTGATTGGGCGCCGCGTTCTTGCGATCCTTTCTCCAGGCATGGTGGTTTGATATCGGCATGAGCGAACTGATTGCGGCGTTGCCGATGTATGACTGGCCCGAAGTTCGAGGCGAGGTCGATGCCCAATGGACCTCGTTGCGCGATGCCTTTCGTCGCAAGGGCATCGATGCACCTGAAGCCATCGTGCGGCGCAATGGCGACCTGCCTGCGGTGCCGGGTGGCATCCATGACGCCGCCGGTACGCTGATCGCGCCCGATCCCGCGACGCTGCCGCCCGACGAACTCGATTTCCACAGACTCTGGCTGCACCCGGCGCTGCTGTTCGCGCAGACTTGCTGGGGGCCGATGGAACTCGGGCTTTCGAAGCACGTGCAAGTGATCGGCCAGCCAAGCTACGACGCCTATGAAGGCGGACAGGGCGAGCTCTATTCCAGCGCGCTGGTGATGCGGGCCGGTGAGGGGCCCGAAGTTCGCTCGCCCGCCGACGGCAAGGCCTTGCTGCCGCTCGATCTCATCCGGGACAGACGCTTCACCTTCAACAGCCTCGATTCCATGTCGGGCATCATCGCTCTGACGCGGGACCTGGAAGCGGCCGGCGAAAGCCTCGACATATTTTCATCGCGCGGCGAAAGCGGCGGCCATCGTGGCTCGATCGTCGCCGTCGCCGAAGGCCGGGCGGATGTCGCGGCGATCGACTGCGAAAGCTGGGCGCTAGCACAGCGTTTCGAGCCGGCCGCGGGCAAGGTCGTGATCGTGGGCTGGACAGCACGGCGCAAGGGCCTGCCTTACATTACCGCAAGGACGACGCCGGAAAAGACGATCCGGGCAATGCGTGAGGCCCTTGCCGGGTTAGCCGAGCAGCCGCCGGTCCAACGGGTAGGTTGAAAGCTGCTGGTTGCCGTCTGAAGTGATCAGGATCTGTTCCTCGATCTTGACGCCTTCGCGGCCGCCAAGCCGGCCGATATAGCTCTCCACACACAGCACCATGCCTGGTTCCAGCACGCCGTCGGGCGTATCTGACGTCCAGTCGCTGGCATGCGGCAGGGTTGGGTATTCGTCGGCCAGCCCAACGCCGTGGTAAAGCACGCCGTAGCGGGTCGGGAAACAGTCTCCCGGCGGCACCGCTGAACGCTCTACGAGGTCGCGAAACGAAATACCCGGCCGCATCAGTGCCGTGTTGTGTTCGATCTGATCGGCGGCGATGCGGAACAGGTCGCGCTGTTCGTTAGTCGGCTTTGTATCGCCGCATAACCAGGTCCGCGACAGGTCGGCGCAGAAGCCGTAGGGGCCGATCAGGTCGGTGTCGAAGGCCACGAGGTCGCCGGCCTCGATGATGCGCGACGAGCATTCCTGGAACCAGGGATTGGTGCGCGGTCCCGATGCCAGCAGCCGCGTCTCGATCCACTCGCCGCCGCGCGCGATGTTGCCGCGATGGAGTTCGGCCCACAATTCGTTCTCGGAAATGCCCGGCTTCAGCGTCTGCTCCATCTCGCCCATCGCCGCCTCGCAGGCGACGATGGCACGGCGCATTGCGAGGATTTCGTCCGGCGACTTGATCAGCCGGGCATTTTCCATCACCGCTTCGCCATTGCCGACGGCAATGCCCAGACGGGCGAGTTCCTCGACACCTTCCGGGTTGATGTGGTCGACCGCTATCCGGTTGTTGCCGCCGCCATGGTGTCTCACCAGATCGGCGATGCCCGCCGCCCAGCGCCGAACTTTCTGCTCCGTGAGTTCGCCGCCATAGAGATACATCCACGATATGGCGGGGCGCACCTCGTCGACGACGCCGGAATGGTCGGACAGGTGCTCGCAGGAGAAATAGTCGAACAGCACCACCGGCCCATCCGTGGCGACGAAACAGTGCCGCGTCGGGTTGTGCGCCACCCAGAGCTGCATGTTGGTCGAGTCGGTCGCGTAGCGGATGTTGACGGGGTCGTAGAGCAGGGCACCGGCATAGCCTCGCCGCTTCAGCTCGGCACGGATGCGCTGCAGCCGATATTGGCGCATTGCGCCCAAGTCGGGCGCGGCAATCCCCGCCGCAACCCATTCGCTTTCAGCCTGCGCGCCATAGCCCAGCACATGCTGGTTCAGCGAGGCCGCTTTTTCGCGCGAGGCTTCGCGCAGGCCCTCGATCGAGCCTGGCTCGAACGGCATGATCTTGCGATGCCGTCCGAAGCCGCCCTTTGACGCCTCGCTGTCCATGACCGGACCTCAGGTCCGCATCTTGTCGCCGCTCGGGTCGAACGGCGCCTCGACATTGATGCGGGCCGGACGGCGATGGCCGAGGATTTCGATCTCGAACAGGCCGGCGCTCTCGTCCTCGGCAAGTGCTGCCGGAACATAGCCCTGCGCCATCGACTTCTGGACATAGTGGGCATAACCGCCCGAGGTCACCCAGCCGACCACGCGCCATTCGCCATCGACGATGCCGCGCACGGCCGACGCGCCCTCGGCGGCCTTGGAGCCGCGCACTTCCTTGCCCTTGTCGTCGAAACGCGGCGCGCCGTAGCCATGCGGCTTTTCCACTGTGCCGTAGTCCTTGCTGACCTTGGCCCAGATCGGCTCGTCGCCCATCACGTCGGCATCGGCGGCATCGACGATGAAGGAGACGCGGCGCAGTTTTGGACCTTGCGCGTGTTCTTTCGCCGAAGCCTCACGGCCGATGAAGTCGTTCTTCTCCAGTTTGATGAAGCGATCCATCGACCCTTCGAACGGCCCGTAGATCGGCCTGAGTTCGCGGAACCAGGTCGGGAAGTTCTTTTCCAGGCGCATCGACAACAGCGCGCGCATGCCGAAATCGACGATGCCGAACTCCTCGCCGGCGTCCTTGATCGCCTTGTAGACCAGGCGCTGATAGGCCGGCGCCATCCAGATTTCGTAGCCGAGATCGCCGGTATAGGTGATGCGGTTGACCAGGCAGGGCGCGCCGCCGACGGCCATTTCGCGGAAATCCATGAAGCGGAAGGCCTTGGTCGAAACATCGACATCGACCAGTTTCTGCAAGAGGTCACGCGACTTGGGTCCGGCGATCGACAGGCCGACAAGTGTCTGGTCGAAACGATGGATGCGCACCGAACCGTCTTTCGGAAGGTGCTTCTCGAACCAGCGCATATGGTATTTCTGCGCGGCGGAAGAACCCCAGATCATGAAGCGGTCTTCAGCCGCCTTGGCGATGGTGAAGTCGCCGATCAGCTTGCCGAATTCGTTGACCATCGGCGTCAGCACGATGCGGCCGGTCTTGGGCATGCGGTTGGTCATCAGACGGTTGAGGAAATCCTCGGCGGCCGGTCCGGTCACCTCGTATTTGGCGAAGTTGGCGATCTCGGTGACACCGACGCGCTCACGCGTGGCGCGCACTTCCTCGCCGATCGGCCCGAAGTCGTTGGAGCGGTGGAAGGAGACGATGTCCTTGGGTTCCTTGCCCTTCGGCGCGAACCAAAGCGGGGTTTCCAGACCCCAGCTGTCGCCCATCACGGCATTGTTGGCCAGCATCGTGTCGTAGAGCGGCGTCGTCTGCGCCGGGCGTGCGGCCGGCAGTTCCTCGTTCGGGAAGCGGATCGAGAAGCGGCGCGAATAGTTCTCGCGCACCTTTGCATTGGTGTAGCGCAGGCCGGCCCACTCGCCGAAGCGGGCGACATCCATGCCCCAGACGTCGAAGCCCGGATCGCCGTGCACCATCCAGTTGGACAGCGCCAGGCCAACGCCGCCGCCCTGGCTGAAGCCGGCCATGACGGCGCAGGCGCACCAGAAATTGGTCAGGCCCTGCACCGGGCCGACCAGCGGGTTGCCGTCGAGCGCGAAGGTGAAGGGACCGTTGATGATCTGCTTGATGCCGGCCTTCTCGATGCCGGGGAAATGCTTGAAGCCGATCTCGAGCGACGGCGCGATGCGGTCGAGATCCGGCGGCAGCAGTTCGTGGCCGAAATCCCAGGGCGTGTTGACCGGCGACCACGGCTTGCAAGCCTTTTCATAGGTGCCGAGCAGGATGCCGTTGCGCTCCTGGCGGGTGTAGATC